>NZ_CP146343.1:3127500-4395000 GCF_037055275.1 Pseudomonas sp. ML2-2023-3
GGTAAAGCGGTCTTTGGGTGCGTGATGCCCTTTGAGCAATACCGCGGCCAGTGCCGGGGACAGCGTCAGCGAGTTAAAGGCCGAGATGACTGTGGAAATGGCAATGGTCAGGGCGAACTGCTTATAGAACTGGCCGGTCAGGCCCGAGATAAATGCAGCCGGAATAAACACCGCGCACAGCACCAGGGCAGTGGCGATGATCGGGCCGGTCACTTCGCGCATGGCCCGCTTGGTAGCGTCCACGGGGTTGAGCCCCAGCTCGATATTTCGCTCGACGTTTTCCACCACCACAATCGCATCGTCCACCACGATCCCGATGGCTAGTACCAGACCGAACAGCGACAACGCGTTGAGCGAAAAGCCAAACATGTGCATCACTGCGAACGTACCGATCAGCGATACAGGCACAGCGACCAGCGGGATAATCGAAGCGCGCCAGGTTTGCAGAAACAGGATAACAACCAGTACAACCAGGATCAGTGCTTCAAACAGGGTATGGACCACCGCCTCAATCGAACCACGAACGAAGATCGTCGGGTCGTAGACAATGTCGAAGTCCATGCCTTCGGGGAAGCCCTTCTTCAGCTCGGCCATCTTGGCGCGAACGTCATTGGAGATCTGGATCGCATTGGAGCCGGGGCGCTGGAAGATCGGGATCGCCACCGCCGGCTGGTTGTTCAGCAGCGAGCGCAGCGCGTACTGGCTGGAGCCCAGTTCGATCCTGGCAATGTCTTTGAGGCGAGTGATCTGGCCATCATCCCCTGCGCGGATGATGATGTTTTCGAACTCTTCTTCAGTGACCAGACGGCCCTGGGTGTTGACCGACAGCTGGAAGCTGGACGCATTGGGGGCAGGCGGAGCACCCAGGGCACCGGCGGCGACCTGACGGTTCTGTTCGCGGATGGCCGTCACCACATCGGTGGCGGTCAGGTTGCGCGACGCGGTTTTGTTGGGATCAAGCCATACCCGCAGCGAGTAGTCACCCATGCCGAACATCTGCACATCGCCGATACCGTTGAGCCGCGCCAGTTCATCCTTGATGTTGAGGATGGCGTAGTTGGACAGGTACAGCATGTCGTAGCGCTGGTCCGGTGAGGTCAAGTGCACAACCATGGTCAGGTCGGGCGATGCCTTGTCCACCGTAATACCGATGCGCGTCACTTCCTCGGGCAGCTTGGGCTGGGTGCGGGTCACCCGGTTTTGCACCTGCACCTGGGCGTTGTCCAGGTCAGTGCCCAGGGCAAAGGTGATGGTCAGGGTGATCTTGCCGTCAGCGGTGGACTGCGAAGACATGTACAGCATGTTTTCAACACCGGTGATGGCCTGCTCCAGTGGCGCAGCGACGGTTTCGCCGATCACTTTGGGGTTGGCGCCGGGGAAGTTGGCGCGCACGACAACGGTAGGCGGGACCACTTCCGGGTATTCACTGATCGGCAACTGGAACAGCGAAATGCCGCCCGCAATCAAAATCAGCAAGGAAAGCACAGCGGCGAAAATCGGCCGCTGAATGAAGAACTGGGAAAAATTCATCGGAGTTATCGTCCCTTAACCGCGAGGAGTCGCGACACTGGCCAACTTCGGCGCGCCAGGGGCGGGCTTGATTTGAGGCAGGTTGCTGGCTTCCAGGGCTTGTCGTTGTTGTGCCAGAGCGGCGAGGGTCTGCTCGTTGGCCATCGGGATCACTTCAGGGGCTACCGGCGAACCGGGGCGCACTTTCTGCAAGCCCTTGACGATGATCGTGTCGTCCTTGCTCAGGCCGCTGCGAACAATGCGCAAGCCTTCGATTTTCGGACCCAGATCCACGGCACGGTAGACCGACTTGTTGTCGGCTCCCATCACCAGCACGAACTTTTTGCCCAGGTCGGTACCGACTGCTTCTTCATTGATCAGCACGGCGGAGTAGGTGCCGCTGCCTACCAGCTTGAGGCGTGCATACAGCCCTGGCGTGAAGTTGCCGTCGGCGTTGTCGAACACCGCGCGACCACGGATGGTGCCCGTCTGCGGGTTGACCTGGTTGTCGACGAAGTTCATCTGGCCCAGGTGCGGGTTGCCGTCTTCGTTGGACAGGCCGAGATAGACCGGGGTGCTCTGGCCGCGTTGACCCTGACGGGCAAGCTGGTTGTATTTGAGGAACACGCGCTCGTCGGCATCGAAGTAGGCGTACACCTTGTCGGTAGACACCACGCTGGTCAGTGGCGTGACATCAGCGGTGACGATGTTGCCCGCGGTGATGTCGGCACGGCTGACGCGGCCACTGATTGGCGAGGTTACGCGGGTAAAGCTCAGGTTGAGCTTTGCCAGGTCCAGTTGCGCCTGGATGGCAGCGACACCGGCACGTGCAGCCTGGGCTGCGGTGCTGCGTGAGTCGGCCAGTTCAGCGGAGATCGCATTGCTCTGGCGCAGGCGCTCACCGCGCTGGGCTTCATTTTCGGTGCGGGTGGCGTTGGCGCGGGCTTGTTGCACTTCGGCTTCAAGGCGGCGGACTTCAGCCTGGAAGGGGCGAGGGTCGATCTGGAACAGCAGGTCGCCCTTTTTCACCAGGGCGCCCTCGTTAAAGGCGACCTGATCAATCTGGCCCGACACGCGTGGACGTATTTCGACTGTTTCCGGAGCTTCAAGGCGACCGGTGAACTCGTCCCATTCATTGACCGGCTGTTCAAGCACCTTGGCCACACTGACTTTTGCAGCGGGAGCAGGAGCAGTCGCGTCCGGGGTTTTGCCGCATGCACTCATCACCACGATGGCCAAAGCCGCGAGTGGGAAGCGCAAATGTTTAAGTGACTGTTCCATGAGGGGGAGTCCGCCAATCTATTGAGATGGGCGGATAATGCTGGCGCGCGTGCCGGGGAACGAATCGAACCCAGCGAAGATCAATATCATCCGGAATGATACAAAGCGTAACCAAGCCCTCTAGCCTGCGCTTTTTGTTAGGGGGCTATCAATTAAATTTTGCTTAATGTTGTTGCGAGTAGTTGCGGCTACGAATCTGTAGTCGCTGACGAGCCGTGCGAGGCTGCGTCCGGCTGCGGAGCAGTCGTAAAGTCGGCTTCCACGGTTAATCAGGCAAACCGCGTGTACTGGTTTTGCGACCGCTGCGCGCTCGATCGCAGCCTCGTTCTACTCGTCAACGCCTACAAAAAGCCGGGCAGGGGCTAAGCCCGGGACTAACGAAACCAACCCTAGAAATTGATCGAAGCACTCAGTCTTGCCGTCAACGGCGCCCCCTGGAACACATAGTTGTCGCCCATGTATTCCCCCACATCCCGCCAGTAGCGCTTGTCGAACAGGTTATCGACCGTCAGGCGAAAGACGGTGTCGTAACCGTCGATACGGGTGCTGTAGCGGCTGCCGATATTGAAAATGGCGTAAGCATCAGCCTGGGTCTGACCCAATTGGCTGGCGTATTTCTTGCCGCTGTATTGAACGCCGCCGAGCAGTGCCAGGCCATCGATCCAGGGCAGGGCGTAATCACCATGAAGGCTGGCGCGCAGGGTAGGGACGTTGATGGTTTGATGGCCCTCATAGTCCGGTGTCCCGCTACCCGTGACCCTTGACCGGATCGCCGCCACACTCGCACCCACCTGCAGGCGTTCGCTGGCCCAGCCGTTGGCTGCCAGCTCCAGCCCGGTGTTCTTTTGTTGCCCCTGTTGTACGAAGATGAATGAGCCGTCGCTCTGGGGCTCGGAGTACTGGTATGCCTGGCGGATCTGAAACAGCGTGGCGCTCAGGCTGATGCGCTGCCAGTCATACTTGATCCCGGCTTCGATCTGCCGCGATACGGTGGGTGGCAGGATTTCAGGGGAATTAGTCGCAAACCACGGCGCCGCGCCGCCCAGGGACAGGCCCTTGCTGTAGCGCGTATACAGCGTCATGTTTTGCACCGGTTTGTAGATCAGCGCGGCCTGGGGCAGGAACTCATAGCGCTGGGTGTGCCGGGTGGTGTCGCCATTGCTGTCGAAAGTCCTTTCGTCCAGACGCACTTCGCGCCCGCCGATCATGGTCTGCCACTGCTCGTTAAAGCTGATCAGGTCATTGAAAAACACCTCGTACTGGCGACTGTCCAGGCGGCGATAGCTGTCTTTGACGGGACCCTGGTAGCGCGCAAATTGCTCCGGTTCGCTATCAATATTGCCGGTGCCGATCATTTCGTTGATCAACTCGCGCTGATCGACCACGCGTCGAAAGGCACTGGTGCCCACTGTCAGCTCGTGGCCGATGCTGGCGGTATCAAACTTGCCGCTAAGTGCCGCCTGAACTTCATCGTTGCGCCGGGTATCGTCGGGGCTTCGGAAGTCATAGATGTCGTAATTGCCTTCAGGGCTGAAGTAATTGGGTACTGGCGCGCTGGAGCAACTGGCGGAGCCATAGCAGCCCCAGGCAAACGAACTGTAATCGTCAATCACCACCTTGCTGCGCGATGCACTGAGGCTACCCTTCCAGCTGTCACTGAAGCGGTACTCAAAGTTGCCGTTGATATTGAGCGAGTCAATGGTCACCGGCTTGGAGCCGCTCTGGTGTGCCAGCAGTTTTTTCGGGGAGGCGTGGTGCGGCAGCTCGGTGCCGCCGAGCAATTGATAGCCCGGAACCGAACGCTGTTCCTTGTTTTGATACTCCACGTCCAGTTGCAGCAGCGCATCGGGGCTGATGTTCCAGTCGAATGCCACGGATGCAAAATCACGCTGGCCATTGGCGTGTTCGACCCAGGAGTGAATATCTTCGTGGGCGACGTTGGCGCGCAGGCCGAACTGCTGTTCGCTGCCGAACCAACCACCCACATCGGCGGCCAGATAACCGCTGCCGCGGTCGTCGGTCGAGACAGTGACCGAACGCACATCGGCTGCGCGCTTGGTCACGTAATTGACCACACCGCCGGGCTCCGAAACCCCGCTTTGCAAGCCCGAAAGCCCTTTGAGCAACTCCACCTGCTGCTTGTTTTCCAGCCCGACATTTTGCTCGCCGGTGATGGTGCGGCCATTGATCTTGTAGCTGCTGGCCGAATTGAGCGAGAAACCGCGCACCACGAAATTCTCGTAATAGCCGACCGGGGCATAACTCTCGCCCACGGAGGCATCATTTTTCAGCACATCACTGAGCAGGCGGGCTTGTTGATCTTCAATCAACGCATCGGTAAACACCGAGATCGCTGCGGGGGTGTCGAGCAATGGCGCCGCTTCAAAACCACCCACCCAGGCGTTGTCTGCCTGGTAAGCCCCGTTATCCTCGGCGGTGACGGCAGTGGCAGGCAGTTCGGTTCGGGCTGCGTGTGCCGCAGGCATGGCGCTGCCCAGCAGCACGCCTAGGCTGAGCAAACCGAACCGCAACCGCGGATCGGCCCCAGTCTGGTTGAACGTGCGGTAAAGCCTTTTCATGCACAACTCCTGAACGATGGACAGGCGTGGCAGTGATGCCTGTTTAACAAACGCGCCATCATACAGATCCGCTGAGAAACGCACCGTTGTGATGCATTTGCCAGGCCCGAAGCGTACAGCCGGGTCTTTTATGTTGACATAATTTGTGGTAAAATATGGTGGACAATAATTTAATTCGCGAGCTGAATGGTCGCCCTTCGGCAAATTTTGCGTCTTCTACCATGAAAACATGTAATAAAGTGCAGTCACCCGCTGGTGCATTGGCAAGCTTTTTATTGTGTGGGTTTCTGCTCTTTCTAACAGTGTTTTTTGCCCCCCAAGCTCAAGCATTGACGGCTGAGATCACTGCTGTTTTCAACCCCGATCCGGGCAACCCTCAGGTCAACCAGTTCAAAAACACCACGCCTAATTCCGGTATTTGCGCCATCTACCCCGGTACATGTATTCCCAGGGGTTACTTCAGCATCGGTTTAACTGGGCTCGATGCAATTTCACAGAGACCGATTCTGGCTAACCACGCCAATGTCAGAGACGGTGCGATGTTCAAGGTCCCGGCCGAACCGAGGCCCGTTCAAGTGACCAGCTCCCGTGGGCAGGTGGCGCAGGTGCAGTTTTCCATTTCGGCCCTGGCTGGAACCAACTGGACCCGTGACGTCAGGCTGATGACTGGCATACCGACATCCAGTGCAACTACCGCTCAGAGCCATCTTTGGGGCGGGTTCCAGTGGGGTTGGAGTTCGCCAGCGGCTTGCCCGCGGGGGGCTGCGATGGGGCCTTCTTACACGGCCGGCAATTTCTTTTGGTTTACGCCGCAGCCCGTGCCCTGTGGCGTTTCTCCGGCGTATGAGATCGACAATCTGCGAATGGCCAATATCAGCGTGTCGTACCTGATGACCGCACCTGATCCTCTGCGAATGGAAACGGGCACTTATCGTGGCTCGATCACCTATTCTGTGGGGCCGGGCGGGGACTTCGATTTCGGCGACAATCTGCTCCCCACCGACACCAGTGTCACCCTCAATTTCACCCTGGACGTTCAACACACCCTCAGGTTTCAGTTTCCGGCCAACAGCAGTCGTATTGAGCTGATACCTGGCGGCGGCTGGCAGCAATGGTTGAACCAGGGGCGTCGGCCGCAAAGGCTCTGGGCTGATCAGGGTTTCAACATCTCGTCGTCTACCCCGTTCAGCATGGCGCTGCAATGCGAATACCTGGTGGGCACCCTGTGCGGGATACGAAACCCAACGGGTCACACGGTGGTAGTCGAAACTCGATTGACACTGCCAAATGGCTTGCGCGACGCCTCGGATCAACCGGTGAACCGCCAACTGCTAAGCACCACGCCTGCCGTCTATTCCCCCAGCTACTACGTAGATAACGGTCAAGCGAAACTGCACTTTGAAGTGCCCCAGGATCAGATGCAAAGCATGCTCAATGATCATTCGGGCAGCACGTACAGAGGCACCATCACGGTTATTTCAGACAGCGAAATCAATTTTTAGTGAGGCAATCGTGGAGCAGGCGCAGAGGGGCTCGCAATGGCATCAGCCATCCTTGCGAGCTGACGCCAACCTTGATTTAGACGCGCTACATGGGTTATAGCTAAAAAGGTATCCAATCGCATTACAGGAAATTTCAACGCCCTTATGGATGGAATCACACGTATCAATCGCCGGTTCGGCTCACACTTCGCATCCCTGATTGCGAGTTGTGGGCCTCACGTCAAATGCTGCAGTCATGCAGTCACAGGGTTTGTTTCCCGCCTTCTTGCACACACCGCATTACCTCTGCTCAGGCCCTGCTTTCCGGGCAACTGCGCCAACTGGCGCCATTGTTACGTCCCCCCACCTGATTATTGCTGACCACTCGCCGTTCCGGTGCGCTCACGCCCCGCTTTCAATGGTGCGTCCTGCTGCCCGGCATTTGTATTTGAAACCACTTTTTGATCCGAAGCGTTTCAGCGAGCGAAGCCAAAAGCCTCGCCTTACAAGGAGCTGTGCTCATGATTTATTTTCAGGGTAAACGAATTTTCAGTGCCATCTTCGATATGGACGGCACCATGTTTGACACCGAGCGCTTGCGCTTTAAAACCCTCAAACAGGCAGCCCTCGAGATTCACGGCACGCCGCTCAGTGAAGAAACACTGATGGGGTCACTGGGCTTGAGCGCCAAAAAAGCCGAGGCGCTGGCCAAGGCCAATCACGGCGAAGACTTCCCGTATGCGCAAGTCCGCCAGCGTGCCGATGAGCTTGAACTGGCCCATGTGCGCAATCAGGGCGTGCCGATCAAGGACGGCCTGCTGGAAGTGCTGGAGCGTTTGCGCAAGTACGGTCTGACCATGGCCGTGGCCACGTCGAGTCGCCGGGCCATCGCCGAGGAATACCTGATCAATGCCAACGTGCTCAAGTATTTCGACGTCACGGTGTGTGGCGATGAAGTTAGCCAGGGCAAACCCCACCCCGAGATATTCCTCAAGGCGGCCAGTGCCCTGAATTGCCTGCCACAGCATTGCCTGATGCTGGAGGATTCGGAAAACGGCCTGCTGTCGGCGATCCGCGCCGACGGGCAGCCGATCCTGATCGAAGACATCAAGCCTCCGGCACCCGAGGTCAAGGCCGGAGCACTCATGGCGTACCAGACCATGCACGGTTTTCTGGGTGACCTGAATGAGTGCATGCCCGACCTGGGCACCCCGGCGCTGACCGAGAGCTTCCCGCCGACACTCAACCAGTTCAGTGCCGGGATTCATGGTTTTGGCGCGATGGGAGGTGGCTACCTGACGCAAATTTTCTCCCACTGGGATGGCTACACGCGCCCCTGCGAGATCATCGCCGCCACCCGCTCGCGGATGCTGCGCGAGACCATCCAGGCGTTTGGCCGCTTCAGCGTGCGCTACACCGCCACGTCCTTCGACCAGACCATCGACAACCTCAGCATGATCGACATGGATGACGCCGAAGCGGTGATCCGGATGTACGACGTGGCGGAAATTGTCGGGTTGAGCCTTCCGGAAACGGCGATCCGCAAGCAGGCGGGGGTGATTGCCAAGGGCCTGATCCGTCGCTACGAACGCCGGGGTCGGGAGTTGACGATCCTGATCGTGCTGAACAAGGTCGGCGGTGCGGACTTTGTGCGCCGGCATGTGCAGGCGCAACTCGAACTGCTGGTTTCCCCCCAGCTGTGCCAACAGATTCTGGACAACACCCATTTCGTCGAGACAGTGGTCAGTCGCATCGTCTCCAAATTGTCCAACGAAGCCCTGGTGCGCCAGTTGCGGATCAAGTCGAAGATATTCCAGAACAGCTTGAGTGACGAGGTCGATACCCCGAAGGCCGAAACCCGCACACCGGTGCCCGAATATGAGCGCCTGATCAGTCGCTTTCGACCTTTTGCCCAGTCCAGTAACGCCCTGAGCCAGTTGCACCTGATCCTGTTCAACAGCGAGCCGGACATGCCCCTGTATGCGCAGCGGTGCAGCAACCTGCTTGAGCGATTGCGCCAGGTGAAGACGGTGGACGACATCACCCAGACCCAGGTGATCAAGAATCTGCTATGGAATGGTCCCCACGCGATCATTGCCTGGTACGCCAGCCTGCTCGGGTATTCGTGGTTGGGGCAGGGCATGGGCGATCCCCGTGTGAGTGCGTTGGCCCGGCGCTTGATCGGCGAGGCTGTCGGCCCGGCCCTGGTGGCCGAAAACCCCCATATGGCGGACGCCGTGGCCGGCTTTTCGGCTACCTTTCTGGAGCGTTGCAACACCTCCTTCAAGGATCCCTGTGCCCGTGTAGGGCGTGACCCGCTGCGTAAACTGCAACGCAACGAGCGGATTTTTCGCAGTATCGATCTGGCCAAAAAACACGGGATCGACAGCAGCGCCCTGGAGTACGGCACAGCGCTGGCGCTGCACTATGCCCTGGGCGCAATCGACAGCAAGGATCAGGAGTGCCAGCAGATGCGCCGGCTGTATCAGGACAGCGCCAGCATCGAGGCGGTACTGACCTGGACCGGCAACTACCACGGCCAACCCTACTCGGGGCTGGATCCGGTCACTGATGCTGCATTGATCGAGGCCATTGCCGGGCACTTTCACCAGATTGGGCAAGAGCTGCGGCTCAGTGCTTAGGGTGTAAGTCCAGGGGAGATTGGCGAGGGCGTTTGTATGCAGCAGTATGTCGGGATACTGATTCACAAGCGGATAGCCCAATGCCTGACGATGCTGAAAATACCGTGCACTACATCAATACCGACCTGCTACTGGCTGCGCCGATTGATTTGGGTTTGTTGGCTGCGGCGTTGATTGGGCAGTCTGAGGCCGATGGGTGCGTCAGTTGTTTGCATATCGGGCGTGACGAGTCCGGGTATCAGGCGCACTTTGAAGCCTTTGGCCCTGACGGGAGTTACTTCACCCCGCAGGAGAGCATCCAGGCCTTGCTGAATGCGATTGAACACCTCCCGCAATCGATGGAGCCAGCGTGGCAAGCCTGTTCAAAAAGGACCCTGGATATTGGTTACGAAAGCGGTGATGTACCGCGTAGCGTAAGCCACCCGATTTCGATCGACATGCTGGCGCGTATGCAGATATTGGGGATTGATCTCTGTATCACGGTGTATGCCAGTAGTTGAGGAGGAACGAAGGCTGCGCCCGGCAGCAACCCTGAGCTGTGCTGAATTCGTCATGCAACCGGCTTGAACCGATCAAGCCGTGGAGCCTGTCATGGTCCAGTCTGTAAGGTCTGTTCAAGGAGCTGATCATGATCCGACTGACCCTGGCCCAGGCTTACGAGCTGGCCGAATCGATCTTGTTGCATAACGGTTTCAATCCGGCCCATGCCCGCGCGGTGAGTGAAACGGTGCTGGCCGGGGAGCGTGATGGTTGCGCCTCCCACGGCTTGTTCCGGGTGCTGGGCTGTGTCAATTCGCTGCGCGCGGGCAAGGTCTCGGCCGACGCCGTGCCCCAGGTGATCGATCAGGCGCCTTCGATTGTGCGGGTGGATGCGGGGGGCGGTTTTTCCCAGCTGGCCTTCCAGGCGGGTTTGCCGATACTGCAGGACAAAACCCGGGCTAACGGTATTGCGGCGTTGGCGATCAATCGGTGTGTGCATTTTTCGGCATTGTGGGTAGAGATCGAACAATTGACGGCGGCCGGTCTGGTGGCATTGGCCTGCAACCCGAGTCATGCCTGGGTTGCGCCAGCCGGCGGCAGCCAGCCGGTCTTTGGCACCAACCCGATTGCGTTTGGCTGGCCACGGGCGGGGCGTGATCCTTTTGTCTTTGACTTTGCCACCAGTGCGATTGCCCGTGGCGACATCGAGTTGCATCGCCGGGCAGGCAAGTCGATACCTGAAGGCTGGGGGGTTGACGCTCAGGGGTTGCCGAGCACCGACGCCAATGTCGTGCTGGATACGGGCGCGATGCTGACGTTCGGCGGGCACAAGGGCTCGGCGCTGGCCGCGATGGTGGAATTGATTGCCGGTCCCTTGATCGGTGATTTGACCAGTGCCGAATCCTTGGCTTACGACGCGGGCAGCAAGTCGTCGCCATACCATGGCGAGTTGATTATCGCGTTCGATCCGCAGCGCTTTCTGGGGGCTGCAACTGATCAGCATCTGGCACGGGCAGAAGTGTTGTTTGAGAGTATCGAAGGGCAGGGCGCCCGTTTGCCGTCGCAACGCCGTTACGATGCGCGGGCGCGAAGCCAGGTGGAAGGGGTGCAGATCCCGCAGGCGTTGTACAACGATCTGCGGGCATTGTTGAATTAAGGACATTGTGCGGGCGGTGAAACCCTCTCGATCGCAGCGACTTCAGCACGGAGTTGGTGACGAATCTGTAGTCGCTGACGAGCCGTGCGAGGCTGCGATCGGCGTGATGCGGCACCCCGACGTAGCCGTCGTAAAATCGGTTCCCACGGTTAGTCAGGCATACCCCGTGCGCCGGTTTACGACCGCTACACCGCCGATCGCAGCCTCGTTCTACTCGACAGCGACTACGAACGCCTCACCGGCTACAAACCGACATCGGGCAACTGCGGACGGTTGGCCAGGGCCTTGGCCATGATCAGCTCGACAAATTCACGGTCTTCCCGGGGCAAGGCCAGGCGCGGTGGGCGGGTCAGGGCGCTGCCGCGACCGGCAATGGCCTCACACAACTTGATGCACTGCACCAGGTCGGCGCGGGCGTCCAGGTGCAAAATCGGCATCAACCACTCATAGATCGGCATGGCCTCGGCAAAACGCCCGGCCTTGGCCAGGCGGAAGATGGTTTCGCCTTCTTTGGGGAATACGTTGGACATGCCCGATACCCAACCCTCGGCACCCACGGCGATGCTTTCGAGCACCACGTCGTCCAGACCAGCAAACAGCACAAAACGGTCGCCGACTTCATTGCGAATGTCGATAAAGCGCCGGGTGTCGCCCGAAGAGTCCTTGAAGCACACCACGTTGTCGCAATCGGCCAGGGAAATCAGGATTTCTGGGGTGACGTCATTTTTGTAGATCGGCGGGTTGTTGTAGACCATCAGCGGTACGTCGGCGTTTTTGGCCACGTAACGATAATGTTCGGCCGTTTCAAAAGGCTTTGAGCCGTAGACCAGCGCGGGCATCAACATCACCCCGTCAACCCCGACCTTGCGCACGGCATTGGCTACCTTGGCGGCTTGCACGCTGGTGAACTCGGCCACGCCACAGATCACCGGTACACGACCGCGAGAGGCATCCACCGCGACTTCGGTCACGGCGATTTTTTCTTCAGCGGTCAACGAGGTGTTTTCCCCCACCGATCCGCACACCACCAGCCCCGAGACGCCGTCGCGAATAACGTTGGAAATCACCTGATGGGTCTTGTCCAGGTTGATGGTGAAGTCATCGTTGAATTGAGTGGTCACCGCAGGGAAGACGCCACTCCAGTTGATGCGCTTGCTCATTGTTTATTGCCTCCGGTTACATTGATGGTATTTCGTATACGATTAAATTCAAAAAAAGGCCTTCGTATCAGCGCTGTGGGGGGGGTTAGGCACCCGGCCAGGTATCCGACAGGCGATAGCCCTGTGGCCACGGGTCGCTTGGGTCCAGCAGTAACTGATGGGTGCCGGTGATCCAGGCCCGGCCAGAGATGCACGGGTAGATCGCGGTGCGTCCGGCGACTTCGGTCATGGAGTCGATGCGGCAATGGAACTCGGAACCGATGATCGAGCGCCCGATAAAGCGATCACCCACCTTGAGCACGCCCTTGGCCTGCAATACCGCCATGCGCGCCGAGCAGCCGGTGCCGCAGGGCGAACGATCGATCTTGCCCGGACGGATCACCACCGCGTTGGCCCCACTGGCAATCCCGTTCTGGTACTCCACGGGGGCTGCAATCTGGCAAAAGGAGATATGCGACCAGTCGGGGTTCAGCGGGTGGACGAAGCCCAATTGCTCGTTGGCCGCACGGGTGATTTTCAAGCCGATTTCAACGATGTCTTTCGCTTCGTCCGGGCTGATCGAAAACCCCAGTTCCCGGGCATCGGCGAGCACGAAACTGTCGCCGCCATAGGCGGTGTCGACCTTGAGCGAGCCAAGGCCTTCAACTTCGATCCAGGCATCCAGACGGTCCGCGAATGACGGTACGTTCTTGATCTCGACCCGTTGCACCTTGCCGTCCCGGCAATCGGCCACGGCTTCGATCAGTCCGCCCGGGGCTTCGAGCACCAGTCGGGTTTGCGGTTCGGTCATCGGCAAAATGCCGCTGTCGAGCAACACCGTGGAGACGCATATCGAGTTGGAGCCCGACATCGGCGGCGTGTCGGCCGGCTCCATGATGATCCAGGCCATTTGTGCCCGTGGATCCTTGGCCGGAACCAGCAGGTTGACGTGGCGGAACACGCCGCCACGGGGTTCGTTGAGGACGAAGTTGCGCAGGGTTTCGTCCTGGGCAATCCACCGCGACTGTTCCCACACGGTGGCACCCGGCGGCGGGGCCACGCCACCTACAATCACGTCGCCGACCTCTCCCTCGGCGTGACAACTGACCACATGAACGATTTTCGATGACCGCATGGCTTGCTCCTGTTGTGTTGAGGTGGGCCTTGTCGCGAGCATGCCCGCGCCCACAGTGACTGGGGGTTATTTGACCGACTTGAGGAAGGCCGCCGTTTCCGCGTGCACCGGGTTGCCGATGACTTGATCGGGGGAGCCGATTTCGTGCACCAGGCCGTTGCGAAAGAACGCCACACGGTCGGATACATCCCGCGCAAAACGGATTTCGTGGGTCACCAGGACCATGGTCATGCCGTCTTCGGCGAGCATGCGCATGGTGTCCAGCACTTCGCCGACCAGTTGCGGGTCGAGGGCCGAGGTGGCTTCGTCAAACAGCATGTAGTCCGGCGACATGGCCAGGGCACGGGCAATGGCCATGCGCTGTTGCTGACCGCCGGACAGCTTGCCGGGGAATGCCTTGAGCTTGTCGCCAAGGCCCACATGGGTCAGTTGCTGCACCGCCAGGGCCTCGGCTTCGGCCTTGCTTTTGCCGAGCACCTTGCGCGGTGCAAGCATCACGTTTTCGAGCACGGTGAGGTGCGGGAAGGCGTTCCATTGCTGGAACACGATGCCGATTTTCTGCCGCAGGTGGTTGAGGTTAGTGGCGCGGTCATGGACTTCGATGCCGTCGACGCGAATGTGGCCCTTCTGGATCGGTTCCAGACCGTTGATGCACATCAGCAGGGTCGACTTGCCGGAGCCGGAGCCGCCGATAATTGAAACCACTTCGCCCTTGTTCACGGTCAGGCTAACGCCCTTGACCACTTCAAGGTCGCCGAAGGATTTGTGTACGTTGACGATCTCAATCATTTTCTTGCCACCTTTTTTCCAGGCGAGCGCCAAGGCGGGCAACCACCAGGCTCATGACGTAATAGATAAGGCCTGCGATGCACAGCACCAGCATCGGTTCCTGGATGCGGGTGACGACGATTTGCGAGGCACGCAACAATTCAACAATGCCGATCCACATCACCAGGGCGGTGTCCTTCATCACACTGAGCACCAGGTTGAGCCAGCCGGGGAAGGCCACTCGCATGGCGATGGGCAGCACGATATAGCGCAGGTCCTGCAAGTAGCTCAGGCCCAGGGAGCGACTGGCCCGGCGTGTGGTAAATGGCACGGCGAGCACGCCACTGCGCACGATCTCGGTGAAGTACGCGGCAGCGTAGACCCCAAGCACGATGCAGCCGACGGTGAAGGCGCTGATGTTCAGGCCGACAATGCTCTTGAGCGAGTTGAACAGCACAAACTGGATCAGCAACGGTACGCTGCGAAACACGTCCAGCACCCAGGCCAGCGGCAGACTGGCCCGCGGCAGCAAAGCGCGCATCAGGCCGAACAGCAGTCCTGCAACAGTACCCAGCAAAATCGCCCAGGTGGTCAGTTGCAGGGTGACCCAGGCCCCGTCCAGCAAAAACAAAAAGTCGTTCCAGGTAAAACTGGTTGAAAACATGGGTCAGTCCTCAGTAACGAAACAGTCGCCAGGCCAACAGCCGGGCTACTGCAACGATTGCTTTGGCAATCAGGTAATACAGCACCGCGGCCATGGCGAAGTATTCGAAGGTGCGGAACGTTTTGACGTTGTAGTCCTGGGTCACGCCGGTGAGGTCATTGTTCAGGCCCACGATCACGCCCAGGGACGTCATCAGTACGGCCCAGACCATCTGGTTGGTCAGCGGGTAGAACACAATGCGCAGCAGCTGCGGGACGACGATCATGCGGTAGGTCTGGAATGCACTCATGCCCAGCGAGCGAGCAGCACGGACCTGGGTTTCGGGCACGGCTTTGAGGCCGCCACGAAAGTTTTCGGCCAGGTAGCCGGCGTTGTTGAACGTGATCCCGGCCAGCAGGGCCACCCATGAACTGACATGCAGGCCCATGGAGCCCAGGCCGAAGTACAAAATATAGATTTGAAACAGCGACGGGGTGTTGCGGGCAATGGATACCCAGGTATTGCCGATGCCGCGCAACCACGGGTTCCTGGTTTCGCGCATCACGGTCAGCGCCAGGGCGATCACTACGCCGAAGATCATCGACAGTGCAGCGGTCTCAAAAGTGACCAGGGCACCTGCGAGCATGTCCGGCAAAGCGCGCATTGCCGATCGCCATTGGAAGGTGTAGTCAAACATGGGCGTAGTTCTCCAGTGAGGCAGCGGTTTGCAGCCACAGCGGCAAGCGACCGCTGGCCGTGGCGCTGCACGCCGCATCCACACACTCGGCGAGGCTGGCGAAGTGAACCTTGCGCCCCACAAGGCCGGGTGCGTAGTGGGCGTATTTGCCCGAGTTGGTCATCAGGTTCCTGGCGGACGGCGGGATCACCGGCTCACCCAGCATGCACCAGCAGGTATCAGTGACCAGCGTGACGCCGAAGGCTTCGAGTACGGCGATATGCCCGGCGTTGCGTGCCTGCTCCAGTACGGCACGGCCACAGGTGATCGCCAGTACCACATCAGGGTGGCGATGCCGGCCCTGGCACAGGCGCGCCAAATGAGCGAACTCGGTCAGGGAAAAGTGCGGGTTGCCCAAGGAGACCACATCCACCCTGGAATCACGGGCACTGTTGAGTTCCTGCCAGCTGAGCAGCAGGTCCTGCACATTGATCTTGATCACCGCCAGGTCTTGATCCAGGACCTGTGCCGGATTCAGCGCTTCAGGTGTTACCCCGGCAATATGGAACAAAGGCGCCGCGCTGGTGGTGGCAAAAGCCGCACCGAATGCCTTGAGATCGTCCCGGTCCGGGTGATGGTGTTCCAGCCCCGACACCAGCGGGATATGGCTCCCGGCCAGGGCACCGATGTGGTAGCCGAGCAGGGGATAAAAGGCGTCGTCGAGGTCAGCCAGTTGCGGCACCTGAACGTGTAAACGGGCTTTGCGCTGACTCTCCAGATGGCAGCCAATCAACGGCGCACGGCCGGTGAGGGCAATGCAGATATCCAGATAATCAGGGTATTTGAGTGTGCGTGCGCCGAGCACGCTGTTGGCGTACACCACCGCGTTGGACTCTGCCCAGACGATCTGCTCACCCGCCTTGGGCGCGCTGTCCAGCAGATAAGGCGCGCAGGTGAAACTCAGCTGTGCACCCATGGCCATGTAGGCATCGCCCAGAGCACTGGCCGGTACGCCGAGCACAGGGTCGATACCCAGTTCACGCCAGCGGCGCTGGTCTACGGAAATCGAATTGAGGGTAGTGGGCACCCGGACCCGGGCGCCCCATTCAACCAGTTGTTGGGCAAAGCGCAGGCTCGCAGGCCCGGTATAGATGCAGCCGTCGATATGCGCCTGGGTGATGTCGATCAGTTGTGCGGCCCCTTGCAATTGCGCCATGCGCAAAACGATTTGCATCGCGACCTGGGCGGCCTTGCCGTAGCTGCCATCGAGCAGTGCCCTATCGTGCTCGGTCAGCTCGATTCCGGTGCCTGGGTCTGCAGTGGGGGTATCGCTGATCGATGTTGGTGCGGTGTCGTCAGGCGCTGTATCAAACAGGCTCAGGTGTGTGCCGTCGACACTGGCGAACGCCTTGCGCTGCAAGCCGGCAAAGGCTTCGCTGCCGATGCAGAGCACCGGCAGGGAGCGTTCGAACAGGGTCTGGGCGACCAGCACGCCAAGGGTCAGAATCTCATCGGCCTCAGCCAGCACCAGGGCTGCGGGGGCATGACCATTGCTGATCAGTTCCATCAGCACGCTGCTACCGGTGCAGGAGCCGCGCCCGCTGGGGATCGCCAGCACCCGGCCCGCCAGGCATTCGCCACTGAGCGGGTGGTGACGGTCGATCACCTCACCGCTGAACGGGTCGACGCCGCCCCAGAAACTCAGGCCGACATCGGCGTAGAGCAGTGGGCCGACCGCTGCGCCATCAACCAGGCTGCGACCGCAGAGAGAAGTTATCCCGGACATGCTGGATACCTCAGTAGTAAACGTGAGGTACGGTCAGATCAGCCGGTGGAATCTCGGTGCCGACCCACTTGACCCACAGATCCTTGTAGCGACCGGTGCGTACTTGCTGGTTGACGAACAGGTTCAGGTAATTGAGCAGGCCGTACTCGCTGCGCTTGGCGCCCAGGGACACGTAATCAACCACGTAAGGTGCGTTGCCGGCGACTTTCAGGTTTTTGTACTTGCCAGACTTAATGGTCGCAGCGGCCACGGTGTTGGTGACGACGGTGGCTTCGATATGGCCCTGGGCAACGGCCAGCAGGGTGTCGTTTTGCGACTGATAGGCACGGAACGATCCGCTGCCCCAGCTCTTCACGTCTTTTTCCAGGGCGATGGCTTCATAGGTGCCGCTGGTATTGCCCACGGCCTTGCCCTTGAGATCGTCGAAGTTGTTGATGCCGGTATCGTCGCGGGTCAGCACCACCATCTGGAAGGCGAAGTAAGGGATGCTCAGG
Source organism: Pseudomonas sp. ML2-2023-3 (assembly GCF_037055275.1). Lineage (NCBI taxonomy): Bacteria > Pseudomonadati > Pseudomonadota > Gammaproteobacteria > Pseudomonadales > Pseudomonadaceae > Pseudomonas > Pseudomonas sp. ML2-2023-3. The sequence goes on from NZ_CP146343.1 coordinate 3,145,270, forward strand.
CCAACGGTTTTTGCACGTTCCAGGGTGTCCGAGGTAGAGGCCACGATCACGTCGGCACGGCCGGAGACCAGCGCCGGGATACGGTCAGGGAAGGGGGTTTCAACGATTTCGGCATCGACTCCGAGCACTTTCGCCAGATCGTTGCAGTAGTCCACATCGAAGCCTACCGGCTTGTTGGATGCATCACGCGAGCCCATCGGTGGGAAGTCCAGGGTAACGGCGCAGCGCAGTTTGCCCGATCCAATGATGTCGTCGAGCTTGTCGGCCTGGGCCGTGGCGATAAAGGAACTACTGAGAACAGCGCTGAGGGCTACGGCAAGTACGGGGTTTTTCATGGAAGCCTCGGAGTCGTTGAAGTGCTGTTGAAAATCAGATTGAGGATTTCGTATACGATATTTAATTAGCAAATCGTGTGCCGATTTTCCTGCTGGCCCGTAAATAGTGCGCAGGCGGTGATTTCGGGTTAGCGAGGCGCAGATGGCTTGAGCCGTTGGGGTGCTGTGGGGTGGGGCGGTGTTACAGAAGGGAGCATGACTGCAGGCAATGCCCCGAAAGGAAACATTTGTGTGGGGCAAGGCGGCCAGGGTTTGCGACGACTACGCAGCCAAACGCTGCCCGTCAGGGTGTGCCCAGGTTATTGACGTAAAAGCCGCTCAAGCGAAACTCGCTGGGGGACAGGGAGAACGCACGGCGGAACAGTTTGGAAAAATAATTGGGGTCGCCGATCCCCACGGACAATGACACTGCCTTGATCGACAGGTCGGTCATTTCAAGAAGGTGCGCCGCGCGTTTCATACGTTCGTGCAATACATACTCTGCCGGGGACATGCCGGTCGTACGGGTGAACACCCGGGAGAAATGGGCGCGGCTCAAGCCAGCAAGGCGGGCGAGACTGGCTACGTCCAGTTCGTCCGTGGCGGTGGGGTGGGCGTGTTTGTCCGGCCCCGTTTTCAGGCAGGCATGCACATGATTCTGGATAGTCGCGACCACACCCGAGCCACGGGTAGGCAGGGTGCAGTCCTGAACGCTCAAATCATCATGGAGCAGCATCAGGGCGTCATAGGCCAGGGCAGATGCCCGGCCTGCGGTGAGTTCCGGGGTGTGGACCAAGGTATCAATGGTGGTGGCCAGGGCTTCAATGGTCTGGTTGCTCAGCTTTAGCACCGGCCCGCGCTCTGCCAGCAGTGCCCGTTGCAGGCGCAACGCCTCCTTGCCGTACATGGCAATCCAGAAGAACTCCCAACTGTTGCCTTCCTCCAGCCAGTAGCAATGGTCGTGTGGCACCAGCAGCAACATGGTGTCCCCGGCATGGAGGCGGTGGTGGCGGCCTTCGAAGCGCAAATTGCCTTCGCCCGCGAGGGTGTGCTGCAAGATCACGAACGGGGTGTCCCCGCGCCTGCGCCCGTCCCAGCAATAGGAGGTGTCCTGGGCCCGGTCGTAACCGGCGTTGGTGGGCATGGTGTGCAGTTGATGCCTGCCGCGGGGCAGTGAAATGACCGTGGTTGACGGCCCTCTTGCCATCATCTCGCTGAGCACAGAATTACCCGTCATCGCATAAAACTCGTCTATTCAGGGGGTGGGTCGCCTCCTACCATAGGAATCAAGCGGTTCCCAGGCAGCCTCAACAGGCATGGACTGCGGTGATGCTCTGATATTTTTTTACCTGTGTCCACTGCGAATAGAACAAGGATAAGCAGATGACTTTCAAGACCACGAAGATTGCCCTGATAGGTGCCGGCTCCACGGTATTCATGAAAAACGTGCTGGGCGATCTGTTGCACGTCGAGCTGTTGCGCAATGCGCATTTTGCGTTGATGGATATCGATCTGCATCGCCTGGAAACCTCGAAGATGGTGGCGGGCAAGATCGCCGAGACCCTGGGTGTGTCCCCCGTGTTCGAGGTGACGACCGATCGCCGTCGAGCACTGGAAGGGGCCGATTATGTGGTCACGATGATTCAGGTCGCAGGCTACAAACCGGGTACCGTGACCGATTTCGAGATCCCCAGGCGCTTCGGCCTGCGCCAGACCATCGGCGACACCCTGGGCATCGGCGGCATCATGCGTGGCTTGCGTACCGCCCCGGTACTGGTGGACATCGCCAAGGACATGGGCGAACTCTGCCCCGGTGCCCTGATGCTGCAATACGTCAACCCGATGGCCATTAACTGCATGGCGCTCAATCGCTTCGTTCCTCAGGTGCGTACGGTGGGGCTGTGCCATTCCGTGCAGGGCACGGCAAAGGAGCTGTCCCTGGACATCGGCGTACCGATCGAAGAAATTCGCTATCGCTGCGCCGGCATCAATCACATGTCCTTCTACACCTCGTTCGAGCGCCTGTTGGCCGATGGCAGCGTCGAAGATCTTTACCCGCGTATCCGCGCCGTACTTGATGAAGGAAAGGTCCCGGACTGGAACCGGGTACGTTATGAGGTGTTCAAGCACTTCGGCCATTTTGCGACCGAGTCTTCCGAGCATCTGGCCGAGTACGTGCCGTGGTTTATCAAGCGCCATCGCCCGGACCTGATCGAGCAGTTCAATATTCCGCTTGATGAATACCTGCGCCGCTGCGAGGAGCAGATCAGCGAGTGGGGCGTGCAGGAGCAGGCGCTGATCAACGGTGAAGGGCTCAAGGTGTGCCGCAGCCACGAATACGCTTCAAAAATCATCGAGGCCGAACTCACGGGTATTCCGACCGTGATCAACGGCAACGTGATGAACGCCGGATTGATCAGCAATCTGCCTGATAATGCCTGCGTAGAGGTACCCTGTGTGGTTGACCACAACGGTATTCAACCTACCCGTGTGGGTCATCTGCCGGTAGGCCTTGCCGCGTTGATGCAAACCAATATCAATGTTCAGCTCCTGACCGTGGAAGCCCTGGCCAGCGGTCGTCGTGAGCATGTCAAACAGGCCGTGATGCTTGATCCCCACGCGGCGGCAGAGCTGAGCCTCGACGAAATCGCGACCATGGTTGACGACTTGATCGAGGCTCACGAAGGCTGGTTGCCGCACTTGGGTTAAGCGCAGAAAACCTGCTGCCTTAGCCTGAAATTCTACCCGAAGTACCCGTCAAACGGCCTTGACGGGCGGCCAGTTCCTGCGCGATCAACAGATCCGCCGGGGCTGGCGCTCACGCTCGCGCAAGTGAGCACTCACGGCACGTTTGTCCATAAAAACAATGAGTCCAGGGTGGACCTATGAACGTGACGCTAGGTACTGCAATTGGCGGGGTTCTGCCGTTTTTCAAATACGGCATGATCTTCTTTTTCTACTACTTCATCACGGGCGGTACGGCGCCTTTTCTTGCGGTGTGGCTGGGAGATGTCGGCACGCTGGATGCTGGCGCCATCGGCTTGATGTTCGGCTCCCAGGCGGTCTTTGCAATGCTGTTCCAGCCGCTCTTTGGCGTGCTGAGTGATCGCCTGGATCATCGCAAACACCTGCTGTGTGTGGTCATCGGCCTGCTGATTTTGTTGGCACCCTTCATGAACTGGGTATTTGCGCCGCTGCTGCGCACCCACCTGATGCTGGCGGCACTGGTGGGCGGCGTGTACCTGGGGATTACCTTCGCCGCTGGCGGCGGGGCGTTGGAGGTGTACATCGAAAAAGCCTGCCGGGCCAACCGTATTCCCTACGGTCGGGTGCGAATGTTCGGTGCCATTGGTTTCGGTTTCTCGGCGGCAATTTCCGGGATGTTGATCAGCACCAGTCCCGAATCCATTTTCTGGCTGGGCTCGCTCTGTGCGGTGCTGATGGCCGTGCTCGTCTACCGGATCAAGCCGTGCCTGGGTGTTGTGCCGACAGGGGATGGCGCCGAGAAAACGCCCCCGGTTTCCTATGCCGCCATCGGGAGCCTGTTGCTGGATCGGCGTTTCTGGTTTCTGGTGCTCTACGTCGTCGGAGTCGCATGCCTGTACGACATTTTCGACCAGCAGTTTGTGAACTACTTCCGTGGTTTTTTCGAATCGCCGCAGCAGGGCATGCAAGTGTTCGGGTTTGTCACCACGCTGACGGAGTGCATGGTTGCATTGGGCATGTTCCTGATCCCGGGCGTGCTGAACCGTATCGGTGGCAAAAATGCCCTGATCATTGCGGGGCTGGTGATGTGGCTGCGCATTACCGGTTCGGGGCTCGCAACCACGCCGTATGAAATGGTGGCGTTGAAGATGCTCCATGCCCTGGAAGTGCCACTGGTGTTTATCGGCATGTTCAAGTACATCGAGGATGTCTTCGGTACGCGTTTGTCGGCAACGATTTACATGGTGGGGTTTGTGTTTGCCAAGGGAGTAGGGGCGACGTTCATTTCACCGCTGGCAGGGCACATGTACGAAGTCTTCGGCTTCCGGCACACCTATATCGTGCTGGGCAGCTCGGCCTTGTTGTTCACCATCATTTCAATGTTCAGCCTCGACAGTGGCAAACACAGGAAGCCTGCCCGGCTGGACTTGCGCAAGTCGCGCTCGGCGGTGGTCAAGCCTCAGGTCATGAGGCAGCCGGTGGTTGCAAAGTAAGGCTAAAGTCCTGCAGCCGGGTGCGCAGTCTGTTCTAGTGCTGTTCACTTGAAAGCAACGCTGCTCGAGTGTGGGAGCGGGCTTGCTCGCGATGATCGTTAACGATGACGCGTAATGACTGAGTCAATCCGGCGTTCTGAAGACCATCGCGAGCAAGCCCGCTCCCACAGAGGCAGAAATCGTGTATCGGGGTCTTGGTCAGCCGTTAACAGCCATAGTACGCAGGGTTAATCAGGATCTGGTCGCAATGCTGTTCACTTGAGAGCAACGCTGCTCGAGTGTGGGAGCGGGCTTGCTCGCGATGATCGTTAACGATGACGCGTAATGACTGAATCAATTCGGCGTTCTGAAGACCATCGCGAGCAAGCCCGCTCCCACAGGGGCAGAAATCGTTTAAGTGAACAATATTGGGGGGCTGCGGCCGGGGTCCAGTTGCTCGCCACGTGGATCAGCCTTGATCACCGGATAAAACCCTTACAGGTCGACTGAGCCGTCGGGCAGGTGGTTAACCGTTACCCGTGCCCGTCCGAGTGGAAAATAGCGTTGATTGCGGGATCAGTGGCTTTGCGGCAAATGCTCGAACAGGGTTTTGCACACCCCGGCGATATGTTCATCCAGCAGCCCGACGGCCCGCTCCACATCACCGGCGCGGCAAGCATCGAGTATCTCCCGGTGTTCGTGATCTGCGCGGTGCTTGCCTGCCGACAAACTCATCTGGATACGCAGATAGCGTTCAAGCTTGTCGTTGACTGAGCGGATCAGGCTGATCATGAAGGGCCGCTGCGCCGGCTCGTAGAGGCAGGCGTGAAGTTCCCAGTTGAGTTCGGCCCAGCGACCCACGTCATCCTCGCCGACAAACTCCTTACAGATGCGTTCGGCGCGAGCGAAGGTGTCCGCGGTCATGTTGGGGATGGCCAGGCGCAGCAATTTGTCTTCGAGCAGCATGCGCACTTCAAACATCTGGGCCAGCTCGGCCTCGGAAATCCGCGTGACCATGGCCCCGCGATTACGCTGGAACATCACCAGGCCTTCAGCCTCCAGACGCTTGAGGGCTTCGCGTACAGGAATTTTGCTGACATTGAACTGGCGGGCGATTTCGTCCTGACGAATCGGCTCATCCTCGGCAAAGTGCCCGGCGACGATGGCATCGCGCAGATGCAAGGTGATGATTTCCGAGGTGGACGGTGAGTTGCCCAGGTCGGGAGCATTGAATTTTGGGTGGGCCACGGTCGTCATCGTTCACTGGTAAAAAAGATATGGTATACGAAAGTCGAAAGGTATTCCTTGTGCCGATGGTCGGCCAGGCCTGGTGGGCTGGCTGTTTTTGAGTGATTGGCGGGTTGGCAGGGTAATCCGGCGATCGGTTGCACCGCCGTTAACCCCTGATTTAGCAGCTGTTTTCAAACCTGAGCACGGCATCCAGCCCGCCGTCGGGTCGATTGTGCAGTTCCAGTGTTCCACCGTGGGCCGCCGCGACGGTCTGGGCGATGCTCAGTCCCAGGCCATAGCCACCGGTGCTGCTGTTGCGCGATGACTCCAGGCGATAGAACGGTTCCAGAACCTGGGTCAGCTGTTCGGGCGCAATCCCCGGGCCGCTGTCCCTGACCGTGATGGTCAGGCTGGCGGGCTGCTCGTCGACGATCACGTGCACGTCGCGGGCATACCGCACGGCATTTTCCAGCAGGTTCTGGACGCAGCGTTTCAGGCTGCGGGCATAACCCGAGAACGGTCGGGTAGCCCGGCCGGTGAGGGTGATGTGTTCACCCACATCCTGCAGGTCGGCCTGAAGGCTTTGCAGCAATGCGTTGATATCGATGCTCTGGCGGGGCTCGTTGATTTCACCGCTGCTGACGAAGTCCAGAGTGGTGGACACCAGCCCCTCCATATCGGTCAGGTCTTTGCGAAAACGCTCCTTGAGCGGCTCGTTGTCGAGCATCTCGGTGCGCAGTCGCAGGCGCGTGATGGGCGAGCGCAAGTCATGGGACACCGCCGCCAGAAAACGCGTGCGCTCGGCCAGGCTGGCCAGCAGGCGTTGTTGCATCAGGTTGAACGCCTGGGCTGCACGTTGCACTTCCACCGGCCCCTTGATGGGCAGCGGCTGGCGCCGGATGTCCTGGCCCAGCGCCTGGGCAGCCTGTGCCAGTTGATTGAGCGGGCGAACGGCCAGGCGCACCGCGAGCAAGACAATGATGGCCACTACGATGATCCGCACCAGATAAATGCGCAGAAAGTAATCGATCATCACATCCGCCGGCGCCAGGCTGGTCCAGCCCTGATCCTCGCGGGCTTGTACATGCAGCCATCGGCCATCGGCCAGGCGCAGCTCAAGGGTAAATTGACCGGCGGCGGGGCTTGAACCGAACAGCGTATCGATCCCGGCCTTGTGCCCCTGATTGTCGAGCAGGGTCAGGTTGAGCAGGTTCAAGGGTGTTTGCGTTGCCGTCTTTTCATTGATCAGGCTGCGCAGCAGCGACTCGGTTGCCCGATCCTGGGCCGTGAGCGGCGCACGTTCGGCACTGGGGGCATTACGCAGTTCAAGGTTGAAGGCGGGGGTGCTCAAGCTTTGCAGCAAAAGCCCGGTGCGCCGGGGATCGGTCGTTGCCACGCGGACAATATCGGCCAGGCGACTGGCGATCAGGCGCGTGGGGATTTCCAGTACCTGGCTGTGGCGCACGTCATACCAGATGCTGCTGGTCAGCACTTGGGCTGCCAGCATGCCGCTGACCAGAATCACCACCAGCCGCCCATAGAGGGTGCGGGGCAACAGGGTCATGACTCGCTCGTCACGCAGGCCGAGGTGAGCATATAGCCCTCATTGCGCACGGTCTTGATCAGGCCGGGCGCCAATTGCTGGCGCAAACGGCTGACGCAGACATCAATGGATCGGTCGAAGGGCGTGCTGTCCTTGTCGAACACATGGTTGAGCAAAAAGTCCCGGCTCAACGGCCGGTTGGGGTGCTGCAACAGCAAGCGCAGCACGCGGTAGTCGGAGTTTCCCAGGCTGATCACCAGACCGTCGGCGGACAGCACTTGCCGGGCGCGGGTGTCGAGCCGCCACTCATCAAAGCGCACATAAGTGGCCTCATCGACCCGGGCACGCTGCGGAAAACTCTGCGCCCGGCGCAACACCACTTTGATGCGCACCAGTAACTCCCGGGGGTCGAAGGGCTTGGGCAGATAGTCATCCGCACCGATCTCCAGGCCCACGATACGGTCTATCAGGCTGGCGCGTGCGGTCAGCATGATCACCGGGATATTGGAGCTGCCGCGCAGCGTGCGGCACAGGCTCAGGCCGTCTTCACCGGGCAGCATCAGATCGAGCACGATCAGGTCGATAACGCTCAATTCCAGGCGGCGGCGCATTTCCTTGCCATCGCAGGCGGTGGACGCCTGATACCCCGCGTCGCGCAGATAGTCGGCCAGCAACTGGCGGATGTCGGGGTCGTCATCGACGATTAACACATGATCTTGCTTGGACATGGGCAGTACAGACGCCTTGAGTCAGATGAACATTGAGCCGGGGAGGGCCGCACAAATAGCCGATTCCACGGCGCGCAGCCGGGCTAAATGTAATGGAATGTTGTGGGTGCTGTTTTCATGCACTGGCAATACAAAGTCAGGCGATCCGCTGCAATGACGCTCTTTAGAATGGCGAATCTAAATGCGAGTCATTGTAATTAAGGAAGGCCCGATGCCATCGTCACCCGATGCGGCAGTAGTTCGCAATACCCCTTGTGCATTGAACGGTACGCTTGCCCCCGTGTTCAGCCTGCTGGCCCTCGGCGTATTGAGCCCGGCGAGCCAGGCGGCGCAGTCCTCGACAGAGGTGCTGACCCTGCCAGCATCGAACGTGGAGGGCACTTATGACTCGCCGTTCAAGGTCGATGAAGTGTCATCGCGCAAGGTCATGACGCCGCTGCTGGATGCCCCGCAGAGCATCACCATCGTGCCCCAGCAGGTGCTCAAGGAGCAGAACGCCCAGAGCTTGCAGGACATCTTGCGCAACGTGCCGGGCATCACCTTCATGTCCGGCGAGGGCAATCTCGGCTGGGGTGATCTGTTTTCCATCCGCGGGTTTTCTTCCGAGCAGAGCCTGACCGTCGATGGTGTGCGCGATGCGGGCATGTCCAGCCGCAACGACACCTTCAACCTGCAACAGGCCGAGGTGTTCAAGGGCACCGGCGCCATCGAGTCGGGTATTTCGGCAGTGGGCGGCAGCGTCAATCTGGTGAGCAAGGAAGCCCATCTGGGGGATGCCAATCGGGTGTCTGCCGGTGTCGGGACCGATGGCTATCGACGCCTGACCGCTGATATCAACCATGAGTTGAATGACACCAGCGCGGTGCGCATCAACCTGATGAAGCACCAAAGCCAGGTGGCTGAACGCGATGAGGTCGACTACGACCGCTGGGGCATTGCCACCTCGCTGGCCCTGGGGCTGTCGACGCCGACCCGGGGCTTTGTCGATTTTTTCTACCAGAAGGATGACAACACCCCGGACGGCGGCCTGCCGATCTTGCGCGGCACAGATGGCAAGCGCATGCCCGGCGTCAAACGCAGCAACTGGTACGGCGACTCCAGCCTGTACACCCAGCAAACCGAGACCACTTCGTTGACCGGGCGCCTGGAACACGACTTCGACAATGGGACGTTGCTGACCAACCAGGTGCGCTGGCAGCGCACCGACAACTTTTCGGTGCTGTCCCCGGCGCGTTTTACCGCCGCAGGCGCCGACGGCGCGAAAACCTGTACCGCCAACCGTTGCGCAACCCTGGGTTATGTCGGCGTGGGGCCGGTATCGACGGTCAACGGGGTCAATGTCTACACCGACTACACCAACACCGGCAGCACCGCCAACGGGATACTGCGGGGCAGTGATTTCGGCTTGTCCAAACGCTACACCATCCTCGATAACCAGACCGACCTGAGCTTTGAATTCGACACCGGCGCCATCAGCCACAAGGCCGTGGCCGGGCTCGATGTCTACCATGAAACCTACGGTGGCCTTGAGCGCAACGCCAAGGTGCCGGCGCCGAACATGACGTTCGACATGGCTGACCCACAGCATGACTTTGCGGCGGTCTACACCACCAAGGGCGTCGGCGAGCCGCGTTCGAGCATCGACAACGCCGGGCTGTTTTTTGGCGATACCCTGACCCTGAATCAGTGGTGGCAGGTCATGGGGTCCCTGCGCTATGACCACTGGAGTGCCGAAACGACCCAGCGTGGCCAGGACGATGTCAAGGACACCTCGGGTGCCTGGAGCGGTCGCGCCGGGGTGGTATTCAAGCCACAACCCAACGGCACGATTTACGCGTCGTACAGTGAGTCGACCCAGCCTTCGGCGCTGGGTGCCTCGACCAACAACCAGATCTACGGTGCTGCCAGTACCCGTCGCTATACCCCGGCCAAGTCCAGGACTTACGAGCTTGGCACCAAGTGGGACCTGCTGGACAAAGGCATGAGCGTGACCGCGGCGGTGTTCCGCACTGAGCTGGTCAACTCCTGGGAATACGCCGAGGGTGAAGCATCGCCGGTGCGTGCCTTGCCTGCCAAACGGGTCGATGGCGTCGAGCTGGGCCTGCAAGGCACCTTGACCGATCGCTGGACGGCCTACAGCGGTTTCTCGGCCCTCAAAAGCGAACAGACCAAGGGTGTCAACAAAGGCGCAGAGGCCAAGAACGTGCCCGACCTGACGGCCAACCTGTGGACCACCTACGCCTTTACCGATGACCTGAGCTTGAGCTATGGCGCCAACTACGTGGGTCGTCGTCGCTACACCGACAACAAATACGTGGGTGGCCTGAACAACAACAGCAGCTATGCCGACGGTCCTTCAGGGGTGCTTGCGATCTACACCCAGGACAAGGAAAAGGCCCCCGGCTACTGGGTGCACTACCTGGCAGCGCAGTGCAGGTTCAATCGCCAGACCACGGTCAACCTCAATGTCGACAACCTGTTCAACACCTTCTACTTCAGCCGCGTCGGCGCCTCGCTAGATGGCTTTCAGCTGTATGGCGTGCCGGGAGCCGGACGCACGCTGACGGCGAGTATCGATTATGACTTCTGATTCCGGGTTGTTGCGGAGCGAGAGATGCTGATCGAAATCGCCGACCTGTTCAGCCCGCAGGAAGTGACCGAGATGCGCCGCGTGCTGCTCGATCAGCCGTGGGTCGATGGCAAACAGACCGCCGGAGTGCGTTCGGCGCGGGGCAAGTTCAACCGCCAACTGGCCGAAGACAACGAGGTCGGCCTGCTGCTGGGCCAGCGCATTCTGCAGCGGCTGTCCGATAACGCGTTGTTCATGTCTGGCGCGTTGCCCAAGCGCATCTACCCGCCCTTGTTCAACCGCTACAGCGCAGGCGAGTCGTTCGGTTTTCATATCGACAACGCCATTCGCGGCATCAAGGGCGTTCGTGAGCGGGTGCGCACGGACGTGTCCGCGACCCTGTTTCTGGCCGATCCCCACAGTTATGACGGCGGCGAACTGGTGATCCGCGACACCTTTGGCGAGCGCAGCGTCAAGTTGCCCGCCGGGCATCTGGTGCTGTACCCGGGCAGCAGCGTGCACAAGGTCAACCCGGTGACCCGGGGCGAGCGTGTTGCGAGTTTTTTCTGGATCGAAAGCCTGGTGCGCGAAGACAGCCAGCGCAGCCTGTTGCTGGACATGGACGTGGCCATTCAACGCTTGACCGCCCAGCAGGCGGATGACGAATCACTGCTGCAACTGAGCGGCGTGTATCACAACCTCTTGCGGCGCTGGAGCGACGTTTGAGCCTTTTATTCAGCGGGAGATTTGCCGTGTCGAGAGTGTTTTTGCGTCAGGCCTTTGTACGCCTTGGGGCCATGCTGGTGCTGGTGGCGTTGGGGACTTCGTGCGCCAGTGCCAAAGAGGTCACTGATGCCTTGGGGCGGGTGGTCAAGGTGCCGGACCAGGTGCAGCGGGTGGTGCTGGGGGAAGGGCGGCTGATTTCGGCCTTCGCGCTGCTCGACCGCGATCAGCCGTTCAAACGTATCGTTGGCTGGCAGAACGACCTGCGCAAGCTTGACCCCAACACCTACGCGGCTTACGTGGCGAAGTTCCCCGAGGTCAAGGACATCCCGTTGATCGGCCAGGCCTCCGAGCAGAGTGTCAGTGCCGAGCAGATCCTGGCGCTCAAGCCGGATCTGGCGGTGTTCAGTATTTCCGGGCATGGCCCCACCGATCACAGCCCGGTGGCCGATGTGCTGGAAAAAGCCGGGATTGCGGTGTTGTTCGTCGATTTCCGGGTCAACCCGATGCAAGGCACCGAGGACAGCATGACAGCACTGGGCCAGGCGTTGGGGCGCGAAGCCCGGGCCAGTGCCTTTCTTGATTTCTACCGCCAGCACATCGAACGCATCACCCAGACCCTGGGCGCGATCGATGACAGCCAGCGCCCAAAGGTGTTTCTGGAACTGCTGGGCGGGGTCTGGGCCAATCCCGGGCATACCACCGGCAAGGGCGGCATGGGCGAGCTGATCCGCCTGGTGGGCGGGCGCAATATTGCCGAGGGCGTGGTGCCCGGCGCGCTGGGTGACATCAGTGTTGAATACGCGCTCAAGGCCGATCCCGATGTGTACATCCTCTCGGGCAATCAAAAGCCCGGTGTGATGCTGGGCGCGGGCATCGATGAACAGACGGCCCGGGCGTCGCTCAAGCACGTGCTCAAGCGTCCGGAGTTTGTCGAGCTGCGGGCGGTGCGCGAGGGTAATGTCCATGGCCTGTGGCACGACTTTTACAATTCGCCGTACAACATTCTCGCCATTGAGGCGATGGCCAGGTGGATTCACCCCGAAAGGTTTGCCGACCTTGATCCACAGCAGACGCTGGCTGAAATCAACCGACAGTTCCTCGACACGCCGCTGGCGGGCCAGTACTGGATCAGTGAGCAGAAATGACTTCAATCGCCAACCCGGCAGTGATTGCTGCCAGCCAGGGTTATCGGCGTCTACTGGCTAGACGGTGTTGCCTGTTACTGGTGATGGGCTGCGCGCTGGTGGGTGCCGTGCTGCTCGACCTGTCCACCGGCTCGTCAGGCATGGGGCTGGGGGACTTGATCCAGGGGCTGCTGCACCCGCAAACCCTGGACGTGACTGACCGCGTGATCATCTGGAATGTGCGCCTGCCCTATGCGCTGATGGCCGTGATGGTCGGCGCAGCCCTGTCTCTGGCCGGTGCGGAAATGCAGGCGATCCTCAATAACCCGCTGGCCAGCCCGTTCACCCTGGGCGTGTCGTCGGCCGCTGCGCTGGGGGCTTCGCTGGTGATCGTGTTTCCGGTTAGCAGCGCCTTGTTGAGTCGCGACTCCCTGGTGGCCCTGTCGGCTTTTGTGTTTGCCTGCGGCTCGATGTTCCTGCTGCACGGCATGTCGCGGCTGCGCGGGGCAGGGGTCGAGACCCTGGTGCTGTTCGGTATTGCGCTGGTGTTCAGTTGCAACGCACTGGTTGCCCTGTTGCAGTTGCTGGCCACTGAAGACGTCCTGCAGCAACTGGTGTTCTGGAGCCTGGGCAGCGTGGCCCGGGCCAATTGGGACAAGCTGGGGATTCTGGCCCTGGTGGTGGCGTTGACTGCGCCGTTTTCCCTGCACGCGGCTTCACGCATGACGTTGCTGCGCATGGGCGAGGAGCGGGCGCAGAGCTTTGGCGTGGATGTGCGGCGGCTGCGATTTTTCTCGTTGCTGCGCATCAGCCTGTTGGCCGCCACGGCGGTGGCGTTTGTCGGCACCATTGGCTTTATCGGCCTGGTGGGGCCGCATATTGCGCGGATCCTGATCGGAGAGGACCAGCGCTTTCTGTTCCCGGCCAGTGCGCTGGTGGGCGCGTTGTTGCTGTCGCTGTCCTCGGTGGTCAGCAAAATCATCATGCCGGGCGTCATCGTGCCGGTGGGCATCGTCACCGCGCTGGTGGGGGTGCCGATTTTTGTGGCGCTGGTCTACAAGCGGGGCAGGCAGTTATGAGTGAGCAGGGGTTGTTGATCCGTCACGGGCACGTGAAGTACGGGCGCCGGGTGGTGATTGGCGATGTCTCGTTGCCAGAGCTGCGTCCCGGCACGCTGACCGCCCTGATCGGGCCCAACGGTGCCGGCAAATCAACCTTGTTGCGTGGGCTGGCGGGGCTTGAGCCCATGACCGGTTCCGTCAGTCTGCAAGGTCGGCCACTGGCGCCGATGTCCGTGGCCCAGCGCGCCCGTCTCATCACCTACATGCCCCAGCACTTGCCACCCGGACTGGGGTTGAGTGTGACCGAAAGCGTCATGGCGGCGTTGCGGGTGGGGGCAGGCGGCGGCGATTACCTGTTGCAAGCCTATGAGGCCTTGCAGCGCATCGGCATCCAGCACTTGGCCGATAACCTGCTCAACGCATTGTCCGGTGGTCAGCGGCAACTGGTCAGCCTGGCACAACTGATTGCCCGCAGGCCCCGTGTGATGCTGCTGGATGAGCCCACCAGTGCGCTGGACCTGAGCTATCAACTGCGGGTAATGGAATGCGTGCGGGCGATGGTGCGTCAGCACGGGCTGATTGCCGTGATCGTCATGCACGACATCAGCCTGGCGGCCCGTTACGCAGACCGGATTGCCGTATTGCGCGAGGGCGCGCTGATCGGTTTCGGTCCCCCGGAGCAGGTGCTGACCCCGCAACTTTTCGCCGAGGTTTATGGGGTTAATGCGCGCGTTGAACGCTGTTCGCAGCAGACGATCCAGATTCTGGTGGATGGTGCGCTGGAGGTGATTCAGGTCGGACATCAGGGGTAGGGGCTGAATTCAACGCACATCAATCTGGTAAGGCCAATTCAATTATTTTGAAAACTGGTCTTGCCAATTTTTTTGGCTGCGTGTAATTTTCGAGGCGTGATCATCCAAGCGGCACTCAAGCCTGCACACAATAAGAGGAGATCCAGATGCCCTGTCTTTTCCCCTCCGTTGTTGCAGCCCTCCCTGTTTGTCACCCCTCTATCACCTCGCCTGTACCCGTAGCCCCCGGGCTAACGACGGAGAATAAAAAATGCTGACTGTGATCTGTAACGAGCCGCGCTCGCTCACCGCCATCGAAAGTCCGATTCCCGAGCGCCAGCCCGGCGAAACCCTGATCAGGGTCAAGCGCGTGGGCGTGTGTGGCACTGACCTGCACATTTACACCGGCAACCAGCCGTTCCTTGAGTACCCTCGGGTCATGGGCCACGAGTTTTCCGGCATCGTCGAAACCAGTGAAGAGGGCAGCGGTCTGGTCGCTGGGGACGTGGTCTACGTGATGCCCTATATCTCGTGCGGCACGTGCATCGCCTGCCGTCAGGGCAAGACCAACTGCTGCACCCGGATTCAGGTGCTCGGCGTGCATTGCGACGGCGCCTTTACCCAATACCTGAGCGTGGCCCATCAATTCATTCACAAGGCCGAGGGCGTGTCGCTGGACCAGGCGGCAATGATCGAGTTCCTGTCCATCGGCGCCCATGCGGTGCGCCGCTCGAACATCCAGGCCGGGCAGCGCACGCTGATCGTCGGAACCGGACCGATCGGCATGGCGGCGGCGATCTTTGCAGGGCTGCGCGGGGCCATCGTCACCGTGCTCGATACCCGTGACGACCGCCTGGATTTTTGCCGCAAGCACCTCAATGTTCACGCCGCAGTGAAAATTGGCGAGGGTGACAAAGAGGCCCTTGCCGACCTCACCGAAGGCGATTTCTATGACGTGGTGTTCGACGCCACCGGCAACGCCCGGGCCATGGAACGCGGCTTTGAATTTATCGCCCACGGCGGCACCTACGTGATGATTTCCGTGGTGCGTGACTCGATCACCTTCTCCGATCCCGAGTTCCACAAGCGCGAAGCCACCCTGATGGGCAGCCGCAATGCCACTGTCGAAGACTTCCGCTACGTCGAGCAATGCCTGCGCGATGGCCTGATCCCGGACCAGGCGCTCAATACCCACCGTATCCCGCTCAGCGAAGTCGTGAACCAATTCACCACGCTGCTGGATCCGCAGCAAGGCGTGGTCAAAGCCATTATCGAGTGCTGAGGGGGTGGTGATGAGCGATAGCCAATTTCCGCCGATCCTGCAGTTCGGAACCAGCCGGTTTCTTCAGGCTCACGTTGACTTGTTCGTGTCCCAAGCCCTGGAGCGTGGCGCAGCCCTGGGCCGCATCGCCGTGGTACAGAGCACCGACAGCCCGGCCAGCACTGCGCGCACCGCAGCACTGGCCAGCGGTACACCGTACCGTGTGCTGATCCAGGGCATCGAAAACGGTCAGGTGGTGGAGCAGAACCTGTGGGCCTCGGCCATCAGCCGCGCGGTGCATGCCACCGAGCAATGGCCGGTGCTGCGCAAGGGCTTTGTGGAGCAGGTCAAAGTCGTGGTGTCCAATACCGGGGACCGGGGTTATCAACTGGATTCGCGGGATACGCCAGCGTTGCTCGACGCGGATGCCCCGGCACCGGTCAGCTTCCCGGCCAAGCTGTTGGTGTTGTTGCATGACCGCTGGGTAAACAACCCCCAGTCCACCTTGTCGCTGTTCCCCTGTGAACTGGTCGCGCGTAACGGCGACGTGCTGCGCGACCTGCTGGTAACGCTGGCCCGTAGTTGGGCGCTGGGCGATGCATTCGAGGCCTACCTGATCCACACCTGCCGTTGGGCGAACTCCCTGGTCGACCGCATTGTTTCCCAGGCCCTAGAGCCGGTGGGCGCGGTGGCTGAGCCCTATGCCCTGTGGGCGATCGAGCGCCAGGAGGGGCTGACCCTGCCGTGCAGCCATGAGGCCATTGTCCTGACCGATGACCTGGACGATTTCGAGCGCCTCAAGCTGTTTACCCTGAACCTGGGCCACAGCTATCTGGCCGAGCGCTGGTTGAGCGATGGCCGACCGGCCACCGAGACGGTCTACCAGGCCATGCAAAGCCCTGCCTTGCGCGCCGACCTGGAAGCCCTGTGGGCCAGCGAAGTGTTGCCGGTGTTCGCTGCCCTCGGCCAGTTCGACGCGGCGCAGCGTTACGTCGACAGCGTGCGTGAACGCTTTGGCAACCCGTTCCTGCAACACCGTCTCGCTGATATTGCGGTTAACCATAAAGACAAGAAAACACGCCGTTTGCTGCCCCTGGTCGAGCTGGCTGAACAGCTTGCTCCCGGTCTTGAGCAGCCGATGTTGCGGGCCGTCCTGCTCAGCCAGCACTGAGTGGCGCGCCATAACCGTTGAGGATCCACCATGAACCTTGCAAGCTCATCCTTACTGGTACTGACTGTGGGCGATGACGTCGCGGTCGCACGCGGCGATATCGCCCAAGGTCAGGTACTGCATGCCGACGGCCTGGCCATCATCGCCCGGGCCGACATTCCCTCGGGCCACAAGATCGCCCTGCGCGGTGTGGTTTGCGGGCAGCCGATTCGCAAATACGGTCAAATCATCGGGCAGGCCACCGCGGACGTGAAGCCCGGTGACTACGTCCATGTACACAACCTTGAAATGCCCTCGGGCAGTTCCACCCACACCCTGGCCAACGTCTATCAGCCCACTGTTTTCAACAACAACGACGTCAGTTTTGACGGCTATGTCCGGGCCGATGGCCGTGTGGGTACGCGCAATTACATCGGGGTCATTTCCAGCGTCAATTGTTCGGCCACCGTGTGCAAGCAGATTGCTGCGGCGTTCGATGCCGCCCACCTGCGCGATTACCCCAATGTCGACGGCGTGGTTGCAATCACCCACGGCAGCGGCTGTGGCATGGGGGCCAAGGGCGACGGGATCGAGATCCTCAAGCGAACCCTTCGCGGCTATGCAGACCATGTGAATTTTGCCGGTGTACTGGTGATCGGCCTGGGGTGTGAAGTCAACCAATTGGCCCCGCTGATGGAGCAACTGGCCGATCGGCCGGCAGCGCTCAAGGCCAGTCTGGTGATCCAGGAGGCGGGCGGCACCCGCGAAACGGTGCAGCGGGGGATCGAGCTGGTACAGGCGATGCTGGCGCCCGTAAACAGCCAGCAGCGCAGCCGTGTATCGGCCCGCCACCTCACCGTGGGCCTGCAGTGCGGCGGTTCGGACGGGTATTCGGGGATCACCGCCAACCCGGCCCTGGGTGCGGCGGTGGACCTGGTGGTGCGCCACGGGGGGACGGCGATTTTGTCGGAAACTCCCGAGATTTATGGTGCCGAGCACTTGCTGACCGCCCGTGCCGCTACACCGCAGATCGCAGAAAAATTGATGAGCCGGATTCATTGGTGGGAAGACTACGTGCGTCATCACGACGGAGACATGAACAACAACCCGTCACCGGGGAACAAGGCCGGTGGCATTACCACCATCCTTGAAAAATCCCTGGGCGCAGTGGCCAAGGCGGGTGCCACCGGCCTGATGGGGGTTTACGAGTATGGCGAGACGATCGTACAGACAGGCCTGGTGTTCATGGACACCCCTGGCTACGACCCGGTGTCCGCAACCGGCCAGGTGGCGGGCGGGGCGAACCTGATCTGCTTCACAACCGGGCGCGGTTCGACCTACGGCTGCAAACCGACGCCGTCCCTGAAAATCGCCACCAATACCCGACTGTTCGAGCGCATGGCGCTGGACATGGATTTCAATGCCGGTGCGATCGTCGAGGGTGCAGAGTCAGTGGCCGAAGCCGGTGAGCGGCTCTTCCAGTTGATGCTCGCAACCGCGTCGGGTCGCCCCACCTGCAGCGAAGAAAACGGCATGGGCGACAACGAATTCCTGCCTTGGCAAATCGGTGCGGTGATGTGACATGAGCGACTCAACAGAAACGATCGACATTGTGACCTGCGGCGAGGCGATGGGCCTGTTCAGCGCCATGACCGACGGCAGCCTGCATGAGGCCGAACAGTATGTGCGTGCCGCCGCAGGCGCCGAGCTGAATGTGGCCACCGGCCTGGCACGCCTTGGTTTTCGGGTCGGCTATATCAGCCGCCTGGGGGATGACACCCTCGGCCACTGGCTGCGCGAGGTCATGGCGCGTGACGGTATTGACCACCGGCACACCGTGCAGGACAGCGAACACGCCACGGGCCTGATGTTCAAGTCGCGCCGTTCGGACGGTGGCGACCCGGACATCGAGTACTACCGCAAAGGTTCGGCGGCCAGTCACTTGAGCCTGGCCGATTATCCGGCCGGGTACTGCCGAGGCGCCAGGCATCTGCATATCACGGGCATCAGCCCGGCACTGGGTGACAGCGTGTGCGAGCTGATTGTGCACATGGCCCGTGACATGCGTGCCGCAGGCTGCAGCGTGTCATTCGACCCCAACCTGCGGCCACGGCTCTGGGCGTCCCAAGCCCATATGGTGGCTTGCCTGAATGATCTGGCCGGGCTGGCCGACTGGGTGTTCCCCGGTCTTGCCGAAGGCCGCTTGCTCAGTGGCCTGGAACAGCCCGCCGACATTGCCCGGTACTTCCTGGACAGAGGCTGCTCCCTGGTGGTCATCAAGCTCGGTGCCGAGGGCGCCTATTACGCCAGCGCCACTAAAAGCGGCTACAGCCCCGGCTACCCGGTGAGCAACGTCGTGGACACCGTGGGCGCGGGCGACGGTTTTGCCGTGGGCGTCATCAGCGCCTTGCTCGAAGGCTCAAGCGTTGCCGTGGCCGTGGCCAGGGGCAACCTGATCGGCGCCCGGGTGCTGGGTTTCCCGGGGGACAGCGATGGATTACCGACACACGCAGAACTGGCGAGGTTTGCCGAACACACGTGATACGCAGAGTGAAGATGCCTGAGTGCATCCTGGATAACACCTACTCCAACAATAAGAAGAGGTACGTTCCATGAGTTATCAAGCGTTGTATGACTCGCCCGCGCTGGCGAGCGGCGTCAAGAAAGCAGCGATCCGGCTATTGCCGTTTCTCGCCCTGATGTACGCCCTGGCGTTTATCGACCGCGCCAACGTCGGTTTTGCCAAGATCGCCTATCAAGCCGACACCGGTATCGGTGACGCCGCATTTGCCTTGGGTGCGGGGATATTTTTTATCGGTTATGCGCTGTTTGAAGTGCCCAGCAACCTGATCCTGCAGCGAGTGGGCGCACGGGTGTGGATGGCTCGGATCATGGTCACCTGGGGGCTGGTCTCGGCGTCGATGATGTTTGCCACCAGCGAGACATCCTTCTACGTCATCCGCTTTTTGCTGGGGGTGTCCGAGGCGGGCTTCATGCCCGGGATCATCCTGTACCTGACGTACTGGTTTCCGGCCAAGCAACGTTCCCGCGCCATTGGCCTGTTCTACTTTGGCGTACCGGTGGCGATGCTGATCGGCAGCCCGTTGTCGGGGTTCATCCTCGATACCAGCAACCCCTTTGGCCTGACCAACTGGCAGTGGATGTTTGTGGTCGAAGGCCTGGCGGCCTCGGTGGTCGGGGTGATTGCGTTCTTTTATCTGGCGAGCCGTCCAAGCGAAGCCAAATGGCTGACCGCTGAAGAAAAACACGCCATGAACACCGTCATTGAAGGCGAAGAAAAGGCCAAGGGCTACGCCAGCCACGGCTCGATCTTTGGTGTACTCAAAGACAAGCGTGTACTGATGTTTATCGCCATTTACTTTTGCGTACAGATCGGTAATGCACCGCTGGCGTTCTACTTGCCGGCCAAGCTGGCCTCGACCCTGGGTGGTCAGGTCAACACCTCGGTCGGCCTGCTGCTGATGATCCCCTGGCTCTGCACCATCGTCGCCATGCGTATCGCCACGGTGTATGCCGACAAACACAACAACCATCGCCTGGTCGCATCCTCCATGCTTGCCGTTGGCACGCTGGCCTTTGCATCGCTGTCGGTGATCAACACGCCAGTGCTGACCCTGTTGGCGTTCTGTATCGCCATACCGGGGCTGGTGGCCAGTCAGCCCGTGTTCTGGAGCCTGCCGACCCGTCATTTGGGCGGCACCAGCGCGGCCACCGGGATCGCCTTCATCATCTCGATCGGTAACCTGGGCGGCTTTGTCTCGCCGCAGATCAAGGCCTACGCCGATGCGGTGACCGGCAACAGCAGCACCGGCTTCCAGGTCGTGGCAGCGCTGTGCTTTGTCAGTGTGTTGTTGCTGCTGATGCTCAAACGCACACCGTCGACGGCGACCACTGCTTACGTGCCGCCTGCCGACCTGACGTCTAGTCGCCCGTAACCCCGCCTGTACCCTCAAGGCCGGCCTGCACCCGCAGTTCGGCCTTGACCACTTCCATCGCCGCCGTGGGCACCCGTCCTTTGCGGCTGATCAGGCCGAAAGGCATCAAGCGCGCCGCCACCTTGATCGGCAGCGGTGCCAGCACCCCCAGTTCGCTGTAGTACTCCACCAGTGACAGCGGCATCAAGGCGAGCATGTCGGTTTGCTGGAGCAGTGAGACCGTGAGCATGGTCGAGGCGGTTTCAAGTGGGCTGGCAGGAGCCTGCACCTGGGATTGGCGAAAAATCTGCTGATAGATTTCCCGCAGCGGCGCGGGTTGCGATTGCACGATCCAGGGGTAGCAGGCCAGGGTTTCCAGGGTGACGTCGCTGTTGTGCTGCTGCGGATGGCCGGTGCGCGCGACGATCTGAATCACCTCTTCATCGAACGCTTCGAAGTTCAGGTCTTCGGTCGGCCAGCCATCGGTGATTCGGGCGATGACCAGGTCCAGTTGATCAAGACTCAAGGCCTGGAGCAGCACGTCACTGGTGTCGATGACCACGGTGATGTTCAGCTTGGGATGGCGTTGGGTCAATTGCGCCAGGGTGCGTGGCAACAGGCCGCCCACCAGTGACCCCATTGAACCGATGCGCAATGTCCCGAGATTGCCCGATTGCAGGGCCGTCATTTCTTCGTGCAGGCCGCTCATGTCAGCGAATACCAGCTGCGCATAACGAATGGCCGCTTCCCCCAGCGTGTTCGCGACCAGGCCCTTGTGGGTGCGGATAAACAACGCTTCGCCCACCAGACTCTCAAGCTCGTGCAGGGCCTTGGTCACTGCAGGCTGGGTCAGCGCCATGATGTTTGCGGTCTTGCGCAGCGAGCCTTCTTCAGACAGGACAAACAGCAGTTGCAGGTGGCGCATGCGCAGGCGACTGCGAAACTGTTCAAGCGGCTTGATCATGGGGCGATTACCTGGAGTGATCGGTGTAGTCGAAACATTCAATTTCGCAGAGGGGTCGTGCAGGACAGACTGCGGGTGCGGCACGAAAATAACATGAATAAGCCTGCATCCACCGCAGATGGCGGGGCAAGCTTCAACTTCAGGATAACCCCATGTCTACCCTTATTACCCAGGTCGCTGTTCGCGATATTCGCTTTCCTACTTCCAGAAGCATGGACGGCTCGGATGCGATGAATTCGACGTCGGACTACTCAGCCACCTATGTCACCTTGCACACCGATTCGGGCGACGGCCTGGAAGGGCACGGCCTGACATTCACCATCGGGCGCGGTAACGATTTGTGCGTTGCCGCGGTCAAGGAACTGGCCAAGCTGTTTGTCACCGGTCGTACCCTGGAAAGCATCACCGGCAACTTCGGGGCCTACTGGCATGAAATCGTTGCCGGTGACTGCCAGCTGCGCTGGGTCGGCCCGGAAAAAGGGGTGGTGCACCTGGCCACCGCGGCCATCATCAACGCGCTGTGGGACCTGTGGGCCAAGAAGGAGGGCAAGCCGGTCTGGAAGCTGCTTGCCGACATGAGCCCCGAAGAGCTGGTGCGCTGCGTCGACTTCACGTTTATCACCGATGCCCTGACGCCACAGGAAGCCATAGCGATGTTGCGTCGCGCGGCACCGGGCAAGGCCGAGCGGGAGCAACAGATGCTGCGCGAAGGCTACCCCGGCTATACCACCGCTGCCGGCTGGCTGGGTTATTCCGAAGAAAAAATGCGCCGCCTGGCTCGTGAGGCGGTGGACGCAGGCTGGACCCATCTCAAGCAGAAGGTGGGTGCCGATATCGAGCAAGACATGCGCCGCGCCCAGATCCTGCGTGAGGAACTGGGTTGGGATCGCAAACTGATGATGGACGCCAACCAGACCTGGGACGTGGACGAGGCGGTCAGCAACATGCGGCGTCTGGCCGAGTTCGATCCCTGGTGGATTGAAGAACCCACCAGCCCGGACGACGTGCTCGGTCACGCGGCGATTCGCCAGCGCATCCACCCGATCGGCGTGGCCACCGGTGAGCATGCGCACAACCGGGTCATGTTCAAGCAGTTCTTCCAGGCCGGTGCCCTGGACTTCTGTCAGCTCGACCCGGCGCGCCTGGGTGGCCTGAACGAAGTGCTGGCAGTGGTGTTGATGGCCGCCAAGTTCGGTGTGCCCGTGTGTCCCCATGGCGGGGGTGTCGGCTTGTGCCAGTACTCGCAAAACATTGTGCTGTTCGATTACATCGCGGTCTCGGCGTCGCTGGAGAAACGCGTGCTGGAATACGTGGATCACCTGCACGAAAACTTCCTCGAACCGATCGTGATACGCCGCGGACGTTACATGCCGCCCCAACAGCCGGGATACAGCGTGACGATGAAACAATCGTCCCTGGAGCACTTTGAGTACCCCAATGGCCCGGAGTGGCAAGACCAGCATCAGGGCTGATCTGCCAGATGAAGTGTCCAGGGCTGCCACCGAGGTTTCTCCAGTCCACCTCGGCCTCTGTGGTAGCCTTTGGCATCATTTCTCGGACTCAGACTCGATGGTCTCCTCCTTTCCTGCTCCAGAGCGCAAGCTCTACCAGAAAATCGCCGACAGGCTTCGTGAATACATCGTTCAGGGCGACTTCAAGGTCGGCTCGCGCTTGCCTCCTGAACGCGACTTGACGCAGTTGCTGGGGGTGTCACGGCCTTCGTTGAGGGAGGCGCTGATTGCCCTGGAAATAGAAGGCAGTATCGAAATCAAGATGGGCTCCGGGGTCTATGTTGCCGCGCGCGTGCCCGAGGGCGGCGCACGCACGGTGACCCTGGGTGAGAGCCCCACCGAACTGATGCAGGCGCGGGCACTGATCGAAGGCGAGGCCGTGGTGCTGGCCTGCATGCACGGGAAGAAAAGCGATTACCGCTACCTCAAGGACTGCATCGACGCCATGCGTGAGAGCATCAAGGCCAATCGGCCGCCTCTGGATGACGACCGCAAGTTTCACCATCGCCTGGCGAAAATGACCGGCAACTCCGCGCTGGTGCGGATCATTACGTCGTTGTTCGACGAGCGCCACAGCCCGATTTCATCGCACCTTAGCGAACACTCCGAAAACCCCGGGACCTGGGATGCCGCCGTGATCGAGCACGAATCGATCCTGCACGCCCTGGAGTGCAAGGACGTGATCGCTGCGCAGACAGCCATCCGCCAGCATTTGCTGCGCTCAGAAGCCCGTTGGCTGGGGGCGCTGGAGGCGGAGTGATATCTGGCCCCCGCGAGGGGGCGCCATAATGGAGCGTATTGCCCCGGGTGCACCGGCTTGAGGCGTGAGCTGTCGCGTTCCACCCTTGCAAGGCATGGCCGTGAGGGCGGCTTCGAGTTGGCCTGGTAGTTGCTATCAATTTGACATCATTTATGTCATTGAGAGTGTATTGAATGCCGCTATCCAGCAGTTCCATGACGCTGTCCTCTCGAGAGAAGCACTGGCTACCCTGGTTCGGCAAAACCGGAAAAATCATGATGGGCTGGTCGTGCTGGCTTAATCGTGCGGCTTACCCTGTGATTGAACAGACATTCGAAGCCATCGCAGAAACCCGTGTGCAGTTGTTGCAAAACTGGACTCGCGAGCAATGGGAGCACCTGGCTGAACTGGCAGAAAGCCTGGCCGGTGACTTTGCCCAACTCGATAGCACTTCGCTGACGGACAAGCTCGCTCAGGCAGAAGACTTTTCAGAATTATTTGTGCTGGATACCCGCGCCAATGTCCTGGCCTCGACCTGGAGTCGGCGCGCGAGCACCAGTCTGGAACATGCACGGGCATTGGCAGAAGGCTTGAAGGCGCCGTTTCTGCAGGGGCCTTACTGCGACCCGCTGACCTTGCAGATCGGCCCGTCTTCTTCCCGCTTTCACGATGAAGTGACGTTGATGTTCTATCAGCCGATCAAGGTCGGCGCCACCGTGCTGGGCTGCCTGTGCGGTCGCGTACCCAACGATGTGCTGGGTGATCTGATCCAGCGCGAGGCCGGGCACATCTTTGCCGAGTCCGGTGACAACTACCTGTTCATGGCCCAGTCCCGTTTTGACCCGGCCATTGCGCCAGGGACCGCCTTGTCCCGATCGCGCTTCGAGGACGGTACATTCACCCATGGAGAAAACCTCAAAAGCGGGGTGCAAACGCCCTGGAGAACCGTCCAGATACAGCGCCATACCGAGCTGGAACTGCGCTTCACCGACCCTGCCACGCAGCAACTGCACGCAGGTGTTCGCGAGACCATCCGTACGGGTTCCAACCTGTTCGTGACCTATCCCGGTTATTCGGACTACCGGCACATTCCGGTGGTGGGCAAGGGCGTCACGTTTCAGTTGCCGGGTTCACCGGATCGCTGGGGCATGATGTGCGAGGCCGACCTGGAGGAAGTCTATCGTCGGCGCTCCCTCAGTTATGGCTTGATGAAGCCGTACCTTGCGACCATGGCAGGCCTGTTTGCCTGCAACTACGTGGTCCGGCATTACAGTGGCCTGGGCCAGGACATGATTGATGCCGCCGAAATTCTGAGCATGGTGTGTGCGGCAGTGCTGTTCAGTCGGTGGGGGCCAAAAAGACTGGCTGCCAGGTTGAACGTGATGACGGGCGTGATCATGACCATCGCCGAGGGTGAGGGCAACCTGCGCCAGCGACTGGACACCACGAAAATGGCCAATGACGAAACCGGGGACATGGGGCGCTGGATCAACAGCTTCATCGACCATCTGGACTCGGTGGTCGGCCAGGTGGTGAAAGCCAGCAGCACGGTCGGCAGCACCAACCGGATGATGCTGGGGCGTAGCCAGCAAGCCAGTGTGACGTCTGCCGAGGTCGGCGAAGCGGTTCATCGCATGATGATTATCGTCGAAGACCAATTGGGCGAGATCCAGCAGGCCTCGGCCAGTGCCGAGCACATGAAGCAGGCAATGGATGAAGTTGTCGCACGTGCCCGCGAACAGTTTCTTGCCGTACAGGAAGGCACGCAGTCCATCAGGGATGTGGTTGAGCGTTCATCTTCGAGCGTGCAGTTGCTCGACAGCAAGATGACTCAGATTGGCAACATCACCGGTCTGATCAGCGCCATCACCCATCAGACCAATCTGCTGGCGCTCAATGCTGCCATTGAAGCTGCGCGAGCGGGGGAGCATGGGCGGGGATTTGCGGTGGTTGCCGATGAAGTGCGAAGCCTGGCCTCACGCACATCGCGCGCGGCAGAAGACATCAGGCACATGGTCGAAGGTTTGCAGAGCGAAACGCAAAGAGCGGTCAGCTTCATGGAAGAGGGCGTCAAGGACGTCGATAACAGCTTGCGCCTGGCCGAAGATGCGTCCTCGGAAAACGTACACCTGCACCAGGCGGTTGAAAGCATGTTTGCGATCATCCAGCAACTCAACATGCGCAGCCTCGATTATGGCAGGACGATCAAGCAGGTCGACCATAGCTCCACGCAAATGCGCCAGACTGTTGTGATGCTGCAAAACAGTGCTGAAACCGTGCGGCTCAATGCCAATAAACTGCAAAAACTGGTGGGGCAGTTTGAAGTGAGTCGAGTGCTGGTGAAGGCTTAATAATTGGGGGGGGGGCGGACGGTCAGTCAGGCACACCGTGTGTACCGGTTTTGCGACCGCTGCGCGCTCGATCGCAGCCTCGTTCTACTCGTCAGCGACTACACGCGGTATACCCGGGATGGGTGCCGAAGCCTGTAGTCGCTGACGAGCCGTGCGAGGCTGCGTCCGGCTGCGAAGCAGTCGTAAAGTCGGCTTTCACGGTCAATCTGGCACACCGCGTGTACTGGTCTTGCGACCGCTTCGCGCTCGATCGCAGCCTCGTTCTACTCGTCAGCGGCTACACGCGGTACACGCGGGATGGGTGGCGAATCTGTAGTCGCTGACGAGCCGTGCGAGGCTGCGTCCGGCTGCGAAGCAGTCGTAAAATCGGCTTTCACGGTCAATCTGGCACACCGCATGTACCGGTCTCGCGACCGCTGCCCACACGAACTCAGCCTCGTTCCTTCGCCAGCGGCTACAAGGAGTGCAGTCAGTCCTGTACGTGGCACCTGACTTGCTGGTGTTGACCTCCGCGCATCACTTGAGGCTGCTTGCAGCCCTCTCTGTTCAAACCACAGCGCTCAAGGAAAAAACAACCCTCGGGCAGGTTCCTGTTGCCCGGCAACTCGGTAGGTGCCGCCACTTGCTCGGCAAGCAACGGTACACCCAGTCGCGGCACGGCTTCGAACAGCAGGCGTGTGTAAGGGTGACGCGGCTGCTCCAGAACCTGGGCGGCACTGCCCAGTTCGACGATCTGTCCCAGGTACATGACCGCCACCCGATCAGCCATATGGCGTACGACCGAAACGTTGTGGGAAATCAGGATGTAGGTCAGGTTGCGCGCCTGCTGCAGTTCGGCCAGCAAGTTGAGGATCTGGGCCTGCACCGAGATGTCCAGGGCAGAGGTCGGTTCGTCGAGGACGATGATGTCAGGGTCTGATGACAAGGCCCTGGCGATCGCAATGCGCTGGCGCTGGCCACCGGAAAACTGGTGCGCAAAACGGTCCAGGTATTCCGGGCGGATGCCCACCTGGGCAGCGACTTTGGCGGCAATGCTGCGCATCTGCTCGCGTGAGCGCATGCCTCGGGCGTACAGCGGTTCGGTGATGATGCGCCAGATGGGCAGGCGAGGGTTCAGGGACGATTGCGGGTCCTGGAACACGATCTGGACGTTACTGCTGCCCTCGCCATTTTGTCCGTTGGCCCAGCTCAGTTCACCGCTGCTGGGCTTGAGCAGGCCCATGAGCAATTGGGCCAGGGTGCTTTTGCCGCACCCCGACTCGCCAACGATGCCCAGGGTTTCCCCGGCCCGGACTTGAAGGTCGATGCCGTTGAGTGCGTGGGCGTAGCCCCGGGGACGGCCCAGCCAGTCATTGCTGACGGGGAAGCGCACGCGAACGTCGGTCAGCTTGAGAATCTCGGGTCCCGTGTCGATTGCAGGGTAAATCAGCGCACTGTTCATCACGAAAGCTCCTCTTGCGCCAGCCAGCACGCGCTCTTGCGTTGCTCATCCCGGTTGATGGCGGTCAGCACCGGGCGTTTTGCGCACACCGGCATGGCCTGTGTGCAGCGCTCGGCGAAGGTGCAACCGGTGGGCAGTTGTGAAAGGTTGGGGACTTGTCCGGGAATGGTCATGAGTGGCTGTCCAGGCTCGACCATCTCGGGCAGGCCACTGAGCAAACCCTGGGTGTAAGGGTGACGGGGATTGCTCATGACCTCGGCGGTCAGGCCCTGTTCTACCACTGCCCCGGTGTACATCACGTAGACCCGGTCGCAGAACTGCGACACCAGCGCCATGTCGTGGGTGATCAACAGGATGGCCGTGCCTTTTTGCCGGGCCTTTTCGCGCAGCAACAACAGCACCTGGCGTTGCACCGTCACGTCGAGGGCGGTGGTGGGCTCATCGGCGATCAGCAGTTGCGGCTCGCACGAGAACGCCAGCGCAATCATCACCCGCTGGCGCATGCCACCGGACAGTTCGAACGGGTAGCTTTCCAGCACCTGCTCGGGGCTGGCGATGTGCATGTCGCGCAGCAGGGCGACCGCCTTGGCGTGGGCAGCACTGATGCTGATCTTCTGGTGGTGAATGATGACGTCGAGCATTTGCCGGCCAATTCGACGGGTCGGATTCAGGGCGGTCATCGGCTCCTGGAAGATCATGGCCGCATCGCGACCACGAATTTTCAGCAAGTCTTTTTCAGGTGCGCTGAGCATGTCGCGGTTGAGCATGCTCAGGCTGCCGGAGGTGATGCGATAGCTGCGTTCGGGAAGCAGCCGCATGCTCAGCATCGCGGTCACGGACTTGCCCGATCCGGACTCGCCGACCACGCCGACTATTTCGCCGGGGTTGACGTGCAGGGACACACCGTTCAGCGCCTTGACGCTGCTCTTGTAGGCAGGGAACTCAAGGCTCAAGTTGTCGATGGCCAGCACAGGATTGCACGTAGTCATGGTCATTTCCCCTGTTGGCGTGGGTCGAGCAGATCGCGCACGCCATCGCCCAGCAAGTTGAAACCGGTGGCGGTGATCAATATCGCCAGCCCCGGAAAGGTGGAGTACCACCAGTTATCCAGGATGTAGTTGCGTCCCGTGGCGACCATTGCGCCCCATTCAGCCGTAGGCTGCTGTGCGCCCAGGCCAATAAAACCCAGGGCTGAAGCCATCAGGATGGCGCTGCCGATGTCCAGGCTCAGTTGCACCAGCAAGGGCGGCATGGCGTTGCGGGCGACGTGCCAGTGCACCATGTGCCAGCGCCTGGCGCCGAACGTCTCGGCGGCCTTCACGTAGCCCATCTGGCGGATGCCCAGCGCCTGGCCGCGTGCCAGGCGGACATAGGAGGGAATTCGCACCAGGGTGATTGCCAGCATGGCATTGAACAGGCTGGCACCCAGTGCGGCGGCTAGGGCCATGATCAGCACCAGTGATGGGACCGAGAGCATGATGTCCATCAAGCGCATGGTCAGGGCGTCAAAGCGCCCGCCGATCACTCCGGAAAAACAACCCAGCAGGCCGCCGATGAAACACGATGAAAAGGCCACGAACAGGCCAACCCCCACTGACTGCTGGCTGCCGTAAAGCACTCGGCTGAACAGGTCCCGGCCCACTTCATCGGTGCCGAACCAGTGCTCGGCGGACGGTGGTGCCAGACGCTCGGCCAGGTTCAGGGCGTTGGGGTCGTGGCTGGCCAGCCAGGGGGCGAAGATCATGGACGCCACGACCATCAAGGTGATCACCAGGCCCGCCATGGTCAGCGGGCTGCGGCGGACCTGATAGGCCAGGTAGGTCAGTTTTTCACGCCATTGCGGGCCGTGTGTTGCGCTAAGGGGGACCGACATTTCAATTCACCTCGCCAATGCGTGGATCGATCACGCGGTACAGCAGATCGATGGCCATGTTCAGCAGTACATAGATAAACGACACCAGGATGGCGAAGCCCATCACCGCCGGGAAATCCAGGGACTGGATCGACTTGACGACATAGGCACCCATGCCCGGCCAGGCAAATACGGTTTCGGTCAGGACTGCGCCGTAGAGCAGGTCGCCCAGGGTCAGGCCCAGAACGGTTACTGACGGAATCAGCGCATTGGGCAGGGCGTGGCGCAGGATCACGGTCCAGCGCGACAGGCCATAGGCCCGGGCGGTACGGATATAGTCCTCGCCCAGTTGATCGAGCATGGCGGAGCGGATCTGCCGCGAGATGACGCCTAGGGTCACGAAACCGAGGGTGGCCGCGGGCAGGATCAAGTGCTTGAGTGCATCGAAAAACAGGGTGAAGTTACCGGCCAGCAGGGAGTCGATCAGGTAGAAGCCGGTGATGGTCGTCGGTGGCGTGAGCCCTTCGGACAGGCGACCACCGCCGGGCAGCCAGCCAAGGTGGCCATAAAACAGCACGATGGCGCCCAGGCCGAGCCAGAACGCCGGAGTAGAAATGCCGGTCACGGCCAGTGTGCGTGCGATCTGATCGATGGCGCGGTTGTGGTAGACCGCCGACAGCACGCCCAGCGGCACGCCGACCAGGATGGCGAAGAACAACGCCACCAGGGCCAGTTCCAGGGTCGCCGGGAAGAACGCCTGTAGATCTTCCAGTACCGGGCGGTTGGTACGGATCGATGTGCCGAGATCACCCTGGACCAGGTCCAGCACGTAGCGGCCGTATTGCTGGTACAGGGGCAAGTCCAGCCCCAGTTGATGGCGGATACCGGCGACCAGCGCATCGCTGGCACGGTCACCGGCGATCAACCGGGCGGGGTCGCCGGGAATCAGGTGGGAGATGGTAAAGGTAATCAGCGAGACACCGAACACGACCAGTAACAGGCCAAGCAGGCGCTTGCGCAACAACGTCAGGAAGGCCATAGGGCACCTCAGTCACTCTAACGACAGAAATCCAACGCCATGCGCGCCATTGCTGGCGCGCACGCAGCAGCAGGTTTACTTGCTCATGCTGCCCAGGTTGAACACCTGTTCGAGCATCGGGTTGAACACGTAGCCCTTGACCGAATCACGCATCGGCAGGGTGTAGCTCTTCTGATAGAGGTAAACGTAGGCGCTGTCGTTGAGCACCACTTTCTGCGCCTGCTGGTACAGCTCGGTGCGTTTGGCGGTGTCGCTGGTGGTGGCGGCTTCGCGGATCAGGGTATCGACCTGCGGGTTGCTGTAGAACGAACGATTGCCCTGCAGGCCCTGCATCTTGGAGTCGAACCAGAAGTTCATGAACATGTACGGGTCGGCGAAGTCCGGGCTCCAGGTGCCGACGGCGATGTCGTAGTCGGCCTGACCAACGCGCTCACGCAGGGTGGCGTTGGCGGTTTTCTCCAGCTTGAGGTTGATGCCCAGAGGGGCGAGGGCGGCTTGCAGGGTCAGGCCGATCGGCTCCCAGTTGGCGTCCTTGTCGGAGTACATGTAGCTCAGGTTGGTGATTTTCTTTGGCACCTTGGCCAGGCTGGCCATGGCCGCAGGCATGTCCTGCTTCATGTTGGGCAGCGAGCTGTCGTAGGCCCACATGCCGTCCGGGATCGGTCCGTTCAGCAGTTCGGCCTTGCCCTTCAGGATGCCTTTGACGATGCCGTTGTAGTCCACGGCTTCGGTGATTGCACGGCGCGCATCGACGTTGGTCAGGGGGCCTTGCTTGTTGTTCAGGTACAGGTAGGTGACCCGCAGCGACGGGAACTCCTTGACCACGACGCCCGGTTTGCTGGCCAGAGAGCCCAGTTGGTCTTCAGGCATGTCTTCGATAATGTCCAGATCACCGCGCTCCAGTTGCAGGCGGCGTACCGAAGGCTCGGCGATGATCTTGAGCACGACGGTCTTGAGCGCAGGTTTGGCACCGGCGTAATGGGGGTTCGGTTCCATGGTCAGCGACTGGCCTTTCTGCCAGTTGCTCAGGCGGTAAGGGCCAGAACCTGCGGTGTGGCTGGACAGCCAGGCATTGGCCTCTGCGCCTTTGTTGGCCACCAGCGGATTGACGATCGAGGCACCGTTGTGGGCCAGTGTGAACAGGAAGGGCGCGAACGGTGTCTTGAGGGTGAAACGCACGGTCTGCGGGTCGATCACCTCCACCACCATGTCTTCCGGGAATGCACCGGACGGCCCTTGCTTGAGGGTCATCAGACGGTCGAAGGAAAACTTGACGGCCGCAGCGTCTACGCCCGTGCCGTCATCGAACTTGTTGCCGGGCTTGAGTTTGAATTCCCAGACCAGATTGTCCGGGGAAACAGTCCAGCTCTCGGCCAGGTCTCCCTGGACTTCGGTGCTGCTCTTGTCGCCGTCGGTCTTGTAGCCCACCAGCCGCTGGTAAGACGGGTAGGTGATGGTCCAGTCGTTGTTGTCAAACGTCACGGCCGGGTCGAGGGTCTGCGGGTCGGCGGGTTTGCCGATGACTAGCGTGTCCTGTGCGGTGGCTGCTGTCGCCGCTTGCCAGGCGCCAAGGCTCAAGGCTGCGCAGAGCAAGCCAGGCAACAGTTTCAGGGTACGGGAAGCGGTGGAGCGGTTCACGGTCTTGATGAGGGTCATGCCGGTTTCCTTCAACATTCGATGTCTGGAAGTAGGTTTATTTTTGGAATCTATAACCGGGCAGTAGCAGATGAAGCATGTTTGAAACGTTTTTTTTGTTGTCGTAAAGCGGTGTCACTGGCATCGAAACTCTATGGTTTCGTGGCCGGATTACTCGTGGAGCAAGGGGTAATCGTCTGCGTTGGGCAGCTCGAAATGCCACCACTCCGTAGGGATCGCCTGGAAGCCCGCGCCCAGCATGATGCCCAGTAACAGCAGGCGATTGCGCTGCACGTTGACCGGCAGGTCGGGGTAGAACTGGTGGGACTTGTCTTCCATCGCGTCGAACGCGGTGCCCATGTCCAGCGGCTGGCCGTTGTCGTCCACAAGGGTCAGGTCCACGGCAACACCGCGACTGTGGTGAGAGCCCAGATGCGGATCGCGCACGTAGTCGCCGTTGGGCAATGCCTCCCATAGCAAAAACTGGGCATAGGGCGGGCGATAGGCGTCATAGATGAGCAGGCTGTAGCCCGCCAGATTCGCCAGCTGGCTGGCCTTGCGCAAACAGACGGCTGCATCGCGGTGCAACTGGCAACGGGCCGTCGGGTAGATGATTTTGCCGGCCAGGTTGTCGGCAGTGGCGTAGATCATTTCGATCTGCACCTGGTACTGCTCGACATCGATTTCAACGAGCGGGCTTGGGTTGGCAACGCATTGGTTCACACAAACACTCCATTTGTGATTTGTTTGAGGCGATCGGCTCAGCCTTCGAACTGGCCGAAGGCTTTTTGCAACTGACGATTTTTTGCCAGGCGTACATCCAGATGCTCGCCGTATTTTTCTGCCACGGCCGACACCATCAGGTTCAGCAGGCATGCCAGGGGAGCCGGGGAATCCCAGAACTGCCCGACGTCGGTCTTGATCTGCAGCAGGTCCAGCGGGTAATCCCGGGCCCAGGGGCATTGCAGGTCGGTGATCAGGGCCAGGGGCAAATCGTTGTCGCTGGCCGCGTCGCAGAAGGTCTGGGTCACGCTGGAGTACGCCCGGAAGTCGGCAATGATTGCGTACGGATTGGCGAAACCGGAGTTCAGGGTTTCGGCGTAGATGCCCGACAGGCCGTCAACGTAGTAGACCTTGGGGCGGATGTACTCAAGGTGACTGTGAAAAGCAGTCAGGATGCCGCGGGTGGACTGGATGCCGAGGATAAACACGGCATCGGCTTCGTGAATGCGTTGCACGATCCGGGCAAAGGTTTCGCTGCGGGCCAGTTCATAGACCTGCTGGATGGCCTCGATTTCACGGTGCAGGGAACGGTCCAGTGCATCATCGCAGCTGTTTTCGGCGCGGAAGGCGCCGATACGGTCGGTGATCAACCACGAGGTAGGGGCTTCACCGCGCAGGCTCTGCTTGACCTCATCCAGGTTCTGATAACCCAGGGAACGCAGGAAACGGCCCACGGAAATGCCCGTGGTAGAGGTTTGCTGCGCAATGCTGTCAGCGGACTCGAAGGGCAACTGTTGCGGATTGCCCAACAAGTAACTGGCAATACGCTTGCCGGTGGGTGTCAGGTTGGAGAACTCTTGTTCCAGCAACTGAAGAAAGCTGTTTTTTTCCAAGGACATAAGAGCGCGCCGACACTGTGGTTGTTATTGGTATGTCATTTGTTTGCTTCGTGTTAGCAACATAACATTTGTTTTCACGGCAACACAACGCCTTTTCTGAAGCGTGTGCAGTGAAGTGTTTTTTGCGGGTATCACGAGCGCCTTGGGCGCTCGCACAGATACTCAGACAGCCATGACCATCTCATGCCAGGCCATGCCGCCATGTTCGGAGGGGGATGGCTGAACGTACTGATAACCCAGCCGGGTGTAGAGCCCGACGTGCTGTTCTTTGCACATCAGGTGGATGGTTTTTTTTCCGAGGCTGCGCATCTGCTCGACAAACTCGTGCATCAGCAGCGTTGAAAAGCCCTTGCCCTGATGTTCAGGGGACACCACCACGGACATGATCACCACATTGGGCGCCGCTGGGTCGTGCCCGATCAGTTCCTTGAAGGCCTCATCCGACATGACCACGTCGTGGGCACAGCCGCTATTGATGAAACCCACCACCTGGCTGGCCTGCTCAAGGATCAGAAACCCCTGGGGATACTGGGCGATCCGTGTACGAATCTTTTCCAGAGTGGCGGCTTCATCGCCTTCATAGGCTGAAATTTCGATCTGGTAGCAGCGCTCCGCGTCCTGTGGG
Organism: Pseudomonas sp. ML2-2023-3; assembly: GCF_037055275.1. Lineage (NCBI taxonomy): Bacteria > Pseudomonadati > Pseudomonadota > Gammaproteobacteria > Pseudomonadales > Pseudomonadaceae > Pseudomonas > Pseudomonas sp. ML2-2023-3. Next base: position 3,179,659 of record NZ_CP146343.1, read on the forward strand.
GTCGCGTGTCTGAATAGGGGGGGTGGTAGAACCATGGGCTGCTCTCTGGGGATGGGGTGAGTTTTGGAGGGGGTGTTCAGCCAGCTATCAGGCGACCGGGCTTGCTGAGATTGGATAGTTACCGTTGGTGCTCGCTTGGCATTGGCCCAGTTTACGAACTCCCTTCACTAAAAGCTGTGTGTTTATTTCAGGCGCGGATTCCGCGATCTGACGTGGGTGTGTGGCTGCGACACAGAATGTCGCATGCCTGATGGAGGATGTGTCCCAACGCCACAATCAATGTGCCCGGAGTGTCCTCATGAAAGAATTAGTCTGTTTTGCAATCGGTGTAGTAGTTGGCGTCGTGATGATGAAAAAAAGCCAGGCAATCAACGAGTTGAAGAAGGAGCTGGATCGGGAAAAATGTCGTAACAGCACAGCTTTCAGTGCCGGTCAGACATGAGGCAGCAGGCAATCAAAAATGGCTTTTTAATATCATATAGTGCTAAAAAGCCACTATTGGAATGTTCGCCAGCGGCTTGATGCTGGCGAACCATCAAGATCAAGGCCGATACGAGTTAACTGCCCTCATGTCAGATCCCAAAGACCGGTTGTTCAGACACCTGGCCCTTTTGCGCCACATCCCTCGTGCGCCCAAAAGCATTTCGACGAGTGAGCTGCAAAAAAAGCTCAAAGCTGAAGAGTTCAACATTGATTCGCGGACCTTGCAGCGTGACCTGAGTGGCCGCCTTGCGCTGGATTTCCCTTTGCTGTGTGACGAGAGTCGGCGCCCTTATCTGTGGAGCTTCCCGAAAGACACTCCGCGTTTTGATTTCCCCGCGCTGGATACGCCAACTGCCTTGGCTTTTGCACTCGCGCAAAGCCATCTGGGCAAGTTGCTGCCACCGAGTGTGCTTGAGCTATTGGCCCCCCATTTCGACCTGGCGCAGAGGCAGCTTCAGGGGCTGGAGCACAATAAATTGGTGCACTGGCTCAACTGTGTACGTGCCGTGCCCAACGGCAAGGCACTGCAGCCTGCTGAAGTGCAAGCGAGTATCTGGTCTCCGGTGGCCACCGCATTGCTGGAAGCGCGCCAACTGGAGATGGTCTACCTGAGTCGCAGCAAAGGTGAGAACAAGAACCTACGCGTTCATCCAGCAGGGATGGTTTCGCGCCATTGCGTGAGCTATCTGATTGGTACTGTTGAAGGTTATTCGGATTATCGCCAGTTCGCCCTGCATCGAATCAAGCATGCAGTCTGTCTGGATGCGCCAGTCCGCGAGCAGGCCGATTTCGATATAGATCAGTACGTCCATAGCGGGGGGTTCAACAATCCTGGCCCCGTCGAGTTCGTGGATCTGGTTGCTGATGTCTCGCCTCAAATTGCCTGGCTCTTGAGCGAAACGCCCCTCGGGTCGCAACAGACACTGAAACAATTGCCAGACAGTGACTGGCAACGCCTGAATGCCCGCGTGCCAAGCGACCAGGAGACACTCTGGTGGGTATTTGGTGTGGGAGAGAGCCTGAGGCTGTATGAACCGCAAGGCTGGGTGGATGAAATCCTGGTCAGATTTAACAAAATCCAAGGGTTGTACACACGACCCAAACTGCATTGCGCAAATGCCTGCGAGGAGGCTTGATATGTTCGACGACCAGGACAGCCCTGAAAAAAGCAACAGAGATGAAATTGCACGAGATGGCATCAACACGACAATCTCGCTTTCTACCAGTGAGGTTGTCAGCCGTTTCGGCAGTGCTAACGCTGAATACCTCAAAGGTTACAGTGGCGTTGATAACGAAACTCAGCAGAAGTTTGCCAAGGGCCTGGCGGGTATTGCCAAGCACAAGGTCAATGCCGACCCCAGGTATGCCGAGCAAAACATCAAGCAGCAGGCAGGCTACAGCGCCGAAGTTGCGGCGACGAGTCGCGACAATGCTGAATCCATTATCAACGGCTCAAAAATCCGTGTTTCACGCAGTGACGACTTGCCGGAGTACGGCAAGAATCACACTGTTGTGGATCGGGTACAGCTTCTGGATGGGGAAATCATTCAGGGCACACAAACACAGATGAAATTTGTCGGTAAGCGCGACGAGTTGTTCGCCAAAATTGCAAAGGAGGATGGAGAGTTCACTCGCTATCGCGGTGTGACGCTTGAGCTGCCTTCTGAACAATACGTGGGTGCTGAGTCGTTTTGTCGTGACAAGGCCCAGCAACTGCGGGATCAGGCTGCCAAGGTCGAGCAACTGGGCAAAGACAATGTTGCCAAAAAGCTGCGCCACGAAGCAGACAATTATGAGCAGCTTGCGGATCACCTGAGTGACAGTGGCCTGACCACAGATCAGGCAATTTTTTACCGTACACACCCGAAGATGGCGACGGCGATGGACATTGCTCGCACCAGCCATCGTGCCGGGCTGCAGGGCGCCCAATACGGAGCGGCAATTGGCGGCAGCATTTCGCTGCTGCAAAACCTGTTGGCGACTGCGCAGGGCCAGAAAGAGATGGGTGAGGCGGCCCAGAACGTGGCCGTAGATACGCTCAAGGCAGGGGCGCTTGGTTATGGCACGGCGTTTGTCGGGGCAGCGATCAAAGGCAGCCTTCAGCAGTCGGGCAACTCTACGCTGCGCTCGCTCGCGGGTACCTCGGCTCCAGCCCTGGCGGTCAATATCTGTTTGTCTCTGGCCAGTTCCATCAACCGCTATGTCTGCGGCGAGATCAGCGAGGCGCAATTGCTGAGCGAAGTGGGCGAGAAGGGGGCAGGCATGCTCTCCAGCAGCATGATGGCCGCTCTTGGGCAATTGGCCATTCCTGTGCCCTTTGTCGGTGCTGCTATTGGGGCAATGATCGGCTACACCCTGTCATCGCTGTTTTACCAAAGTGCATTGGACGCTGCGCGTGGCGCAGAGCTTTCCCGTGAGCAGTTGGCACGCACCCGATTCATTGAAGCCGCAGCCCGTGACCGTATCGCTCAAGAGCAAGCACAACTGGATGATTTTACCCGCCGTGAAATCCCCCAACTGCAGCGAGAAACCCTGCATCTGTTTTCTATTGTGAATGCGCCGGGAGCCAACAGTGCTGATTGTTTTGCAGCGGCTATCAATCAATACGCCACCTTGCTGGGTAAACAATTGCAGTTCCATTCAATCGATGAGTTCAACGATTTCATGAGCAGTGACAGTCCGCTGTCGCTGTGATTTTTCAGTTTGCCTCGATGCTCAAAAACATAAAAGGACGATACGTTCATGCTAATCAAGCTCCTGTCCGCTGCGGACAAACACCATCTGGTTGCCCTGGCGAAACTGATGGCTTTAGCCGACAAACCACTGCTCTGGGATGGGCAAACACCTGATGAGTTCACCGTTAATACCAACTTAAACAACTTGTCCATTCAAAAGGGTGAGTCGGAAGTTGAAATTATCAGGGAGCTGGAACGCTCAGCCGGCGATCCTCCGACGATATCGGCCACGGTCTCTTCGTCCATGTTTACGTCCATGTTTTCATCTTCATCTGGAACGTCGACAGTGCCATCGTCCGTGGATGTTGAATCACGGCTTATTGATGTTCTGAAATCGTTTCCGCTGATCAAAATCAAAAGACCAGAAGGCCGTGTGCAAGCCGCGATTGTGGTGCTGAAAGAGTTGCTCAAGGACAAGAAGTTCGAGCTGCCGGCAACGCCGAAGGTCGTGTTGTTCGAGTTGCTGTTGATTGCTTTGCGCGATGGGAATATCTCCAATATCGAGTGGGCTCTGCTCAAGGAGTTTCAGCAACACCACCAACTGGATGACTTCATTTTCGATGATTTGCTGGAGCGTGCCGAGACGCTCAACCGGGAAGTCAACAAAACCATTTCCATTATTCTTGAGTAAGGAGCAAGACCATGCCTATCCCCTTGATTATTGGTGGTGTTGCCGCCGCTGCCGCGTTGTATGGTGCAACCAAAGGCGTGAGTGGTGCGATGGACCACAGTAACGCCAAAGACGTCAATAATGACGCCGCTGCTCTGGTCAATTCAGCCAATCAGAAAGTTGAAAAACAGCGTCAGGCTACCAACACTACGCTGGAAGATTATGGTCAGCGCAAATTACGTGCTTTCAACGGTGTGATTGTCGAGTTCATTGAAACATTCGAGCGTCTGAAAAACGTCGAACTGTCCCAGAACCCTGAACTGGACAAACTCACGGCAGGGGATTTTTCCAACAAGGCGCTTGCCGGTTTGCGTCAAGATTATCAAGCGCTCAAAGACGCCGGTCTTGGATTGGGGACAGGAGTGGGTGGCGGTGCCGCACTGGCGTTTGGCGCCTATAACGGCACGATGCTGTTGGCGACCGCCAGCACGGGTACAGCCATCTCATCGCTCAGCGGCGTTGCAGCCACCAACGCCACATTGGCCTGGCTGGGTGGTGGCTCCCTGGCTGCCGGTGGATGGGGTATGGCAGGGGGCATGATGGTACTGGGCGGTATCGTCGCCGGTCCTGCACTGGCAATTTTTGGTCATGTACTGGGCAACAAGGGTGAAGAAGCCCTTAACATCGCCAATAGCAATATGGAACAGGCCGTAACCCTCCGTGATCAAGCCGACTTGATGGCAGGTAAACTGCGAGCGATCGAGCAAGTTACTTCACTGGCGAACAGCACTTTCTCGACGACCAGTTCACAGCTGCGTCGCAGCGTGGGTGAATTGAAGAAAGTGATCGACAACCACGGTGTTGATTACCCGACATTCTCGGTTGAAAGCAAGGGCGTGGTGTTCCGCTCGGTCAAGCTGGTACAACTGCTCAAAGCCATGATCGATACTGCGATTCTGGATAAAGACGGCAATTTGATCCTGGCCACGCAAAAGCGCATCGAAGACGTTGCAGCCGTTGCCAGTGGACAAAAAGAAACCCTGGATACACCGGCCGCATGACAAGCAGTTGCCCGCGCACTGTGCGGGCAACTGTGCAAAGGCCAACAGGTTTGGGGCCATCCTGCGCGATGAAACTTCACAACCAAGAGTCTGCCCATGTCCACTTCAGTCTTCCCTTGTACCCAATGCGGTTTGTGCTGCCAGCATGTGCACATGGCCGCTGAAACCCGGTTTCTGGATCGGGGCGACGGTACATGCAGGCATTACGATGCCGGGCGCAAGGGCTGCAGCATTTACAACGAACGCCCGGACATTTGCCGTGTGGACCTGCAATACGCGATCCATTACGCCAAACAGTTTACCTGGGAGTCTTTTGTTGAAATGAACCTGCACGTGTGTGGTGTTCTACAGGCGAAAGAGGAGCAGGCGGCTCTGCAGCGCATTAAAGTACGGTCTGTTTAGGGCTAGCCATTTCTGGCCCTGTACTCCCGGCAGGGAGCACAAGTATTTGGGGTGATGCACAGTACAACTCAAGTTCTGCTAGCGCCGCGTGCAAGACTTAAAGATTTGGCTGCGAGTACTGGAGCCCGCAGTCTCCCCCCCCCCGAAAGCCATTCCAACCAATGGAAATTCCCGGCTATCGGGGGTGAAACCTGTCGCGGTGGACTACACCAGTACGCCAATCACCGGCACGATCAGCAAGGTGCTGATTGCCATCGACAAGACATTGCCGATATAGGAGTGCATGTAACCGGGCACCCGCCGGGCGATGGCGCACGCCAGGGGCGGAGCGATCAAGGCGCCGAGCACTGCGCTGGCAATCATCACCATCGGGCTGGCGCCGTAGGTGAGCACCGCCGCAGGCACAACGGAAACCAGCGGCACGTACGTGGGATACCAGCCACGTTTTCGCCATTCCCCACGCCACACAATGACGCCCACCAATGAGGTCAGCGCCTGCGCAGCGACCATCTGCAACAGCACGCCTGAACCATAGGCGGGGCTGAGCGGGTTCAAGGTGAAGGCCAGTAAAACCCCCGCCAGCATGCCCAGGCTGGCCCACTCGTTGCCATAAAACGGCGCCTCTGAAAAATCAGCCAGCACACGGCGTGCTATCCAGACCACTCCGTAGTCCGGCGTATTGGCGGGCGTTGCAGGCGCAGTTGGCGGTTTTTGCTCGTGACGGGGTGTCACCAGCGCTGGCAGCGCCCGGCACAGGCCAAAGGCAATCACGCTCCCCAGTGCCATGCCCAGCACATTGCCGATGACCACGGGCAAGCCCAAGGGCAGGCACACGTAGTTGACGATCAACAGGCACGATGGCGTGACGAGCAGGGCGCCGAGGATTGCTCCGTTGAGGGTGACTTTCCAGCCGCCGCCAAACAGCAGCACCATCGCTGCCGGCAAAGACACAAAGGCGGCGAAGGTGGGCTGCCAGGTGTCAGCCGTCAGAGTCCAGCCCCACAGCGCATTGCTGAGCAACAACCCCAGCAATGAACTGGTCACCAGCCACGGCCATAAGCCGGTGCCATAGCTGATGCTGAACCCTTGCCAGGTTTGGGCGTAGCGACTGGCCCAGTACCCCAGGGCGCCACCCAGCAACAAGCCCAGCGAGGCCAGTTCGTGTTTGTAAAACGCGACTTCGCTGATATCGCCCAACACCCAGCGCAGCCAGGCCAGGGGGGAGGGCATGCTCGACATCATGTCGCTGTAGGCGGGCCAATACACCGTGCCAGCGCTGGAGTACGTCACGGCCACCCAGGCCGTCACTGCGCCAACCATCAGCACGGTGCCGACCAGCAGGATCAGAAAACGGGCAGCGGGCCCGCGGGTTTCTCTGTCGGAAAAGATCTGCATGATGTTCACCCGCTCAACGCGGCAAGCGCGGGTGATGGCAATAGCCGAGCAGCTCGTCATACACATCGGTACGACGGTCGCGTAGCAGGTCGTTCAGATTGTTCCAGATCGGTGCGCTGCGGGCGGTCGAGAGGTCGATGTCAGCGTAGAGAATGGTCTGCTCGTCGGCCGATGCAATTTTGCCGATGGGCCAGCCATTGGTTCCGGCAATCAGCGAACAGCCCAGGTAGCGCGCATCCTGTTCCTTGCCAATGCGGTCGGCCGCGGCAATAAACAGTCCCGTCCATCAGGCATTTTGAAAGGTTTGAATTGAGGGGGAGTTACACAGAGTTCCTCAATGTCGCGTCCCCAATTGCCCTTGCATGGTTTCCATCCTCTGATCGTTTTTATCCAGTAGCGATCAAAATACGGCAGCTCTTCTTTCGCCTCCGTGAGCACCAACTTCACAGTCTTGCCCGCTAACTGATCGCGCAGTAACGCTCCGCCCGCCAGGCTTTTTTGCACGACGCCATTCGTGTCGAGTGCCCGGCACTGCAAGATTTTCCTGATAAATCGTTTTGAGCCCACTGTGCGGAAAAACCACTGGCACTGGCCCTGAAAGACCAGCGGCCCGGATGCGGGAAAAGGGCGGAGCGTTTCTGTTGGTTCATCAAGAATGGACAAACCGGCCCTTTGCAGACTCATGTCCAGCTCACGTTTACCCCACTGACCTTCGATATGCAGCACCACGTTTGTCAAAACCATTGAACAACCCCTGGTTGTATCCGTCAGCGGCAGCTTGAACTCAACCGGGCGCGCGCCTATGGATTGCCCATTTTGGATACGGTTTTTACTGGAGCATGAATCGCCGGAGTTCGAAGCGTAATACGCCACTGGACTAATGGTGAAGTTTTCAGGTATCTCGGCTTGAAAGGTAAAACTCTCGGTCTGCGCCATTGAACAGCCCGAAACTACAAGTGCCATTGCACTCGCAAACAAAACCCGCAGGAACAGAGGAGACATATGTCGTTCGCTCATCATGTTGATTGCTCTCCTGACCAGAACTTCACTTCACTTAAAAGGCGCTCGAAGTGAAACTGCGGAGCTTTGTAGGCAACTGACAACCAACCTCTCAACAAGGTTGACTCAGTTTTATTGAATGTGTTGATGACCAAAAAGTGCAGTTGTACATGGGTAGACCACCTCGACGGGCTAACTTGTGAGTGATGTTCTGCTGGCCAAACACTTAAACTTTCTAATGTTTTTCCGCTAAAAGCTGGATTGTCCCCATCTTCCATGGATTTATACGAATTCATGCCTTGATATCCTTATTCGGTGCAGTTGGGGTATACGGTGCAGTCACGTCCATCAGGCATTTTGAAAGGTTTGAATTGAGGGGGAGTTACACAGAGTTCCTCAATGTCGCGTCCCCAATTGCCCTTGCATGGTTTCCATCCTCTGATCGTTTTTATCCAGTAGCGATCAAAATACGGCAGCTCTTCTTTCGCCTCCGTGAGCACCAACTTCACAGTCTTGCCCGCTAACTGATCGCGCAGTAACGCTTCGCCCGCCAGGCTTTTTTGCACGACGCCATTCGCGTCGAGCGCACGGCACTCCAAGATTTTTACGATGTAACGGTATGGACCCATCGTGCGGAAAAACCATTGGCACTGACCCTGAAAGACCAGCGGTCCGGATGTGGGGAAAGGGCGAAGGTTTTCTGTTGGCTCATCACGAATGGAAATACCGGCCCTTTGCAGACTCATGTCCAGTTCACGAGTGCCCCACTGACCTCTGATATGCAGCACCACGTTTGTCAAAACCATTGAACAACCCTTGGTTGTATCCGTCAGCGGCAGCTTGAACTCAACCGGGCGCGTTTCTATGGATTGCCCGCTTTGGATACGGTTTTTACTGGAACATGAATCGCCGGAGTTCGATGCGTAATACGCCACTGGACTAATGGTGAAGTTTTCAGGCATCTCGGCTTGAAAGGTAAAATGTTCTGGTTGTGCCAATGAACAGCCCGAAACGACAAAGGCCATTGCATTCACAAACAAGACCCGCAGGAACCTGGGAGACATATCTCGTTCGTTCATCATGCTGATTGCTCTCCTGACCAGAACTTCACTTCATTCAAAAGGCGCTCGAAGTGAACCTGCGGGTCTTCGTCGGCATGTGGCAGCCAGTTGCTCAACAAGGGTGGCTTGAGTGTATTGATGATCAAAAAGTGCAGTTGCTCAGGGGTGGACCAGCCCCATTGCCGAGCCTGGGAGAGTTGTTCTGCGAGCCAGGTACTTGGGTCCTGGCGCTGGCTGAGTCGCATCAGCTCGTCGCTGTGTTCTGCCCACAGATACCGGTAGATATTGGAATGAAGCATCGCCATCGTCTGGCTCGCGGGCACTGGGACGTTCAGCCACGCCGGGTCAGCAGGTACCGGATGCATTCCGGGAGCAGGATTGTTAACGACTGCCCACTGTGAACCCTGCCAAAAACACACACTGATCGCAGGCCCCAGGTATTCGGGGCGGGCCTCTTCAGGGAGATGCCCCAAGGCACGGGTAAGGGCTCGATTATCGTGGAAACGGTACAGCGCCTGATGGGGTCGAGTGCCGGTAATCACGCGTTCGCGCCAGTGCCGGGTCAGCGCAGGCAGGTCATCTTTGCCAATACTGGCAAGCCAGCCCCAATTACGTTCAGGCACCTCAAGCAGCGCTTTGATGTGTTCGTTATCGGGACTGTTGATGAGGAAGATGAAGGGCCCCGCATCAGCGAGGTCTGCGAGCGGAGTCTCGCTGTACACCCTGCAGTATTGCTCCAGGCCGTGGTTTTTCAGCAGGGCCTGGCGGGCAGCACGCTGGCCTTCAGAGTCCAGAATCAAGCACAGCGAGTGGCCGAGCGTTAGCTGTTCTGCCATCCATTGCCGCACAGAGGCAATCTTCATGAGTTCACTCCATTCGGTAGGCAAAGCCCGTCTTTGCACGCCACGCAAATCGGGCAGGCGTCCATGTTTTTAACTTTCGTTCCCGCCATCAGGGCGGTGAGTGTCGGAGCGAACATGGGCTGTGCCGAGCGTGCCTGGGCGGCTTGCAGCGGTGGAACACCCGCCACGGGCGCGCCCCCCTGAACAATGTCCACGCTGCTGAAAATGCCGCCTGCGGTGATGAGGATGTGTTGACCACCGGCCTGTAGCGTCAGGCTCATGCCGGCATTGATCACCACATGGGCGGCAGTGACATGGGCGTGTGCCCCGGCCTGAATCACCAGCGTGCCGTCGGCCGTCGTGCTGCTGTTGCCGGTGATGCTGATCAGTTCGTTGCCACCGATTACCGTGTTACGCAGGCCTTGGGTGGTGTGCAGTTCGTCACCCTTGATCAGGCTGGCGCTGTTGTTGTCCACCTGCTCAACGCGGTCGTTGCTGATCAGGCTGTGGCTGTCACGGGTGATGTGCTCGCGGCGGTCGTTACCGATGCGGGTGTCGCTGTCGTTGAGGATCACCTGTTCGATGTCGCGCTGCGCCCGCAGGTGAATCAACTCCTGCCCGGCCTGGTCTTCAATCGACAGTTCGTTATAGCCGCCATTGGCGGGTGAGCTGTGGCTACGCAGTACCGTTTTGGTCTTGTGCGCGGGCAAGGGGTAGGGCACCGGTGTGACCTTGTTGGGGACGCAACCGGTAATCAGCGGATGGTCGGGATTCCCCTCCAGATACGTCACGACGACTTCCATGCCGATGCGCGGGATAGTCACCGCACCGAAACCTTCCCCCGCCCAACTGGATGACACCCGCAGCCAGCAACTGCTCTTGTCGCTGCCCAGCTCGGCGCGGTCCCAATGGAACTCGACCTTGACCCGGCCGTATTCATCGCAAAAAATCTCTTCCCCTACAGGCCCCGTAACGCGGGCCGTCTGGCTGACCAATACGGATTTGCGCGTGACCAAAGGGGGGCGGTAGAACACGTCCCAGGGGATCGCACTGAAGGTGTTGCGGTAACCCTGGGTGAAGCCGTCTTCGGGGTTAACATCGTGGGTGATCGCTTCCTCCAGCGCCTGAGGTTGCTTGCCTGTGTGCGTCACGCTGAGCAACAGCCACAAGTCGTTGCAGGCTTTACGGGGGTGTTCGGTCAGGTCGAAGAAGTGGCCGCTGCGCAGAGTCGGCTGGTCGCTTTTGCCTTCGGCTAACTGGTAGTCGGTGCGGTGTCGCTCCAGGGCTTGCCGGACACGCTGCTTGCCGAGCTTTTCATTCTCGTGCGGTATCGGGTAACGGTAGTCTTCAAGCGCAGGGCTGAACTCGGCAGTGAAGTGGCTTTGCAGCAACAGGCTTGGGCGTTTTAGATCATAGCCCCGGCGTGTGGTAGTGCTGGTTCGGGTGCTGTAACGCATCGAGAACTGGCTGACGACCGGGTGATCCGCCACCAGACCGGAGCCTTGCAGGTAGGGCGTACCCCCCAGCTTTGGGAAATAGGTCTGATCGTCGGTGAATACCAGAAGGTGGCCATCCTGGCTGTGCTGGTGGTGCCATGAAATGCCATCTTCACTGCATAACCGCTGGATGAACTCGAAGTCGTTTTCCCCGTATTGGGTGCAGTACTCGCGTTCCGGGCTGGTGTTGACGTGGAAGCTGTACGCATCGGCCTGGATGCCGTGGCCTTTAAGGACCTGGGCCACGATCTGCGGCACCGTCAGGTGCTGAAAAATCCGTTGGTTGTGGCTGAACTGCACGTAGTGCAGGGCAGGCACGAGGGTTAATTGATAACGGGTCAGGCGTCGACCGGACTCGCCCACGAAGACCTCCTCGATATGCCCATGAATGCCTTCACCATTGAGGTCAAACTGAAGAAAAGCGGGCTGACAGAGCAGGCTCTCCAGATCGAAGTCGGGGTACTCGCTGACCAGTTCGATGTGGATCGCATACAAGCAGCTGATGGCTTCAGTGCCATCAAAGGCCAGGACCTTGAAGTCGTTGCGAACAGAGGGGATCAGTAGCGTGAAATGCGCAGTATTCGCCGGCGCGAACATATGCTTGTCCTTAAGCGGGGGATAAAGGGGCGTTGCGATACCTGAGCCTGAGCAGGCTCAAAAGTGCCGTGCAAGCTAGCAGGGCACCAAACGGATTGATGTAAGACGCTTCCTAAAGAAGGAGAGAATTTTCAGGTGTTCGAAATTGCTTCTTCAGATAAGGGCAGAAGAAGTAAGGATTGAATGGGGCAGAGCAGGCGTTAGCGTCAACGCGACCTGAGCGTGTGGTTCAAACAACCCGCGCAGAACTCGCCCGCACCTGCAGTTGCGGGGTCAGGGTGATGGACTCGGCAGCCTCGCCCCGGATGCGCTTGAGCAGCAGTTCAACGGCATGTTGCCCCATCTCTGACAAAGGCAGGCGCACGCTGGTCAACGGCACCATCAGTTCGCTGGCCAGGGGGATGTCGTTGAAGCCGACCACGGCAATGTCTTTGCCGGGCATCAAGCCCTTGTCGCGCGCAGCACCCATCAAGCCGATGGCAAGGAAGTCGTTGACCGCGAAAAACGCCTTCGGTTGCGGGGTGAGCCCCAGCAGGTACTCGCCCTGTTTATGCCCGGTGAGGCTGTCGAACGGGCCATTGAGGGTCCACTCCGGGCGCAATGTGATGCCTTGCTCGCGGTAATAACGGGTAAAACCGCGAGTACGGTCCGCCCCGGTGGAGGCATGCCGTTCGCCTGCGAGAATCGCCACATCCCTACAGCCCAATTGAAACAGGTGCTCGGCCGCCAGCCAGCCCCCCAACTCATCGTCGCTGCAAGCCGCCAGTTGCCCGGCGATCTGGCGGCTGACCAGTACGTAGGGAATGTGCTTGCGTGCCAGCAGGTCGAGCAGGGGCTGGGTGTCTCCCACATGGGAGTCGCCCACGATCAGCCCGGCCACCGAGCGGCGCAGGGCATGTTCGGCACGGGCCATCTGACGCGGTTGCTGGTCGTCGGTGTTGGACACGAACGTGAGGTAGCCGGCCTGCTCGGCCGCACTGTCAATGCTGTCGTAGATGGTCGCCATCACCAGGTCGGTGAGGCGCGGCATGAGCACGCAGATTTCCTGACTTTTACGCAATTTCAGGTTAGATGCCTGCGTGTTCGGTCGATAATCCAGCTCTTTTGCCAATGCTCGAATACGCGCCACCACCTCGGCCGACGCGGCTCGCTCGACCCCGGCCGGATCGCCATTGAGCACCCGTGACACCGTGGAAACATGCACTCCCAGTGCAGTAGCCATGGACTTCAGGGTGGCGGGGCGCGATTGATTTGGCATGTTCTTGGGATTTCCGGCAGTCCGTTGTTTAGCGCGCGAATTCTACCCGAATAGGGCGCACCTTCCCGGAAATAAATCTTTACCCAAACGTTTGACTAAAACTTTTCTGCGCTCTACATTTCGCCAACCCAAACGTTTGGGTAAAACAATAAAAATACGCCGACACCGGCTAATGCCAGTCAGTCAGGGGAGAGGTGGAGCTCCACCCAACACTGACCGGCATCAGTGGACACCGGCCGACTTTTTGACTTCTGCCATCACTTGAAGAGTCAGATCCCCTATGAACAGCCCCGTTATCCCGTCTTTTCGCTACCAGATTTTCTTCCTGATCATGCTCATGGCACTGCTCAATTACATTGACCGCGGCGCCATTGCCTATGCGTCGGCGAGCATTCTTCCCGAGTACGGTTTCGACAAGGCCGATTGGGGCAATGTCCTGGGCTACTTCGGTTACGGTTACATCCTCGGCGCGCTGGTCGGCGGCATCCTGGCCGACCGCTATGGGGCCAAACGCATCTGGTTGATTGCGGGGGCTACCTGGTCGATTTTCGAAATTGCCACCGCCTTTGCCGGCGACTTCGGGCTGGCGTTTCTGGGCGGTTCGGCCATGGCCGGCTTTGCCACGATCCGCGTGATGTTCGGCTTTGCCGAAGGCCCGGCCTACTCGGTCATCAACAAGAGCGTGGCCAACTGGGCCACACCCAAGGAGCGGGGCTTCGTGGTTTCGGTCGGCCTGCTCAGTACACCTCTGGGCGCACTGTTGACCGCTCCGGTAGCGGTCGGCCTGCAAACCCTGACCGGGGACTGGCGCAGCATGTTCGTGGTGCTGGGGGTGGTCAGCCTTGCGCTGCTGATTTTCTTCATGACACGGTTCACCAACACCCCTGATGAAAACCCGCGTGTGTCCAAGGCTGAACTCGATTTCCTGCGCAAGGAGCGCGCCGAGGCCGTCAATGCCTCGACACCGACCACCAGTGTCGCGCCGGTTTGGCACTTCTTCAAAAACAAGGATCTGTTGCTCAATGCGATCGGGTATTTCTCGTTTGTGTACGTGACCTTCCTGTTGCTGACCTGGACCCCCAAATACCTGCAGGACGAGTTTCACTACAACCTCTCGTCGCTGTGGTACATGGGCATGATTCCGTGGACCGGCGCCTGCTTCACCGTGCTGCTGGGGGGCAAGATCTCCGACTTGCTGCTGCGCCGCACCGGCAATCTGAAAGTGGCGCGCAGCTGGCTGGCCGCGACCTGCCTGCTGTTGACCACGCTGTGTTTCATTCTGGTATCCCAGGCCCAGACCGTATGGGGCGTGATTGCCCTGATGACCCTGGCCAACGCCCTCAACGCGCTGCCTAACTCGGTCTACTGGGCGGTTGTTATCGACACTGCCCCTTCCAACCGGGTCGGTGCCTACAGCGGCATGACCCACTTCATCGCCAACACCGCTTCGTTCATCGCTCCGATGCTCACCGGTTACCTGACGGTTCGATACGGCTACTCGTCGATGTTCGTGGCGGCTGCGGTGGCGACGGCACTGGGCATGAGCGCAATGCTGATGGTGCGTCCGGGCGGTCGGCAGTCGGTCACGTCCCCTATCCCTGCAGTTGTTTGATGGAGTTGAGTGTATGAACCTGGCGAAGCCTACCCACGCTGGATATTTCCTTGGCCAATCGGTCATCGCGCTGGCCGAGCGCCTTCGCGCAGGGAGCCTGACGAGTGTCGAACTGACCCAGGCAGCCCTGGACAGCATCGAGCGCCTGAATCCGGTCCTCAATGCCTTCGTTCAGGTCGACGCCCCCGTCGCACTGGCCCAGGCCCGCAAGGCCGATGAGCTGTTTGCCCAAGGCCGGGACCTGGGTCCGCTGCAAGGCATACCGATAGCGGTCAAAGACAATATCGATACGTTTGATTACGTGACGACTTATGGTTCGGCACATTTCGAGGGCTGCACACCGGGGCGGGATGCTCTGTGCGTGCAGCGTTTGCGTGAGGCGGGTGCCGTGATTGTCGGCAAGACCCTGACTCACGAATTTGCCTACGGCCCGACCGGCGACCGTTCATTGCAAGGTGCGGCACGTAACCCCTGGGATGCCCGTTGCATCACGGGAGGCTCCAGCGCCGGCAGCGCGGCGGCGGTGGCCAGCGGCATGGTGCCGCTGGCGTTGGGCACCGACACCGGAGGGTCGATCCGGATTCCGGCGGCGTTGTGTGGAGCGGTCGGCTTCAAGCCATCCTTTGCCAGTGTGCCGCTGGATGGGGTTTTCCCGCTGTCGTCGAGCCTCGACCATGTGGGCCCGATTGCCAGCAGTGTCGAGGATGCGCGGCTGCTGTTTGAAGTCATCGCCGGTCGCCCGGTCGCCAAGGCGCCCGACGTGCATTCGCTGCGGGTGGGCTGGATCACGTCGGGCAGCTTCGGCCCGGTGGATGCCGAAGTGGACCGGCAGGTCTATCAGGTGGCGCAGCAGCTGTTTGGCAACGGGTTGCAGGACACCGGCGAAGTGGCACCCCTGGCGGCCGGGATGAAAGACACCCTGTTGACCCTGCAACGTGCCGAAGCCTTTGACGTGCATGCCGAGCGCATGCACGAGGCCCCACAACTGTTCGATCAGGAAGTACGCGAACGGCTGGAGTTGTCCCGGGAGGTCAGGGGCTGGCAATACATCCGCGCCCAGGCCAGTCAGGCGCAGTACAAGGCGGCATTGGCGCGTTTGTTTGAACGTTATGACTTTCTGGTTTCGCCCAGCGTGCCGATCACCGCGACTGAGGTTGATGCCCGTGAAGTTCGGGTAGGGGAGCAGGATATTGATGTGCGTGCCGCGGTACTCAGCCACACCAGTGCCTGGAACCTGACAGGGTTGCCAGCGATCAGCCTGCCTGCGGGGCAGGTGAGGGGGATGCCGGTGGGGCTGCAGGTGATTGGCGCGGCGGGTGACGATGATCGATTGTTGCAAGTGATGGCCAGGTTGTATGTGCCGGGTTGAGCAAGGCGCCCCATCTTGACGTTGCAATGAGTCTGACGAGCGCCCCGGGCGCTCGGACAGACCGTCAAATCTCATTGGCCCATTCATGCCTTGCGAGCTGCGCTTGCATCGCTCATCCCCTCATCCTGGCTACACCGCCGCTAAAAATGGAGCTAGACTCGCTGCAAGCTGAAACGATTCATCTAGTCAGCGAATTATAATTCCAAGAAAGGATCCGCCATGAAACTGCTTCCCGTGACCTGCGCCATTGCAGCCCTGTCCTTTGGAACTCACGCGTTTGCCTGGGACTTTGTGCTGCTCGACAGCGACAAGCCTGCCAGCAATCAGCGTATTACCAGCGAGCAGCTCGGCCTCAAGGTCGACAAGCCCTTTTCAATCACCCTGCGCACCTTGCACGGCGGTCGTCAGGAAGGCGTGAGTCTGATCGACATCGATAACGGCACGATGAAATTGACGGTGGTGCCGACGCGGGGCATGAACGTGCTCAGTGCCCAGGTCGGCAGTGCGCGGATGGGGTGGGATTCGCCGGTCAAGGATGTGGTCAATCCCGCGTTCATAGAGCTTAACGGTCGCGGTGGCCTGGGTTGGCTTGAAGGTTTCAACGAACTGGTCGCCCGCTGTGGCTACGAATGGGTAGGCCATCCGGGCATGGACAATGGCGAGTTGCTGACCTTGCACGGTCGAGCGGCGAACATCCCTGCCAGCAAGGTGACGGTGCATATCGACGAAACCCCGCCCTATGCCATTCATGTGCGCGGTGAGTTGAAAGAGCAGGCGTTCAAAAAAGTGGACTTCAGCGTGCAAACGGAGCTGGTCACTGAACCGGGTGCGGCGCGTTTTGTGCTCAATGACACGTTGACCAACAACGGTGATTACCCCAAAGAGTACCAAGCGCTGTACCACAGCAACTTCAGCACGCCGTTTCTGGAGGAGGGCGCCCGTTTTGCGGCACCGGTCAAACAGGTGTCTCCTTTCAATGACAAGGCCAAAGCTGACCTTGGCGACTGGCAGACGTATCGCGCACCGACCCCTGACTACGATGAAACCGTGTACAACGTGGTGCCTTACGGTGATGCCAAGGGCAACACCTTGACGGTACTGCACAACAAGGACGCCAGCCTCGGCGTCTCGGTCGGCTTCAATGTCCAGCAGTTGCCGGTGTTCTCGCTGTGGAAAAACACTGATACGAAGGGCCAGGGCTATGTCACCGGGCTTGAGCCAGGTACCAGTTTTTCCTACAACCGCCGTTACCAGAGGCCGCTGAACCTGGTCCCGACCATTGGCCCCAAAGAACAGCGCCAGTTCAGCATCAGTTACTCATTGCTGGCTGACAAACCGGCGGTGGACAAGGCGTTGCATCAGGTCAAATCGATCCAGGACGGACGTGGGACCGAAGTGCGGCAGACGCCGTTGGTGGATTTGAGTAAAGAGTGATCGCCCGTTGATTGAATGAACGCTGTAACGCACTCCGGTCATAGCGCTTTTTTGACGCGCCGTGACCGGAGTGCAGTGCGGGCTATTTTTGCGCCAGCAAGGCTTTCCGTTGTGCCTTTTCGTGTTGCATTGCGGCGATTTCGCGTTCGCAGGCCTCGACATCGAACGAGTTGTCCCACTTGGCAATGGCGATGGTGCCGATGCCGTTGCCGATCAGGTTGGTCACGGCCCGCGCCTCATTCAGGAAGCGGTCAATGCCCAGGAGTAAAACGAGCCCGACCAGAGGAATGGAGTGGATGGTGGTGAGCGTTGCAGCCAGCGTCACAAACCCTGCGCCCGCCACGCCAGCCGAGCCTTTGGACGTGAGCAGGAAGACACCGAGCAGAATCATCTGGTCCACGAACGTCAAGGGTGTATTGGTCGCCTGGGCGATAAAAATGGCGGCCATTGTGAGATAGATGCAGGTGCCGTCGGCATTGAAGGTATACCCCGTTGGCAACACCATGCCCACGACTGATTTTTTGCAGCCAAGCTTTTCAAGCTTCACCATCATCCGCGGCAGTACCGCTTCGGTTGAGCAGGTGCCAAGGGTGATCAGAATTTCATCTTTGAAATATCGAAGAAAGTGCATGAGTGGCATCCCCGACCATCTGGCAACCGTCCCCAGCACCACCACGATGAAAATCAAGGTTGTGATGTAAAGCGCGATCAGCAATTGACCGAGTGACAGCAAGGTGCCAATCCCGTACTTGCCAATGGTGAAGGCCATGCCAGCCCCCGCACCAATCGGCGCCAGGCGCATGACCATAGCAACGATCTTGAACAGGCCTTGCAGGAACAGATCAATGGTGTTGATGAGCGGCTTGCTGGTCTCGCCCATTTGCACCAGGGCAACGCCCATCAGTACCGAAAGCAGGATGACCTGAAGCATCACGCCATTGGAAAATGCGCCGATGAACGTGTGCGGGATGATGTTGAGAAAGAATTCAATGGTGCCACCTTGCTCACTGGCGGCCTGGCTGTATTTACTGATTGCGCTTGCATCCAAGGCGTTGACGTTGATGTTCATGCCGACGCCAGGCTTCACGATGTTGACCACAATCAGGCCGACGACCAGGGCGATGGTTGACAGAATCTCGAAGTAGATCAGCGCTTTCACACCGATGCGTCCGACCTCTTTAATACTGCCCATCTTTGCGATACCGACCACAACCGTGCCGAAGATGATGGGCGCCAACAGCATTTTGATCAGCTTGATAAAACCATCGGCAAAAGGTTGGAGCTTGGCGCCAATATCAGGCATGAAGTAACCGATGGCTGCACCGATCACGATACCGATCAGTACTTGGACATACAGCTGGCTGTACCAGCGGGACTTGGATATTTCCACGAAAGCACCTCATTTTATTGTTGTGATGGGCATGTGGCCGGGCGTCAGTGGGGGACAGCCCGAGGCTGCGGCTCCGGTAAAAGAGACCGCAGTTTGAAGGTGATCAGCCTTCGCCCAGCTCACGCATGACT
Organism: Pseudomonas sp. ML2-2023-3; assembly: GCF_037055275.1. NCBI lineage: Bacteria > Pseudomonadati > Pseudomonadota > Gammaproteobacteria > Pseudomonadales > Pseudomonadaceae > Pseudomonas > Pseudomonas sp. ML2-2023-3. Next base: position 3,198,534 of record NZ_CP146343.1, read on the forward strand.
GCGTACAAGGCGGACTTGGCTTCGAAGCCAACCCCCGGAATATCCGGCAGGCCGACGTAGCCATTTTCGACACGGATGCCGTCAGCAAACCCGCCGAAAGGCTGGAAAACGTCCGGGTAGGATTCGTTGCCGCCAAGGTGCAGGCCTGCTGCGATGTTCAGGGACATCTGGTGACCGCCATGGGGAACGACGCGGCGGGAAGACCAGCCCATTTCTTCCATCACCTTCAGGGTGCGCATGTATTCAACTAGCCCGTAAGACAAGGCACAGTCGAATTGGAGGAAGTCGCGATCAGGGCGCATACCGCCGTGGCGCAGGAGGTTCCGGGCGTCCTGGTGAGAGAACAGGTTTTCACCGGTTGCCATGGGCAATTCATAGTGATTGGCCAGTTCCGCCTGGAGTGCGTAATCCAGAGGATCGCCGATCTCTTCGTACCAGAACAGGTTGTACTTCTTGATGGCTTCAGCGTAAGCGATACCGGTCTGAAGATCGAAACGACCGTTGGCATCGACCGCCAGTCGACGGCCGTCGCCAACCACCTCAAGGACCGCTTCGATGCGACGGATATCTTCGTCCAGCGGCACTGCACCGATTTTCATTTTGACGACGTCGTAGCCACGATCCAGGTAGCTCTGCATTTCTGCCTTGAGCTTGGTCTGGTCTTTACCGGGGTAGTAGTAGCCACCTGCGGCATAGACCCAGACCTTGTCGTCTGCCACGCCGTTACGGTAGCGGTCAGCCAGCAGGCGGTAGAGCGGTTTGCCTTCAATCTTGGCCACGGCATCCCAGACCGCCATGTCGAGGGTGCCAACGGCGACCGAGCGCTCGCCGTGGCCGCCGGGCTTCTCGTTGGTCATCAGGGCTTTCCAGATGGCGAACGGGTCCAGGTTGTTGTTGTCATGGTCGACGAAGGTGTCCGGATCAGCTTCCAGGATGCGTGCCAGGAAGCGATCGCGCATCAGAGCGCCCTGACCATAGCGACCATTGGAGTTGAAACCGTAGCCGATGACGGGTTTGCCGTCGCGAATCACATCCGTGATGACTGCGACGACCGAGCAGGTCATTTTGGAAAAGTCGATATAGGCGTTGGCAATCGGGGAGGCAATGGAAACGGTTTTTTCGCGGATGTCTACGATACGCATGACGGGTTCCTCTTGTTGTTTGTGGGCCCACGTTAGGCTTTGCGATGACACCCGCCCAATGCTATTAATGCCGGACCCTATGCACAGGAGGCATGGCCCCTTGGAACTCGTCTGGCTCGAAGATCTTTCAGCGCTTGCGGAGTACGGCAGCTTTGTTCGTGCCGCTGAAGCGCGCCATGTCACTCAACCGGCCTTCAGCCGCAGGGTTCGCTCAATGGAGACCTGGATGGGGGTAGAGTTGTTTGTGCGCACCCCCCAGGGCGCAACGCTGACCGAGGCAGGAAGGCAAATCTTGCCGAGCGCTCAGGAAGCGGCCAGAAATTTGTACCGGATGCGTAACGAAGCTCAAGAGGTCGCAGGAATGGCCGCCAGGTCGCTGCAATTTGCGGCCACCCACTCCCTGTCATTTACATTCTTTCCCAGGTGGCTTCGAAGCTCAGAAAACGGTGCCCCCATTGAGGCTGTGCAGCTGCATTCCGATAGCATGGCTGTCTGTGAACAGATGCTGATACATGGCCAGGTTCAGTTCTTGCTCTGCCATCGCCATCCTGACGTTCCGCCTTTGCTGGCACCTGATCAGTTCATCAGCAAGAAAGTGGGGGAGGACGTTCTTGTTCCGCTTGCGAGTGCATTCGCCAACTTCGGTACTTCCCCGGCAGCATTGCCCTACCTGGCGTACACCCACGAGTCTGGACTGGGGCGTATCGTCGCCCACAGGCTGCGAGGCAAGGAAGATTACCTTCACCTCAAACCCCTGTTCAGCAGCCACCTGGCCGCGGTACTCATGTCCATGACCATGGAAAGCAAGGGCGTGGCGTGGTTGCCCAAGAGCCTCACCGAGCAAGAAATTCTGGATGGGCGCCTGGTCAGGGCTCTGGACGAAAGCTGGGACATCCCCCTGGACATTCATCTGACCCGGCCCAAAGCAACCCTGAGCAAGTCGGCCGAAGCATTCTGGGACAGGGCGGGCGTTCCCTGCTGGTCGTAACGGATGACTGCAAGCAGGGAGTCGTCATCCACAGAGCAGGCGCAGTGGACTGCTGACGCGATTAATGGGTGAACTGTGTGTAGACTTTCTCGCTTCTGGGCAGGGAATCTTGTGTTCCGGCTCCTGCCAGTCTCTGTGTTGATTAAGGCGTGTTTATGGATCTGCGTCAGCTCGAAGCGTTTGCTGCTGTGATGTCGGCGGGCAGTGTCACTGCCGCAGGAAAGATGCTCGGCCGCTCCCAACCCTCGGTGACCAGGGCCATTCAAGAACTGGAGCAGGAGCTGGGGTTTGCGCTGTTCGAGCGCAGCGGGCCAAAGGTCACGCCCACCCACAAAGCGTTCATGATGTACGCCGAAGTAGAAAGCGCCCTGCTAGGGGTTCGCAACATCCGGCTGCGCGCGGAACACATCGTTCGGGATGAAAATCATCAAATCAAACTGGTCGCGATTTCCGCGCTGGCAGCAGGCTTGTTGCCGGCGGCCCTGGCACGCCTGCCTGAGAACCTGCGTCCGCAGCAGATCCAGTTGCAGAGCATGTCACCGGAGAATGTGGTGCAGGCGGTGCTGTCCAAAACCATGGACCTGGGCGCTGTCAGCCTGCCGCTGGAACATCGCGGCCTGGACATTCACTGGATCGGCGAGGCGCCCTGCGTCGCCGTGCTGCCAGCCACCAGCGCACTGGCTTCGTACGCAGAACTGCCGATGGAATTGCTGGCACAGCAGACGCTGATCACCATGGCCAATCCGTATCGTTTTCGTCGGCGGGTGGACAAGGCATTCCATGATGCAGGCGGGCCGATGCCCCATATGCTCGACACCAATACCTCACTGGTGGCCATGCAGATGGCCAGAGTCGGGTTGGGCATTGCGCTGGTCGATCCCTTTACCGCCATGGGGGTGCCACTGGAAGGCGTGGTAGTGCGCCCGATTGCCTGCAACGTCCCGTTCTTTTTCGGTTTGATTTCAGCCTTGGCCAGCCCGTTGTCCGACGTGACGCGAGTGCTGATCGATGAGATCGCCACATCGGCAAAAGTGTTGCTGCCGCACATGGTCATGCACGAAGCCAGTGTCCATGACGCGCTGTTGCAGAGTATCTATGCCGAGTGACGGGATGCGCCACGCAGGGGGGGCGTTCATAACGCAAGCGGCCCGCGGAAAGGGGTTTCGAAAACAGTGCTTGAAACACCCTTCATGATCCCCTGGCGTTTCAATGAAGTGGGTGGCGAATGTAGTCGCTGACGAGCCGTGCGAGGCTGCGTCCGGCTGCGAAGCAGTCGTAAAGTCCATTTCCTCGGTTTATCAGGTACACCGCGTGTACCGGTCTTGCGACCGCTTCGCGCTCGATCGCAGCCTCGTACTACTCGTCAGCGACTACAACACGGAGATGGTCGCAAATCTGTAGTCGCTGACGAGCCGTGCGAGGCTGCGTCCGGCTGCGAAGCAGTCGTAAGGTCGGCTTCCACGATTAATCAGGCATACCGCGTGTACGGGTTTTGCGACCGCTGCGCGCTCGAACGTAGCCTCGTTCTACTCGTCAACTGCTACAACGCGGGGTAGGTATCCGTAGCAGCTGACGAGCCGTGCGAGGCTGCGTCCGACTGCGAAGCAGTCGTAAGGTCGGCTTCCACGATTAATCAGGCACACCGCGTGTACCGGTTTTGCGACCGCTTCGCGCTCGAACGTAGCCTCGTTCTACTCGTCAGCGGCTACACGCGGTACACCCGGGATGGGTGCCGAAACCTGTAGTCGCTGACGAGCCGTGCGAGGCTGCGTCCGGCTGCGAAGCAGTCGTAAAGTCAGCTTGCACGGTTAATCAGGCATACCGCGTGTACCGGTTTTGCGACCGCTACGCGCTCGATCGCAGCCTCGTTCTACTCGTCAGCGACTACAGCACGGAGATGGTCGCGAATCTGTAGTCGCTGACGAGCCGTGCGAGGCTGCGTCCGGCTGCGGAGCAGTCGTAAAGTCTGATTTCACGGTTAATCAGGCATACCGCGTGTACCGGTTTGCGACCGCTACGCGCTCGAACGTAGCCTCGTTCTACTCGTCAACTGCTACGCAGTGGTATGAGTTGCTAAATTCGTAGCAACTGACGAGCCGTGCGAGGCTGCGTTCGGCTGTGAAGCAGTCGTAAAGTCAGCTTGCACGGTTAATCAGGCAAACCGCGTGTACCGTTTTTGCGACCGCTGCGCGCTCGATCGCAGCCTCGTTCTACTCGTCAGCGACTACAACACGGAGTTGGTGGCGAGTCTGTAGCTTCATAGAGGGGCTGGATAAAGTCGAGTTCCTTGAAGACAAGCGTACGCAGCTGACGCCGTCGCCCATCGCTCTCCAGGACGCTGAAGATAAAAATCTTCCAAGAGACAAACCATGCTAATCGGCTGTGCGCGTGGCTCGACGAAGGATCAGTGCCTGGTGTCTACGCAGATGGGTAAGCACATTCCGATTCTTTTTAATTCCAAATAAGAATATCAATATGTTTTTTTGCGCGTTGCGAGAATAAACAGTCCCTTTTAGTATTCACTTTAAGCATTCAACGGCATCAAGAATTCAAATTGTTCTGCTGTTGAGGATTTCAAGTGTTTGGATCAAGGGTCGAGTGATGTGCTCTCGATCGTCATCGAGTAGCGATCAATGTCCGAAGAAAGTTCACTGTCAGGCCTCGCGGCCCTCGAAGCACGCTTGCGCCAGGATCTGGCCTGGCTCGATCTTCCCGCCAGTCAGTGGGTCAAACCACGCCTCAACGAAGGTGCCCCGGTGCTCGATGTGGCGATCATCGGCGGCGGTATGGCGGGCCTGGCCCTTGCTGCCGAGTTGAGGCATCTCGGTGTTGATGCAGTGATTTTCGATCAGTCCGTGGCAGGTTTTGAAGGGCCGTGGGCAACCACCGCCCGTATGCAGACCTTGCGCTCTCCCAAGCACCTGACCGGACCCGCGCTCGGCTTGCCCGCGCTGACCTTCCGTGCCTGGTTCGAAGCGCAATTCGGCGCAGAGGGCTGGGCCGGGCTGGACAAAATTCCGCGACTGCAATGGGCCGACTACCTGCGCTGGTATCGCAAAGTGCTGGCGCTGGATGTGCGCAACGAACACCGGGTCACCCGGGTTGCGCCAAGAGCAGATGCACTGGTTGAGCTGGCCATCGAAACCCCCGTACAAACCCTGCATCTGTTGGCGCGGCATGTCGTGCTGGCCACCGGGCGTGACGGCCTGGGCGGCCCTTGGGTGCCTGAACTGGCCCACCAGCTACCGGATCATCTGTGGGCGCATTCAGGGGATGGTTTGCAGGACGACTGGTTCGAAGGCAAGCGTGTGGCAGTCATCGGGGGCGGGGCCTCTGCGATGGACAGTGCAGCAACCGCGCTGGAAGCGGGCGCCACAGGGGTTGACCTGCTGATCCGGCGTGCCGAACTGCCGCGTATCAACAAAGGCAAGGGCGCCAGTCATCCGGGCATGGTTCATGGCTATTGGCGTCTGCCGGATGCCTGGAAATGGCGTATTCGCAACTACCTCAATACTCAGCAAGTACCTCCGCCCCGCGCCAGTACGATCAGGGTTTCCAGCTCGGGAAGGGCGCGGTTCCTGCTGAACAGTCCCGTCGTCTCGGTGGAGAAAAATCCTCGGGGCGGCCTGTGGTTGAACACGCCTGATGCCCGGATCGAAGCCGATTTTGTGGTATTCGCCACCGGTTTTCGCACCGACTTTGAACAGCGCCCGGAATTTGCGCCGTTCTCTTCGCACATTCGCACCTGGCGGGACCGCTTCGAGGCCCCGGCCAGTGAGCGGGATGCCGAATTGTCCGAGCTGCCGGATTTGGGCAGCCGTTTCGAATTCCAGGAAAAAATACCCGGCAGTTGCCCGGGGTTGAACCATATCCATTGCTTCAGCTATCCCGCAGCCCTCAACTACGGCGCAGTTTCCGGGGATATCCCGGCCATCAGTGAAGGCTCAAAACGTTTGGCCCAGGCCTTGGTCGGCCAACTGTTCAACGAAGACATCTCACTGCATTTCGACACCATGCAACGGTTTGCCGACCCCGAACTGTTTGGCGATGAGTGGGTGGCCAGCCAGCCCACCGCTGAAGAGTTGCGGCGATGATCGGCTGGGCGCTGCGACGAGTGACTCAGTCGCTGCTGGTGATTCTGTTGATGACCCTCGTGGTGTTTATCGGCCTGAATGCCATTGGCAATCCCATGGACATCCTGGTGGGGGAAGACCTCAATCAGGCCGAACGGGTGCAAGCCATCGCACACCTGGGGCTGGACAAGCCGCTGTGGGAGCAATACCTGATCTTTCTCAAGGGCGCAGTCCACGGCAACCTCGGGCAGAGTTTTGTCTATCACGAAGACGCCATGCGCCTGATTTTGCAACGGCTGCCAGCCACCCTCGAACTGGCCTTCAGTGCGCTGTTCCTGGCGGTTGTGATTGGCGTGCCCCTGGGGATTTTTGCCGGTACCTATCCGGATCATCCGTTGTCGCGGTTGATGATGGCCTGCAGCATCATCGGCTTTTCGCTCCCGGCTTTCTGGGTGGCGTTGATGATGATCATGCTGTTCTCAATCAAGCTGGGATGGCTGCCCGCCAGTGGCCGTGGCGAAACCCGCGAGTGGCTGGGGGTGCAGTGGTCGTGGCTGACCCTGGACGGCCTGCAGCACCTGATTCTGCCCGCACTGAACCTGGCGTTGTTCAAGATCTCCCTGGTGTTGCGCCTGACCCGTGCGGGCGTTCGGGAAGTGCTGCCACAAGAGTTCGTCAAGTTTGCCCGGGCGAAGGGCCTTTCGCCGATGCGGGTGATGTTCATGCACGTCATGCGCAACACCATGATTCCCCTGGTGACGGTGCTGGCCATGGAATTGGGATCGACCATTGCCTTCGCGGTGGTCACCGAAAGCATCTTCTCCTGGCCCGGCGCAGGGAAACTGATTCTGGACAGCATCAACGCCCTGGATCGTCCGGTGGTGGTGGCCTATCTAATGGTGGTCGTGGTGATCTTTGTCGTGCTCAACCTGATTGTCGACGGTTTGTATTACCTGCTTGACCCCCGCGTGCGGATCGAGGCCTCCCGATGAGTGCCGTTGAAAAAGCGTTACCGACCCGCATGCCATTGCAGGCCCAGTCGCCCTGGCGTCGAGTGGCCGTCGAGTACATGAATTCGCCAACGGCAGTCGCGGGGCTTGTGGTGTTGGTGCTGATCGTCCTGGTGGCGATTCTAGCCCCGTGGATCGTGGTGCAAAATCCCTACGACCTGATGCAGCTCAACGTGCTGGATGCGCGCCTGGCACCGGGAAGCACCAACATGGACAGTGGCTACACCTATTGGCTTGGCACCGATGGTCAAGGTCGCGACCTGGTCTCGGCAATCATGTATGGCCTGCGCATCAGTTTGTGGGTTGGTATCGGGTCGGCGTTGATCGCGGCGTTTATCGGCACGCTGCTGGGCCTGGTGTCGGCGTATGTCGGGGGCTGGGTAGACGTGTTGCTGATGCGCCTGGTGGACCTGTTGCTGTCGTTCCCGGTGATTCTCATGGCGCTGATGATCCTTGCGTGGCTGGGCAAGGGGGTCGGCAATGTGATGCTCACGTTGATCCTGCTGGAGTGGGCCTATTACGCCCGCACTGCACGCGGCCAGGCGTTGACCGAAAGTCGGCGCGAATACGTCTACGCCGCGCGGGGCCAGGGTATTGGTCCGTGGCGCATCGTCACCGGGCATATCCTGCCCAATTGCCTGCCGCCGCTGATTGTCATCGGCGCATTGCAGATCGCCCGGGCGATCACCCTGGAAGCGACGTTATCGTTTCTGGGCCTGGGTGTGCCTGTCACGGAGCCTTCCCTGGGCTTGCTGATCGCCAACGGCTTCCAGTACATGCTCAGCAACGAATACTGGATCAGCCTGTTTCCGGGGTTGGCGCTGTTGATCACCATCGTCGCGATCAATCTGGTCGGCGACCGGTTGCGTGATGTCCTGAACCCGAGGTTGCAGCGATGAGCCTGCCTGAAATGTCGTTGTCGTCGCTGGCATTGGAACAGCCAACCCTGGATGTGCGTGGTCTCTGCACCTCGTTTTATACCCGGGCCGGGGTGCTTCCAGCGGTGCGCGACTTGTCGTTGCACGTGCAGCCAGGTCGAATTCTGGGGCTGGTGGGCGAGTCGGGATCCGGCAAATCAGTGACCGGTTTTTCCATTCTCGGGCTGGTGGATGAGCCTGGCCGCATCAGTGGCGGCCAGGTGTTGTTCAAGGGGCGCGACCTCACACAACTCTCGGTGTCCGAACTGCGCGCGTTGCAAGGCAACCGGATCGCGATGATTTTCCAGGACCCGATGATGACCCTCAATCCGGTGCTGCGGGTCGACACGCAAATGATCGAAGCGGTGCGTGCCCATCGCCCACTGAGCAAGCGCGACGCTAGGGAGCACGCCAGCCGCACGCTGGCGCTGATGGGCATCGCCAGTCCTGAAGAACGCCTGCGGGCTTATCCCCACCAGTTGTCCGGTGGCATGCGCCAGCGGGTGGCGATCGCCATCGCACTGCTGCATTCGCCTGACCTGATCATCGCGGATGAGCCGACCACGGCGCTGGACGTGACCATCCAGGCGCAGATCCTCAGTGAAATGCAAAAGCTGGTGCGCGAGCAGGGCACGTCGCTGATCTGGATCACCCATGACCTGTCGGTGGTGGCCGGGCTGGCCGATGACGTGGCCGTGATGTACGCCGGTCGTATCGTCGAACAGGGACCGGTCGCCGACGTGCTTGATCGTCCACAACACCCTTACACCCAGGGATTGATCGACAGTCTGCCCAGCCGTAACAAGCGTGGCCAGCGGCTGCGGCAGATTCCCGGCATGGCGCCGGACCTGTTCTCGATGCCGCCTGGATGTGCCTTCGCCGAGCGCTGTACGCGGGCGTCCGCGGCCTGTGCACAGGAACCGGAACCTCGCGAGATCGTACCGGGCCAGACCGTTCGTTGCTTTCACCCTGGAGCTGGCCATGCGCAGTGATCACGTCCCCCTGATAGAACTCAAGCAGGTCAGCAAGACATTTGGTACGCCCGTGGCTGAGCATTCAGTTCAACACCTGTTGCAACGTTTGCACCTGACTCGCCCCAGACCCGTCACCCATGCAGTCGATCGCGTTGACCTGCGCATCAACCGCTCGGAAGTGGTGGGCCTGGTGGGTGAGTCCGGCTGTGGCAAATCAACCCTGGGGCGCATGGTGGCGGGGTTGCTGCCGGTGTCATCAGGTACCGCGCTGGTGGACGGGAAATCCCTGGACAACCTGACGGCCGATGAGCGCGAGGCCGTTCGCATGAAGGTGCAGATGATCTTTCAGGACCCGTCATCGAGCCTCAATCCGCGTCTGCGGGTGGACCGGATCGTCGGCGAGGGCGCGTTGCTGCATGGCTTGACCGACAAGCAGGGTTTCGACGATTACGTCAGTGCGCAACTGCAACGGGCCGGGCTCAGCCCGCAACTGCGCCAGCGCTATCCCCATCAGTTCAGTGGCGGCCAGCGCCAGCGTATCGGCATTGCCCGAGCACTGGCGGTACAGCCGCAACTGCTGGTGTGCGATGAGTCAGTGGCGGCGCTGGACGTGTCGATCCAGGCACAGATTCTCAATCTGTTCATGGACCTGCGCGACGAGCTGGGTCTGACCTATCTGTTTATCAGCCATGACCTGGGCGTCGTCGAGCACCTGTGCGACCGCGTCGTAGTGATGTACCTGGGGCGAGTGGTCGAGAGCGCTTCGGTGGATGACCTGTTTGCCCGCGCCAACCATCCCTACACCCAGGCCCTGTTGGCGCAGATTCCCCGTTTTGATGTCCGCAGTACCCGTTATGACGCGATCAAAGGGGAAATCCCCAGCCCGCTGAACCCGCCCGCCGGGTGTCATTTCCATCCTCGCTGCCCGCACGCCACCGCGCGCTGCTTCAGCGAAGCTCCAGCACTCAGGGAGGTTTCGCCGAACCACCTGAGCGCGTGTCACCTCAACGACCACTTTTGAACGAGCGCCAAGACGCTCGTCATGCTCATTGCCATTACGTGCAAGGAAATACCCATGAAGCCACTTGTTCGTTCATTGTTAGCCTCGGCGCTTATCCTGGCGGCCGGTACTGCTGGTGCCCAGTCCCTGCGTATCGGTTACGCCGACCCTGTGTCGTCCCTCGATCCGCAATTGAATAATTACGCCGGTGACCGGTCGGTGGCGCTGCATGCCTTCGAGTCGCTGGTCAGTCGCCGCGACGACAAAACCCTGCCGGGTTTGGCCAAGAGCTGGAAAGTCATTGATGACACCACCTGGGAATTCGTCTTGCGCGACGATGTGAAATGGCAGGACGGTACGCCTCTGACCGCCGATGATTTCGTGTTCTCGTTCGAGCGCGCCCGCAGTGTTCCTGGCAGCGTGGCGTCGTATGCCGGGGCGACACGCACAGTGGCATCGGTCACGGCAAAAGACGCTCACACGTTGATCATCACGACCCGCACGCCGAACGCGAATCTGCTGCCGGACGTGGACTCGATCTATATCGTCAGCCGTCACGCTGGCGCCACTGCAAGCAGCGCCGATTACAACTCGGGCAAGGCGATGGTGGGTGTGGGGCCTTACCGCTTCGTCTCCTACGTGCCGGGTGACCGGACGATTTTCGAGCGCAACGACGCGTACTGGGGCGCCAGACCGACCTGGGACAAGGTCGATTACCGCTTTATCGCCAACGCTGCCAACCGCACGGCAGCATTGCTTGCTGGTGACGTGGATGTGATTGACAAGGTTTCGCCGACGGATGTCGAGCGCCTGCGCAAAACACCGAGCGTCAGTGTCTATGCCTATCCGGGCTTGCGTGCGCTGATCATCCAGCCCAGCTTTCGCGAAGGCCCCAACCCGTTCATTCGTGACAACGCAGGCCAGCCGCTGGCTGAAAACCCGCTGCGTGATGTGCGGGTGCGCAAGGCGCTGTCACTGGCTATCAACCGCCAGGCCATCAATGACCGGATCATGCAGGGCACCGTCACCGAGGCCAACCAATGGATGCCCGCCAACACCTTCGGCTACAACCCGGACGTGAAAAACATTCCATACGACCCCGCACAGGCCAAGGAACTGTTGGCGCAGGCAGGCTTCCCACAAGGCTTTCAATTAACCGTCCATGTTCCGGGTGATCGCTATCCGCAGGCACCGGAAACGATGCAGGCGGTGGCACAGTTCTGGTCGCGGATCGGGGTCAAGGTCCAGCTCGAAGTATTGCCGTGGGCCGTGTATGCCGGTAAAGCCAACAAGAATGAACTGGCGATCAGTGTGATTGCCTGGGGTAACGGTACGGGCGAAGCGGCGTATGCACTGACCAACATCCTGACCACGGTAGACAGCAACAAAGGGCAGGGCGCCTCCAACTGGGGTCACTACAGCAATGCGCGGGTGGACAAGGCGCTGCTGGATTCGACCGCCGAGTTTGATGAAGGCAAGCGCCGCAAGATCCTTCAGGACTCGGTCCAGGTGGTCAGTGACGACGTCGGCATCATCCCGCTGTTCCACTACCAGAACATCTGGGCGGCCCGCAAAGGCTTGAAAGTCGAGCCGCTGGTCAGCGACCGCACGGCGGCGACCATGGTGACCGAACAACCTTGAACCGTTTTGCGCCGGAGCCTCAAGGGCTCTGCGCGCAACGCTCGCCCCATAGCCTTGAAGGACGTGTCATGACCTCAACCGTTGAACCCGCTGCAGATTTGCTCGACAGCCTGCTGCACATCCAGCCCGGAACCCATCTGCACGCCGTACGCCATGCCCGGGGCAAGGTCGCCTCGGCGACACAGGGCAGCCACGATGTGTTTTTTGATCCGGCACTTGAAAACAACCTGACACTGACCGAGCGCCTGTGGGTGGCTTACTACGCCGCGCGCCTGACACCCCACGGGACGTTGACCGCACACTACCTTGAGCAGTTGCACGTGCTGGGCGCGGATAACACCGTGCAGGCGGCCATCGATTCGGGGGCTATTGAAGCACTCGGCGATGCGCGCCTGCGGGGAATTTTGCGCTTCACCCAAACCTTGATCGAGTCTCCGGTGCACGGTGATCAGGCGGCCTTGCAAGCGCTTCAACAGGAAGGCCTGGGCACTGCCGAAATCGTCGTGCTGGCGCAACTGATTGCCTTCATGTCCTATCAGGTACGTCTGGCCGCCGGGCTCGACGCGTTACTGTCAGCGGGAGCCGCCAGATGAGCGACCTTATTCGCAGCCACGGATTCACCAACGAAACACTGGGATGGAAAGCCTGGCTACCCACTGTCGACTTGAGCAGCGCCACGGACGAGCAAGTGGCCGTGTTGCAAGAGAGCCATCCCCAGGCCCTGACATCGGACTACTACCTGACACTGGCCCATCACCCCGAGGTCCTTCGCCAGCGTTCCCAGGCATTCAACGCCATCATGTATGCACCGGGCGGTTTGTCCCGTGCCGAACGTGAACTGGCGAGCACCGTCGTGTCGCGGGTCAATCGATGCGTGTACTGCGCCTCGGTGCATGCTCAGCGGTTCGAGCAACTGGCCAAGCGCAACGACGTGATCAGCGAGGTGTTTGCCGACCCTGCAACGGCGGGTACGACAGACAGGGAAAAGGCGATTGTGCACTTCGCCATTGACCTGACCCTGGAGCCATCTTCGCTCAGCGCCCGTCACATCCAAACGCTTCGCGACCAAGGGCTGGACGACGCACAGGTGTTGGACCTGATCCACGCGATCTCGATTTTCGCCTGGGCCAATCGACTGATGTTGAACCTGGGTGAGCCGGTGTTTAGCGCGCCTTAGTGCTTGAGCATTGCCACAAACCCATGGGCTGACTCTTCAAGGGCAGTCTGGCAAAGCCATAAAAAATCCCGCTTAATGACAGCAATGTTGTTCACATAAGCGATTTATGCCTCTGTGGGAGCGGGCTTGCTCGCGATGGTCGTTAACGATGACGCGTATTGACTGAGTCAATGCGGCGCTCTGAAAACCATCGCGAGCAAGCCCGCTCCCACACTTGAGCAGCCTTGCGCTTAATGACAGGCGGGTTTACAGAAAATTAACGTGACCTCATATTCTTCCGCACAGAAGCATGTGGGGATCGATTTTCCATTGTTGAGTACTTCGTCAGCGTGAACTGGGATGATCTGAAAGTCTTTATCTTCGTCGCCAAGTCGAACAACGTGACCGAGGCTGCACACTCGCTCAATGTTTCGGCATCGACGGTGTCGCGCAAGATCGCCGCACTTGAAGATTCGCTCAGTACCGTGTTGTTCTTGAAAAAGACCAACGGCTACTTCCTGACGCAAGCTGGCAGGGCACTGCTTCCACTGGCGCTAGAGACGCAGGAGCGTTTCAAGCTCATTGAGCGACAGATGTCGCAGCCAGGCAATCGAATGGCTGGGCAGGTGCTTATCGATTGCCCGGAGCTGATGGGCACGCACCTGATCATTCCCGGGCTGGCGGATTTTCGGGATCAATACCCCGGTATCAGCTTCGACTTCGTCAACACGGCGGTGTCTTCAAAACTCACGCAAAGCCACAGCGACATCATTGTCCGATTGCGCAGACCTGAAAACGGCAACTTCACCATGCGCCGGGTCGGGACCCTGATGCAGGGTCTTTTTTGTTCTGAAGGTTATGCCGCTGCCAACAGACTGCCCGAAACGCCTGAAGACTTGAAACACCATCACTTGATTGGCTGGACTGAGGACATGGCCTATATGCCGCTCGCGCAATGGCTCAAGGAGGTGAGCCGCGACCAGACGCTCTGGATGCGCGCGCCCAACCTCACTGCCCAGCTCAAGGCTGTGGAAGCGGGTCTTGGCATTGCCGTGCTGCCGACCTATGTGGCACACCAGTCAGGCCTGCGCCAGGTCCTGGCCGATCGCCCTCTGCACAGCTCCGATATCTGGCTTCTGCGCAATCAGGCTACGCAAGGCATAGGCCGCGTCGATCAAGTGGTGGATTATCTGATTGAGCTATTGCACAGCAAAACGGCTGCCATTTAGTAGCAACCTCTGGCCGCGGGGGCATGGAGACGGCTTAAAACGACACCGTGCGCAGGAAAATCCAGAACGCTACCGCGATCAGCATCAGCCCAAACACCACGTTCTGGAACACCAGCAGCCTGGGCCGCGCCTGGATCAGTTTCTGCACGGTCGACCCCATCGATACCCAGATGACGTGCGAGCAGAAATTCAGCGAAATCAGGGCCGCACTCAAGATCAACACGACGCTGCTGCTTGTCTCACCAGAAGGCGTGAAGGTGGAAAACATCACCAGCAACATCACGATTCCTTGCACATTGCCCAACTGCACGACGATGCCATCTCGAAACTGCAAGTGTATGGGGTTGTCGCCGGGTGCCTTCAGCGGGCGACCCAGCAGCCGCACCCCGAGCCACAGAATATAAAGGCTGCCCAGCACCTGCAGTACCCAGACCAGCCTCGGGTTGTTGATCAGCGTGTGGTAAAGGCCTAGCCCGACCAGCATCGCCAGCAGGAAATACGTGATGTCCAGGCCTGCGATAAACCGGACTGAACGCCGTACACCGCTCTGTGCACCGGAGGTTGCAACCATCAAGTTGCCAGGACCTGCACTCAGGGTCAGCGGGGCCATGGTCGACAGCCAAAGCAGCCAGTTGATGCTTAAAATTTCTTGCACGCTCTAATCCTCGATCACGGCATGGACTTAACTCCCTCAAGTCTAATTTGCGCTCACTTGGAACGTTATCGCCAAGCATGCAAAACGGTCTTCCATAAATGGGGCAAGCCCCTGAATTCTGGATGTGGCGAGCTGGTTTGAAACCATTGCCGAGAACGTGACGGGCGGTCTTCATAAAAGTGGAACTCCCACCCACGACCGCCAGTCAATTTTTATGTCCAGACAGGACACCTATTTCTAACCGGGAGAAACTCCATGAGTGGCACTTCAGACAAAATCAAAGGCCTGGCCAACGAAGCAATCGGTAATGTGAAGCAAGGTGTGGGCAAGGCTACAGGAAGTGAGAAACTGCAGGTCGAAGGGAAGATCCAGGAAAAGAAAGGTGAAGCCCAGCAAGTGGTTGGCAAGGTCAAAGACGCCGTAGACAAGAAGTAGCTTTAGGCAACGTTCATTTTTGGGGGCACGCCGTTTTTTAAGTGGCAGACGTGCCCCCAAATATGCCCCCGGAGTGGGGGAATCCAGCAGAATTCTACGGATGGCAGTGGATCAAAAAGAGCCTTTTAAACCCTCTGAAACAGGCATTCCAGAGCGGTTCCAGAGGGATCTGTCAAAGACTGTCCGGATCCCCAAAAAACATCTGTATCCGTGACCGCAACCAGCGCTCGCCAGGGTCGTTGTCCTGGGCGCCGCGCCAGGCCATGTGAAGTTCAAAGCTTTGCACGTCCAGTGGCGGGTCTTCGGCCCGCACGCCGCCTGCTGCCGTCAGGGCTTCGGCGGTGTAATCGGGGACGGTGGCGATGATGTCGGTGCCCGCCAGCAGGGTGCTCAGGCCATTGAACTGGGGAACGGCCAGGACCACGTGGCGCTTGCGGCCCATTTTTTCCAGTTCGGTATCGATAAATCCGCTCAAGTCTCCGGCGAATGACACCAGGGCATGGGGGCGCTCACAGAAGTCGTCCAGGCTCAGTGCACCGGGCATGGTGTCGGCCCGAAGCAGTTTGGGGCGGCTGCGTCGCAATACCTTGCGCTTGGCGTTGGCCGGCAGGTCGCTGGTGTAGCTGACGCCCACTGATATTTCGCCAGAGGCCAGCAGGGGCGGCATCAGGATGTAGTTGACGCGCCGTACCACCAAGACGATGCCCGGTGCTTCTGCGCGCAAACGCTTGAGCAACAGGGGCAGCAGGGCAAACTCGACATCGTCCGACAAGCCGATGCGAAACACCGAGGTGCTGGTTGCCGGGTTGAACTCTGAAGCTCTGCTCACCGCCGTGGAAATCGAGTCCAGGGCCGGGGACAGCAAGGCGAAGATCTCGATCGCCCGGGCGGTGGGCTCCATGCTGCGACCGGTACGCACGAACAGCGGGTCATCGAACAAGTTGCGCAGGCGTGAAAGGGCCGCGCTGATGGCCGGCTGGCCCAGAAAAAGTTTCTCGGCTGCGCGGGTCACACTGCGTTCATGCATCAAGGTTTCAAAGACGATCAGCAAATTCAGATCGACGCGACGCAAGTCGTTACGGTTCATGAGGCAGGCTTCGCAGGGGTTCAACAGGTAGTGAGGTAACGGATCTTACTGGCAAAATTGTTTTTTCGTCACTCCGTAGATTTTGTTCCTGGCGGATGGGCGGGTGTTTTCTTGGGGATTTACGGCGGTTTTGCTGGGCTTGCAGGGCTTGTATCCATTTTGAATCTGTCTGCGGATCAATGTCAGGCATGTCGACTATTAATGCTGTCTGTTAGTCTTGCGCACAAAGCCCGGATAAAGTCCCGTGGTATTAGCGATTAATTAGGCGAGGTTTGTAATGTCGCGCACGATCCGTTTTCACAAGTTTGGCCCGGCCGAGGTGCTCAAGTGCGAAGAGCACGACGTCGCCGCGCCTGCGCCTGGCGAAGTGCAGGTCCGTGTCCAGGCGATTGGCATCAGTTGGTATGACGTGCTGTGGCGGCAAAACCTGGCCCCTAGCCACGCCCGTTTGCCTGCGGGTATCGGTCATGAAATGGCGGGTATCGTCACCGCCGTCGGCGACGGTGTGGATGACCTGGCGATCGGTGACAAGGTTGCCAGCTTCCCGGGCCAGAGTGCCAACGACTATCCAACGTATGGCGAGCTGATTCTGATGCCGCGCTCAACGCTGACCCGTTACCCGGACGTGTTGTCTGCGGTTGAAGCCAGCGTGCATTACACACCGTTGTTGATTGCCTACTTTGCCTATGTGGACCTGGCGCAGGTCAAACCGGGGCAAACCGTGTTGATTACCGATGCCAGCCACTGTGCGGGGCCATCGTTTGTGCAGTTGGGCAAAGCCCTTGGCCTGAAGGTCATTGCCGCGACCAAGGATGCCGCAGAACGCGAGTGCCTGCTGAGCCTGGGTGCCGACAAGGTGATTGTCACCGAAGAGCAGGACCTGCTGATGCAGGTCAACAAGATCACGGACAACAAAGGCGTGGACGTGGTGCTCGATGGCCTTGGCGGCCCGCAAATGTCCGTGCTGGGCGACGTTCTGGCGCCCCGTGGCAGCCTGGTGCTGTACGGCCTGCAAGGCGGCAATCAAACGGGGTTCCCGGGCTGCGCGTGCTTTCAGAAGAACATCAAGTTTTTTGTGCATTGCATCGGCAACTTCACCGGCAAGCCGGAACTGGGCATTGCCCAGGACGAGGAGGCCATGAAGCGCGCCCTGCGGGACATCAACCAGTTGACCGCTGACGGGGTCCTGACTCCGCTGGAGATCAAGGTGTTCCCTTTTGAACACTTTGTTGAAGCCCATCGCTACATGGACGATTGCCCGTGCCGCGGACGAGTCGCGCTGCAGCTGACGACTGCCTGATGCCGCGCGGGTAACCGCGTACAAAAACGCCCCTGGACATCACGTCCCGGGGCGTTTTTTTTCGCCCGTAGAAACCTTTCTGGGCTTGTCACCGGCAATGGTGTGAGCGAGATAACGCCCTTAAATCTATTCATAAGCATTGTAAATATTACGTTATGTATTCGTTTGAACTGGTTTCTGTAGGGCCATTCCTGTGCGTACGTACGCCCGGTCTGTGATGGACTGAAGAGTTGAGGTAAGTGTGGGCGCGTCAAATCGAGCTGCCGATAATGCGTGTCTCGATCTGGAGGAATTACCCATGGATAACTTTCATGAGCAAGCCATGAGCTCTGTCTATCAACAAGTGCTGCACCGACTCCTGGGTTTTTTCAGCCGCTCCGAGCGCATCGCGTTGCAACTGTTGATTCAACGTTTGTTAGTGGCAGCAGGGGGCGTGGAGCGCATTGGGCGTTACCGGGTAATGGTTGTTCATGAGGGGGGCAAGGAGTGCGCCTACACACTGGCTTTTTTGCGCGCCGCGCAGCTCAGTATTGCGGGGCGCTCGCCAGACACGTTCATGTTGCGTATTGCGGTACTGCGCCAGCCGCGGATGACGGTCAATGTGATGGCGCGCATTCAGGCCCAATGCAGCGAGTTGTTTATGTATGACGACAGCCGCGTGGAGTTGCTGTTGGTGGATGAACAGGGCGCTACCAGGCTGCATAAGCAGGCTGCGTTTGAGAGCCAGCCCTCGGACATGAATCGAACACAGGTTTTGATGTCGGGCCACCTGACCCAGGGCGATACCCGGGCGACATTCTTTTATGCCGACCTGTTGGGCCGGGCCAGGCTGTATCGGCGAGCCTGCGATTGGGGGGCAGGGTGGATGCGTTGATCGACCGGCGCCCGCCCACCCACCTTGGGCAATACGTGACGTGGATTCAGCAGGTTGCACAGCTGCAGGGGCATGCCCCCTTTGACCAGCACCGTCAGGGTTTCGACAGCGCGGTCAAACTGTGCTGCAAGCTGGATGACGACTACAGGCAGTTATTGCGCCTGCCAGCGGCGCCCTGCAATGACCCCTGCGTTGGCGAAGTTCCCGGTGACATAAATGTGATCAATGTCTTTGATTGCCTGTGTCAGGAAATGGACGTTTTACACTCCCCGGTGCTGATGTTTGTGGAGGGGCCCTGGCGTGTAAAAAACCTGGATATCGAGGAGCCTCAAGCGGCTGTGGTTTTGGTGGCTGCCCATGTGCACGGCTTGCGGGGGGCTTACCGCCAGGGTGTGGATTACAGTGTTGGAGCAGATGCTTACTTGCGACGCGCGTCGATAGAAAACAGGTGCAATGACCGATTCAAGGGCCAATTGATAAAGCAGTTGGAGGCGGTGTTCGATACGCCGGAAAAACTGGATCAGTTACATGGTGCCGCCACTCAGTACCTGAGCGAACTGCACGGTGTCAGCGAAGAGCAGTTGGGGTGCCTGATGTGTTCGCCCTTTGTGAATCAGGCCCGCGGCCTTGAACACTTCCTGCACAATTACTACCCCGAAAAAAAGCATCTCATCCACGAATTTCGTCAGGTATTGAGGGACAAGAACACGCTGTCACAGGTTGATGTCACCTGGCTTGAATCCATAAGCGGGCTTCCCCTTGCGTCTTTGCAGGCGCTGTATCACATGCAAGAAATCGACTTCAGGGACTGCGATTCCCTGATTTCCCTCTTGTGGGCCCATGACCCCGGCAATAAGCCCGGGCATACAGTCCCTGCGGATTAAGAGGCCGTTTCACTCCAGGTTCAACGGCTCGCCAGCCTCTCTGACGAGCCCCGTCTTGCACGCCACTCATCCAATAGGATTTGCCAGAGTACTGGGCAAACTGATATCTGTACGCATATCCAGTACCTAAAGCCAGTGGTCCGTTGCGCCCGTGATTTCAAATCCCCTCGAAGATCCGTTTTATTACCTGAAGAACTTCCAGCATGTGCTCGACTGGATCGCCGCCCGTTATGACGATCTGTTAAGTGTCGAGGAGCAGCGCTTTATCGCAGGTTTTGCCCTGCTGCCCGGCCCCTCCCAAGCGTTGTGGGTACGCATGGTGATGCGCAAGGGAGCTCACTTCAGGGCCAGCAAGCTCAACTATCCGGAAATCGGCGAAGTTTCACTGGCAGCAGTGCCCCTGGTGGCGGGGGGATGGCTGGACGATCAGGCGCCTCTGGCCCTGGCCGAGGTGTTTGACGTGTTGCAAAAGCCGGAAATCCTGGTGCGCTTCAGTGCACATATTGCCCGGCCCAAGGCCAGGAAATCAGAGTGGCTGGATGAGTTGTCTGCCGATTTCACCCAGCAACAGAGCCTGGGCCAGTGGCATCCGGCCCTGGTCGACACCCTTTACACCCTGAACCACAGGGCGCTGTGCGATCGTTTGCGGCTCATGTTTTTCGGCAATCTCAGCCAGGGCTGGCCAGATCTGGTATTGGCTGACCTGGGGCTGTTCACCTACGAAAAAGTCGATTTCAGCCATGAGTCACGGGCGCTGCGTTGCCGCGCCGATATTGAAGGCTATCTACACCTGTATGCCTGCCGCGAACGATTTGAAGTCAGTGGTGATGTGGACGAGGTGCTGCAACCGGTACTCGACTATCAAGTGGATAACCGCTGGCTGCAGCGACGGCGCGGGCGTTTGCTGTTTCAGATCGGTCAGCATCTGGAGCGCACGGAAGACTTGAACCGGGCGCTGCAGGTTTACCAGCAAAGCCAGCACCCCGAAGCGCGACAGCGCGGCATTCGCGTGCTTGAGCGTCAGGGGCACTATGAGCAGGCGCTGAGCCTGGCAGACGTCGCACTGCAGGCCCCCCTGACCGACGCGGAACACCAACATCTGCTGCGCATTATCCCGCGCTTGCGGCGCAAGCTCGGGTTGGCGGCGCTTGCGGTTGTCAGGCCCAAAGCCCCCGACCGGCTTGATCTGACCCTGCCACGGGACGACGCCACGTGCGTTGAACTCAGTGTTGTTGCGCATCTGCAGACCCCTGAGGCTCCCGTGCATTACGTGGAAAACACCTTGATCAACGGGCTGTTCGGTTTGCTGTGCTGGCCGGCGATTTTTGCGCCCCTGCCGGGCGCGTTTTTTCACCCGTATCAGAGTGGCCCGGCGGATTTGCTGGAGGATGACTTCTACCAGCAGCGGGCTGACCTCTTTGAGGATTGCCTCGCGCAACTGGATGACGGGCGTTACCTGGCCACCATCCGTGCCGCCTATGCGACCAAGTTCGGGATACAGACGTCCTTTATCGCCTGGAATTACCTGAGCCAGGACCTGCTCGAAGACGCGTTGCGGTGCTTGCCCCCCGCGCATTTGAAGCTGTGGTTTCGGCGTCTGTTGCTGGATATCAAGGCCAACCGCACCGGCATGCCTGACTTGATCCAGTTTTTTGTGGCGCAAAATACCTACCGCATGATCGAGGTCAAAGGCCCCGGTGATCGCCTGCAGGATAACCAGCTGCGCTGGCTGGCCTTTTGCGAGGAGCACGGGGTGCCGGTGACCGTGTGCTACGTGCAATGGCAGGAGCCCCAGGCGTGAGCTATCGCGTTGCAGTGCGTGCCCTGTGCGAGTTCACGGCCAAGGTCGGCGATCTGGACTTGCGCTTCACGCCCTCACCCACGGCGCAGCAGGGGATTGCCGGTCACCGAACGGTGGCCTCGCGGCGCAGTGCGTTGTATCAGCCGGAGTTGAGCCTTGAGGGGCAGTTCGGGGCGTTGACCGTACGTGGCCGGGCTGACGGCTATGACCCCGTGGCCAATGTGCTGGAAGAGGTGAAAACCCATCGCGGCGATTTTGCCGCCATAGCGGCCAATCACCGCCAACTGCACTGGGCACAAGCCCGCGTCTACGGCTGGTTGTTGTGCCAAAGCCTGCAATTGCCGCAGGTCAATCTGGCGCTGGTGTATTTCGACATTGTCAGCGAAAAGGAAACACGTCTTCAGGAGTGTTGGTCGGCAGCCGATCTGCAGCAATTTTTCGAGCAGCAGTGCGGGTTGTTCCTGGCCTGGGCTGAGCAGGAAATGGGCCATCGAGAGGCCCGGGACAAGGGTGCCCGCAACCTGGCCTTTCCCCATGAGCAGTTTCGCACCGGGCAACGGGCACTGGCCGAGGCGGTGTACAAGACCGCCAGTACCGGGCGCTGCCTGATGGCCCAGGCGCCGACCGGGATTGGCAAAACCATAGGCACCCTGTTTCCGCTGCTCAAGGCCATGCCTGGCCAGCAACTCGACAAACTGTTGTTTCTGACCGCCAAGACCCCGGGGCGCAAGCTGGCCCTCGATGCGGCGCAAGTGCTCTATCCCAAGGGGCAGAATGTACCGTTGCGGGTACTGGAACTGGTCGCACGGGACAAGGCCTGCGAATACCCCGAGAACGCCTGCAATGGCGATTCCTGCCCTCTGGCCAGGGGGTTTTATGATCGCTTGCCCGCTGCGCGCCTGGAGGCGGTCGCCCAGTCCTCCCTCGACCAGCAGACCTTGCGCAGCGTCGCGCTGGCCCATGAGGTATGCCCTTACTACTTGAACCAGGAAATGGCCCGTTGGGCTGATGTGGTCGTTGCGGACTATAACTATTACTTCGATTTCAGTGCATTGCTGTATGGCCTGGCCCAGGCCAATCAGTGGCGGGTCGCGACGCTGGTAGACGAAGCCCACAATCTGGTGGAACGCGCGCGGCAGATGTACAGCGCAAGTCTGGACCAGCAGACCTTGAACAGCGTGCGTCACTCGGCCCCGGCCGCCCTCGATAAACCCTTCAAGCGCCTTAACCGGGAATGGAATGCGCTGCACAAGGAACAGGTGGGGGCTTATCAGGTGTACCCCAAGCTTCCGGAAAAATGGCTGGCCGCCTTGTCGGCCTGTATCACCGCCATCGGCGACTACCTGAACGATCACCCGCAAGGGTTGAGCGGCAACCTGCAGGGCTTTTACTTTGAAGCCCTGCAGTTCAATCGGGTGGCCGAACTGTTCGACGGGCACTTTCTGTTCGATGTCAGCCTGCGTGCAGACGGCAAGCGGCGTGTGTCGCAGCTCAACCTGCGCAACATCGTGCCCGCAGGTTTTATCGGACCGCGCCTGGCGAGTGCACAGAGCAATGTGCTGTTTTCGGCCACCCTGAGCCCGCAGGCCTATTACGCCAACCTGCTGGGGCTGGCGGCTGACACGGTGTGGATGGATGTCGAATCGCCGTTCCAGGCAGAGCAACTGAACGTGCATGTTGTCAGCCAGATATCGACCCGGTTTGTTCATCGCCAGGCTTCGCTGGAACCGATTGTGGAACTGATCGCCCGTCAGTTCGAGCAGCGCCCGGGCAACTACCTGGCGTTTTTCAGCAGCTTCGACTATCTGCAGCAGGTTGCCCAATTGCTCGCAGAGCGCCATCCCCACGTTACCCAGTGGTCCCAGGGGCGGCGCATGGATGAAGCGGCGCGCCAGGGGTTCCTCGATCAGTTCACCCTGTCGGGTCAGGGGGTGGGTTTTGCCGTGCTGGGTGGAGCCTTTGGCGAGGGTATCGATTTGCCCGGCGCCCGGTTGATCGGCGCTTTTGTTGCGACCCTGGGGCTGGCACAGTTCAATCCCGTCAATGAACAGATCAAGCAGCGGATGGCGGCGCTGTTTGGCGCCGGTTATGACTACACCTACCTGTACCCCGGCGTGCAGAAAGTGGTGCAGGCTGCCGGGCGGGTAATCCGTACCCAGAGCGATCAGGGCACGCTGTTTCTGATTGATGACCGTTTTGCCGAGCCCAAGGTACAGCAACTTTTGCCACGCTGGTGGCAATTGGGTTGATGGCCTGACGTTATGGCAAACTGCCGGGGTTGTGGCGCATGAAGCGCCTTACTTGACCCCGGAGTTCCCCCTTATGAGCATCAAACGTTTCGGTACCGGCGCTGTAGGCGCAGGCGGTCAGCCTTTGCCTTTCGCCCGCGCTGTAGAGGCTGATGGCTGGCTGCACGTGTCCGGCCAGGTTGCCATGGAAAACGGTGAAATCATTAACGGCGGGATTGTCGAGCAGACCCATAAAACCATGCAAAACCTGGTCGCCATCCTCGAAGAAGCCGGCTATGGCCTCGAAGATGTGGTCCGCGCGGGCGTATGGCTGCAGGACCCGCGGGACTTCTGGAGTTTCAACAAGGTGTTCGCGTCGTACTTCAAAAGCGAACATGCACCGGCACGTGCCTGTGTGCAGGCCATGATGATGGTCGATTGCAAGGTCGAGATCGATTGCATCGCCTATAAAGCCAAGCGCTGAAACTTGAGGAGTTGAGTGTGTCGAATACGTCGAACAATCAGCCGATTCTCAAAGGCGCAGCCCGCCCCGGCGATCACCTGGTTCATGACGTGAGCCTGCCCGCACTGGTGATTCACCGTGACGCGCTGGAGCACAACATTCGCTGGATGCAGGACTTTGTCACCCGCAGCGGCGCGGTGTTGGCACCCCACGGCAAAACCAGCATGGCCCCGGCGCTGTTTCGTCGCCAGCTGGAGCAGGGCGCCTGGGGGTTGACCCTGGCCACTGCGGTACAAACCTGTACGGCTTATGCCGGGGGTGTACGTCGAGTACTGATGGCCAACCAGTTGGTGGGCCGGGCCAACATGGCGTTGATTGCCGACTTGCAGACCGACCCGGCATTCGAATTTCACTGCATGGTCGACCATCCGGACAACGTTGCGGCCCTGGGCGCTTACTTTGCCGAACGTGGGCAGCGCTTGAACGTGATGATTGAATACGGCGTGGCAGGCGGGCGTTGCGGTTGCCGCACCGAACAGCAAGTCATGGAACTGGCGGCGGCGATCAAGCTGCAGCCATCGTTGGCCCTGACCGGCATCGAAGGCTATGAAGGGATCATTCACGGAGAACAGGCCGTCAGCGGGATTCGCGAGTTTGCGGCTTCACTGGTGCGTCTTGCCCTGCGATTGCAGGCCGACGGTGCATTTGCCCTGGAACAACCGATCATTACCGCCTCGGGCTCGGCCTGGTATGACCTGATTGCTGAAGGCTTCGAGGCCGAGGCGGCTGGCGGGCGTTTTCTCAGTGTGCTGCGCCCGGGCAGTTACGTGGTTCACGACCACGGCATCTACAAGGATGCTCAGTGCTGCGTACTGGATCGACGTCAGGACTTGCACGAAGGCTTGCGCCCGGCGCTGGAAGTCTGGGCTCACGTGCAATCGCTGCCCGAACCGGGGTTTGCGGTGATTGCACTGGGCAAGCGTGACGTGGCGTTTGATGCGGGCTTGCCGCTGCCGTTAAAGCGATATCGCGAAGGTGTGATACCGGCGGTGGGCGATGATGTCAGCGGGTGCAAGGTCACGGCGGTGATGGACCAGCATGCCTTTATGACCGTTGCCGAGGGGTCGCAGTTGCGCGTTGGCGACATCATCAGCTTTGGCACCTCCCATCCTTGCCTGACTTTTGACAAGTGGCGCACGGGTTGTGTGGTCGATGAGCGGTTCAATGTGCTTGAGCGCTTTGCCATAGAGTTTTAACCCGTGGGAGCGGGCTTGCTCGCGATGGCATCGCCCGGGTCTTGGCGTCAGACCGCGTTACCAGCATCGCAGGCAAGCCAGCTTGTGTCTTCAAGGTCTCTTAAACTCAGAAGGGTGAGAGCAGTGGATGGCAGACTGAAAGCCAGCGGTGCTTAAAGCACGAGTGGGAGCCAAGTCGCCATCCACCTCTCACTCTGACCAGAAGCCCGAACAGTTGCATGAGCGGCAAACTCGAAATCACAAGCTAGGGATAGGTCAGAGTGCTCTCACTTCTTGAGTGTAAGAGGACTTGGCGATGATTTCCTACTACGTTGGTCTCGATGTTTCGAAAGCGACTGTGGATGTGGGGTTTCTTCCTGCAAATTACCCACAGTTTCAGGTCAGTAATGACCTTGAGGGCTTCACTCGGCTGATCACATGCCTGAACGAGCTTGAGGTGGGGCGGATCTTGCTTGAAGCCACCGGCGGCTATGAAAGGGCATTGCTCAGAGCCTTGCGGTTGGAGGGTTTGAATGTCTTTCGCGTCAATCCCAAACGCGCTCGCGACTATGCGAGAGCTATGGGCAAGATAGCTAAAACCGATAAGATCGATGCTCAGATGCTGGCGAAGTTTGCGAGAGATTTCGAGGACTTGCCGCATGTTGAACCGAATAAGGATCGGGATGAGCTGGGCGAATTGCTCAAGCTGCGAGGCAGCTTGGTCAAGAGCCGAGACAGCGACAAGCGCCGGATGAAGCAAACCACATGCGCTAGAGCCATATCCACTTACACCGATCACATCGCTTACCTGGAGGGCCAGATCAAGTCATTGGGTAAGGAGATTGAAGATGCCTCGACCGTGCTGGATCAGGAGAAAGCCAGGCGACTGAGGTCGGTGAAAGGGATCGGAGCCATCACCTGCGGAACGCTCATGGCATTTCTTCCTGAGCTCGGAACCGTGTCGGGACGCAAGATTGCGGCTTTGGCAGGGTTAGCGCCCTACAACAACGATAGTGGCAAGAAGAGCGGCCCCCGATCAATCGAGGGCGGGCGCTATACAGTGCGTGGCGCAACCTATATGTCGACCTGGTCAATGGTTCAGCACGATCCGCAAGTCAAAGCCGAATATGAGGCTCTGCGAGCGCGAGGCAAGCTTGCGAAGGTCGCTGTTGTGGCATGCATGCGTAAGCTATTGATTCGTCTTAACGCAATGCTGCGAGATGGCACGGGTTGGAGGGAGAAGAAATCTCAGGCCCCGCATTTTGATAACAAATGAGGGGCACTTTACTGAAGCGAGGGCTTCGCCAGTAATACCGCTACGCGGTATCGCTGGCGAAGCCATGTCCGAAAGGATTATTTGAAAATAAATCCTCAATGACAGTTGCTCCCACAGGTTCTGTGATGTCCATGACTACAAGATCAAGGTGGGAGCGGGCTTGCTCGCGATGGCATCGCCCCGGCCTTGCCGTCAGACCACGTCACCAGCATCGCAGGCAAGCCAGCTTCCACACGATAAATTCAGTCGCGGTAGAACACTTGCACAAGGTGGTAGCCGAACTTGCTTTTGATCGGGCCGTGTACCACCCGCAGCGGCTTCTTGAAGATGATCTGGTCGATAACGCCCACCATCTGCCCAGGCCGCACTTCCCCCAGATCGCCGCCACGTTTGCCCGACGGACAGGTCGAGAATTTTTTCGCCAGCACATCGAAGGCTTCGCCCTTGGCGATGCGTTGCTTGAGCGATTCGGCTTCTTCGGCGGTCTTCACCAGGATATGGCGGGCTTGAGCTTTCATGGGATCTTTACCTTGGAACAGTAGGGCATAGTGCGCGGGCGCGGATTATGCCTGAGTTTTCGCTTCGGGGCTGTGGTAGCGCGGCAGGTACAGGCACACCCGGGTGCCGCAACCGCTCTGGCTGCTGATGCTGACATGCCCGCCAGACTGCTGGGCAAACCCGTAAATCATCGACAACCCCAGCCCCGTGCCCTGGCCCACGGGCTTGGTGGTGAAAAAGGGGTCAAAGGCCTTGGCAAGGGTTTGCGGGGTCATGCCCGTGCCGTCGTCACTCACCTCAAGCATCACGTAATCCCCTGAGCTGACCGCTTCCAGGGTGCTGAGATCACTGGCGTCAAGATAGTGGTTGGCTGTTTTGATCACCAGGGTGCCACCTTCAGGCATCGCATCCCGGGCGTTGATCATCAGATTGAGCAGGGCGCTTTCAAGTTGGCCAGTGTCGGTGTTGATCGGCCATATGTTCGGACCCAGCTCCAGGATCAGATCGATGTGCGCGCCCGTGGCGTTACTGAACAGCGCCTGCAACGAACTCACCAGCTGATTGGGGTCCAGGGGCTTGCGGTCCAGGGACTGACGGCGCGAAAACGTCAGCAGGCGATTGGTCAGTGCGGCTGCCCGTTGTGCGGAAGACACGGCGGCATCGGCAAAACGCTCTACTTCGTCGATACGGCCAGCCGCGATATAGCGCTTCATTAAATCCAGGCTGGCAATAATCCCGGTCAGCATATTGTTGAAGTCGTGGGCGATACCGCCGGTCAACTGGCCCACGGCTTCCATTTTTTGCCCATGGCGCAGGGCTTCCTCGGCGCGAGCGCGTTCCTGTATCTCGCGCTGCAACTGCAGGTTGGCCTCGGCCAGCGCCCGGGTACGTTCGGCCACGCGTTCCTCAAGGGTCTCGTTAAGCTCCAGCAATGCCTGTTCGGTGGCACTGGCCTGCAAGCGTTGGTAGCGCCTTGAACTCTTGGTTGCCATGGTAAGTCCTGGAGTAAATCACTCAATAAGTCTATTGGATGCCGGATAGCGGCTCAATGCTATCGACGTTGCTGCAAGCCGCGTCCCTGACACTGCGACTAAGGTCCAATGAGGCTCAGGCTAAGCCTTTCGTACAATTGCGCCCCTTTTTTTCGATTGAATGTGCCCACGTGATAGTCCGTGTGCCTTCGATCGCTTTCATCCTGCCTTGATTGGCTGCTGGAGCTTGTAGATGGTTGTTCCTTTAACAGTGTTGGCGCAGTGCCGGGTATCACGCTTGGGTGCGCTGGCAGTGTGTGCCGGTTTTGCCGCACAGTCACAAGCCGGCGGTTTCATCGAAGACAGCAGCGCCAAACTGGAAGCGCGCACGGTGTATTTCAATCGTGACTTTCGCGATGGCAGCAGCTCAAATCCCCAGGGCGCTTCCAAGCGTGATGAAACGGCTCAAGGTTTTATCCTCAACCTGCAATCGGGTTATACCGAAGGCACCGTCGGTTTTGGCCTCGATGCGCTGGGCATGCTGGGTCTGAAACTGGACTCCAGCCCTGCCGACAGCAACAGCGGCCTGCTACCTTCGACCGGCAATGATCCGCGTCGTTCCAAGGATCAATACGCCAAGTTGGGGCTGACGGCCAAGATGCGCGTGTCACAGACCGTACTCAAGTATGGTGCGCTGCTGCCTGACCTGCCGCTGCTCAAGTACAACGATGGCCGACTGCTGCCCACCCAGTTCAACGGTGCCATGCTGGTTTCCCAGGAAATCAGGGACCTCAAGTTCACGGCCTCGCGCCTTGATCGCTATACCGCCCGTGATTCCACCGATTCCCAGGACCTGCGCCTGAACTGCAAGAACAAGCGTTATGCCTGCAATGTCACCGCCGATCACTTCACTCTGTACGGGTTGGACTACAAGGTTAACGATCGCCTGACCGCGCAATATCACTACGCGGAGCTGCAAGACATCTACCGCCAGCAATTTGTCGGTGTGCTCGCCAGCCAGCCGATGGGGCCGGGCGTGCTCTCAGCCGATGTGCGCTTGCTCAAGAGTGATGACGCGGGTTCTGCCAAGGCCTCGACCATCGACAACCGCGCCCTGGGCGCCATGCTCGGTTACTCGGTGGGCGGGCATAAGGTCAGTGCAGGCTGGCAGCGCATGAACGGCGACACGTCGATGCCGTATCTGGATGGCAGCAACCCGTATCTGGTCAACTACCTGCAGGTCAACGATTTTGCCAATGCCCAGGAGCGCTCCTGGCAGTTGCGTTATGACTATGACTTCAAGGCCATCGGCATTGACGGTTTGTCGTTCCTGACGCGCTATGTGAATGGCGACCACATCAAAGTGGTTGGCAGCACCGAAGAAGGCAAGGAGTGGGAGCGTGATAGCGAGCTGAAGTACATCGTGCAGAGCGGCACGTTCAAGGACGTCAGCCTGCGCTTGCGAAATGCGACCTACCGGACCAACTACGCCCAGTTCGCCCGTGACGTGGATGAAACCCGCCTGATCGTCAGCTATAACCTGTCGATCTGGTGACGCGCGGGTGTTACGGATTTTTGTGGGAGCGGGCAGGCCCGGATCCCACAGGTAGTGCGGGTCAATAAATCAGAACAACTGCGCGCGATAGGGTAAATCCGGGCCGGTTTTGCTGCAGGTGAGGGCGGCGGCGCGGCTGGCGAAGTCGAGCAGGGTGTCGAGTTGGGTGGCACTCAACTGCTGCAGACCCTCGATGGAGTCCAGCCCATGCTCGGTCAACCAGGCGATCACTGCCGCCTGAAAGGTATCGCCCGCGCCTACGGTGTCCGCAACGTCTACGCGGGTGGCCGCCGCCGTGCGCAGGCCATGCTCGCGGCTCCAGACACTGGCGCCCTGGCTGCCACGGGTCAAAAACACCAGTTGGCAGCGATGGCTCAACCATGACCGGGCTATCTCTTGCGGGTCTTGCCCCGGGTACAGCAGCTCCAGGTCTTCATCACTGACTTTGATCACATCGGCATAGGGGATCAGTTCATTGATGCGCTGACGCCATACTTCAATATCCGGTTCAGGGTTCAGTCGCACATTCGGGTCGAGGCTGATCAGCCGCCGCCCGCTTTCGCGTTTGACCAGTGCCAGCAAGGTATCGGCAACCGGTTGCACCACCAATGAAAAAGACCCGACATGCAGCCCGCGTACTTCAGGGCCCAACTGGGGCAAATGACGGGTGTGCAATTGCCGGTCGGCGCAGCCTTCGCCGCGAAAGCTGTAGGCAGGGGAGCCGTTGGCATCCAGCGCGACCATGGCCAGGGTGGTAGGGGCGTCCATCCTGATCAGGAACTGGTCACTGACGCCTTCGTCCAGCAGGACTTGCTTCAGGCGCTGGCCCAGATAGTCCGTCGACAATCCGGCAAACAGTGCGGTGTCGATGCCCAGGCGACGCAGGCCCACGGCCACGTTGAACGGCGACCCCCCGGCAATGGCCTTGAACTCGACTTTGTTCGCTTGTGCGCAGCTTTGCGCTTGCGCGAAAAAATCAAACAGTGCTTCTCCGCATATCACATACATAACGTTTACTCGGTTAAGGCCGCGACCTGTTGTCGGTAGCGTAGATAGAAGTGTTCATAGGCTTGCACATTCGTTGCAACGGGGCGGGTTTCGCCCGCCTGGTCGAGGCGCACGCAACGCTGACACAGCTGTGCCAGCGTTTGACGACCAGCACCCACACACCAGGCGGCCTGAATTGCCGCGCCCAGGGCGCCAGCTTCGCTTTGTTCGGTGCAGACCACCGGGGTGTTCATGATGTCGGCGACGATCTGGCGCCACAACGGGCTTTTCGAACCGCCGCCCACCAGTCGTATGGTGCGGCTTTGCATCCCGTTCTTGCGCAGCAGGTCCAGGCCGTAGCGCAGGCCATAGGTGGTGCCTTCGATGGCGGCCCTGCACAGATTGGCCTGGGTCATGTTGGCCAGGGTAAGGCCCTGGAAACTGCCGCTGGCATCGGGCAGGGCGGGCACCCGTTCACCATTGAGAAAGGGCAGCAGGCTGACCCCTTCAGTGCCAATCGGTGCCTGGCTGGCCAGTTGATTGAAGGCCTCCAGGGGCAGCCCGAACAATGTCCGTACGGCGCCTGTGACATTGGTCAGGTTGAGGGTGCAGATCAAGGGGAGCCAGCCGCCGCTTGACGAGCAGAAGCTGGCCACCGACGAGTCGGGGCTGATCTGGGGCTGCGGATCAAAGGCATACACCGTGCCTGATGAACCCAGGCTCATGGTGATAATCCCCGGTTCAATATTGCCCGTGCCTATGGCGCCGAGCATGTTGTCGCCACCACCGCTGGACACCACGGCATCGGGGTTGAGCCCCAGCAGCCTGGCAATCTCTGGACGCAGGCAACCGACCGGCTGGTGAGACTCGATCAATTCAGGCAGCGCCTGTTCAAGACGGCGATCCGGGTCGATATGGCGCAGGATATCGAGGTCCCACTGGCGGCTGCGCACATTGAAATAACCGGTGCCCGAGGCATCGCCGTATTCGCTGCAACAGCGGCCGGTGAGCCAGTAATTGAGGTAGTCATGGGGCAACAGGATATGGGCAATCTGCGCAAATACCCGGGGATGATGGATTTTGGTCCATAGCAGTTTTGAAACGGTGTAGCCCGGTGCAATAACCAGCCCCAACTGCTGCATTGAACCGGCTTCGCCCCCCAGCCATTCCAGTAACTGGCGGTTTTCGGGAGCCGACTCGGTGTCGCACCAGAGCTTGGCCGGACGTAAAACATGCCCGTTCTTGTCCAGCAGCACCAGCCCGTGCTGCTGGCCGCTGACGCCAATGCCCTGAATCTGCTGGCCGCTGACACCGGCCTGGCTCAGTGCTTGTTGCGTGGCACACGTCAGTGCCTGCAACCACTGCTCGGTGTCTTGCTCTCGGCGTCCGTGCTCACCCTGGATCAACGTATGGGGCGCAGTGCCCAACCCCAGTACCTGGCCGCTGTGGCTGTCGAGGATCAGCGCTTTGGTGCCCTGTGTACCGCAGTCGATGCCCAGGAATAAGGTGCGAGTGTTCATGCAGAACCTGTTTTGGGTCATGTCAAAAAACCACCCCCGCCTCGGGGAAAGGGGGTGGGGTGAGGGCTGTTCAAAGATGCAGCAGTTTCTCCAGCGTCCCGCTCACGCCCGCTTCACGCAAGTTGTTCAGACACCACTCAAAGGCAGCCACAAACTCGGCCGACTGGGCGATGGCAGTGCCAAAAATCTCTTCCACTCCCAACAGCCGCTGCACGATCAGCGCATCCTCCGCGACCAAAGCCTGGCAAAACACGCCTCGTGGGTCGGGAATGTCATAGGTTTGCCCGTTCTCGTCCACACCCTTGAGGTACAGCGCCCAGGCAGCCACCACCAGCGCCGCACGCTTAAGCTGCGCGCCATCGCTGATCAGGCGATTGATGGTTGGAATGGTGAATTTGGGAAACTTCGACGAACCGTCAGAACACACGCGCTCCAACTGGTCGGCAATGGCCTGGTTGGAAAAACGCTGGACCAGGGTGTCTTTGTAAACCGCAAGGTCGATGCCTGGCACCGGTGCCAGCTGCGGCGTCACGTCCAGGTCCATGTAGGCGCGCATGTAGGCTACGAACAAGGGGTCATTCATGGTCTCGTGGACAAAGCGATAGCCCTTGAGAAACCCCAGGTAGGTCAGCGCCAGGTGACTGCCGTTGAGCAGTTTGATTTTCATCTCTTCATAGGGCGTGACGTCATCCGTGAGCTGTACACCCACGGTTTCCCATGCCGGACGGCCATCGGTGAACTTGTCTTCCAGCACCCACTGGATAAATGGTTCGCACACCACTGGCCAGGCATCTTCGATCCCCAACTGGTCCTGCAGTTGCTGGCGATGGGCATCGCTGGTCATGGGGGTAATGCGGTCCACCATTGCATTGGGAAAGCTGACATGGGCGGCGATCCAGTCATGCAAATTCATATCGCTCAGCGCGGCGAAGGCCAGCAGCGCCTTGCGTGCCACCGCGCCGTTGTGGGGCAGGTTATCGCAGGACATGACAGTAAACGCCCGGGTGCCGTTGGCCCTGCGTTGGGCGAGGGCGGCACAGAGCACGCCAAATACCGTTGTCGGCGCCTCGGGGTGGGCCAGGTCGTGCTGGATGGGCGCCAGCGCAGCCATGAACTCGCCGCTGCTGTCGTCAATGCAATAACCGCCTTCAGTGATGGTCAGTGAAACGATACGAATCGCCGGGCTGGCGAGTTTGTCGATCAGCGCCTGAATGCCATCTTCAGCCAGCAGCATGTCACTGATGGAGCCAATGATCCGGCTCTGGTTATCGTCGCCATCCCCCAGTTCGAAGAGGGTATAGAGGTAGTCCTGACTGGCCAGATCGTCGCGCACCTTGCGGTCCTCGGCGCGCAGGCCAATGCCGCAAATGCTCCAGTCAAGATCACGGCCCTGGCTCATCAGGGCATCGGTGTAATACGCCTGATGGGCGCGATGAAAGCCGCCCACCCCGATATGTGCAATGCCATGTTGGGTATGGCTTGCAAGATAGGCGGGCTTGGCCACTTTGTCGGTGAGGTTATCGAGATTCAGGCGATTAAGTTTCATGGTGCTATCTCAAAAAAGGTCGTCAGCGTCAGGCCGCAGCGCGCAATGGGCGGGTGAGGGCCAGCCCGTCAGCATCGAACAGATGGCAATGCTCACTGTCCAGGTGCAGGTTCAATTGCTCGCCGTACTGGCTGGCCATATCGCCCCGGATACGCATGGTCAGTGGTTCGCCGCAGGCGGTTATTACGTGGCAGTAGGTGTCGCTCCCCAAGCGTTCGCCAACATCGGCCGTGACGCTGAGGGCGCATTCGCCGGGTTTGGCGAGGTTCAGGTGCTCGGGGCGGATGCCCAGAGTGACGGGGCTGCCCAGGCTCAGCGAGGCGCCGCTCAGGGGCAATTGAATACGGGTGCCGGCGTCCAGTTCGACTTCACAGCCCTGGCTATCGAGGCGAGTGATTCTGCCTTTCAAAAAGCCCATTTTCGGTGTGCCCAGGAACCCGGCGACAAACAGGTTGGCCGGCTGGTGATACAGATCCAGTGGCGAGCCAACCTGCTCGATTTTACCGGCATTGAGCACCACCACTTTGTCGGCCAGGGTCATGGCTTCGACCTGATCGTGGGTCACGTAAATCATCGTGGCTTGCAATTCCTGGTGCAAACGCGCCAGTTCCAGGCGCATCTGTACCCGCAGGGCGGCATCGAGGTTGGACAGTGGTTCGTCGAACAGGAATATTTTCGGGTTACGCACAATCGCCCTTCCTATGGCCACGCGCTGACGCTGGCCGCCGGACAAGTGTTTGGGTTTGCGCTCCAGCAACGGCGCAAGCTCAAGGATCCGTGCCGCTTCGCTGACTTTCTTCTCGACTTCAGCCTTGGGTACGCCCGCCAGATCGAGGGCGAAGGACATATTTTTGCGCACACTCATGTGCGGATACAGGGCGTAGGTCTGGAACACCATCGCCAGATCGCGCTTGGCCGGGCTGACCTGGGTGATATCACGACCGTCCAGCTCGATAGTGCCGTCAGTCACTTCCTCGAGCCCGGCAATCAGGCGCAGCAACGTTGATTTACCGCACCCCGATGGCCCGACGAATACCACGAATTCGCGGTCGTGCACTTCAAGGTCGATGCCCTTGATGATGGAGAAGCCTTCGAAACCCTTTTGCAGATTCTTGATTTTCAGGTTGGCCATGATGGGCCTCCAGTCATTGTTGTTATTTAACCGCGCCAAAAGACAAGCCGCGTACCAGTTGCTTCTGGCTGATCCAGCCGAAAATCAGGATGGGTGCGCAGGCCAGCGTCGACACCGCTGACAACTTGGCCCAGAACAGGCCTTCGGGGCTTGAGTAGGACGCGATTAGCGCGGTCAGTGGCGCCGCACTGGACGAAGTCAGGTTCAGCGACCAGAAGGCCTCGTTCCAGCACAGGATCAACGACAACAGCAGGGTTGAGGCCAGACCGCCCTTGCTGATGGGCAGCAGCACACGAACCACCTCTTGCCACAGGGTGGCACCGTCAAGGCGGGCGGCTTCGAGGATGTCCTTGGGGATGTCCTTGAAGTAGGTGTAAATCATCCACACCACAATCGGCAGGTTGATCAGGGTGTAGATGATGATCAGCGCCGTGCGGGTATCGAGCAGGCCGAAGGTCTTGGCCAACAGGTAGATCGGCATCAATACGCCCACGGGTGGCAGCATTTTGGTGGAGAGCATCCACAGCAGCGTGCCTTTGGTGCGCCTGGTTTCGTAGAACGCCATCGAATAGGCCGCCGGAATCGCGATCAGCATGCACAGGGCGGTGGCGGTGAACGAGATGACGACCGAGTTCCAGGCAAAGTGGAAGTAACCGCTGCGATCCTCGATGTGCAGGTAGTTTTCCAGGGTCGGGGTAAAGATGAACTGTGGCGGCGTGGCAAATGCATCCAGCTCGGTTTTAAAGCTGGTCAGCACCATCCAGAAGATCGGAAAGAAGATCAGGATGGCGATGGCCCAGGCCAGGGTGCCGAGCAGCAGGCTTTGCAGGCGGCGGGATTGTTGAAGAGTCATCACTGGGCCCTCACGGCTTGTCAGTCAGGTTTTTGCCGAGCATGCGCACCAGAATGATGGCCGCGATATTGGCGATGACGACGGCGATCAAGCCTCCGGCCGAGGCCATGCCCACATCGAATTGCACCAGCGCCTGGTTGTAGATCAGGTACGCCAGGTTGGTCGACGCATAGCCCGGACCACCGTTGGTGGTGGTAAAGATCTCGGCGAAGACCGACAGCAGAAAGATGGTTTCAATCATCACCACCACGGCAATGGCGCGCGCCAGATGGGGCAGGGTCAGGTGCCAGAAAATTGCAATCGGCCCGGCGCCATCCAGGCGTGCGGCTTCTTTTTGTTCCTGATCCAGAGACTGCATGGCGGTCATGAGAATCAGGATTGCGAAGGGCAGCCACTGCCACGACACAATGATGATGATCGACAGCAACGGGTAGTGCGCCAGCCAGTCGACGGGTTGCGCGCCGAACAGCTTCCACACGGCGGCCAGCACCCCGGACACCGGATGGAAAATCAGGTTTTTCCAGATCAGCGCACCCACCGTGGGCATGATGAAGAACGGTGAGATCAGCAGCACCCGAACGATGCCGCGACCCATGAATTCGCTGGCTTCAAGCAGGGCGCTGATCAATACGCCGAGCACCACGCTGATCAGCAGCACGCTGCCTACCAGCAACAGGGTATTGGACGCTCCGGGCAAGAAGCCGGAATCGGTGAGGAAATAAGTGAAGTTCTCCAGCCCCACAAACTGGTTTTCGCCGGGGTAGAGCAGGTTGTAGCGGATCAGAGAAAAATACAGGGTCATGCCCAGTGGCACGATCATCCACAGCAGCAAAAGCGCCACTGAAGGCGTGACCAGAAACCAGCCGGGGTTGAGCAGGCGTGATTTTCGCGCTGGCTGTGACATTTCCAGCGATGAGACAGCACTCGAAGTTGTCATGTTAAGTCCCTGATGAAACGAGTAATTCTGTAGTCGATGCCTAAGGCTGCGACAAGGTCCGCAGGCTCTTCAATAAGCCAGGTACGCTGGGCGCGCCTTCGGCAGTGACTACAGGTAAGCGGGCGTTTTTTGTTTACTTGGGATAACCCGCCCGTTTCATTTCACGCTCGGTAGTTTGCTGGGCGGCTGCCAGCGCTTGATCCACTGTGGTCTGGCCAATCAGGGCGGCACTGAACAGCTTGCCAACCTGGGTGCCCACCGCCTGGAACTCGGGGATGGTCACCAGTTGAATGCCCACATAGGGCACGGGCTTGAGCGTAGGGTCGTTGGGGTTGGCGACTTTCAGGGAGTCGAGGGTGACTTTGGCAAATGGTGCAGCCTTGAGGTAGGCATCGCTGTACGTCGACGCACGGGTGCCCGGCGGTACATTGGCGATGCCGTCTTTCTCGGCAACCAGCGCGCCATATTCCCTGGAGGTGGCCCAGGTGCTGAAGGTTTTGGCGGCGTCCTTGGCTTTGGAACTGGTGGGGATCGCCAGCGCCCAGGAGTAGAGCCAGGCACTGCCTTTGTCGGTGACCGCCTGGGGGGCGAAGGTGAAGCCGACGTGATCGGCCACTTTGCTCTGGCTGCTGTCGGTGACAAACGAACCGGCGACACTGGCATCGACCCAGATTGCACATTTGCCGCTGTTGAACAGCGCCAGGTTTTCGTTGAAGCCGTTGCTGGTAGCGCCCGGTGGGCCTGAAGCCTTCATGGTATTGACGTAAAAGTCGAGGGCGTTCTTCCACTCGGGGCCGGTGAACTCAGGTTGCCACTGTTCGTTGAACCAGCGCGCTCCGTAGGCGTTGGCGATGGTGCTGATCAATGCCATGTTTTCGCCCCAGCCCGCTTTACCGCGCAAGCAAATCCCGTACTGCTCCTGGTCCGGTTTGTTCAGGGTTTTGGCGAACCCGGCGATCTGCTCCCAGGTAGGGTGCTCGGGCATGGTCAAGCCCGCGTCCTTGAACAGATCGGTGCGGTAATAGGTCATCGAGCTTTCGGCATAGAACGGCAGGGCGTAGAGGGTGCCCTTGACTGACAAACCGTCACGTACCGAGGGGAATACATCATCGATGGCGTAGGTGGCTGGCAGGTCGGTCATGGGTTCAAGCCAGCCTTTGGCTCCCCAGAGTGCGGCTTCGTACATGCCGATGGTCAGCACGTCGAACTGGCCACCCTGGGTGGCAATGTCCGTGGTCAAGCGTTGGCGCAAGACGTTCTCCTCCAGCACCACCCATTTGAGCTTGATGTCGGGGTGCTCGCTCTCGAAGGTTTTCGCCAGCTTTTGCATGCGGATCATGTCGCTGTTGTTGACCGTGGCGATGGTCAGGGTTTGCGCGCCCAGGCTGTAGCCGCTGAGGGTCATGCACGTAGCGACACATAACGCTTTGACAGGAATATTCATTGAGCACTCCACTTCATCGGCCTCACGGCGCCAGAAGGACGGTTATTGTTTTTATAGCGGCTCGCATGGAGCAAGCGCCTGGGCGGATTACAGCCCTCAATCACCGTTGTGACAAATCACTGGCAACACTCAAACCGATACTATTTTGCACTGCGCAGGCGTTCACTCAGTCCCGGCTGGTTTTGCTCGGTCAAACGCTGCACTGCCAGACGCCGGTAGTGTGATGGAGTCATGCCTTTTAGCTGCTGAAACCGGCGGTTGAAGTTGGAAATGTTGTTGAAGCCAGATTCAAAACACACGTCGGTGACGGGCTTTTCGCCATCGGCGAGTAATTCACAGGACTTGCTGATACGC
The DNA here is from genome assembly GCF_037055275.1 of Pseudomonas sp. ML2-2023-3. Lineage (NCBI taxonomy): Bacteria > Pseudomonadati > Pseudomonadota > Gammaproteobacteria > Pseudomonadales > Pseudomonadaceae > Pseudomonas > Pseudomonas sp. ML2-2023-3. Next base: position 3,236,699 of record NZ_CP146343.1, read on the forward strand.
AGGCGATTGACGAACTCGATAAAGCAGCGCCCGGTGGCCTGCTTGAATACCCGGGAAAAGTAGGTGGGCTTCATGCCCATGTACTCGGCGACTTCTTCGAGGGACAGTTCACGGGCGTAGTGGCTGAAGATGTAGTCCACGGCCCGGTTGGTACGGTCGATGGTCTGCTCGTCGGCCGGTTGTCCGGTGGTCACCCCGGATAACAGCTGATAGTCATCACACTCAGCCAGCAGTTCCAGCAGGATCAGAAAGTGCCCCAGACGGGTCACGCCCGTAGCGCTGGCTATGCTCTGCATCAGGTCCATGGCTTTGCGGATTGTGGATGTGCAGCGAAACTCGATGCCGTAGTGGGCGCGTTCCAGCATCGGGGTCAGGGTTTTAAGCTCGGTAAAGATCGATGCGGCGTTTTCGAGCAGCTCATCGGTGAAGTTCACCAGCATGTCGCGGGTGGCCACCACTTCTCCTGCGGCCACCTGGCTGATCCAGTTATGGGGCAGGTTGGGGCCGGTGAGGAACAATGTCTCAGGGTGAAAGTTGCCAATGTAGTCGCCGACAAACACCTTGCCGCTGCTGGCCACAATCAGGTGCAGTTCGTATTCCTTGTGAAAATGCCAGCGTACCAAGGGGCTGGGAAAACCATGCTGGCGATAAATAATCGACAGGCCATTGTGGTCGTCCATCAATTCATACGACGGGTCTGTAGCTCTGGCGAGTCGAGTCATGGGCGGGCTGCTCAATGTACGTGTTGAGCGGATGATGACGTCTTCTCATACTTCCTGCCAGCAACAGACCCTGGACCAAGGATCAAACGCAATGAAGACACTGTTATTGATAGGCATGGGCGCCGGTGATCCGGAGCACATCACCGTGCAGGCAATCAATGGGTTAAACCGGGTCGACGTGTTCTTTGTTCTGGACAAGGGCCAGGCCACTGACGATCTGGTGCGCCTGCGTCTGGAAATCTGCGAGCGCTACATTCGCGAGCCGCGTTACCGGGTGGTTCAGGTCAGCGACCCGAAACGCGACAGTGCAACGACTTCTTACACCCAAGGCGTTGAGCATTGGCACGAGCAACGGGCGTTGCTGTTTGCGCGGCTGATTGACAACGAACTGGCCGACGGCGAATGCGGGGCGTTTTTGCTCTGGGGCGAGCCAGGTCTGTATGACAGCACCTTGCGCATCCTGGATCGGGTGCGGGCCAACGGTTGCACCGATTTTGACTACCAGGTGATTCCCGGCATCAGCAGCGTGCAAGCGCTGGCAGCCCGCCATCGCATTCCCCTGAATGATATCGGCCAGCCGATTCGGATCACGACGGGCAGGCGGTTGACGGCTCAAGACCTGGACAACGTGTTGGTCATGCTGGATGCCCACTGCGCCTTCGAGGCGTTTGTCGATGAAAACGTCGATATCTATTGGGGGGCTTATATAGGAACGGCGAACGAGATCCTGATTGCCGGAAAGCTGAGCGAGGTGTGCGAGCAGATCAAGGGAGCCCGTAGCGCGGCCAGGGCGCGCATGGGCTGGGTGATGGACACGTATTTATTGCGCAGGCGGGCTGATTGAGCGTTTAGGGTGTTGATAGTAGATATATCCAATTCCTAAACGTTTTTAGGAAAAGTCCTACGTATGCGTTCTGACGCAAGTCGTTAGTGTTCGATGCTTGCCTCCCGACCAACGCCAGGACTTTTCCATGAAGAAAAAACTACGCGCCTTACTGTTTAATCGACAACTGCCAGGGCTTTCACTGTTGATGTTTCTGGCGTTGCTGATGTCCGGCGCGGTCACAGCCACTGTCCGCTATCCCTATTCAAATGGCACTTTTGCGGTCGACCCGGCGACCCTCGAAATCACTTTGCTGCGTGCTGGCAAGCCTGGGCGGGTGCTTAGTGGTCCCGGTTTCAGCCCGGACAGCCTGGTCAGTGAGCAGACTGCAGAAGGCTGGAACGTCACCGACGGGGAGCAGCGGTTCAGCATCCGCATCAATGTGGTCAAGGACGCGTTGCGCGTTTCGATCCAGGCGCGCCAGCCAGTCAGCTTGCGTTGGCCACGCCTGCAAAGCGATATCCAGGCGTATGCCATTCCTTTTGGCGAGGGCAGTTACATTCCAGCCAATGACCCGAAATGGCTCGAGTGGCTGGTCAAGCGATACACCGGCGACCCGCTGGTCGGTGCGTTGAGCATGCCGTTCTTCACTCAATTGCATCAGGACCTGTCAGTCACCTGGAGGGTCGAAACCCCGTTCGATACCCAGTTTGACGTCAAGCAGGTCAATCAGGTCCCGGTACCGCAGCTGGTGCATACCTTCAACCGGCTGGCTCCTGACGCGCCGTTTGTGGTGAGCATCGCGGCGGGCCCGGCCGACCCGCTGTACGGTGCCGGCTTGTACCGCCAATGGCTCAAGGATAACGGCCAGTTCCGCGCATTGACCGATAAAATCAGGGAGATTCCGCAAACGGCCCGGTTGGGCGGCGCTCCGCATATTTATGTGTGGGACGCCGGGCCGCTGAAGGTAACGGACATCCTGAACTGGCCAAGTTTTGTCACGGCCTTCGACAAAGCTCGGGGCACACCGGGGCATTTGGCGGCCAGGCTGTGGGCGGGGTTCGATCAACCCACTCGTGCAATGTTTGATTTGGCCTTGTCGAGCACCTTGTCACGGACCTCCGAGATTTCAGCGTACAACCGGTTGACGCTAGTGCGGGCACTCAACCAGGGGCTTCGCCAGATCGTCACGGTGCCCCCGCAGGAACCTTTGGCTGGCGGGCATGATCCGGCCGCCGAAGTGCAGTGGGGCAAGCTGGTCAAAACCCGGTTGGCCAACGCCTTTGGAGACTATTTGGCCCCGCCCGAGCGTTGGGGCGGCGGATTGTCGCTGGATACGGTCAACGCCCTCGAAAAGGCTGGCCTGAAACACGCATGGCTGGGCGCCAAAGATTGGCTGGATGCCTTCTGGCACCCGCAGGCCGTGGCCAAGGCCAAGGCGGCTGGATATCTGGTCGCGGTGTATGACAACTATGCTGATGCCCATCCACTTTCAGAACCGCAAACCTGGGCGGCCGCACAAATGGGTGACGAACTGGCCAATGCCGGCCAGCGCGACGTCAACGGCAAGGTCCATGAGGGCTTCAACGGCATAGGTGTGTTTGCCAATGCCGTAGCGGCGCAAGACTATGCCCGCCAACGCATGGCTGCCGTATCCGCTGCCGGAGGCCTCAACAGCTATTTTCTTGATGTGGATGCCGCAGGCACGGCACCGGCGGACTACACCCAAGGCCGAGAAACCAGTGAGCGCGAGAATGCGCGGATGCTCAGTCAACGCCTGGATTACCCTTCGAGAACACTGGGGCTGGTGACCGGCAGCGAAGGCGGAGTGTCCACGTTTGCTCCCAATATTGCCTACAGTCACGGCATTGCCACGCAACCTTTCGACTGGACTGATCCGGACATGAGCCGCAATGAGGCGTCGCCATTCTTTGTGGGCCAATACTGGCCACCGGAAACGCCAACGCTTTTTTTCAAGACCGTGCCGCTCAAGCCGCAGCTGGCACTATTGGTGCGTTCTTACCGCTATCGCTTGCCGCTGTACCAGCGGGTCTTGCACGACAGTCTGGTGAGTACCCATCACTGGGCGTATCCCTCGTTGAAGTTTTCCAACGAGCAACAGAACACCGCGCTCCTGCAACTGCTGTACATGACTCCGCCGATGTATCACCTCAACGCGGCAGTGCTTAAGCGCGACATGCCCTTTATCGGCGCCTACAACGCGGTGTTTGCTCCCCTGCACCAGCGCCTCTTTACCCAGGCATTGGTGGGCTTCGAGGTGCTGGCCGATGATCGCAGCCTGCAGCGCACCGTGTTCGAAGATGGCACCCGGATCACGGTGAACTTCAATCCCGATAAACCCCAGACCGAGGGCGCCATGACGTTCCCGCCTGTATCGGCAACCGTACAGATCCCGGGTATGGCGGCTTATGTCATCGATATGGCCGATCTCTTCAAAACAACGCGGCCATTTGAGCATTGATCAGAGCGGGCGATTCTTGGCCTCGATCCACTGCGACATGTATTGGGTACTTTTGTGCTGGTGATGACGCAGCATGGCACCGGTGAAGTTGTTGCGCCGGTGCTGCTCAAGTTCTGCGCGGCACGCCTGGATGCGCTCGACCAGTGCCGGGCCGTGGACGCCTTGCAGGTAGCGCGCTTCAAGCAGGGCCAGGCCATTGCGCTGGGCCTGATGCCAGGCTTCGGGATTTTGGTACAGCTCGACCGCTGCCGCCGCAATCCCGCGGGCACTGCGCTCGATGGCACCGGCCCACGGCAGGTCACCGTGCATGCCTTCGGCGCCCACCGGCGTAGTCACGTTGGGGGTGCCGCAGAGCATGGCATCGGCAATCTTGCCTTTGATGCCTGCGCCAAAACGCAGGGGAGCCATGCAAATACGCGCATTGCTCATCACTTCAAGGGCATCTTCAGCCCAGTTGAGGACATGAAAACCCTGTGCCGGGTTATGCAGTGCAGTGGCCTTGGGCGGCGTGTAGGCGCCGTACACATGCAGTTGTGCAGTGGGCAGTTGCTGACGGATCAAGGGCCAGATATGGGTCTTCATCCATAGCACGGCATCCCAGTTCGGGGCGTGGCGAAAATTGCCGATGCTCAGAAAATGCTGACGCTGTTCATAGGGCACGAACGCCTCAGGCACGCTGTCGACCATCAGCGGGCACCAATGCAGCAGGGCCTTGGGCACGTGGAACTGCTCGACCAGCAGATCGATCTCGTATTCTGAAATCATCAGGTTCAGGTCACTGCGATAAATCGCGGCGATCTCCCGTTGTGCCAGGTCGGCGTCGGCCATCTGTTCAAAGGTTTCGCGCTGGGCCGGGGCGAACAGGCTGCTGAAATCGTCCTGCTCGGTGTCGTGCTTGAGACGTGCCTTGAGTTGCTGCTGACGGGCGTCGCGCAGGCTTTGCAGGTCGGAGGTTTCCAGTACGCGCAAGGCTTGCGGGCAATGCTTCTCGACGCGCCAGCCGAATTGCTCTTCCATCATGAAACGGTCAAACAGCACGATATCCGGTGCCAGTTCGGTGATGAAGGCATCGAAGCTGCTGTTATTGAGCTCGATGGTGACTTCATCAATACCCAGGGCAGCGAGGTCGGCCTTGTGTTCACCAATCCCGGCCGGGCTGCTGAAGGTGATCTGCCAGCCTTGCTGCAGAAAACTCTCGATGATTTGCATCATGTGCCCGCCTGCCGCCGAAGAGCGCGGTTCGGGCCACACGTAACCAATGATCAGGACGCGGGTCGGGCAGGTGGCAGGCATGGGCAGATCCTTGAAGCAGGGCGGCTGAAAAAAGGCGGCAATTAGAACACAACTGCGGCGTAAATCCTCTGTGGGCACTGGCTTGCCCGGGATACAGGCAAGCCAGTGTGCCTGGTCACAAAAAGCCAGGCCGCATCAATGCAGTCGCCTCCCCGGACGCACCTGTGCATTGACCTGTTACAAAGCACTGCGTAGCCTTGCGTGTTCGAGGTTCTTCGCAGCGCGAAGCTAAGAAGGGAACGCGGTATGCCGCGGCTGCCCCCGCAACTGTAAACGGTCATTGATCTTGCAAAGCCACTGCCCAGCAGGCGGGAAGGCGCAAGGTAGGTATCAGCCGTAAGCCAGGAGACCTGCCTCGTGACAGATTCTTACTTCAACCGGGCGGGGTGATCCGGTGGCGAAGACTGACCGCGCACTGCCTGCGGTCGTCGTCCCGTATGCCCGCCGCTTTGCTATAGGGCATCCGATGAAAACACTGGCCAAAACCCCCGTCACCATCGTTACCGGCTTTCTCGGCTCGGGCAAAACCACGTTGTTGCGCCATATGCTCGATAACGCACAGGGCCGTCGCATTGCCGTGATCGTCAACGAATTCGGCGAGTTGGGCATCGACGGCGAAATTCTCAAGCAGTGCACCATCGGCTGCACTGAAGAAGAAGCCAACGGTCGCGTCTATGAATTGGCCAACGGCTGCCTGTGCTGCACCGTGCAGGAAGAGTTCTTCCCGGTCATGCGTGAGCTGGTGGCTCGTCGTGGCGATATCGATCATATCCTGATCGAAACCTCCGGCCTGGCCCTGCCAAAACCGTTGGTGCAAGCCTTCCAGTGGCCAGAAATCCGCAGCGCCTGCACCGTGGATGCGGTGATTACCGTGGTCGACAGCCCGGCCGTGGCCGCTGGCACCTTTGCCGCGTTCCCGGACCAGGTTGATGCCCAGCGCAAGCTTGATCCGAACCTGGACCATGAGTCGCCGCTGCACGAGTTGTTCGCTGACCAACTGGCCAGTGCCGACCTGGTGATCCTCAACAAGGCCGACCTGATCAGCCCTGAAGACCTGGCAAAAGTGCGCGCCGAAGTGGCTGAAGAACTGCCGCCAGCGGTCAAGATCATCGAAGCCAGCAGCGGCCGCTTGCCGTTGGACGTGTTGCTGGGTCTGGGCGCAGGCTCTGAAGATCATATCGATGGCCGCCACAGCCACCACGACCATCACCACGACGGCGATGATGACCACGACGATCACGACCACGACGCTTTCGACTCGATTTCCATCGAGCTGCCGGAGGGCGAGGAGCGTGTACTGATGGAAGCGCTGACCCAGTTGGTGGTCAAACACGGCATTCTGCGGGTCAAGGGCTTTGCGGCGATCCCGGGCAAGCCGATGCGTCTGCTGATTCAGGGCGTGGGTACGCGCTTTGACAAGCACTTCGACCGCGCCTGGGGCCGTGACGAAGCGCGCACCACCAAGCTGGTGCTGATCGGTCAGGACCTCGATGCTGCACTGCTCGAATCCACCCTGCGTACAGCGTTGAGCGTATAAACCATGCATTTGCTCAGGACCCAGCCCGGTGGCTTTGTATCGGATGACAATATTGCCGACTTGGGGCAGACCCCCGCCGAGCTGGTGATCCTGTGCAGTGGTGATTCAAGCCTGGCACTGCTTGCCGAAGCGGCACAGCAGTTGCCTGAAGATTATCCAAGCCTGCGTCTGGCCAATCCGATGCAGGTGCAAAACCATGGTTCGGTCGACTTGTATGTCGATCAGGTGCTGCAACACGCCAAGGTGATTTTGCTGTCGTTGCACGGCGGCATCGGCTATTGGCGCTACGGCATCGAGCGCCTGGTGCAGCTGGCTGAGCGTGGTGTCACCCTGATTCTGGTACCCGGCGACGACCGTCCCGACCCGGAACTCAGCGCGCTGAGCACCGTCCCGGCCGAGCAGGGCGAGCGTCTGTGGCACTTTTTGCGCCAGGGCGGGCGGCATAACGCCCAACAGCTCTATCGTTGCCTGGCCAGTCAATGGCTGGGCCGCGATTATGCATGGGATGAGCCGCAAACCCTGCCGCGCACCGCGATTTATCATCCGGTGCACGCCAATGCCCAACTCAAAGACTGGCAGGCCCAATGGCTCGTCGGGCAACCGGTTGCGGCGCTGTTGTTCTATCGTTCGCACTTGCAGGCCGCCAATACCGCGTTTGTCGATGTGTTTTGCCAGCGCCTTCAGGCCGCCGGGCTCAACCCTTTGCCGATTGCCGTGGCCAGCCTCAAGGAACCGGGCTGCCTGACCGTGGTACAGGACCTGCTGGACGACGTTGAGGCCGGTGTGATCCTCAACACCACCGGCTTTGCCCAGTCGAGTCCGGAAGCCCCGCATTTGCGCCCGTTTCGCCGCAATATCCCGGTGATCCAGGCCATTTGTGCCCAGGACAACGAGCCCGGCTGGCAAGTCAGCGAGCAAGGCCTGGGGCCACGGGACCTGGCGATGCATATCGCGTTGCCCGAACTGGATGGGCGAATCATCAGCCGTGCGATCAGCTTCAAGGATCTGGCATGGCGCAGCGAACGCAGTCAGTCGGATGTGGTGTGTTATCGCGCCCATCCCGAACGTATGGATTTTGTCGCAGAACTGGCGCGGCGATGGGTTGATCTGAGCCGTGTGGCGAACCCGCAAAAACGGATTGCGCTGATTCTGGCCAACTATCCGACCCGCGATGGCCGGATCGGAAACGGTGTGGGGCTGGATACCCCGGCGGCCGCGCTGAATATTCTGCGTGCCTTGCAGGCCCAGGGGTATCCCGTGGACTGCGAGCTTCCCGAGACCGGCACCGCGTTGATCCAGGCTCTGCTGGGGGGCGTCAGCAATGATCTGGACAGCCTCGATCTGCGTCCCTGCCTGCAAAGCCTGGCGCTGGATGAGTACCTGGCGATGTTCAATGGCTTGCCCGAGATCAATCGCCAGGCGGTGATTGCACGTTGGGGCGAGCCGCAAAACGATCCGATGTTTCGCAGTGGGCGGCTGATGATTGCCGGTCTGCGCTTTGGCCTGACCTTTGTCGGGATCCAGCCGGCGCGGGGTTATCAGGTCGATGCCAGTGCGGTGTATCACGATCCGGATCTGGTTCCGCCACACGCCTACCTGGCGTTCTACTTCTGGCTGCGCAACACCTATGGTGCCCACGCCGTGGTGCATGTGGGCAAGCACGGCAATCTGGAATGGCTGCCGGGCAAGGGCGTCGGGCTGTCCGAAAACTGCTGGCCGGACGCAATTCTGGGGCCGATGCCCAACGTCTATCCCTTTATCGTCAATGACCCGGGCGAAGGCGCCCAGGCCAAGCGGCGCACCCAGGCGGTGATCATCGATCATCTGATGCCGCCGCTGACCCGTGCTGAAACCTACGGGCCGCTGCGTTATCTGGAGTTGCTGGCCGACGAATATTACGAAGCGCAGTTGCTCGACCCCCGACGCGCCCGTGAGTTGCAACGGGACATTCTCGCCCTGGTGCGTGAAACCCGTATCGACCGTGAGCTGCAACTGGACGAGAAGCTGGACAGCGATGCCGACGCTGCGATCTGGCTGCCACGGCTGGACACCTATCTGTGCGACCTCAAGGAGTCGCAAATCCGTGATGGCTTGCATATTTTTGGTGAGTCGCCTGCCGGACGCTTGCGGATCGACACCTTGCTGGCGTTGCTGCGCATCCCTCGCGGCGATGGTCGTGGCGCGCAATCGAGCATTCTGCGGGCGCTGGCCAAAGCCTTTGAGCTGGGCTTTGACCCGCTGGACTGCGCATTGGCCGAGCCCTGGACGGCGCGCCAACCCGCGGTGCTGCAGGCCGTCACTGCTGAGCGCTGGCGCACGGCGGGGGACACCCGCGAGCGTCTGGAGTTATATGCGGCGCAACTGATTGAACAGGCTTTGGAGGGCACGCTGCAATTGCCCGACACCGCGCAATGGGCCGAGGTCAGGGGGATTTTCGACGCACTGCTTGATGTCGTCGCGCCGCGTCTGGATGCCTGCGGGCCGGCCGAGATGCAGGGCCTGCTCGATGCCCTTGGAGGGCGTTTTGTGCCGGCGGGGCCCAGTGGCGCACCGAGTCGCGGACGCCTGGATGTGCTGCCCACCGGTCGCAACTTTTTTTCAGTGGATGTGCGCAACCTGCCGACTACGACGGCCTGGCGTATCGGCTTTCAGTCGGCCAACCTGATTCTTGAGCGTCACTTGCAGGATCACGGCGACCACCTGCGCCAACTGGGCTTGTCGGTGTGGGGCACGGCGACCATGCGAACGGGCGGCGATGATATCGCCCAGGCCATGGCACTTATGGGCGTGCGCCCGGTATGGGCCACAGGCAGCCAGCGGGTGGATGACTTTGAAATCCTGCCGGTCAGCCTGCTGGACCGTCCACGGGTGGACGTGACCCTGCGGGTTTCGGGCTTCTTCCGGGATGCTTTTGCCAATCTGATTCGCCTGTTCGATGCCGCCGTGCAGGCCGTGGCGGCACTGGATGAGCCGGATGATCTGAACCCGCTGGCAGCCAAGGTGCGCAGTGAGCGTGAGCAGCTGGAGCGCGATGGACTCTCACCCGAACTGGCAGCGCGCCAGGCCGGCTGGCGGGTGTTTGGCGCCAAGCCCGGCGCCTATGGCGCCGGGGTGCAGAACGCAATTGACGGTCGTTTGTGGCAAAGCCGTGATGACCTGGCCCAGGTGTACCTCAACTGGGGCGGTTATGCCTATGGCGTGGCCGATGAAGGCACGGCGGCCCGCGGCCAGTTTGCCCAGCGTCTGGGGCAAATGCAGGCCGTGGTACAAAACCAGGACAATCGCGAACACGACCTGCTGGATTCCAATGATTACTACCAGTTCCAGGGCGGCATGCTGGCCGCTGTGGAGACGTTGCGCGGGGAGGCTGCAGCCAGCTATCACGGCGATCACAGCCAGCCGGACTTGCCGAAGATTCGCACCCTGAAGGAAGAGCTGAACCGGGTGATCCGCTCGCGGGCAGCCAATCCGAAATGGATCGACGGGGTCAAGCGCCACGGTTATAAAGGCGCGTTCGAAATGGCCGCGACCCTGGACAACCTGTTTGCGTTCGATGCCACCACGCATTTGATCGACGACCATCAATACGCCTTGCTGGCGGATGCCTACCTGCTGGACCCTGATACCCGCGAGTTTGTTCGCGAGCACAACCCGCACGCGTTGCGTGACATGACCGAGCGCTTGCTGGAGGCTCAGCAGCGCGGCCTTTGGAGTGAGCCCGGGGAATATCAGGCGGCGCTGGAAAATCTGCTGCTGGATATAGAAGAAGAGTGAAGGGCTTTTTGAAGTCGATCAACATTCTACGATTTGGAACCCGAAAACATGACTGACACCCCGCATTTCCCGTTATCGGCGGTGGTCGGCGCGGACTCGTTGAAGCTTGCGCTGTGCCTCACGGCCATCGACCCCAGGATTGGCGGCGTGCTGATCGAAGGTCCCCGTGGCATGGCCAAATCTACTCTGGCCCGTGGGCTGGCAGATCTGCTCGCCAGCGGCCAGTTCGTGACCCTGCCACTGGGTGCCACTGAAGAGCGTCTGGTCGGCACCCTCGATCTGGACGCCGCACTCGGGCAAGGCAAGGCGCAGTTTTCACCGGGTGTGTTGGCCAAGGCCGATGGCGGTGTGCTGTATGTCGACGAAGTGAATTTGCTCGCAGACCATTTGGTGGATGTGCTGCTGGATGTGGCTGCAAGCGGTACCAATGTGGTCGAGCGCGATGGCATCTCCCATCGCCATGCTGCGCGTTTTGTCCTGATCGGCACCATGAACCCGGAAGAGGGGGAGTTGCGTCCTCAACTGCTCGACCGCTTTGGGCTGAACGTGGTCATGAGCGGTCTGCCGCAACCGGCCGAACGGGCACACATTATCCGTCGACGCCTGGCCTTTGACGCTGACCCCCAGGGGTTTTGCGCACAGTGGGCAGAGGCGCAGACGGCCCTGCGCCAGCGTTGCGAGCATGCACGGGGATTGCTGGCGAGCATCGCCCTGGACGATCAATCGCTCGCGGTGATTGCCGAGCGCTGTTTTGCAGCGGCGGTCGACGGTATGCGTGCCGATCTGGTGTGGCTGCGTGCTGCACGGGCCCATGCCGCCTGGCGTGGCGCCACGGCAATCAGCCTTGAAGACATCGATGCGGTGGCCGAATTTGCCTTGCGTCATCGGCGGCGCGAGCAGGCGGGCCAGGCGCCGACACCGGAGCAGCCGCATTCACAGCCTCAATCCAGCACGCCTTCATCCGGTTCCGGCCAGGGCCAGTGGGGCGAGTTGCCAGCACAGGCCCAGGCGATGGGTGCGCGCCGTGAAGTGCCGAGCTGGCCAAAAAAGTCTTAGGCATTCGTCCCCGATCCGATGTGGGGGCGGATGCCAGACCCCAGGCGGGTCATCTCGCAACGGGCAAACTGGGCGCAAGCCTCAGTGCCGGCAGCGGGATGGTCGATTGGGTGCAAACCTTGCTCCGTGGCCGTCCACGTCTGCGCGCAGATCTGCGCCATAAAACCCGCAAAAGCGCCGCCCAGGAACTGTGGCTGGTGGTGGTGGATGCATCGGCTTCAACCCGGCGGCATCAGGCCCTGAGTGATGCCAAGGGGCTGCTCGCCCAGTTGTTCGAGGATGCGTATCGCCAGCGTGCCCGGGTGGCCGTGATGACAGCCAGCGGCAATTCGCCTGTGTGGCAGGTCACGGGGGTAAAGGCTTCGGCGGCGCTCAATGAGTGGTTGGCCCAGCTGGGCGCCGGTGGTGGTACACCGTTGCTGGAGGCCCTGCAGGAAGTCGCGAAGTGGCTTGATCGGCGGCGCAAGCAGTTGCCGCAGGAACAGCAGCGATTTTTGCTAGTGACCGATGGCCGTTTGAAAGAGTGGTCGGCGTTGCCCGAAATCAGCTGCCCGGGGCTGTTGATCGATATCGAGCGGGGCCCGATTCGTCTTGGTCGCGCGCCTCAATTGGCGGCGGAGTTGAAGGCAGACTACCTGCACATCGATGGCTAGAGGCCAACTACCCCTGCGGGAGCAAGTCTGCTCCCGCAAGGAGGGGCAATCTGGCAGCCTTATGCAGGCATTACCCAGGGTTGCAGGGTGTAGCCTTCGCTGCTGATCTCGGCGCGGGCTTGAGCCAGCAGGCTTTCGAGTTGGGCGGCGTCTGCGCAGGCGCTGCGCGGGATCTGTTTGCGGCCGATACGGGTGTTGGTGCGGTCAATGACCGTCAGGCTCAACTCGCCGTGGCCATCTTGTGCAGCCCAGGCGACGCATTGAAACGGTTCAAAGGCGTGGCCGGCAATCAAAAGTGCTTCGTTGAAACGGAGCGGGGCGTTCATAGGGTTTTCTCTCAAGTATGCCCATCAAATGATTAACCGTCGGCTGGGCTTACCGTTCGGTTGCTTACTTGTACTGATGACCTCAGACCGGCATCAGGTCACACACTTTTCCTACTTTTTTAAAAGTTTTTTTACCCGACTGATCCAAATCAATTTTTTGCGCTCGCAAACACCCTTTTGATTATCCAATTGAGTGCACACCGCTCAATTGGCTATTAGGGATATAAAGAAAAGATCCTGAAAGCTCCCACAGCCTTGCTAACGTTACGCTTGGATGGAACAAAGGACTGTTTTTATTGATTTTTTAATTTTTTGGCGCCAAGGAACAGTCATGCTCACGATGTCATCTCCCCGACGTCTGCTGGTCGTTGATCCCTGTGAAGATTGCCATGAAATACTCCCTGGTTTGCGAACCATAGGCTGGTCGGTAGACAGCTGCACGCTGGCAGGTGTTATTGACCGTTCGTGTGATGTTGGCCTGTTCCGGCTTCAGCCGTCCCACCTCGAGCGTCCTGAAGCGGTTAAAGACATGATCAGTCGCAGCGGCACCGAGTGGATTGCGGTGCTGACCCCCGACGTCCTTAAACTGAAGAACGTGGGGGACTTTGTTTGTGAATGGTTTTTTGACTTTCACACCTTGCCCTTCGATGTTTCGCGGGTTCAGGTCACGCTTGGCCGGGCCTTTGGCATGGCCTGCTTGCGGGGTCAGGCTTCACCGCTCACTTTGCCCCAAGAGGATGAGCTGCTCGGAGACAGCCGATCCATGCGCGATCTGCGCAAAATTTTGAGCAAGTTTGCCCCCACCCAGTCTCCCATCTTGATTCGGGGTGAAAGCGGTACCGGTAAAGAGCTGGTCGCGCGCACCCTGCATCGGCAATCCCAGCGCAATGGCAAACCTTTTGTCGCGATCAACTGCGGATCCATTCCCGATCATTTGATTCAGTCGGAACTCTTCGGCCATGAGAAAGGCGCGTTCACGGGCGCTCACCAGCGCAAGATCGGACGGATAGAGGCGGCCAATGGCGGCACGCTTTTTCTGGATGAAATCGGCGATCTGCCGATGGAGCTGCAAGCCAATCTGTTGCGTTTCTTGCAGGAAAAACACATTGAGAGGGTCGGTGGCAGTCAGCCGATCCCGGTCGATGTGCGCGTTCTTGCGGCCACTCACGTCGATCTGGAAGCCGCCATTGTGAGGGGGCGCTTTCGGGAAGACTTGTACTACCGGTTGAATGTATTGCAGGTGATCACGGCGCCACTGCGTGAACGTCATGGCGATCTGGCCATGTTGGCAAGTCACTTTGCCCGTTACTACAGCCTGGAGACGGGGCGTCGGCCGCGCAGTTTCAGTGATGATGCATTGATTGCCATGGGCAATCACGGCTGGCCCGGCAATGTGCGCGAGCTTGCCAACCGTGTGCGCCGTGGATTGGTACTGGCTGAAGGTCGCCAGATCGAGGCCCATGACCTGGGGCTGGACTCAAGCCCGCTGTTTGTCGGTGAAATGAGCACACTTGAAGAGTACAAGGACCGCGCGGAACGCCAGGCCCTGTGCGAGGTGTTACACCGCCATAGCGATAACCTGAGTGTGGCAGCGAGGGTGTTGGGGGTGTCGCGACCTACGTTTTACCGGTTGTTGCATAAGCACAATATCCGCTGAAAAACAGAAGGCCCGCCGCGTTTGAACGCGGCGGGCCTTTTTGTGCGGCTTAGAAGTAGTACGGGAATTTCAGGCTGAAGGTGAAGTCCGGTGCATCATCCGTCAGGCCAATCGACAGGTTTGGCACGATGGTCAGGTTGTTGGTGGCGGCAACCGTCATGCCGACGTTGAAGTAGCCTGCGTTGGCATCACTGGTGGTGACTGTTTGCCAGTCCCCGCCATCCTGCTTGAGCTTGCTCTTTTTCTGAATCAGGTCAGACACCGAGAACGACATACTCATCTTCTCGTTGAGGGCGAACGCCACACCCGCGCCAATCTGGAAGCTGTCACCCAGTTTGACCTTGCCAGGCTGCTTCAGATTTTGCGTTGAACTGATGTCGTCAAACGACTCTTCAAGGTTGTGGGTGTAGGAGAGGGTACCGAACAGTACGGCCGGGTCGAAGGTCTTGACCAGGGAGATAGCCGGGCTGATGGACCACACACCATTACCGGTTGGCAGGTCTTCAGGGGTGAATACGTTGGTGTTGTCAGGCGACTGAACCAGCTTGATCCCGAACGGATCCTTGCCGGTAGGGGCCTTGACCCGCACGCTGAACACCGCATCCGGGGTGTTTACCGACTCATCGAGGAACTTGTAGGCGACACCGAAGTTGACGTCACCAATGGTCGGGTCACGCGTGACGGTTTGCTCGGAAGTCGCCTGGGCATCACCGCCGTTGGCACCACCGGACTGGTAAGTCGATTCACGGTAGACCACTGGTACGTTGACGTCGAACTGCCAGCGGTTATCCAGGTTGTAGCGGCCGGTCAGATCCAGCGTCCAGTTGTCGGCCTTGATCCGGTCCAGGTTCAGGTTGCCCAGAAAGATCGAGTCCAGGGCCAGGAAGCCGTTGAGGATCAGTTGGCGGGTGTCATAACGGGAATAGGTAACGCCTGTTTCGAAACTGAACTTGCCACCGCCGAAGAAGCCGCTGGCTTCGTCGTACAGGTTGACCACACTCTGGGCCGGTGCGGAGTCATCCTTCAAGGCGGTCCCGTAGGAACTGCCGCCTGCAGCAACGGCTGCGCCTGTGGTACTGGCGCCTGCAACTGTCTGATTGCCTTTCATGTCGGCTGGAGATTTGGCCAGGCGACGGGGAGCAGGTGTTGCGGGCTGGTCTTCCACTTGACGAACACGCTGCTCAAGCACAGCCAGGGCTTTTTGCTGCTGATCGTAACGTTGGCGTAGCTCCAGTAATTCTTGTTTTAGTAGCTCTACGTCCGAACCAGGTGCTGCATACAGCAGTGCTGATGGGAAAATAGTGCTCATGCATACAACTGCGCGAAAGGTAAACGATCGGTGCATGAAATAAGCCGTCCAGATAAGCCAAGTCGTAGGACCTGAGCGTAGTTCAATATCCCATATTGCGTAGTCCTTTTAGCTGACTAAGATTGCAATCGAGTGCACCGGGACTGGGCATGTTATTGCGCAACACCACATTCAGTTGGGTCATGTTATTAACCATGTTGCCGCCCCCCAACAGTGTTGTGCTCTGCAATACGCCCCCTTGGGCTATTTGTTGCAGTGAATTGCCTTGATTGTTGTTAGCCTGGATCGCTAGTTGGATGCCTCCGTTTACGGCAGACACCGTCAAGTTGCCTGCGCCGCCTGTTTGGGTAATCGGGTTGTTGGCGGTCAGCAACACGCCTTGCTGGTTAACCGCAGGTGCCTGATTGGCCTCGGTCACATTGATATCAACATTGTTGTAAGCGCTGTTGTAATCCCCCGCAGCCCGCACGCTCTGGGTCACGCCCTGGCCCGTGGTCAAGCCCACGCCTCCGGTCACCGAGCCGGTACCGGGTGAACCGGTGGGGCCATTACCGGCAGAACTGTAAGTGGAGACATAGAACTTGGGCTCAATGGTGTTTTGCACATACATGGAGGTGCTGGCACCCACTACGCCGCCATTACTGCTGGTCCAGGTACTGTTCATTACGATGCCGAAACTGATGATTCGTCCGGGCATGACATAACGTCCACGCAACTCGGACATTTCATTGTCTTTCAATTCGACCGGTTTAAAGGTCGATGCGGCCTGGGCGGGCAGACTGGCCGCCAGGCAGGCGGCAATCAGCCAGATTGGAGTTTTCATGTGCTGCTCCAGGAGCGCGCAGCTCCGTAGTCATGCTTGGCGCACCTAAAAAAAGTCGCTTTGAATAAAACCAAAGTCCATGAGCTCTGCATCTTTTACCGGACTGAACCCGTCCAGCTGGTTTTTAGCTGTCAGCGGAGCAGGGGGCGACAGTAGGGCGTTGGTTTTGTCGTAACCGGGGCCGATGATGGCAAACACGATGCCATTCCAGCCTTTGATAAAATCGTCATGGGAATAACGTTTGTGGCCAAGTACAGGGTCGCCGATGTAAACCCAGTCTTTCTGGGTGCGTTGCAGGACGACAAAATGCTTGTAGCCACGGATCTCCAGCAGTACCACCACGGGGATGTTCACACTCTCCAGGCTTTGCGCAGGAATTCGGTAACCCCGGGCGCGCATGCCGATACTTTCAACGTAGCGCTTCATGTCGAGCATTGAAAAACCCTGAACGCGCACCAGGTCCTGATCTGCGTTCTTCAGCATCCCTTTGATGATCTGGTCTTCGTCGACGTCCAGCCAGTAGGCCTGGCGCAATACGGTGGCCAGTGCTGCTGCGCCGCAACTGAAGTCGGTCTTTTGTTCGACGATGTCCTTGAAGCGCCGCTCACGAATGCTCTGTACCTGTTTGAAAACCAGATTGCCGCCAGGCATGGCGGCGACGGACATTTGTGCGGCCTGGGTCATCCCGGTGATCCCGGTCAAGCCAAGCATGAGGGCGAGGGCGACAATACGCATGATTGATACGCCTTGTATGAAGAGAAAGGGTCTCGTAAACGAGACCCTCCTTTACCGTCGCTATTACATGCAGACTTTGCAACCTGCAGCGATGGACAGCGAGTTGCTTTGTTGGTTGCCTACACCAGCCGCGATGTTGGCACCACCATTACCCGACATGCCATTGAACGAATGGTCCATGGTGGCGTTGTTGATGACCGGGGTTTTGTTGTGGCTCCAGCTTGGGCCCCAGGTGTTCACATTGCTCAGGTAGGACGCGCCAGCCTCGTTGATAACCGACAGGTTATTGGAGGTTTGGTTGGCAGTTGCGCCTGCGGAAGCGATGCGGCCGTTGGATACGGCGATGGCCAGGTTGTTTTTCTGTTGGTTGAAGTCGCCCGCAGCCACGTTTATACCCACGTTGCCTGAACTGCCATTGCCCGAGCTTTTGAGCATGGCGTTGTTTTGGGTGCCGTAGTTATGATCGTTGTTGTGACTGTTGGTCTGGGTTGCACTGGTCAGGGACGCAGCAGTACCAAAGACAAACGTTTCGTCAGCGGTTGCGATCGCAACGGCGTTGTCTTGTTGGTTGCCCGAGCCAGCGGCGGCGTTGACGCCCATGTTGCCTTCAGCACCTTTGACCGAGTCTTTGACGGTTGCGGTGTTTTTGATCGCTTTGTTGGTCACTTTGTTGTTGTGACTGTTTTGCACGTCAATCACAACAGCTGCCGCCGCTGCATTTGGGTCCAGTGTATAGGCTGGTGGAGCTGGTGGGCCGTATGCGTGCGCTGATACGGCCACCAAAGTGGCAATGGCGAAAGCAAGAGGTTTCAGAGCGATTGAAGTTTTCATGGTGATTCTCCGTGCTTCATTAGTGTGTTAAGTGTTGGCACTTTCTAATTGCACTGCGTTGTTATCGGGTCAGTCAGCAACCCGTATATTCAGGGTGTTAGCCATGCGGTTCCCCACCCCTGCACTCTGGTTCAACTGCACCACCCCTCGGCTGCCGGTGAAGGCCTGATCGCTGGTAACGACCTGGCGACTGCCGCTGGCGGGGGTTGCGGTTCCCGAGTTTGGTACCAGCGCCACGTTCTGTTGTGACAGGGCGCTGTCGTCCATACCTTGCGGTTGGGCACTGATGCCCACTCGCACGGTATTGACCATCTGGTTGTTGGCTCCGGCGGACTGGTTGATACCGATCACACCGCTGCCATTACTGAAAGAGTTGCCGCCAATGACTGCCTTGGCATTAAGCGAAGGGTCGGCCGGGGTATTGATTTTCTGGGTAACGGACGTTGAGGCTTTGGCCTCGGTACCGATGGCAATGGCGCGGATGTTGACTTGTTGCTGCTGGTCGCCCGCAGCCTGGTTGATGGTGACGTTGCCGTGGTAATTGGCACCCGAGTTGTTGATCTCGGCGTTGTTGTCAGAGGCCGCCAGCACACTTGAACTGGCAAGCAGGGCGGCAATCACCACAGGCAGGCTGTAGGCAGTCATGTTATTTCCCCTGGCTCAATATAGAGAGCGGACGCATACCCTGGCTGATGCTGTTGCCGATGGTGTCGGAAATGGTGCCGCCGCTCCCACCGCCATGGCCGTTGGTCATGCCTGGCAGGCCGTTGCTGGTATTGAGCCCTGGCAGACTGTTGCCATTGGGCATCATGGTGTGCCTGATCGAGGTACCGGTGCTGACACCGGCAAAATCGCCATCATTGAGTTCGCGGGTACCGCCCATCACTTGTGCCAGAGGGCTGGCATTGGCGGTAACAGGGTCGGGATCGGGATGCATGGCGGGGGTGCCCACCGGCTGAGGTTGGACAGTACGTACAAGCACTATCTCGCCACTACCTGCGGCCTGTACTGCGCTGCACACGCCCATCAAGGCGCTCAGGCTGCAAGCCATCAGCAGGTAACGGTTACCACGATATAAGTGCCCCATGACTGTGCTCCCTTTTCGACGCTGGCCCTAGCCAGCGTGATAAGGAAAGAGCATGAGCTGTGCCGCTTTTGAATTAACGTTGTAAAACAATAGCTGGCAGCATGATGGCAATTCCGCTTGAGCCGAAGTGTAACGAGCGTGAGATAACAAGGAGCCGGTCAGCGCCTTTATCTGTTGGGCAGGCGCTATTTTTAGAGGCCAACAGGGCCTGTTTCATGAGCGTTACACTATTCGTGTTTATGCCGCAGGTCGGTGTTTTAGCGGTGTTGCGGGGGGTTGCATGTAACAGCAGTGGACATATTAAAAGTGCTGAATCCATTAAGTTGTTGGTTAATGAATTGCACTTTTTAGTGGGCTATAACTTACTGACTAATACTTATTGAATAAGTTTCCTGAGCGCTCATTAATTTATTGACCGCCTCGCAGGCGTGTTGTTGTCGAGCCTGCCAATCGCCCGTGATGACTTGCAAGGGTTGGTGGTGGTCTGTCAGCCATTGATGGCTGGCCCTGAAAAATGCCTGGCGTTCAACCAGTGAGGGTTGGCAACGTTGGCCGTCAGCGGTCCATTCCACATCGTCAGGGGACAACAGCAGATGCAGATCGTATTCGCGCTTTAGCAGCTCGGTTTCCAGCCAGTCCGGACAGTCGCCGAACAGCGTCTGGCTCCACAGGATGTTACTCAGCAAATGAGTATCCAGAATCAGCAGTTCGGGCCGTTTGGCACGTGCCTGGTCTTCCCATTCGAGCTGGCCGCGAGCGATCTGTGGAATATCCGCCAGGCAGGTGTCGCGAGGGTTTTGCTCGATAAAGTAGCGAACATATTCGCCCACCAGAATGCCGCCAAAACGCTCTTGCAGCAGCGCTGCCAGCCAACTTTTACCGCTCGATTCCGGCCCTGCCAGTACGACCACCTTCATGTGCGTAGCGCCGGGTCGCGGCGCCAGTCACGCCAGCCTTGAATGGCAATGACGGTAAACAGCGCGTAAAGGCCGGCCGTGAGGTACAGATCCTGCCAGGCGAAAAAGCCGATATAGAGCACGTCGATCACACACCACAGCGCCCAGCATTGAAGGCGTTTTTGCGCCATCCACACTTGTGCGACCAGGCTGAAAGCGGTCAACGTGGCGTCAGGCCAAGGGAAGCTGGAGTCAGTCCAATGGGCCATTGCAGCACCCAAAGCAGCACTGCCTATGACGCCCATAGCGAGGCCGAAGAGCACGTGCAAGGCACTGAGTCGAGAAACCACGCGGCCTTCATGTTGCGAGCCTGCGCGGGTCCACTGCCACCAGCCATAGACTTGCAGCACGGCAAAAAACACCTGCAGGAGCATGCCTGAATACAGTTTGATCTCGAAAAAAATCCAGCTGTACAGCAGCACCATCACCAGGCCGATGGGCCAGCACCAGGGGTTTTGTTTGACTGTTAACCAGACGGCGATGACGCCGAGTGCGGCGGCAAACAGTTCAAGCCCTGACATTGGGATTCCTTGGAAGAAAGTGAAGGGCGGGAATTGTACCTATTTGTGGGGGTTGTAGCTGCTAATAGCTGGGCCGGGCTTGCTCGCGATGGCATCACTGGGTTCAACCTGACAGACCGCAGCGTTTGCATCGCAGGCAAGCCAGCTTGTGTCTTCAAGGTCTCTTAAACTCAGAAGGGTGAGAGCAGTGGATGGCAGACTGAAAGCCAGCGGTGCTTAAAGCACGAGTGGGAGCCAAGTCGCCATCCACCTCTCACTCTGACCAGAAGCCCGAACAGTTGCATGAGCGGCAAACTCGAAATCACAAGCTAGGGATAGGTCAGAGTGCTCTCACTTCTTGAGTGTAAGAGGACTTGGCGATGATTTCCTACTACGTTGGTCTCGATGTTTCGAAAGCGACTGTGGATGTGGGGTTTCTTCCTGCAAATTACCCACAGTTTCAGGTCAGTAATGACCTTGAGGGCTTCACTCGGCTGATCACATGCCTGAACGAGCTTGAGGTGGGGCGGATCTTGCTTGAAGCCACCGGCGGCTATGAAAGGGCATTGCTCAGAGCCTTGCGGTTGGAGGGTTTGAATGTCTTTCGCGTCAATCCCAAACGCGCTCGCGACTATGCGAGAGCTATGGGCAAGATAGCTAAAACCGATAAGATCGATGCTCAGATGCTGGCGAAGTTTGCGAGAGATTTCGAGGACTTGCCGCATGTTGAACCGAATAAGGATCGGGATGAGCTGGGCGAATTGCTCAAGCTGCGAGGCAGCTTGGTCAAGAGCCGAGACAGCGACAAGCGCCGGATGAAGCAAACCACATGCGCTAGAGCCATATCCACTTACACCGATCACATCGCTTACCTGGAGGGCCAGATCAAGTCATTGGGTAAGGAGATTGAAGATGCCTCGACCGTGCTGGATCAGGAGAAAGCCAGGCGACTGAGGTCGGTGAAAGGGATCGGAGCCATCACCTGCGGAACGCTCATGGCATTTCTTCCTGAGCTCGGAACCGTGTCGGGACGCAAGATTGCGGCTTTGGCAGGGTTAGCGCCCTACAACAACGATAGTGGCAAGAAGAGCGGCCCCCGATCAATCGAGGGCGGGCGCTATACAGTGCGTGGCGCAACCTATATGTCGACCTGGTCAATGGTTCAGCACGATCCGCAAGTCAAAGCCGAATATGAGGCTCTGCGAGCGCGAGGCAAGCTTGCGAAGGTCGCTGTTGTGGCATGCATGCGTAAGCTATTGATTCGTCTTAACGCAATGCTGCGAGATGGCACGGGTTGGAGGGAGAAGAAATCTCAGGCCCCGCATTTTGATAACAAATGAGGGGCACTTTACTGAAGCGAGGGCTTCGCCAGTAATACCGCTACGCGGTATCGCTGGCGAAGCCATGTCCGAAAGGATTATTTGAAAATAAATCCTCAATGACAGTTGCTCCCACAGGTATTGCGCCGACCCTGTGGGAGCGAGCAAAACGGCCTGTCGCGATCAACGCAAATGCAGCAGCACGTAATCATTCTTGTCGAAGCGCCCGCTCAGTGCCGGTGCAATGCTGCCCGGCTCGCTGCCCTGCAAGGCCTCATAGTCCTTTCTGTCCATCACGATCCAGGCCGGTGCGCGCAGTGCTGTCAGCTCTGCAGGTGACTGGGTGAAAAGCGGCAGCAGATCCCGGTCCACGTTGACCATGAATTTGATCGCCTTGGCGTCTTTGCCCATGCCGTGCAGCACCACGGGCGCCGGGGCCTGATCGATCAGTTGCAGGGCTTTGAGGGTAAAGGTGCGCGTGTCATACAGAGTGCGCTCTGCCGGTTCAAAGACGGTGATATAGCTGCTCCACAGCGCCAGCACGGCACACGCCGCCAACCCTTGAGTGCGCCACCGGGCTTTGAACAACAGGCCCAGGGCCAGAACCTGGAGAACCGCCAGGATGACGAAGGTAGCGGTCAAGGGCGGCAACTGCTCGCCAAAACGCTTGCCTGCAACGATCAGGCCGATGATCAGCAAGCCCGGCAGGATCAAGAACAGCCCTTGAATAAAGCAACGTAAAACGCCAAACACCCGACCGCTCATGACTTGAAACGGATAAGCCGCAATGATCGCGGCCATTGGCAACATGGGCAGGAGGTAGCGGGCTTTTTTCGCTTGAGGAATCGACAGGCCGATCATGACCACCAACGCGGCCGCCACACAGTATTTGACCAGTTGCAGCGACGGTCCCGACTGTTTGCGCCCGGCAATCAGGATTGCCACCAGCACCACCACGGCCAGCGGGTAAGCCAGGGCGTAGTTGCCCACGGAGCTTGTGAAGTAATACAGCACGCTGCTTGCGCCTTCGGTGCCGTCCATGCGCCCGGTGACTTGCATGCGGATCACTTCGTGGACAAACGCCTCGCCACCACTGAGCCAGGCCAGCATCAGCAATGTGCCAATGCACGCGATCAACAACGCCAGCGCTTGTAGCCCAACGCTGATCAGGCGTCGCCATTGGCCGCCAAGCAGGTAGTAACTGCACAGGATACCGGTGGGAATCACCAGGCCGATCGGGCCGCGAATGGCAAAGCCCAGCACCAGCAGAGCCAGTAGCCAGACATGTCGTCGTGGCGCCCCGAAGTTGTCGTGGGCGTAAGCCAGATAGAACGCGCTGAAACTGACGGCTGCCAGCATCTGGTCCAGGGAAACGGCCCGGGTTTCGGTCACGAAGGTCATGCTCAGCAACAATAGGGCCACGCTGACCAACGCCCAGAGTGTGGATCGCGGTGCAACCAGGCGATACATCAACGTCACCAGGGTTGCGCTGGCGATGGCCGTGGGCAGCCACGCCGTCAGGCTGGTCACTTTGCCAAAGGGCAGCGACAGCAACCAGGTGAACACGGTCGAGGTTGCGCTGTAGTCGGCGTAGGGCTGGCCATAGGTCGTCGGGAAAAAGCCGGGACCGTTGCGCAGCATTTCGTTGGCAAACATGACAAAGCGCGAATCAAAACCGATCGCCGCCTCTTGATGGTTGCCCTGAATAAACAGCACTAATGCGAGCGCGCCCAGTATCAGGGATTGCCTGCGTAGGGTGAGCAGGGCTGTGGGGGTGAAATCGGCAGGCATGTCGAGTCTCCTTGACTCCTCGGAGCACGCAAAAAAAACGCCGCCATTGTTACCAATGGCGGCGTGATCACATCATCAAATGGCTGTTGAACCGTGGGAAACCGGCAAGTTGCACGATTCACCCCGTCCCATCGGGAAGTACTGCAAGCCGGTCTTGGCCAGACGCTCGCCGTCGTACAGGTTGCGCCCGTCAAATATCACCGGGGTGTTCAGGCGCTGCTTGATCAGCTCAAAATCCGGAGCCTTGAATTGTTGCCACTCGGTACACACGATCAGCGCGTCGGCGCCGCTTAGGGTGGATTCCGGCGTACCCATCAGGCTCAGGCGTTCTTCATTGGCGTAAAGACGCTGGGTTTCCTGCATGGCTTCGGGGTCGAAGGCCCGTACATTGGCTCCGGCTGCCCACAAGGCTTCCATCAATACCCGGCTCGGCGCGTCGCGCATGTCGTCTGTATTGGGTTTGAACGCAAGACCCCACAGGGCAAAGGTCTTGCCTTTGAGATCGCCCTTGAAGAACGCATTGATGCGATCGAACAGCTTGTGCTTCTGGCGTTCGTTGATGGCTTCAACCGCTTGCAACAGATCGCTTGAGCAATTGACCTGCTGGGCACTGTGGATCAGCGCGCGCATGTCTTTGGGGAAGCACGAACCGCCGTAGCCGCAGCCCGGATAGATAAAGTGGTAGCCGATACGGGTATCGGCACCGATGCCCAGGCGCACGGCTTCGATGTCGGCGCCCAGGTGCTCGGCCAGTTCTGCAATCTGGTTGATGAAGCTGATCTTGGTCGCAAGCATGCAGTTGGCGGCGTACTTGGTCAGTTCGGCGCTGCGCAGGTCCATGAAAATGATGCGGTCATGGTTACGGTTGAACGGTGCGTAGAGGTCACGCATGACCTCGCGGACTTCTTCGCGGGCGCAGCCAATGATGATGCGATCCGGGCGACGGCAATCGGTAACTGCCGAGCCTTCCTTGAGAAACTCCGGGTTGGACACCACGTCAAATTGCAGTGTGCGCCCGGTCAGGCTCAGGGCCTTGTTGATATGGGCGGTCAGTGCGTCACCGGTGCCGACGGGTACGGTGGATTTTTCGACCAGGATCAGCGGCTCTTCACGGTGGCGGGCAACCGCATCACCGACTGAAAACACCTGGCCCAGGTCAGCCGAACCGTCTTCGCTCGGGGGCGTGCCCACGGCGATAAACAGTACCTGACCGTGCTCCACGGCGAGTTTTTCATCGCTGGTAAAGCGCAGGCGTTTGCTTTCAATATTTTCACGCACCAGGCTCGAAAGCCCGGGTTCGAAAATGCTGACGTGACCTTGCTGCAGCAGCTCGACCTTTTTCTGGTCAATGTCCATGCAGATCACGTCGTGGCCGACTTCAGCCAGGACCGTCGCCTGCACCAGGCCTACATAGCCACTACCAAATACACTGATTTTCATGCGCAGTTCCTGGTACGTCGAGAGTTGATCGTAAGCACCCCAAGGATGACCAGTGTCACACCCAGGGTTTTTGACAAAGTGAAGTGTTCATCGAAAATCGGCAGGCTTGCAGCGAGCAGGTACACCAAGGCGTAACTGACGCTCAACAGCGAATACGCGCGACCCAGCGGCAAGTCGCGCAGGGCCAGCAGCCAGCAGAGCATCGACAGCGCATACGCCATGATCGCGGCAAACACCACCGCCAACGCCGGGAGCGATACATCGCCCTGACTGATTGCATCCACCCATTGAGCCGGCTGCGGCAAGCGGGTCATGCTCCAGCGCATGCCCAATTGGGCAGTGCTGACCAGCAATACACTCCCCGAGGCAAAGGCAAATCCACGGCGCAGGTTCATGCTTGTTGTCCCAGCAAAATGACGCCGGCAATCACCAGCCCCACCCCCAGCCAATGACGCCGGTCGATGGATTCTTTAAACAGGTAGCGGGCCACCAGGGTGATCAGCACAAAGTTGAGGCTGAGCATCGGGTAAGCAATCCCGACCTCAAGCCGTTGCAACACCAGCAACCACACCAGCAAACCCAGGCCAAGGCACAGCAAGGCCAGCCACAGCCAGGGGGAGCGCAGTTTTTGCGCCACCCCGGATTCAATCCCGCGCCAGCCTTCGACCGCATACTTCTGGGCGATCTGGCCGGCGCAGGTCAACAGGCACGCCAATAGCAGCAGTGCCAGGGTCATGGAGCGATCTGCGGGAAAATCAGAATGACCATGTTGCCTTCGTCATAGCGCTTGGCATCTTTGGGCAAGTGATCCATTTCATCGCTTTCATCGCTGTCCTTGACTCGCATGACTACGCCCACCGGGCCTTGGCGACGGGCGTCAGCCATCCATTGGCCAATATCGGCCAGGCCGATGCTCTTGCCTTTGGCATCGTCATAGGTCAGGCCGTATTTGACTTCGCCCTGGGTGTTGTAGAGCGTCACGTCCGGGCGCCGAAGGCGCCACGACAAGGCAGATGCCGCACCCAGGTCGTTGCTGAGCAAGGACTTGGCCTGGGACAACTCGTCCATGTGTTCAAGGACGAACTGGTCGGGCATTTTGTTGTGAATCACGCTGGTCGGCATGGCCGCAGGCAGCGCGAGAACCAGAACACCCATTGCCACGGCAGGGGCGGCCCACATTTTCAACGGTTTGGACAACGTGAGCAGGCCGGTAACGATCCAGGTCAGCAGCACGAGCACCAACAACGCCATGTGCTGCGGTTCATTGTCATAAAACGGTTTTTTGAGCTGGAAATAGATCAGGGCCAGCAATGCCACGCCGCCCACCACCAGATTGAGCAGGCCGTTCAAGCGGATGGCTCCGGTTTTGGCCTGCTCGACACGGGCAATCAGCGCGTGGCCCAGCAGCAGGGCCAGCGGCAACATGCACGGCATGATGTAAGTCGGCAGCTTGCCTTTGCTCAGGCTGAACAGGGCCAGCGGCAACAGCAGCCACATCAGCAGGAACACCACGCTGGCATGACGCTTGTTCTGCCAGGCATCCTTGAAGGTTGCAGGCAGCAGGGCTACCCAGGGCAGGCTGGCGACCACCATCAGCGGCAGATAGAACCACCATGGACGACCGTGCTGGGCATCTTCACCTGCAAAGCGGCGAATGTGCTCGTGCCAGAAGAAAAAATTCCAGTAATCGGGCTCCTGGGCGTGAACCGCAAGGATCCACGGCAGTGAAACCAAGGCTGCGACCAGCATGGCCACCAGGCCATATTTGACCAGTTCCAGAAAACGCTTTTGCCAGACCATGTAGGGCAGGGCGATCAGCACCGGCAGCAGCAGGGCCAAAAAGCCTTTGGTCATGAAGCCCATGCCACAGGCAAAGCCCAGCACGGCCCAGCTGATCAGACGATCACGGGTAGTGCTGCTGTCGACGGCAAACCACAAGGCCACCAGGCTCAGGTTGACCCAAAGCGTGAACTGCGGATCGAGGTTTGAATAACCCGCCTGGCCTGCGATCAAGCCAAACGTCATGTACACCAGGGCGCAGGCGAAGCTCTTGCGCGGGTCGTTCCACAGGCGGCGAGCCACGGCATAGGCCAGGAACACGCTCAGGCCGGTGGCGATGGCCGAGGCAATGCGCACGCCAAACAGGTTCTCGCCAAAAATGGCCTGGCCGATAGCGATCATCCAGTAGCCGGCAATCGGCTTCTCGAAGTAGCGCAAATCCATGAAGTGGGGAGTGATCCAGTTACCGTCGATCAGGATTTGCTGGCCGATTTGTGCGTAGCGCGTTTCATCGGGAATCCACAGGCCGTGGGTGCCCAGTGGCAACAGGTAAAACGCAATAAAGGCCAGTACCAGCAGGGGTATCGTCCAGCGCTGGGTCATGGCTTCTGTACTCCCAGCCAGCCTTCACGGCCTTCAAGCACGCCGCGGCTGAGTTGCCCGGCAGGCAGACTGTCAATGTCGATCGGAAGCAAGTCCCGCAGGGGCTGGAAATGAATATCGCGGGCACGGGCCTGCGCCAGCAATTGACGGAAGTCGTTTGCCATAAGAATCCCTTCTACTTCAGCATGGATGGTGTATGCATTCAGCTTTTGCGGGCTGAAGCGATCAAGAATGTATGAGTTGAAGTCGGCGGCACTCAGGTGCGGCCCGACCACTTCATCGAACGTCGGTAAATCCACAGGGATTTGCGGCGCGCCCAGTCTGCCGTCAGCCAATCGTGGCCGAAACAGACTGTGCCCGCGGCAATCACTGTTGTAACGAAAACCAAAGGTTTCCTTGGCCTGGACTACGCGTTCATCGGCACGCCACCCTGCGGCTGCCGAACACTCGACGGCCTGTCCGGTGATGTCGCTCAGGGTCTCGACACCACGGCGGATCTGCTCGATCAGTTGTGCCTCGCTCCAGCGCGCGGTGTTGGCTTGCCAGCCGTGGTGATCCCAGGCGTGCAGGCCGACCTCATGGCCAGCGGCCAGGGTCTGGCGCATCAAGTGCCCCAGATCCTTGCCGATAGGTTTGCCTGGCCAGGCGGTGCCGGCCAGCAAAATATCCCAGCCATACAGGCTGGCAGCCTTGGAGCGCATCATTTTCCAGAAAAACTGGGGCTTGATCAGCCGCCATAAATGGCGGCCCATGTTGTCCGGCCCCACGCTGAAAAAAAACGTGGCCTTGATCTGGGCTTCATCGAGCAGTTCGAGTAACTGTGGAACCCCCTCACGGGTTCCACGGTACGTGTCGACATCGATACGCAGTCCAGCTTGCATCAGCGTTTTTCCGCGATTTCTACCATGGCTTCACGCAGGAAGAAGTCCAGGGTCTTGCCAATGGTTTCACTCAGCTCGGTGGTCGGCGTCCAGTCGATAAGACGACGGGCGTTTTCAACACTTGGCTTGCGATGGCTGACGTCCTGATAGCCAGTGCCGTAGAAAGACTGGCTTTCAACGTCGCGGAAACCTGCAAACGGAGGGAAGTTGGCACGCAATGGGTGGGCTTCGAACTGACGCAGCAACTCTTCGCCCAGCTGACGAATGCTGGCTTCGTTGTCCGGGTTGCCGATGTTGATGATCTGGCCGTCGCACTTGCCACCCTTGTTGTCGATGATGCGGGCCAGGGCCTCGATACCGTCGGCAACGTCAGTGAAGCAGCGTTTTTGTTCGCCACCGTCAACCAGGCGGATCGGGGTACCTTCCACCAGGTGCAGGATTAGTTGGGTGATGGCGCGCGAGCTGCCAACACGTGCCGAGTCCAGACGGTCAAGGCGCGGGCCCATCCAGTTGAACGGACGGAACAGGGTGAACTTCAGGCCTTTGGTGCCGTAGGCCCAGATCACGCGGTCCAGCAACTGTTTGGACACCGAGTAGATCCAGCGCTGCTTGTTGATCGGGCCAACAATCAGGTTGGAGGTGTCTTCGTCGAAGTTCTTGTCCTGGCACATGCCATACACTTCGGACGTGGACGGGAAGATCACGCGCTTGTTGTACTTGACGCAGTAGCGCACCAGCTTGAGGTTTTCCTCGAAGTCCAGTTCGAATACGCGCAACGGGTTGCGGGTGTATTCGATTGGCGTGGCGATGGCCACCAGCGGCAGGACCACGTCGCACTTCTTGATGTGGTATTCGATCCACTCGGTGTGGATGCTGATGTCGCCTTCCACGAAGTGGAAGTTAGGGTGGCTGCGCAGGCGGTCGATGGCGTCGGAGCCAATGTCCAGGCCATACACTTCATAACGATCGTCTTGCAGCAGACGCTCGGACAGGTGGTTACCGATAAAACCGTTTACGCCCAGGATCAGGACGCGGGTACGGCGTGCCGGGCGACCGGACTCAGCACCACGCAGGCGCGAACCTTCGACCAGGCCCAGTTCACGGGCCAGTTGCGGGCCGCTCAGGTACAGGCCGTTGTCGTTGCGCTGACCGGCAGTGATGACCAGCGAGTCCTGGCCGCAGGCAATGCGCAGCGGTTCGCAGCTGATGACCTGGCCAGGTGCATGGCCCTGGTTGCCGGCTACCACTTCGGCGCCCCAGACAATCAGTTTGTGCTCGCCCACGGCGCAGAAGGCGCCCGGGTAAGGCTGGGTAACGGCACGCACCAGGTTGAACAGCTCTTCAGCCGGGCGAGTCCATTGCAGCAAGCCGTCAGCCGGGGTGCGGCGACCAAAATAAGTGGCTTTGGATTCGTCTTGCGGGGTTTCGGTGAGCTTGCCCTGTGGCAGCAGCGGCAAGGCTTCGGCCAGCAGTTGGGCGGCGGTTTCACGCAGCTTGGCGTGCAGGCTCAGTGCGGTATCCGAACGCTCGATGCTGATGCGTTGCTGGGCCAGGATATCGCCCGCATCAGCACGCTTGACCATGCGGTGCAGGGTGACGCCGGTTTCGGTTTCGCCGTTGACCAGCACCCAGTTGGCCGGTGCGCGACCACGGTAGCGCGGCAGCAACGAGCCATGCAGGTTGAAAGCACCTTTGCTGACGCTGGCCAGCAGTTCTTCGCCCAGCAGGTGGCGATAGTAGAACGAGAAGATGTAATCGGCGTTCAGCTTGCGGATGCGCTCGATCCACAGTGGGTGGTTGGCGTCTTCCGGCGCGTGAACCGGGATGCCTTTACGGGCACACAGTTGGGCAACCGAGCCGTAAAAGTTATTTTCCTTGGGGTCGTCAGCATGGGTAAACACAGCAGCAATTTCGTAACCTGCATTGAGCAAGGCTTCAATGCCTGTGCAGCCAATATCGTGATAGGCGAAAACAACGGCTTTCAAACTCATGATTGGACCTGTGTCGAAGTAGAAGAAGTCGGGTTGCAAGTTGAAACGGAAGAAGTTGCCGGCTCGGCGCGAACGATTTTTTCAATGAAAAACCGTGGTCGAGCCCTAACATCGCTGTACATGCGGCCCAGGTATTCACCCAATAGGCCCATGCCGATAAATTGTCCGCCGGTGAATACAAACAGCACCGCGAACAGCACGAAAGTACCGTGGCCAGCCCAGGATGCGCCGAAGATCAGACGCAGCATGACCAGGGCGATGGCGAACAGGACGCCCAGTACCGCCATGCTGAAGCCGATAATGCTCAGCAGGCGCAAAGGTGTTGTGGTCATGCAGGTGATCAGGTCGAACATCAGGTTGATCAGGCGCATCGGGCTGTACTTGGAGTCGCCGTGTTCGCGCTCGGCGTGCTCGACCAGCACTTCGGTGGTATGGCGGGCGAAGCTGTTGGCCAGAATGGGAATAAAGGTGCTGCGTTCGCAGCAAGCCAGCATCGCGTCGACGATGGAGCGGCGATAGGCGCGCAGCATGCAGCCGTAATCGCTCATGGCAACCCCGGTGGAGCGTTGCACGGCGAGGTTGATCACACGTGAAGGCCAGCGGCGCCAGGCGGAGTCCTGACGGTTGTTGCGCACAGTGCCGACCACGTCGTAACCCAGTGCTGCCTGCGCGACCAGGCGGGGGATTTCTTCCGGCGGGTTTTGCAGGTCGGCGTCGAGGGTGATCACCACATCGCCTTTGGAATGCTCAAAGCCGGCCATGATGGCGGCATGTTGCCCGTAGTTGCGGTTGAGGATCACGGCAACGACTGGGCTGCCTTCACGCTCGGCAGCGTCTTGCAGGATTTGCGCCGAATTGTCCCGACTCCCGTCATCGACCAGGACGATTTCATAGGCCTGTGTCAACTGCGCGCAGGCTGCTTCAGTACGGCGCAACAGCTCGGGCAGGCTCTCTTCTTCGTTGTAGACCGGGATGACGATCGACACACACTGGATTGGGTAGGGTTTCAAAATATTCGTTCCAGTCAGTTTCAATGGCACAAGACGACATGTCTAAGTCGGCCTCACTCAGGCGCACTTCAAAAACCGGCGCCCACTACGAGTAAAGCTCAATACTGGCAAAGGTAAAGTTGTTGAACTGCGTTATCTACATGATTTCGCTTACAAACTATCGGATCTTTTCTGTTCTAGGAAGTGCATACGTTAAACGCACAATTGTGAAAAACCTATGAAAGTTAGATCAACAGGGCATGTTTTGAATCACTAGACAGGTGCTATTCAGGAATGGCGTTACACGCTTGAAGCCTCCATTTTTAGCGTGTAGTTACGTTTTTTGCGTGCAGTGGTTTATATCAGCAACTGTACGAAATTGAACAGCGCCCACTTGCAGTAACGATTCTGCCCCTCGTTTAAACCCATAAACGTCTGAGCGCCAACCTGCGGGCGTGTGACGTGCGTCACACCGGTTGGCGCTCAATAATGGCCTTTTAGTTCAGGCCCAGTTTACCCCGCAGGGTCGACAAGTCTTCGGCCAGTGTATTGACAGGCCCCACCAGCGCTTTGCGATCGTTGTCCTTGACCTTGTCGTAGGTTTCGAAACCACCGTCGGCGGTTTTGTACTTGGTCAGGATGGTGTTTACCGTAGCGAAGTTTTTATCGACTTTGGCGGCAAACGCTTTGTCGTTCTGCGCGATGTGTGCACGGAACAAGTCGACTATCTTTTTCGCGCCGTCCACGTTGCCCTGGAAGTCATACAGGTCGGTGTGGCTGTAGCGATCTTCCTCGCCGGAAATCTTGGTGGCGGCCACTTCTTCCATCAGGGCCGCTGCGCCGCCAACGACCTTCACCGGCGGGAAGGTCAACCCCGCCACACGGCTTTGCAGGTCTTTTACGTCCTTGTTGAGGCCATCAGCCAATTGGTCGAGGCCCTGGGTGCTGTTTTCGGAGAACAGGCTGTACTCGATGCGATGGAAGCCCGTGAAATCAGGCGCTTTAACGCCTTTTTCGTGATCGTCTACCCGGGAATCGATCGAAGCGTCGAGGTCGCTGAACAGCTCGGCAATCGGTTCAATGGACTCGTAATACACGCGGGTCGGTGCATAGAGTTTTTTGGCCGTGGCTAGGTCCCCCTTTTTGACCGCATCCGTGAATGCTTGCGTGTTGCTGGCCAGTTCATCCAGTTGCTCGGTGACGTAGATTTTGTAGTCCGAAACAGGTTGCACCAGATCCAGCGGCGCGGTTGCGGCCAGTGCCGAGAGCGGGGTGTGAAGCAACCCCAGGGCCAGGAGCAGTGCGAGCGGCGTCTTCTTCATGGGACTTTTTCCGATGGGTTGAGGTTCAGGTGCGGGCAAGCGGTGTAGCGGCTTCGAGCAGCGAGCGGCCAATGAAATCCTGATCGTCGCGCACGCCCGGCAGGGTAAAGAAATAGCCGCCGCCAACAGGCTTGAGGTATTCCTCCAGGGGCTCACCGTTCAGGCGGGTTTGCACGGCGATAAAGCCCTGCTCCAGGTCGCGCTGGTAGCAGATAAAGAGCAGGCCCATGTCGAGCTGGCCGTTCTTGTTGACGCCATTGGAATAGTTGAATGGCCGGCGCAGGATCAGGCTGTTGCGCGTTTGCGCGGTGCGCGGGTTGGCCAGGCGGATATGGGCGTCCATCCGGGTGACTTTGCCGTGCGGGTCCTGGCTGTAATCAGGGACGTCGCTTTCGCGGGTGCCGTCCAGAGGGGCGCCACTGGCCTTGCTGCGACCGAAGATGCTTTCCTGTTCTTGCAGTGGGGTTCGGTCCCAGCGCTCGACGAAGTTGCGGATGATGCGCACCGCCTGATAGCTGCCGTTGACCGCCCACCGGGGTTCGTCGCTGTCGGGCTGGACCCAGACAATCCGGTTCATGGTCGTGTTGTCGTTGGAGTCGGGGTTGGCCGAACCGTCGCGAAAGCCCAGGAAGTTGCGCGCACTTTGAGCCGGTACGCCGGGCTTGGCGGGCGCTTGGGGTGGAACGGTGCCTTCTTGCTTCCAGCGCACCAGAAGCAGGTCGGGGAGGTTTTTCACGATGTCACGCAGGGCGTGAATATTGGTGTCGGCTGTATTGGCGCAAAACTGCAGGCTCAAGTCGCCGTGGCACTGCCCGGGCTCCAATGCATCGTTGGGGAACCCTTGCATGCGGCTCAAGCGTTTGGGCTTGACCTGGCTCAGGCCGAAACGCTCATCAAACAGGGACTCGCCAACCGATACGGTGACGGTCAAGTTGTCCGGGGTCACAACGGGGCCAAGAATGCCGGAGTCCACAGGTGGCAGCTTGGGGTCGACCTGGGGCACGGCGCCGCCCTTCATCAGGAAGGCAATGCGCTCATTCAGGGTGCGGAACAGGCGCTCAAGATCTTGCCGGTCAGTGGCCAGCACATCGAAGGCGACCAGCATGCCAGCAGCCGGGCGGGGAGTGACGATGCCATTTTGATGCTGGCCATGGAACCCGTGATGATCCAGGGTTCTGTCGCTGCTGGGGGCCTGAGTGACCTGTGCATCAGCCGCGTGGCCCGCAGCCAGGGCCGGACAGCTGAGGGCACCACCGGCCAGGGCGGCACCGGCGACCCCCATGCCCATCAGGATGCGGCGGCGCTGCTGGTTAAAAGAGTTCGAAGTGTGTTCTGAATCGCTCATGTGCGTCTCGTCTGCAATGACAGGCCGCTAAGGCCGAGGGCGGGATCGATTCCATCGAGTGCGTCGGCCAGAACCTTGGCCTTGTTGCTGATCTGTTGGCGTTGTTCGGCACTGACCGTGTCGTAGCTGCGGTAGCCCCGGGGTGTGCTGAGGCCACTGAGCTGTGCTTCAAGCGAAGCGCTGGCAATGTCGATGCTGTGCTGCAAATCGGCATCTTTTTTACTCAGTAGCGGACGCAGCAGGTCAACCACCTTGCGTGCAGCTTCAAGGTTGGCGGCAAAACCGTTGAGGTCGATGTGGCTGTAGCGTTCCTCCTCGCCGCTGTTGGCGCGGGTGTCCGCCAGAGTGTGGAGGGTGCGCGCAGCAATGCTGACCAACTGTTCGGGCGGCAGCGATTGGGCCAATAGCTGTTGCTTGAGCTGCACGGCATCGGTTTGCAGTTGTTGGGCTATCGGCGTGAGGCCCTGGGTGCTGCGCTGATCGAACAGGCCGTATTCCAGGCGATGGAAACCGGTGAAACCCGGGTCTTGCTCGCGTTTTTCGAAATAGTCGGCGCGGGCATTGATGGCGTTATCCAGTTCTGCCAGCCGCTGGGCTGCCGGGGCCAGGCGCTGATAAGCCTCGCGGGCAGGTATGTACAAGGCTTGCGCCTGCTCGAGATCGCCGGCCGCAATGGCCAGGGACAGCGCGTCGACGGTCTTGATCAGCGCGCTGCCCTGGCGGCTCAGGTAAACCCGGAACTCCGACAGGGGGCCAATAAAGGCCACCATTGAAGGTTGCGCATTGGCGCTGGCCTCGGACGCGGCAGTGGGCGTCACGTGCAGTGAGCCACGGGGATTGCTGAGCAGGCCGCAGGTAATGGCGTAATCCCCCGGAGCCAGGGTCGCGTTAATCACCTGGCTGAGGCCGGGGGCAATATTCTCACGCTCCTCGACGACCAGTACGCCGTCGAGGATCTCCCATTCAACCGCCCGCTCTGAGGCGTTGACAATACGAAAGCTATTGAAGCCTGCCGGTACGGTCAGCGCATTGGGTTCGCAACTGTGGGGGTGAATGGTGACCGTGACTTCGTTGTTATGAGCGCTGCGCTTGGCCGCAGCCAGTTGCGAGGCGTAGTAGAACAATCCGCCGGCCGCGATCATCACGATCACCGAGCCGGCCACCGCCCAGCGCAGTGCGCGAGGGGGTGTACCGCTTGCAGGGGTAGGCATGCTTGACCTTATGGGTGTGTTGCGGAGGAGGTGTGTGCAGCGTTTGCAGGCGCAGGCGGGCGAAAGAACATCGCTAACGTCACTGCCAGATAAATCACATAGGCGCCCAATACGCTGACGGTTGGCGCATCCTGATAGCCGAACATACCCGCCAGTACCGAGCCAAGGGGGCCATCCATCGGCAGGCGAGTGCTGACATCGAACACGATGCCCTGCAAGTGATTCCATAGCCCGGCTTCATGCAGTGCTTGCACCGAGTTGGCCAGGATGCCCGCGGCAACTACCAGGATAAACAGGCCGGTCCAGCGGAAGAACAGGCCCAGGTTCAGACGCATGCTGCCGCTGTAAATGGCAAAACCGATGCCGATGGCCAGGACCAGGCCAAGCAGGGCGCCCAGCGGTGCGGCAGGGCCTTCGCTTTGCTGGAATACGGCGAGCAGAAAAAACACGGTTTCAAGCCCTTCGCGGGCGACGGCAAAGAACACCATGGCGATCAGTGCGGTGACTTGATGCTTAGAGCCGGCCAGCGCCTGATCAAGTGACGTGTGCAGGGAGTGCTTGATGGAACGCGCCACTTTGCGCATCCAGAACACCATCGAACTGAGAATGCCGACCGCAATCAGGCCCACGATGCCTTCGAACAATTCCTGTTGCTTCTGCGGGAATTCGGCACTCATGAGCTCCAGGCCACCGCCCACCAGCAGCGACAGAGCCGCTGCCAGGAAGACGCCGATCCACACGGCGGGCATCCACTGCCCGCGGCCTGTTTGCTTGAGGTAACTGGCAATGATGCCGACGATAAGTGCGGCCTCAATCCCTTCGCGCAGCATGATCAGAAATGGAACCAGCATGGGAAAAGCCCGCGTCACTAATTAGTTAGGGAGCTAATTTGTAACATGCTGATACGTATTACCAAACAAGAATCGATTGCATTTGCTGAACATTCGCTGAACGGAAAGCTGCATCGGGGGCAATGGCCTCAATGCATTGCTTCAGACCAATCCGGTCGCCTGTATCGCGAGCAAGCCCGCTCCCACAAGGAGCGCAAAGCTGTGGGGGCGGGGTTGCTCGCGATGGTATCGATGCGGTGATTCAGCAGAGCCGGCTCATCAGCAGCATCATGGCTTTTTCGCCTCGTCGACTTTTGGTTCTGATTGCTCGATATGCGCTTTCATGGTTTCAAGTGCCGTCTCGGCAGTCATTGCTCTGAGTGTCAGAGCGGCTGTGACTTCTTGTGACTGGCTATGCGCCTGCTTCAAGCCTTCGCTTTCCTGGGTGGCCACCCGCAAGCGCTCCTGGAGCAGGGTGCATTCGTTTTGCAGCTGGCTCAGTTGACCCGTCAATTGCCCGTTGAGGTTGCTCAGCTTGTGCTGCTGGTCATTGGCCTGGTTCAGTTCTTTGTTCAGGGCGCGGCTCTCGCTCAATACGCGCTCGTTGTCACGATGCAGCTGGGTGATTTCATCCTGACGTACCAGCGCGCTCTGTTGGGCCTGGCGCAGTTCCATTTGTACCTGCTGCAATTGGCCCTCATGGCGACGCTGATCCTGCTCCCGTTGTTCCTTGACGGCACTGCGGTAGTGCTCAAGGGCGTCGCGGGCGTGCAGGTGCTTTTCTTCCAGTGAGCGGATTTGTTCGTCACGGTCCGTAAGGCGCAGCTCAAAGTCACTGCACGCCTGATTCAGGGCGGCGTTACGGGTTTGTTCGGTTTGCAGCATGGAGCGGATAGCTTCGAGGTTGGCGCTTTCCTGGCTCAGTGCCGTGCCTTGTATCTCAAAGCGTTGCTCAAGCTGTGCCTGGGCGTCTTGCGCCTCGCTCAGTTGCTCGCGCAACTCGATTTTCAGCTGTTCGTAATGGGCCTGGGCGCGGTCGATCGGCTCTTGCGCCTGCTCCTGCAGGCGCTGGGCGAGGCGGGCTACCAGCTCGGTCAGTTCGTCACCGATCTGTTCCTGAGGTGCTCCGCGACGTGAGTCGACCTCGTCCAGCTCTTTCAGATAGCGATGGATCGTGGTTTTCGATCCGGTATTACCCATCTCGATACGTACAGCATCAATGCTCGGGTGTTCGCCGCGGGCCAGGATCGCCGTGCGTGCAATTTGGACTACCGCTTTGTTTACGCCGCCACGGGCCATGGCTTTCTCCTACGATTTTGTACTGTGGTATGTATCATGTAATTACATACTATATTAACGATTAAATTTTGTCTTTATTTACGATTTAAGACACGGGATATACTGGTATTATCCCGTGCTAGAGCCTTTAAACAGCGTTTTGGGCTCGTTTTCAGTACGCCAATCAAGAGAACTGCCCATGAGCGAGCTGGATCGCTACTTAAACGCCGCGACCCGCGACAACACCCGCCGTAGCTATCGGGCTGCCATCGAGCATTTCGAAGTGACCTGGGGCGGTTTCCTTCCGGCCACCAGCGACAGCGTGGCGCGCTATCTGGTGGCCCACGCCGGACAGCTGTCTATCAACACCTTGAAGCTGCGTCTGTCGGCGATTGCGCAATGGCACAACAGTCAGGGGTTTGCCGATCCGACCAAGGCCCCGGTCGTGCGCAAGGTGTTCAAGGGCATCCGTGCATTGCATCCGGCACAGGAGAAGCAGGCCGAACCGCTGCAGTTGCAGCATCTGGAGCAGGTGGTCGACTGGCTCGAAGGCGAAGCGCAGGCAGCGCAAGCCAGCGCGGATCAGCCAGGGCTGTTGCGGGCCAGGCGTGATGCTGCCCTGATTCTGCTGGGGTTCTGGCGCGGGTTTCGCAGCGATGAGCTATGCCGTTTGCAGGTCGAGCACGTACAGGCGGTCCCGGGCGCGGGCATTACGCTGTATCTGCCCCGCAGCAAGAGCGACCGCGACAATCTGGGTAAAACGTTCCAGACCCCGGCGCTACAGCGACTGTGTCCGGTGCGGGCCTATATCGAGTGGCTCAATACGGCAGCGCTGGTGCGTGGACCGGTGTTCCGCGGGATCGACCGCTGGGGCAACCTGGGCGAGGAGGGGTTGCACGCCAACAGCGTGATCCCGCTTCTGCGCCAGGCGCTGGAGCGAGCCGGCATTGCTGCCGAGCAATACACCAGTCACTCGTTGCGTCGCGGTTTTGCAACATGGGCCCATCAAAGTGGTTGGGATTTGAAGTCGCTGATGAATTACGTCGGCTGGAAGGACGTCAAGTCAGCCATGCGCTATGTTGAAGCGAGCCCGTTTACCGGGATGAGCCTCACCGCTGAAAAGCCTGTTGGCAACTGATTGAGGTCAACTTGAAAGCCGACCCGATGGCCCATAGTTGAATAGGGACTTGGGGTATTAGCTTTCTTCTATCTATAGCGTCACTTGATAGCTAAAACCAATCGGCAGCATCAGCTTTGCCAATGAGCCAGATGCGAAATGTGTTGTTAGGATTCACCTCATCAACTTTTCAACCCTGACGGAGAGTCAACGATGCCTATCATCAACAGCCAAGTAAAACCGTTCAAAGCAACTGCCTACAAAAACGGCAGCTTCGTGGAAGTGTCGGAC
This sequence comes from Pseudomonas sp. ML2-2023-3, assembly GCF_037055275.1. NCBI lineage: Bacteria > Pseudomonadati > Pseudomonadota > Gammaproteobacteria > Pseudomonadales > Pseudomonadaceae > Pseudomonas > Pseudomonas sp. ML2-2023-3. The sequence goes on from NZ_CP146343.1 coordinate 3,275,450, forward strand.
GCTGACCTGAAAGGCAAGTGGTCTGTCGTGTTCTTCTACCCAGCCGACTTCACCTTCGTTTGCCCAACCGAACTGGAAGACCTGGCTGACAACTATGAAGAGTTCAAGAAACTCGGCGTGGAAATCTACAGCGTGTCGACTGACACCCACTTTGCCCATGCTGCCTGGCACAACACTTCGCCAGCCATCGGCAAAATCCAGTACACCATGATCGGCGATCCTACGCTGACCATCTCCCGCAACTTCGACGTGCTGATCGAAGAAGCTGGCCTGGCTGACCGCGGTACTTTCGTGATCAACCCGGAAGGTCAGATCAAGATCGTTGAGCTGAACGACGGCGGCGTTGGTCGTGATGCCTCCGAGCTGCTGCGCAAAATCAAGGCTGCTCAGTACGTCGCAGCTCACCCAGGCGAAGTGTGCCCGGCCAAATGGAAAGAAGGTGAGTCCACCTTGGCTCCATCCCTTGACCTGGTCGGCAAGATCTAAGTCTGTGAAGCACCCAAGGGCGGTGAACCGCACCTAAGTAGTCAGCAGCATCGCCCTCAAAACGCCCGGGCGACATTCGCTCGGGCGTTTTTTTTTACAGAATCAATATTCAAAGGAGATCGCCCGTATGTTGGACGCCAATCTAAAAGCACAGTTGAAGTCATACCTGGAGCGGGTCACACAGCCGATCGAGATTGTCGCTTCTCTCGACGACGGTGCGAAATCCCGTGAAATGCACGACCTGTTAAAAGAAATTGCCAGTCTTTCCAGCATGATCACCCTGCTGGACAACGGTAACGATGCGCGCAAGCCTTCGTTCTCGCTGAACCGCCCGGGCGGCGATATCAGCCTGCGTTTTGCAGGTATCCCGATGGGCCACGAATTTACTTCGCTGGTGCTGGCCTTGCTGCAAGTAGGCGGCCACCCATCGAAAGCCAGTAGCGACGTGATTGAACAGATTCGCTCCCTTAAAGGCGAGTTCAACTTCGAAACCTATTTCTCGCTGTCTTGCCAGAACTGCCCAGACGTTGTTCAGGCTCTGAACTTGATGGCGGTGCTCAACCCGAACATTCGCCACGTGGCGATCGACGGCGCCTTGTTCCAGGACGAAGTCACCGAACGTCAGGTGATGGCGGTGCCAAGCGTTTACCTGAACGGGGTGAACTTCGGTCAGGGTCGCATGGGCCTGGAAGAGATTCTCGGCAAACTGGACACCAGTGCCGTTGAGCGTCAGGCCGAAAAAATCAGCGCCAAAGAAGCCTTTGACGTGCTGGTGATTGGTGGCGGTCCGGCCGGTGCTGCTGCAGCGATCTATGCTGCGCGTAAAGGCATACGTACCGGTGTTGCGGCCGAGCGCTTTGGTGGTCAGGTGCTGGATACTATGGCCATCGAGAACTTTATCTCGGTTCAGGAAACTGAAGGGCCAAAGCTTGCCACTGCACTTGAGGAACACGTCAAGCAATACGACGTCGACATCATGAACCTGCAGCGTGCAGACAAATTGATCGCCGGCAAGGCGGGCGAGTTGCACGAAGTGAAATTTGCCAGCGGTGCATCGCTAAAAGCCAAGACCGTGATTCTGGCCACCGGTGCCCGCTGGCGTGAAATGAACGTGCCGGGTGAGCAGCAATACCGCAGTCGAGGTGTTGCTTACTGCCCGCACTGTGATGGTCCGTTGTTCAAGGGCAAGCGTGTTGCAGTCATCGGCGGCGGTAACTCGGGCGTTGAAGCCGCCATCGACCTGGCAGGCATCGTTGCTCATGTGACCCTGCTTGAGTTCGATACCGCATTGCGCGCCGATGCGGTATTGCAGCGCAAGTTGCACAGCCTGCCCAACGTAAAGGTCATCACCAATGCCCAGACCACCGAGGTAACAGGTGACGGGCAGAAAGTGAACGGTCTGCTTTACAAGGATCGTCAGTCGGGTGAAGTGCATGCCGTGGAACTTGAAGGCATCTTTGTGCAAATTGGTTTGTTGCCTAACACCGATTGGCTCAAAGGTACTGTAGAGCTTTCGCCCCGTGGTGAGATCGTGGTCGATGCTCGTGGTGAAACGTCGATCCCCGGTATTTTCGCAGCCGGTGACGTGACCACCGTACCGTACAAGCAGATCGTGATCGCGGTGGGCGAGGGCGCCAAGGCTTCCCTGAGTGCGTTCGATCACTTGATCCGCTCTTCTGCGCCGCAATAAGCGGCCTGAAACAAAAAACCCATGAGCGATCATGGGTTTTTTTTTGAGCCCGATATTTACATCGGTTGTGGCTGGATGATCTCGACCCAGTAACCGTCCGGATCTTTAACGAATGCCAGGGACTTCATGCGGCCATCGTTCAGACGTTTCTGAAAGTCCACGCCCAAGGCTTCAAATCGCTCACAGGCGGCACGGATATCCGGCACCGAAATACAGATATGGCCGAAACCGCGCGGATCGGTGTTGCCATTGTGGTAGACGACGCTGTCGTCGGTTTCCGAGCCGTGGTTGTGGGTCAGTTCCAGGATGCCGGGAATGGACTTCATCCACAGCGTACGCGCAGCGTCGTCTGCGGGGATCTGTGCCTTGTCGACCAGCGCCAGAAAATACAGGCTGAATTCAGCTTCAGGAAAGTCACGCTTTTCAACCAGTGAGAAACCCAGTACGCGGGTATAAAAATCGAGGGACTTCTCGATGTTTTTGACGCGCAGCATGGTGTGGTTGAACACGAAATTATGGGTAGCGCTATCTGGTTGGCCAGTGACGCCAGGGATGTTGTTCAGGTCTTGCAGGCTCATGAACCCTCCGAAAATGATGCATAGGTGATCGGTCGCTACGATGAGCGTGATGAGGGAATGATACGGAAAGTGAAGTCTTGCGCCAAACCTGTTTTAGGGGGAGCGGGGCTGTCGCGTTTCAACCTCTGCATAGCTTCATAGGGTGAACTGTGCGATCACTTCATGCGATGACATGACATCGGCATATTCATCACCGAGTATGGCCAGGGTTAATTCATGAACGGTTGTGGCGTCCCACGACTGCCCATGCGCCCCAATGACGGGCACGGCTGTCGTCGCGTCTGACGGAAGAATGATGCTGTAACCGAGCGCTTTTCCCGCACGGACTGTGGCATCCATGCTGTTGTGAATCACAACACCCGTCAGCACCAAACGCTTTACCTGCATCCTTTTAAGGATGGCGTCCAGTTCGGTGGCAATGAAGGCGCAGTTTTGCTGTTTGGTGATGACGGTTTCTCCCTGTATCGGGGCAACGTCTTTCTTTATTTCATTCCAGGGGCCGTGGACGTAATAGCTGGATGTAGGTGTCTGCTCATCGTGCTTCACGTGAAGAACCGGCCAACCATTTGAGCGCCAATGATTAAGAAGGCGTTGGATTACCGGCAAATAGTCAGGATTACTTTTGCCATCCCAGTTCGGGCGATCAATGGCATCTTGAACGTCAAGGATAATCAGGGGGACAGGGCCGGATTGTTCCTTCATGTAATCTCATCTCCTTTTGGTGACAGTAGGTCGAGTGTGCTGAGCCCAGCCGCTACCAGCAGATAACCATCATGCAGCTTTCGCAGACATGGACAAATCGCGGGCAAAAAGAAGCCCGCCGAAGCGGGCATGGGGCGCTAGTCCTTTAGCAGCCTCTATCCTGTGACCCACCATGTGAAAAATTTGTGAAGCATCTTCCCCTCCCGTCCTTTTCGGTCCTGCGGGTCGCAAAATACGACTTTTCCTACACCGCAATTGGCTGGGTTTTTTTTTACTCGGGGCGTTCGGTAAAACACATGCGTGTACTTGAGCGGATCGCTGGCAGGAGCCCGCCAAGAAGCGACGTTGAAGTTTTAATGATGGACTAAAAATAACGTAACTCTGCGCCGCACGATAATGTGAGCCCTTCATCATAAAGTTGAGCCCTTTATAATGAAGGGGGGCTCAGAACGATTAACTCAGGTACAAAAAAGCCCTGCCGGGGCAGGGCGTGATTTGCAGGGGGGCTTTATGCACGAAGCCAAGTATCTACCGTTGCTGCACCATACTCTTCTTTCCAGGCTTTCAAGCCGCGATGGTTGCCGCCTTTGGTTTCGATAAGTTCGCCGGTATGGGGGTTTTGGTAAACCTTGAGCACTCGGGCCTTGCGCTGTTTAGGGGCTGATGCGCCCTTTGAAGCAGAAGGGTTTGGGTCAAGGATGGCGATGATGTCCCGCAGGTTTTTGCCATAGGTTTTCATCAAGCCTTGAAGCTTTTCTTCGAACTCGATTTCCTTTTTAAGTCCGGCATCATTTTTCAAGGCTTCCAATTGGGCCAGCTGTTCTTGTAGCGCTTTTTCAGCAGCGCGAAACTCAGCAAGTCTAGACAAAGTCATTACTCCATTCGTAGGTTCGGTGCGATGAAACCGAAGCGAATTAATGATGTTTGGAATGCACAAGATTTGCAGGACGAACCCCCGAGATTTTGATCCCGGGGAACGCATCCACTGATGCAGACAATTAAAAGTTCGTATTCGGACAAAAAAAATTGTAGTTGCTAATTCCTACGCTGCCAAGTGCTATAAGCGTGCTGTTTGAAAAAGTTTCAAACAGCACGCTTATTTATTAAGTGGGGGTTAAGCGTGCCTGTAAAGCCTCGATGAACTCGGCAGGCGGCATGGGGCGCGCAAACAGGTAGCCTTGTAAAAAATCAACGCCTTGAGCGGCCAGGTACTCGCTTTGTTCTTCTGTTTCAATGCCTTCTGCGACAATCCCCAAGTCCAGCTTCGCACTCAACTCAATGATGCTGTCAAGGATATGTCTGGACAGGGCATCTACCCCAATCAAGGCGACAAAGCTCTGGTCAATCTTCAAGTAATCAACGTTGAACTCGCGCAAGTAACTCAGGCTTGAATGGCCGGTGCCAAAGTCATCAATGGCAATCATGACCCCCAGGGTGTGCAATTCACTGAACAGTTGATGGGCAGTGGGGGTGGGGACGATTAACTCGCGCTCGGTGAGCTCCAGGACAAGGTTGATGTGCCCCGGCGGGAAAGCGTCCAGAAAGCGTCGACAGTCTTCAACCAGCTCAAGGTTCTGGCAATGGTGGGCTGAAGTGTTGAAGGCTATATGGAAACCGGGCTCCATGTGGCTGGAGTGGGGGGCAAGCAGCTGTGATGTTTGCTCCATCAGCGAGCGCGTCATCGGCACAATCAAGCCCGAGTGTTCTGCAAAAGGGATAAACAGGTCCGGACGAACCAGCCCCTCTTTAGGGTGTTGCCAGCGCATTAATACTTCGGCCCCGGCCCATTGTTTGGTATCACCCCGTACGACGGGTTGGAAGTAAGGAATGAACTCGGCCGCCTCCAGGCCACGGCGCATTTCACTGGAGGGTGAAGACGAGCGTTTTTGAAGCCTGTTAACCGTCAAGGCTGAAACAATGCCCAGAAAGATCAATAAACCCAAAAGCCCCGGGTATTCAACAATCACATGCCTCCAGACTTCACCCTCGTTGAAACCTGCGATAACACGGTAGGGGTACTCGGGTGAAGGCACTGCAGTTTGTGCCACAGGCAAATGGGGAGGCGGCGTATTGCGTACCTGGCCATAGCGGTCGATCCAGGCATCGCCCACGACAATCAGTAAATAGGTTTTGTGATTGACCAGGCCCAGTACGTTGACCAGATGAAAGCCATACAAACTGATCAACACCCCGCGCTTGTCCTTGTTCTGGCGGTAAACCAGAACCGGGTCATTGGGCGTTACCATGGTGCCGGGCATCAGCCACAGCACACCGTTTGCATATTTCTCAGGGCTCACCGCTTCTTTGTATTTGCCAAATAAAGACGTGCAGTAGATCTGGTTGTCCCACACCAGATTCACGGAGCGTACATAAGGACGTCTCGTGACTTGCTCGCGCAGGGCCAGTTCAACCTGGGCGCAATCGCGGCCCGCCTGCGGCAGGACAATGTCGGCGGCCAACTTGGCATTTTCCAGCATCAAGTCAAATTGTCGTACGGCTTCCTGGGCGGTTTGAGTGGCCTCAAGTTTCAGTGAGCGGTTGGCCTGCCAAACTATAATCAAGACACCCAGCACGACAGGTAACAGTCCGCTGAGCACAATCAACGCGTAACGGTCAGTCCATTTACGGCTCATTTTTGAGGTGAGTGGCATTCAAAATCCTGCTAACACAGAGGTGGGGCTTGGGTGCACGCTACAGAACAGTAAGAAAAGCGTAGCAGTGCATGCGGGCAATTTTACAATGGGTAGGACAAATAAGATTACGCCATGTAGAATCGGCTTACGCATACAAGAATAACGACTTCTGAAAGCAGAAGCCCTACCGCGTAAGAGATGGATCGAAATGAAGCGATTCGGGTTCCAGTTGATCTACGGTGATTTCCTTGCGCGCAGTGTGCGCGGGATCTCCTGCGCGCCGCCAGCCAGCCTCAGCATTCTTAGCATATAACCCCTGTTAATTCTAAAAATGACCATGATGAGGCGCCTAAAATGGCTGATCTATACGAAAACCCAATGGGCCTGATGGGCTTTGAGTTCATCGAATTCGCGTCCCCTGTACCCAATACCCTTGAACCTGTGTTTGAAATCATGGGTTTCACCAAGGTGGCGACCCACCGTTCCAAAGATGTGCACCTGTATCGCCAGGGCGATATCAACCTGATCCTCAACAACGAGCCCAACAGTGTCGCGTCCTACTTCGCGGCCGAGCACGGTCCGTCGGTATGCGGGATGGCCTTTCGGGTGCGCAATGCACAGCAAGCCTATACCCGTGCACTTGAATTGGGGGCTCAGCCGGTACATATCCCTACCGGCCCGATGGAACTGAACCTGCCTGCAATCAAAGGCATTGGTGGCGCTCCGTTGTACCTGATCGACCGCTATGGCGAAGGCAACTCGATTTACGACATCGACTTTGTGTTCATCGAAGGCGTAGACCGTCATCCGGTCGGCGCTGGCCTGAAGATCATCGATCACCTGACCCATAACGTGTACCGCGGCCGCATGGCTTATTGGGCCAACTTCTACGAGAAGCTGTTCAACTTCCGCGAAATCCGTTATTTCGACATCAAGGGCGAATACACCGGCCTGACCTCCAAGGCCATGACCGCGCCAGATGGCATGATTCGCATCCCGTTGAACGAAGAGTCGTCCAAAGGTGCGGGTCAGATCGAAGAGTTCCTGATGCAGTTCAACGGTGAGGGCATTCAGCACGTTGCCTTCCTCAGTGATGACCTGATCAAGACCTGGGACGCGCTGAAGAAAATTGGCATGCGCTTCATGACTGCACCGCCAGAGACCTACTACGAAATGCTTGAAGGCCGCCTGCCGAACCACGGTGAACCGGTTGAAGAGCTTCAATCACGGGGCATCTTGCTGGACGGTTCTTCGGAGTCGGGTGACAAGCGCCTGCTGCTGCAGATCTTCTCTGAAACCCTGATGGGGCCGGTGTTCTTCGAGTTCATCCAGCGCAAGGGCGATGACGGCTTTGGCGAAGGCAACTTCAAGGCACTGTTTGAGTCCATCGAACGCGACCAGGTGCGTCGTGGTGTGCTGACTGCAGACTGATACGCCTCATGCCCGCTCCCACATGGCGCGTTCCTGTGGGAGCCGGGCTTGCCCGCGATAGCATCGCCAGCAAGCCTGCTGCTGCCATTCCCTCCCTAGAACAACCCCGCCGCAATATTGATCGTAAACCCAAGCACTGCCGTGTTGAACAAAAAGCCCAGTAATGAGTGAGCCAATACCGCTTTGCGCATTTCGCGGGTGGCGATGCTCACGTCGGCTGTCTGCACCGCAACGTTGAGGGTGAACGAGAAATACAGAAAATCCCAGTAGTCCGGGTCCAGCAATCCCTCCGGGAAGCGCAGTGCCGGCTCCGGCCCTTCGTTGTTATAGAACAGTCGCGCGTAATGCAGGCTGAAAATGACTCCGATCATCAACCACGAACCCACCACAGTCAGCCCGGTAAAACCGTAATGAATCAGGCGATCGGTGTCGCTGGTAATGGTGCCCGACAACTCAAGGGTGACGGCCGCCAGGCTGGCGATTGCAGCAATGCACACAGTAAAGAGCACCATGCTGGCATTTTCATCTTCGACTTCAGCCGTGCTTTTGACGTCACAGGCCCTGGAGTGGATCACCAGCCATAACGTAAAGGCCAGATACAGCCATACAGCGCTGTTCCAGCCCAGCAGGAATTTGGTGGTCACGGTAGCGGCAGGAGCAAAAATGCCAACGGCCAGCCCGACCAGAGTGGCGGCGGTCAAGCGGGGGTGGGTGCGTGCAAGGTGCGACATAAACAATCCCTGTTACTGAGTTTACAAGCACCTTAGCACGCACTGCCGGGGGTTAACCCTGGCGAGGTTTGCTTCTTGCCAGCTTCATCACCACCACGAAGAACACCGGTACAAACACCACGGCCAGAGTTGCGACGATCATGCCGCCGATCACCCCTGTGCCGATGGCCTGCTGACTCGCGGAACTGGCGCCGGTGGCGAGTGCCAATGGCACCACCCCAAGGATGAACGCCAGTGACGTCATCACAATCGGGCGCAGCCGCAAGCGGGCTGCTTGCACGGTAGCGTCCACCAGGTCATGCCCCTCGTCGTACAGAGTCTTGGCAAATTCGATGATCAAAATGGCGTTCTTTGCCGACAGCCCGATAATGGTGATCAGGCCCACTTTGAAGAACACGTCGTTGGGCATTCCGCGCAACGTGACCGCCAGCACCGCACCCAGTACGCCCAATGGCACGACCAGCAGGACAGCGGTCGGGATCGACCAGCTTTCGTACAGTGCAGCCAGGCACAGGAAAACGATCAGCAGCGACAAGGCCAGCAGGATCGGTGCTTGAGCCCCGGACACCTGTTCTTGCAACGATAACCCTGTCCATTCCAGGCCCAGGCCTGCCGGGAGCTGGCTGACCAGGCGCTCAATTTCAGCCATCGCCTCGCCGGTGCTGTGCCCTGGGGCCGATTCGCCGGAAATGCTGATCGCCGGGTAACCGTTATAACGCGTCAGCTGGGACGGGCCCTGTATCCAGCGGGCTTCGACAAAGGCCGAAAGCGGCACCATCTTGCCCTGGTCGTTACGCACATTCATTTTCAGCAGGTCTTCGACCTGGCTGCGCTGATCACCTTCAGCCTGAACCACTACCCGTTGCATGCGGCCCTGATTCGGGAAGTCGTTGACATAGGCCGAGCCCACCGCCGTTGACAACACGGCGCCGATGTCGGCAAAGGAAATGCCCAGCGCATTGGCGCGTTTACGATCGACCTCAAGCTGCACCTGCGGGCTTTCTGCCAGTGCTTCTTCACGCACATTGGCCAGCACAGGGCTTTTGGCTGCCAGTTCCAGCAACTCACTGCGGGCTTGCATCAGCCTGTCATAGCCAACACCGCCACGGTCTTGCAAGCGGAACTCAAAACCGCTGGAGGTCCCTAGGCCACTGACCGGAGGTGGAAGGATGGCAAAGGCCACCGCGTCCTTGAGCTCGCTGAAAGCGCCGTTCGCCCGGTCAGCGATTGCCGATGCAGAATCCTGGGCGCCACGTACCGACCAGTCCTTGAGGGTGGTAAAGGCCAGCGCTGCGTTCTGGCCGCTACCCGAGAAGCTGAAACCCAGGATCATCGTGGTGTTACCCACCCCGGGCTCGCTGGCGTTGTGTGCCTCGATCTGCTCGGCCACCTTGATCGTGCGGCTCTGGCTGGCGCCTGGCGGCAGTTGAATGTCAGTGATGGTGTAGCCCTGGTCCTCGACAGGCAAGAAGGAGGAGGGCAGGCGTGCAAAGCACACCACCAGAATCACCAGCAAGGCACCGTAGACCAGCAGGTAGCGTGTGCTGCGCTTGATCAGATGCACCACCCAGTGTTCGTAACCTTGTGACAGGCGCTCGAACTTCCTGTTGAACCAGCCAAAGAAACCGCCCTTGGCGTGATGCTCTCCCTTGGCGATCGGCTTGAGCAAGGTTGCACACAGGGCCGGGGTCAGGGACAGGGCCAAAAATGCCGAGAACAGAATCGAAGTCGCCATCGACAGCGAGAACTGCTGGTAAATCACCCCGACGGATCCAGGCATGAACGCCATTGGAATAAACACGGCCACCAGCACCAGGGTGATGCCCACAATCGCGCCGCTGATCTGGGTCATCGCCTTGCGGGTCGCTTCTCGCGGCGAAAGCCCTTCGCTGACCATGATCCGCTCGACGTTCTCGACCACCACAATGGCGTCGTCCACCAGAATCCCGATGGCCAGCACCATGCCGAACATGGTCAGCACGTTGATTGAAAAGCCCAGCGCCAGCATCGTGGCGAACGTTCCCATCAGTGCCACTGGCACCACCAGGGTCGGGATCAGCGTATAGCGAATGTTCTGCAGGAACAGGTACATCACGGCAAATACCAGCACCATAGCCTCGACCAGGGTGTAGATAACCTTGGTGATCGAGACTTTGACAAACGGCGTGGTGTCATACGGGATGGTGTATTCCACACCGGCCGGGAAGTAGCGGCTCAGATCGTCCATCTTGGCGCGAATCAGGTTGCCCGTATTCAGGGCGTTGGCCTCCGGTGCCAGTTTCACGCTGAAAGCGCTGGCTGACTTGCCGTTCAGCCGGGTGCCGTACTGGTACTCCTGGCTGCCGATTTCGACCCGGGCCACATCGCTGATGCGTACCGTGGAGCCGTCCGGGTTGGCGCGCAGCACAATATCGCCAAACTCTTGCGGGGTTGATAGCTGGCCCTTGACCAGTACCGTTGCGGTGATTTCCTGGGTGGAGCGCCCCGGCAGATCGCCGATGCTGCCCGCGGAAACCTGTGCGTTTTGACTGGCAATCGCCTGGTTGACGTCGGCCGGGGTCAGGTTGAAGCCGATCAATTTTTGCGGATCGATCCAGATGCGCATGGCACGTTCGGCACCATACAGCTGGGCCTTGCCGACGCCGTCGATGCGCTTGACTTCGTTCATCACGTTGCGCGCAAGGTAATCGCTGAGGGCAACCTCATCCAGCGCGCTGGTGCTGTCGGCGGTCAGTGTCACCAGCATCAGGAAGCCCGAGGAGATTTTCTCGACCTGCAGGCCTTGCTGGATAACCGCCTGGGGCAGGCGCGACTCCACCGCTTTAAGACGGTTCTGTACATCGACCTGCGCCATCTCCGGATCGGTGCCGGGTTTGAATGTGGCGGTGATGCTGGCACTGCCCAGGCTGCTCTGGGATTCGAAATACAGCAAGCCATCGGTGCCGTTGAGCTCCTGCTCAATCAGGCTGACAACGCTTTCGTCCAGGGTTTGGGCCGAGGCGCCGGGGTAAATGGCGTAAACCTCGACTTGGGGCGGCGCCACGTCGGGATATTTGGCTACTGGCAACTGCGGGATGGCCAAAGCCCCCGCCAGCAGAATGAACAACGCAACGACCCAGGCAAAGACCGGGCGGTCGATAAAAAACTGCGGCATGCTCACCGATCCGTGGAGTGTGCGAGAGGGAGTGTGGGGTCATCGATTTGTACCTGCTCACCCGGGCGGGCGTGCTGCAGGCCTTCAGTGACGATGCGGTCACCGGCCTTCAGGCCGGAGGTCACGGCCCAGCGATCATTTTGCGCACTGCCCAGTTGAACCGCCTGCAGGTGCACGCGGTTATCGGCATCGACCAGCAGCACCTGGGCGATCCCTGCGCTGTCACGCATGATTGCCCGCTGCGGCACGCTGATGCCTTCCTTTTTGAACGCCTGCTCCAGTCGAACCCGCACAAAACTGCCTGGCAAGAGATCGTAGTCAGGGTTCGGGAACTCGCTGCGCAGAATGATTTGTCCGGTGCTCGGGTCAACCGTCACATCGGTGAACAGCAGTTTACCCGGCAACGGATAAAGGCTGCCGTTGTCCCGAATCAATGTGGCCTTTGCCTGTTGCTTGCCGACTTGCTGCAGCTCCCCGGCGCGGAATGCTTCGCGCAGGTTGTCCAGATCGCGGGTGGACTGCGTCAGGTCGACATGAATCGGATTGAGTTGCTGGATACGGGCCAGCGGCGTGACTTCACCCTGGCCGACCAGAGCGCCTTCCGTGACCAGTGCACGGCCAATGCGCCCCGAGATGGGTGCTGTAACGGTGGCATAACCCAGGTTCAGCCTGGCGCGCTGAAGCGCAGCCTGATTGGCGGCCACATCGGCATTGGCCTGCTGTGCCGCAGCGCGCGCATTGTCATGGTCCTGACGGCTGATCGCGTTGATTGCTATCAGCTCGCCATAGCGCTGGTCCTGCAGTTTTGCCTGCAAGGCAACAGCCTGGGACTTGCTCAAGGCGGCTTGCGCACTGTCCAGGTCAGCCTTGAAGGGCGCCGGATCAATCAGAAACAGGACATCACCCTGTTTCACCTCGCTGCCTTCGGTGAACACGCGCTTGAGCACGACACCGGCAACCCGGGCACTGACTTGCGCCACGCGGGGAGCAACCACCCGGCCGCTCAGCTCGTTGCTGACGGACAAGGGGGCGGTGGCGATGACTTCGGTGCGTACCTTGGTCAAGGGAGGTTTGGTCTCAGCGACCGGGCTTTTATCGCAGGCGCTGAGGGTCAGGGCCAGCGCCGTAAGGAATAGCGGGGCGAAGAGCTTTTTCAACGATCGTGCCTTCTTAAATAAGCGGGATGTTTCTGTAGGCATGCTAAGCGCAGCACGCAAGAGGCGTTGTGAAGCAATGTAGGGGGTATGTGAAAAAGTGTGAAGGTTCTGCTCCTATCCTTGTAAGGTTGTATATCCTTCGGGTTTTCCCCGGTTGTAAGCATTGATTATGCCCACTATTTTGCTGGTCGAAGACGACGCCGCGCTGTCGGAGCTGATTGCCAGCTACCTGGAGCGCAATGGCTATCAGGTCAGCGTGATTGCCCGCGGCGATCAAGTGTGTGACAGAGCAAGAAGCAACCCTCCGGATCTGGTCATTCTTGACCTGATGTTACCTGGGCTCGATGGGCTGCAAGTCTGCCGCTTGCTGCGAACCGAGTCTGCCAGTCTGCCGATCCTGATGTTGACAGCCCGCGACGATAGTCATGATCAGGTGCTGGGGCTAGAGATGGGTGCAGATGATTATGTGACAAAACCTTGCGAACCCCGTGTATTGCTGGCCCGTGTGCGCACGCTTTTGCGTCGCAGCAGCCTGACCGAGCCTCAAATGGCCAGTGACCGCATCACCATTGGCAATCTGTGCATCGACTTGTCAGAGCGCACCGTCAATTGGCGCGGACAGATCATCGAGTTGTCCAGTGGTGAGTACAACCTGCTGGTGGTGCTGGCGCGGCATGCCGGTGAAGTGCTGAGCCGTGATCAGATCCTGCAGCGTCTGCGGGGCATCGAGTTCAACGGCACGGACCGTTCGGTGGATGTGGCGATCTCCAAGTTGCGGCGCAAGTTCGATGACTGCGCCGGTGAAGCGCGCAAGATCAAGACCGTGTGGGGCAAGGGCTACCTGTTCAGCCGCTCGGAATGGGAATGCTGAACCCATGTTGAAGATTCTGATACGCCTGTACCTGGTGACCATCGTGACGTTCGCCCTGGCCAGTTACCTGGTGCCCGGGGGGATCGTGTCGCTGTTTCATGATCGCTTCATGAACTACAACGTCGATATGTCGCGGGGCATGCAGACCCTGCTGGTCAAACAGTTCCATCATCTGCCCCCAGAGCAATGGCCAGCCCTTGCCCGCGAACTTGACGCGCAGTTTGAGCCGATGAAGGTCAATCTGCTGCCCATTACGGATGCCAAGTTCAGCGCCCAGGAGCAACGCCAATTGCAGCAAGGCAAGGGCGTGTTGCGCATCGGCGATTGGGGCTGGCGCACGCTGGTGGTTTCTCCGCTGGACGAACAACTGGCGATTGAATGGGTGATGCCTCCGGACCCCTTCGACATGAGTGTGTTGTATTGGAGTATCAACGTCCTGATTGGCGCAGCATTGCTGGGCGGCCTGCTGTTGTGGCTGCGCCCGCACTGGCGTGATCTGGAGCGCCTCAAACTCACGGCGGAGCGTATCGGTCAGGGGCAACTGAGCGAGCGTACGCAGATATCCCAACGCTCGAACATTCATGGCCTGGCCACGGTATTCGATGCAATGGCCCAGGATGTCGAGCACCTGCTCAATCAGCAGCGCGACTTGTTGAACGCGGTGTCCCATGAATTGCGCACGCCCTTGACCCGCCTGGACTTTGGCCTGGCGCTGGTGCTGTGTGACGACTTGCCGGATGGCAGTCGCGAGCGCTTGCAAGTGTTGGTGGGGCATATTCGCGAATTGGATGAGCTGGTACTGGAACTGCTGTCTTTCAGCCGCCTGCAAAACCCTGCATTGGTTCCAGAGAGGGTGGAGGTGTCGCTCGATGAGTTTATCGACAGCATCCTTGGCAGCTTCGATGAAGAGCTGGAGGCCCCCGATATTGTGCTGGACGTGCTGTTGCAAGGCGCCCAGGAACGCTTCGCCCTTGATCCGCGCCTGACTGCGCGGGCCCTGCAAAATCTGCTGCGCAATGCCATGCGTTACTGCGACAGGCGAATTCAGGTGGGCGTGAATGTCACCTCCCAGGGCTGTGAACTGTGGGTAGATGACGATGGCATCGGAATTCCCGAGCAAGAACGGGAAAGGATCTTTGAGCCGTTCTATCGCCTGGATCGCAGCCGGGACCGGGCTACCGGCGGCTTCGGCCTGGGGCTGGCGATCAGTCGGCGTGCCCTGCAAGCCCAGGGTGGCACGCTGAGCGTGGAGCAATCGCCTATGGGCGGTGCTCGCTTCAAGCTCTGGTTACCGGCTTGAAGCGAGGTGTTACGGCTTAGATGGAGCGGCGCTGGCGGCTCACGTGCTTCAAGCCTTCAATAATCAAGACGACCACCGCGAGCCAGATCGGGCCGTAGGTCAGCCATTGACCCTCTTCTAGGCTGTCGCCCAGCAACAGGGCCACGGCGACCAGCAGCACAGGCTCGACGTAACTGAGCAGGCCAAACAGGCTGAACGGCAGCAAGCGACTGGCCAGGATGTACGAGAACCCTGCGGCCGCACTGATGATGCCCATGAGCGGTACCAGCAGATAAAGCGCCTGGCGCTGTTCGCCAAGGTCGACATGGGGGCCGGCCAGCACAAACCAGAGGGCTGCCGGGACCATCAACAGCATGTCCAGCCACAGGCCGCCCAGGTTGTCGATGCCGATCTTTTTACGCAATACGAAGTACATCGGGTAGCCGATGGCCACGACCAGTGTCGTCCAGGAAAACCCGCCCGTGCGATACAACTCATTGGCCACGCCGATCACGGCCAGGGCCGTGGCTATTTTCTGCAGGTGGGACAAGTGCTCACCGTAGACGATGCGCCCGGTGAGGATCATCGTCAGTGGCAGCAGGAAGTAGCCCAGCGACACATCCAGACCATGCCCGTTGAGCGGCCCCCACATGAACATCCACAGCTGCAGGCCAACCAGGAAGCTGGTCAGCAGTACGCAAGGAATCAGTAGAGGTTTGTCGCGTAAACGATTGAAAATTATAGGAACCCATTTCCAATCGCCGGAGAGGCATATAAACAGGGTCATGAAGGGAAGCGAGATCAGTATTCGCCAGCCGAAGATTTCCTGGCCATCAAGGGGCCAAAGAACGGAAGTGAAGTAGTACAAGACGCCGAACAGGCAGGAAGCCAAAATCGATAGAACAATACCTTTAGACACAACAACCTCAATGGATCTACAACGTTACTCGTTTGAGTGGGCACGTAGCTTGAGGCTGTTGGTTGTCGGTGGCAAATGTCTTTTAAACCAATTACTTGGGAGTCATTCTTGTTGAGGCGGTTCAACTTGTAAAACATCAGGCAAATACTGGGCCAAAGTCGTTTTAAACGAGCGTTCGTGTTGTTGGAAAAACTGATTAACGGTAGCTTGCTATCAAGTCCTGTGGGGGCGGGCTTGCTCGCGAAAGCATCGCCCCGGTGGTTTTGGCAGGCCGAGTCGCCTGAGCAGAGAGCCAGCCCACCCCCTCGCATTCAACCCGTTTACATGGATCGGCGTTGACGCACCAGGTGCTTGAATCCTTCGAACATCAACACCCCCACGGCCAGCCAGATCGGCAGATAGGTCATCCATTGGCCCGCAGTAATGCTTTCGCCCAGCAGCAATGCAACCAGCACCAGCAACACCGGTTCGACATAGCTGAGCAAACCGAAGAGGCTGAACGCCAGCATCCGGCTGGCCAGGATGTAACTGATCAGCGCCAGGGCACTGATGCCCCCCAGGATTGGAATCAGCGCGTACAGGGCAGGGCGATGGCTGGCCACCTCAAACCCTTGCTCACCACTTTGTACAAACCACCACGCCACAGGTATCAGCAGCAGCATGTCAGCCCACAGGCCGCCGAGGTTGTCGGTGCCTGCGCGCTTGCGCAGCACGAAGTACAAGGGGTAACCAATGGCCACCACCAGAGTGGTCCAGGAGAACCCGCCCACGCGGTACACCTCGTTGGCGACCCCGAGGGTTGCCAGTGCGGCGGCGATTTTCTGCAGATGGGACAGTTGCTCGCCATACACCAGGCGACCGGTCAGAAGCATGGTCAGCGGCAGCAGGAAATAACCCAGCGATACGTCAAGGCTGTGGCCATTGAGCGGCGCCCACAGAAACAGCCAGAGCTGAACGCCCACCAGTGCACTGGACGCGACGAGCACGGCGAAGAACTTCGGTTGCTGACGCAGCCGCGAGAAAATCACCGGCACCAGCCGCCAGTCACCGGAAAAGCACATGAACAGCGTCATGCAGGGCAGGGTCAGGAGCATCCGCCAGCCGAAGATTTCAGCTCCGCTCAAGGGCCAGAGCAGGGATGTGAAGTAATACATGACACCGAACAGGCTCGATGCCAGAACAGACAGAACAATACCTTTGGACACAACAGCCTCGTTGAAACACGCATTTTGATTATTAGAAGTGCGTAGCTTGAGGCTCTGTGAGCTGTAGGGCAAATCCTTGATTATGAATGTCTGTGGGAGCAGGCACTGGGGTCAGTCAGGCAAACCGCAGGGATGCAGCTCCCACAGGTTTGGTGATGCCTATGATGGCAAGGTCAATGTGGGAGCGGGCTTGCTCGCGAAGCAGGCAACCCGGTTTCAGAGTCAAACCGCAGCGCTACCATCGCGGGCAAGCCCGGCTCCCACAGGCTGTGCCTGATTATGGGGTTTTAATGCCCCGGGTCATGCGCAGTGCCAGCAGGCTGCCGCCCACAATCACCGCGGCCAGGAAGTACAGGGCCGCGTCCGTGGAGCCGGTGGCGTCTTTTACGAAGCCCACCAGGTACGGGCTAAGGAAACCGGCCATTTGCCCCATCGAGTTGATCAGTGCCAGGCCACCAGCGGCCGCACCCGCGCTGAGCATCGCAGTAGGTACTGGCCAGAACATCGGCAAGCCGGTCAGTGCGCCCATGGTCGCAATGGTCAGGCCCAGAATCGCAATGGCCGGGTGCGCGGCAAAATTCACCGCGATCACCAGACCCACCGCGCCCATCAGCATCGGTACCACCAGATGCCAGCGGCGCTCCTTGTGCAAGTCCGCCGAGCGGCCCACCAGCAGCATGAACACAGCCGCCAGCAGATAAGGAATCGCGCTGATCCAGCCGATCACCAGGGTATCGCTGAAGCCCAGGCTCTTGATGATCGACGGCAACCAGAAGTTGATGGCGTACACGCCGCTCTGGATGCAGAAGTAAATCAGGCCGAAAGCCCAGATGGCCGGGTTTTTGAACACTGCCGACAGCGAATCGGTGGCCGATGAAGCGGGTTTGCTGGCGGCATCCAGGCGATGGTCCGCTTCCAGTACCGCTCGCTCATGGGCACCCAGCCATTTAGCGTTGGCAAAGCTGTCACTGAGCAAGAAAATGGCCAGTGCGCCCAGCACGACGGTGGGAATGCCTTGCAGCAGGAACATCCACTGCCATCCGGCAAGGCCGCCCTGGCCTGCAGCGAAGTGGCTGAGAATCCAGCCGGAGAATGGCCCGCCAATCAGACCCGATACAGGGATGGCGCACATGAACAGGGCCATGATCCGGCCCCGGCGAAAGCTGGGGAACCACTGCGAGAGGTACAGCACCACACCCGGAAAGAAGCCCGCTTCAGCGGCACCGGTCAGCAGGCGCAGGGTGTAGAACCCGGTAGGTGTGGTGACAAACATCAGGCAGGTCGACAGGGTCCCCCAACTGATCATCATCACGGCGATCCAGCGCCGGGGGCCGAATCTGGTCAAGGCCAGGTTGCTGGGTACGCCGCACAGCACGTAGCCGATGAAGAAAATACCGGCACCCAGGCCGTACACGGTTTCGCTGAACTTGAGTGCGTCGAGCATCTGCAGTTTGGCAAAGCCAACGTTTACCCGGTCCAGGTAATTGAACAGATAGCAGATAAAAATGAAGGGGATCAAACGCAGGGTGATGCGCTTGTAGATGGCGTTTTTATCGTCATCGCTGATCGGCGATGCGGGGGCGCTCTGTGACATCTTATGTCTCTCTTTATTATGTTTTTTCACGATCCAGGGGTAACGTTGACCGCAGCTTGAGTCTCGGTCACCACAACGCCGCTGTCTTTGTGCTGTCGCACAGCATTTTGCCGAGTCGCCTGTGCCCGTGAACAAATGTATCCAAGGATTGTCACCCTATGTTTGAACTGGACCATGATTTGGCGCAGGACATCGTGGATCGCGCGATGGCCATCTTGCCGTACAACGTAAACGTGATGGACAGCCAGGGCCTGATCCTGGGCAGTGGTGAGCCTGAGCGTATCAACACCCGGCACGAAGGGGCGCAATTAGTGCTGGCCAATGGACGGGTGGTGGAAATCGATGCCCAGGCCGCCAAATGCCTGAAAGGCGTGCAGCCGGGTATCAACTTGCCATTGTTGCTCGATCAACGACTGATCGGTGTGCTGGGCTTGACGGGCGAGCCCGAGTTGCTGCGTACCTACGCCGAACTGGTACGCATGACCGCCGAGATGCTGGTGGGCCAGCGTTACCAGCAGGCGGAACAACAATGGCGGCGCCAACGCTGTGACGATCTGGTGGCTTTGCTGCTTAGTGAAGGGGGCGACTCGCCGCGACTGATCGACGAGGCCCAGCAATTGGGCCTCAAGCCCCAGCTGGCACGGATTCCGTATTTGTTTGAGCTGGGCAAGGGGCAGAGTGCAGAGGCCTTGAGTGTATGGCTGCAGTCACGCTACCCGGACAGCTGGTGCGTCAGCCCGGCCACGGGCTCGCTGCTGTGGTGCCGGCCGGCCACGACTGCGCTGGATGACATGCGGCTGCTGGAGAAGCTCGACGGCCAGGGCTGGAAGGTCTTGCGGATTGCCGCAGGCGGGCAGGCTGATGCACTCAAGGGGTTGCGCCGCTGTTATCGACGGGTGGGTGATCTGCTGGCATATGGTCGCGATGTACTGCCGCAGACCCGCCTGCTGACGCTCAATCGCTACCGGTTGCCAGTGATGCTGTGGCGTCATCGCAATGACGATGCGCTGGAAGAATTGCTCGGGCCATTGCACAAAGTGGTGGCCAAAGACGCCAACGGCCAACTGATTGCCACGTTGCGCAGCTGGTGTGATCACGATGGCCAGAGTCAGGCCTGTGCCGACGCCCTGGGGATTCATCGCAACAGCCTGCGCTATCGCATGGAGCGTATCGCCGAACTGAGTGGCGTGGACCCGCTGAGCCTCAATGGCATGCTGGCCCTGTACCTGGGAGTCCAGCTGCTGGCACAGACGTGATTGTGGGAGCGGGCTTGCTCGCGAGAGCGCCTGCAACAAGGTTCCTTGTCCAAATGAACAACAAACCCCTTGAATGCTTGTGCGCCCGACTGGCGTGTTTTGGGCCGGTTGCTGGCAGCATGGAGGGTATAAGAACTGGAGATACGCCCCATGAAAATCGTGATTGCCCCCGACTCGTTCAAAGACAGCCTGAGCGCCGAAAAAGTCGCCGACGCGATTGCAGCCGGTCTGGCTGACGTATTGCCCCACGCGCATTTGGTCAAGTGCCCGATGGCCGATGGCGGCGAAGGCACAGTCGAAGCGATTGTCGCCGCAGGCAATGGCCAGTTGCGCAGCAATCATGTGCAAGGCCCGCTGGGCGCACCGGTCGAGGCCCATTGGGGCTGGCTGCCTGACAGCCACACGGCAATCATCGAGATGGCCGAAGCCAGCGGTTTGCAACTGCTGAAACCGGAACAGCGCAATGCCTGCATCACCAGCACCTTCGGCACCGGCGAACTGATCAAGGCCGCGCTGGATGCCGGCGCACGGCGGGTCATCCTGGCCATCGGCGGCAGTGCTACCAATGATGCCGGAGCCGGTGCATTGCAGGCGCTGGGCCTGGGCTTGTTCGACGCCCAGGGCAACAGTCTGCCGCGCGGCGGCCTGGCGCTGGCCCATGTGGCGCGTATCGAGCTGGCAGGCCTGGACCCGCGTCTGGCCGAGGTACGCTTTGAAATTGCCGCTGACGTCAACAACCCGCTGTGTGGCGAGCACGGTGCTTCGGCAATCTTTGGCCCGCAAAAGGGTGCATCTGCCGAACACGTGCAGTTGCTGGATCAGGCGCTGGGGCATTTTGCCGATCACTGTGCAAAGGTTTTGCCCAAGGATGTGCGTCAAGAACCAGGCTCGGGTGCAGCCGGGGGGCTGGGGTTTGCTGCCAAGGCGTTCCTCGGCGCGCAGTTTCGTGCAGGGGTTGAAGTGGTTGCCGAGCTGGTGGGGCTGGCCGAGGCTGTAAAGGGGGCAGACCTGGTGATTACCGGTGAAGGCCGTTTCGATGCCCAGACCCTGCGCGGCAAAACCCCCTTTGGCGTGGCGAGCATCGCCCGCGCTGAAGGTGTCCCGGTGGTGGTATTGGCAGGCACGTTGGGCGAGGGGTATCAGGCGCTGTACGAGCACGGCATCAACGCGGCATTTGCAATTGCCAGCGGCCCGATGACCCTGCAGGACGCCTGCACCCGGGCGGCGCCATTGCTCACTGACCGGGCGCGGGATATTGCGCGGTTGTTGAGTCTTGCCAAATTTTCATGACACATAAAGCGTGATGGAGTGACGGTGCGTCGATTCGGATAACTCGCTCTGCCTGTAAAACCAGGGCGATCTCATCGCGAGCAAGCCCGCTCCCACATTGAGGTTTCATTGCAAACTTTGGTGTAAGCTTTGCGGCTCTTCGCATTCGACCCTTAGCGAGCCCTATGCCGTCGCTCTTCAAACGCTCTTTGCTGCCTAAACTGCGCAGCTTTCCGTTATCTGCCGATGCTTTCAGTATCCTGCCAAGCGCAGCGGATTTTCGTCGCTGTCTGTTGGAGCAGATTGCAGGCGCACGCCACCGCATCACGCTGGTGGCCTTGTACCTGCAACAGGATGAGGCCGGGCAGGAAATCATGGACGCCTTGCATGCCGCCAAAGCGGCGCGTCCCGAACTCGAAATCGCGGTTGTCGTCGACTGGCTGCGTGCCCAGCGCGGGCTGATCGGTGCAGGCAAGCAGCCCGGCAATGCGGCCTGGTATCAGGCGCAAACCGCATCCCACGCCACCCATGTGCCGATTTATGGTGTGCCGGTCCAGACCCGCGAGCTGTTCGGCGTGCTGCACCTCAAGGGCTTCATCGTTGACGACTGTGTGATCTACAGCGGCGCCAGTCTGAATAACGTGTACCTGCACAAACTCGACAAGTACCGCTTTGACCGTTACCACGTGCTGCACAACAAGCCGTTGGCCGACACCATGCAGCGCTTTGTCCAGCAGGACCTGATCGAGACCAGGGCGGTCCATCGCCTGGACCTGCCAACACTGCCGACAACCCGCAGTTTGCGCAGCGCCATCGGTGATTTGCGCAGCCATCTGAAAAAAGCCAGCTACGACACCAGCGCCGGTACAGTCGGCCACTTTGGTCTCTCGGTCAGCCCGTTGCTGGGCGTGGGCAAGAACAACCCGCTGAGCCGGGTGATTTGTGAACTGATTGCCTGCAGTCAGCAGCAACTGACCATTTGTACGCCGTATTTCAACCTGCCGCTGCCTGTGACCCGTGAAATCAATCGGGCCCTGGAGCGTGGGGTGCGGATTGATATCGTGGTGGGCGACAAAACGGCCAACGACTTCTACATCCCGCCTAGCGAACCTTTCCGGGTTATCGCGGCGTTGCCGTATCTGTATGAGTTGAGCCTGCGCCGGTTTGCCAAGAGTCATCAGCGCATGATCGACAACGGTCTGTTGAATCTGCACTTGTGGCGCGAAGGTGACAACACCTACCACCTCAAGGGCATGTGGGTCGATGATCGCTATACCTTGTTGACCGGCAACAACCTCAATCCGCGTGCGTTCCGCCTGGACCTGGAAAACGGTTTGCTGATTGATGATCCGCGTCGCGAATTGCTGGAGCCTCGCCGCAAGGAGCTGGACGCCATCTTTGCCCATACTCAGCGCATCGATAGCTTCAAGAGCCTGGAAACACTGGCGGATTACCCGCCAGCGGTGGCCAAGTTCTTGCGTCGCGTCAGCCGGGTACGGATCGAGCGCTTGCTTTACCGGATTCTCTAAATACCCGTGGGAGCGGGCTTGCTCGCGATTGCATCGACGCTGAGTAACAGATACCCCGCGTCGTTTCTATCGCGAGCAATCCCGCTCCCACAGGGTAGGGATCACGGGATATACACCACGCTGCCCCCCTCACGGCGATGCAACAGGCGATCACCGTTATCCGGCTGACTGGTAATGACCTGGTGGTCCACGCTCAGGTAGCCCAGGGGCAGGGGATCGCCACTGCGAAACTGGGCGAAGATCAGCGTGCGTTTCGGGTCGAAGTGCTGGCCGCTGGTTTTATCCAGCCAGGCCATCAGTGCGGCACTGTCGCCGTTGCGGGGGAAGTCCTGGCTCTGGTCGATGTAGAAGAACGGCTCGCCTTCATTCTGGACATACATCGGCAGTTTGTTGTCGACATCGATCATCACCATGCGCCATTGATCCCAGGGCGCCTGCTCGCTGGCCCGCGCCTTCACATCCTGGCCGAACTGGATAACCCCGCCACCGCCGTTGGACCAGGGGTATATCACCCCCAGTACCAACAGCACGGCCGCAGCGCTGACGCCGAAGCCGATCTTCCAGCCACGCCCGCTGCTTTTGCGTTGCGCCATGCGCCGTGTCACCCACCAGGCGGCCAATAGCTGCGCAAAGGGCACCAGCGGCAGCACGTAATAACTGCGCCGACTGCCACTGGCGGTGAAGAATACAAACAGCAAACCCAGCCCCCACACCAGCCAGCGTGTATTGGGCTCGATGTGACGCCACTGACGCACGGCCACCCACAACCCGATCATCCAGAACGGCGCCCAGGGCAGGGTGTAAGTCGGCAGGTAAATCAGGTAGGTATAAATAGGCCCCATGTGGTCGAAGGGGTTGAAGAAGCGCACCACGTTTTCACGCAGTACCAGCCCCAGTCCGCTTTCACCATAAGTTGGCGCGCCATACAGATGGGACAGGACAAAAGGCAGCATGTACACCGCCCCTGCAACGATCAGGGCCAGTAACAGGCGCAGGTTCAGATGACGCTTCCAGCGTTGCTCCCCCAGTAGATGAGGCAGCAGAACCAGCCCCGGCAGGATAAAGCCGATCAGTCCCTTGAGCAGGGAGGTCAGGGACAGCAGCAGAAAGAACACGCAATAGCGGCTGAAGCGGGTGTCCTGCGGGTCGCGCCAGTACCACCACACCGCGGCCAGAAGGCCGAATACGGTGAGAATGTCCGCTGTCGCCACTCTCGCCCAAAACACAAAGTAGAAGGTGGTGGCCAGCATCCATCCAGCAATCAATCCGGTGCCTTTGCGAAACAGTTGCTCGCCGATCAGGAACACCAGCCATACGCTGAACCAGGCTGCGACAACCGAAGACAGGCGTAGCGACCAATGCCCCAGGCCGCCCGTCAGCCCGGCGGTTGCCGTGATCAGCCAGTACGAGGGCAAGGGCTTGTCGTAGTAGGGCGACCCCTTGAGGTACGGGTCCAGATAATCGCCGCTTTGCAGCATCTGCAGTGCAATGTTGGCCCAGCGGGTCTCCGGCCCCCACAGCTCCCTCGAGCCCAGGCCGAGCAACAGCAGCAGGGCAGACACGGTCAGTAGCACCAGCAACGCTTTCTGGTTGCTGTCCAGGCGCTTGGATACCGTCATTTAAGGCTGAACCCCGGGGAAGATAAATATCGACAGATCGCCGCGCTCGTAGCGTTTGCCGCCCACCGGCAGCAGCTCGACTTCGTGGGTTTCCAGTGCCGAATGAACTCGCATGACGACTCCGACAGAACCGCGCTGCTGGGCGTCCTTCATCCAGTGAGCGATGTTATCCATGTCAACCTGACGCGCAGCTGAATCGGCATACCCCAGGCCGTACTTGAGTTCGCCCACGGTGTTGTAAAGACTCACGTCAGGTCGCCCAAGGCGCCATGAAAGCGCCGACGCAGCGCCCAGGTCGTTGCTCAACAACGTGCTGGTCTGACTCAGTTCCTGCACATGTTCGGCGATAAACTGGTCGGGCATTTTACTGTTGACGATTTGTCCCGGCATGGCTGCGGGCAACAAGGCCACCAGCAAACCCATGCCCAGCGCGGGTGCGGCCCACAGCTGCAAGGGGCGCAGGGCTTGCAAGGCATTGCTCAGCAGCCAGCCGAGCAACACGATGTAGCCCAGGGACAGGCTGAATATCTCGGTGTTGTCATAGACCGGGTGGCTGATTTGCAGATAAATCAGCCCCGCCAACCCGGCTACGGCCAGCAGCGTATTCAACACACCATTGATGCGTAGAGTCCGGCTACGCGCCTGGGCCAGCCAGGTCACCAGTGCATGGCCCATCAACAGTGCCAATGGCAAAAGGCACGGCATGATGTAAGTCGGCAATTTGCCCTTGCTCAAGCTGAAGATGGCCAGCGGCAGCAGCATCCACAGCAACAGAAAACCAATCGCTGGCTGGCGCTTTTGCTTCCATGCATCGAGCAGGGCTGCGGGCACCAGAGCGGCCCACGGCAAACTGGCGGCCAGCAGGATGGGCAGATAGAACCACCAGGGTTGAGTGTGTTGCGCATCGGCTGCGCTAAAGCGACGGATGTGTTCGTTCCAGAAAAAGAATTGCCAGAAGTCCGGCTCCTGATGATGTATCGCCAGCGCCCACGGAACACAGATAGCCACTGCGACCAGGATCGCCAGCGGACCGTAAATCAGCACTTCCTTTATGCGCCGCTGCCACAGGGCATACGGCACCGCGATCAGTACGGGTAATAACCAGGCCAGAAAGCCTTTGGTCATGAAGCCCATGCCACAGGCAACGCCAAGCACTGCCCATGAGCAAAGGCGCCCGCGGCGAGTCTTGCTGTCAAAGGCAAACCACACCGCGACCAGGCTCAGATTGACCCAGAAGGTGAACTGCGGGTCCAGGTTGGCATATCCGGCTTGCCCTGCGACCAGCCCAAAGCTCATGTAAAGCAGGGCACTGGCGAAACGCTTGCGAGGGTCATCCCAAAGGCGGCCAGCGATTAGCCACGCCAGCCAGACACTCAGCCCGGTACTGAGCGCAGAGGCGATGCGCACGCCAAACAGGTTGTCACCAAACACGGCCTGGCCGATGGCAATCATCCAGTAGCCGGCGATGGGCTTTTCGAAATAGCGCAAACCCATGAAGTGCGGCGCGATCCAGTTGCCACTGTGGAGCATTTCCTGACTGATCTGGGCATAGCGGGTTTCGTCGGGTATCCACAGCCCGTGGCTCATCAGTGGCAACAGATAAAACACCACAAAAGCCAGTATCAGACTGGGCAAGGCCAAGCGTTCCAGACCCTGGATCCGGAAGGTGTGAGGGACAACGGCAACCATGCTTTCCACCTGTAAGCCCGTTATAGACGTAAGTTATGGCCGGCACGTTAAACAGGAGCAGGTGGGCGAGAGGTGAAGTGGATGTGAAAAAAACGCATGTCGCCACTTGGCATGCAGGCCCCAGTTGCCGGACAGACGTGACGACGACTGCCCGTAATTGACCTAAAGCTGTCCTGAGTCGATTTGTCGCAGGCCTTGCTGCATCGCCCGGTTTTACTGGCTGCGGGAGGCGGAGCGCACCATAGAGGGGCGTCTGTGTCGTGCGACAGGTCAGTGAGAGTGTTAAATTCTGCGCCCATGCAACACGTCTATCCCACAGCAATCGTACGCACTGAGCCTGGTCAGACCTGGCATCGGGCAGCGTACACACCTGCCTCGTCGCACGCAGGGTTGAGGCCTTTATCGTTTAAAGGGCCGCTTAAAGGAACCTTACATGAATGAATTACTGACTCGCCGCCGCGTAGTCACCGGTCTTGGCTTGCTCAGCCTGGGCTTGATCGCAGGTTGCGACAGTGGCAGCGGTTTGTCATACAAGTACGGAAAAGACCTGAGCAATGAAATCCTGGGGCGCAAGTTCAAGCTCAGGGATGCTGAGGGTACCGAGATGATGCTCGGCAGTTTTCGCGGGATGATGCCGATGATTTTCTTCGGCTTTACCCAGTGCCCGGCGGTATGCCCGACTGCGTTGGCCCGTGCGGCACAGGCCAAGAAGATGATGGGGCCTGACGGTGATCGGCTGCAGGTGGTCTTTATTACCCTCGATCCTGAACGGGACAAGCCAGCCATGCTGGATGCCTATGTGAAAGCCTTCGATCCGAGCTTTATTGCATTGTCCGGCACCCTGGAAGAAACGGCTGCCACGGCTAAAGAATTCAAAGTGTTCTACGAAAAAATCCCTACGGGTGATTCGTACACCATGTCCCATACGGCTACCAGTTTCGTCTTCGATTCCCGTGGTGTGTTGCGCCTTGGCTTGTCGCCGTCACTCTCGGCCAAGCAATGCACTGAAGACTTGCTGACCGTGATGTCCGTCTGTTAATCAACGCCTCCTTTGAAAGAGTCAACCCTATGAAGCCTGTGAACTACCTGTTGCTGTCGCTGCTGGGCATGAGCCTGCAGGTTAACGCGCAAACTGTTGTTGATGATGCCTGGGTCCGGGCCACCGTTGCGGGGCAACCTTCGACCGGCGCTTTTATGCACATCACGGCCAGTAGCGACAGCAAGCTGGTTGAAGTCCAGTCACCCGTTGCCAAGACCGTGCAAATTCACGAGTCGAAGATGGAAAACGACGTGATGAGCATGCAGCCTGTTGCATCGGTGGCATTGCCAGCGGGCAAGAGCGTTGCCATCGTGCCTGAGGGTTATCACGTGATGCTGATCGACCTGGTCGGTCAGATTAAAGTCGGTGACCAGGTACCGTTGACCCTGATTGTCGAAGACAGCAAAGGGGTCAAAGAGTCGATTGAGGTCAAGGCCCAGGCACGGGCATTGAACAGCATGCCGATGCATCACGATCATGGTTCGATGCACTAAACCGGGCAGAGTCCTTGTAGTCGCTGCCGAAGGAACGAGGCTGCGTCCGGCGTGATGCGGCACCCTGACGAAGCCGTCGTAAAGTCGGGTTGTACGGTTTATCAGGCATCCCGCGTGTACTGGCTTTGCGACCGCTTCGCGATCGAACGTAGCCTCGTTCTACTCGTCAACTGCTACGGCGCGTTGTTGACGGCGAAACTTTTAGCCGCTGCCGAAGAAACGAGGCAGCGGCTACAGGGGCGACGGGTTTAAATGTGCGTCAAACCGATCAGAAACGCCCCGTCAGCGGGTACTCAACCGCAAGACGTATCTGATCGGTGTCCAGTTCAGCCTGTGCCTTGTTGCCGCGATGAACGTTGTGTCGCAATGACATGATAGTGCCCTTGGCCGTTCCGCTCTGAATCACGTAACGCGCTTCCAGATCCCGCTCCCAGTGTTTCCCGCCTTTGCCATAGCCCAAATACGCATACCCGCCCCGAGGGTCGACATGGCTGCCGTCGATCTGGCTGCCACGCACGTAAGCGGCGCTGAATACCAGTCCGGGCATGCCCCAAGGGGTCATTGCCAGGTCGTACCGTGCTTGCCACGACTGCTCATTGGGCGCGTTGAAGTCAGACAATTGCACCGCATTGGTAAGGAAAATGGCGCCCCGCGTCACGTAATCGAACGGCGTGTCACCATGAACTTTCTGATATCCCAGGCTGAAACTGTGGGGGCCCTGGGCATAGGTGCTGAGCAAACTCCAGGTGGTGTTGTCGATGTTGCCTGATAGCGCCTTACCTTCATCGGTGGTGCGATACAGGTTCAGGTTCAGCGACAGGGAACGGTTTTCATCAATGGCGTGGCTGAAGACGGCCCCCAGGTAATGCTGGTTCCAGGTGTCCTCATAGCGGGAGCTGTAGAGACTGGCACTGAGGTTTTTGCTTGGGGTGTAGACAACACCTGCGAGGTCGAAGGCATTGCCTTTGGGCCCGTTCGAGTAATTCACCACAAAGCCCTGATCGTGGCTGCTGGCGTTGCGGTCAGTGCTTTCGGTGAAATGCCCGCCGACCATTTTCAGGTCATTGATTTCGTTGCTGGTGAGGAACACCCCCGTGGCGGTTTCCGGTAGCAGGCGACTGTCGGATGAGCTGAAAACCGGCGTCTTGACCCGCTGTTCACCATAGGAGAGCACGGTATTGGACATGCGCAGTTTTATCGCTGCGCCGCCTCGGCCGTAGTTGTCCTTGGGGTAGCCGTCGTTATCCAGCCCGAGCAGGCGGGCCTTGCCTGCGCGTCCGCCGCCGCTGTCCAGCTTGAGCCCCATGTAGGCGTGGGCATCCACTCCAACGCCGATCAGGCCTTGGGTGAAGCCTGACTGCAGGGTGCCCATCAAGCCGTATGCCCACTCTTCGGCATAGCCATTGCGCTCCGAGCGCGGTTTATAGGCATTGCGTGCGCCGCTGTTGCTGGCGCCATGACGATATTCGCGGCTGTCGTAGACCGTACGGTTGAGCACGCTCCAGGTGCTGTCTTCGATAAAACCGTTGGCCTGTTCCTGTGCCGACTCGGCAAACGCCAACGGGCTGGCGAGAGCGATCAGGATCGCGGAGCGCGATCGCACGGCACTCATTTTGCCACCTGCTGTTTTTGCAGGGAGGCGTTCAGGCGGTCGAGTGCACGTTTGGGTAGCGTAGCGGGCAGTTGCGGGGGCTGAGCTGACGGTTCGCCTACCTGGATCAGCATCACCATGCCCATGGCCAGGTGCGGGATGCACTGAATGCCATAGAGCCCCGGCACGGTGAAGGTCTGCTCGATTTCCTGATTGAGCTTGCCTTTGAACGGTTGTGCCCCTTCAGGCAGCAGACCGGGCAGGGTGGCGGCATTGTGGCTGCTTTGTGTGGGGATGAACTTGACCGTGTCACCGGGGGCGATCTGCAAGTAATCCGGTTCATAGACCATGCCGGCCGTGGCGCTGCGGGTAAGCATTTTCACTTCGTGGGTCTGGGCCAGTACCGATGTACAGAGCAGGGCAGTGGTCAATAGCAGGGTAATGGAAGAAATACGCATGAGTTGCTCTCCATAAAAAGGTTTAAAAGGGGCGCATTCGTAAAATCTGTGCGCCGTCAAAAGGGTCAGTCAAATAGTGCGCCTGGACCCCGAAGGTGGCCTCAAGGCGTTGTGGGGTCAGGACTTCAAGGGGGCTGCCCAGCGCAATTAAACGGCCTCGCTCAAGAATCGCCAGGCGATCACAGCTCAGCGCCTGGTTGAGATCGTGCAATGCGATCAGGGTCGTCACGGGCAAGGCCTTGACCATTTTCAAAATGGCCAGCTGGTGCTGGATATCAAGGTGATTGGTGGGCTCGTCCAGCAACAGGATCTGCGGGCGCTGGGCCAGGGCCCTGGCGATGTGTACACGCTGGCGCTCACCCCCTGAGAGGCTGCGCCAGGTTCGGCTGCGCAGGTGTGTTGCATCCACATCGATCAAGGCCTGCTCGACGATGGCCGTGTCGTTGCCAGACCACGGGCACAATGCTGACAGCCAGGGGGTGCGGCCAAGGGCGACAGCATCGAACACACCAATCCCGTCATGGGTATCGGCATGCTGTTCAACCACCGCCAGTTGTTGCGCAATGGTGCGTTGGCTCATTTTTCTGAGCGGCTGTCCGTGGATAAAGGCTTCGCCACGGCTGGGCACACGCAGATTGGCCAGCAGCTTGAGCAGCGTGGATTTGCCCGAGCCATTAGGCCCGATAATGCCCAGGGTCTCGCCTGGGAGCGCACTCAGGTTGATGCCTTGCAGCAGTTGAGCAGTACCGACGCAGTAACTCAGGTCGCTGCAACTCAATACTGGAATTGCCTCATTCATCGGGCATTTCTCCTGCTGATCAAAATCAGCGCAAAAACCGGCGCACCGATCAGCGCGGTAACGACGCCTACAGGGATCACCTGGCCCTTGATCAGGGTGCGGGAAAGAATGTCGGCGGCGATCAGAAACAATGCGCCGCCCAGTGCGCTCAGGGGGACCAGGCGCCCATGGCCGGTGCCTGACAGCAAGCGCACGGCATGGGGGATGACCAGCCCGACAAAGCCGATGGAGCCGACAATGGACACCATCACAGCAGTCACCAGGGCTGCACAGCTGATCAGCAACAGTTGCACCCGGCGCACAGGAATTCCCAGTGACGCCGCAGAGTCCGCACCAAACGTGAACGCATCCAGTGCCCGTCTGTGCCACATGCACACCGCCAGCCCGAGCACTGCCACTGGCACTGCCAGCCATACCGAGGACCAGCGCACGCCACTGAGGTTGCCCAACAGCCAGAACATGATCCCGCGGGCCTGTTCAGAACTGGCCGATTTGGTGATCAAGAACGCGGTGATCGCGTTGAACAACTGCGAGCCGGCTATCCCCGCCAGAATGATCTGGGCACTGGTACTGGCTGGTCCGCTGACGCGGGCCAGCACAATGACCAGGGCAAAAGCGGTGATGGCTCCGGCAAAGGCTCCTGCAGACAGGGAGATGGCGCCCGCACCCAGGCCCAGTACCGCCACCAGCACGGCACCGGTCGAAGCACCGGCAGAAATGCCAAGCAAGTAGGGGTCGGCCAAGGGATTGCGCAGCAAAGACTGCAACACCACCCCGCACGTCGCCAGCCCGGCACCACAGGCTGCAGCCACCAAGGCACGGGTCAGGCGATAGTTCCAGACAATGCCTTCGTCGATCGGATCAAGTACATACCCGGCGCCCCACAGCTTGTTGGCCAGCACCTGGAGCACCACGCCCGGGGCGATCGGCGTTTCGCCGATGGCAACCCCGCCAAGCACTGCCAACAGCAAGGCCACGAAGGCCAGCAGTGTGAGCATCAGCCTTGCACTCATTTGGGCAGGTCGTAGGCATTGATGGCTGTCGCGAGTGTTTCGAGCCCGTCGAACATGCGCAGGCTGGCCTGCATGGCATGGGCATCAAGGATGATGATGCGGTTGTTTTTGACGGCATCCATGTTGCGGGTCACAGGGTCGGTGCGCAGGAATTCGAGTTTTTTCTCAACGTCATCGGCCGGGAAACGACGTCGATCCATGCGTGCGATGATCAGGAACGTCGGGTTGGCCTTGGCCAGGGTTTCCCAGCCGACGGTTGGCCATTCTTCATCGGATTCCACAACATTACGTATGCCCAGGGTATTGAGCATAAAGTCGGGGATGCCCTTGCGACCTGCAACGTAGGGGTCGATGTCCAGGTCGGCACTGGAGAACCAGAACAGCGCGCTGGTGTGGCTCAGGTCCTTGCCCTTGAGCGATTCGGTGGATTTTTCAAGGCCGGCCTTGAGTTCGGCGTTGAGCTGTTCGCCGCGCTGCTGCACATCGAATACTTCAGCCAACTGGGTGATGCTCCTGTAGACGCTGTCAATGCTGAATGCCTGCAGGCGAGTGCCGTCTGCACCTACAAGATTGTCCTTGCCCTCACAGTCCGAAGGCATCAGGTAAGTGGGTATTTTCAGCTCATGAAACTGTTCGCGAGTCCCCACCACGCCCTGCGGGCCCACCATCCATTCCAGTTGCACCGCCACCAGTTCCGGGCGTTTTCCAATCACCGACTCAAAGCTTGGGTCGTTGTCGGCAAGCCGCTCGACCTTGTCGTTCTGCGCCTTGTACCGGGCGGGTACATCGTTGAACCACAGCGAGGTGCCCGCCAGTTTGTCGCCCAGGCCCAATGCATAGAACATCTCGGTACCGGCCTGGCCGATGGTCACGGCACGCAGGGGTGCGTGCTGAAAGGTCAGCGAGCTGCCGCAGTTTTCGATTGTCAGGGGGTATTGGGTAGGGGCCGCATGGGCCAGTGCTGGCAAGGCAAGGGTGGCAAGAAGGGTAACAGCGCGGTGCAACAGCATGATGCAATCTCCATTTGATCGTACACAAAACGCAGGTGTACAGCCGGGAACACATCACCGAGCACTGTTGGCGCAACAGCACGAGAGCAAGGATGCCTTCCCCGGACACCCCGCCGGTTGGTTTTTTGACTTTGCCGGCAGGTCTCCTGACTGATGGGTCATCGCCTGGCTCCAGCCTTCCCGGGAGGTATCCCAGTGGCAAACACGGAGCAGGCTCGTCATCTACAGTTGCGGGGGCAGTTCCGTTTGGTGCGACAGAGGCACTTCGGATTCCCTTTTAACCCCCCCCGTGGGGGGGACCGGCGGCGGGATGATAGTCGATCTTGTTTGCAAGAGGGAGTGGGTGTCAGATTCAGAAATACTTGAGCCAGGCAATATCTCTGCGACGGGCTTTCAAGGCAGCAAACCAGCGCACCGGCCAATACAGCGATGTGGCCAGCAGTACTGCCGTCAGCCATACCGCAGCGATACTGTCAAAACCGAAGTAGCTGCCCTGGTTCTGGCCAAACAGGGCGACACTCGCCACATACAGCACTTTGAGCACGTACAGGTGCAACAGGTAGAAGAACATCGGTGCAGCGCCGAAAACGGCCAGGGTGGCGATCCACTTGCGTTGCCCGGCCCGCTCAAACCCCAGTAGCAGCAACAGGCCAGCCCCCAGGGTCAAGGCGAGAAACAGCAGCGAAGGCGGGTATTTGGTGATGTTGAAAAAGCTCATCAGGCTCTGCGTGAAGTCGTCATGACTCACCCACGGCGCTTCTCCATAGCCATTCAGTAAACGCAGTACGACAAAAACCAGCAGCGCCACCGTACCTGCAAGCAACAGATAGCGCTGACGTACGTCAGCCGGGGCAGAGCGGGCAAACCAGGGACCCATGCAGTAACCCAGCGCGATCACACCGATCCAGGGCAGCACAGGGTAAGACGTGCGCAGGCGCAAGTTGTCCGAGAACTCGATCCAGCCACGATCATGCAAAATCGCCCAAGGGATATGCATCATCGAATCCACGGGGAAATGCAGGGTATCGAGCAGGTTATGCCCGGCGACAATGACCAGGCCCAGTACCAGCAACAGTGGACGGGGCAGCCAGACCAGCGCCGCAAGGGCAATCATGCTCACGCCAATGGCCCAGATCACCTGCATATAGATGACCGAGGGCGGGAACTGGAAGGTCCAGGCGAAATTGACCAGAGTGAACTCCAGCACCACCAGAAACAGCCCGCGCTTGAACAGAAACGCCGAGACATCGCGCTTGCCCTGATACTTTTCGCCGTACAAAAACGCCGACAGACCGGTCAGCAAGACAAATACCGGGGCACACAGGTGGGCAAGGGTCCGGCTAAAAAACAGGGCAGGGTCGGTGATGTCGACGTTCATGGGATCGGACACCTGGCGGTGCAGAAAGAACGTCTCTCGCACATGGTCCAGCAGCATCAGGAGGATAACCAGGCCACGCAGGGCGTCGATGGACAGCAGGCGCTTGTTGGGAGGTGGAGCGAGGGTTGCGGTAGTCATTGAGGGATCACAGGCAAGGAGTGCATACAAGGTATTGATACCTTATAACATTTCCGTTTGCGCTGTCATCCCCATGAGAAAGATTCGCAAGAATTGGGCGTTTGTTAACGCCGAATTTTTACCCATGCCATCAACAGCGCCGAGGACAAAACGCCTGCGGTCATAAAGATATAAGCCGCTCCGGGATTTCCGGTGAGGCCGATCAGGTAGCCAACGATCCACGAGCCGACAAAGGCACCCAATGCTCCACACGCATTGATCAGGCCGATGGCGCCGCCGAACACGTTTGCCGGAATGACCTCCGGAATCAGCGCGAAAAAGGGCCCGTAGGGGGCGTACAGCGCGGCACCGGCAATTGTCAGCAGTGCAAACGACACCCAGAAGTGCGAAGAACCGATCAGGTACGAACAGAAGAAGGCCAGTGCACCCAGTGCCAGCAGTGGCCAGATGAAACGTTTTCGTTGCTGGGTTTTGTCTGAGGCCCAGGACACCGCCAGCATCGCGGCAACGGCAGCGACATAGGGCACTGCGCTCAGCCAGCCGACGGTGACGATATCCGCAGCCGCGGCCTGTTTGATGATGCTTGGCAGCCACATGATGAAACCGTATACGCCAATGCTCCACAGCGCGTGAACACAGCACAGCTGGATCACCACAGGGCTGGTGAACGCCTGCCGGTAATTACGGACTTGCTTCATGCCTTTCTGTTCGTCCGCGAGGGTCGCGGCCAGTTGGGTTTTTTCCTGGGCAGTGAGCCAGTCGACCTGCTCGGGCTTGTCCCGCGCCATGCGCCACCAGACGAATGCCCACAGCACTGCAGGCGCGCCTTCAATCACAAACATTTCGCGCCAGCCCCAGGCCTGGATCAAATACCCGGATACCACCGACATCCACAACACCGTGACCGGGTTGCCCAGTACCAGAAAAGTATTGGCCCGCGAACGCTCCTTGCGGGTAAACCAGTTGCTGATGAAAATCAGCATCGCCGGCATGACTGCCGCCTCAACAATCCCCAGGGAAACGCGAATAAACATCAGCATGGGGATATTGGTCACCAGGCCCGTGGCCATGGCGCAAAAGCCCCACAAAATCAGGCTCCAGAACACCAGTTTGCGCACACTGTATTTCTGCGCGTAGATGGCGCCCGGCACCTGGAAGAAAAAGTACCCCAGGAAAAACAGGGCACCTATCAGCGAGGACATGCCCTTGGTGATACCCAGGTCTTGCTCGATCCCCGCCGCACTGGCAAAGCCATAGTTGGCCCGGTCCAGATACGCGAGGCTGTAGGTAATGAAAATCAGCGGGATCAGATACAGCCAGCGTTTGGACGCAAAGCCTTTGGTCGTTACCTGGGCACTGGCTCTATCGGTCAAGGGCAGTGCAGGTTCTTTAAGAATGCTCATGGGTGTTCCTTGTTATTGTTTTTTGCGGGTGCGGGTCAAACAACGCTGGTCAAGCCTCCATCCACAAACAGTGTCTGACCGTTGATGAAATCCGACGCCGGGGAGGCGAGAAACACGGCCGCTCCGCACAGCTCTTCAACCCGCCCCCAGCGGCCCGCCGGGGTGCGTTTGCACAGCCACTCGGAAAACTCCTGGTTGTCGACCAGGGCGCGATTCATCTCGGTGGCGAAGTAGCCCGGTGCCAGGCCATTGGCCTGAATGCCATGACGTGCCCATTCTGCGCACATGCCTTTGGTGAGCATCTTTACTGCGCCTTTTGAGGCCGCATAGGGCGCGATGGTCGGGCGCGCGAGTTCGCTTTGCACCGAGCAGATATTGATGATCTTGCCGCGCCCGCGAGCAATCATGTGCCGGGCAACCGCCTGGGACACATGGAACACACCGTCCAGATTGACCCGCATCAGGTCGTTCCAGTCGCTTTCGGCAAAGTCCTCCAGCGGGGCACGGCGCTGAATGCCGGCGTTGTTGACGAGAATGTCGATGGCGCCGGTGTCGGTCTCGAAAGCATTGATCGCGGCAAACAATTGCTCGCGGTTGGTGACGTCAAACGCTGCGAATTCTGCCTTCAGGCCCTCATCGCGCAGTTGGCTGGAAATTGCGCGGGCTTTTTCGATATTACGATCGTTGATCACCACAATTGCCCCGGCAGCGCCAAGGCCACGTGCCAGCTCCAGGCCGATTCCTTTGCCTGATCCTGTGATCAAGGCACGACGACCTTCAAGCTGGAAGCTGCTGATATTGAATGACATGCTGTTCTCCACAAACGGCCGCTTATTATTGTTACCGGCCCTGTGGTTACTTCACCTCACGCCAGAGGAGGAGTCCAATCGTCATTGATGATCTCGTAATCAATTATTTTGATCAGCGTTGAGACTGCTCAATCCACCTACGGGCTTCCACCGACTGGCATCCATCAACGTTGCCGTCGATCAGTGAGCAGGAACGTAATCACTGCGCGGCGTGTCCATGAAGTCTGTATTGCCATACCGGCGATGGCTGGTAACAACGATGAGGTGAATATGCGCAGCTTGATTTCTGCATCACTATTGGCTGGTTTTTTGTGTGCACTGCCTTACGCAGTCCAGGCTGACGATGACAAACCTGCGGACTGCAAGCCCGGACAGATACTCGCCGAGTCCATGGACCTGAGCAGTTGCTATGGCAACGGCGACAAGGCTCCGGACCAATACACACGGGAAGAAGTCGCGATCAAGGACTGGAAAGCCAAAGGGCTTCCACAGCCTGATGAGCATGAGCAGTGGGTACAGATAAGCGGGCACTATGTGTTGGTCAATCGCGTGAATGCGGTCATCAAGGAGATCCGCACCAAGAACGCAAAGGTGCTCGGCAAGTAACCCCCACAGCGTGCAACCGGGTTCAAAGCCGCCTCAGGCAGAGGCGGCATCACGTGTCATCCTTCACCCGCTTCGCGTCCGTGGGCGGCAGTAGCCAGTAGCCCGGTATCGACGCGCACAAAAATGGAATCGCCGACCGCCGTCAGCACATCGCCTGCATAGACTTCACACAGAATCCGCGTCTTGCGCCCCACATCACCTTCAACCCTGGCCCGCAGGGTCAGTGGCACGCCCATGGGGGTGGGTTTGATGAACTTGATTCCCAGGTTACCCGTCACGCAGTTGATGCGCGGCTTGCTGACCACATCGCGGTTCTCCTGGCGGTAGTGATAAGCCATTGCCGTCCAGTTGGAGTGACAATCAACCAGCATTGCGATCATGCCGCCGTACACCAGCTCGGGCCAGCCGCAGTACTTGGGGTCAGGCAAGTGTTCGGCGATGACATGCACGCCGTCCTCATGCCAGTAGCTCTTGATATGCAAACCCTGGGAATTACTGCTGCCGCAGCCGTAGCACACGCCATCTGGCGCGGCGGTATCCTGCAAGGAGGGAGTTAGCTGACTCATACCGTGATCATCCTGAATGGTGTGCCCTTTACGTTAACGTAAAGATAGACATTTTTCCTCGCGTTTCATGCAAGCGATGTTCGTTTTCCTGAAATGTAGATCGCCAACCGTTGAGCGGGTGAGCTCCACTCCTTGGCCACAACACGGCTTGCATCAGGGCGCTTTCGGGACGGCTGGACAGAGGCCTGTTGACGCCGGGAGCGGCAGGACTGTTTCAGCACTCAGAGGGTCTAGGCCTTGGTTGCGGCCCTGGGTTAGGATCATCGAAAGCAACAATGGACTCCCTCGATGACAGGATGCGATCTGGATGCAAACCCCCTTTTCTCAAATCAGCGAGCGCTTGCACAATCGACGGTTTTGCGTAGCCGGCAATACCCACGGGCTTTCGGGTGCAGGCACGGTATTTCATTACCTGGTCGATGAGCATGGCATTTCAGGCACTTATCAGGGCGGTCGGATCCGTACCGGCAATCAAGTCGGGCGCGTGACAGGTCCCGACAGCATTGAGCTGCTTTTCCAGTGCCTGACCACCGAAGGTGAGCTTCTTTCTGGCTGGTCCCGCGGCACGGTAGGTGTTGATTCGTCAGGGCATACGACTCTGGATTTTGTATGGGGCTGGCTGTCGGGCGCCACTGGCGGTGGCGAGTCCAGTTACGTAGAGCTTGGCGGGCACCTTGGGCTGCTGCCTGTATAAGTTGCCTACCCCCCCAAAAAAACGAGCTCATGCACACCGCCGCAATGGCAGGTCACGGTGCCGGGTGGCCTTTGCGCGCGCGTAGCAGAGGCCTGGATGAACGAAAGACATTGATCATTAAGGGGGTCTAAAGCATCAAAATTATTTGTGCTTATGAAAAATTTATATTGATTTTTTTAAGGGTGATACGGCTTTAGCATAAATCCACCTTGAAAAAGCCGTTGAGCAGCTCGCGTGCTGTTCGACTTCATAAGCCAATAAAAACTGCAGCCGGAGTCTTGATGAGTCTTTCTCCTTTCCACCTCGCAATCCCTGTTTATGACTTGGCCGCTACACGCACCTTTTACGGTGAAGTGTTCGGGCTCTCCGAGGGGCGATCCAGCACCCAATGGGTTGACTTTGACTTCTACGGTCACCAGTTGGTGATCCATGAGCACCCCAAGACCGCCTCTCAGGAAAGCGTGCACAGCAACCCGGTAGACGGCCACAACGTACCGGTGCCGCACTTCGGCATCATTCTTGAGTGGGCACAGTGGGAAGCCCTGGCCGAGCGACTGAAATCCTTCGGTACCGAGTTTGTGATTGAACCCTACATCCGATTCAAGGGGCAGGTCGGTGAGCAAGCCACCATGTTCCTGTTTGATCCGTGTGGTAATGCCCTCGAGTTCAAAGCGTTCAAGGACATGAGTCAGCTCTTCGCAAAATAATAAAAAACCTGGCGCAACACCGTTGCGCCAGGAAATCTCAAGTGAGCATGAAGCTCATGAATCTAGCTACTGCCTGATGCAGTCCTTTCATACAAATAAAAGGCTAGACATGAAACGTATCCCATTAGTTTGGCAAATTATTGCTGGGCTGTTGCTCGGCGTGCTCGTGGGTTGGTACTTCAATACCCACCCAACTTATTGAAGCGTCAGTTTGATGTGGTGGAACCCAACACGGTTTGGGTCACTGACATCACCTACATCCGCACGTACGAAGGCTGGCTGTATTTGGCAGTGGTACTGGACTTGTTTTCTCGCCAAGTAGTTGGCTGGTCAATGAAACCGCAGATGACAAGCGATTTGGCCATTGATGCATTATTGATGGCCGTTTGGAGGCGTAAACCAAAACAAGAGGTGATGGTTCACAGCGACCAAGGCAGCCAGTACAGCAGCTCCGATTGGCGTAGTTTCTTGAAGGCGAACAATTTGGTTGCCAGCATGAGTCGTCGAGGTAACTGCCACGATAATGCTGTCGCAGAAAGTTTTTTCCAGCTTTTGAAGCGAGAACGGATCAAGCGAAAAATCTACATCACACGGGAAGATGCTCGTGGTGATGTATTCGATTACATCGAGATGTTTTACAACGCAAAACGTCGTCATGGTTTCAACAATCAGCTGTCCCCGGTAGAGTTTGAAAAGCGTTACGCAGCGAGCTTGGAGAGTGTCTAAAGAACCCGGGGCGATTCAGTTTTTTGCCGTACTGCTCGGGATGGCGTTGAACGCATTACCCAAAACCAGGAGTGCGCCGGTCATTGCGGTTATTCAGGGTTTGTCTGATGCAATGTTCAAGGTCGTCTCGTTTGTCATGGCGTATGCGCCGATTGGCGTGTTCGGAATGATCGGGGCGACAGTCGCGACCTTTGGCTTTGCTTCACTGTTGCCATTGCTCAAGTTGATTGGTGTCGTGTACCTCGCACTGATTACCTTTGCCCTGGTGTTCCTTGGAGGTATTTGTTATCTGATCGGCGAAAACGTGTTCAAGCTGATCAAGTACTTCAGGGATGAGCTGATCCTGGCTTTTTCCAGTGCTGCCTCGGCAGCCGTGATGCCACAGTTGATCAGCAAGCTCGAAGCCTATGGCGTTCCACGGCGAATTGTCAGCTTCGTGGTACCGGTCGGTTACGCCTTCAATTTGGATGGCGCGTCCATTTTCCTGGGAGTGGCGACGATCTTTATCGCTCAGCTTTATGGCATTGAACTGTCGCTGACCCAGCAAATTCTGTTGGTGGTGACGATGGTCTTGACGTCAAAGGGCGCAGCAGGAGTACCTGGGTTCGCGATCATTATTCTCTCGGCCACCCTGGCATCGGCCGGACTGCCATTGGAAGGGGTCGCATTGATCGCCGGTATTTTCAGGATCATCGACAGCGGAACTACGACCTTGAATGTTCTCGGGAATGCCATTGCTCCCCTGGTGATCGCCAAGTGGGAGAGGGCTCCACTCGTACGTCAGGCTAGCGCGAGCGTTGGGCAAAGCACCTGATCTGAGATGTATAAGAGCCTTCCACGTTGAGAGCGTCGAAGGCTCTTTTTATGTCGATTGAGCACAGGGCTGGGAGCTGAGCTGTATGCGCGCAGAGGCGAACGTATAAAGTTGACGGACAAGGGTTGTGAGCCGACGAAAAATAATCAGCTTTAAATAATGGATCGACCGCGTAAAATCAGTCCCCTGTACGAGGGCAGGAGCCCGCCTGACAGGAAAACGCAAACGACGCCCAGCGCGTCATTTGATTCCTGCAGGTCACTCAGGAGGACAGGCCGTACGGGTGGGCCAAACTGCTCAATTCGCAATCGATTGCGTGTATTACTTCCACCCAGTCTTACCCGTGTAGATAACATTCGTCCGAGGTGCCAACGTGTCCAGACTTTCCCATCAGCAACTGCGGGTCGAATTTCGCAAGTTACTCGCTTCTACATCCTGCTTTCACACCGCCTCCGTGTTCGATCCCATGTCTGCCAGAATTGCCGCCGACCTGGGTTTTGAAGCCGGTATCCTGGGCGGTTCGGTTGCTTCGCTGCAAGTATTGGCAGCCCCAGATTTTGCCCTGATCACATTGAGTGAATTTACCGAGCAGGCGACCCGGATCGGGCGTGTGGCACAGTTGCCGATCATTGCCGATGCCGATCATGGTTACGGCAACGCACTCAACGTGATGCGTACCGTGGCGGAGCTGGAGCGTTCCGGCGTGGCTGCATTGACCATCGAAGATACCCTCCTGCCTGCGCAGTTCGGCCGCAAATCGACCGATCTGATCTCGATTGAAGAGGGCAGTGGCAAGATCAAGGCTGCCATTGAGTCTCGCGTAGATCCTGAACTGGTGATCATTGCCCGAACCAACGCCGGGACGTTATCCGTCGAGCATGTGAAATCCCGTATCAAGGCTTACACCGAGGCCGGTGCAGATGGTATTTGCCTGGTTGGCGTGAAGGATTTTGCTCACCTTGAGCAGATTGCCGAAGGCGTCGAGCTTCCGCTGATGCTGGTGACCTACGGAAACCCCGAACTGTCCGACAGCCAGCGTTTGGCTGCGCTGGGCGTGCGGATCGTGGTAGCCGGGCATGCGGCTTATTTTGCTTCGATCAAAGCCACTTACGACTGTTTGCGCGAACAGCGCAATGTCACCTGCAGCACCTCTGATCTGAGTGCTACAGAGTTGACCCACACCTACACGCGACCAGAGCGTTATCAGGTGTGGGCCAAAGAGTTCATGAACGTAGACGAGTAGTTAAATAAAGTGATCATGTTCAGCGACTGATTACCGTGGCAGGCATCATGTTTTTTTCAGAACCTGCTCGGTAATCAGCTGGACAAGTGACTTCACAGGCTCGGTGAGGCTGCGGCGCGCGCGATGCACGAGCCCGATATCACGATGAAATGTCCGTTGCTTCAGGTCTATGGCCCGAACCTCTGCCGGCCATCCTTGATGGGTTGCCGTTTCTGGAACCAGCGCAACGCCCACCCCATTGGCAACCAGCTTGATGATCGCATCCAGCTCATCGAGTTCGCATACTTCTCGCAAAACCACATGGGTTTGGCGCAAGAATCGGTCAACCTGCCGACCGCCGAAAGACGATCGGTCGTAGCGTATGAATGGCTGGGTCGAGACCAGTTCAGACCAGTCATCCCCGGGCATGTCGGCCGGCACGATGAGCCGATAGGGTTCGCGCGCCAGCGTTGTCCATCGCAAGTCACTTTGAAGTGAGAAAGGCGGGCGGATGATCACAGCCATGTCGATCTCGCCAGCATCCACCTGATTGACCAGCTCCATTGAAAGGCCCGGAATCACTCGAGTCCTGCACTCCAGGAATTGTTGGTGAAACTGCGCCAGCGCTTCCGGTAAAAACGAGCGTTGCACAGAGGCAATGGCTCCAATCGTCACCAGAATGCTTGCAGGCAGCCCAACAGTTGTTGTGCCCAGATTCTTGAACTGGCGCACCAGCTCCTGTCCCTGCAACAGTACTTGATGCCCCATCCGGTTGAGTTGGGCCGAGCGGCCTTGTCGGTCAAACAGCTCGACGCCGAGTTCCGCCTCAAGACGTTGCATTTGCGCACTGACAGCTGCCTGGGTCAGCCCTATCTTGCTGCCCGCAGCCGCAAAGGTGCCTTCTCTCGCCACGGCGATGAGGGTTTTCAATTCTTTAATCATGGTCAAATAATAGTTATGTTTATGCGGTAAATATATTCATTTCTGTTGTTGGTTGTCGCCGGTGACGGTGAAGCCAACTCACCGGTTTCAGGGCGGATACGTCGTCTATGAGCACGTTGCCCATCGCTGGCTGGAGGGGCGTGTGCGCACCGTTTAAAAGCATGCGACCCGCGATGCTTTTTTGATAGCATGCGCCGCACTATGAAGAAACCAGTCCAAGACATGCGCCAGCACATCATTGATGTCGCCCGATCGCTTATGACCCACAAGGGTTACACGGCGGTTGGCCTGACCGAGTTGCTTGGCGCCGCCGGCGTGCCTAAAGGCTCGTTTTATCACTACTTCCGCTCCAAGGATGAATTTGGCCAGGCACTGCTCGAAGAGTACTTTGAAGAGTACCTCTCGCGGGTTGATGTGCAGATGGCCAACGAGGGCAGCGGGGCAGAGCGACTGCTGAATTACCTGCGGTATTGGGCCCAGACCCAGGCTTTTGATCACACCGACCAAAAATGCCTGGTGGTCAAGCTGGGGGCAGAAGTGTGTGATCTCTCCGAAAACATGCGTGCCGTCCTTGAAAAAGGCACTGCGCGGATCATCGAGCGGATGACTCGCTGCGTTGAGCAAGGCAAATCCGATGGTTCCATCACCGCGCCCACTGAAGCCTCTGTACTGGCAGAAGCGCTTTATCAGATGTGGCTGGGTGCCTCTTTGCTGGTCAAGGTCAACAGAACCCACGCACCGTTTGATGTGGCGTTTGAAATGAGCCGTCGGCTGTTGGCCTGAAAAGCAGTCAGCGCAAAGCCAGAATCATCATTGGGCAAGGGAAGGGGCGAGCATCGCCACGGCGGTGGCGCCGATGCCCTCAAGGTCTTCACGACTGGCTCCATCATGGGCCTGCAACGACATGCCTTCGAGCAATGTATTCAACGCACTGGCGAGAATGCGGGTATTGGTCTGCGGCTTGAGTTGACCGTCCTCAACCCCGCGATCCAGTCGTTGCTGCAGGTAGTCCCGACCTTCCTGGCGCAGGGCTTTGAGTGCCGCCGAAACCTCTGCGGCATCCTCTGAAACGTTGACCGCCGCGAGAACCACCATGCAGCCACACGGAGCCATGGGTTCTGTCAGGATGGCGGCTGATGCCTGGAAAAAGTCGCTGATGCCGCGCACCAGGTCCGGCTCACTGCCCATTTTCTCCCAGGTGGCATCCCAGAAGGTCGCTTCGTAGTAGTCGACGGCTTCCAGAAACAACTTGGCCTTATTCCCAAACGCCGCGTACAGGCTGGGTGGGTTGATACCCATCGCGGTACACAGCTCTGCCACCGATGCAGGTTCATACCCGCGCCTCCAGAACACCGTCAGGGCCCGAAGCAGCGCCTGGTCGCGGTCGAACGTGCGAGGGCGCCCCTTGGTGCGCGGAGCGGAGGATGAGATGGCGTTGGTCATGGGGCGGACTACCTTAATGCCTGTCGCCAGAAAATCGCGTCTGGAGACGATGTTTAGGGGCCGATGATACACAAAATGCCCCGAGCCCGTTGTACGGTGCCAGCTGGCGGCAGTTTGAGGCAGGCCAGATACGACAGACCGTTGATCGAGAGTCATCCTGATCTTGGATAACTCCTAGACGACCGGTCTATTCATGCCTTAGGATACCTGCACCATTCACCCGGCTCGAACGCTGTATCGAGCTGGGACGCGCAGCGCTTAAAGATCCCTGACCAGGGCAAAGCGACTTTTTTTATTACCTAAATAGACGACTGGTCT
Source organism: Pseudomonas sp. ML2-2023-3 (assembly GCF_037055275.1). Taxonomy (NCBI): domain Bacteria; kingdom Pseudomonadati; phylum Pseudomonadota; class Gammaproteobacteria; order Pseudomonadales; family Pseudomonadaceae; genus Pseudomonas; species Pseudomonas sp. ML2-2023-3. Next base: position 3,319,412 of record NZ_CP146343.1, read on the forward strand.
ATTAATTCAGGTTGACCATGACAGATAACAGTAACCGTACCGACTTGTTCACCCCCGTCACCATGGGTGACATTGAACTGGCTAATCGCATCGTAATGGCCCCTGTCACCCGCAGTCGCTATGGCGAAGACGGCATTCCCAACGAGATGCACGCGGAGTACTACGCGCAGCGTGCCACTGCCGGTTTGATCGTTGCCGAAGCCACCAATATCTCTCCTCAAGGCCGCGGTTATGCCGCTACGCCCGGCATCTGGAGCGACGAACAGGTTACAGGCTGGAAGAAAGTTACCGACGCCGTGCACGCTGCCGGCGGCAAGATCGTCAGCCAGCTCTGGCATGTGGGTCGTTTCTCCAGCGTAGAGTTGCAGCCAGACGGCGTTGCGCCGGTCGCACCTTCTGCGATCCAGGCTGAAGGTCAAACCTATACCGCGAATGGTTTTGTTCCGGTGTCGATGCCTCGAGCACTCGAAACCGATGAAATTCCGGGGATCATCGAACAGTACAAACGCGCTGCCGAAAATGCCAAGCGCGCCGGTTTTGATGGGGTGGAAGTTCACTCTGCCAATAGCTATCTTCTGGATCAATTTCTGCGCGACTCGACCAACCACCGAACCGACCACTACGGCGGCTCGATCGAAAACCGTGCACGCCTGACCCTGGAAGTGACAGACGCGATCGTCAAGATCTGGGGCAATGACCGCGTCGGTATCCGCTTGTCTCCGGTTACACCCGACGCCGGTAACACCCCCCCGGACAGCAACGTGATGGCACTGCACGGCTACCTGATCCAGCAGTTGAATGCCTTCAATCTCGCCTACCTGCATTTTGTTGAAGGGGCGACTGCAACTTCCCGTGAAGTGCCGGAAGGTGTGGACATGGACGCCCTGAGCGCACAGTTCAATGGCTTCTTTATCGGTAACAACAACTACGACCTGGAGATGGCAATCGAGCGACGCGCCCAAGGCAAGATCGATGCAGTTGCATTTGGTCGGCTGTTCATTTCCAACCCTGATCTGGTTGAGCGCTTGCGTCGTGACAGCCAACTGACCATTGCACCACGGGAGTCCTATTACGGTGGTGGCGCCAAGGGCTACACCGACTGGCCTGTCGGCAGCTACTGATCACGGCTGTATCAACGCGATATCCAAATCGATCGACACCGTGATCAACAATGCTGGCGACGTCACGTGACGTCCTTGGCTTCCACACTCAATGCTTCGCCGATGGCATAGAAATGGCCTCCCGCGATGTAGTGCAGGCTGCGAAGGTCCGGATGGGCGGTTTCAAAGTGCCAGTGCCCATCGCTGAAGACTCGGGTGTCTGCCCAGGCACCCACCACCTCGCCGATAAACAAGTCATAACTCGCCTGGTTGTGAGGCTCGTGTATCAACTTGCACGCAAGCCACGCCGAACAGCCCGCAACGAAGGGCAGGTCATGGCCGGGCATGCTGAATAACTGGACATCGCTCCTCGCCAGTTTGTCCGGCGTATCGGACAGACTCATGCTGCCAACATCACTGGTCAGTTTGAGCTGGGCCACGGTTGGAACCTGGATCACGAAAACGCCACTGCCCTCTACCAACTCACGAGTCCGGGTCATCTTGTCCAGCACTACAGTCACTTTTGGCGGTGAAAAATCCAGCGCGCAGGCCCACGCGGCGGCCATGACATCCTTTACCCCGTCGTGCTGAGCAGATACCAGTACGGTAGGGCCGTGATTGATCAGCCTGTAGGCCTTTTCAAGGGGTACAGCGGCAATGTAGTCGTCCATCGTTACTCCAGAAAAAAAGGCCCCGAATCCATGAATGGACCGGGGCCGTTCAGGTTTAAACCGAAGCCGTTCTGCTCAGGTGAAGCTGAAGGCTTTCATGGTCGCCTACGATGAGCGACCCGATGGCAGGGGTCAATTCGGTCTTCGAACCGGGCGCTATATTTAACCTTTGCCACTTATTACGCCCGCTGGTTTTTACCCGCGTCTACGCGCCTCGGGAATGCGTCTGCACGGATCAGGGGGCCACGTGGGTGTGGTAAATCTTGCTGACTACGGTCCACTTGGCTTCAACTTTCAGCAGGTTGAAAAAGTCGGTGAAACAGAAGCCGGAGATGTCATTGGTATCGATGCGTGCACTGGCAGCCGTACCGACGATATCGATGTTGACGATTGCGCTCTGGGCTTCTGGGGAAGGGCGGAATGCGTTGTCGATGATGTCGAACAACCCATGAATCGGGCCGCCGGTGAGTTTGCTCTCGGCGTCTACGCCAAAGATCGTGGCCTGCTCGCTGAAGGCAGGTTTCATGATGCTGCTGTTGGCGTGTTTGCCACCTTCGTTGTACTGGCTCAGTACGGCGACGATTGCGTTGTATTCCTGCACGTAAGTCGGATTGCTCATGATGGGGTCCTGTTTGTGGGTTCGCTCAACCATTAATGTAGTGCTCACTACTTAAGTGTGTTTATTCTATAGCGAGCACTACAATTTGTGCCAATGATTTCGTGGGCGGTCGTCGGGTGTGATGTAAATGGCAAGGCTTCGCCTCAAACGGGTTACCGTTCAGGCAATACATCAGCGAGCAGGCGAAGCACCGCAGAGCACGGGAAGGCGCCAAGGACGGGCATAAAGGGGGGGCACGAGCAGCTTCGTGCCAAGGGCAATGCGCGTGTGGTTGCGTGGTCGTGTTTTAACGCCGGTGGTAAACCGGCACGCAGCGTTACAAGGACATGCGCTCGACAAGGGGGCAGGGAACCTTGTGAGTGAAGGGCTCATCCTTGTTTTCGATCAGGTGCAAGGCGGCACGACGGCCCATTTCGTAATAGGGAAGTTGCACGGTGCTCAGGGGCGGGTAAAACAACTCCGCGACTCCGATCATGTTGTCGAAGCCAAGCACTGCAACGTCCGCCGGAATTCTCAAACCCTGGCCAAGCAGGAACTGATAGGCAATCAGGGCGATCCGGTCGTTACCACACACCAGCAGGTCGAAGGTCGGCTTTGCCGGTGACTCGCCCAATTCTCCCTTGAGCGCTTCAATGGTTTCGAGGTACTCGTCATCCGCAGACAAATCATATTGCAGCACACTGTCCAACGGGATGCCTGCCTCTGTGAATGCACGTGACAAGCCCTGCTGGCGCAACTTCCAGGCAATGCTGTGGCGGGGCAGATTAATGCACAGCGGGCGCCGATAACCCCGTTGAAGTGCCTGGCTCACCGCCTGGTACTGACCCTCTTCGTCATCAGAGACATAACACGCCACACCCGGGCTGGAGCTAATGCAGTTGCTCAGCACCAGCGGGTAGCTGCGCAGCGCCTCAGGTATCTCCAGCTCGCGCAGTTCCATGGAACTGAACACGATTCCGTCTGGACGATGTGACAGCATCAGATCGATGGATCGCGAATCCGGTGGGCTTTCGAACACGTTGATGATCAGGACGTTCCAGCCGTTTTCCCGTGCAGTGTGCTCAAGCGACAGCAGCATGTTCACGGCGAAAGGGGTCGTCGCGGTGTCCAGGGCGAAAACCCCGATCAGTTTGCTGCTGAAATGCCCGCCGCGAATATTGCGTGCGGAGAGATTGGGCACATAGCCCAGGGTCTCGATGGCTTGGCGGACAGTCGCCAGGGTTTCGGCATTGAGTTTTTCGGGAGTGTTGATCGCTCGAGACACGGTCATCAGGGAAACCCCCGCCAACCGTGCAACATCTTTAACCGAGGCCATTTACGAATGCCATTGAGTTTTCTCCATGCATGAAAGTCATGTCCGGCAAGAGCATGACATCATGGCAATGGTGACGTAAATGACCGAGTCTTTATCCCGCGTCGGCTCGACCGTTTCAGGTCAGAAAAAATAATACTTGAAGCGCACCCGGGCACCATAACGATCGCTGTCGTCATTTGCCCGACTCCCATCGTTATCGGGAAGGTTGAGCATTGACCAATAGGCACCCAGATCAATATTGAAGTTGTCCATGTCCATGACATTGGTGATGCGATAGGACGTGTGGATCGTGTGAATGTCATACCGGCCAGGAACAGTTGCCACACCGTCTTTGGCAACCAGATCATTCATGTTGAATGCTTGAATATCATTTTTGGCAAAGATGTAGCCGAGTTCAAAGTTGCGCCACAATATATTGCTCCCGGCACTGAAGTCTTTTTCATCCTTGGCGTTCATGTAGGCCGTGCTGATATTAAAGACAATGCCGTTGGAGGGATCCTCCTTTAATGAGTTCCAGGTAAAGGTCGCACCATATCCGGTGCGTTGTGACTGGTCTTGAATATCTCCCGAGGCATCGCGAAAACCATACGCATTGCTGACGATGTTGGTTTCCATCGCCAGCGCGATGGAGGCTTTGTCGAAACGCAACGCGGCGACGGGCCGGACATAGGCTGCATTTTTTTCATTTTCCAGCACATTGCCGTGATAGCCATTGTCGGCAAACAGGGTGGTGCCGTCCTTTACCAGGGTATTGAGTTCGAGGTACAGCGGCCCTGCCTCCTTGCTCAGCAGTACCGCGCCGCCACCGCTGCTGCGCCCGCGTCCTTCTTTCATCATATAGATGTAGCCGAAGCCATCGCTGTACAGGTCGTTGGAGGTATTGCCCGAATACTGGATGAACGTGTCCTGGTTAAGCGGGAACATGTCGTAGGCTTCAAAACGGCCAACTTTGATTTTCCAGTTTTTCTCCTGACCAAAAAAGAACGCCGCATCATCAGCACTCAAGTTCCCGGACACATTAACCAGTGGCTGAACGCTAAAGCCGGCGAACTGATCATTTTTGCCTTTGCGGTAGCCATCGAGTCCTAAAAGAATTCGCCCGTTGATATCCCATTTTTCCGAGTCACCGACACGCCAGTCTTTATTGTCATCGGTTTTGAACGATGTCAACTGACCCGCACTACTGGCAGCATCAAGGTTGAACTCTACATCGCCGTAAACTTTCAAATCGCCGTGTTCCGTAGTCCAGGTCATATCCGCCATGCCCGACGAAGAAAACATGCCCAGTAAACAAACAACTAAACTCTTTTTCATGGCCGTGCCCAATCAAGTTATGGACGCACTTTCCCTTGCCCAAGGAATGGGAGGGCGTACGTTTTTTTGTTTTAGTGTGCTGCGCGAGCAAGCCCAGCGACGTTCAATGCTCAACGTTCTGCTTTTTTAGTGCGCAAAGGCACCGCCGCTACACGACTGCTGTCGTGGCCGGTGGTGAAGGCGCGTGATCCGGGACGGTGGAGCAGGGGATTCGAGAAGACTCCGAGCGCAAGGTCAAGCACGAGATCAGGAGGCAAACGCCCACGACTCCCGCCATAAGGACATACACGCTGGAAAATCCAATATGGTCATAGCCATACCCGGCGACGGGGGCCAGGAACATGGCGGTCAACGACTGGGCAGCCTGGAAGCCCACGAGATAGATGGTCGAAGACAAGCGCGAATCGAAATTACCGGCAATGTACTTGAATGCGGAGACGAGCAAGATCGGCACTTCGAGGGCATGCAACATCTTGCAACTGGCTATCACCCACACATCCACGGCCACTCCGGACCCCAAAATGCGCACGAACATGATGGTGCCTGTGAGGATCAAGCCATTCTTGGCTCCGATCCGCGATACCAGCCAGGGTGCGAACAGCATGCACAGCGCTTCAACGAAGACCTGCGAGGAGTTCAGATAGCCGTAGGCGCGTATCCCGTCTTCCGGGTTCGGATAAAAGGAGGAGAAGTACACGGGGAACTGCTGGTCATAGACCGCGTAAATCCCGCAAACCCCGGTCATGAACAGGCCGAATGCCCAGAAGCGGGGCAGGGTCATGAGCACCCAGAAATCCTTCATCCGCAACGGGTTGGCAAACGCCTTGGCCGCCCGGGATGTTGAGTCGCAATACTTGCCCAGGTCCATGCGAAACAGGATCAGCAGAAAGATGATGCCGGACGCCGTGCTCATGTAGAACATGATGTTGGGGTTGATGCTGAACATGACCCCCACCACACCGGTGGCAGAAGCCCAGCCCAGCGATCCCCACAGCCTGGCCTTGCCGAACTCGAAGCCCATGTGGCGCGATAACCGCTCCGTGTAGGACTCCATCAGTCCAGCCCCTGCGAGCATGGCAAAGCCCAGAAACGCCGCACCCACCACGACGCCCAGTACCAGGTTCGTGGCCAACAGCCAGGAGTAGACATAGATACAAAAAGGCGCAGTGCAGCAGAGCAGGACACCAATCCAGACCAGCAGTTTTTTCGACATGCCCAGTCGATCCTGGAGCACGCCATAGAAAGGCAGGATAAGCATGGCCGCAATGGTGTTGGCCGCAAAGACCATGCCCGTTTCGGCGCCATTCAGACCTATCGCTTTGTGAATCCAGATAGAGAACAGCGAGAAGCTGGATGAGAATGCGAAGAAGAAAAAATAAAGCAAACCACTGACTTGCATGTACTCGATTTTTCTAGAAGCGCGCATTGAGGCACCCTCTTGTTTTTATTTTTGATAACGTTAACATCGAAGATATTACGCGCTTGGCGGTTGCTCGCTGTCAAGCGTAATTCCAGGGGAGGGCCTCAGGGATTGATTCTGATGGCGCGAGGTTTACCCCAACCCGGATGCGCCAGCGACAGGGACGGACCAGAGAGCTGGCCACTCAATACCCATTCAAACAAGGATAATCATGCACGCTGTCTTGCTGGATAAAGCGCATCACGCCATCAAAGAAAAACTGCCCGAACGCGGCAACGATCATCGCCTCGGTTTTCATCTGTCGCCCCCGGTGGGGTGGATGAATGACCCGAACGGGCTGGTGTATTTTCGGGGTGAATACCATGTGTTCTACCAGCATCACCCGTACTCACCACAGTGGGGGCCCATGCACTGGGGACACGCCAAAAGCCGTGACCTGGTGCGTTGGGAACACTTGCCCATTGCACTGGCGCCCAGTGAGCCCTATGACCGGGACGGGTGTTTTTCAGGCTCGGCAGCGGTGGTCGACGATACGCTTTACCTGATCTACACCGGGCATGTCTGGCTGGGTGAGCCACGGGATGACAATCAGATCGAGCAAGTGCAATGCCTTGCCAGCAGCACCGATGGCATCACCTTCACCAAGCACGGGGTGATCATCGACACACCACCGGCTCCTGAGATCAAGCATTTTCGCGACCCCAAGGTCTGGAAGCGCGGGGAAGAATGGTGGATGGCCCTGGGAGCCCGCAAAGGGGATGACCCGCAGCTGTTAATCTATCGCTCTGCGGACCTGTACCACTGGGAATACCTGAGCTGTGCCCTGCAAGGCGTGCGCGAGTCAGACGGCTACATGTGGGAATGCCCGGACCTGTTCGAACTCGATGGCAGCGACGTTTTCCTCTATTCGCCCCAAGGCCTCAAGCCCAGTGGCTACGACAACTGGAATACATTCCAGAACAGCTACCGAGTGGGCCAACTGGACGACAGCGGCCACTTCAACACGAGCGCAGCCCTGCACGAGCTCGATCACGGCCATGACTTTTATGCTGCCCAAACCCTGCTGGCACCGGACGGGCGACGCCTGCTTTGGGCGTGGATGGACATGTGGGACTGCCCGATGCCAAGTCAGGCGCAACACTGGTGCGGCGCGCTGTCCTTGCCCCGTGAGCTGAGTCGTGAAGGCGATCGCCTGCGCATGCGTCCCGCCCGTGAGCTGACTGCGTTACGCAAGTCCCGACACGGGCTGCAGATTCCGGTGGTGGAGTCTACCAGTCGCCCCCTCGATGTGCGTGGTGCACTGCTTGAAATTGAACTCGAACTGGATCTGGCTGGCAGCACCGCCGAACACTTTGGTCTCGCGCTTCGCTGCAGCGAAGATCAACACGAGCGGACGTTGTTGTACTTTGATGCCATGGCCCGTCGCCTGGTTCTCGACCGGCAACATTCGGGTGCGGGCGTGAGCGGTGTTCGCAGTGTTCCGATAAGCCCGGAACAGACCCGCATAGCACTGCGGATTTTTCTCGATCGCTCATCGATCGAGGTGTTCGTCGACGACGGTGCCTACACCATGACCAGCCGGATTTATCCACGGCCCGACAGCCTCGGGATAAGCGCTTTTGCCGTCAACGGGACAGGGGTGTTTGGCGATCTCGAGGCCTGGGAACTGACCGACCTTAAAATCTGACCTCATCCGGGATGAGCCCATTGGCACTGCCCGCCAATGGGCTCACAGGTGCTTGCTACGTCGGCAACGCTCTGAGCAGTAACGCACCTCATCCCAACAGCGAGCCCACTTCTTTCGCCATTGAAGGGCAGGCCACAGGTCACGCAGGTTTTGACGGGCAACTCGCTCTTTTTCAAAGTGACTCGCCTTTATCCAGTGTGGCGAGCAACAACTGGCCTCGCTGCCACAGCGCCTGCTGTTTGGATTCAGGCATCCGGTCAAGGTTTTTATAAATCATGCCCATGCGCTGATTGCCCCGCAAAAGCTCACCGTGACGCATCAGGAAGTGCCAATAGAGCGCGTTGAAAGGGCAGGCGTCATCGGTGGTGCTTTCGCTCACTTTGTAAGCGCAGCCTCGGCAATAGTCGGACATGCGCTTGATGTACTGGCCGCTGGCACAGTAAGGCTTGGACCCCAGATAGCCGCCATCGGCGTGCATGACCATGCCCAGCGTGTTGGGCAACTCCACCCAGTCGAAGGCATCCATGTAGATGGCCAGGTACCACTCGCATATTTGACTTGGCAGGATGCCGGCGAGGAGGGCGAAATTGCCGGTCACCATTAGCCGCTGAATATGGTGGGCGTAGGCATGTTCGAGGCTTTGGCCGATGGCTTGGCTCATGCAGTTCATTTTCGTGTCGCCTGTCCAGTAGAACTCTGGAAGCGACCGGGTGTTGCCGAATACATTGCCATCGGCATAGTCGGGCATCTTCAGCCAGTAAACCCCACGCACGTATTCCCGCCAGCCGATGAGTTGGCGAATAAAGCCTTCGGCGGCATTGAGTGCAATGCTGCCCGACCAGTACGCGGACTCCACATCGCTGCACAGCTGGCGAACATCCAGCAAGCCAATATTGAGCGCAGCACTGATGCGGGCATGAAACAGAAATGGCTCGTCGCTGGCCATGGCGTCCTGATAATCGCCGAAGGCTGCCAGGCCCCAGTCCAGAAAGTAGCTCCACAAGGCCTGAGCCTGGGCGTGAGTGACCGGATAGTCGAACGTATCGAGGGTGCCATAGTGGGTGGTGAAGTTTTTTGCCACCAGCTCCAGTACATCCCGGGTAATGGCATCGGGTGAGAAGCGGGCGGGCGAGGGCGGCTTGATACCTTTGGGCAGCGCCTTGCGGTTTTCTGCATCAAAGTTCCAGGCGCCCCCGACCGGACTGCCATCGCCGTTTAGTAACAATCCGCTCTTGCGTCGCATCTCCCGATAGAAATACTCCATGCGCAGCTGCTTTTTAGCATTCGCCCAGGCGGAAAACTCAGGGCGCGAGCAGAGAAAGCGAGCATCGCCATGCCACTGGATCCCCGAGCCACACGCCTTGAGTGAATGCTCCAGACGCCAGTCGCCGCACTCCGTCATATGGATTTCATCAGGCTGCAGGAGTGCTGCCCAGCGCCGTAATTCACCTGGCACCGATCCGCTGTTGTCCGGGTCATCGAGCTTGACGTACTGCACCCGGATTCCACGCTGTTGCAGCGCCTCGGCGAAGTGGCGCATGGCACTGAACACCAGAACGATTTTTTGCGGATGATGGGGCACATGGCTGGCTTCCTCCATCACCTCGACCAGCAGCACGGTGTCGTTTTCGGTATCCAGGCCCTGCAATGAACGAAGGTCAAAAGACAATTGGTCGCCCAAGACGAGGCACAGTCGGCGGATAGCATTCATCGAGCAGATTTCCGTTGAGTAGACACATGTGAAGGCCTGGGGACTTCGGGGCGAAAGGAAGTCAGGCTGCCTTGTACAGTAGAAAATTATTGTACAAGTATTTCGTGTCTGGCAGGCAGGAAAACGCCTGCGATCTTTTCCGGTCAGCGCCCATTCCCGGGGCTTGGGTGCTGGGTATCGACACACGGTTTTTTTCAAATGTATGTGTGTTGCGGCCGTGTTATAACGCGTGCATCCGTATAAAAACCCTAAGAAAAAACTATGCCCTCGATCTTGTATTCCGTTGATGTCAATTCCTTGTACCTGTTGGTCTCCATGCTGCTGGGTTTATGCGTGGCGGCTTTCGCGGGGAAGATGACCTGGGGTCAAAAAGTCAGGCGTGACGCTGCGTTTGATGATGAATTGAAAGTCGTACTGGGTGGGACGCTGTCCATGTTTGGTTTGCTCATGGGCTTCATTCTTTCGTTTGCAATCAGTGGTCTGAACACCCGGATGACGGCTGAAGAAAATGAAGCCATTGCCATTGGCAACGCCTTCCAGCGTACAACGTTGCTGAGCGAGTCCCAGCAAGAGCAAGCCGAAAAAATGCTGATGGACTACCTGGCTATCCGCATTTCATTCTTTGCCACGGAGGATGACGACCAGCGCGCAGCCATCCGGTTGGACTCCATTAAAATGCAATCGCACATGTGGGCTTTGATCAGCAAGATTGCCAAGGAAAAACCCAGTTCGATGATTGTCACGGCCCTCAACGCCACGAATGAGCTGTATGTGTCGCAACAAAAGACGATGGCCAGCTGGCGGCCTCAAATACCCGGTGTGGCGTGGGCGCTATTGATCCTGTTTGCCGTCTGTTCCAACTTTTTGATTGGCTACAACGTCAAGGGCAGCCGGGGTGGAAACACCCTGGTCTGTGTGATGCCGATATTTACAGCTTTGGCGTTATTCATGATTGCGGAAATTGACGTTCCCGGCAAAGGCATCATTCAGGTGGTTCCAGATAACTTGAGGGCTCTTATAGTGACGCTGGAACACGGTGGGCTGACTTTATAACCAGCTAAAGCTGCTTGCTTTAGAGGCACTTGATAATAAGTGCTCAAGCGTGGCGCCCCCTTGCCTGTCTTGTGTCTGGCATGGAGGTGCCTACGGAATCCGGGGTAATGCACCATGAATAACGATCACAAACCCGCCAGGCCGATCTTTGACCTGGACATGCTCAGAACGATGGTGATGGTCGCCGATTGCGGCAGTTTCACCACCGCTGCAACCAGACTGCACTCCACTCAATCCACCGTCAGCCAGAAGGTGCGCCGACTGGAGGAGCTTGTGGGGCACCAGTTGCTTGATCGAAGCAGCCGGGAAATACGTCCCACTGATGCCGGCATCATCCTGTTGGGGTATGCGCGCCATCTTCTGGCCGTGAGCAATCAGTTGGGCGAGGCGCTTTCGAGCGGAATGAGCGTCACCATACGGCTCGGTGTTCCTGATGATTTCGCCGCAAGCAAAACCATGCCCGTGCTGGCCGCCTTCAATCGCAAGCACCCCAAGGTGAAGCTGGAAATCATCAGTGGATTGAGTTCAGACCTGCTTCGCAGCTATGACCGCGGCGAGCTGGACCTGATTCTGATAAAACAGCGACGCCACAGCCGTGAGGCCAACGCTTGCCGATCAGAAACCATGGAGTGGATTGATAGCGCGACGCGTCCGTGTTTCGACCAGGACCCTATACCCCTGGTGACATTTCCGTCACGGGGACTCTATCGGGATGACATGATCAGTGCGCTCGAAGCCCTTGGCCGTACGTGGCGCATCTGTTTCACGGGCACCAGCCTTGCCAGTATTCAGGAGGCAGTGGCCAATGGGTTTGGTGTCAGCCTGCTCCCAACCCGGGCAGTCACTCCTGATCACAAGGTGCTGGGTGTCGAGGACGGGTTGAGCCCGATTACCGCATTCGAGATAGCCGTATTCCATCGCCCGAGCATCGACCCGGTGATCAAAGAACTGGCTGATGTGCTCATCCAGATAGTGGATGAAGAGGTGCATTGATCAAACGTGCCGGATGAGCGAGGCATCTGGCGCCAGGGCGATGCCTCTCAGTACGCCTATGCCCCTCTCTAATGTACGCAGATGACCTGCTGCCGGCAGTAGCGGTCGAAGCCACTTTATTAAAAATCCGAATACTTGGGATTCCTTTTATTAACTTTCAATAGGGCGCAGTGCCGGTCTAGGATCCGTTGCAAGGACGTGGATGAATCAAGGCCCGCCGGGCCATCCCGTTCTACCTGGGTTATCCAAAACTACAACAACGAGTGCTGCGTATAGACGGGTGGCAGCTACAGGCTGCGGGCGCTTTCGATGCCTGTTCTGGACAGAACGCCAAGGCACGGTCGAGGCACACACCCCCTAATTCGCTCAGCGCATCAGGGTCCCATATGAATAGCAATCCCAAGATACTGCGTGCCTCCCTCATCTTCATTGCGTGTACGGCGTTTATCGTGTGTGGTGTTCAACCCATTTTCATGGGGTTGCTGACAGATCAGTTGAATCTGTCGCTGGATCAACAGGGCTGGGTGGTTTCAATAGAAATGGTCGGGATGACATTGGGCACCATTATTTGTCCACCGCTGATGAAGCGCTACAGCGCCAGAAACCTGTGCCTCTACACAGGCATGCTTTGCGTTGCGCTCAGTGTCGCCACAGCATGGGCATCAACGAACAATCTGTTGCTGGTGGTGCGACTGCTTGCCGGGACCTGCGCGGGATTGATCTACGCGTATGCCGTATCAACCCTGGGTCGTCTTCCCAATCAGGACCGCTCATTCGGGTTGATGCTGCTTTTGCAAACGCCTGAATATTCGTTTTTCTCCGCAGCACTGCCCATTCTCGCGGTACAAAGCGGAATCGTGACCGCGCTGTGCTCTTTCGGCCTGTGGTACGTCCTGATCTGTGTTGCCAGCCTTGCGCTGCCGCGCAAGGTGGCTGACACCAGCCAGACGCTACAAAGGGTCGCGGCCCAGGATGGTTCGTCACGGGAAGGGCGCAGTGCGCTGATCGGAATGCTGTTCATGCAAATCGCCATCTACTGCGTGTGGGGCTTCATCGATCAACTGGCCCGGGATCAGGGTATTTCCAGTGTCGATATTGGCTGGGCATTTGGCCTTTCGGCTATCGCCGGTTTGCCGGGCGCAGCGCTTCCAAGCCTGCTGGGTGGGCGTGTCAATCGCCGCTTCATGATTGGCCTGGGCTTGCTGTCCGTGTTTGTGTCGATTGCCATGCTCACCTCGTACACGCGCACACCCACTCAACTGTTCGCCGCTCTTTTCTTGCTGCAATTCGGCTGGGTACTCGCGCTGTGTTACTACATGGCATTGATTACCACCAACGATCCCACCGGCAAACTGACGCCTCTGGTCAGTATTACGCTGATGGGGGCTGCAGCCGTGACGCCGGCAGCCATTGCGCTGCTGGTGCAGGGCTCCAACCACCAACTGATCTTTGTGCTCGGCACAGGTGCACTGCTGGTGGCCTTCGCGGTGACTTGCCTGGGCGGGCATGCAAAGGGCATCTGGCGCGAAAGAAGTGCGTGCCATGACTGATCGCGCTTCGGCTTTCATCGCAGCCTGCGCGCCGCGTGCAGGCAAGGTGTCACTGACCGCACTGGTGCTGCTGGTGCTGCTTGGCTTGAATTTGCGGCCCTTTTTGACTTCGGTTGGGCCCGTGCTCGATTTGGTGCGTGGCGACATTGGCCTGGATTTTCGCGCCGCCGCAATGCTGACCACCTTGCCCTTCGTGTTGATGGGGCTGATGGCCTTTATTGGTATAGGTCTGGCCCGGCGCTTTGGGGAAAGGCAGGCGCTGACCGGCGCATTATTGCTGCTGATGCTCGGGTGTGCGTCACGGGCGGTGGTCAAGGACGGCGCGCAGTTGATCGCCTGCGCGGGTATCGCCGGCACCGGCGTGGCGGTGATCCAGGCCTTGGTGCCGGGGATCGCTAAGCGCTGGTTTCCTCAACAGATAGCGATGGCGATGGGGCTTTACTCGGCGGCACTGGTCGGCGGCGGGGCGCTGGGCTCGCTGGCAAGCACGTGGCTCACTGCCTATGGCGGCTGGAGGTTGGGCCTTTCCGTGTGGGCGTTGCCGGCACTTGTCGTGCTCCTGCTCTGGCTGCTATGCGCGCCGCGCACACCACCGCTGGTTGCAAGCGGACCTGCTCCGGTTTTGAGCAGCTTCTTCAAGAACCGGCGGGCGTGGCAGTTGGCTGCCTACTTTGGACTCACCAACAGCGGCTATTCGAGTCTGGTGGCATGGTTGCCGTCCTTCTACCAGCAGCAGAACATGGGCCTGCAGGCTTCGGGCAACCTGCTCGCCTGGTTGGCGATATTCCAGGCGACGGCGGCATTCGCCATGCCGATGCTGGCACGGCGCAGTGCTGACCGACGCGGGCCCTTATTGCTCACGATAGCGCTGCAGACTGTGGGTTTCGCCGGTTTCGCCCTGGCTCCCAACGCCGCGCCGTGGGTGTGGGTTGCACTGGCCGGGTTTGGCCTCGGCGGGTTTTTCTCGCTCAGCCTGATTGTCGCGCTCGACCATTTGCCCGGCGCCCAAGCGGCTGGCACCTTGGCAGCCTTCGTCCAGGGGGTTGGTTTCTTGCTCGCATCAAGCGCTCCCTGGTTGATCGGCTGGCTGCTTGACTGCGGTGGCAGCTTCATTACGGGGTGGTGGTTACACATTGGGGTTCTCGCCGTGATGGCGATGCTGACGCTCAACTTCTCTCCAGCGAGCTACCGCCCCAGCATGGGAGAGAGGTGAGCCAGGTTCAACCAGGCATGCCGCGCGTCCGGGTTTTGCGGGCGCTACGTGATCGAACACTGCCTCGTTCCAGTCGTCATTGCTCCCACTGTTCCAGCAATATGGCGACGAATTTTTCCGCTGCCGGCGACAGTGACGCGCCTCGCCGGTAAACCAGCCCCAACGATCGGTTCACAACCGGATCTACCAGCGGGACGCTCACCAGCGTTGGGTGATCCACTGCCGGCATTGCCAGGCTGGGCATGGCCGACACGCCAAGACCCGCTTCCACCAGGCCAAGCGACGTTGACAGGTGCTGCACCTCATAGAACCACTGCGGACGCCAGCTCAAGCCCGAGAGGGCGTGGTCAAGCAGCATCCGGTTGCCGCTCAGGCGACCGACCCCGATAAGACGGTAATTGCTGAGTTCTGCCCAGGACACCGAGCTGCGCTCTGCCAGCTCATGATCGCGTCGGCAAGCCAGGACAAAAGGCTCGTTGACCAACGGCACGAACTCAATGTCCGGGTGCTGGCCGCTCATCATATTGATGCCAAAGTCGGCTTCACCGCGCAGAACAGCTTCCAGCCCTTCGTTCGCACTCAGATCCAGAAGCCGGATGCGGATTTGTGGATAGCGCTCGTTATAAAGGCGTATTACCGACGGGAGAAAGTAAAAGGCCGCTGTCGGGATGCAGGCCAGCGTGACACGGCCGCTTTGGCGTTCTGCCAGCTCCCGGATGTTGAGAATCGAATCGTCGAAGTCATCCAGCAGGCGTCGAGCCTTGGGCAGAAAGTCCCGCCCAACGCTTGTAAGGCTCACTCGTCGAGTCGTGCGGTCAAGAAGCGCTGTTCCTAATCCGTCTTCGAGCTTTTTCATCCTGCGGCTTAACGCCGGCTGGGAAAGATGCAACGCATCCGCAGCCTCGTGAAAGCTGCCAAGTTCTGCGATTTTAACGAAAGATCGTATGTCATTCAGCTCATAATTCATCATTTTGATCCAGGCCGAAGAGAAGGGTGCGTTCAAATCATCCTAAATTTATCATTCGTCAAACGCAATAATCCGGCTGATATTTGCATTGGAAACAATTTTAGAAGCCTGCGACTCTTGCTTCCAAGACATCAATCACCCGGATTGATCAACAAGAGTCCGTCCCATGCAAAGAATTCCCTGTGTGCTAATGCGCGGTGGTACCTCCAAGGGCCCGGTATTTCTCGCCTGGGATCTACCGGCTGCCATCGAAGAACGTGACGAGTTGCTTCTCAACCTGATGGGCTCTGGCCACGAACTTGAGATTGACGGTATCGGTGGCGGCAGCCCGCAAACCAGCAAAGTGGCGATCGTAAGCCCTTCGCTTCACGCTGACGCTGACGTCGACTATCTGTTCGTTCAAGTCATGGTCTCCCAGCGTCGGGTCGATACCGCGCCCAATTGCGGCAATATGCTGTGCGCCGTCGGCCCGTTTGCCATCGAGCAGGGGCTGGTGAAAGCGTCCGCCGATCTGACGCGGGTGCGTATTCGCAACCTGAACACCGGGACATTTGTAAACGCCGAGGTACAGACCCCCGGCGGCAAGGTCAGTTATGAAGGCGACACTGCCATCGACGGCGTACCGGGCACCGCCGCGCCTGTGCAACTGACGTTCCTGGACGCTGCTGGCAGCAAGACCGGCAAACTGTTCCCCACCGGGCACACACAGGATGTGATCGACGGTTTTGCGGTGACCTGCATCGACATGGCGATGCCGATGATGATCGTCGAGGCCAGCCAGTTGGGTAAGCAGGGTGATGAAAGTCCCGCTGAACTGGATGCCGACGTTGAGTTTCTGCGCCGACTGGAATCCCTGCGCCTGAAAGCCGGTTTTGCAATGGGCCTGGGCGATGTCAGTGACAAAGTGATTCCCAAGCCGGTGCTCGTGTCACCGGCCAGGTCTGGCGGTACGATTCAGGTGCGCTACTTCATGCCTCACACCTGTCATCGTGCACTGGCAATCACCGGAGCCATTGGCCTGGCGACCGCCTGTGTCACGGAGGGCAGCGTGGTCTCGCAACTGCTGGACAACGTTGATGAACCCCGCTTGAAACATGTACGAATTGAACATCCAAGCGGCGGGATAGACGTTGTATTGTCTTACACCGGCGCTCGGGAAGAGACCATACGCGCCTCGGTCGTGCGCACATCGCGCAGGCTGTTCTCCGGTTTTGTTTACGCTACAGCTTCCCAACGACTCGCCGGATAATTTCCCCCAGGTCATTGCCGCTTTTGCATCAGCACAATTCTAAAAATGGGTGATGCCATGAACGTTATAAAATCGCTCTACTTCCAGATTCTCTGCGCCGTAGTGTTAGGCGTACTGTTCGGACACTTCTGGTCGCAGCAGGCCATTGCCTTGAAACCCCTGGGTGATGCGTTCATCAAGCTGATCAAGATGATGATCGCTCCTGTGGTGTTCTGCACAATCGTGACCGGTATCGCCGGCATGAGCGACAAGCGCTCGTTGGGACGTTTGTTGAGCAAGACCATGCTGCTGTTCCTGGCCCTGACCGTGATCAGCCTGATCATCGGCCTGGTGTCGGTCTATCTGTTCAAGCCCGGAGCGGGAATGAACATTGACCCGAGCCAGTTGAGCACCCAGGGATTGTCGCAGTACACCGATTCGGCTGCGAAGCTGGGAGTGGTCGAGTTCTTCATGCACATCATCCCGGACACCTTTATCGGTGCTTTCAATAAAGGTGAAGTGCTTCCCGTGTTGTTCATCGCGGTACTGTGCGGCTTTGCGCTTTCGGCAATAGGTGAGCGGGGCAAGCCCGTACTGGTTGTACTGGAGTCCGCATCCCACATGGTGTTCAAGATTTTCTCCTACCTGATGCGGTTTGCCCCGATCGGTGCATTCGGAGCCTTGGCGTTTACCGTAGGCCAGTACGGCATTACATCGCTGGGCTCGCTGGCCAAGCTGATCATGACCCTGTACATCGCCTGTGCCTTCTTTGTCTTTGTCGTGCTGGGCAGCATTTGCCGGGCGAACGGTTTCAGCCTCTGGAAGCTGCTGCGCTATTTTCGTGAAGAGTTTCTGGTGGTACTCGGCACTTCTTCCACCGAGCCGGTCATGCCCAGAATGCTGGAAAAGCTTGAGGCCCTGGGGTGCAAAAAAGGCGTAGTGGGGCTGGTGTTGCCAACAGGGTACTCATTCAATCTCGACGGCACGGCCATCTACCTGTCGCTGGCTGCCGTCTTCATTGCGCAGGCCTGTAACATCGAGCTGACCCTGACGCAGACGGTGACCATGCTGGCAATCATGCTGCTGTCTTCCAAGGGTGCAGCAGGGGTCACGGGGGCCGGTTTTGTTGCGCTGGCCTCGACCCTGACCGTCATTCATGACATTCCACTGGCCGGTCTTGCCTTGTTGATTGGTATCGATCGATTCATGTCGGAAGCCCGTGCGTTGACCAGCCTGGCCAGCAATGCCGTCGCCACCGTGGTGATGTCCATCTCGGAGAACGCCTGCGATCGCGAAACCCTGATGCGTACATTGGACCGCAAGCCATTGCTTGTTGCGGCCCCGGATGAGTCCTGGGATGGTCCGGCGGTGGTTGAGCGCGTCTGACTATTTAGTGCAGTTCAAAGCCCGATAGCTTCTCGTTAAGTCCTCCCGCCAGACATCGTTGGTTCATGTCGTCCGGCGGGAATGGGGTCGTGCGCCTTTGCGCCGGTCGCACTCATTATAAAAACAAGAGAATTGACCTATGCTCGCATTTCTTGGTTTGGCCATGGTGGTCGTCTTCACCTTCCTGATCATGACCAAACGGCTGTCACCCATTGTGGCGCTTGTTGTCGTGCCTGTCGTATTTGCCGTCATTGGCGGTTTTGGCGGCACCACCGGCAAAATGATGCTCGATGGCCTGAAAATGGTGGCGCCTTCAGCTGCGCTCCTGTTGTTTGCCATCCTGTTCTTCGGCTTGATGATTGATGCAGGCTTGTTCGACCCGCTGATCCGCAAAATCCTCAAGCGCGTCAATGGCGACCCGATGAAAATCGGGGTCGGCACTGCACTGCTGTCATTGCTGGTCGCACTCGACGGCGACGGTACAACCACCTACATGATCACCTGCGCTGCGATGTTGCCGCTGTACAAGCGCATTGGCATGAACCCAATGGTTCTGGCGACCATCGCCATGCTGTCCTTGAGCATCATGAGCGGCATGTCTCCTTGGGGCGGACCTGCTACCAGGGCCATCGCGGCCCTGGGCCTGGACGCCGGCGAATACTTCGTGCCGATGCTGCCGACGATGATTGGAGGCGCCATGTGGGTAGTCTTCACGGCCTTCTTGCTGGGTCGTGGCGAGCGCAAGCGCATTGGCAATATCCAATTGCAAAGCGGCGGGGGTAATTGCTACATCAAGGCCATCCTTGAAGACACACCCTACAAGCGCCCCAGGCTGGCCTACATCAACCTGCTGCTGGTGATCGCGGTGATGGTTGCGCTGGTGATGGGGATCATGCACTCGGCGATCCTGTTTCTGATCGGTTTTGTCCTGGCATTGATGATCAACTACCCGCAACTGGATATTCAGAAAGAACGCATCCTGGCCCACTCCGGCAATGCGATGACCGTGGTGTTGCTGGTGTTTGCCGCTGGCATCTTTGCCGGGATCTTCTCGGGCACCAAGATGGTCGATGCTCTGGCTCAAACCCTGGTGGACTGGATTCCGCCGTCCTGGGGGCATCTGTTCCCGCTGGTGGTGGCGATCACCAGCATGCCGCTGACGTTTGTCCTTTCCAACGATGCTTATTACTTCGGGGTGGTGCCGATCCTGGCCAATGCGGCGGCGGCCTATGGCATAGACCCCCTTGAAATCGCCCGGGCATCGGTCCTCGGCCAGCCCGTGCACCTCATGAGCCCGCTTGTGGCTTCGACGTTGCTGCTGGTGGGCATGGTTGACCGTGATATCGGCGACTTCCAGAAAGCCACCGTCAAATGGGCGGTGCTCACCTCCCTTGTGATTACGGCACTGGCCTTGCTGACCGGGGCGATAAGCCTCTTCTCCTGATCCACCCAGGCCTCCTGCTTTTTATCGACGCGCCTCGACGGTGAGGCGTGCGCAGTCCTGCACCCCAAATAACAACAATGAGAAGTTTGCCATGACCTGTTTACATACCCGTTGGACGTTGCTTTCTGTTCTAGGACTGCTACCCCTGGCGAGCGCCAGCGCAGACGGATTTGTCGATGACAGCAAGCTCAAGCTGCAATTGCGCAACGTGTACTTCAACGAAAACTTTCGCGACGAGCATGGCATGAGTGCGAAATCAGCAAGAACGGCGAAGAGCGAACGAACCGAGTGGGCCCAGGGATTTCTGCTCGATTACCAATCGGGATTTACCCCTGGAACCCTGGGCTTCGGTATTGATGCGCTGGGCCTGCTGGGGGTCAAGCTCGACTCGGGTCGCGGTCGCAGCGGCACAGGACTGCTGCCTGTGCATGACGATGGTCGGGCCGCCGACGAGTTTTCAAGCGCCGGGATAACGGCCAAAGCCAGGCTCGCCAGGACCACCCTGAAGTACGGAACCCTGCTCCCCAAAACACCGGTGCTGATCTACAACGATGCGCGTCTTTTGCCCCAGACCTACAAGGGCGGCCAGATCATCAGCAGTGATATCGAGAACCTGACACTGACAGGGGGGTATCTGGAACGTTTCAAGTTGCGAGACTCCACTGACAGCATTGCACTGGTGCCCGACGGTTACGGAGGCGATAAATCGGGGGATTTCAGCTACGCCGGTGCCGAATACAAAGCAGGCAAAACCATCCGCCTCAGCTATTTCTACGGGGAGCTTGAGAACTTCTACAGGCAACATTTTGCCGGAATCCAGCACGATCTGCCCATCGGCGCAGGGGTACTCACCAGTGACCTTCGTTACTTCAACAGTGTCGATACGGGGGCGGCCCATGGGGGCAAGATCGATAACGATATGCTCAGCGGCCAACTGACCTACGCCATTGCGGGCCATTCCTTTGGTGGCGGCTACCAGACACTCAGTGGCGATGCCGGGCTGCCCTACATCAGCGGCGCAACCGTGTACTCCTTCAGTAACGCGGGTATCGGCAAATTCATTGAGGAAGACGAGAAGACCTGGATGCTGAACTATGGCTACAACTTCGCCGCCGTGGGTGTACCAGGGCTGACATTCGCCACCCGCTACCTGAGCGGTAACGACGGCAAGTCCAGCAGTACAGTCAAGGAATGGGAGCGTGATGCCGAACTGGCCTATGTGGTGCAGCAAGGTTCACTCAAGGGGTTGGGGGTCAAGCTGCGCAACTACGTCTATCGTTCGGACTTCTCGCGAGGACGTGACAGTAACCGGGTCTACCTGACTTACGATATCGCGCTCTGGTAGTGCCTGTTATATGTCAGTTATGTCGCTATCAATCGTGGGATATAACCCAAAGCGAGGTTGTTATTCCATCAAACCAGTTCAAATGAGATTTATAGTACGTTCTAATCTATTCATATAACTTTGAAATGATTGGAGTTTTTGTCCTTGAAAACATCGGCGCTCTTACCTTTCGGCTTCGCTTTGCTCGCGACCTGTGCAACGGCTTTTGCGGGCCCCACCCTGGATCGCGTAACCCAAAAAGGGGAGATGACGGGCGTGCTGATGGAGAGCTATCCGCCATTCTCCTTTCTCAACGATCAGAACCAGCTGGACGGCTTTGACGTTGACGTCGCCAAGGCCGTGGCGCAGCGCCTGGGGGTCAAGCTCAAGCTGGAAACACCGTCCTGGGATGTGATCGCCGCAGGCCGCTGGAGCGGGCGTTACGACATCTGCGTGTGCTCGATGACCCCGAGCAAGGCCCGGGCTGAGGTGTTCGACTTTCCGGTCGAGTATTACCAGTCGCCGGCAGTGATCGTCGTGAACGCCAAGGACAACCCCATCGTTGAAGGCAAGGACTTGTCCGGGAAAAAAGTGGGCGTGATCAGCGCGTCCACCTATGAAGCCTATCTGAACAAGGACCTGGTGATTGAAGGCGCCGAAGACAAGCCGTTGAGCTACCCGTTCGAGAATGTCCAGATTGCCCCGTACGACAATGAAACCGTGGCGTTCCAGGACCTGGCCTTGGGCAGCGGGGTGCGTCTGGATGCGATGGTCACCAATCTGATCACGGCCCGTGAGCGGATTGCCCAGGATCCGCGCTTCAAGATCGCAGGCCCCGCGCTGTACGCAGAACCCAACGTGGTGGCGATTGAAAAGGGCGATCCGCAGTGGAGTGCCAAGGTGACTGAAGCCATTGCCGGGCTGAAGGCCGACGGAACGCTGAGCAAGATTTCACAGAAGTGGATCGGTTCCGATATCAGCCAATGACAGCCCACAATCCACACCCCGCCAAGACACATTCACTCGCCAAGACCGAACCCCGTGGCGTGAGCCAGCTGTTTGGCTTTCGCACCCGGCTCTATCTGACGTGGGCGGTGCTGTTCGCGTTGTGCGTCATGTTCTTCATGAGCTTCGACCTGAAGCTGTCGATCATCCTGGATAAGTTGCCGAACCTGATGGGCCTGCACTTGGGCCCCAACGGCTTTCTGCAAGGCGCGGCGCTGACGTTGTTCCTGTGCTTTTGTTCGATCTGGTTGTCTTTGCTGCTCGGTTTTGTGACGGCGCTTGCGCGCCTTTCACGCAGCGCCGTGGCCTTTGGGATCGCGAGCTTCTACGCGTCATTTTTTCGCGGGACGCCGCTGCTGATCCAGATCCTGCTGATCTACCTGGGCCTGCCCCAGATCGGGATTGTTCCGGGGGCAATCAGCGCGGGCATCATTGCGTTGTCGCTCAATTACGGTGCCTACCTCAGCGAGATTTTTCGCGCCGGGATCATGGCCGTGGCCCCCGGGCAACGCCAGGCAGCGATGGCGCTGGGGCTGTCGCCGACGGCGACATTCCTGCACATCATCCTGCCGCAAGCCATGCGCACGATTTTGCCGCCGACCACCAGCCAGTTCATTTCAATGCTCAAGGACTCCTCGCTGATTTCGGTGATGGGCGTGTGGGAAGTGATGTTTCTGGCGCAGTCCTACGGGCGTTCGTCGTATCGCTACATCGAAATGCTCACCACTGCCGCCGTTATCTATTGGTTGATGTCGATCGGGCTCGAACTGGTGCAGAACCGCCTCGAGCGCCACTACGGCAAAGGGTTCACACAGCAGCGCTGAACCTGCTTGTTTACGAACCTGTGGGTGTCAGTCATCAACAGGTTCAGCCAAATCTCACACATTCAGAGACAAGACATGAAGGAACGATCAATGGTTATTCTTGATGGTGGCATGGGCCGGGAGTTGCAACGTTGTGGCGCACCTTTCAGGCAGCCTGAGTGGTCGGCGCTTGCATTGAGCGAAGCCCCGGAAGTCGTGGTGGCCGTTCATACCGCGTTCATAGAAGCCGGCGCTCAAGTCATTACCAGCAACAGTTATGCAGTGGTTCCCTTCCATATAGGTGAGGAGCGTTTTGCCAGTGAGGGGCTGGAACTCGCCTCGATTGCAGGCCAACTGGCGCGCAAAGCGGCTGACGCCAGTGCCCGACCGGTCAAGGTCGCGGGTTCTCTGCCGCCGTTGTTCGGCTCCTACAGGCCTGATCTGTTCCAGCCTGAGCGGGTGACAGAAGTGCTCACGCCTCTGCTTCAAGGCTTGGGCGCGCACGTGGACCTGTGGTTGGCAGAGACCCAGAGTTCACTGGCCGAAGTGCAGGCGATCCACGCTCATCTGCCGTCAGACGGCAAGCCATTCTGGGTATCCTTCACCCTTCAGGATGAAGAGACTGACGGTGTGCCTCGCCTGCGTTCAGGCGAACCCGTGGCCGACGCCATCGAAGCGGTCGCAGGAATGGGGGTTGCCGCGGTGTTGTTCAACTGCAGCCAGCCGGAAGTGATCGGTGCTGCCGTGGATGTGGCGCGAGCCATTACCGAACGTCTGGGTGCCGACATCGCCATTGGTGTCTACGCCAATGCCTTCCCGCCGCAACCGAAGGAAGCGACGGCGAATGACGGCCTGGACGAGCTGCGCGAAGACCTCGATCCCCTGGGCTACCTGGAGTGGGCCAAGGATTGGCAACACAGAGGGGCAAGCATGATCGGCGGATGCTGTGGTATCGGCCCGCAGCATATTGCCGAGCTCAAACGCAGCCTGAAGTGACCTGGCAACACGCCAGTGTTGAGTGAAAACCTGCACGGGCGCCGATGTCGATTACTATGCTCCGAGAGTATGGGAGAAGGGCGTCATTACTGGCTCATGCTCACGGGCCCTGCACTCGATTCGCCTGGTGACGCCAAGCGTTGCCGGCGAACGGGTCGGGCAGACTGAAACGTACATCAATCGTTGCCTGAACATGAATCGTCCGCTGTTTGTTGCTTTGGATGGGCCCAAGGGGACCGGCAAAACCACACTGCTGGAAGCCGTCACGAAAGTACTGAGGGCAGACAGCAAAAAGGTGATCCGGCTGTGCGAGAAAAAAAGCGATCCCTACCGGGGTGAAACAATGGCCCTCGTGAACAGGCTCGCCAGAGATCCGTGCCGGGATCTGGAGCTGGCCGTGTGTGAGCGCCTCGCTGACAGCCGAGCCTGGATAACCCGGCACGTGCTGACCAAACAGCCGCCAGACTGCATCATCCTGATCGATCGCTGGTACCCGTCTGATGCGGCGTTTCGCCGGATAGTCCCGTTTGCCGAAATCCTGCAGTTGAACATGGATCGAAACGTGCGAGTGCCAGACCTGCATGTCGGGGTCGTCACCGCCCCTGAAATGTCATGGGCGAGGGCGGCGGCACGGTCCCGCGGGCTGGGGAGTACGGTGATGCACGCGCTGCAAGAGCATGTCGCGAGCACGAAAGCATTCGAGCAGGCGGCGGCAGATCAGGGCTGGCTGTTATGCCGTAACGAAGGATCGATCGAAGACGCTACGATGCAGGTGGTTGCCGGGATCTATAGCGTCCTTTGACCCTCGAAGGCCTATTTGGCCTGTGGCCAAAACCGCACGCCACCGCCCGGCGCTTCCGTCCAGGCCTGTAGCGAACGCGTCGGCAAGTCGAAATAGTCCCGGGTACGGGCATACCCATGCCCGCCCATCCGCCCGATCGCATCAAGCCCCAACTGGTCGATGTACAGGGTGTGCGGGTCAATCAGCTCGTCCCGTACATGGGCCATCAGGACTTCGCCAAAGATGATTTCCCGCGATTGCCCGATGGACAGCGCCATCATCCGGCGACACTCCAACGCCACCGGGGCTTCGCCTATACGCGGGCATTTGACGGTGGTCCCGGCAATCGCCGTGAGCCCGGCGGCGGTCAGTTCGTCGAAACCGGGGGCGAAGGGCACGGCGCAGACATTCATCGCTTCCACCAATGCATCGCTGACAATGTTGACGGTGAATTCCTGGTTGAGCTGGATATTGCGCGTGGTGTCCTTGGGGCTGAGGTCGCCGTAGTTCTCCACGCCCAGCGCCAGAATCGGCGGGTCGGCAGACAACGCGTTGAAGAAGCTGAAGGGGGCTGCATTGATACGTCCTTCGCCATCAACGGTCGTCACCAGCGCAATCGGTCGAGGCACCACACTGCCAATCAGGATCTTGTACTTGTCGCGGGCACTCAGGGTGCTGAAGTCGAAGCTTTGCATAGGCACAAATCTCTAGAGAAGAGGATCGATCGCGCTGAGCGGGGCATGTGCGCTGTAGTTGTCGGCGTACGGGATGGACGGTTTGAACAGGGTGTTCCAGTCCGGCTGGCCAAAGGCCCGGGGGCTGTGGCTGCGCATCAGTGTCTCGAATTGTCGTTGGGCCTGGCGTTGCAGGGCGGGGTAGTCGACCCCTTGAACCTGACCGTCATGCATCACGCAGCGCCCGTCGATGTAACTGGCAATGCAGTCATCACCGCGACCGGCCAGCACCAGGTTTTTCAGCGGGTCGAACAGCGGCCCGAGGTGCAGGCCACGCAGGCTGAACACGGTGATATCGGCCTTCGCCCCCGGGGCCAGACGGCCGATGTCGTCACGCCCCAAAGCCTTGGCGCCCCCCAGCGTGGCGGCGTTATACAGGTCCAGCGTGCTGGTCAACGATGCACCGCCTTCCATCAGGCGGGCGATGTTGAGTCCTTGGCGCATGTTCTCCAGCAAATCCGCCGGCCAGGTGTCGGTGCCCAGGGCTAAGTTGATCCCCTTGGCCCGGTAACGGCCAAACGAGTTCAACGCCTCACCATCCCGGGCAAACACCACCGGGCAATGCACCAGGCTGGTACCGCCGTCCACCAGCCGTTGCAGGTCGTCATCACCCTCGGTGTAAATGCCGTGGGGCAGCAGACTGCGCGGGGTCAACAGCCCCAGTTGCTCCAGCCAGGCCAACGGCGAAACTCCGCGCAGTTGTTTGACCATCTCGACTTCGCCGAGCCCCTGGCAGCAGTGCAGCCGCATGGGCGCGTTCAGCGCCCGGCTCAGGTCGGCGGTACGTTGCAGCAGCGCGGGCGTGCAGGTTTGAATGCGATCAGGCAGCAGCGCCCCGCGAATCAAACCGTCCTGTGCCCCGTCGAAATCCTCGAAAAAGCGCACGGCCCCATCGAGCCCGGCCAGGCCTCGGGCTTCATCCCAGTGATGGGCCAGAGTTCCATCGGCGCGCCAGTAACTCATGCCGCTCATGTAGCAGGGCCCGAGGTACGTGCGCAGGCCCAGCTCAGCGGCCACACCCGCCACCGCAGCCATTTCATCGTAGGTCTCGGCCCACTGGCGGTAATACGTCGAGGTGATCGGCATGGCCGTGGTGATGCCGTTGCGAATCAACTGAGTGAAGGCGTAGCGGTACTTGAAAACCTCTTCATCCGGGCTGTAACTCTCCCGCGGACCGCTCGCCAGATAGTCCTCGGACCACATCCGGCCCATACCGCACTCATCGCCGTTGTCCAGGGTCAGCACGGTAGAGTCCAGGTCCCCGAGGGCATCCAGGTCGATGAAGCCCGGGCCGATCAACGCATTGCCATAGTCGATCCACTGATCCACGGGACCTGCATAACCGCGCCCGACAAACACGATGCGCGCGCCTTCGAACACCACTTCGCCGTCGCGCCACAGCACGTGCTGCGTGCCGTCAAAGCCGACCACGCAGCTGCTTTTGAGGCCGACCGTTGCACGTGGCCCGCGCTTCACAGACGGCTGTCCAGCAATCGACCACCCGAGGCGATCAACTCGCCGCCGCGATAGACCTGGCGTACCGGACGCGCCACCACTGCTTCACCGAGGGTTTGCACCGGCATCAACAGGAAGTCGGCCCGTTGCCCGATCTCCAGCCCGTAATCGACACAGCCCAGCGCTTGCGCTCCATTGACTGTGGCGGCGGCAAAGGCCGCTGCCAGTTCCTCGTCCTTGTTCATGTCAAAGCGGAACGCCAGGAGCATCGCCCGTTCCAGCATGTCGCCGTTGCCCATGGGCGACCAGGCGTCGCGAATACCATCCGAACCCAGGCACACGTTGACGCCGGCTTCGCGCAACGCGAGGAACGGCGGGACCGCGCAATCGGCCGGGGCCGAGCTCATCAGCGAAATGCCCAGTCTGGCCAGACGATCGGCCACCGGCCGGACCTGACTCCAGGGCAACATGCCCAGGCAATAGGCGTGGCTGATCATCACCCGGCCCTGACGCCCGTAGCGCTCGGTGTAATCGGCGATCAGCGCAATCTGCCACAGGCCCAGTTCACCTTTGTCATGCAGGTGAATGTCGACCCCACGGTCGAATTCGCTGGCCAGCTTGAACACGAAGTCGAGCTGGGCGAGGGGGTCGTTATCGATACCGCAAGGGTCGAGCCCACCGACGTTTTCCACGCCCAGCGCCATGGCTTCGCGCATCAGTTCGGCGGTGCCGGGGCGGCTGATCAGGCCGGTTTGCGGGAACACCACCAGTTGCAGGTCGATCAGGTCACGGTAGCGTTCGCGCAGTTGTTGCATGGCTTCTACATGACGCAGGCCGAAATCCGGGTCGATGTCGACGTGGCAGCGCATGGTCAGCGACCCACGGGCAATGCAGTTTTCCAGAAGCGCACCGGCGCGTTCGGCGATGGGGCTCTGGACTTCGCGCAGTACCCGGCGTTCGTTGGTGATGTAATCCTTGAGCGTCGGCCCGGCGCTGTTCGAGTGCCAGGGCTGACCCCAGAGGGTTTTGTCGAGATGAACGTGGCTTTCGACCAGGGCCGGGGTGAGGAGTTGGTGTTGGCCGTCAATATCGGTGGCGGTCAGCGCTGTGCTGGAGGCTGGACGCCGCTGCTTAAACAGGCCGTTCTCCAGAAGCAGGTCTTGGGGAGCAAGGCCGTAGGGCCGCACGTTGCGCAGCCAGCGGGGTTGGTTCATGGCAAACCTCTTGGATTTCTAGGGTGTTTGACGGGGCCTCTTCGCGGTCTTGCATGCGAAGGCGGCCCCCTGGTTCTGGATCAGCCCTTGAGCTTGGACCAGATCCGGTCTTGCAGCTCCCGCGCCTTGTTGCTGCATTCCTTTTCAGGGCGCAGGCGCGAGGCGAATTCTTCGGGCATGTTGATGGCATCCATCACTCGCCATTTGGCGTCGATCAGGTTTTCGCTCTGAATGCCGTTGTCGTAGGCGATGGCATTGGACACGGCAGCGGCGTTTTCCGGCTTCATCATCCAGTCGATGAAGATCTTGGCGTTGCCGGGGTGTGGCGCGCTTTTTGGCACGGCGAAGTTGTCCTGGAACATCGCCAGGCCTTCACGGGGGTACACGTATTTGATGCTGCTCTTCTGCAACGTGGCGCGGGCGGTGGAGCCGTTCCAGTTTTGCATCATGATCACTTCACCGGAGGCCATGCGGTCCACGGTGTTGTCCGAGCTGTACATTTTCAGGAACGGTTTCTGTTTTTGCAGCAATTCCAGGATGCGCTTGGCGTCCTGGGGGTTTTCGGTGCATTCGTCGACGCCCAGGTAATGACTGGCTGCATTGATCACGCTGCTGGAGGTGTCGAGGGCGGCGAGTTGGCCCTGGAGTTCCTTGCGCGGTTCGAAGAATTCTTTCCATGAGTCGTCCAGCTTGCCGCCGGGGACCCGCGCGCTGTCATAGGAAAACCCCGTGGTACCCCACAAGTAAGGCGCCGAAAACTTGCGGCCAGGGTCGAAGCTCGGGTCGCGGAACGCCGGTTTGACGTACTGGAAGTTGGGCAGGGTCGGGGTGTCGATTTCCAGCAGCAAGTCCTGGTTGATCAGGGTGCGCATGATCGATTGCGACGGCACGATCACGTCATACGCCGCGCCACCGGCCTGCAACTTGGCCAGCAGGGTTTCGTTGCTGTCGTAGCCGTCCATGGTGACCTTGATGCCGGTCTCCTTTTCGAATTTGGCCAGCAGGTCGACCGGGTAGTAATCGGTCCAGTTGTAGAAAAACAACTCCTTGGGCTCATCGGCCTGTGCGGCAAAAACGGTGAAGCAACTGAGGGCCAGGCCGGCGACGCCGTAACCGAGACGTTTCAATTTCATGCTTTTCTTATTCATGACAGCAGGCTCCAGACTCATTGTTGTTTGCCGCGTTGTCCCAGCCAGAAGGCCAGCACCACCAGCACGATGGAAATCACCAGCATCAGGGTCGAGATTGCGTTGATCTCCGGCGTCACGCCGGCCTTGATCGCCGAGAAGATGTACACCGGCAAGGTCGTCGAACCAGGCCCTGCCACGAAGAACGTCATGATGAAATCGTCGAGGCTGACCACGAATGCCAGTACCGACCCGGACAACACCGCCGGCCACAGCAGCGGCAAGGTCACCCGGCGAAACACCTGCCACGGGTTGGCGTACAAGTCGTTGGCCGCTTCCAGCAGGCTTTTGTCCAGGTCATTCAAGCGAGCGCGAATCGGCAGGTAGGCAAACGGGATGCAGAAGCCGATGTGCGCCACGATCACGGTCAGCAAACCGAGCTTGATCCCCAGCGCCATGAACAGCAGCAGCGTGGCGACCGCGGTAACGATCTCCGGCAGGATGAGCGGCAGGTTGATCCCGCCCTCGACCACTTTCTGCCCGTAGAACGGCCGATACGTCGCCAGCGCGGCGAGCAGCGCAATGGCTGTGGCGCAGACCGTGGCAATGCTCGCAACGATGATCGAGTTCAGCGCCGCGGTCTGAATTGACGGGTTGGCCAGAATTCGTCCGTACCAGGCGAACGAAAACTCGGTCCAGACCGTTGCGGAGCGGTTGGCATTGAAGCTGTACGCGATCAGCACAAAGATCGGCACGTACAGGTACGCAAGGATCAACAGACTGACTTCGCGGGTCAGCGGCAGTTTTTTCAGGTGCAGGGCGATCATGCGGTGGCTCCCCGACGTAGAGTCTTGGCGGTGCTGCGGGTATAGAGGGCGTAGAGCATCAGCGACAGGAGCAGGATCCCCAGCAACAGGAACGACAGCGAACTGCCCAGCGGCCAGTTACGGGCAGTGCCGAACTGTTGCTGGATCAGGTTGCCAATCATCAACGTCTTGCCACCACCGAGAATCGCCGGGGTGATGAATGCACCGAGGCTCGGCACAAACACCAGCAGTGCACCGGCAATCACGCCGGGCATCGACAGCGGCAGAATGATCCGCTTGAGCGCGTGCCAGCGGTTGGCTCCGAGGTCGTAGGCCGCTTCTACCAGGCGCCAGTCGAGTTTTTCCAGGGTCGAGTAGATCGGCAGAATCATGAACGGCAGAAAGCTGTAGACCAGCCCGACGCTGACGGCGAAGTCGTTGTAGAGGAGGGTGATGCCGCCAGCCTGGGGGAACAGGGCATTGAGGCTTTGGGCGACCCACCCGTGCTCGCGCAGAATGATCAGCCACGCGTAGTTGCGGATCAGCAGGTTGGTCCAGAAAGGAATGGTGATCAGCAAGACCATGAGGTTGCGCCGACGCGGGGTCAGGCTGGACATCCACAGCGCCACCGGGAAGCCGAACAGAAAACACAACAACGTGGTGCCGCCGGCCTGGAACACCGAGCGCAGCAGCGCCTGGGCGTACACCCAGTTGAGCTCCTTTTCACCGTCGAAACCTTCCTGGAAAAACAGCTGCACGTAGCTTTGCAATTGCCAGTTGGCCTGCCAGTCGACGCCGCCGTACACGTTGCGTGGCAGCAGGCTGATGTAGCCCATGATGCCGAGCGGAATGGCGATCAGTGCCAGTAACGTCAGAACCACCGGGCTGAGCAACAGCGCACGGTTGAGAGCGGGGGATGTGCTGCTGACGCTCATCTCAAGCCTCCATCAACAGGCAGGCATGGGGTGGCAGGTTGACCGCAACGCGATCACCGACCACACGCCCGCGGTTCAGGCCTTCGTTGTTTTCGCGCAGCATGACCTTGATGTCGTTGTTCAACCGGCACTGATAGAGCGTCGCGGTGCCGACATACAGGACGGCTTCGATCACGCCGCGCAAATGGTGGGGCTGCTGCGGATCGACCAGTTGCGAGCGCTCCGGGCGGAACGCCAGTTGCACTCTTGCGCCATCAAAGCCCTGGGCCGGGCAGGGGATTTCCACCGGCATGCCGGTTGGCACAAAGAGGTTTTCGTTCTGCTGGCCACGTTTCAGATGCCCCGGCAGGAAATTGATATCGCCGATGAACTGGGCGACGAACTGGTGCTGCGGCCGCTCGTAGATGTCATTGGGCGTACCGATCTGCAGGATCTTGCCAGCAGACATCACGGCAATCCGGTCAGACAGGGTCAGGGCTTCTTCCTGATCGTGGGTCACGAAGATGAAGGTGATCCCGGCTTCCTTCTGCACGCGCTTGAGTTCGACCTGCATCTCCTTGCGCAGCTTGAGGTCCAGCGCCGACAACGGTTCGTCCAGCAGCAGTACTTTGGGTTTGGGGGCCAGGGCCCGGGCAAGGGCGACCCGCTGCTGCTGCCCGCCGGACAACTCGGCAGGTTTGCGCTTGGCCAGGTGCTGCATTTGCACCAGCGCGAGCATCTCATCGACACGCTTGGGAATGAGTTTATGATCAAGGCCCTGCATCTCAAGGCCGAAGGCTATATTCTGCGCGACACTCATGTGGGGAAACAGCGCGTAGCTCTGGAAGACCGTGTTGACCCGGCGCTTGAACGGCGGCAAGTCATTGACCGGTTCGCCCGCGAGACGGATTTCCCCGTCGCTCACATGCTCGAAACCGGCGATGGTGCGCAGCAAGGTGGTTTTGCCACAGCCCGAAGGTCCCAACAGGGTAAAGAACTCATTGTCGGCAATGTCGACTGAAACGTTGTCGAGGGCTGGAGCCAGCCCCGGATCGTCGGAATACCGTTTGGAGACGTTACGCACTTCAATTGCGACTGGATGACCCATAATGGTGCATTCCTCTAATTATTGTATGCAATGTCTGGATGCAATCTAGATATAACCGGATTAATCTGCCCGTGCAACCCCCTTTTTTTAAGGCTGCTCATCGCCTGGGGCCGGTTGTTTTGCGCTAAAGGAGTGTTGAGATGACCGAGAAGAAACTCGAAACCACGGTCGACCGCGTCTATCAAGGGGTTTACGAGGCAATCAGCAAGCGCTCGTTGCGACCGGGGATGAAGCTGGGCGAGGCCTCCCTGGCCGAACTTTTTAACGTGAGCCGAACGTCGGTTCGTGCCGCGCTCAAGCAATTGGAGGCCGATGGACTGGTCACCACAGAGCCCAATAAAGGTGCATCCGTATCTCTACCGAGTGACGAAGAGATCCGTTCGCTGTTCGAAACCCGGCGCCTGGTCGAGATCGGTATCGTCAGCGAACTCTGTCGCCGGCGCGACACAGCCGTGACCCGCGACTTGCGCGATCACCTGTTGCTGGAGGATGAGGCGCACCGAAATGGCGACCACGAACGGTTGATTCATTTGCTCGGCGAGTTCCACATCAAGCTTGCCCGTAGCCTGAACAACCCGGTGTTGCTGGACTGGTTCCAGAAGCTGATTTCCCGCGCCTCGCTGTATGCTGCCGCGCTCGATGATGACAGCCACGAAGCCTGTCGCGACGATGAGCATTTGCGCCTGATCGAGTTCATCGAGGCTGGCAACCAGGGCGCCGCGATCGAGCTGACGTGCATTCATTTGAATGGCATCGAGAAGGCGATTCTCGACGTCGCGGCCACCCTGAAAACGGGCTACCACCCGCTCAAACACCTGATATCACTCTAAGGGAAAGCGTGCTCCCCCTTCACCGAACCCAATCCTTGGGCCTCGTCGCCAAGGATTTTCAGTGTGCCTGCCGTTTTTCGATCAGCGTTTTTAATCCGATCTATAGTCTCTGTTCCTGAAAATGCTTACGGAACGCTCGCTATGAGGCCTAAATCTGCAACGGCTTGTTCGCGCTTTACACCCAGTCATCGTGTTGAGCTTGAAGCCCATGACCTGTGCACCTGTAGCTCGCCGGATATACAGGATTTTCACGCCAGGATGATGCTCGATCTGTCTCGACGTGACGTCTATAGCGGGATCAAGCCCAAAGGTTCACCGCTGTCAGAAGTGCGCACCTCAAGTACTTCAGGACAGGGCACGAACGCTGAGTCCGGCGTGAGCACTGTATTGCTCAAGAATCTTCGTTTATTCAACGGTAGCGTTGTGCTTGACGATAACGTCTGCATCCTGATCAAGGCTGGCGTGATCGACTCCCTGCTACCCGCCAATACGGATGTCGAAGGGGCCGTGGTTATCGATTGCGGGCGAAGGGTGGTGATGCCGGGACTGATTGATGCCCATTGGCACACTACGTTGGCGGGCATCACGCAACTTGACGCGATGAGTGCAGACCCGGGCTATATCCATTTAGTCGCCGCCCGCGAAGCAGAAAGCACCTTGATGCGCGGCTTTACGACGGTGCGCGATCCTGGTGGACCTTCGTTTGCCTTGAAGCGTGCAATTGATGAGGGCGTTATCCCGGGGCCACGTATTTATCCATCCGGCGCCATGATTTCACAGACTTCGGGCCACGGTGATTTCAGGATGCGATCCGAGATTCCCCGCAGCGCTCTCAGGCCACTGAGCGTTACCGAACAACTGGGGGCTGCCGCCATCGCCGATGGCGATGCCGAAGTGCTCAGGCGGGCAAGAGAGCAGCTCATGCTCGGGGCCTCACAGTTAAAGTTGATGGCCGGTGGCGGCGTGGCTTCTGCTTATGATCATCTCGATAGCACCCAGTTTCTGGAGTCAGAATTAAGAATGGCGGTTGAAGCCGCTGCCGATTGGGGCACCTATGTGATGGTGCATGCGTATACGCCCAAAAGTATTCAGCGTGCCATTCGCGCCGGTGTGAAATCGATCGAACACGGCCAACTGGCTGATGAAGAAACCGTGCGCATGATGGCAGACCACGATATCTGGTGGAGCCTTCAGCCTTTTCTGCAGGATGAAGATGCCAATGTTTATCCAGATCCTGTGCGCCGAGAGCGTCAGCGCGTGGTGGCCGAGGGCACCGCGAAAGCCTATGAATTTGCCCAGCGCTTCAATATAAAAACGGCCTGGGGGACAGATATTTTATTCAATCCGCTAAAGACACCGTCTCAGGGAAGACAACTGGCGAAGTTGACCCGGTTTTACGCCGCGCACGACGTTGCAAACATGGCGACAAAGATCAATGGAGAGCTTTTGGGGCTGTCGGGAGCGCGCAATCCTTATCCCGGTAAAGTTGGCCGGATAGAGGCCGGTGCATTGGCAGATCTGCTGGTTGTCGAAGGCGATCCCACGGTAAGCCTGGCCTTTCTGGAGGACCCGCAGATCAATATCAGCATGATCATGAAAGGCGGGAAAATCTATAAACAGAACTTCTAGTCCTCAGCAGGACCATGCACAAAGCCACTGAAAAGCATGGGCATATTTAATTTCCGAATACCTGGCGCCCTGACCATACTGGTTTCTCATGGATTTTCTGGAGGGCGTGACATGGGTTCCCGGACGCTTAAATACGGCCTGTTGACGGTCGCACTGTTGATGACTGGAGTAGTAATGGCAAGCGACAAGTCACTCCTTGACGCCGTGAGAAACGGTGAGCTGGGCAGGGTGCAGCAACTGATCACTGAAGGTGCGAAGCTCGATGACCGTTCGCTCGATGGCAGCAGTGCACTGCTGCTTGCCACGCGTGAGAACCAGATAGAGATCGCCAGGGCATTGATTGAAGCCGGTGCCAACGTTAACCAGAAGAACCTGATCCAGGACAGCCCTTATCTGTTGGCCGGAGCGAGCGGGCGAAATGAAATTCTCCAGCTTGCCCTGGCCCATGGTGCCGACCTGAAAAGCACCAACCGCTATGGTGGCACTGCCTTGATCCCGGCGTGCGAGCGCGGCCATGTTGAGACCGTGCGCCTGCTGATCGCGGCAGGCGTTGACATGAACCATGTCAATCGTCTGGGCTGGACCTGTTTGATGGAAGCCATCGTGCTCTCAGACGGCGGACCGGCACATCAACAGATTGTCAGCCAGTTGATCGAGGCCGGTGCAGACCTGAACCTGCCTGACGACAAGGGCGTGAGCCCGTTGCAACACGCGCAGGAACGGGGTCAGACCGCTATCGCGCAGTTGCTGCGTGACGCCGGGGCACACTGATTCGCGTTTCTTGAGTGGCGGTTTTCGTGTTGCACGTATTCAAAAAACGGTGGTCGTACATAGTCAAGACAGTGCAATCAGCATAAACCCGAGGCAGATCACGTTGCCAAAGGCCAAACCGCAGCAATGAGGGCTAAGACATGAAAGTTCTGATGGTTCTAACGTCCCACGATCAACTCGGGGATACGGGCTTGAAAACAGGATTCTGGCTTGAAGAGTTCGCAGCGCCTTACTACGTCTTCAAGGATGCGGGGGCCGAGGTGGTTCTGGCGTCGCCAGCCGGTGGTCAGCCACCCCTGGACCCAAAGAGTGAGTTGCCGGATTTCCAGACGGACATGACCCACCGTTTCAGCGCGGATCCTGATGCCCGGCGGGCTTTGGCGAATACCGTCAAGCTGGATACCGTCAACAGTAAAGACTTTGACGCCGTGTTCTACCCTGGCGGTCATGGACCGTTGTGGGATCTGGCCGAGTCGAAGACGTCCATCGAGCTTATCCAGTCCTTCGAGCGATCTGGCAAGCCCATTGGTTTTGTCTGTCACGCGCCCGGGGTCCTGCGTCATGTCAAGGCCGCTGACGGCGCACCGCTGGTTAAAGGGCGCCGAGTCACCGGATTCACCAATGGCGAGGAAGCTGCAGTAGAGCTGACCGATGTCGTGCCCTTTCTGATCGAAGATGAATTCCAGAGCCTGGGCGGATTTTATGAAAAAGGGCCGGACTGGGCTCCCTTTGTCATCGAAGATGGCAAGCTGGTCACTGGCCAGAACCCCGCCAGTTCCGAAGGCGTTGCCAAAGCACTTGTCGCCCAATTGAAGTAACCGCGCATGGCGCCCGGGCAGGCTGAAACGTTCGTACGCCCCGGGTGCCCCCTCATCAGAGAGAGTCTTCATGATCACACTTCATCACCTCAACGCGTCCCGATCGCTGCGTATTCTTTGGCTGCTTGAAGAAATGGGAGAGCCTTACACCCTGATTCGCTATCAGCGCGACCCAGCCACTCGTCTCGCCCCGGCCTCATTGAAAAACATTCACCCGTTGGGCAAGTCACCGGTGATTGAGCTCGACGGGCATGTGCTGGTTGAATCCGGCGCCATTGTCGAATACCTGATCCGCCGGTTTGCGCCCCGGCTGGAACCTGCGTTCAGCTCACCGGATTATCTTCAGTACCTGCAATGGATTCACTTTGCGGAAAGCTCGGCGATGGTGCCGGTGCTACTCAAGCTGTTTACCCAGTTTGAGATCAATGCCGGGACTCAGCTCAAGTTCCTGGACGGCTATACCCGGACTGAGTTTGATAAGGTCCTGGGGTTTCTGGACAGTGCGCTTGCCAACAGAACCTTCATTGTGGGGGACACATTGTCAGGGGCTGACTTCATGCTGGCCTTTGTTGCCATCACGGTGGTCGAGCAGATGAAGTGCGGGGCGCAGTACCCTCATCTGCAGGCTTACCTGCAGCGTCTGGCGGAACTGGACAGCTGGAAGCGAGCTTTGAAGCTTGAGAATGAACTCGTCGAATAGTTGAATTGCGGCGGGGCATGGGGGAGCTGGCTTACCTGCGATGCAGACGACGCGGTCTGAAAGGCACATCGAGGTGATGCCATCGCGAGCAAGCCCGCTCCCACAGAGGCTGGAATCGAACTTATCTGTAGCGTTCAAGCCAGTGTGCGTAGGGCGCAGGGAGTGTCCAAGAGGCCTTTTCAACCCCCAGTTCCTTGGCTGCAAAGTACGGCCAGTGCGGATCCGCCAAGTGCGCCCGGCCCACGGACACCAGGTCCAGCTGGCGAGATTCGATAGCGGCGTTTGCCAGCTGCGGGGTACCAAAGCCCCATGCAGAAGTCACTGGCAGACCCGACTCACGACGCACCCGTTCGGCGATCGGGCCCAGGAAGGCAGGGCCCCACGGGATATTGGTTTGCGGGATGGTGAAACCTACACTGACGCTCAACAGGTCAAGCCCTCCGTCCTTGAAACGTCGCGCCAACTCGATCGATTCAGTCAGGGTTTGCTCATCACGCCCGTCGTACTCGATGACCCCGAAGCGCGCAGTGAGCGGAAGATTCTCCGGCCATACCTCGCGCACAGCGGCCAGCGTCTCAAGCAGGAATCGGCTGCGGTTTTCAAAGCTGCCACCGTACTCATCGGTGCGCTGGTTGGAGTGCTCGGAGAAGAAACTCTGGCCCAGGTAGCCGTGCGCAAAGTGCAGCTCGATCCATTCAAAACCGGCATCACGGGCACGACGTGCCGCATCCACGAAGTCCTGGCGCACGCGGGCAATGTCTTCAAGGGACATTTGCTTGGGGACTTTAGGCAGATTGGCGCCGAACGCGACAGGCGAGGGCGCAATAGTCTGCCAACCCTGAGGATTGCCTTCAGGGATGTGATCATCGCCTTCCCAGGGGCGGTTGGCGCTGGCCTTGCGCCCGGCATGCGCGATCTGAATACCGGGCACAGAACCGGCATCCTTGATCGCCTTTACCATAGGCACAAAAGCCTGGGCATGGGCATCGCTCCAGATGCCTGCGCATCCGGGGGTGATACGTCCTTCCGGGGAAACGGCCGTCGCCTCGACCACAACCAGGCCAGCGCCGCCCCGTGCCAGACCGGCCAGGTGGACCAAATGCCAGTCATTGACCATGCCGTTCTCTGCCATGTACTGGCACATCGGCGGAATGGCAATGCGGTTTCTCAAGGTGACGTCTTTTAAGGTGTACGGTTCGAACAGGGCAGACATGTGCAGGCTCCGGTAGATTGATTCGCTTGTTCGATAGTAATCGAAATATGGCATTCATTAAAAGCCTTCGTTATCATCGACACATGCGTACCTTCAAACATCCCGTTCCATCTGACTTTATTCTCGAGCGTTTGCTTTACGCCCTGAGCGACCCCGTCCGTTTCGAGATTGTTCGCTACCTTGCGGGCGTCGCTGAAGCCTCGTGCGGCGAGCTGGACGGCGGTCGGCCCAAGTCCAGCATGTCCCATCACTTCCGGGTCTTGCGCGACGCAGGGCTTGTTCATACGCGAAATGTCGGCACCACGCACATGAACTCACTGCGCGCGCAGGAGCTCAACCAGCGCTTCCCGGGCTTGCTGGATTGCATCCTGTCCCAGGCCTGATTGCCCTGCGGCGCAGCTACGGCCAAGGGTTTTCCTCGGGGGCGCTCCTTTAAAGTGTGCCCATGCCGCCGGGCGCGAATACCCCATCGACCGGGGCGATACCGTTGATCAACGGCGCGCCGAAATCGGCCTGGCTGATTTCGAAGCGATCACCCGGCTGTGTGCGAATGCCGTCCGCGAACGACAAGGTCGCCGTGCCGAAAAAGTGGATATGCACATCACCTGGACGCAGGAACTGGCTGTACTTGAAGTGATGATATTCAAGGTTTTCCAGGCTGTGGCACATGTTGGCTTCGCCACTCAGAAACTCGTTTTCCCATAGCACCTCGCCGTCGCGCAGGATTCGGCTGCGGCCCGACAAATGCTGGGGCAATGCGCCGACCCGCAGTTCCGGCCCAAACGAGCAGCTGCGCAATTTGGAATGAGCAAGGTAAAGGTAGTTTTTGCGTTCCATCACGTGATCGGAGAACTCATTACCTACCGCGAACCCCAGTCGATAGGGTTTTGCGTCGTGGCCGATGACATACAGGCCGCCGATTTCCGGCTCCTCGCCTGCGTCTTCAGCAAACGGTGGCAGTGGGAAGGCAGCTCCCGGCCGTACGACGATGCTGCCATCGCCCTTGTAGAACCATTCCGGTTGCACGCCCGCCTGACCGGCGGCGGGCTTTCCGCCTTCCACTCCCCATTTGAAAATGCGCATGGTGTCGGTCAACGCCGCTTCATCACCGGCCTGCTGGTGCATTTTATCTCGCGCAGATGCGCTGCCCAGGTGGGTCAGGCCCGTACCGCTGATCAGCATATGGGCCGGGTCCGGATGATCCAGAGGGGGGAGGATGCGCAACTCGGCCAACAACGCCGGGTAGTCATGGGCAATGCCCAGGCCTCGCTGGTCGACCTGCTGTGCCAGGCTCACACCCGCTTCGATGGCCGCGAGGGCCAAATCACGCACGCTGTTGGCCCCCAGCACTTCACGTACCAGGTCACCGTCTACCAGGCCGACGCGGCGCTCGCCGGTGTTGAGTTCAAATTGTACTAAACGCATAACGGAAGTCCCTTGATTAAAGATGAGTCGCCGCGCGGGCGCTGGCGGCAAATTCGCTCGGCTGGAGCACGTGTTTGCGTTCGAGGGTACGATACACCACGAACGTCAGGAATAGGCCGAACAGCATCACCCCGGACAGGAAGTACAAACCCGAGGCCAGGTTGCCGGTGTATTCCTTGAGCGCGCCGATCACAAACGGTCCGATGTAGCCACCCAGGTTGCCCACCGAGTTGATCAGGGCAATGCCGGCGGCCGCACTGGCACCGGCGAAGAAGCGTCCCGGCAATGTCCAGAAGATGGCGGTACAGGAAAACAACGAGAACGCCACCAGGCTCAAGGCCGCCAGTTGCAGCATCGGGACCGTCAGCCAGGCGCTGAAGAACAGTCCGATGGCGCCCAGCACATAGAGCACTGCCAGGTGGCCATAGCGATCATTGAGGCGGTCGGAACTGCGAGGAATGATGAGCAAGCCGATAATGCCGAAGACATAGGGCACCGAAGACACGAACCCGGTGCTCAAGTCACTGCCGCCAAACTGTTTAATCAACGTTGGCAGCCACAGCCCCAGCCCGTAAATGCTCAGGGTGACGGGCAGATAGAACAGCGCAAGCAGCAACACGCGCTTGTCTTTCAACGCGTGCAACGGGTTGCCATGACGGGTCTGACCGTAGGCCTGCAAGTCCTTTTCCAGCTCGCCTTGCAGCCAGTCCTTTTCACCCTGATCCATCCACTTGACCTGTTGCGGGCCGTCCGGCAAGTAACGCAGTACGGGCCAGGTCAACAGAATGGCGGGCATGCCGATCACAATGAACAGCCATTGCCAACCCTGCAGACCCAGGATGCCATCCATGCCCAGCAAGCCGCCGGACACGGGCCCGGTGATCATCATGGCGATAGGTTGCGACAGGATAAACAGCCCCAGGATCTTGCCGCGATGGCGGACCGGGAACCATTGGGTGATGTAGTACAGCACGCCAGGAAAGAATCCCGCTTCGGCGACCCCCAGCAGGAAACGCATGACATAGAAGCTGTGCGGTCCCTGCACAAAGGCCATGCCAATGGTAATGGCGCCCCAGGTCAGCATGATCCGGGCAAACCAGCGCCGAGCGCCGAAACGCTCAAGCATCAGGTTGCTGGGGATTTCCATCAGGAAATAGCCGATGAAAAACAGGCCCGCACCCAGGCCATAGGCTGCATCGCCAATGCCGATATCAGCGCCCATGTGCAGCTTGGCAAAGCCCACCGCCGAGCGATCGACGTAAGCAATCAGGTACAGCAGGATCAGAAACGGAATGAGTTTAAGCGTGATGCGGCGAATAAGCCGGAGTTCCTGGCTCATGAGACGGTCTCCCATTGTTTTTGTTATGGAACCTCTGGAGTGGCCTCAAGCGGGTTTTCGCCAGGATCAGCTCTCAGTGAAAACGACTATATAGTATTACTATTTAGCCAACAACTCTTCCACATTGGCTTTTTTAAGGCTAATTTAGCGGTACGGAAAATAATTAGTCATACAATAAGAGACCGCCAACATGTCCGACAAATATCCTCCCTTGCGTTCCGCCCAATGGTTTGGCAGCGCTGATAAAAACGGCTTCATGTACCGCAGCTGGATGAAGAACCAGGGCATTGCCGATCATCAGTTCCAGGGCAAGCCCATCATCGGCATCTGCAATACCTGGTCGGAACTGACGCCTTGCAATGCTCACTTTCGGACCATCGCCGAGCACGTCAAACGTGGTGTCATCGAGGCGGGTGGCTTCCCGGTCGAGTTCCCGGTGTTTTCCAACGGCGAATCCAATCTGCGACCTACCGCCATGCTGACGCGCAATCTGGCGAGCATGGATGTGGAAGAAGCCATTCGCGGTAATCCGATCGATGGGGTAGTGCTGTTGACCGGTTGCGACAAAACGACCCCGGCGCTGTTGATGGGCGCGGCCAGCTGCGATGTCCCGGCCATTGTGGTCACCGGTGGCCCGATGCTGAACGGCAAGCACAAAGGCAAGGACATCGGCGCCGGCACCATCGTCTGGCAGATGCACGAGTCCTATAAAGCCGGCACCATCAGCCTCGACGAATTCCTCTCGGCCGAGGCCGGCATGTCGCGCTCGGCGGGTACCTGCAACACCATGGGCACGGCCTCGACCATGGCCTGCATGGCAGAAGCGCTGGGGACCTCGCTGCCCCATAACGCAGCCATCCCGGCGGTGGATTCGCGCCGCTACGTACTGGCCCATATGTCAGGCATGCGCGCCGTCGAGATGGTCCGCGAGGATTTGCGCCTGTCCAAGGTTTTGACCCGGGAAG
The DNA here is from genome assembly GCF_037055275.1 of Pseudomonas sp. ML2-2023-3. NCBI lineage: Bacteria > Pseudomonadati > Pseudomonadota > Gammaproteobacteria > Pseudomonadales > Pseudomonadaceae > Pseudomonas > Pseudomonas sp. ML2-2023-3. Next base: position 3,361,040 of record NZ_CP146343.1, read on the forward strand.
CCTTTGAAAATGCGATCAGGGTCAATGCCGCCATTGGCGGATCGACCAACGCCGTGATTCACCTCAAGGCCATCGCCGGGCGGATTGGCGTGGACCTGGAACTGGATGACTGGACCCGCATAGGCCGGGGCACTCCGACCCTGGTGGACTTGCAGCCGTCGGGCCGCTTCCTGATGGAAGAGTTCTACTATGCCGGAGGCCTGCCGGCCGTGCTGCGGCGCCTGGGTGAGAACGGCCTGATTCCGAATCCGCAAGCGTTGACCGTCAACGGCAAAAGTCTGTGGGAGAACGTTAAAAACTCACCGATCTATGGCGACGACGAAGTTATCCGGGCAATCGATAATCCGCTGGTTGCCGACGGCGGTATCTGCGTATTGCGCGGCAACCTGGCGCCTCTGGGCGCGGTACTCAAGCCATCCGCTGCGACCCCGGCCCTGATGAAACATCGCGGACAGGCCGTGGTATTCGAGAACTTCGACATGTACAAGGCCCGCATCAATGACCCTGAACTGGCGGTCACTGCCGACTCGATTCTGGTGATGAAGAACTGTGGGCCAAAGGGTTACCCGGGCATGGCCGAAGTGGGCAACATGGGCCTGCCCGCCAAGCTGCTGGCTCAGGGCGTGACCGATATGGTGCGTATTTCCGATGCCCGCATGAGCGGAACGGCGTACGGCACGGTGGTGCTGCACGTGGCTCCGGAAGCCGCAGCCGGTGGACCACTGGCAGCCGTGCAGGAAGGTGACTGGATTGAACTGGATTGCGCCAGTGGACGCCTGCACCTGGATATCTCCGATGCCGAACTGACCGCTCGCCTGGCTGATATCGAGCCGCCAAAAAACCTGTTGATTGGCGGTTATCGCCAGTTGTATATCGACCATGTCATGCAGGCCGACCAAGGCTGCGATTTCGATTTCCTGGTGGGCTGCCGAGGATCGGAAGTACCCCGTCATTCCCACTAAGTGGCGACACCGGCAAAGCGAACCCGCCATGACAATCAGAGCGGGCGCGAATCAACCCGCGCCTGCTATGATCCGCGCTTTGAATCGAAAGGATCGCCCCGCGCCCCATGGATTATCGTCAGCCCTCCGACCGCAAAAGCATGCATACGCGCATCGTTCAGGAACTCGGCCTGCAGATTGTGTCCGGGCGCTTCAAATCCGACGACAAACTGCCTGCCGAAGCATTGCTCTGCTCAGAATATGCGGTCAGCCGTCCGGTCTTGCGCGAAGCCACCCGGGTCCTGGTCGCCAAAGGCCTGGTGTACTCCAGGCCGCGCGTGGGTACCGTGGTCAAACCACGCCGCGAGTGGCACATGCTCGATCCTGATGTGTTGCACTGGTTGCTGCAGGCCTCGCCCCAAAATGAATTTTTTGGCTTGCTGACCACCGTGCGCAGCATTATCGAGCCCGCCGTGGCAGCGCTCGCAGCCCAGCATGCAACTGCAGAAGATGTGGCATCGATTCAAGAAGCCTACCAACGCATGGAAAGTGCCTCCAGCCCTGAAGAGCTACTGCAACCCGACCTGGACTTTCACAGCCGGATTGCCGACGCAACTCACAACGATTTGCTGGCCAACTTGTGCAACATGCTGTCATTGGCCTTGCGCGAAGCCATGAAGCACTCCAACCGTCGACCCAACCTGCACGAACTTGCCCTGCCACGGCACAAGGCAATTTTGACCGCGATCGAAAGCCGCGACGCTTTGGGCGCGCGCCAGGCCACGCTGGTACAGCTCGAAGACGCGCGCATGGCGCTGGATGTGGTGTTGAGCCAAGGGTAGGGCGGTTGATACTGGCAAGCCCGATTCGACCTGTTGCGGCGCCCAACCAAGGGCCAGGCGCCACGTGACTCAGCCAGTATGGTGGCTCTTGGCAAGGTTATAGACGGATGCGTCGATACCTTCGAAGCGCGCTTTTAACTGCAGGGCCAGATACAGCGAATAATGCCGTGACTGATGCAGGTTGCCACCATGAAACCAGAGGTTTTGCTGCTGTGTCGGCTTCCACATGTTGCGCAGTTCACCCTCGTAAGGGCCCGGATCATTCGTGGTGCCGGAACCCAAGCCCCAGCAGCGGCCGACCTTGTCAGCGACTTCCTGGGAAATCAGCTTCGCCGCCCAACCGTTCATTGAGCCATAGCCCGTGGCATAAACGATCAGATCTGCCGGTAGCCGGGTGCCATCGTTGAGGATGACGGCGTCTGCTTCGATACGCTCGACACCCAGGCCGGGTGCGCTCTTGAGCTTGATCGTGCCATTGGCGATCAACTCGCAGGCGCCGACGTCGATGTAGTATCCAGAACCACGGCGAACATACTTCATGAAAAGGCCAGACTCGTCGTCACCGAAATCGAGCATGAAGCCGACTTTGGCCAAGCGCTCGTAGAAGTCTTTGTCACGTTCCTTGATCGCATCGAAGATGGGTTTATGAAAGCCCGGCATGACCTTGTAGGGGATCGAAGCGAACAGCAGATCAGCCTTGTCCGTGGTCAAACCCGTTTCCAGGGCGTCTTCGGAGTAGAGCCCGCCGAAGACGAGATCCATCAGACTGTCGGAACGCACGATGTGGGTGCTGGAGCGTTGCACCATGGTCACCTGTGCACCGTTCTCCACCAGGTCGGCGCAGATATCGTGTGCCGAGTTGTTGGCCCCTATGACCACCGCGTGCTTGCCGCGCCAGGCGTCTGCGCCGGGGTGTCGGCTGGAATGATGCTGCTGGCCACGGAACGTTTCGGCACCCGGGTATTGCGGGACATTGGGCACGCCAGACATGCCGGTGGCAAGGATCAACTGGGCAGGCTGTAAAGTCATGCGCTCGCCGTCGCGCAGCACTTGAACCCTCCAGGTACCGCTTTGCTCGTCAAAGCTTGCGCTCTCGCATTCTGTGCGCGGCCAATAATTGAGTTCCATGACTTTGGTGTACATTTCCAGCCAGTCGCCAATCTGGTCTTTGGGGGTGAAGACGGGCCAGTGGTCGGGGAAGGGCAGGTAAGGCATGTGGTCGTACCAGACAGGGTCGTGCAGGCACAGCGACTTGTAGCGACTGCGCCACTGATCACCCGGGCGCTCGGCTTTGTCGACGATCAAAGTAGGCACACCCATGCGCTTGAGCCGCGCTGCGAGTCCCAACCCGCCCTGACCGCCGCCCACGATCAGGCAATAAGGTTGGGTGGTGATGCCTAACGAGGCCTCTTCATCACGACGGCGTTCCAGCCAGTTGCGTTTGTCAGGATGGTCGTGGTCATGATTGGCCCCCTTTGGACGGCGGCGCCCGCTCGGCTCTTCAAAACCCTTGAGCTCGCGCATGGTGGTCAGCAGCGTCCAGCACAGGCCCTCTTTCAGACGAACATAGCCTTTGCCCCGTCCCGCATCGGTTTCCAGGCTGATCCAGCCTTCGAGTACTCCGTTACTGAGCGTCGCCTCACCTTCCAGTTTCAATTGTTGAGGACGCGTCTGCTCCAGGCGTGTTTCGAGCATGTCGCGGATGGCCGGCTTGCCTTCCAGGGTCACCAGGTTCCAGCTGAACAGTAGCAGGTCACGCCAGTGACACTCTTCGCCAAACAGTTCCAGAGCGCCGTCCACATCACGCCGGGCGAGCCGTTCACCGAGGTTTTCGACCCAGGCCGCGAGCTGAGCAGTCGGCGTGTGCAGCGGTTTTTCAACAGCAATGTTCATTGGGCTTCTCCGATCTTGTTGTTTTTGTACAACCTGCTCCAGAGCAAGGCTCGGGCCACCTTCGCAAAAGCCCCATTGCAGAGCTCTTGCTGCGGTATTGCTGAAGTGTTGATTCGCAGATCTGTCACGAATTCGTGAAGGGTGGATGACAGAGTGTCACTCGGTGCATAAAGCGCTCATTGCGTTCTTTTCATATAAGCTGCGAACAGACCCGTGCTCCAACCGTAAGGGAGAACAAGAATAATGAAGCCGGCCTTGATCAACGACCATGCACAACTAGTGCTTCAAGCCGTGCAGGGTACTCACACCCACCAAGCCCCTGTTAATGACCTGGCCATCACCCGATCCTGGCGTCGGTGCCTGGATCAGTATCAGCTTGATCCCGCCAGTCGCCGGGCACCTCATGTGGTTGAACAGCCGCGCTTGCAGGATCATCGCGCCCCCCTGGAACACATCATTGCTGTAGCGCACTGGCAGATGAACCACTTGCACCAACAGCTCGGACGCGATGGCCACGTGGTGCTACTCACCGATGCTCGCGGTGTGGCAATCGACAGTGTGTGCAACGAGTCCGAACGAGCCGATTTCCAGCGCTCCGGGCTGTGGCTCGGCTCGGTCTGGAGTGAAGATTGCGAAGGCACCAACGGTGTGGGCACCTGCCTGGTCGAGCAACAACAGGTCACCATCCGTCGTGATGAGCATTTTCGTAGCAAGCACGTTGGTCTGAGCTGTTCGGCGAGCCCTGTATTTGATGCGAATGGAGAGTTGCTGGCCGTGCTCAACCTCTCTTCTGTTCGGGATAATCACAGCCAGCAGCACTACTTCAGAGCCATGGCGTTGACCCAACTGTCAGCCAATCTGATCGAGAGCTGTTATTTCCTGGGGCATGACCCTCAACGCTATTTGCTGCGCTTCCATCCCGAGGCGGGCTTCGTCGGGCTGCTGGGTGAAGGCCTGCTCAGCTTCGATGAAAGTGCGACTATCTGTTCAGTCAATCATTGCGCGCTGGATCTTCTGGGCCTGAGCCGGGACCAGGTGGTCGGGCAATCTCTGGCGATGTTGCTGCAAACACCTGTCGATCAGGTGATCAGTCAGGCCAGTTCACAACCGAGTGTTTGTTGGCCTTTGCGACTGATAGACGGGCGCCTGGTTTACGTACAGTTGCGAGAACCTGTTCGCCCTGCGCCTTCAGTCACGCCTGCCCCTCAAACAATCAATGACGTGCATGTATGCCTCGAAGACCCGCGCCTGCAACGCGGCATTGCTCGAGCACTGCGTGTTATAGAGCATGATGTGCCGGTTTTTTTACAGGGTGAAACCGGAACTGGCAAAGAGGCTTTTGCTGCGGCGCTGCATCGAGCCAGCTCCAGAAGGAACCAGCCGTTTGTGGCGATCAACTGCGCGGCCATCCCCGAGACGCTGATCGAGAGCGAGCTGTTTGGCTATCGCGGCGGCAGCTTCACCGGGGCACGCAAGGACGGGATGATCGGCAAGCTGGAGCAGGCCCATGGTGGCATTCTTTTTCTCGATGAAATCGCCGATATGCCACTGGCGTTACAGACTCGCCTGCTGCGGGTGCTTGAAGAGCGTCAGGTGGTGCCGCTCGGTGGTGCGACGGCACGTGCGCTCGATGTCCGCCTTGTCAGTGCCAGCCACCAGGATCTGCAAGCCTGTGTGGCGCAAGGGCGCTTTCGCGAAGATCTTTTCTACCGGGTTGCCGGGTTTACCGTGCAACTTCCGCCGCTGCGCGAGCGTTCAGACAAGGGCAGTTTGCTCGACCTTCTGCTGCGTGAAGAGGCAAAAGGCGCAAGGGTTCGCCTGGAAGCAGGTGTCAGAGAGCGTTTGCTGACTCAGCCCTGGCCGGGCAACGTACGGCAACTGCGTACGTGTCTGCGCACACTGGTCGCGTTGTCGTCTGAGGGGCGCATTACTTTGGAGGACCTGGAGGAGTTACTGCCAACAACGCCCGCCACGGCCGCGCCGGGCGAAAACCCACTGGAAGTCTGCGAACGCCAGACGCTGCTGGCGTTGATCGAGGCAGAACATTGGCACATCGCCCATGTTGCCGCCCGCCTGGGGATTAGCCGCAATACGCTCTATCGCAAACTGCGCCAGCACGGTATTTCACGACCCGGTTGAGTGCAGAGCGAGATCGTCGAGTGTCCTCGCCCTGGCAGTATTTGACCGAGGTTTACAGGGCGGGAAAGGATCGTCCTGGTTCAAACCTGCGACTTCACAAAGCTTCACATTTGCACGGCGGGAAAGCGGGGGAATATCGGTTAGCATCGCGGCGCAGCCTTGGGGCGCAAGCGTGGTAACAACAACGGATTCAAATGGCTGACAAGCGTTTGAAAGCCGGGATCCCGGTAAAAAAGGTCTCTTTATTGTGTCTAATGGCAATTCAAACCGTTGGTTAGTCCTCATGTCGGTCATTCTGGCTTTCATGCCGATTGTCCTGGATTACACCATTCTTCATGTCGCAGTTCCGTCACTGACCCTTGCGTTGCAAGCAACGGGTACCGAGATTCTGTGGATCATCGACATCTACCCGTTGTTGATGGCCAGCCTGCTGATTCCCATGGGCACGCTGGCGGACAGGGTCGGCCATCGCCGAATGCTGCTGGCTGGACTGGGTATCTTCTGCGCCGGTTCCGTATTGGCCGCCTTTTCTCCGAACGTTGGGTCGTTGATCGGGGCCCGGGCGTTCATGGCATTCGGCGGCGCCATGGTCATGCCCAGCGTCCTCGCGATTATTCGACAAACGTTTGAAGATCAGAGCGATCAAGCAGTGGCGTTGGGTATCTGGGGCGCTGTTGCTTCCACCGGAGCCGCCATCGGGCCCTTGGTGGGTGGCGCACTGCTTGAGCATTTCTGGTGGGGGTCGGTCTTCCTGATCAATGTGCCCGTGATGCTGCTGGTCATACCCTTAGTGATCGCCTACATACCGCGACGAAGTGTGGTCGGCGATGGAAACTGGACCATCGGACAGTCCGTGATTCTGATCCTGGGTGTCATGGCAAGTGTTTACGCTCTCAAGTCGGGCTTCAAAACCAACAGCTCTCTATTCGTTACCGGTGCATGTTTTGTATTCGGAGCGCTGATGCTTGTCTGGTTTGTACGCAAGCAACTTAATACCTCGACGCCGATGCTTGATCTGAGCCTTTTTTCCATTCCGGCGGTCAGCACCGGTATCGTCATGGCTCTCGTCACCATGGGTGCGCTTGCCGGGTTCGAATTGCTGCTGGCTCAAGAACTGCAGTTCGTCATGGGGCGTACCCCCCTGGAGGCCGGTATTTTCATGATGCCGCTCATGATTGCGGCTGCAATCGGAGGGCCTCTTGCAGGCGTCATCCTTCGGGCGATTGGCCTGAGGTGGGTTGCGAGTTGCTCGTTGCTGGTGTCTGCGGCCAGTCTTGTCGGGTTGGCCCAAATACACCTGGGCAGCGGCGGGGTGGCCGTTATTGTGATGCTGGTGGCTCTGGGGCTTTCCCTCAGCATTGGTTTAACCGCCTCGTCAGTGGCGATCATGAACAGCATTCCAATGGAGAAAGCGGGCTCTGCGGGAGCCCTTGAAGCCACGAGTTACGACCTTGGCACCGGACTGGGCATTACCGTTTTCGGTATTCTTCTCGTATCCACTTATGAAAAATCCATACAGCTGCCTGGGGGCATTCCATCTGCCATTGCCGAGACAGCCGTGCGGTCTATTGGTGAAACGATGATTGCGGCAAAAGCACTTGGAGGCATTCAAGGTCAGCAGCTTGCTGCAGCGGGGCAAAAGGCTTTCAGCGCCTCTCACAGTGTGGTTTTGCTGACGGCTGCTGCACTCGTCGGCGCATTGAGCCTGTTGGTCTGGTTTGTGTTGAAACACCACAAAAGCCAATAGGGTCATTCCCGTGCAGGCAGTTGAAAAACTCGCCTGCACGTGAACAAAAGCTTCCCTGTTTACGCTTACTCCAGCACCTCTGCTATGGTGTAAAAGCCTTTAGTCGCTCATTTGGGCGATTTCCGTAAGCACGCTTTACGGCACCGTGATCACGGTCAGGTTCGCGAGTTAACGGGAAACGTATCAATGGACACTCCGCCTGTAGACCGTCCGCCCACCGAGCCCCTGTCCCGGGCAGAGAAGCTTGTCGAGTTTCGCCGGCAGAAAACCCTGCTCAAGACCGGCGCCCTTCAAGACGCAATCTTCAACAGTGCCTACTTTTCCAGTATCGCTACCGATGAAAAAGGCGTCATCCAGATCTTCAATGTCGGCGCCGAACGCATGCTCGGTTATCAGTCCGAAGACGTGGTCAACCGGATCACTCCGGCAGATATCTCCGACCCTGCGGAATTGATTGCCCGCGCAGCCGCCTTGAGCCTTGAGCTCAATACACCGATCACTCCTGGCTTCGAAGCGCTGGTATTCAAGGCCTCTCGCGGGATTGAGGACATTTATGAGCTGACCTATATCCGCAAGGATGGCAGCCGCCTCTCGGCAATGGTGTCGGTCACCTCATTGCGCGACAGCGCAGAAACCATCATCGGTTACTTGCTGATCGGCACCGACAACACGGCGCGCAAACAAGAAGAAGCGACCCAGGCCTTGCTGGATCAGCGTTTACGCGACCAGCAGTTTTATACGCGCTCGTTGATCGAGTCGAACATCGACGCCCTGATGATGACAGATCCGCAGGGCATCATTTCCGATGTCAATAAACAGATGATGGCGCTCACGGGGCGTACCCGGGACGAGTTGATTGGTGCGCCGTGCAAAAACTTTTTCACCGATCCGGCCCGCGCCGACGCTGCCATCAAGCGGGTACTCAGTGAAAACAAGGTCAGCGACTATGAACTGACGGTGCGCGCTTATAACGGTACTGAAACCGTTGTGTCCTATAACGCGGCGACCTTTCACGACCGCGACCGCAAGTTGCAAGGCGTGTTCGCTGCTGCCCGAGATGTGACTGAGCGCAAGCGCTTCGAGCGAACCCTGGAAGAGAAGAACATCGAGCTCGAACACGCCAGCCACATGAAGTCCGAATTTCTCGCCACCATGTCCCATGAATTGCGCACGCCGCTGAACGCCGTCATCGGCTTTTCGGAGGCGCTCAAGGACGGCCTGGTCGGTGACATGAGCGAGACCCAGCGCGAGTACATCACCGACATTTTCAACAGTGGCCAACACTTGCTGTCGCTGATCAATGACATCCTCGATCTGTCCAAAGTCGAAGCCGGGATGATGGCGCTGGAGCTGGAGCCCGTCGAACTGCAGAGTTTGCTGAGCAACAGTTTATTGATCGTACGCGAGAAAGCCGCACTGCAACGCATCCAGTTGAAACTCGACACCGATGCCGAGCTTGGCAGCTTTGAGCTCGACCTGCGCAAGACCAAGCAGATCGTCTACAACCTGCTGGCCAATGCCGTGAAATTCAGCGCGCCAGGGGGCGTAGTGACGTTGGCGGTACGCCAGGTTACCCGTGAACACGTGGGGAAACTGGCGGGTGATTGGCCCGTGCATGGCTTCGAGGTTCAGGACAGCGATTACGATGTGTTCCTGGAGTTGAGCGTGAGTGACACCGGCATCGGTATCGCCCAGGGCAATATGGACAAGTTGTTCAAGGCCTTTAGTCAAATCGACAGCAGCCTGGCGCGTAAATTCGAGGGCACCGGCCTGGGCCTGGCCATGGTCAAACAGTTGACCGAGCTGCATGGCGGCAGTGTCGCGGTGACCAGCAGGGAAGGGGCCGGAGCACGATTCGTGGTCTGGCTGCCGATCCGTCGTTTAACCACTGTGGAGGCGCCATGGCCGAGATCCTGATCGTCGAAGACAATGCCGCCAACATGCGGCTGGCCCGGTTGCTGCTGACCAGTGCCGGCCACAGCGTGATTTGTGCGGCAGATGCGGAAACCGGGCTGAAGCTGGCGCGAGAGCTGCAGCCTGCGCTGATTCTGATGGACATCCAGTTACCGGGAATGGATGGCCTCAAAGCCACCTCGTTGCTCAAGAGCGATGCACTGACCGCGGCCATCCCGGTGATCGCGCTCACTGCCATGGCCATGAAGGAAGACGAAGAAAAAACACGGCTGGCGGGGTGTAATGCCTACATCATCAAACCTCTGCGCTACAAGGAGCTTTACCGGGTCATCGACACGTTGCTGCAAGGCAATCGGCCTCAGCAGCCCACTCATTGAGCACTTCCTATGCCCAACCCTGCCGCTACCCTATTGATTGTCGATGATGAACCCCATGTCCGAAAACTGCTGAAGATCCTGCTGGAGAATCAGGGGTATCAAACCCTGGCCGCCAGTTCGGGAGAAGAGGCCCTTGTCATGGTCGAGGAACAGCCCCCCGACTTGATCCTGCTCGACATCATGATGCCGGGCATGGACGGTTTCGACGTTGCCCGCCAGCTCAAGACGAACAAGGCCACGTCGAATATCCCGATCATTATGCTGTCCGCCCTTGGAGAGCACAGTGCGCGTATTTGCGGTCTGGAAGCAGGCGCCGAAGACTTCCTCAGCAAACCCGTGGAAAGTGCAGAGTTGTGGCTGCGGGTGCGCAACCTTTTGAGGCTCAAGGCGTTCGGCGATTATTTGAAAAGCCACAGCCTGATGCTGGAAGAGCAATTGCAACAACGCACCATCGACCTTGAGCGCTTTCGCTCGGCGATGGACGCTTCGGGCGATGCCATATTTCTGATCAATCGCAGCACCATGCGCTTGATCGAGTTCAACCGACGGGCCTGCCAGGTACTGGGCTTTACCGCGCAAGAGCTGCTGGGTAAAACACCCGCCGACCTCAGCGATGACTCCATCGAACACCTGGAAATGTTGTATGACCAGATCATCGCGGGCAAGGGCCCAAGCGAAGCCACGGAAACACAAATCCGCTGCAAGGACGGCAGTTTCCTTCCGGTAGAAGTCCACCGCCAGGCATACAAGACAGGTGATGACTGGATTATCGTCGGCATTGCCCATGACATCACTGAGCGCAAGGCCGCCGATCAACGCATGTTGAAAATGGCCCATTACGACACGTTGACCGGGCTGCCCAATCGCAAACTGTTTTTTACCACCCTGCAAATGGGACTGACCCAAGCGTCGCTCAGCCATTGGCAGCTGGCGGTGGTGACGGTTGATCTGGATGACTTCAGTCGCGTCAACGAAACCTGGGGCCACCAACTGGGTGATCGCGTGTTGGCGCAGGTGGGGCAGCGACTGACCAACTGCCTTAATGTGAGCGACACAGTGGGGCGCATGGATGGTGACGAGTTTGCGCTGATCCTGATGATTCGCGAGGGTCAGGCAGATCCCCTGCAAACCGTGGAGCGCATACGCGAAACCCTGCGCGAGCCTTTTCAGTTGGGAGATCAGTCCACGGCGATGACCGCCAGCATTGGCATTGCACTGTACCCGGCCGACGGGAACGACGCGCATGGGTTGATCCGGCACGCGAACACCGCCATGCACCGTGCGAAGAAGCTCGGCAGGGATAATTATCGTTACTACACGGCGCAAATGAATGAGGAAGCCTCAACGCGCCAAGCGATTGAAACCGCCCTGCGTGATGCGGTGAGACAGCAGACATTTGAGCTGTTTTATCAACCCAAGATCAGTGTGGTCGACGGCAGCGTCTGTGGGCTCGAGGCCCTGTTGCGCTGGCAACAACCGGGGCAGGGCAATATCTCGCCAGCGGTATTCGTGCCGATACTGGAAAACCTGGGGCTGATTTCCCAGGTCGGCAATTGGGTGATCACCCGTGTGTGCAAGCAAATCGCCGATTGGCAACGGGCAGGTGAGGAGGGCATTCAGGTGGCGGTCAACGTCTCCTGCCAGCAGATCATAGACAGTGATTTCATTGCGAGCATTCAGCAGGCGCTGATCGACGATCAGATAGATCCCCACTGGCTTGAGATCGAACTGACGGAAAGCTCGCTCATGGAGAACACTTCGCACACCATCGCCAGCTTGCAGACTTTGCAACAACTGGGAGTCAAAGTTTCCATAGACGATTTCGGTACGGGATATTCAAGCCTCGCGTACCTGCGACGATTCCCGATCGACAAACTGAAGATCGACATCGCCTTCATCCGCGAGGTGATCACCAACCCCCAAGACGCAGCCATTGCCCGGACCATTATCGAGTTGGCCCATAGCCTCAACCTGCAAGTGATTGCCGAAGGTGTGGAGACCCCTGAGCAACTGGATTTTCTGAAGAAAAACGGCTGCGATCAGGTGCAAGGCTATCTTTTCAGCAAGCCACTGCCGGTTGTTGAGCTAGAGACTTACTTGCGCGCACACGGGTGTTTTACTTAGATCACTAACGTCGGATTCGGCTGGATCAACGACGAATCCCATGGTGAAGTCGCCCATGATCAAAATCAGAACAGGGTAGGTGTAAGCCATGATTTTCGTTTTTTGGCCCAGTTCAGAATCTGCAGATATGTCTCATCAACAACCTGCACAAATCTTCTAAACGTTCTTTTCAAAGCGTTGTAATTTAGCCGTCCTCACCGTTTCACGTTTAATCATTACCTCTGGAGCGCTCCGTGAATAAACGCAACTGGATTGAGCTGTCCCAGGATGCTGATACAGGGATTGAATCGATTCGCGCCCATTTTCAGGGGCATGCCTACGATCCGCATTGGCATGACAGTTTTCTGGTAGGTGTCACCGAGCAGGGTGTGCAGCAGTTCAACTGCCGTCGCGTTCGCCATCTCAGTACTCCGGGCAAGGTATTCCTGCTGGAACCGGGAGAAATCCACGATGGGCATGCACCGACCGAGGAGGGTTTTACCTATTCCATGCTCTACCTCGATCCGCACTGGCTGGAACGGGAGTTGCTTGCGTTGTTCGAGCACGCGCCTGTCAACAGCCAACCGGGCTTTGCCGACACATTGAGTCAGGATCCGGGCCTGGCGACTGCCATTTATAGCGCTTTCCAGGCACTCCATGAGGGCGACTTGCGCATTGTGCGTCAGAACGCCATCGACACGTTGCTCGGGGCGCTCACTTGCCACCTTGATTGGCGCAAGCACAAGGTATTTGACCCCCGCCTGCCATTGGTGGCCCAAGTCGCACGTGACTACCTGCATGCCCATGTCTACGAGGACGTCGGGCTGGACGACCTGGCCCATGCCTGTGGCGTTGATCGTTTTCGCCTGACGCGAGCCTTCAAGGCAGCATTTGGGCTGGCGCCCCATGCTTATTTGATTCAGCTTCGGCTGGCCAAAGCTCGGCAGTTGCTGGCGCGGAGCGAGTCGCCTGCACAGGTGGCCAGTACCCTTAGGTTCTCCGATCAGAGTCATATGGGGCGCTGGTTCCGTCGCGCCTACCAGCTCACACCCGCCGATTACCGCAAGCGCTGCTCAAACCTTCCAGACTGAATCCCGCTGACCGGCGACCATGGCCTCCTATCTGATCAAGGAGCCCATGCCATGTCGTTTTCGTTGTTCTCATCTGCCCCTTCGATACGTCTTCAGGGAGACTGACTCATGGAGTCTTTGCTGCCTTTCCTGCTGTTTGCGTTCGTTGCTTCGATCACCCCTGGGCCGACCAATATTCTGGTGCTGAGCCATAGTTCGCGATGGGGGGTGGGTGCCACACTGCCCATTATTTTTGGCGCCTGCATGGCTGCGACGCTGATTGTGTTTGCCGTCGGGCTCGGCATGGGTGAAACCCTGCTGCAGTTTCCGCGAGTGCAGACGGTGATCGCTTGGGCCGGGGTACTCTGGTTGAGTTGGCTGGCATGGCAGATATTTAAAAGCGCGCCGCCCTCCCTGGATTCACCTTCTTCGCGCGAGGATGGTCTCAACGTGCTCGGTGCAGCCACCTTGCAATTGGTCAACCCTAAGGTCTGGATGATGGCCGTAGCAGTGGTGAGCGTATTTGCCGGTGGCAGCGACAAGACCACGCGGCTGATGGTGTTGTCGTTGCTGTTCCTGTTGGTCTCTGTGCTGTGCATGACCCTGTGGGCGTTACTCGGCGCAGGCAGTGCCCGGGCGTTTGGTTCACCACAGGCATTCAAACGCATGAATCATGCTTTGGCATTCTTGCTGCTGGTGTCGGCCTGGCTGACGGTGCTGGCATAGTTTAGTTCGTGCCCTGATGGCGTTTGCCACTTAACGTAAGCGCCAGTCCTGCGATCAACCGCAGCACTGGCGATTTACCTCGCGGCCAAAGGCGCTACTCACCCCAACCTTCGCGCACTGCCCGGCGTATGGCTTCGAGCAACATGGCAAACGCGGGGTTGTCGTTATTTTCTCGCCAAATCAGGTGCAATTCACTTTGCACCCCTTCGCCCAGATCGATATCGCGAAAAATCACGTTTTTGAACACCACACTGCTTGCACAGCGCGGCACCAGGGCCAGGCCCATCCCAGCATTGACCAGCGCCAGAATGGTGAGCGATGAACCGAGCCACTGCACGTACTCCGGTGCAACGCGAGCTGATCGCAGCATGCCGGTCAGCAGTTCGTTGAACGGTGGATACGCTGCGTGGGAATACATCAGGAAGGGCTGGGCATCCAAGTCTTTGACTGAGATATCGCTGGCCTGGGCTAACGGGTGATGCCGGGGCAGCGCCAGCACAAAGGGTTCGCGAACAAGGCACTCGGTGGCGTAACCGGGCTCCAGCAGCGGTGCCCGGGTGATGCCCAGATCGACTCGGCGTGCGCGCAACGCTTCATGCTGTTGGTAGGTGTTCATCTCTGAGAGATCAATTTTGACCTGGGGTTGCTTGAGCCTGGCTTCGGCAATGACCTTTGGCAAAAACTCATACACCGCGCTGCCTACAAAACTGATGTTGACTGAGCCGATATCACCCTCTGCGAAGCGTCGGGCGTTGGTCGCCGCTTGCTGGGCACGCTCAAGCAGGTTTTGTGCTTCGATGAAAAAAGCCCGGCCCGCTGCGGTCAGGGCCACGCTGCGGGTGGTGCGGGTAAACAGTTCCACGCCCAGGTGGTGCTCCAGCAATTGAATCTGCCGACTGAGGGGCGGCTGGGTCATGTTCAACCGTTCAGCAGCGCGCCGAAAGTTAAGTTCTGTGGCCACCGTGGTGAAGCAGCGCAGCTGGGTCAGTTCGAACATTGATCTAATCCTGGTATCAATCGAATGCCAAGTTAGATTAGACGGGAACAATGTGCGCGTCCATCATCGGGCTGTCCCTAAAAAAACAATGATTGGGAGTTGCCCCTTTGAATACCCTTCACCCGATGCCTGACGCCACGGTACTTGCCCGGGCCGCGTCCAAGGTAAAGCGTCATGTTCTGCCCTTGTTTGTGGTGATGTTCATCGTCAACTACATCGATCGGGTCAATATTGGCTTTGTCCGCAGTCATTTGGAAACCGATCTGGGCATTGGCGCCGCCGCTTATGGTCTGGGAGCCGGGTTGTTCTTCATTGGTTACGCGATCTTCGAAGTGCCGTCCAATATGCTGCTGCAGCGCTACGGTGCAAGAGCCTGGTTGACCCGTATCATGTTCACGTGGGGCGCTGCGGCAATGGCGATGGCTTTTGTGCGCGGTGAAACCAGTTTCTATGTGCTGCGCTTTATTCTGGGCGCGGCAGAGGCGGGCTTCTTCCCGGGGATCATCTACTACTTCACTCAGTGGTTGCCGTCGACTGAGCGGGGTAAGGCGATGGCGATCTTCCTCAGCGGCTCGGCGATTGCCTCGGTGATCTCCGGCCCGGTGTCCGGTGCCCTGTTACACGTAAGTGGTTTAAGCCTGCACGGCTGGCAATGGATGTTCCTGATAGAAGGTTTTGCCTCGATTGTTCTCTGCGCGTTCGTCTGGTTCTGGCTGCAATCCCATCCTCGTGATGCGAAATGGTTGAGCGAAGAAGAGAAGGGCGCATTGATCAACGCGATTGCTCTGGAGCAACAAGCCCGTGAGGCGGTGCTGACGGTCAAGCCTTCGATGTTAAGGCTGCTGGCCGACAAGCAGATCGCCTTGTTTTGCTTCATCTACTTCTCCATTGCCCTGACCATTTATGGCGCGACATTCTGGCTGCCCAGCATGATCAAAAAGATGGGCAGTTTTGATGATTTCCAGGTTGGGCTGTTCAACTCGATTCCGTGGTTGATTTCCATTGTTGCCATGTATGGCTTTGCCGGAATGGCCAGCAAATGGAAACACCAGCAGGCTTGGGTCGCGCTGACGCTGGTGATT
Organism: Pseudomonas sp. ML2-2023-3; assembly: GCF_037055275.1. Lineage (NCBI taxonomy): Bacteria > Pseudomonadati > Pseudomonadota > Gammaproteobacteria > Pseudomonadales > Pseudomonadaceae > Pseudomonas > Pseudomonas sp. ML2-2023-3. The sequence continues at coordinate 3,376,871 of NZ_CP146343.1, forward strand.
GCCTCGCTCGGTATGTTCATGTCGACTACCGGCGGCCCTGTGTTCGCCTTTATCTCCATCTGTTTCGCCGCGATTGGTTTCAAGGCAGCTTCAGCGCTGTTCTGGCCGATTCCTCAGGGCTATCTGGACGCACGTATTGCAGCGGCTGTCATCGCGTTGATCAACTCCATCGGTAATCTTGGCGGATTCGTTGCTCCTACCGCGTTCGGCTTTCTGGAGCAAACCACGGGCTCTATCGAGGGTGGTCTGTACGGGCTTGCAGCCACATCGCTCCTGGCGGCGGTGGTGATATTTTTTGTTCGCACGACGCCGGCTGGCCAAGCTCAATCCACTGCTACTCACAACACCTTGAAAATTGACCCTGCGGGAGCCGCTTCTTGAAAATCACACGAGTTACCGTCACCCCCATCGCCTTCCGTGATCCACCGTTGCTCAATGCCAGCGGTATTCACGAACCCTATGCCCTGCGCTCCATCATCGAAATAGAGAGCGACACTGGCTATATCGGCCTCGGTGAAAGCTATGGCGACGCCCCTGCGCTGGCGATCCAGCAGCAGTTGCAGGCGCAATTGATAGGCCTTGACCCGTTCAACCTGAATCAGTTGCGGGCAATCGTCCGGGCTACCGTGGCAGCCCACGCACCGCAGAGTATTGCTGGCGCGGAGCTGGCACCCGGCTCTCACGCGAGCAAGGCCGTCAGCAATGCTTACTCGGCGTTCGAAGTCGCGTTTATGGACTTGCAAGCGCGCTCCTTGAATGTACCCCTGGTGGATTTGCTGGGTGGCGCAGTGCGCGATGAAATCCCGTTCAGCGCTTACCTGTTTTTCAAGTACGCGCAGCATGTGGATTCGCCTTACCAACCTGACGCTTGGGGCGAGGCGCTGAACGAGGAACAGATCGTCGCCCAGGCACGAAGAATGATTGAGGCTTACGGCTTCAAGAGCATCAAGCTCAAGGCCGGGACTCTACCCCCTGAGCACGAAGTGTCATGCATCAAAGCCCTGAAGAAAGCCTTCCCGGGCTACCCGTTACGCATTGACCCCAATGGTAACTGGTCTCTGGAAACCTCAATCCGGATGGCGCAGTTGTTGGGTGACGACCTGCAATATTACGAAGATCCAACCCCTGGTCTTGAGGGTATGTCCGAGCTGCACAGACTCACTGGTTTGCCGTTGGCAACGAACATGGTCGTCACCGACTTTGACGAGTTCCGGCGCAGCGTTGCCCTCGACAGCGTGCAAATTGTTTTGGCCGATCATCATTACTGGGGCGGCCTGCGGGATACTCAGCACCTGGCCAAGATGTGCCAGACATTTGGTGTTGGCGTATCCATGCATTCCAACTCACACCTGGGTATCAGCCTGATGGCCATGGCCCATGTTGCCGCGTCAGTGCCCAACCTGGACTATGCCTGCGACACTCACTATCCGTGGCAAGAGCCTGATGAAGAGGTGGTCAAAGGCGGAAAGATACCCATCGTTGATGGTTGCGTGAGAATCACTCGCGCGCCGGGACTGGGGCTTGAGCTGGATTATGAGCAATTGGCAAAGTTGAATGATCTGTACCTCACTTGCGGCATTCGACAGCGCGATGATGTGAAACAAATGCAGCGGTACAAGCCTGACTGGCAAGCGCTAAAACCTCGGTTCTGAGTACTTTGCGTGGTGGGTTGCCCGCTGTGTTCAGCGTGCAGTCGTAGAGGTGCTGAGAGATCAGGTTTTGGATCGGGTTGTTGCTGCTTCTGGACGCTCTGTTTGCAGTCTTGATGGACCGATTGCGAGCTAATAGGCAAAAGGGCCCGCAGAGCAGCAATGTTGTTCACTCAAGAGCAACGCGGCTCAGTGTGGGAGCGGGCTTGCTCGCGAGGGTCTTCAGTGCGCAGCATTTACTTGGTAAATACGCGTCACCGTTAACAACCATCGCGAGCAAGCCCGTTCCCACAGAGGCAGAAATTACTTAAGTGAACAACATTGCCGTGAACGCTATGCCGGTTTTCAGCTAGCAGTCAGCGCGGAGTAACTGTTCATCAGGTTCCGGTAGTTGGGAATACGCTGAGATAGCAGGTTGCCCAGGCCTTCAATATCGTTGCGCCAATCGCGTTGCAGCTCACACGCGACAGAGAACCAGTTCATCATCTGGGCGCCAGCCTGGCTCATGCGGTTCCAGGACGCTTGTTGTACGGTGGTGTTGAACGTCCCCGAAGAGTCAGTTACCACGAACACGTCAAACCCTTCAGCCAGTGTCGACAACGTTGGGAACGCTACGCAGACATCTGTCACCACGCCGGCGATGATCAATTGCTTGCGACCCGTTGCCTTGATCGCCTTGACGAAGTCCTCGTTGTCCCAGGCGTTGATCTGGCCTGGTCGAGCGATGTACGGCGCGTCCGGGAACATTTCCTTGAGTTCGGGAACCAGCGGGCCGTTGGGGCCCTGTTCAAAACTGGTGGTGAGGATGGTAGGCAGCTCGAAGAATTTCGCGACGTCAGCCAGGGCCAGCACGTTGTTCTTGAACTCGTTGGGTGTGAAGTCCTGCACCAGAGAAATCAAGCCTGTCTGGTGGTCGACCAGCAGAACTACGGCGTCGTCTTTGTTCAGGCGGTTGTAAGTTGCGTTAGTCATGGTGGAATCCTTTTCGAAGTGGCGGGTGGCTGTCGTTCAGCGATGAGCTCAGATTAATGTTCTGATCAGCGACGAAAAAGCACCTGAAAAACGATTGACTGTCCACCTGAACGAGACAATGCATCTGCAGCATTTTGGGTGAGCGAGCAGGGTGCCTGGACAGGTAATAACCGGTGGTGCGCAGTTGAAGGCTGAACACCTGAACGGGTTATGCAAATACCCTGCGAATGCCTGGTGGAAACATCAGCTCGGGTCGCCGTGAGGAACGGACAGAGAGGCAGCTGTTGCAGGCGGAACAGTGGATCAACAATCTGTCCGGCAGGCGACACTATGGCGCTTCACGAAAAGTCATAACTCATTGATTTTATAAAGATATTGAAATGGCACGGTTTCTGCTCCAGTCCTTGTGCAGGTGCCGCGGCGGCCTCTGCCATCACGAGGACGGGCAATGAACAACACTCTGAAAGTGGTCGCGGTATCCGGGAGCGTGCAACGCCCAACTCGCACCCTGGTGCTGCTCAAGGCCCTGGTCGCCGGTCTTGAGCAACAGTTGCCGATCGCGCTGCACTTGATCGAGTTGTCCGAGATCGGCCCGCAGTTTGCCGGGGTGCTGCGCCGCGAAGACTTGCCCGCAAAAGTAGAGGCCCATCTGCAAGCCATTGAAACGGCCGACCTGCTGATTGCTGCCAGTCCGGTGTACCGCGCCTCATACACTGGACTGTTCAAGCACCTGTTTGATTTCGTCCATCACCAGGCATTGAACAACGTGCCGGTGTTGCTGGCCGCCACCGGTGGCTCGGACCGCCACGCTCTGGTCATCGAACACCAGTTGCGCCCGCTGTTTGGTTTCTTTCAGGCCCTGAGTTTGCCCATCGGGGTGTATGCCACAGAAGCCGACTTTACCGATTACCAGATCACCAGCCCGCAGGTGCTCGAGCGCATCGAGCGCGCTGTCGAGTCCGCAGTCCGGAACCTCACTTCGACTGTGCAACCGGACGCCAGCGCGGCCTGAAGTTACCGGTAAACCTCACTTCAACGTATCACTGGAGTACACGCAATGAGCCAGGACAACATCAAGTTTGCCTACTGGGTTCCCAACGTCAGCGGGGGACTTGTAATCAGCAAGATCGAACAACGCACCAGCTGGGACATCGATTACAACCGCAAGCTGGCGCAAATCGCCGAAAAGGCCGGTTTCGAGTACGCCTTGTCACAGATCCGCTTTACCGCCGGTTATGGCGCCGAAAACCAGCATGAGTCGGTGACCATCAGCCACGCATTGTTGGCCGCCACCGAGAAGCTCAAAGTGATCGCTGCCATCCTGCCTGGGCCCTGGAGTCCGGTACTGGCTGCCAAACAGCTGACCACCATCGACCAGTTCACCAACGGTCGGGTTGCGGTCAATATCGTGTCGGGCTGGTTCAAGGGCGAGTTTCGGGCCATTGGCGAGCCGTGGCTGGACCACGATGAGCGCTATCGTCGCTCGGAAGAATTCATCCAGGCGCTCAAGGGCATCTGGACCCAGGACAACTTCAGTTTTCATGGCGACTTCTACCGTTTCCATGACTTCACGCTCAAACCCAAGCCACTGCAGCAACCGCACCCGGAAATCTTCCAGGGTGGCAGCTCACGCGCCGCGCGGGAGATGGCTTCGCGGGTTTCCGATTGGTACTTCACCAACGGCAACAGCGTCGAAGGCATCAAGGCCCAGATCGACGACATTCGGGCCAAGGCTGCGCTCAATGGCCATTCGGTGAAAGTCGGGGTGAACGCTTTTGTCATCGCCAGAGAAACCGAAGCTGAGGCTCAAGCGGTACTGGAGGAGATCATCGCGAAGGCCGATCCAGAGGCCGTCAACGGTTTCGGCAGCGAGGTGAAGAACGCCGGCGCCTCCAGTCCTGAAGGAGAAGGGAACTGGGCCAAGTCCACTTTCGAAGACCTGGTGCAGTACAACGACGGCTTCAAGACCAACCTGATCGGTACTGCGCAGCAGATTGCTGAACGCATCGTAGCCCTCAAGGCCGTGGGCGTGGACCTGATCCTCAGTGGCTTCCTGCACTTTCATGAAGAAGTGGAGTACTTCGGCAGAAAGGTGTTGCCGTTGGTGCGGGAGCGGGAGCGGGAGCTGGAGCGCGAGGCGGTCACGGCCAAGGCTGCGGCACTCGCTTAAAAGACGGGATGGGCGTCTCGCGGCTGAGTCCCTGATCCGATGTGCAATCCGGTCTCAGGACCCAGCTGGAAAACCCCTCAAGATGATTGGCGGGGGACGTGTCGGGGGTCGCGAAGCCATTGCTGCAATTCCGTTTCGGCTTGCTCCATGGCATTGCGGTTAAGCAATTTTCGCATCAATGCGATGCTGACCGCACGAGCTCTGAGATTGTATGTATAGCTACCCAGATGGCCATCGGTTGGCTGATAGACACCGAGCTTTTCGTACAACTGCTGCAATCGATTTTGTACGCTGCGCAATGAAAGGCAGCGTCGACTGGCTATGGCACGGTCTGTTAGTCCCAGTGCGATGTCTTGCAGCACTTCATACTCGGTGTCCGTCAGGCCAAGCACCTGGTCTTGGGACTTCTGCTGCACGCCGCGTATCTCACGATCTATGACGCATTGTTGCTCAATGAAAAGACTGCGCAGCGCCAGGCGCAAGCGCTCCTCCGAGGCGGTCTTGAGCACATAGCCGTAAGCAGCACCCTCTGGAACGATTCGCGAGATGCCTCGCACATAGGCTTCATCAGCATAATTAGACCAAAACAGAATCGATGTATCGGGCCGGTCTCGCCAGATCGTCTTGGCAGCCTCCACCCCGGTGCGTCTGGGCATCTGCAAATCCATGACTACCGCCGTGATCCCATACTCATGGGCCAGTCGCTCTCCTGCCAGCCCGTCCTCGGCTTCCAGCAACCGGGTGCATTCAGGAAGCGCCAGTTCTATAACTTCCTTGAGAAATGCGCGATGAACGGGGTCATCTTCAATCAACAAGACATCCATCAAACGGTTTGCTCCGGTTCAATGTGAGGGACGGGCAGGGGCAGACTTATACAGACGTGTGTTCCCTTGCCTTGCGGACCGGTCTCGATCTGCAGTTGGGCATCGAGCAAGCGAGCGCGGATTTTCATGTTCTGTATACCGCCGCAGTTCAGCAGATTATCCCGGTCAAGTCCGAGGCCATCATCGACGATGGAAAGCTGCAGGCGGTTCGCGGCCCGGCTGATCTTGATGTCGATGGAGTCCGGATAAGCATGTTTGATAGCGTTGTTAACCGCTTCCTGGATGATGCGGAACAGGGCAATTTTCTGCGGCTCTGCAAGCTTGTTTGCTAACCCGCCTGTGGTGTCACGCAGGCGAGTGGCAATGCTCAGGCCACTGTTGCGCACACTGCGCAACAACAAATCCTCTACGCCTTCTTCCAGGCCGAAAAGCTGGAGCACTGTGGGTTTGACCGCATCAATGATAAGGCGCAGCTCCTGCATGCTCTCTTGCAACGCGTCACTGACGGGTTTCAGGTCATTCCCCGACAGCGTATCCACGGTCATCAGGCGGGCGATCCGGCGGTGCAGGCGCGTCATGTCGGCCAGCGTCTGGTCGTGTAAATCCATGCCAATGCGCTGCCGTTCGTTTTCCAGCTCCTCGGTCAAGCGCAGGGCACCCAGGCGCAAGCCCTCTTCTCGGGCGCGAATCTGGGTTTCGGCGATCGCCAGTCTTTTTGCTTGATCGGTCTGGCGTAGTGCGTAGAGGTAGGACGCCAGCAGATCGGCGACATGCTGGGTATGGTGCACGTCTTCCAGGGTGTAGTAATCGGCTGCATGTTTGGAACAGCTCAATGCACCGATAATTTCACCTCGCGCCCGCAACGGCACGTGAAGTCGGCTGCGCAGTCCCGCATCGAAAATGGGCGTGTTGAACGCGCCGGCAAACTGATAGCGGGGGTCAGTCGTAGCGTCTTGACTGAGGATGTAAGGTTCCTCTCCCAACAGCAGGGCACGGATCGGACTTTCCACGATAGGCAGCGGGTGATTGGCAAAGTTGCTCCATGCGGTGTGTAACCCCGTTTCATAAGCATGCAGATGGTTTTCTCCATCCAGCAACAGCAAGCTGATGTCCAGGTGATCATGGGGCAGGATGATGCGAATTTCCTCGGAAATTGCATCGATCATCGACTGGAAGTCCAACTGACCCGCGAGGGCCCTGGAGATGCCGAGAAAGTGATGGAGGACATCCTCGGCATGGATGCTGGGTCGTTTCACGGTCATGCACCTTTTATTTTTGTAGCCCTACCATACCCGCTATCACTGAACGCGGGCATCCCTCTGCGCGGGCGATCAGGTGACCTGATTGAAAAATTGCGAATGCTCGCAGGCAGATTGCGTGATCCCGCATATTTGGTGCGGTGTCGCGCCGCATATCTGCATTGATGTGCGCAGACGCTGGCTGTGAGACGGCGCAGACTGAAATCGAACTTGCGTAAAACGGTGAGCATCCATCCATTGGACCGCCCGAACCCCAAAAATAATAACAAAGGTCAATCCATGAAAATTCGTCCGTTGCGATGCCTGTTTCTATCAAGCGCGCTGTTGCTTTCTCCCTTCATGCAAGTGCAGGCCGATACGGCCGACAAGACCATCGCCTTGTCCAATAACTACGCGGGTAATTCCTGGCGTCAGAATATGCTTGGCAGCTGGAAGCAGACCACCGACGACGCTGTGAAAAAAGGCGTTATCGCTTCCGCAGACGCCTTCACAACCGGTGAAAATCAGGCCACCGAGCAAGCGGCACAAATCCAGAACCTCATCCTTCAGGGTTACAGCGCCATCGTCATCAACGCAGCGTCGCCGACCGCTCTAAATGGCGCCGTCAAGCAGGCCTGCGATGCGGGCATTATCGTCGTGTCCTTCGATGGCATCGTCACCGAACCCTGTGCCTATCGCATCTCCATGGACTTTAAAAAAAGCGGTCTTGACCAGATGGATTATCTGGCCAAACGCTTCCCAAATGGCGCAAACATACTGGAGATTCGCGGGCTGGCAGGCGTCTCGGTGGATGAGCAGATCCATTCCGGGATCGTTGCGGGCGCGCAAAAGTATCCCAACCTGAAAATCGTTGGTTCGGTCAATGGCAACTGGTCACAGACTGCCGCGCAGAAAGCGGTGGCGGGCATTTTACCTAGCCTGCCACCTATAGATGCCTTGGTGACTCAAGGGGATGACGGTTACGGCGCGGCCCAGGCGTTCATGTCCGCTGGACGGCCGACGCCGACGATTATCTTCGGTAATCGCGAGGAAGAGCTGTCGTGGTGGAAGAAACAGAAAGACGCCAACGGCTACCAAAGCTTTTCGATTTCCAGCGCTCCGAGCATCTCCAGCCTGGCGTTCTGGGTAGCCCAGCAATTGCTGGATGGCAAGAAAATGCCCCATGACTTGCTGTCGCCAGCAGTCAGCGTGACTCAGGACTCACTGGAGCCTGCACTCAAGGGCCTTGAGAAGGGCGGGATTGTCAGTCAGGTCTACAGCGTCGAGGACGTCGCCACGCTGACAAGCCCATCCGCTCATTGACCCGCGTGTGCCGCGCCTGAGTGCGCGGCAATGCTGAGGAGAATGTCATGTCTGACTTTCAACGAGCGCTGGTAACCTTCCAAGGTATCGGCAAATCGTTTGGCGCTGTTCGTGCCCTGTGTGACGTCAACCTGAGTGTTCAGGCCGGAGAGTGCCTGGGGTTGATCGGCCATAACGGCGCGGGTAAATCCACACTGATGCAGGTCTTGGCCGGCACTCTTCCTGCCGACTGCGGTGCGCTGCTGGTCGGCGATCAGGAAGTACGCTCCAGCTATGGCGTGCAGGTGGCACGCCAGCACGGGATCCGCTGTGTGTTTCAGGAACTGTCGTTATGCCCAAACCTCAGCGTGGCCGAAAATACCCGGCTGATGTCACCGGCTATTCGTGGCTGGGGCTGGCGACGTAAAGCCAGGGCGCTGATCGAAGCCAGTCTTGATCAGATTTTTCCGGGCCATGATATTCGTGGCGACGACATCGTTGCCGAGTTGCCGATCGGCAAACGCCAGATGGTCGAAATTGCCCGTGCATTCGTGCGTGTCGATGAACGCCTGGACTTGGTGATCCTCGATGAACCCACGTCCTCTCTGGATTCGCGGGTTGCCGAACAACTCCTGCAGTTTGTCCGGCGGTTTGTCGGCGCTGGCGGCAGCATCGTGCTCATTAGCCACATTCTTGGGGAGATGCTGGACACCTGTGACCGCATTACCGTAATGCGTGACGGGCGAGTGGTAGAGATTCGCCCCGCGGCGAATTTTACCCACGCGTCCCTGGTGGAGTGCATGGGGAGCGCCGCAAAGGCGGCTTGCGAACAGCACGTTTTTGTCTCGCGACGGGCCCATGGTTCTCCCGTGGTGGCTCAACGTCCGGCCCGTCAAGCCAATGCAATGACAGTCAATGCGCATCCTGGCGAAATCGTCGGTCTCACCGGGTTGGCAGGACATGGCCAAAGCCAGTTACTCATTCAAATACTGCGTCACCGTATTGCCAGGGGGCAGGGCGCCGCGCTCGTGGCCGGGGATCGACAAAATGACGGTGTGTTTGCGATGTGGTCTATCGCCGAGAACATCACGATCAGTTCGTTGGCCCACCTGAAGCGCGGCGCTCTGATTGATCCGGACGCAGAGCATGCTATGGCTGAAGAATGGCAAAAACGCATGGGAATCCGCACCCCGGATATGGGAAACCCCATCCTTTCACTGTCGGGCGGTAATCAACAAAAAGCACTGTTCGCCCGCGCATTGGCATCGCGCAGCGATCTGATCCTGATGGATGATCCCATGCGTGGCGTTGATGTCGGCACCAAGCGTGAGGTGTACTCGATCATCGCTCAGGAGGCGGCCAAAGGGCGCACCTTCATCTGGTACACCACTGAGCTGGAAGAGCTCGATTACTGTGACCACATCTATGTGTTTCGTGATGGCCAGGCAGTCCTTGACCTGCCACGCAGCCAACTAAGCGAGGAGCAGATTCTTCGCTGCTCCTTTGTGGAGCAAACGGCATGAATGCATCTACCTCGCTACCGCTGAAAGGCGCTGCGGTCAAATCGCCCGGATTGAACTATGCACGCCTGCTGCGCAGTGCGTTGCCCGGGGTTTCACTCGTGGTGCTGCTGATCACCATTTTCATCATGCAGCCCAGGGCCATGAGTTACATGGGCATGAACCTGATGCTTAACCTTGCGGTGCCAATCGCCTTGGCGACCGTCGCCCAGATGCTGATCATCACCGTCAACGATCTTGACCTGTCGCTGGGCAGTTTTATCAGCTTCGTCGCCTGCGTGGCGGCAACGTTGCTGGACCAGCACCCCGTACTTGGCTGCCTGGCATTGCTCGGATGCATTGCGGTGTACGCGTTGCTGGGCGCGCTGATTCATATACGTCACTTGCCTTCCATCGTCGTAACTCTCGGCATGTCGTTCGTGTGGATGGGCGCTGCTGTGCTGTTGTTGCCTGCGCCGGGAGGCAGTGCGCCTGAATGGCTGCAGAGCCTGGTTCGTATCAAGACACCTTTGCTGCCTTTCGCGATCATTGTCTGTGTGGTGCTGGCGATTGCCGTACATGTGTTTTTGATGCGTTCGACGCTGGGTGTTGTGTTGCGGGGGGCGGGGGGAAATCCGCTGGCCATTGCGAAGGCAGGATGGTCGCTGCTGCGTATCAAGATAACCATGTATGCGCTGGCCGGTACATTCGGGGTCTTCGCCGGCCTGTTTTTAGTCGGCCTGACCACCTCTGCAGACGCAAGCATCGCGCTGCGTTACACCTTGTTGTCCATCGCGGGCGTGATCCTCGGTGGCGGTGAGTTTGTCGGCGGCCGCGTCTCGCCCACCGGCGCAGTGCTGGGAGCCCTGACACTGGTGCTGGCAGGCTCGCTGCTGTCCTTTATGCGCATTTCGCCAGACTGGCAGATGGGTGCCCAGGGCGCGATTCTGATTCTCGTCCTCGCCTTGCGTACGTCCGTCAACCGTCTTGAGGCTCGCCCACTATGAAGCGTGTTCCGTTACTCACCACGGTCATGGGCAAGCCCTGGGTATGGTCGTTCCTCGCCGCCTTGCTGATTTGGATCGCGACCATTGCGTTCACCGGGGGCCAGGGTGCAGGTTCGCTGTTGTCAGGTTCATTGAGCTTCTCGGCGTTCTTCGTGATAGTCGGCATCGGCCAGATGTTTGTGATTACCACGGGCCCGGGCAACATAGATTTGTCGATTCCGGCCAATATCGCACTCAGCGGGGCCATTGGCATGAAGTTGATGGACGGCCAGCCAGGTCTGATCTGGTTGGGCGTTCTAGGTGTACTGGGGGCCGGTATGTTGATCGGTTGTGCCAACTACGCCTTGATCCGGGTGCTTCGCATACCGCCGATCATTGCCACGCTGTCAGCCAGTTTCCTGTTGCAGTCAATGGCGATTGCCTACGGTCGAAGCATTCGGATCCAGCCACCGGAAATGTTCTACCAGTTCTGCACCGGCAACATCTTGGGCGTGCCGTACCTGACGATCAGCGTCGTGCTGCTGGCAGTCGTCATGGGCTACGTGCTGACACGCAGCATCTACGGCCGCTGGACGATCGCCATTGGCCAGAACGCCCGTGCTGCGGAGCTTGCCGGTGGCCATGTCAACCTGATCCGCTTCGCGACCTACGTACTCAGTGCGGTCTTTGCCAGCCTCTGCGGCCTTCTGCTGGCCGGTTTTTCCGGCGGGGCTTCGTTGAGCATGGGCGAGGAGTACCTGCTGGCCTCGATTGCAGTCGTGGTGATCGGCGGGACCTCAGTGGCGGGTGGATTTTCCAACGTGCCCGGCATCTGGGGAGCGGCGCTGTTTCTTTATCTGCTGGTAAGCATGCTCAACACCTTTGGCGCCAGCGCCGGGGTGCGCTTGATCCTTACCGGCCTGATCATCATTGCGGTCATCACCGCCGTCAGTGGCCGCAAGTCGGCACGCACTGCCTGAATAGAGGGTATTTCCATGTTTGAACCTCACTATGAATACATCGATGAACGCTTCCGCGCATTGACACTGCCCAACACTCAACTCGAGCAGCTCTACAACCAATGCCGCTGGGCCGAGGGGCCGGTCTGGTTTAACGACGGTGGTTACCTCTTGTGGAGTGACATTCCCAACCAGCGTATTTTGCGCTGGACGCCAGAGCAGGGCGTGTCGGTGTTTCGTCAAGACTCCAACTTCGCCAACGGCAATACCCGAGATCTTCAGGGCCGACTGGTCACCTGTGAACACGGCCCACGCCGCGTGACCCGCACTGAGCCGGACGGGTCGATCACGGTGATCGCGGATCGTTACCAGGGCAAACGCCTGAACTCACCGAACGACGTGGTGGTTCACCGTGACGGCGCCATCTGGTTTACTGACCCGACCTACGGAATCCTCACTGATTACGAAGGCTTCAAGGCTGAGCAGGAACAGCAGGGCCAGAATGTCTATCGGGTCGATCCGGTGACGGGTGAAGTCCAATGCGTGGCGGATGATTTCGTTCAGCCCAATGGCCTGGCGTTTTCGGCCGATGGCAAGACTCTGTACATTGCCGACTCGGCGCGCACACATGACCTCGCAGCCCCACATCACATTCGAGCGCTGGAGGTGATAGACCACTGTCGCTTGGGTCGTTCGCGGGTGTTCGCCGAGATCGAACCCGGGATCCCCGACGGCTTGCGCGTCGATGTACAAGGAAACGTGTGGACGAGCGCGGGTGACGGGATTCAATGCTTTGCTCCTGACGGCACATTACTGGGCAAGATCCTGCTGCCGGAGAAAGTCGCCAACCTCACGTTCGGCGGTCCACGTCGCAACCGCTTGTTTATCACCGCCAATACGTCGCTCTACATGATCCATGTGGCGGTGGCGGGCGCACAGATGCCGTGAAGGTGATCGCTCCCAAACACGACACAAACTGAGTTGCATCGGTATGAAAAAACCGCCCGGAGGGGGGCGGTTTTCTTCGACATTCAACTGATGAGACCGTTTCTAGATTCTCAGGTGACGTATGAGATTAATTTGACGACTCCCAGTTCGAATCTGAAAAGCCAATCAATGACGGGTTGTGCCAAATTGCAATAGCTGTAGCTACAGTTAAATTGCTGTATTGCTGGCGTCAAGTGATAGTGGGTTTGTACGAATAAGGGAGTGACAAGCAAAGCAATAGCAACACCAGCCACTGCATAAGCCCTTATCTTTATCCAGCTACCACCCGCCAACCCAAATACTTCACCTATGAACACGGAAGGGTAATCACCCAATTCCACATCCGTATTCAGGATCCTGGCGTCCTTGTAAGTCCCCATGAATTTTGAGGATGAAGCACTGCGAATGGGTGATCGGCTCGGCCCCTGCCAAGGTGTCGACTGAGCTCACGATAGTGGGCTCAATGCCGGCATCACGCAGAGCATTTTCCATCAGCCTGTCGAAGTTAGTCGTGACGATGACACGTACGTGTCCAGCGCGCACCATTTCTGCAATAGCGCGATGAGCCCGGGTGGGAACCTTCAACCCATCCTCTAACTCTTGGGCTGTGGGCTCCAGGAGCCTTGAATAATCGCTCTGTGTTCGCTTTGCGTCCCAGCCAAGGTCTCAAGCAGCGTCGAATAGTTTGGCTGCTCTCCTGTCTGACCTACGTACCAAGCATGCCAGTCTTCTTGCTCACCTACGCCTGAGGCAATACCGGCGCGCTTTACCAGTTCCATGGTGATCTCCCAGCCGGTCGGAATGCCGGCGGAGCGTGACACTCCTGACCCCAAAAGTAGTGCGTACACTCCTTTGTTCTCGTATGCCGAGAATGCAAGCTGGGTTGTGGGGTCATTAGCAATGATGGGCATGGGATCTTCCTTGCGTTCGGGGCGATGGCCAAAATCTTGGGAGCGCCAGCGTTATCATGAGTGAAGGTATTCTAGCCAAAGGCCATCGCGGACGCAGTGATCGCTTGTGCCGAACTCTACGTCAACGCCATGATCCTCGGCGCAACTCTCACTGCATCTCAGAAGCCGCTGTTTCCCAAATATGGATGCGCCATCAGATGAGGAGCATGAGCCATTTTGGCCGTCAGAGATTAGGTTGCAGCTTCGGGGGCGAATGTCCATGGGTGACGTTCTCTCGCCGCTAGTCGAGTGTGTGGGCGTCCTGGAGGAATGGCGTAGTGTGTTGTGGGAGGGAGGGGCGTAAATTGGTCAAGGCACCCTGAATTTCGCGGAGGGCAAGTAATGACGCAGAATGGTGCATCAAGCAACCGTTGCTATCGTCATACGCAAGGTGAGCGTCATGAACCCAGGGCAGGTTTTGAACGCATCAAAGGAGAAGCTAGAATTGGGACTGGGGCATGTCGAAGAATTGTAGGTGAAAGCTCCTGCTAGCGCATTTGCTAAGGTCAGCTTGGCGAGTAAAAAAGACCCGGATCCAGAGTCCAGGTCTTTCTATCACGTGGAGACTTATGTCAAACGGGGGCGGTTATACGATGGCTCAGGACTCAAGAAGTGCGGCACCTCTGAAAGCATGAGGTCGCATTCAACCAATGCTGGCCCATGCCAGAAAAGCGTCCAGCGGTTGTAGTCTTCCTCTGTCTCGATCACGTAAAGGGTTTCCTTCCTGCATTCCCTGAAAACACGGATAAACCAAGCGGGTTTTACCTTGGATGGCACTCGAAGCTCAAACCCATCGTCCGACCACCCCACCCAGTGGCTAAACCAGCTGCGCTCAAAGTAATCGTGCAACTGAACGAAGTAGTACGACCGGCTATCGTCAGCCTGTGCTGCTGCGCAGAGGTCTCTTCCGTGGTCACGCCACGATTTGAATGCTTGCTGGAATGATTCCAGGCAAGTCTCCCATGACTCGAAACCATAGCGTCGTGCGACGATGGCCAGACATGCTCTATGTCGCAGAGTTTTTTGGCTTTGACGCTTTAGAACCTTGGCTTCGCGTTTGATTTTCTGCAGAAGCTCAGGGGTGAGAGACTGTGTGAAAACAAGAGAGTTAGACATGACTATCCCCATAAATCCAATACGGAGCACTGGCCCGCTCAGGCCCTAGATTTTTGGGAACTCGTCAGATTTTTTGCTTACAGTGTTCTCACTTGGCCAGCGGGCGGCTCAGGCACCTGTAGTCGTACCTGTGGCCGAAATGGTGCGGCAACTCACTCGAAGCTGTCAAGGAACTGGGTAGTCCCAGACCCTTCAGTATCGTACACCGTGATTTTCGTGCTTGAGATTAGCTCGCGAAGGTAAACGTTTACTTATACTAGGGGCTGTGCTGATGATGCGCCTTTAGCGCGCCTGCCCGGATTGCTGGGCCGATCGGAATAATACGCCGGGTGAAATGACCAGGACGGGGTAGCGAATGCAAGATGTAGGCGTGGTGTGGCAGAAGGCCGAGCAGGTGTTTGGTGACAAAGCCAAAGCGGCGGTGTGGCTGTCAACACCCAGGCATATGTTTGGGGGGCTGACAGCAATCGACTTTGTGAAAAACGAGGGATGCTCAGAGCTCGTGATTGAGGTGCTGACCCAGATCGAGCACGGACACGCCTGCTGAAACCATTGCTAATGGTGAGGAAAAAACAGGCCGACTAGGCGAAGCGAGCGTTCATTTTGCTGGGCCGGGTACTTGGCATTCACCCCTGTGAGAACATACAGTAGTTCCGCCAAAGTCGTCAGCTCTGAGGGATCACAATGAAGGTGTTTGTTAGCTCCGTCGTCAGTGGGTTCGAGCAGTACCGAGCAGCAGCTAGGAAAGCCATCACCTTACTGGGGCACACGCCGGTCATGTGCGAAGACTTCGGAGCGCGCCCGTGCTCCTCACAGCATGCGTGCATGACCGAGGTCGACCAGGCTGATGTCGTCGTGCTGATCCTGGGCGCGAATTTTGGCTATCAGACGAAAACAGGGGAGTCTGTGACCCAGCAGGAGTTTCGGCGTGCAAAGGCTGCAGGCAAACCGATCCTGGCTTTCCTCGAAACCGTGGAGATGGAAGAGCGTCAGAAGGCATTCTCCTGGGAAGTATCGGACTACCTTGATGGCCTGTTCCGGGTGACCTTCACCGATCAGTACCAGCTCTCGGACGCCATTGTTCAGGGCTTGAATCAGATGACCTTGAACCGTAAGGCCATCTCTGAGCAAGAGTTCATGCAGCGCTTACAGCAGAGAAATGGCAATGGTCGGTGGGGTGGTTATGATCACGAGGCCCGTCTGGAGGTAGCCTTCCTCCCGCAGCCCGAAATTGCTGGCACGTTGCGCTCCGCCCATGCCCAGCACGAGGCGTTCTTCTTGAAGGTCTGCCAGGCCGGCCTGGGTTCGCTCAAAGGCGGCTACAAAGACTTCGACACTGCCGAGCAGACGGGGATCGATACCCCTGAGGTTAAGTGGCGGCATCATGAAAGCGGGCTCTGCTCGGTCTCTATTTCCCTGGCCAATGCGTCGACCTCGCGAAACGTCATGGACTCCTTCTACCTGTCGCCCTCCTTGGTCAGAAAAGGGGCCGAGGCTGCGTTCAGCTTGCTGAGCGAAGGGAAGGGGGGGTGGTTTCAAATTGGCCTGTATGGCGTTGATCACAAGCTCTTTGCAGAGCCTCCAGCAACTGCGACCAACAGCATTTCGATGCCGCACCGCTCTCAGCAGAATCTGGAGGAGCGGAATCTGATGATCCCAGCCACACCGGGGGCGTACCGCCATTGGTTGGACGAGGTGATGTTCCGCTTTGAGCGCAGAATGTCGATGTGAAGGCTTACTTGGGAGGTGGGCCGTTGCTATGCAGTGTGTGAAAAGTGTTTAGAGAAGGTCAGGCAAGGCGAAAACAGTCGAGAAAGCGGAGTTTACGGATTGTAAATTAGCATTCCGAGACTGTTTCAGCGCAATATCACCGAGTATCAAGGCTTTTCGCACCGAGCCTAGGAGGGTGTAGACAAAATCAAGCCGTCAGTCGGCGTGCGAGTATGCGTGCCTCAGCCAGCCACACCCATGCCTCACTCACAGCAAACAACCGGTCGTGGTGCATGATCAATCGCCGAGCCCTCTCGTTCCAGGCATGAGTTCGCTCCACCACCCAGCGCTTGGGCATCACCACGAAGCCGGTAGGGGCAGGGGTTACCGTGAACAGATCGCCTTGCTCTGAGCACCATTGCCCCGTTCTTCTATTGTTTGGCCCCCGGATCACTTGAACGTCGACCGCGTGCGTTTGATGCATGCGCTGAGCCCATTTTCCCGCGTATGCACTATCGACGAAGAGCGTATTCAATGAGGGGTATTTTTCCTTCGAGTAAGTCACTGCGTCATCCGCTGCGTCGCGATCCTGCACACTTGCTGCGCTGATACTCACCGCCAGAAGCAGGCCCAGCGTATCGACTATCAGACTTCGCTTGCGCCCCTATCATCTAAAGTTCCACGATGGAACTTTAGGTCAAGGGTCGAGACCTCGGTTCGTCGTGATAGCTTCATCGTCGCGGCGAGCGGAGTCCCGGGTGAAGTGTCCCCTTTACCTTTCCTCGTTTTATTTAGCCTCTGCAAAGGCGCGTGGGACAGCTCCGTCGTCCCGTGCTCCTGCCGCGTCGCAAGGCAGACCGGGTGGTAGGGCAGAGCCCTACGGTGCTATCGATCTAGTCGGGCATATCGCCCTGAAGGCGAGCAATTTCGTCGGCGAGGTCTAGTTTCTAACGCAAACAGGGCGCCCCATCGAGGATCGGGCGCCTTTTGTGTTGTTGGACCGCGGCTGCGTACTAAACCACCGCCCCGAACAGCACCCCCACGGCTGCCGTAATGCCCATGGCCAACGCCCCCCAGAGGGTTACCCGCCAAGCGCCGATCCCTATTTTTGCACCCCCGGCCTTGGCTGCAATGGCGCCAAGGCCGGCAAGAAATATCAGCGACATGCCAGATATCCACGGCACTACACTGTGGGACGGGGCGATGAAAATGACCGCCAGGGGCAACGCGGCGCCAAGCACGAAACTGGCGGCTGAGGCGAGTGCGGCTTGCAGTGGTTTGGCCGTGAGTGCTTCGCTGATGCCTAGCTCGTCTCGGGCGTGTGCGCCCAGTGCATCGTGCGCCATTAATTGATCGGCCACCTGGTGCGCCAAGTCGGATGATACCCCTCGGTGCATGTAGATGTGGGCAAGCTCGCTGTGTTCGGATTTCGGGTTGCTGGCCAGTTCGGCCCGTTCCCGCGACAAGTCAGCCTGTTCGGTATCGGCCTGGGAGTGCACGGAAACGTATTCACCCGCCGCCATGGACATGGCGCCCGCCACCAGCCCGGCCATACCGGTCACGATCAGCGTGGAGTGGGTGGCGTTGGCGGCGGCGACGCCAATCAACAGGCTGGCGGTGGAGACGATCCCGTCATTGGCCCCCAGGACTGCGGCACGCAGCCAGCCGATACGGTCACTGCGGTGGAGCTCGGTGTGCCTGTGCATGAATTTCATGGGTTAACGGGACTCAGGTTATTGACGAGGTTGGATTCGGCGGCCTCAGCCTGCGCTTGCTGTTTGCCGCCTACAATCGATATTTCTTTTAGCTGTTCACCGTCGCGCACCACGAACAGTGCGTCCATGCCACGTGCTTGCGCCAGGCGTGGGCCTTCGATTTCGCCCAGCACCAGCAGTGCCGAGGCCCAGGCATCGGCAAGCATGCATGAGGCAGCCACGACGGTGACCGCCGCAAGTGTGTTGCACAGTGGTGCGCCGGTAAACGGGTTCATGGTGTGGGCGTAGGTTTGCCCACCTACCTCCACCCAGTGTCGGTAGTCCCCGGACGTGGCGATGGCGGCGTCGCTGAGTTCCATCACGCCCATGACTTCTCGCACGCCCCGGCAGGGTTTTTCAATCGCCACGACCCAGGGTTGGGCGTCAGGCTTCATGCCTTGGGCGCGCATTTCGCCGTCGATGCCGACGAGGTAGCGGGTGATGCTTGACGCTTCCAGGCAAAGGGCCAGTTCATCGACGCCAAAGCCTTTGGCAATGCCATTCAAATCCAGCTTCAGAGGCGCCCGCTTGCGTACCCGATTGCGTTGCGTGTCTACCTCCAGTCCCGCGCTGGCGCAAAGCCGAGCGCGTGGCGACGCTATCATGAGCGCCTGCTCGGTGATCGTCTGTTCGCCGGGACCGAAGCCCCAGGCTTCCACCATGTCTGCGACGGCGATGTCGAAGGCGCCCCCGGATTGCTGGCTGACCCGCAGCGCGGCCGCCAGCACCGTGGTCAGCTCTTTGGGCACTAGCAGCCACTCATGCTCGGGGGCCGCGTTGAGGCGGCTGAGGTCAGAGCCGGCTTTCCAGGTAGACATTTGCCGGTCCACCCGGCTCACAGCGTGGGCTAGGCGCTGACCGATCTCGTCGGTGTCGATCCCGGCCGCCGCATAGAACACCGCGGTGTAGCGGGTGCCCATGGTCTCGCCGTTCAGGCTGTAGCGCTGCACATCAGTAGACATCTTCACGGTAGCGTCCTTGTGCCTTGAGGGTCAGCACGCTCAGGTTCAGCGGAGCCAATATTTCATCCAGGGCCTGCATCACGCCTTTGGCCATTTCACGACTGCCGCAAACCAGTACTTGTGCGCCTTTTTCCACCAGCCGGCGCAAGGACAGTGCATCAGAGAGCAGCCGGTCCTGGACGTAGCTACCGTTCTGTACCTGGGAAAAAGCCGCGCGCAAGGCGGTAAGTCGCTGGTCTGCCAGGTAGCGGTTAAGTTCAGGCTCGTACAGAAAGTCCGAGGCCGGGTTGCGCCCGCCCCAATACAAATGCATCGGGTGGCGGGCAGTGTTGTTGCGAATGAAGCCGGCCAAGGGGCCAATGCCGGTACCGGCACCGATCAGGATCACCGGGTGTGCGCCCGACGCAGGACGAAACTGTGGGTTGGGCTGGATAAAGGCTTCGACCGAAGCGCCGATGTCCAGGCCATGCAGGAGTTGCGAGCAGAGGCCTCCTTGGTGTTTGCGTACGCAAATCTCGAGCACGCCGTCCGTGGAACTGCTGGCCAACGAGTATAAACGCGGTACTGGGCTATTCGCCGAGATAATCCCTACCAGGTCTCCTGCCTGGAAGCCCGGTAGTTCACTGTGCGCCTTGAAGCGCAGGACGTGGGTTGGCGCATTCACTTCTTCGCCATAAGCGATGCGCTCGGCCAGCTCCAGTTGATAGGTGCGCGGTGGCTCCGGTGTATGGGCCAGGGCCAAGTCATGCCCCAGTGCTGTGGCTAGGGCGTGGCCCCAGCGCGCAAATTCCTGGGAAGACTGGCGGTTGACGGTTTCCAGCCCCAGCAACGGTGAGGCACCGGCCAGTTCCAGCGCTGCCTGCACCTGATGGGCGTACTGACAGAATTGTGGAAACTGGCGGTCCCCAAGCCCCAGCACTGCAAAGGGCTGGCCGGGTTTGACGCCCTCGTGGTTCAGCCGTGCCAGAAACTGCGCGGCCGACGCCGGTGCATCGCCATCACCGTGGGTCGCGGTGAGGATCAATAGTCTCTGGGCGTTGCGGTACTTGCCTTTCCATTCATTCATGGGCGCGCTATGCACTTGGTACCCAGCCTGATGCAAGGCCGCATGCAACGTGTTGGCAAACCCCCATGTGGTGTTGTTTTCAGTGCCTACCAGAATCACGCTGTCGGCGGAGTGAGCAGGGCTGTTGTGGCGAATGTTCGGACCGGCTTTGCGACGGCGCCACCAGAGCAGGATGCCGGTCACGCTCATCAATGGCACACAGAGGGCACAGAGCCCGAGTGGCAAGCCCAGCCACCAGAGGCCTTCTGCGGTGTGTAACTGATAGATCCATTGGTAGACGGTGCGCATTGAGTCGTGGGGTTGATAGGACAGCAGGGCGCCGCTGACCGGGTCCACGTAGCCAACACCCTGGGACGTGCGCAGAGAGAACACATCGTTTGGATTGCCCGGGCTCGGGTAGACCAGTTCACGCAGGTCATTCAGGTCGATGGCCTGCAAGGCTTGCAGTTTCGCCACCGGTAACGCCGGGCCGGCGCTGATGTGGGTGGGGAAGGCCGGTTCACTCTGGCTGCCGTCGGCGATCAAGCCGAAGGTCGTGGCGGCCATGTACAGCCCGCTAACTGCCGACAGCAGCAGCCCGAGCAAGGCCAGGCGCCCGACTTCCGCATGCCAGCGCTGGCTGAACGTACCGCGCAGTGGCCGCAGCAAATTGCGCCAGCCACCCAGGCGCCGGGCCAGCAGCAACGCGCCGGACACTGACAGGATCAACATGAGCAACGCACCGACGCCCGACACGCCATGGCCCTGTGTGCCCATGAACAGCGAGCGGTGCAAGTCTTTCACCCAGCGGGTGAAGGCGGACGGCGCGGAGGGCGCGAGACCCTGGCCGGTCAGTGGGTCAACCGTTTCCGCCCCGGACTGGCCATCGCGGTTGTAGTAAACGATGACTGTGCCGGAGGCGGTGCGCTGGATTTTCTCCACGCCTTGAAAGTGACGGGCGACGCCTTCCGCCAACTGGCCGACATTAAGCTGGCCGGCAACGGTGGACGTGTTGTGCAGGCGTTCCAGAGCCGGATCAACCGACAATACCGCGCCACTGATGGCCAATATCATGACCAACAGGGCGGCGATCAGACCGGGCAGCGAATGACACTGGCGAAGCATGTTCAGCCTCCAGAAGTGGTGGTTGCTACAGGTCGTAAGTAAACGCGTTGACGTAAGTGCTGCCGGTTGCCGGCTTGCCTGATCCTTGGGTGGTCAGGGGCACGCTGATGTCGGCTCGGCCTTCACGCTGGTTCTCCACGGCGCTGTCGATTCGGATCTGATACCCGGCATCAATCAAGGTGTCTGCCAATTCAACACTGACTTTGAGGGTGCGTCCGCTGCCCACGCTGGCACCGCTGACCCCGTCAAACTCCCTGGGGTTCTGGCCGCTGCCGCGGGCCCAGTCAGTCAAATGCCGGTAGTACTTGGCCTTCTTGCCGGCGACCCACAGGGTTTTCTGGTACTGGCCATTGGCATCGGTGACGTAAATCGCCAGGTACGCATCGTTACCGTTGTAGTCCTTGAGCTGGGTCGTCAGGGTCACTTCACGGGCCTGGGCCAGCCCCGGCAAGGCAATGGCGCCGGCGAGGAAAGTTGCAGCGATGATTTTTTTCATGAGGACGTCCTGGTTGAGCGTTGTAGCGAGAGCCTGAACTTGCTGGCTGACAACAGCCTGAAAGCCCTGGAAAAAATCGAAATGCTCATTCAGCACTCGGGCTGACGAGGTAGTCTCGGGCATCACCGTCGTCGCCGAAATTGATGTGCAACGTGCGCAGACGCAGGGAGGCGGGTGCATAACGCGCCTCGATGGCGTTGCCCCTGCGGTCAGTGCCCCTGAGCTTGTAGCAACCGTCGTCGACCTTGATGCGCTGCACGCTCCAGCCGTATTGCTGCTCCACGCGTTGACGCAAGGTTTCCCGCGGTTGCCAATCGCTGGCGGGCTCGCTGCAGTCGTCATCAGCGAGGACGCTTGCGCTGAGCAACAGGCTCAACAGCGCAGTACGTGCAATAAAAGCGGTTTTCATGATCTGTCTCCTGCCGGATGGGCATCTGTGGCATACCCTAAGGTGCATTCCTGACAACCAGCTGAATCTTCAGATTCACCTCAGGTTTGGCGGTTAAGGTACTGCACGACACTTATCAGGATGAGGTAGCAGATGCGGGTTTTATTGGTCGAGGATGCCCCCGGGCTGGGGGAGGCAGTGCGCGAACAAATCGCCGACGATGGTCATGCCGTCGATTGGGTGCAGCGCCTGAACCACGCGAGCAATAGCGTGCGCACCACGCCTTATGACTTGATCCTGCTGGACCTGATGTTGCCGGACGGTCGCGGGCTGGACTTTTTGCGCGAGCAGCGCTCAGCGGGCAACGTGACCCCGGTGATTATCCTCACCGCCCAGGACCAAATATCCGATCGCATTGCCGGCCTCAATGCCGGAGCCGACGATTACTTGGTTAAACCGTTCGACCTGTTTGAACTCTCGGCCCGGGTGGCAGCCGTGGCCCGACGTTACAGCGGCAACCCCAACCCGCAGATCAAACTCGGTGAACTGCAGATCGACATGAACGCTCGCACAGTTCAGCGCGCCGGTACCACCGTGGACTTGACCGCACGCGAGTGGGCGCTGTTCGAGGCATTCGTACAGCGTCCCAATGCGTTGCTTTCGAAGTCCCAACTCGAAGAGCGCCTGTACGCTTTTGGCGCGGAGATAGAGAGCAACACCATCGAGGTCTATATCAGTCGTCTGCGCAAAAAACTGGGACGCGACCTAGTTGAAACCGTTCGTGGCATGGGTTATCGGTTGACACCGGTATGAAGTCGTCGATAAGCCTGCAAAAGCGCCTCGGCCTGGGGTTAACCCTGGGCATGACATTGCTCTGGCTGGGGGCGACCGTCGGCGCTTGGCTGGTGGTACAACATGAGTTGAATGAGGCGTTCGACAGCGCCCTGGAAGAGACCGCGCAACGCATCCTGCCCTTGGCCGTACTGGAGATTAGCAACCGCGAAGCGCCCCGCGAAGCACAACACGTGGCCACCTTGAAAATGCACAAGGAATACCTAACGTACCTGGTGCGCGATACGCAGGGCCGGATTTTGATGCAATCCCATGACGCCAACCCGAAGATCTTCAATAAACAGCCGGGGGAAGGGTTTTCCACCACTGACAAGTATCGGCTATATGGCGCGAGCGCGCTGCGCAAAACACTGTTCATTGAGATTGCCGAACCGCTGGCTCATCGCCGTGAAGCGGCGCGGGAAGCCTTGTTTGCGTTGTTGCTGCCGTTGTTGGCGCTGATCCCTGTCAGCCTGTTGGGCACCTGGTTATTTGTGCGCATTAGCTTACGCAGCGTATTGGCCTATCGTCGCGCCCTGGAAGCTCGGGGTGCAGGGGATTTGTCACCGATCAACGTGGCACGACTGCCGGCAGAAATCGACCCACTGGCCGACGCGGTCAACCACTTGCTTGAGCGCTTACGCAAGACGCTGGAGGCCGAACGTAGCTTTACCGCAAACAGCGCCCATGAACTGCGCACGCCGATGGCCGCGACATTGGCGCAGATTCAGCGCTTGCACCAGGAAGCGCCAGAAGGCCCGTTACGCGTGCGGGCGGCGAAGATCGAAAACTCATTACGCGACCTGGCGAGGCTCTCGGAAAAGCTTATGCAACTAGCCAAGGCCGAGGGTGGTGGGCTGCTATCCGAGGCGCCCCAGGACCTGATCCCGTTATTGGCCCATGGGGTCGACGAGTGGAATCGCAACAGTGGGCAAAGAATCCAACTGCGACTGCCGACCCAGAGCAGTGTTTATTCAGCGATTGATCCTGACGCGTTTGGCATCCTACTGCGCAACCTGATCGAAAATGCGTTGAAGTACGGTACCGTGGACCAGCCGGTTGAAGTCAGCCTCACAGACCAGGCGCTGCTGCAGGTGATCAACGGAGGTCCGGCCGTGCCTGAGGCAGTATTGCAGCGCCTGACCGAACGATTTGTGCGGGGAAACAGCGCAGCCAGTGGCTCAGGGTTGGGTTTGGCTATTGCGAAAACGATTGCGATAGGGGTCAAAGCGACTTTAACCCTGGCCTCGCCAGCAACAGGTCGGAAGGAGGGGTTTGAAGTCAGCGTTCAGTTTTTGTGCCTGCCAAGGTAAATGCGGATTGAGCCCTGACGGCTATCAGTATCGCATCGGATTGACGTCTAACAGCACGGCGTTATGCTACGTTTTGAACGTTCGTCGAAGGAGGACGGTGCTAGAATTCGCTAAACCCTCTGCTAGGGATAGTTTGCGATTCAGGCTTTTTATTAATTGGCCATTGGCGACAGCATCATCCTCAACAGGAGTTATGCTGTCGCCAAACTGAGTCTCTAGTAAAAATAAGCCAAAGCTCCGCTAAGGCTATTTATTAGATCTGCAAGGTCGCATAGCACCATTAGAATTTATGTTGAGCGGCATAAGGGCAGATCATTTCCATAGCCAGCGCGCTTATCTCTGCTTGGTCATAGGCAGGTGCAACCTCTGCCACATCCATACCTATGACATTAATGCCTCGCAGCCCACGCAAAATCTCAAAGGCATGAAAAGTTGATAAACCTCCGCATAGCCTCCTCTGGGTGTGCCTGAGTTCAGGCCATTTTGAAATACGATTTTTTCAACAAAATCGGCCAAATAGGACATCCATCAGGGACGGCGACCGGCCAAAAACGGCGGTGCGATAAGGTTGGCGACTGCTTAAATCAAAAGGGACCACGCATGAGAAAATATTTGGTTTTGTTGTTGGTTGGTGCCACAGGAGTTGCTCAGGCGCAATCGATATGCACTTATCCATGGTATCAATCAGTCGATAAGAGATTCCATACAACTGACGGGCAAGGGCATGGGCCGGATATAGGCTCCGATGAATGGAAATCAGTGATCGAATTCAAATTAGGGGTTCGCGATGGGGCAAATGTCCCTGAACGAAGTTCCGATCAGTGGTGCCAATACATTGATCAGCATATCAATGGGATGCAAGTGACCGGGGGCAGTACGGAAAAATCGCCGATAGTCAATGAGACGCCTGGCCCTTCTTACGATTGCGCCAAGGTGAAGCCTGGCGCTATCGAAGCGATGATATGTGAGGACAAGGAGTTATCCGCGCTCGATCGCAATCTGTCGGAAGTTTATGCCAGCGCGAGAGTCAAGGCCGGCAACGAGCATCCACCCCGGCTTAAAGCAGAACAACGTGGATGGATAAAGGGTCGCGACGACTGCTGGAAGAGTGATGACGTCGGTGCATGCTTGCGCATGGAGTACCAGCGCCGCATCGCCGAGTTGCAAGCACGGTACCGATTGGTACCGGAAACCGGGCCTGTCTATTACGAATGCGAGGGCAACCCTGCCAGCGAGATTGCTGCCATGTTCTTTAAAACCGATCCGCCGACATTAATCGCCGAGCGTGGAGACAGCGTATCGCTCATGTACCAGCAGCCAAGTGGCAGTGGCGTAAAGTACCTTGGACGCAATGAAACTCTTTGGGAACATCAGGACGAAACTATAATCACTTGGGGATACGGTGCGCCCGAATCACATTGCAAAAGAAAACCTTAAACAACGATCCAGTCAGCTGGGTAATTGCATTCTGGCGAAAGCTAGCAAGTAGCCTGAGGCAGCTTTCGTGAAAGGATGCAACCGGCCGATATCAGACCTGCCTGACTCTCTGTTTTCTACCAATATCTGCCGACCGTGACAGGCATAAATCTGCCAAAAGCGACCAATCCAACAAGTACTCAGTACTCCACTGGGGTCGCGCTGGAGTGGGGCCGGGCTACGGGACATCCATTAGCTCAACGATGTCGACTTTAGCTTTAGTGAAAGTGTGTTTAAGGTGGCACTCACCATTATCTGATAGTAAATAGACCCGGAGCGTTGCGCAGTAGTCATCTATGTTTGAGATTTTTTCTTTGAATTTACTACGACAAGCTTCAGCCGTTCTTCGATGACTCCCTTCAGGGAGATCAACCTTCCGATCCCACAAGATTTGTGAGAGCACAAATCCCATACCCTGTATCAACACTTTTGTTATGGAGAAGTTTCATGAATGTCGACTGGCTTCACTTCACTCCCTGGTCATCCCTTGCCGGTGGCGCATTGATTGGTCTCGCGGCCAGTCTATTCGTGGTCGCTAATGGGCGTATCGCAGGTATCAGTGGCCTGATTGGCAGTCTTTTACAGCGAGGGAGTGAGGGGGGGAGTGAGAAAGCGCTTTTTCTCCTAGGCCTGCTTATCTCACCGCTTCTATGGGGCTCGTTCTCCTCGCTACCAAAGATTGAGTTCCAAAGTGGCTGGTTCGGACTGATCGTCGCCGGTGTATTGGTGGGCATCGGCACACGCTACGGATCAGGTTGCACCAGTGGCCATGGGGTATGCGGCATATCGCGCCTTTCGCCGCGATCGATGGTTGCTACTGCGTGTTTCATGTTCAGTGGTTTCGTCACGGTGTTTGTCTTGCGTCATCTGCTTGGGGGTTGAATATGACTAAACTGACTGCGTTCATTACTGGCCTGCTGTTCGGCTTGGGGCTGCTTTTGGCAGGGATGGCCAACCCAAGCAAAGTACTCGCTTTCCTGGACCTAACCGGTGCTTGGGACCCGTCCTTGGGATTAGTCATGGTCGGGGCAATTGCCGTGGCCATTGGCCCGCTAGCATGGGCACACCGACAATCCAGTTCGCTGCTGGGAAAGCCAATGCAGCTTCCGATCAAACGTGAGTTGGACAAGCGCTTGATCGGCGGGAGCCTGTTGTTCGGCATCGGCTGGGGAATAGCGGGCATCTGTCCTGGCCCCGCAGTGGCAGTTCTGCTGACAGGACGCTGGCAAGTGATCGTTTTCATGTTGGCCATGCTGGCCGGCATGTTGTTGTTTACCGCGCTGGAGAGCCGGCGCAACCATTGAGCGTAGCCTGCGCATTACTGCCGGACTGCTTCTCATTTGCCTCGGTCTGTCCGTGTGATCGGCGTGTGGGGAGTGGAAAGGTTTAGTGCCGTTTTTGGCCCAGAGTGTGTAAAAACGTTTTTACGCGCAGCATGAATCCGAAACTTTAGGGGGGAGTTCCGAAACTATTTCACTATGTGGGCTTGGCGATGGCTCTGACACGGCAGTAATGCACCGCACTATGGGCACGGAATATCTTGCTTATCAATGGTCGACCTGTAGTGGTCAACTCATCCCGGACACGGTTTTGAGTTTTTCTTCCGTTTTCGCTGGGGCCAATCCATCGTTAAATTGATGAGGTCGGATCCAGTTGTAGTGATGCATCAGGTACTGGCTAATATCTCTCTGAGCCTGGTGGCCGGTCATGTAGCCAGTGGTTGGTATCCACTCTGTTTTCAAGCTGCGAAAAACCCGCTCCATCGGCGCATTATCCCAGCAGTTTCCTCGGCGGCTCATACTCTGACGCATGCGATAACGCCACAGCCGCTGGCGAAAGTTGCGGCTGCCATATTGGGATCCCTGGTCTGAGTGAAATAGCAGGCCTTGCGGCTTGCCACGCTGCTCGTAAGCCACATCCAACGCCTTGATCACCAAGTCTGCATCCGGCTTTTCTGATAACGCCCAGCCCACCACTCGGCGAGCGTAAAGATCCATGACAACCGCAAGGTAGTGCCATTTCCCCTGTGCCCAGATGTAGGTGATGTCGCCGCACCAGACCTGGTTGGGCGCTTCGACATCAAATTCTCGGTTCAATATATTTGGGATATCCGGCCGCTCGACTGTCGCCTTTTTATAGGCGTGTGATCCTGGCTGCTTGCTGACCAACTCCAGCTCACGCATCAGCCTGCGTACCTTAAACCGTCCAATTTGCTCACCTTCTTCTTGCATCATCAACGTGATGCTTCGACTGCCGGGAGCACTTCGGCCCTGGGTGAACAACTCGCTCACTCGGCTACGCAGCCTGAGCCGCTCAACATCTGGTGTTCGCCGCCTTAGACGATGCGCGTAGTACCCCGAACGAGCGACCTCAAACGCCTCGCACAAGCAGTCAACAGGCTCATGGACGCTTAGCTGATTGATCAGCGCGTACGCTCGAGATCTTCCGACATCAAGAGCGCGGTAGCCTTTTTTAATATTGATTTCTCGCGCTCGAGGCGAGCAATCCGAGCTTCCAACTCCTGGATTTTTTGCTGCTCTGGTGTCAGGGCCTTGCTCTGGGGCGTGACGCCGGTGCGCTCTTGCTGAAGCTGGTCGACCCAGCGGCGCAGCGCCGACTCACCAACACTCAGTGAACGACTGGCTTCGATGAAGCTGTAGTTTTGCTTGAGCACGAGGTCGGCAGCCTCGCGTTTGAATTCAGCGGAAAAGGTACGGCGTTGTTTGGTCATCTGACACCTCGATCTGGCGAGCATTCTCGCCTAAAAGGGTGTCCGGTTTCATTAGACCACTACAACCTCGTGCCACCCTGGAAGTTGTATAGGGCAGAAAAGATATGAAAAACACTTCAGTTTTTAACGAAGAATGAACAATAGGTGTGATTTGTTGGGCGTAAGTTCGAACTGAACTTCCCACCTTCCTGACGATACCCTGTGAGTGCATTAATTGAAATGCACAATTTCCCCTTTGATAGTTGAAAAACGTTCGATACTCCGGAGGATTGCGTTTTGCTCGGGCGTGACCTTCGTTCTTCTGCTGACAGCGGGCGGCTACTGGCTATTTACGACACCCGCACCTTATGTACCCTTGAGCCGCTTAGATCCCGCGTCGGTGTCAATGATAGCTGTGGGTGATCAAGGCAGCGGCAAGTGGCTGCAGTGGCAAGTAGGTCAAACCATGGAGAAAGTTGCGTTCACTGAGGGGCGGCTGAATATTGTGGTGCTTCTAGGCGACAATTTTTACGGTAACTCGTTAACCAGTACTCATGATCTCAGCTGACAAATCAAGTTCGAGCGTGTTTATTGGGGCCGCTGGCTCAGTCATGAACCGTTCTACGCTGTGCTAAGTAACCATGATTACCCCGTGTCGCAAAAGTATGAGATCGAGTACGGGCAACAGCACAAGGGATCAGGCCGCTGGCAGATGCCTGCGAGCTTTTACGTTAAGGATTTCGGTGATATAGACGGGCGGCCATTGGTGCGCATGGTATTCCTTGACACATCGGCGCCACGTGAAGCTTGCAACAGCAAATTGACTTGATTGATCAGGCATTTCAGGCAGGCGGAGCGGCTCCTGTATGGCGAATCGTGGCGTCCCATCACCCTGAACGCAATCAACCTCAGCATGGTGATGACTCGGACCTGGTGGCCAGGCTGTTACCGGTTTTATAGCGCAACAAAGTGGATATGCTTTTATCAGGCCATGATCACAATCAGCAATTGCTGTTGCGTGCAGGGGAGCCTGCATGGGTCATCTCCGGTGCTGGAGGCCAGAGCCTTTATGCCCTTAAGACGCCTGAGCCTGATAGTACATTCGCTACATCGTCAGCCGGTTTTGCTAAGATCGACTTGGATGCCAATCAATTGCGGTTAGCTTATTATAATGATCTAGATGGCCTGGAGGTTGGTTATCTCTGGGCTATAGAATGTCCGTGGATGGCTAAAGGTTGTTTACTGCCCGATGAATCACAAGGGACTAGTATGCAGTTAGGACAGTGAGTCACCCCTGACGTTATAGACCTACCCGGAAGATTATTTTTACAGTAGCTGGGCTATCTATAGGGGGGGGGTACGTTTTGCTAATTGATGGGCGCTATAGGGTTATTTCGTCGGCCGGGCGCATAAATAGGGCTGAAACACTTCCGCACCTCAAAATTAAACCCTTTCTGTACTGATGGACAGGCTCATAAAATTGAATGCTTTGCGGAATCCTATTTGTCAAAAAACTCTGACTTATATCGGAAAACTAGTGAATTGAAAATTCGATCGCGCTGGTTCGATTCAGGGTTGCAATGATTACTAGCACAGGTTGATCCGTGTCTTACGCTTTGGCGATCCGCTTACTAAGTTCAATATTTCCATAGTGCACTTGCAATAAGGGCAGGTTCAATTCGGACTTTATTGTGTTGACGATGCTCAAGCATCAGACCAATCGCAAAACCTTGGTTTTATCCATCTTTCAGATTTTTTCTGGGGAAAGCACCCACACGCTGCAGGGCAACTTGTACAGCAGATGTTCCACCGTACTGCCAATCAACTGTTCCATGCCGTGGTGACCAATTCGTCCCATGACAATCACATCAATGTCATAGGCCTGGGCATAGCTGGACAGCACTTTGGCGGGATTGCCCATGATCATGTGCTGGCGTTCCGGCGGGATACCATTGCGTTCAGATAGCTCACGAAACGCATCAGCCTGCGCATCGAACAATGCATTGGCTTTTGCCGAGGAGAAAAACGCCGAGCCATTACTGAAACCGAACTCGTCCGCGCTGATCCTGGAAAGGTCATGGGCGTAGATCACATCCAGCTCTGCATTACAGGTGCTCGCCAGTTTACAGGCCTCACGCAGAATTCTGTCGTTGAAGTCCTTGTATTGGTCATCAGAATGAAACGGGTCAACGGCTGCGACGATCTTGCGTGGCAAAACGTTGTGCAAGTGACTGACAAAGTGCAGTGGCACTGGGCACTCACGTAGCAGGTGGATATTCAACGGCGTAAATATCAAGCGTGACAGCAGCGATTCGTGCTCCAGGGCCTTGATCAAAACGTCCATCGGCTGTTCTTTGAGGTGAATGAGGATCTCCTTAAATGGGCGTTCGACCCAGACGACCTCCGTGGTGACGTGCACGCCGATCTTGCGCATGGGGCGGGCCTGGTCTTCGAGCCACTGACGATGGCGCTCGACATAGCCCAGTTGCATCTGTTCCAGCGCCTGTTCGTTGACCATTCCGGCAGTCGCCAGCCCTTCAAGATAATCGAACGCCACTATGTGCAGGGCAGCATCTGAAGCCTTAGCCAAGGCAGCAGCCCGATCGAAGGCTGGGCTGTTTTTCATCAGCGGTGAGACGACCAGCATGAAGCGTTGTTGATCGGACATGACTGATCTCCAGTAGGGAAACGCTTGCCCCGATGGCGGCGGTGTTCTTGGGCAGTGAAGCTGTGAACCTAGCTTGGCGCTGTTCAAGGTGCCGTGTTTGATCTTTGTCAAATCGAAGGGAAACAAGGGTATTGCCCCACGTGCGGTAGTCCGGACTTCAGCTCATAACCAAATTGTTGACCATTATCAATCTTTCGACCGTCTCCCCGGCGCAGTCTTTGGGCTCCTACTCACCTTGGCTTAAACAAGAAAAGGAGGATCACCATGACAATCATGAGAGCGGCTGTTTTCGTCGAAAAAAATCGGATCGTACTGGAAGACAAGCCTGTCCCTGAGGTCGGTCCTTTGGACGCATTGGTGCGTATTACCACCACTACGATTTGCGGCACTGACGTGCATATCCTGCGCGGTGAATATCCTGTGGCCAAAGGCCTGACCATAGGCCATGAGCCGGTTGGCGTTATTGAACGGTTGGGATCGCAGCTGCGCGGGTTTGTCGAAGGGCAGCGGGTGATTGCCGGGGCCATCACTCCCAGCGGACAAAGTTACGCCTGCCTGTGCGGGTGCGGCTCCCAGGATGGTCCTGATACCCGCCACGGCTTTCGTGCCATCGGCGGCTGGAAGTTCGGCAACACCATCGACGGATGCCAGGCCGAGTACGTGCTGGTACCGGACGCCATTGCCAATTTATGCCCCATTCCAGATGGGCTCAGTGATGAGCAGGTACTGATGTGCCCGGACATCATGTCCACCGGGTTTTCCGGGGTTGAGCGGGGTGACGTGCATATTGGCGATACCGTTGCGGTGTTTGCCCTGGGGCCCATCGGGCTCTGCGCGGTCGCAGGCGCACGGCTCAAAGGCGCGACGACGATCATTGGCGTGGATGCCGTGGCCGAGCGGATGAGTGTCGCGCGAGGATTGGGCGCGACTCATGTGGTCAACTTCAAGGACTGCGATGTGGTCGAGCAGATCATGGCGCTGACCGATGGCCGCGGTGTCGATGTTTCCATCGAGGCACTGGGTACCCAGGGCACGTTTGAATCCGCGTTACGGGTTCTGCGTCCGGGTGGTCGACTCTCGAGCCTTGGCGTCTAGTCCAGCGACCTGCGCATTCCCCTGGACGCCTTTGCTGCAGGGTTGGGCGATTACAGCATTGTGACTACCCTGTGCCCAGGCGGGAAGGAGCGCATGCGTCGCTTGATGGCGGTGGTGCAGAGTGCAGGTGTGGACTTGTCGCCGCTGGTGACCCACCGCTTCAAACTCGATGATATTGAAGCTGCCTATGAATTGTTTGCTCAGCAACGGGACGGTGTCATGAAGGTCGCGATTACGCCGTGAGCTGTGCGCGCTGATTCTCGAAGCAATATGGAGGTCTCTATGATCATTGATATCACGGAGAAACCGGCAAACCATTGTTGGGTCGTGCGCTTGGATGCCTTTAAAGTGAATTTCAACAGCCAGGAAGAAGCGCAGGCATTTGTGGGCCTGCTCAAGGCACGTATCGAGGCGCCCCATGTCTGGCCAGGTGTTGATCGCCTGGTAGACCACACAAGACGCACGCCTGGCCGTCAAACGGCTTACGCTAATGGCAAGCGCGTTTGCGCCGCACCCGTGGAGTAACGATGTGTGCCATTGCCGGTCGCAGTTCAAGCAGATGACAACCCAATGAGCGCAGGCATTGGGCTGACAGGCGCAGCTGCAGCGCTGGGGATTGGCCTGCTCATCGGTCTTGAACGCGAACGGCACAAGGGGCAGGGCGAGACCCGCGCTTGTGCCGGTTTACGGACCTTCGCCATTACGGCGTTGCTGGGGCATGTGGCGATGCAAGTCGGCGGCGGTTTGCTGGTGGGCATCGTGGCCATCGTTCTGGGATTGCTCGTCACCATGGCGTATTGGCGAAGCCTAAGCGACGACCCCGGGGTAACCAGCGAAGTGGCGTTGTTGACGGTGCTGGTGCTGGGAGCTCTATGCGGCACAAGCCCCGAGCTGGCGATTGCTGTCGGCGTGGTGCTGGCAGGTCTGCTGACTTATCGAGAGAAGCTGCATCACTTTGCCCGCAGCCAATTGACTGATGCGGAGTTAGGCGACGGCCTTATTCTCCTGACAGCTGCGCTGGTCGTGCTGCCCTTCGCACCGGACCGCTTTATCGGTCCCTACGCGGCCATCAATCCGCGCACCATTTGCAGCCTAACTGTATTGCTGATGGCAGTGGGAGCGGTTGGGCATATTGCGGTTAGGACCCTGGGGGCCCGGTACGGATACGCGATCAGCGCCATTGCCTCCGGATTCGCCTCCAGCACTATGACGATCGCCGCGATGGGGCATCTCGTCGCCCGGCAGCCCGACAATATCAAGGTCCTGAGTGCGGCCGCGATCCTGTCCAACATGGCCACCGTTACACAGGTAGGCCTGATACTGGGGGCGGTTGACCCCGGTTTGCTGCGCCATATGTGGGGGCCATTGATGTGCGGAGCCGTCGCTACGGCGTTGTATGGGCTATGCCTTATGTTTCCCAGGTCAGCAAGCGAGGCTAACCAGCAGATCAAAGTCGGCGGGGCGTTCAACCTCAAGCTGGCCCTGATCGTCACGTTGACCATGACCGGCATCGCCTTTTTTTCCTCCTTGATGCTCAGCCATTTCGGCCAGGTAGGCGTGATGCTGACGGCCACCCTCAGCGGCTTTGCCGATGCACATGCCTCCACGGCATCGATCGCCACGCTGGCCAAGTCCGGGCAGATTTCGTTTGATGCCATTGTCGCTCCAGTGCTGATTGCTATCAGCAGCAACTCCATCAGTAAATGCGTGGTGGCGTGGGTCAGCGGCGGGCGCCGCTTCGCCGCTTATGTGGCTCCTGGCCAAGCGTTGCTGACACTAGCGATATGGGCAGGCATGTGGATTTCCTGACGGATATCGCGCATGTCACTGACAAAAAGCAAATGCTCAAATCCAGCAACGATCAATCTGTGACTCTATTACTGGATTGAAATGGCCGCGTGCCGAGGTGCCCGATGTCGCAGACTCAACGTTTACTCTTGATCGCCCCACTAGCCATGACTCACACCCCGGCCTTCGATCGGGCTGCAGCGTTGGCGCGGGTGATGCAACTACCCGTGCATATCGTTGCGTTAGACTATTCACAGGCCTTGGCGGTGGCCGGGTTGTTCGTCCCGGAACAATTCGCGGGGCCCCATGATGGTTATCTGCAAGCCCATCGCCAATGGCTCGCTGATCAGGCCGCACTGATGAGTAAGCATGGCGTGGAGGTCACCAGTGAGGTGGTGTGGGTCCAGCATCCTTTCGAATAAATCATGAGCTTTATCAATGAGATGCCACTAACGCTGATCATCAAGGACGCTCAGGAAGAGTTGGGGCTCAAACGAGTGTTTTTCACCCCGATGGATTGGCAGTTGCTGCGTTATTGTCCTGTGCCGGTGCACCTGGTGACCACGCCGTTGAACGCCCGGCCTCGTAACGTTTTGGCCATCATAGATGTGTTGCGAGAGGGGGATCAGGCCCCCGTGTACAATGAGCAGATTATCGATGCAGCCGAAAAGCTGGCGGCGCTATGTGATGCCAATCTTGAACTGCTGCATGTGTATGACTGGACGGCCGTATACGTTCAGAGCATGGGGTTTGGCGCATTGCCGTTGGCCACCGGGATCTATGAAATGTTGGGAACTGCCCAACATGAAGCATTTGCAGCCATTGCTGAACGCCACGGCGTGCCACCGGAGCGCAGGCACTTCATAGAGGGCGCTCCCGTGCCGAGTATTTGTGAATTTGTCAGTGAGCACCACGTCGATGTCATCGTCATGGGCACCGTGCAAAACAAGGGGTTGAGCAAACTACTAGGCAGCACGGCCGAGCAACTTTTTCATCGGGCGCCGTGCAGTGTGCTGGCGATAAAGCCAGGAAGAGTGCTGCAATCCTGAGGTGCGATTTTTTACAGGTAAAGCCGGTGAATGACCTGACGACTGTCGTCGGGGTCATTGTGCGTCTCGAAACCCAGTGCCTTGGCCAGGTCGCGCATCGGCGCATTGCTGGAGGCGTCCACCGAGTACATCTGGTGAAAGCCATTTTTCCGGGCAGCCTTAATCAGATGTTCCATCAGTAAAGTACCCAAGCTCAGATGGGTCCATTCATCGGCGACCGTTACAGCGCATTCACATTCATGCTAGCCGGTGGCTGCGTAACGGCTAATACCGATCTCGATCAGTTGCCCGTTGTCATGGACCAGGGCGATATAGGCCATACGCTGCTTGTTGTCGGTGTCCATCAACTGATTGAACATCGCGGCGCTGGGTTCAGCGACATGCGCGAGAAAGCGCATGTGCCGGGATTCGGGGGACAGCCGTTTGATGAATACATATGCACGGTCGCGGTCCTTCTACGCCAGTGGCCGGATCAGCACATGGCGTCCGTCCTTGAGCGCTTCAATCCAATGTTGCCCGGTGACCGCGGTGTAAGCGGCCGCGGCCCGGTCATTGTGGTCTTTGACGGTAAGCATGGGAGGCTCCTCCAGTACGGTTAGTAAACCGGGCGCGTGGCAAAAGTGCCGCGTGTGATTGCTTTTCTACACCGTTGTCGGCGCTTGGATCTGATCTGGATCAGACAGCTGTGCCAGCAACACTTGTTGGCCAGTGCTTGATGTAAATCAAACCGCGCCAGATGAAGGCGCGCAGTCTTCAACCATGCCGGCACTGAATGACCGGAGTCGAATGGAGGTGTGTGGTGGGGCAATATCAACGTTTTCTACTGATTGCGGACCCAACCCTGCATGAGTCTCCCGCCCAGTTGCGCGCCGTCGCCTTGGCCAAGGCGGCCTGTGCTGTGCTGGATGTGCGGACCTTTGTCGAGCCGGCACCGGTGGTGCATTTATGGCAAGAGCAAGTCGACGATGCAGAGCCGCAGCGTTATAGGCGCCGCTACCGCCGCTGGGAGGCCGAAGAACTGGATCGGCTCAGCAACCTGGGGCTGCAGGCAACGGTTAAAGCCGTCTTCACCACCCATCCACTGCTGGACATTTTGAGGACGGTCGAGGATCTCAAACCCGATCTGTTGATCAAGGATGTCGCCCTTGAAGCCGCGCTCAAGCGGGTGTTCATTACCCCACTTGATTGCCACTTGTTGCGTGAATGCCCGACTCCTGTGCATCTGGTCAACCAAGTTCGCTACAGATTGCCTCACAGGGTTGTCGCGGCAGTCGATCCGTTCGACCCTTCGACACACATCAGCGGGTTGAACGACACCATTATTCAGACGGCGAACGCCTTGGCCCTGCAATGCGATGCGCCGCTACACCTGCTGTACGCTTATGATTTATCGCCCGCTTTCAATGGTGACGCACCACTGGCCACTGGCGGTTGGGGCGTGGACTTGATCGAAGAGCTGCGTCAATCCCTGCACCAGGCGTTTATTGCATTGGCGGAGTGTTATGGCGTGCCACCCGAGCGCCGGCATTTCGTCATGGGGCTGCCGGTGCCGGTGATCAGTGAGTTCGTCGAGCAATACCTGGCCGATGTCGTGGTGATGGGCACGGTGCACCGCATGGGTTTTGACCGGCTGATCGGTAGCAACACAGAACGAGCGCTGTACTCTGTGCCTGGCAGCATTCTGGCGGTAAGGGCCAATCGCTGATGCCTGACCATTAGCGGTTTGCGTCGTACTTCCCCGTCATTTGAAGATGGATCATGAGCCAGTATCAACGTCTTTTACTTATCATCAATCCGGCGCTGCGTCATTCCCCAGCCGTGAACCATGCAGCATCACTGGCTAAGGCCAACGGCGCGAGTTTGCATATCGCGGCGCTTATCTCCACGCTCAGATGGTTATCGCTGCTTGAGGAGGGCGATCGGGCATTGGCCCGCGAGCATTACCTGCAGGCCCATCGCATCTGGCTTGAGGCTCAGGCGCAGAATCTGCGTGGCGGGGGCATTGAGGTGACTACGCAGGTAACGTGGGCGCAGGACATGAAGCAAGACATCATCGATCACGTCACTGACATGCAGCCGGACCTGTTGATCAAGGAGATTGCATCGGCGCTCAAGCGGGCCTTCTTCACGCCTTTGGACTGGCATTTGTTACGTCACTGTACGGTGCCGGTTTATCTGGTGGGCGGCAGTGGCTTGGGCTTACCGCGTAAGGTGGTCGCGGCAGTCGAAGTATCGGATGTCGAGTCAGCTGACGACGTACTCAACGACCGAATCATCAAGCAAGCCTGCAGCCTTGCCATGTAGTGCAATGCCGAGGTGCATTTGCTGTTCGCCTGCGATATCTCGGCTGCTTTTCTGGCAAGCATGGACGGCCTCACCTTCGCTGACCTGACTAAAGCGCTGCGCAGGGACCTGGAAAAGTCTTTCCTTTGGTTGGCAGGACAATTCGGTGAGCCCCCGGATCGTCGACATTTCATAGACGGACATCCGGTCAAGGTGTTGAGTGAGTTCGCTGCCGAACTACCGCGGGCGTACGTTCATTGAGGCTGATTCGTTGATAAAAGTCAGGTTTCCCCTCGGCATGCCCCCCAATAATTGACCAGCAGACAGGACCCTGGGCGAGGTACGTGATGTTCAAGTTCAAACGCATTCTATTGATAGCCCCCAACGAGATGACCCACACCCCGGCGTTTGAGCGCGCGCATGCCCTGGCGCGTGCAACCGGTGCGTTGTTGCACATCGTCGCGTTCGATTATATTCAAGCGTTGGCGGTAGCCGGGCTGCTGGACCACGACGCAATGGCCCAAGCACGAGAAGGCTATTTGCAAGTGCACCGTCACTGGTTGGAGCAGCAGGCCCGTTTTTACCGATGCGGCAGTCTGCAGGTGAGCACCGAAGTGGTCTGGGCCAAATCGAGCCTGGCCAACCTGCTGGAATACGTGAATGACTTCCATCCGGACCTGGTGGTCAAGGACACCCACTACGTGTCAGCACTGGACCGAGCCTTTCACCGCCCCCTGGATTGGCGCCTGCTGCGCGAGTGTCCGACGCACCTGCATCTGGTGACCAGCGCCAGAAATCCAAAACCATTGAAAATCCTGGCGGCGATCGATTTATCTCATCTGGAGGAGATGACGCAGGGGTTGAATGACCAAATAGTCGATCTGGCTTCTACCCTGGCTATCAGTTGCGGCGCCGAGCTGCACATGCTTAACGTCAGTCGTTGGTCAGAGATCAGCGATGTACTGAAGAGTTTGCCCACAGGCAGCCTTGATGAGAGCTTGAGGGACGCAATTGAAGATGCGCAGCAAGAGGCTTTCGAGGTGCTTGCCGAGCGCTATTACGTCAAGGATGCACATCGACATCTCCTGACGGGCATTCCCCACAAGGTCATTGGATTGTTCGCACAACAGCATGCCTTCGATATGGTGGTGCTGGGCACGGTTTATCATCGCACGCCTGCACGGCTTATTGGCGATACCGTCGAGAGCCTGCTGAACCGGGCGCCGTGCAGCTTGATGATCGTCAAACCTCTACGCTCATTCGCTTGAATGAGGTGCCATCGAGCCTACAGTTGATAAAAATCAACTGATCCTAGACCAAAAGGAGCAATGAATAGCGCTCCTCTGAATATTCAAGGACAACGGCCATGCGAATCACATTTCTAGGTGCCGCAGGTACGGTCACGGGTAGCAAGTATCTGCTGGAGCATGGCAACCAACATGTGCTGATCGACTGCGGACTGTTCCAGGGCTATAAACAACTGCGACTGCACAATCGCGACCCGTTCCAGCTTCCGATCAGCAGCCTCAATGCCATTGTGCTGACCCACGCCCATCTCGATCACAGCGGTTATCTGCCCGTACTGGTGCGCAATGGTTATCGCGGCCCGGTGTACGCCACGCCCGCTACCTGTGAGTTGGTGAAAATCCTGCTGTTGGACAGCGGCCGCTTGCAGGAAGAGGAAGCTGAGTTCGCCAACCGGCATGGCTTCTCAAAGCACAGCCCGGCATTGCCGCTTTACACTGAGCAAGATGCTGCCCAAGCACTGAAACTGTTGCGGCCGGTGGAGTTGCACCACAGGGTGGAAATTACCGCGGGCATGACCATCCTGTTGCGTGGCGCCGGGCATATCTTGGGGGCGGCGACGGTGGAGGTGATTGCTGACGGCCAGACCTTGGTGTTTTCAGGGGATTTGGGACGGCCGGATGATCCAGTGATGTTGGCTCCTGAAACTGTCGAACAGGCGGATTACCTGTTGGTGGAGTCTACCTACGGTGATCGTCAACATCCGGTCGAGGCGCCACAGGCGCAATTGGCCGACGTCATCACGCGCACGGCACTGCGCCGAGGGATTACCCTCGTGCCATCCTTTGCGGTTGGACGCGCTCAACTGCTGATGTATCACCTGTATCAGTTGAAGAGCCAACGGGCGATTCCCGATATTCCTATCTACCTCAACAGTCCAATGGCCACCGATGTCACGCTGTTGTACCAGCGCTTTCGGAGCGAGCATAAATTATCTATGCAAGACTGCGAAGGCATGTGCCATGTGGCGCAGTTCGTACACACCGTCGATGAATCGAGAGCGCTTGATCAGCAACGCACCCCAGCGGTGATTATTGCCGCCAGCGGTATGGCGACAGGAGGGCGGGTGGTCCATCACCTCAAGGCACTGGCTCCCAATCCGAATAACACACTGCTAATGCCTGGCTTCCAAGCCGGTGGCACCCGTGGCGCGCAAATTGTTGCGGGAGTGCCTTCGGTGCGTATCCACGGCGAGGACGTGCCGATCCGCGCCGAGGTGGTAGCGATGCAAACACTGTCCGCACACGCCGACGCCGATGAAATCATGCAGTGGTTACGTGGGTTCAAACGACCGCCAAAACATACCTTTGTCGTCCATGGGGAGCCTAACGCGTCGGATGTACTGCGCCGGCGCATCAGTCTCGAATTAGGGTGGTCGGTGTCGGTGCCGGAGTATCGCGATAGTGTCGAACTCTCAAGCATTGACCTGACTGCAGGTTCATCACGATTCCTTCAAACGCCATCGCCGTTAGCGGCAGGGCTGCTTGCAGGTCAAGAAGACTAAGGTCAACTGCGCCTGGGTTGATCAAGATCAAACGTTTTTTTCAGTGGGCGCCATTGTTTTAATTGAGATGGCGAGAGATCCAGTCATGTCAAACCATAAGCTTTTACGCTGGTATCACGCGGTTCAGCACGGGAGCAGGGACGCCGCGCACAAATACCTGCAGCGGACGGGCCCAGGTTCCTGGAGACGGGAGGCGGCCATCCTGCTGTCGGTCTTGTTGGCGCAGCTGGTGGGATTTTTCACGGCGTTTCACTTCGCTTCTAACGCGGTGCAGGACTTGGTGGAAACGTGCACAGCGCGTTTAGAGATCCAGCTTGAAAATGCCGATACAGATCCCCTCACAAAACCCCTGGCCCGGCCATTGTGTGAATGTATGGCACGTTCCTTCCTCGACAAAAACGGTATTGTGCGGCTGGCCATGCTCAACAGCCACCTGCTTGATTTGATGGAACTTGAACCCGTGACGGAAAAGGACGAGGAGGCCTGCATCAGTGCCCTGTGGCTGCCCAATGTCGGATTGGCCAAGCGCATGCCCCTTGAAGGAAGCGGGCGATAGTACTTGCCCGCGATTAGCGGGCGAATTATCTCACTCTGGGCCTTCCCGTCAGAATGCTGCTCAAAGGATGTGCACGATGCTGTAGTTACCCCTCGGGTTCATGCTCGTCTGACCTGCATCAAGCACGACATGCTCAGATCGGCGAATGCTATCGCCATGCCTTTAATACAAGGGGATTTTGCCATGCACCAGCCGAATGGATTGCTGCTAACCCCGCCGCCTGCACCGCTTGGACCGGGGGCCGGCAACGACGAGATCGCGGCGACTTTTGACAATATTGCCGAGCTGTTGGAACTCGAAGACGCCAACCCCTTTCTCATTCGCGCTTATCGTAACGCGGCGCGAACGTTAAGGGCGTTGACCTTCGACGTGGCGAAGATGATCTTACGTGGCGAACCACTGCCCAAACTGCAAGGCGCGAAAGCCGATTAGCTCGGCACACAGCAGCGGTGCGGCCTCTGTATTGGAGAGGGACTCGGGGATAGGAAAACAGAAACGTTGGTCGGCCACGACGTATTCAGCGTAACCACCGTCCAGATGGCAGCGGGTGAACAGGGCCTGATCGCAGAGGTTTTCCCGGCCGGTCTGACAGAAAACGCACTGACCACATGTCCAGCCCAGCTAGGGAACACCCACCCGTTGGCCGATGCGTTTGGGGTCTGCATTAGTGCCCACAGCCATGACGTCGCCGACGATTTCATGCCCCGGCACCCGTGGCAGTACCGCTTGAGGCAATTCACCCTCCACCAGATGTGAATCGGTGCGGCAGACCCCGCAGGCGAGGATCTTGATCAACAATTGATTAGCACTGGGTGTCGGAGTGGGCCGATCTTCCCGTTGCAGCGGCTGACCGGCTTTGTATAAAACCATGGCACGCATAGTGATACCCGGTTGGCTGGGATCAACAGATAGAAAGGCGATGGCAGCCGGCAATCAACTGCTTGAGGCCTTCAAGATTAAGAATTTTGACGTTACGCCCTGAAACATCCACGAGCGCCTGATTCCGCAGGTGTGCGATGCCCCGACAAATGGTTTCCAGGCGCAGGCCAAGGTAGGAGCCGATTTCCTCGCGGCGCATTTTCAACACGAAATCCGTCGATGAATAGCCTCGGGTGCTCAAACGTTGCGACAGGCTCATTAAAAAGGCTGCCAGACGCTCGTCCGAGTTCATGTTGCCTAGCATCATCAGCATGCTGTGGTCGCGCACGATTTCACGGCTGAGAATTTTGTTCAGGTTGTGCTGCAGGGCAGGTAGCTCATGGGCCAGTTCTTCGAGGTGAGCAAAGTGGATGGGGCAAACCTCACTATCTTCAAGGGAAAGGGCAATGCACACATGCCGGTCTAGCGTCAAGGCCGAGGATTTCACCCGGTATCTGAAAGCCGGTGACCTGCTCACGACCATCGACCGAAAGAACGCTGGTCTTGAACGAACCGATTCGCACGGCATACAGCGAGCGCAGCGGATCGCCTGCCCGGTAAAGCGCCACGCCCTTTTTAACCTTGAAGCGTTGCACGATCAGCCTGTCCAGACGCTCGATTTCTTGCCCGGTCATCCCGATGGGCAGGCATAGCTCCATCACACTGCAGTTTGAGCACGCAGCCTTCAGGACGCGGGCTTGCAGAGCGCGGATGTCTGGCATGAGAAGTGGGTTCAATTGGGAGCGACCCCGTAAGTTTAGATGACGTTGTGTCTGGCACGCACCGGATTCTCAGAATTGCAAATTCGACCTGAAAGCCGGCTGGAAATTTGATCTAAATCAAGTCTTATGCCCCTCAGGCTTTCAGAATCGCTTAAAGGCTATCAATAACCGGGTCCTTAGGCGGAGTAGTTTATGAGTAATTTCCTCAATGCTGAGCAACTGGAGGGCCTGGATGCTTATTGGCGGGCATCCAATTATCTGGCCGTTGGACAGATTTACTTAAGAGGCAACCCGCTACTCAAACAACCCCTGACCTTGGCGCACATCAAGCCGCGGTTGCTGGGCCATTGGGGAACGGCACCGGGGTTGAACCTGATCTACATCCATTTGAATAGATTGATCACCCGGTACGACCTGAACATGGTTTTCATTGCCGGTCCCGGCCATGGTGGACCGGCGGTGGTTGCCCAGACTTACCTCGAGGGCACCTACACCGAGTTCTACCCCGCAGTGGAATGTAATGAAAACGGCCTGCTTCGACTGTTTCGCCAGTTCTCCTGGCCCTATGGCATCTCCAGCCATGTCTCGGCACAGATACCAGGGTCAATCCATGAAGGCGGCGAACTGGGTTATAGCCTCGCCCACGCTTACGGTGCCGCGTTTGACAATCCGGATCTGATTGTCGCCTGCGTGATCGGTGACGGCGAGGCTGAAACAGGGACACTGGCCGCCAGTTGGCACTCCAACAAGTTTCTCAATCCAGCGCGGGACGGAGCGGTATTACCCATCCTGCACCTCAATGGCTACAAAATCGCCAATCCCACCATACTCTCCAGAATCAGTGAAGATGAGCTTTCAGCCCTGTTGTATGGCTATGGCTACGACCCGTACTTCGTTGAAGGCGATGACCCGGCGCAGGTGCATCAGGCGCTTGCGCAGACGCTGGACACGATGGTTCTGAAAATTCGTGACATTCAGCTTGAGGCGCGTCGGCCCGGGCTATCCACACCGCCGCAACGACCACTGTGGCCAATGCTGGTCCTGCGAACGCCCAAAGGCTGGACCGGCCCGAAATTCGTCGAGGGGCATCGAGTCGAAGGTACCTGCCGCGCGCATCAAGTGCCATTGGCCGATTTCCAGCAGCCGCTGCATCTGCGCCAGTTGGAGGAGTGGCTCAACAGCTATCGCCCTCATGAGCTGTTTGATGAAAACGGTTCGTTATTGCCCGAAATTGCGGCACTGGCACCGACCGGACACCGGCGAATGAGCGCCAACCCCCACGCCAATGGCGGTGTGTTGTTGCGCCCCTTGGATTTGCCGCGTTTCAGCGATTATGCCGTGAAGTTTGAAGCACCTGGCAGCTTGCGCGCAGAGGCCACACGAGTGATGGGTACGTTTTTGCGCGATGTGATGAAAAACAACCTTGGTGCCAGTAATTTCCGTCTGTTCGGCCCGGATGAAACTGCTTCGAACCGCCTCGATGCGGTCTATGACGTCAGTGCCAAGGCGTGGATGGACCCACTGGAGCCGGACGATCTTAATCTGGCCAGCGATGGTCGCGTCATGGAGATTCTCAGTGAGCAGGTCTGCGAGGGCTGGCTCGAGGGTTATCTACTGACTGGACGTCATGGGTTCTTGTCCTGTTACGAAGCGTTTATCCATATCGTCGATTCGATGGTCAACCAGCATGCCAAATGGCTGAAGACCTCCGCCGAAGTGCCATGGCGTCAACCCATTGCTTCCCTTAATTATTTGCTGACATCCCACGTCTGGCGTCAGGACCACAATGGCTTTTCCCACCAGGATCCGG
This sequence comes from Pseudomonas sp. ML2-2023-3, assembly GCF_037055275.1. Taxonomy (NCBI): domain Bacteria; kingdom Pseudomonadati; phylum Pseudomonadota; class Gammaproteobacteria; order Pseudomonadales; family Pseudomonadaceae; genus Pseudomonas; species Pseudomonas sp. ML2-2023-3. The sequence continues at coordinate 3,421,031 of NZ_CP146343.1, forward strand.
GGTTCATCGATCTGCTGGCCAATAAAAAGCCGGACGTCGTGCGGATCTACTTACCCCCCGATACCAATTGCCTGTTGTCGGTGACGGACCACTGCCTCAGAAGCCGCCATTACATCAACGTCATCGTCGTCGGCAAACAGCTGGAATGGCAGTGGCTGGATATCGATGCAGCCATTGGGCATTGCCAGAAGGGTATCGGTCGATGGGACTGGGCGTGTCGCAATGATGAAGATCCCGACGTGGTGATGGCCTGTGCCGGTGATGTGCCAACCCTGGAAACACTCGCCGCCGTGACTTTATTGCGTGAGTACGTGCCAGATTTGCGGGTGAGGGTGGTCAATGTCGTAGACCTGATGGTGCTGCAGCCGTCGTACCAGCATCCCCATGGCATACCGGACAGCGAATTCGATGATTTATTTACGCTGGACAAACCGGTGATTTTTGCTTTCCACGGCTACCCTACGCTGATTCACCGCCTGCTGTACAAACGCACTAATCATCAGAATTTCCATGTGCGAGGCTTCAAGGAAGAGGGGGCGACGACCACCCCTTTCGACATGGCAGTGATCAACAATCTGGACCGTTATCAGCTGGCGCTGGACGTCATTGAACGCGTGCCTCGTCTGCAAAGTCTGATCCCGCTCGCCAAGGCGCGATATTGGTCGACGATGGAGCGGCACAAGCTTCATCTCATCGAGCATGGGCAGGACATGCCCGAGGTTCTCAATTGGCAATGGGCGCCAGCGGATAATTAACCACTACGCGGCAAACCAGGGGCTCTGTTACTAGCGGCGGCATACCGATGCTCAACGAAGAGAGACTGCAAGTGGGGCCGGCCTTTTGCAAACTGCCCGCATGAGGTTGGGCGAGAGTAGGGACAGACGGGTTTTGTACCTTGCAGGTGAGTAGCCATAGGAGTCTCCACGAAAGGCGAGGTCTGTGTGCATCGACGGTTTCTAATTTCTGCTGAACGTCCCAAGGGTGTTTAATTCAGATCAGAAAGAGAGTACGCACACCTGTTTTTTCCAAAAGCCGCCTTCACTTGGCTTGTGGTCAGTTTCAATGAATGAGCCAAATCGGACACGTTAAGCATTCTAGAACTAAGCTCTACCGAGGCGTCGCTGACTTTAGTCGTTGAAATCCCCCCTCACGGTCAAGCCACCCGCGTTATGTTCAGCATGGGCAATGCCAATCGTTTTTGAGGTACTCGCTTCGATGCTCAGTAAATGGCTAGACCCCGTGCTGTTGTTGCTCACCGCCTTCACGCTGTTGGCTGGGGGTGTTGCGTATCTTGCACAAAGAGCTGACTGGGCATCGGTGTGCTGGGCTGCCGGCAGTCTGGTGATGGCCTTGGTCCTGCTCGTTGAGATTGCCAAGCGACTGGCTCGCGGGGAGGCAGGGGTAGACTTGATCGCATTGCTGTCGATTAGCGCCGCCCTGATCTTCGAGCAAGCCCTGGTGGCTGGGGTGATTGCGTTGATGCTGGCATCCGGCCGGACCCTGGAGTTTTTCACCAAACAACGTGCCGAACGCGAACTACGAGCCCTCGTCGACCGCGCCCCACGTACGGCCTGGTTGCAGGAGGAGGGCGGCTTACGCAAGATCCCCGTTGAGCAAATCCAGCCCCATCAAACGTTGCTGGTACGGTTGGGAGAGGTCGTGCCGGTCGACGGCCGCCTTCTCAGTGCGGTAGCCACTCTGGACGAATCGGCACTCAGCGGTGAGTCGTTACCGGTCACCCATCGAGAGGGAGAGCAACTGCCCAGTGGGGTATCCAACGTGGGGGCACCTTTCCTGCTGGCGGCCACAACAACGTCAGCGCAAAGCACGTATGCCGGTATCGTACGGCTGGCCGAGGCTGCGCGCCGTTCGCGGGCGCCTTTTGTGCGATTGGCCGACCGCTATGCGTTGTATTTCATACCGCTGACGTTGCTGATTGCCGCTGTGGCCTGGTACGCGAGTGGTGATCCCTTGCGAGCCCTGGCGGTGCTGGTGGTGGCTACACCTTGCCCGTTGATTCTGGCAGTACCCATTTCCATCATGTCAGGTATTTCGAGGGCGGCACGGCGCGGGATTCTGGTCAAGGATGGAGCGACGCTGGAAGCACTGGCCGGGGTAAAGCAGGTGTTTCTCGACAAGACCGGCACGCTGACCAACGGCCATGCCCGTCTGCAGTCGATAGAGGTCAACGGGGTGGCCGACCCGCAACGTCTGTTGGGGCTGGCCGCTTCGCTGGCGCAGGCCTCGACTCACCCCATCTCCCAGGCCATTGTCGAAGCGGCGCATCAGCGCCAATTGCCCCTTAGCGTGCCCCAGGACGTAGAAGAAAGCCCAGGCTCAGGACTGTGTGGGCGGGTTGATGGCGTACTTGTGCGATTTGGTACGTTGTCTTTTGTTCATGAACAAACCCCGGCGAACGAATGGGCCTCAGCCATGCTGCGCCACATGGATTACCTGGCGTGCAGTGGGAGCTTCATCGAAGTGGACGGAACGCTTGCTGGTCTGCTGGTCTTCTCCGACAACGTTCGGCGCGAAACCCCGCAAACCCTGCGCCGACTGCGCAACAGAGGTATCGAAAGGATCGTCATGCTCACCGGGGATCGCCTGGAAACCGCACAGATGATTGCGCTATCTGCCGGCATTGACGAACTGCGTGCCGGATTGACCCCTGAGGAAAAAGTGCGCGCTGTACAGCAAGGTTGCTTGCGCACCAGCACCCTGATGGTCGGCGATGGCATCAACGACGCGCCAGCGCTGGCGGCGGCCAACGTCGGTGTGGCCATGGGGGCCGGTGGTGCCACAGCTTCGGCACAAGCCGCGGGTGTGGTCCTGCTGGTGGATCGCCTCGATCGTCTGGTCGAGGCGCTGGACATTGCCCGCCGCACTCGCTACATCGCCCGCCAGGGTGTGCTGGTCGGGATGGGTATGTCGTTGTTGGCCATGGGAGTGGCTGCCCTCGGTTTCCTGCCGCCATTGATGGGCGCCGTGGTGCAGGAGGGGATCGACGTGGTGATCATCCTTAACGCCTTGCGGGCCCTGGGACCGTCGTTGGGGCGCAGAAAACGAAAGCTGACCGCAGAACACATCGATCGCCTGCAAGACCAACACCAGCAACTCTGCGCTGTGCTGAGCGACCTGCACCAACTGGCCAGCGACTTTGTCAAGCGCCCATGTGCGCAAGCACAGACCGACTTGCAGGAACTGGTCGACAAGCTGCAGACATCCCTGGTGCAGCATGAGCACGAAGATGAAAACACACTGTACCCGCTGCTGACGCGAAGCATGCCAGGCGAGGACCCGATGGCGGCCATGAGCCACGCTCACCGCGAGATATTTCGCCTGATCCATTTGCTGGCGCGCATGAGCCGTGACTTTAGCTCCGACCCTGCGACGACGCCTGCTGATGAGGTTCAATACCAGTTGATCCGGCTCGACACCCTGGTGCAATTGCACTTTGAGCAGGAGGAAGAACTGTTTCGTTATCTGGATTGGCGCTAGGGGGGAGCTGGCACCGTGAACTAAGAGAGTTATCGTCGCCTGCCCTTTCGGTGCATGAGTGGCTGCTACGGAGTTAATGGAATAACGATGCACACGCTGCTGGAAAAGGGGGCGAAATGAGCCGCTTGGTCGGGCCTGCTGAACGCCGTATCACGACCCCATACCTGGAGGATGTCGAGACGGTTCTCCGTGAGTTGGGTTCTGACGCCCGCGGGGGGGTGTCTAATTCAGAGGACCATGTCCGTTTAGATCGTGATGGGTTCAATGAGTTATGCACCGGGCGAACCAAACCCGCTTGGCATTATCTGCTTGTGCAGTTTCAGGCTCCGCTGGTTTATCTGCTGCTCTTTGCCGTGATCATCAGTTTGGTTATCTGGTGTCTGGTGGATCGCGAGGGTTGGCCCGCTGATGCTGTGGTCGTCACGTTGATTGTGCTAGCGAACGGAGTTCTAGGATTTTCCCAGGGAACCCGCTCGCTGCGAGCCGTTGCTGCATTGAGCACGCTGACTCAAACTACCTCATCCATCATCCGCGATGAAGGGTTGGCGCGCATCCCCAGTCATCAACTGGTGGTCGGAGACCTGCTGGTGTTGTCCGAGGGGATTCGGTGGGCGCTGATGCTCGACTGGTTCATGCCAATGGCTTAAGGGTACTGGAAGCATCGCTGACCGGTGAGAGTGAAGCCGTCTTGAAACAGGCTGCCTGTTTGCAGTCAGAGGCCCCTTTGGCTGAGCGCTCCAACATGGTCTTCAAAGGCACTGCCATCGCCCAGGGTTCGGGCCTCGGCATCGTCACGGCAATCGGTATAGCCACTGAAATAGGGGCAATAGCTCAACTGCTGGATGACACGCCGGAGGAGGTTACGCCCCTGCAAAAGAAAGTGCGTGAAATTGGACGGATGCTCGGCATTGCTGTTCTGGTTGTCGCGTCAGTTATTGTTGTCTTGGCCGTGTTGGATATAAAAGGTGTTGTTACCGCTCGGGCGCACGATGATCAGCGGGGCCAGCGGTGGCGGTTGTACGCAGGGCTTTTGGTAGAACTCGGCCGTGGCCTGCTGGGCTCGTGCGCGCAATCCGTCGAGATCGTTGATGCACTGGGTGATTGATCGGTGCATGGTCGAAACTCGACTTGGGCTACGGGTATTCGTCAGCACTCAGACCTTACGACAAGGTAGAGCTGACGAATAACTGCAAGCATGAAAAAGCCCAGTCGAAACCGTACTGTGTTCCACTCTTAAAACACCACCGTATGTAAGAGCAAGGCCGTGCGGGCGTGCCCATCACGATTTACTTGTGCATGGATGAATCCTCCGTTTTCTGATTAACCGACCAGATCAAAAGAGTCAGCGCTGCGCGTAATTATCAGTTCGCCGCCTCTGCGCTCACTGGGGCGGCGATTACGTCGAGCCATCCCGCTGTCATCAAGACCTTGCATAGTCATCACTGCGACTAGCAGCAAGCAGAGCGGCGTGATGATCTGTCGGCGCATCGCTTCGGCGACCATCGCGCCTTGGCGGTGAACACCGAGCTTGAACATGGCGCAGGGCCGCAAGGATGACGCGGGGGAGGGTGAGGGCGCTGCAGTTACCAAACTTGATCCGGTAGAAGCCGGCCTGAAGCTGCTCGATGTGATCCGGGAGTCCAATTTGACGCGACAGACGCTAACCACCAGCGGCACCGGCTGCGTGGCTCATGCAGCCCATAGAGCCCAACGTGAGCCAGCGCATGCTCAACGAATTATCGGCATCACCAACGACGGCGATCAAGGATTGATCGCGTTGCAGGTCTGTAAGACCTATGTTGCAGATGTGTTCGTCTCAGAGTGATGGATTTAGACCCATGGCCTGTAGTAATCGGAGTATTTTACTCAGAGAGCTCAGTATTCTGGTGTTGATTATTTAGCGGAATTCAAAAAGTTCGATGTGCAAGTTAGTTTGTGGAATATTCAGTGCTCGCATAATTTCACGAACGTTAGCCAATAGACCCTTAGGACCGCAGAAACTGATTTGAACCTTGTCGGGGGAGGTTTTTTTAACGGCTTGACGCATTGTTTCGGCCAGTACATCGAGCCCCTTGTCATTGCTCACAAATTCGACGCCTCGAGCTTGTGCCATACCGAGCAAGTGCTCTGCGGGCGGGAAGGCACGAGCGGGATTGAAGCAATATACAAGGGTCGCTTTATCCAGATTTTTAGCGCCAGGATCTTTCAGCCAGGAAACAAATGGTGAGATGCCCACGCCTGCGCCAATCCAAATTTCGCGTTCAGCCTGGGGCTGGCGTTTAAAGCGGCCATATGGGGCGTAAATATCTGCGAGCATGCCAATCTTGACCTGTTCGGTCAGTTTTTTGGTGTAGTCCCCCAGTGGCCGTATCAAGAACTCGATCTGTCCACTTTCATCATTGGCGCTTGCAATGGTGAAAGGATGAGGCTCTCGCAGGCCATTTTGTTTCATCGCCAGAAAAGCAAATTGCCCAGGTTTGAAGGCGAACCCTTTGTGTACCGGAGTGAGTGTTAAGTGAAGTGTTCCATTTTTGCTCGTAACTGCGGTTACCCGATATTCGCCAGCGCGGGCGACAAAGGGGTACAGCGTTAATTTGTAGACTGCTGCAATCACACCCAATCCGCATAGTGAGACCAGCCATACCCCGGAAGGGCTAGTCAAAGTAATCGGTGATTTAAAGCTGAGCCAGTGCACAATTACGATCAAGAACAATAGGCCGGACAGTTTGTGCCACCAGCGCCAGACGTTGTAGGGAATATTACGGTTTAAGGCGAGCAGAACAATCAAGCCCAGGGCGACGTAGCTCAATTGACGTACGAGCCGGGTCCAGTACTTGGGCAGCTCCCAAATAGGTACGCTGTTCCAGGCATCCAGATTGGCCTTGAAAACAAAGTGGTAGGTGGCAAATACCAAGGCCCAGACACCTAGCCATTTATGCGCATCATAGACTCGGTCCAAGCCACCAAAAATGTTTTCAATCACCCTCCAGCGACTCGCGAGCAGGCAGGACGCAGCCATGTAAACCATGGCTGTCGCGCCGAGTACCAAACTCAGGGTCGCCGAGGTTAGCCAAGTATTGACAGGGATCTCGATTAGCAGAGATATGGTTGTGATTAACAATAAACCGACGATCCAGTGCCAGTTTTTCAACGCTTATGCTCCTTTTAGCAACCCGAGGTATGGTTTGAAAATTTACTTTCATCTTCATTGAGAAGGCACGTATCTCAGACCTTAGCAGGTTACAAAAAAAGGGAGGGTGATCTCGATCAGCACCATGGCACGTGAAGTGTGAGCCTCGTCGGTAATCGAGAGAGTTACAGATAAACACATAAGGCGTGTAAGCAAGTCCGGCTAGTGGCGTCTGGGTATCATTCGAATCAGTGTGTTATCGCCAACCAGGTAATGATGGAAAAGTCCTGCGCCGGCGTGTAGACCGATTAGCCAATATCCAGCACTGCCTAACCATTCATGCCAGTTTTTAAACTGCCTCGCCATATCGGGATCCAGAGCTATGGGCGAGGGGAGCGTAAAATCGAAATACGGAACGGATTTGCCTGCGGCACTGAGCATTAACCAGGCCAGCACGGGTGTGGCAATCATAAGCACGTAAAGTGAGATGTGCGTCAGAAAGGCTAATGTCCTCTGCCAGGCAGGAGGACGGGGCAAGATTGGCGGGCGTTGTTTCAAACGCCCCAGAAGCCGGACCCATACCAGTGCGAAAATAGCCATCCCGAACATGGCATGCATTCCCAGCAAGGGGGCCTTGAATGTGCTGCCTCGAGGTAGTAATCCCTTGATCTCTATACAAGCGTAAACACCGAAAAATAGCGCCAGTATTAACCAATGCAAAATAATCGACAGATTTGCGTAACGCTGAGCAACTGAATCGTGGGTCATGAGAGGCCTCGAAAGAGTCATTGCAGGCATTCGAATTATTCGTGTTGCCTGGATTCGGCCTGTAACCGAATCGACGTATGTCAACCTATAGTCAGAGTCTTAATGAAGTCTGAAGGTGATCTTCAGACTTCGTTAAGAAATGCTCCCGATACTCCTCCCAACATGATCCCGGGAGGAGTCAGCAATGCCCCATTTCGACTGGAAAATTCCCTTACCACTGCGCTTCGGTCACGTCGGAAATTCTCAGATGTGTCTGGCTAGAGCGCTGCCAGATGACCCCCAGCGTCCAGTTTTTGAAGCCTTTATTCAACAACGCTTCCTAACAGCCCACGGTGCCGACATCCGTCATTTTATGCCCGAGCTATTCGGTATGAGTGACGCTGCGGGTGAACTCTTTGCGGTAGCGGGTGTTCGCAGGGCGAGTGCCGAGCCGCTATTTCTGGAACGCTATCTGGATGAATCGATTGATCCGCTGATAAGTGCCACAGCGGGTCGTCCCGTGGAACGCTCGGGCATAGTCGAGGTAGGTAACCTGGTAGCCAGCGACACTGGCAGTGCACGTTTGAGCATCATAGCTATCACCTATTTATTGGCCATGGGCGGGCAGGAGTGGGTGGCGTTTACTGGCAACGCGGGCTTGGTGAACAGCTTCCATCGGCTTGGATTGAAGCCGGTGACACTCTGTGCCGCCGATCCGGCGCGATTGGGTGATGACCAACACGAGTGGGGCAGTTATTACGAAAGCAAGCCTTGTGTGCACGTCGGTAACATCCAGGCCGGCTTTAATCATCTGCACACTACGGGACTGTTCGGTCGCCTTGGGCTGACATTGTCCGGTGAGGAGTCCAGTCATGTCGCTTGAAATCCAACGTTTCAAACACATGTTGCGCAGCCACGCTGAACAGAAATCCAGCACCATCGCCTTGTGGGGCGATCAACTGAAACTGGACTACGCCACGCTCTACGCAGAAGTGATGTATCGCCAGCAGCGACTGCGCGATGAACAGATCAAGGTTATTGCACTGGCGCTGGACAACGGCGCTGAACTCATTCTCTGGGACCTGGCTGCTCTGTTTGAAGGCGTGACCTGTCTCATGCTGCCGCCATTCTTTAGCCCGGCACAACGTAAGCATTGTTTGATACAGAGCCAGGCTGAGCGGGTGATTGCTGAGCCGCATCTGGAAGTAGAACTGGAATCCTCAGGATATGTGCGTAGCGGGGTGTTCTGGAGTAAAGCCTTCAGCGGCGTGAGTCCGATGCACGAAGGGACTGCCAAACTGACCTTCACCTCGGGCACTACCGGAACCCCCAAAGGTGTTTGCTTAAGCGCCGAAGCGATTTTGAGGGTCGTTCGTGAGCTGGATCATGCGAGCAAACCTACCGATTCGCAGCATCACCTGGCTCTGCTGCCTCTGGCGATCTTGCTGGAAAATATCGGGTGCTACGCCGCGCTATACGCGGGGGCGACCTTGAGTTTACCAAGCCAGAAAACCCTGGGCATTGAGGGCGCCAGCGGCGTCGATGTGGCGCGTTTGCTTGGTTGCTTGGCCAACCGTGCGCCGGCAAGCCTGATTCTGGTGCCGCAACTACTGTTGATATTGGTCAGCGCTGCCGAGCAGAGAGTGTTCAATCCGCAGTCGTTACGCTTTGTGGCTGTGGGCGGGGCCCGCGTCAGCGAAGCATTGCTGCATCGTGCGCATCGGGAGGGCCTGCCAGTTTACGAAGGCTACGGACTCTCGGAGTGCGCCTCGGTAGTGTGCCTGAATCGGCCAGGTTCCCAGCGTCCCGGCACTGTGGGGCGCCCCCTGCCGCATGTGGACATCCGCTTGGCCGACGACGGTGAAGTGCTGATCAAGGGGTCTCCTCTGCTCGGTTATCTAGGTGAGGCACCGCACGTTGAACAATGGTGGCCAAGCGGGGATCTTGGGGAGTTTGATCCCGAAGGTTATCTCTACCTTAGAGGACGCAAGAAACATCAGTTTGTCACCAGCTTCGGCCGCAATGTAAATCCTGAATGGGTCGAAGCCGAACTGACCCAGGGCCGCCATATTACGCAGGCCTTTGTCTACGGCGAAGCAATGCCTGGTAATCACGCTCTGCTCTGGCCCCATCGTCCCGATTGTGCCGACGTTGATCTGGCCGCTGCCGTAGCTGAAGCCAACGAAGCCTTGCCCGATTACGCTCAAGTCCATCACTGGACCCGGCTGGATCAACCTTTCACCCCCTCGAATGGTTTTCTCACCGCAAATGGCCGGCCACGTCGCGACGCCATCGTCGAGCATTACCAGGTGCAGCTTACTCAATTCGCTTTTTCCGAAGGATCCACATCATGAATTTTTTCGACACTCTCCAAGAAGCTACCAAGCAAGAACGTCATGAGCTGTTCACTTTGCCGATCATCCGCGATGCCCTCGAAGGCAAGGTAAGCCTGGAGAGCTACCGGGCTTTTCTGGCTCAGGCCTATTACCATGTGCGTCACACCGTACCGTTGATGATGGCGTGTGGCAGTCGTCTGCCGTCGCGCCTGGAATGGCTGCGCAAAGCAGTCTGCGAATATATTGAAGATGAGTACGGGCACGAGCAATGGGTACTCAACGACATTGAGGCTTGCGGCGCAGACAAGGCAGCGGTACGGGATGGGCGACCGTCTTTACCGATCGAGTTGATGGTCAGTTTCCTCTACGACTTGATCGCCCGTGACAACCCTGTTGGTCTGTTCGGTATGGTAAATGTTTTGGAGGGCACCAGCATTGCTTTGGCCACCCACGCTGCAGGCAGCATTCGTGAGCGTCTTGAGCTGCCGGAAAGCGCTTTCAGTTATCTGAGTTCTCACGGCTCCCTCGACGTTGAACACATGCAGACTTACCGCCGTCTGATGAACAGGCTCGATGACCCTGCCGACCAAGCTGCTGTTATTCACGCCTCGAAAGTGGTCTACAGACTCTATACCGACATGTTTCGCGGTTTGCCACGTGACCAGGAGAGCTTGCATGCGACTGTCTGAGGCTCGTGTGGTCCTGACCGGTGCCAGTGGTGGTATCGGCCTGGCAATTGCCGATGCCCTTTGTGCCAGTGGTGCTCGCGTGCTGGCGGTAGCCCGGCACCGGGAAACGCTTGCACCGCTGCTGTCGCGCTATCCGCAGCATTTGTGCTGGGTTGCCGCTGATCTGACGTGCTCTGCTGAGCGGCGCAAAGTGTTAGCCGCCGCTGAGGCTATAGGCGGCATCAATCTGTTGATCAATGCTGCCGGAGTCAATCACTTTGCCATGCTTGAACAGCTCGATGACGTAGAAATCAACGCAATGTTGGCGGTGAATATCAGCGCCCCGATTTGTCTGACCAAGTTGCTGTTGCCGCTGCTTAAGCAGGCAGACAGTGCGATGGTGGTTAACGTTGGTTCGACGTATGGCTCCATTGGCTATGCCGGTTATGCCAGCTACTGCGCTACCAAGTTTGCACTGCGCGGGTTTTCTGAAGCCCTTAGGCGGGAACTGGCGGACACCCGGGTTGGCGTGCTTTATGTTGCTCCACGTGCCACTCGTACCACGATGAATAGCTCTGCGGCTCAAGTCCTGAACGATGCATTGAATGCTGGCGTTGATGATCCACAAACCGTTGCTTCGGCTGTGGTTCATTCTATTGCAGGTGACCGCCGGGATTTGTACTTAGGCTGGAAGGAGCGCTTTTTCGTACGGATCAATAGCCTTTTTCCCCACTTGGTGGACAAGGGGCTACGTAAACACTTGCCTCTGATTCGCCGCCTGAGTACTAAGCCTGAAAGAGAGAAGCGCTAATCATGAAAAGAATCACAGCATGCTTGCTTTTGGTGGCGTTGAGCCCAAGTGTTTGGGCCATCGATACTGCTGACGAACAACGCCTGGCCGGAATTCAGGAAGGCTGGGCATATATCCAGTACGAAGTTCCTACTGAACAGCGTACTGCCGCTTTCGAAAAACTGGCGACTCAAACTACTGCGTTCACCCAAGAGCGCCCATCCGTGGCCGAAGCCTGGATTTGGTCCGGTATTGTGACTAGCAGTTGGGCTGGTGCACAGGGAGGTCTCGGCGCATTGAGCAAAGTGAAAGAGGCGAAGGTTGACTTAGAAAAAGCCTTAGCCCTTGATCCTAAAGCTCTGCAAGGCTCTGCATACACAAGCCTTGCAGCTTTGTATGACCGTGTACCTGGCTGGCCCATAGGTTTCGGCGATGCCAACAAAGCAGAACAGTTGCTCAAACAGGCCTTGCAACTGAACCCTACAGGCATCGATAGTCTGTACTTCTGGGGTGACCACCTTTACCGTCAAAAACATTATGTTGAGGCCAAAAATGCTTTGCAAAGAGCCTTGCTTGCCGCGCCCCGACCAGGACGGGAAACGGCCGATACAGGACGACGCAAAGAGATCGAGGTTTTGCTGGTGGACGTGAATAAAAAAATTAACTGACAGGAGTCTGTGTGCGGCTATTACTGATTGAGGATGATGTTGCGCTCGGCGAAGGTATCCATCAAGCCTTGGTGCGCGAGGGTTATACCGTCGATTGGCTGCAGGACGGTAGCAGCGCTTTACATGCGCTACTCAGCGAAAGTTTTGATCTGGCAATACTCGACCTCGGCCTTCCGCGAATGGACGGTTTAGAGGTGCTGCGCCGTCTGCGAGACAGTAGCTCTAATCTGCCAGTACTCATTCTAACAGCCCGGGATGCTACCGAAGACCGTATTGCCGGTCTGGATGCCGGAGCAGACGACTACTTGATCAAACCCTTCGATCTAGCCGAGCTCAAGGCGCGTATACGCGCTTTGTTAAGACGAAGTGCTGGGCGAGCCCAGATGTTGATAGAGCACGCGGGTATCAGTTTGAATCCAGGAACGCAGCAAGTCAGCTATCAGGGTAAACCGGTGGCTTTGACACCTAAGGAGTATCAGTTACTCCATGAGCTGCTCTCGCCACCTGGTCGCGTTATGACCCGCGATCACCTGATGCAGTTGCTCTACGGCTGGAGTGAGGAAGCTGAAAGCAACACGCTGGAAGTGCATATACATCATCTGCGCAAGAAGTTTTCAAGCGACCTAATTCGTACTATACGTGGTGTCGGCTACCTGATGGAGGAGAGTTGATGATGTCGATCCGGCGTCGCACATTGACGCTTATCATTGGCTTACTGCTCGCCGGTCTGGGGGTAATCAGCGTCTTCAACCTGCACGACAGTAATCATGAAATTGCTGAAGTCTATGACGCCCAACTGGCGCAAAACGCCCGATTACTGCAGGGAGTGATGCGCATGCCGTTGGCCAGCAAAGAGCAAGCTGATCTTTATCAAGCGTTCAACAAAGCCTTGAGCGAAGCACAGCCACGGACTGATGGTCATCCCTATGAATCAAAGATCGCTTTTCAAGTCTGGGACTCCAAGGGGGATGTGCTGGTGCACACTGCCAGTGCCCCAACCTTGAACTCACCCCCAGACATGCCTGGTTTCAACGATGTCGTTGACCTGAACAACCGTAAATGGCGTGCGTTTATGCTTGAAGACAAACAGAACCAGCTCCGTATCTGGGTCGGTGAGCGAGACGACGTGCGTACGGACTTAGTGGATCGGATCGTACGTCACACCCTGTGGCCCAATATTCTAGGTAGTCTGATTTTAGCCGCAATGATCTGGCTTGCAATTGGTTGGGGGCTCAAGCCTCTAGCAAATATGGCGGCAACATTGCGGGCGCGCCACAGCGGGTCTCTGGAACCTCTGCACATGGCACCGTTGCCCAGTGAGCTGGAACCCATGCAAGCAGCGCTGAATCGGATGCTCGCGCAAATACAAGAAGTGCTAGGCCGTGAGCGGCGCTTCATCGCCGATGCTGCCCATGAAATGCGCACGCCACTGGCTGTGCTACGGGTACATGCGCAAAACTTGCTGGAGGCGGGTACCGAGTTGGAGCGTCGTGAATCACTGGCGTATTTGATTGCAGGTGTGGACCGTACCAGTCGGTTAGTCAACCAATTGCTCACCATGGCTCGAATGGAGCCGCAACCAGGCGTGAGTACTCCTCAATACATTGATCTTGCCGCCACGGTTCGTGAAAGCCTGGTTCAGTTAACTCCTTGGTTATTGAGTAAAAAGTTAGAACTGGTTTTTGATGTCAATGGTGAGGTTAGCCCTGTCCGGGTTGATGCTTCGGCAATCAATATTGCTTTGAATAATTTGGTAACCAACGCTGCCAATTTCTCCCCTGCCAACGGATTGATTACCGTGCGATTAGCTAAAAAAATCGATCACTACGCTCTGTCAGTTGAGGACGATGGGCCTGGGATTGATGAGTCGGAACGTGAGCGGCTTTTTGAGCGCTTTTATAGTCGCAGAAATGATCAGGGAGCCGGGTTGGGATTGACGATTGTTCAGGCGATTGCTGTTCACTTAGGAGGGGAGGTCCGCCTAGAAAATCGTGCATGTGGGGGGCTCTGTGCAACGTTAGAGATTTGGCGTTTTTAAAGGCCATCACTGCGTTCATCCAATGTAGGTAAATCTGTGAGTAGGTGACGATACCGCTGGGATCGTCGTCGGCTGCGCTGGTTATAAGGCCCGGTCCGAGTTTCGCCAATGGATGCTCTTTCAGGCGGCCCCATAGGAACCGAAAAAAAATTCTGCGCGCAGTGGTCTGGACACCCATGGAATAACCTTGCCCACGGAAGATTTTACGTAATGACGCGGGCCTTAATCAGCCAGAGTTTGAGGGGAAACCACCCAGACACTGCACGGCATTTTGTACAACAAATGCTCCACTGTATCGCCCACCAGTCGGCCCATAGCGCGAGAACCGATACGCCCCATGACAATGACATCGATGTCATAAGCCTCAGCGTAGCCGGATAGAACTTTGGCCGGGTTACCAACTATCATGTGCTGGCGTTCTGGCGCAATACCATTGCGCTCGCTCAGCTTGCGAAAAGCATCGGCCTGGGCGTTGAACAGGGCCTGAGCTTTAGCTGAAGAAAATAGTGTCAGCGCGGTTTCAAAGCCGAACTCTTTCGTTTGATGGGATGAAAGATCATGGGCATAAATAACGTCAAGCTCGGCATTACAGGTGTCCGCCAGCTTTGCAGCCTCGCGCACAATTCTGTCGTTGAAACCTTCGTACCATCCATCACGATGAAAAGGATCGACTGCAGCAACGATCTTGCGGGGCAACGCGTGCACTACATGGCTTACAAAATGTATCGGCACAGGGCATTCACGTAGCAGATGAATATCTAGAGGGGTAAACATCACACGTGAAAGGAGGGATTCATGCTCCAGTGCCTTTATCAGTGCATTCATCGGCTGTTCCTTAAGGTGAATAAGGATTTCCTGCAAAGGACTCTGCACCCATACCACCTCTGTGGTGACATGCACGCCGATATTGCGCAACCGGCGAGCTTGATCCTCAAGCCACTGTCTATGGCGCTCGACATAGCCTAATCGCATTTGTTCAAGTGCTTGTTCGTTGACCAGACTCGCGGTCGCAAGCCCCTCCAGATAATCGAACGCCACAATATGCAGTGCCGCCGCCGAAGCCTTGGCCAAGGCTGCGGCCCGCTCGAAAGCGAGGTTGCTTTGCATCAATGGAGAAACGACCAGCATGAAACGTGATTGCTCAGACATACGATCCTCCCGAACGTAGTGCTATAACTCCAGCACACATCGGCTCCTGTATTAATAAACAGAATATCCCTGCGCTTATCCTGGCGTTGCTTAAATGGGAGAGTTTGATTTTTGTCAAACAGACCGGTGATAGAGAAAAATGCCCGATGCGCGGGTTGTCGGGCATTGGCAATCACGCTGCCGAAGGCTTAGCATGCCATCGACACCAATCTGTCACTTGCACCCAGCAGGTATCGGGATTATTAACGCACCACGCACCAACCCTTAGCCACGCAATTGTAAACTTGGGACAACAGGGCTTCAGTCAATCCAGTCTTGGTTATTTGAAGTGGGGGCTCTTCATGTTCCAACAAGCGAAAGAGGACCAGACGTCTAATACAGCCGCGGCCACACATGGTTACGGTCGCCAGCGTCTGAAAATGAAGGTGCCATGCATGCGCCCGAAAAAAACTCCTGGTGCAACTCATCCGGCTACACTACCTAGATGCCTAAAAAATATTATTTGCTGTTAAAACCCTCAAAAATGTTGAATAGCATTGTCACACGACTGCTATTGGTGGCGTTGTGTATTGTCATTTTTGGTGCTGTCATACGCGAGTATGCGCTGACCAAATTTCTGCATGAAGAGTTGAGCACAGTCGTAAAAAAGCAACAGTTAGCGCTTGCCACTTATGTTGCTCATGATATTGATAGAAAAATCACCCAGCGTCAGATGTTGATTCAGCGTCTTGCTGCATCATTACCCATTGATCTCATCGCCCAGCCTGGGAAGTTGAGTGTTTGGCTCAAAGAGCATTACGAGTACCAGGTTCTATTCTCTGCAGGATTATTCATCGTCAGCCCGGACGGTCAGTTGCTCGCGGGTTATCCCGCCCAGAAGGGACAAGCAACCGCTCACTATTCTAATCGGGATTACATTGAAGCGGGGCGTGCCGGCCGTTCGCTCATCGGTCGCCCCGAACTGACGGGGGGCGTCAAGGAACCGATGTTACCTATAGCGGCGCCTATTTTTAACGATACCGGTAAAGTGCAGTCTATATTAGTCGGCTTTACCGCGCTGGCTGCGCCTGGATTTATGGAGTTATTGCTCAACAAAAGCATGGATAATCCAGTAGGCTGGGTAAAAGTAGTATTCCCGAAAGATAAAATGCTCGTCACGTTTTCAGCGCTTGGCATAACACTTAAATCAACACCAGCCCCGGGCATCAACGCACTTTATGACAGTGCCGCTGCTGGGTTTCGTGGCGCGGGACTGACGACTAACTCGGAAGGTATTGAAGTTGTTTCGGCCATGGTATCTGTGCCGAGTACGGGCTGGTTTGTTGTAGCCAGTGTGCCAAGCAAAGAAGCGTTTTCATTAGTGAGTCGCGTTCAGATTTTTTTGATTAAAGGTGCCGTGGCGGCAATTTTCTTATTCGCCATTTTGTCATCAGTCGGACTGTATATTGTTTTTCGTCATCTGTTCCACGCCGTCGCCCAGGCTGACCGCATGACACGGGATGAAATACCACTGGCCCCGATACCCGTTGTTTACAACGATGAAATTGGACATCTGATTACGGCTTTCAATCGCTTGCTGCTCAAGCTGGACGAGAATCAGGCAGACCGAAAAAGAATTGCTCTTCATGACCCGCTCACAGGTTTACCCAACAGAGCCTATCTCTCTGCACGGCTGCGACAAGTGTTGGCTCTGGCAAAAAGGCAACATACGGTTGTGGCGTTGTTATTCATGGATTTGGATGGCTTTAAATATATTAATGACACCCTGGGTCATGAGGCCGGGGACGAGGTTTTGCGCCAGGTAACGAAGCGTTTTTCAAGCATCATAAGGGAAAGCGATACGTTGGCACGGATCGGAGGCGATGAATTTATCGTTGTTGCAACTGATCTTGGCGATAACGCAGAAGATACCGCACACACAATAGCGGCCAAATGCATTGACGCACTATGTTCTCCTTTTTTTATTGCAGGAGAGGTTTGCGTCGTGGGCGTTTCGATAGGAATTGCTCTAGGTGATGGGGATAGCTCTTCGGATGAGCTTCTATTAGCAGCTGATCAGGTTATGTACCAAGTCAAAAAAGCCGGGCGTGGCCGGTACATGGCCTGCCGGGTCTAAACGGTTGCCGGCTCTGAACATGCTCTTCCAGCATTTACCGGGCCAGTCGAAACACTGTGCGCTAACCCCCCCTGTTGCGTCCATCCGCAAATTGTTGACCATTATCAATCTCCCCCCGTCGAACCTCTGCATTCTAGAGATCAAACTTGGAGGCATCATCAACGATGCAATCAGCTTGCTCGCCCCGGGTTGCGGCAGAGCAACGCCGGCGAATTCAAAGACCGCTACAGCGCTCAATGGCTAACGAGGGCGGGGGAACAATGAACGACACTCTTAATATTGCGGGAGCGGCAGCTGCGCTGGGGAGCGGGATGCTGATTGGTCTTGAGCGCGAACGGCGCAAGGGGCACGTGGACAGTCGCGCCTGTGCCGGCTTGCGCACGTTCGCGATCACTGCACTGCTGGGCTATAGCGCGATGCAGGTCGTAGGATGCCTGCTGGTAGGGACCGTGGCAACCGGTCTGGCATTGCTTGTCTCGGTGGCTTATTGGCGACACCAGAGTCATGACCCGGGAGTTACGAGCGAAGTCGTATTATTTTCGGTCTTAATACTCGGTGCGTTATGCAACATTGTACTGGAGCTGGCCATTGCCATGGGAGTAGTGATCGCGGGATTGCTGACCTATCGCCAGAAACTGCATCACTTTGCAATCAGTCAGTTGAGCGAAGCAGAAATACGCGACGGGCAAATTTGCTGATTGCAGCGCTCGTAGTGTTGCCACTGGTGCCGGATCGGTTCATTTGTCCCTATGCCGCCATCAATCTACGGACCATTTGCACTCTGACCGTGTTGTTGATGGTGATCGGGGCAGTGGGTATATTGCAGTTCGTATTCTGGGTTCGCGTTACGACTATGCAATCTCCGCCATCGCTTCCGGGTTCGCCTCAAGTACCGTAACAATTGCCACCATGGGACAGCGGGTCATCAGTGAGCCAGTGAATGTCAAAATCCTAAGCGCGGCAGCTGTCCTTTCCAATCTGGCTACCATCACGCAGATCGGCCTGATCCTGGTGGCGGTTGCCCCGGCTCTTTTGCAGAGCATGTTGACGCCGTTGCTGTGCGGATTCATCAATACCGCGCTATAAGGTGCTTGCTTGTTGTTTCACAACACAACAGGAGGGGGCAGTGCACCGATCAAGGTTGAAGGCGCATTCAATCTCAAGCTCGCATTGATCGTGACGCTGACCATGACCGGTATTACCCTGTTGTCATCCGCAACGCTCAGCCACTTCAGTCAGGTGGGCGTGATGCTGACCGCCACCTTTACCGGGTTTGCCGACCCGCATTACTCGACCGCGTCCATTGCCTCCCTGACCAAGGCAGGGCTGTTGCCGTTTTCTGCCATTGCTACTCCCATGGTAATTGCAATCAGCAGTTATTCCATCAGCAAGTGCCTGGTGGCCTGGGTCAGCGGAGGCCGACGATTTGCAGCCTATGTCATCCCGGGCCTGATATTGCTGACACTGTCTCTGTGGGTGGGAGTCAGGGTGCACTGAGGGTGTTGTCAGCTACTCAGGCAGAGAGCCTGGTCGTCATACTCAAACAACAGGCGTTGCCACCGGATCTTTTAGCTTGGTACATCGCGCTGTCAGCGTGTCCGAGCAGCTCTTCGACACAGGCGCCATCGACAGGAAACAAGCTAATGCCGACGCTGATGCTGATTTCTACACGGTGTGCATCGATCATGAACGGCTGATTCATCGTAGCGACCAATTTGTTGCCCAGAGCTTCAACCCGCTCCGGCGTGTCCATGCCGGTAATCATGATTGCAAACTCGTCTCCGCCTAAACGGGAGACGACATCGGAACTGCGAACAGACTGGCCAAGACGCTCAGCCACGGCATGCAGCAGTTTGTCCCCACAAGCGTGACCCAGGCTGTCGTTAACGGATTTGAAATGATCCAAGTCTATGAACATTAACGCCAATGACTGAAGGTGTTTACCGGCGTGATTGATCGACTGGTTGAGCAACGTCAGGAATAAACTACGGTTCGGCAGCCCGGTCAGGGCATCGTGGAACGCCAACTGCTGCATGGCCGCGCGCTCGTCATCCATGAGTTGGACGTTATGCAGGATGGCGATGAAATGGGTCACAACGCCGTGGTCGTCGAGCACTGGAGTAATCACCTGATTTACCATGCAGTTGCCTCCATCCTTGCGCCGTTCAACCATCTGCCCCTGCCAGGTCAGACCTGCCAGTATCGTCAGCCACAGATTGCGGTAGAAGCTCGTACTTTGTCTGCCCGAAGCAAGGAGATGCGGGGTTTTGCCAATCAACTCCTGCCTCGAATAGCCGCTCAGGAGACAAAAGGCTTTATTGATCCAGACGATGCACCCTGTCCGCTCCGTGACCAATACCGGGTTAGATGCAGCATCAAACGCCCTTAACAGTAATTGCTTGTCAGTTTCGATCATTGCACCCTCCGATACAGCCATCGTTGCGCGATAGTTTAATGAAGCCTAGGAGCAAAAGGTTGGAAGGATGTTGATCAAAATCAACTGAACGGGCGGCATCACAAAGAGCGTCATCAACTGATAAAGATCAAGTTGCCGGGGCACATAAAGCTCAATCTGGACATCTGTTCACTGCATTGAAGCGGCCTTTGGCCGAGGTATTTTATGTCCCAGACTCAGCGCTTACTGTTGATTGCCCCCCAGACAATGACTCGCACACCTGCGTTCGGGCGGGCAGGGGCATTGGCGCTTGCAATGCAATTGCCGCTGCATATCGTGGCGTTTGATTATTTACAGGCCCTAGTGTCTCGAGCGGTTAGTTCATTAGCTTATTCTTCATCACACTCAGCTTTGCCATATGTACCGAGCTGATGATGGCCGCTGCGGTCTTTGTCCACTTGAACGGCTTGGCTGAATGCTCGTTATGAGCAGTAATGAACTGGCGGATCGCGACTTTCAGATCAGTAACACTGGTGAAGACACCTCGATACAGTGCGCGTCTCTCCAGCTGTGAAAACCAGCCTTCCACCGCGTTTAGCCAGGACGCACTGGTCGGCGTGAAGTGCAGCTTGAAGCGCGGATGTTTTTCCAGCCAGGCCTTGATCGCTGGGGTTTTGTGGGTCGAACTGTTATCCAGGATCACATGGAGATCCAACTCGGCAGGCGTGTTCTTATCAATCTGCCGGAGGAAATCCAGGAACTCCTTGGCCCGGTGCCGCTGGGTAATCCGGCCCATTACTTCACCGGTCATGATGTCGAACGCGGCGTACAAGCTCGCCGTGCCATGGCGCTTGTAATCATGGGTTCGCCGCTCGATCTGCCCAGGCCGAAGTTGCAGCATTGGCTGAGTACGATCCAACGCCTGGATCTGAGTTTTCTCGTCAACCGACAGCACCATGGCGTTGTCCGGAGGGCTCAGGTACAGCCCGACCACATCGATGACCTTCTCAGCGAAGTGCGGATCGTTGCTGATCTTGAATGTCTTCAGTCGGTGCGGCTTGAGATCCGACGCAGCCCATATCTGCCGGACTTGCCAGGTGGTAACGCGAGCGTACTTGGCCATCAACCGGACGCTCCAGTGCGTTGCTTCCTTGGGAACCCGGTGCGTTGTCAGGGTCAGGATTTCTTTGACTTTCTCAGCACCCAGCTTCAAAGGCTGACCGCTACGCGGCAGGTCGTTCAGGCCGTCGATGCCCGACGCCAGATAACGCTTTCGCCACTTGAACACGGTCGGTGTCGTGATCAGTAATTGCCCACAGATGGCAATGGGCGTCACCCCTTCATTGAGCAAAAGCAGTATCCGCGCCCGCTGAGCAAGGCTCTGCTCCAGCGTACTCATGCGCAGCCAACCTTGAAGCGTAAGAACGTCGGCGGGCTGTAGTGCAAAGGGAGCAATTGGACGAGGCATGCCTGGAACCATCTCGGGGCGAGGGGTGCACAGTATATCGTGGTACGTTAGAAAATAAACTAACCGCTCACGACACTAGCTGTTGCCGGCCTGTTCGCCCCCGAGCAAATCAACCTTGCCCGGGACGGATACTTGCAAACCCACCGGCAATGGCTCGCAGAGCAAGCCGGCTTGATGAGCACTCATGGCGTTAAAGTCACCAGTGAGGTGCTGTGGGTCCATCACCCTTATGAAGAGATAATGCACTTCGTCAATGACATGTCACTGGCGTTGATCATCAAGGATGTCCAGGAAGAAACAGCCTTGAAACGCGTCTTTTTCACGCCACTGGACTGGCAACTGTTGCGCGACTGCCCGGCCCCAGTACATCTGGTGACGCACTCACGCAACCCGCTTCCGCGCAAAGTGCTGGCAATTGTCGATGTGTTGCGCAGTGAACAGCAAGACCTGGTGTTCAATGACCAGATACTCGAAGCGGCCAGCAAGCTCGCCGAGCAATGCAATGCTCAGCTCGAACTGCTGCATATTTATGACTGGGTCGCGGTGTATGCCATGGACATGGGGGTTGGTGTGCTCCCCTTGGCCACCGGCCTCTATGAAGCGCTTGGGGAGTCACAACATGATGCATTTACATCCCTTGCCGATCGCCACGGCGTGCCCCTTGAGCACCGTCATTTCATAGAGGGCTCACCACTGCTGAGTATCTGTGACTTTGCCCGGGATCATGAGAGTGACGTCATCGTTATGGGTACGGTGCAGCATCGGGGCTTGAACAAGTGGTTGGGCTCAACTGCAGAAGGTCTGTTGCAAAAGGCGCCGTGTAGCGTGCTGGCGATCAAGCCCTAGAGCGTCCGGTCACTGATGCTGAGAATCTGCTGGCAGGTTTGCCCGGCAGTCGAAGAGGAGTGTGATGAGCCAATATCAACGCTTGCTGCTGATTGCCTACCATACGATGTATCACTCGCCAGCACTGTTACGAGCAGTGGCCCTGGCAAAGACATGTGATGCGGCTTTGGACATACGTTCATTCATTGAACCTACACCCATGGTTCATTTGTGGGAAACCATGTTGATGAAGCCGCCTATTTGGACTATCTTTTGCGCTATCGCCAGCCGATAGAGCAAAAGATCCGCTGACTCAGTAGCCAGGTACTGAAAGTCACTGTCGAGGTGGTGTTTACCCCCCCCCCCGTACTGTCGAAACACTCAAGCCGGATCTGCTGATCCAGGACGTGGAGCTGGAACCGGTGCTTAAAATGGTATTTATCACGCCGCTCGACTGCCATTTACTGCAAGAGTGTACGGTACCGCTGCATCTGGTGAACCAGGTCCGCCATGAATTGCCCCGGCGGGTAGTCGCTGCAATAGATCCCTTTGACCCCGGTACGCAAATCAGCGGCCTTAACGATACCATCATTCAGACCGCCAGTGCCCTTGCCTTGCAATGCAATGCCACGTTGCATCTGTTATACACCTACGAACTGTCGCCGGCGTTCAATGGCGACGCACCGCTGGTCAGTGCAGGATGGAACGTGGATTTCGTCGAGGAGTTGCGCCAGTCTTTGCATCAGGCTTTTGTCACCCGGCTGATCGGTATAGCGTGCGCCCGGAGCGGCTACACTTTGTGATGGGCCAGCCCGTTTCGTTTATCCATGACTTTGTCGAACAGTTCCTCGCTGACGTTGTGGTAATGGGGACAATTCACCGGGAAGGACTTGATCGGTTCATTGGCAGTAATACGAAGCGGGCCCTGTATTCCGTGCCCGGCAGTGAGCTGGCGGTCAGACAATCGCAATAAAAAGCCAGGGTATTTCATGAACCTGTTTGCCATGAAATAACCCGACATGCTCCCTGCAGTTTCCGATTTATTGATAAAGATCAGATGCCATCCCGGACAGCCTCGGATACTTCATCCTCTAACTCACCTTTTCGAAACCACGCTGCAGAGGAACAACCATGCGTAAATACCTGTCCACCTCATTGCTGGCTTTAATGCTGATAACAACCGCTGGGTGCAGTCATCAGCATGAACAGGAGTGGAACGCGCGTCTAGAGTCTGCAGAGGACAACGCGGCAACCGCGCGCTTGCGTGCTGACGAAGCCTACTTAAAGGCCGAACAGGCCCAGCAGGCTGCCGACGAAGCCAATCAGCGAGCCCGACCTACAGCCCCGAAGGTATCGCCGCACAGATGACTTCGACGCAATCTAAATCACGTCTAGCTCGCACGGGCAGCACGGTTTGGGGGCATCGCCGGCCCCTCGGCAGTGGCTATGGCGGGGTTAAAGATCAAGGTGATGGATAACTTGGTGCGGGTCGTCGGGATCGCTATGGGTCTTGAAGCCCAGCGCTGAAGCCAACTGACGCATAAGGTTGTTGCTGGAGGCATCAAGGGAATACATAGAGGTAAAACCGTTCTTGCGAGCGGCCTTGATTAAATGCTCCATCAAGAGCGTGCCCAGCCCCAGATGCTGCCAGTCATCCGCGACAGTTATCGCACATTCACATTCATCCTCGCCCGTTGCTGCATAGCGGCTGATGCCTATCTCGATCAGGCTGCCATTTTCGTGGACCAGTGCGATGTAAGCCATACGGTCGTGATTATCGATGTCCATCAATTGGTCGAGCATGGCAGCGCCCGGCTCATTTACTTGTGTGAGAAAGCGCATATGCCGGGACTCGGGGGACAGACGTTTGACAAAGGCGACTTCCCGCTCCCGGTCATTTTCCGTCAGTGGCCGAATCAATACGTGCCGACCATCCCCGAGCGCTTCAATCCAGTGTTCTCCACCTGGCCAAGCGTAGGCTGCAGCAGCCTGGTCGTTGTGCTCTTTTACAGTCAGCATGGGGCAATCCTCTATCGGGTTTCAAAGGCTGACGCGCCATGAAAAACCGCGCGGTTCATACCTTTCTACCCCGCTGACAGCCATTGAGTCTGATCTGGATCAGATTTCCTTGACACAAAGGTGAACTGTCAGCCGTAGGGGGCTGACAGTTGGCGGGGAGGGCGCATATTCTGCTATTGAAAAATCGCCATTCAAGTGGGCATCCCCTCTCTCACACCGGAGCCCGATGACAGCCTGCAACCAGTTGTTTGAGCCCTTCCATGTCCAGGATAGTGACGTTTCGTCCTGCGATGCTGACCAGCCCTTGATCGCGCAGGTGCGCAATGCCCCGGCAGATGGTTTCAAGTCGCAACCCCAGGTAGGAGCCGATTTCTTCCCGTCGCATTTTCAGCACGAAGCTTCTGGATGAATAACCACGGGTACTGAAACGCAGCGACAGGTTGAGCAAAAAAGCTGCCATCCTTTCATCAGAGTTCATGTTGCCCATAAGCATCAACATGCTGTGGTCACGGACGATTTCGCGGCTAAGAAGCTTGTTGAGATTGTGCTGCAGCGACGGCAGGTTTTGCGCCAGTTTCTCCAGTTGTGCAAAGTGGATAGGGCACACTTCGCTGTCCTCAAGGGCAAGCGCATTGCAGACATGCTCATCGGCACTGATGGCGTCCAGCCCCAGCATCTCGCCAGGAATATGAAAACCGGTGACCTGTTCGCGCCCGTCGACTGACACCATGCTGGTTTTGAATGAACCTGTGCGGACTGCGTAAAGCGAGCGCAGTGGATCCCCGGTCCTGTAGAGCGCCACCCCTTTTTTAACCTTGAGGCGTTGCACTATCAGTGTATCCAGACGTTCGACCTCCGGCCCGGTCAAACCAATTGGCAAACACAGCTCAAGCACGCTGCAGCTGGAGCAAGCAGCCTTTAGGTGGTGAATGTGCAGAGCTAGGACTTCTGACATGGAGGGAGCGCCATCTGAGAATGTGCTCGGTAAGCATAGGGGGAGGTGAAGTTGCACATATCACTCATTTACATGCTTGGCGTGATAACAGACGAGCGGGTCTGAACACGTGGCCCATCAAAGGTGCATGACGTTCACATCACACACTCTTCGGCGACCGTTCAGCTGCCGATGCATGTACCGCAACTGGAGACACACGACATAGATGGGGGGGGGCGCAGGCGCAGGGGAGCTTAAATAGAGCGGACAGGGTGGGGGCACGGGTATCTGATATAGATCAAGCCCGCTTGAGAGCGAAGGAGGAATCTGGACAACTTCTGATACACGATCTGGCCACGATCCACCTGACAATGAGCTGGCCAAAAAGCCCTGACAGGGCGTCTGGCTTTCACGGTTCATGAGGTCTGTCTGTAGTGGTCTAATGAAACCGGACACCCTTTTAGGCGAGAATACTCGCCAGATCGAGGTGTCAGATGACCAAACAACGCCGTACCTTTTCCGCTGAATTCAAACGCGAGGCTGCCGACCTCGTGCTCAAGCAAAACTACAGCTTCATCGAAGCCAGTCGTTCACTGAGTGTTGGTGAGTCGGCGCTGCGCCGCTGGGTCGACCAGCTTCAGCAAGAGCGCACCGGCGTCACGCCCCAGAGCAAGGCCCTGACACCAGAGCAGCAAAAAATCCAGGAGTTGGAAGCTCGGATTGCTCGCCTCGAGCGCGAGAAATCAATATTAAAAAAGGCTACCGCGCTCTTGATGTCGGAAGATCTCGAGCGTACGCGCTGATCAATCAGCTAAGCGTCCATGAGCCTGTTGACTGCTTGTGCGAGGCGTTTGAGGTCGCTCGTTCGGGGTACTACGCGCATCGTCTAAGGCGGCGAACACCAGATGTTGAGCGGCTCAGGCTGCGTAGCCGAGTGAGCGAGTTGTTCACCCAGGGCCGAAGTGCTCCCGGCAGTCGAAGCATCACGTTGATGATGCAAGAAGAAGGTGAGCAAATTGGACGGTTTAAGGTACGCAGGCTGATGCGTGAGCTGGAGTTGGTCAGCAAGCAGCCAGGATCACACGCCTATAAAAAGGCGACAGTCGAGCGGCCGGATATCCCAAATATATTGAACCGAGAATTTGATGTCGAAGCGCCCAACCAGGTCTGGTGCGGCGACATCACCTACATCTGGGCACAGGGGAAATGGCACTACCTTGCGGTTGTCATGGATCTTTACGCTCGCCGAGTGGTGGGCTGGGCGTTATCAGAAAAGCCGGATGCAGACTTGGTGATCAAGGCGTTGGATGTGGCTTACGAGCAGCGTGGCAAGCCGCAAGGCCTGCTATTTCACTCAGACCAGGGATCCCAATATGGCAGCCGCAACTTTCGCCAGCGGCTGTGGCGTTATCGCATGCGTCAGAGTATGAGCCGCCGAGGAAACTGCTGGGATAATGCGCCGATGGAGCGGGTTTTTCGCAGCTTGAAAACAGAGTGGATACCAACCACTGGCTACATGACCGGCCACCAGGCTCAGAGAGATATTAGCCAGTACCTGATGCATCACTACAACTGGATCCGACCTCATCAATTTAACGATGGATTGGCCCCAGCGAAAACGGAAGAAAAACTCAAAACCGTGTCCGGGATGAGTTGACCACTACATATCGCGATGACGGAGTGGGGTTTTCACCGGTATTTATTCTTTTACAATCCGCCCAACACTTTCTTATTTACGAAGGGGTGTCCACGCTCCGAAGCAACCGTGAAATTACTGATTATGGTCGTAACTGCTTGCCCCTAAAGCATTATTTTATTTATGGAAGTTTTCTCATTTTCAAGGAGTGCTGACAAGTGCTGACATCATGAACATTCCTAACATAGCACCTCGTTTAACATAATATACATTATGCGAACCTTGGTATTGGAGGGTCAGGGCCAGTGGAGGCTGCTTTTCAACAGGCAGACAGGCATTATCGACCTCTGACCATCTCGGGATCAAAACCATGAACCGTGTACCAGGTACTGAAAACCAACGCTGGACTGTGACCTGCCAAGACGCTGCCGACGGCACTGGCGACATGATCGTGCCGTTGCCCGATGATCTGCTCAGCCAAATGGGCCTTGTCATTGGTGACACGCTGACCGTTGAAAAGCAGCCTGACGGTTCGTTAACGCTGACGAAAACCTCTCAGCCACTCAAGGTTAATCAGCCATGAAAACATATAACGAGTCTAACAATCTGGAAGATCTGGAGGACGTTCGTATTGCTGAACAACGACTGTTAGAGATCAATGCAGATCGCACCAAAACTCTAACATTAGAAGAAGTTACCAACCTGATTCCAGTCGAAAAAACGGACATTCCAGACAACGTTTACGCTGATATCGGCATGGCCAACCCCGAAGAAATGCTCAGAAAAGCCCGAATTGTTGCGCAAATCAGCCAAGTGATTAGACGCTCAGAAGGCCAAATTTCAAGGGCTGCGGGGATCATTAGGCTAAGTGAAACACAGCTAACAGAGCTTCTACTCGGGCACTTTCAGGATTATAAAGAGGTAGATTTGATGGAATACCTTGAGAAACTTCACCAAGACAAGAGTTTCGCGGGCGCGAAACTGGGTGAATGAGAGGCCAATCCTGCTATTATCGGTCTTTTCAAGATGATTAGGTTATAACTATACTAAAGAACTATTTAGTATAGTTATAAATAACCCCTGTTTATGCCTCTTTCCCTCACCTCCGTCCAGCTCAAGGCGCCTCCAAAAACCCGGCGCTTGTACTGATTGCACAGGCCAGGAGCAACTATGCTTTGGCTTTGCCACTGCCCGCTGAGCGTGAGGGATGCAAAATGACTCGCCCCACTGAGCCTGATCCGATCTATGCGCTCGACACCCCAGAGCGAACCCGCCCCAGCAATTACCCGCAGCCCTTCGCTTCCCTGATGCTGGGCCGTTCCAAACGACCCTTGGGAGATCTGTTCAATCTGAAAAATTTTGGCGTGAATCTCATCCACCTTCCCCCGGGGAGCCTTTCGGCGCTTCATCATTCGCACTCGCAGCAGGATGAATTTATCTATGTGCTAGAAGGTCATCCCACCCTGCTTCGAGGGGATGACACGCTGCAACTGGCCCCGGGGATGGTCGCAGGCTTTCCCGCCAAAGGCCTTGCCCACCATCTGGAGAACAGGACGGACGCCGTCTGCGTCATTCTTGAAGTCGGCGACCGCAGCCCTGGCGATTGCGTGACCTACCCCTCTGACGATCTGCAGGCCATTACGCAGGCTGATGGCAAATGGCATTTCGCCCATAAAGATGGCACCCCCTACGCGTGAGGGCACTGACAATTTGTCGCAGGGCCGTGTTTTTGTTAAAGTAAGGAAACTAACTATTTAGTACAAAACTATTTCGACTTTTCCTCGCTCTGTTGACTCGCCCTGCATGGGCCACGACGACGTGAAGAATCACCGAACGCGCCTGCTCCTGCCCTGCAAGCCGCTACAGTTAAACGCTATACCCTCCTCCCAACCGTTCATGCATCAATAGGGTCATGAAAAATGATTAACTCTCAACCTTCGGCAGCTGTAAGCCGTTGGCCCATCTGGGTCGCCGCTCTCGGTGTGCTTGTTTTCGGATTGCTCTATGTAGCCGGCGGCGGTTACCTCGCCACGCTGGGTGGCAGCCTGTACTTCCTGCTCGCAGGCCTCGGGATGGTTGCCTCGTCCATTCTCCTGTTCAAAAAGCGCCTTGCAGGTGCCTGGCTGTTCGCCGCCGTCATGGTTGCCAGTGTGATCTGGGCAGTGGTCGACGCCGGACTGGTGTTCTGGCCGCTGGTTTCACGCCTGTTCGCCCTCGCGGGGCTGAGCCTGGTCGTGGCGCTGGTTTACCCGACTCTGCGCAAGGCCAACGGACTCAACGGCAACGCTGGCTACGCACTCGGCGCAGTGCTGGCTATGGCCATCGTTGCCGGTGCCTGGGGGATGTTTCAGCCACACGCTTCGGTCGCACCAACCGGCAACGGTCCCGGCCTGACCAAGGTTGATCCGGACAAGGCCCAGAAAGACTGGGCACATTACGGTAACGACGAGGGCGGCAGCCGCTTTGCGGCACTGGACCAGATCAACCGCAGCAACGTGTCCAAACTGGTTCCGGCCTGGACTTACCAGACCGGCGACGTGGCCATCAGCAACGGTAACGGTGCGGAAGATCAAATGACCCCGCTGCAAGTGGGCGACAAGGTTTTCATCTGCACACCGCACAACAACCTCATTGCCCTAGACGCCGACACGGGTAAAGAGCTGTGGAAAAACAACATCAATGCACAGGCAGCTGTCTGGCAGCGTTGCCGTGGCCTGGCCTATTTTGACGCCACTGGCGCCGTCACCCAGCCTACCGATGGCAGTACTCCGGCAGCGGCCGTCAGCGTTGCCCCCGGTGCTGCGTGCCAGCGCCGGCTGTTGACCAATACCATCGATGCACGCCTGATTGCTGTGGACGCGGATACCGGCCAGTTCTGCCCGGACTTCGGCACCAATGGCCAGGTTGATCTCAAAAACGGGCTGGGCAATGTGCCTGACTCCTACTACCAGCTGTCGTCAGCGCCGTTGATGGCTGGCACCACAGTGGTGGTGGGCGGCCGTGTTGCCGATAACGTGCAAACCGACATGCCAGGCGGCGTTATCCGTGGTTTCGACGTGATCACGGGCGCCATGCGCTGGGCTTTTGATCCGGGCAATCCAGAAGACAAACACGCCCCGGCCGACGGCAAGACCTACGTTCGCAGCACGCCTAACAGCTGGGCACCGATGTCCTACGACCCGCTGATGAACACCGTGTTTTTGCCGATGGGCAGTTCGTCAACCGATATCTACGGCGTGGAACGTACCGCTCTGAATCACAAGTACGGCGCATCCGTATTGGCGCTTAACGCGACCACTGGTGAAGAAAAATGGGTGTACCAGACCGTCCACAATGACCTGTGGGACTTCGATCTGCCGATGCAGCCAAGCCTGATCGACTTTGCCAAGCCAGATGGCAGCAAGGTGCCTGCCCTGGTGATCGGTACCAAGGCCGGTCAGATTTTTGTGCTGGATCGTCACACGGGTCAGCCGCTGACCAAAGTCGAAGAAGTTGCGGTCAAGCCGTCGAACATCCCTGATGAGCCCTACTCGCTGACTCAACCTAAGTCCGTGGGCATGCCTCAGATCGGCGCGCAGACACTGACTGAATCTGACATGTGGGGTGCCACCCCCTTCGACCAGATGCTGTGCCGTATCTCGTTCAAGAAAATGCGTTACGAAGGCCTGTACACCGCGCCAGGCGCTGACGTGTCGCTGAGCTTCCCGGGGTCACTGGGTGGCATGAACTGGGGCAGCCTGTCGACTGACCCGGTACACGGCTTTATCTTCGTCAACGATATGCGTCTGGGCTTGTGGGTTCAGATGGTGCCGCAACAAAAAGACGCCAAGGCTTCTTCCGGCGGTGAAGCACTGAACACCGGGATGGGCGCAGTACCGCTCAAGGGCACGCCTTATGCCGTGAACAAGAACCGCTTCCTGTCGGTGGCAGGCATTCCGTGCCAGGCACCGCCTTTCGGGACGCTGACGGCCATCGACATGAAGACCCAGAAAATCGCCTGGCAAGTGCCGGTCGGCACCGTTCAGGACACCGGCCCGCTGGGGATCAAAATGGGTCTGCAACTGCCCATCGGCATGCCGACGCTGGGCGGTACGCTGTCCACTCAAGGTGGCCTGGTGTTTATCGCCGGGACCCAGGACTACTACTTGCGCGCCTTTAACTCGGCCAACGGTGAAGAAGCCTGGAAAGCCCGCTTGCCAGTCGGCAGCCAGGGCGGCCCGATGACCTTTGTATCGCCTAAAACAGGCAAGCAATACATCGTCATCACCGCCGGTGGTGCACGCCAGTCGCCTGATCGTGGCGATTACGTGATCGCTTACGCGCTGCCTGACAGCCAGTAAACACTACCCTTGTGGGATGCAATACCTCGGTCTGACTGACCGAGGTATTGCCATCGCAGGCAAGCCCGGCTCCCACAGGTTCTATGTTTAAGCCAAAACCTCTGCAGGCTTGCTCAGCAACACCCGCGTCACTCGACGCTCTTCTACCTCGACCACAGTCATGGTCCAGCCTTCCCACTCCAGCTTGTCGCCAATCATCGGCAGGCGATCCAGCAAACTCATGACCATCCCGGCTATTGTCTGATAGTCATCCGTAGCCTTGGCCGCAAAGCCGATGTGCTGACGGATCTGGCTCAGGTTCAATGCACCACTGACCAGGTAACCATCCTCGCGGGCAACGATATTGGGCCCTTCGATCTCGCTGGCATCCGGCAGTTCGCCGGCAATGGACTCCAGAATGTCGGTCATGGTCAACAGGCCGATAAAGTCACCGAACTCGTTGATGACGAACGCAATGTGCGTCGACTCTTTGCGCATCTGCTCCAGAGCATTGAGTATCGTGAAACTGTCCAGCAGGTTGATTGCCTTGCGGGCCATGGCTTCCAGATCAGGTTCGTGACCTGCCAACAGCTCTTTGAGCAATTCCTTTTTATGAATAAAGCCCAGCGGCTCGTCAACCCGGCCTTCGCGGATCAGCGGCAGTCGAGAGTACGACGAGTGCATCAGCGTCGTACGAATGGTGTCTGCTGAATCCGCGAGGTCGATATGATCGATCTCGGCCCGAGGCGTCATCACGGTACGAATCGGGCGCTCTGCCAGTTGCAGTACGCCACTGATCATCACGCGTTCGCGTCGGTGGAAAACTTCCTTGTCTTCGCCGCCTTCAAGCATGTCAGCAATGTCTTCGCCCACTTCATCTGCATTCAAGGTACGACCGCCCAGCAAACGCAAGACTGCATGAGCCGTACGCTCGCGCATCGGGCGCAGACCCTGCACGCTTTTCTTGCGACGCGCACGGGCAATCTGGTTCAGCACTTCGATCAGAATCGAGAAGCCGATGGCTGCATACAGGTAGCCCTTGGGAATGTGGAAGCCCAGGCCTTCGGCGGTCAGGCTGAAGCCGATCATCATCAGGAAGCCCAGACACAGCATGATCACTGTCGGATGACTGTTGACGAATTTGGTCAGGGGTTTGCTGGCAATGATCATCAAGCCGATCGAGAACACCACCGCGATCATCATCACCGACAGGTGTTCAACCATGCCCACAGCAGTCACTACGGCATCCAGGGAGAACACGGCATCGAGCACCACAATCTGCGCCACGATCGGCCAGAACATGGCGTAGCCCATGTTTGATGTACGTTCGGCCACATGCCCTTCCAGTCGTTCATGCAACTCCATCGTCGCCTTGAACAACAGGAACAGACCACCGAACAGCATGATCAGGTCGCGACCCGAGAACGATTTGTCGAACACTTCAAACAACGGCGCCGTCAGCGTGACGATCCACGAGATGCTGGCCAGCAGGCCCAGGCGCATCACCAGTGCAAGGGTAAGACCGATCACCCGGGCACGGTCGCGCTGCTCCGGCGGCAACTTGTCCGCCAGGATGGCGATAAACACCAGGTTATCAATGCCCAGTACCAGTTCCAGCACAATCAACGTCAACAGGCCGAGCCAGGCCGTGGGATCTGCAATCCATTCCATAGGTATCAGTCAATCTCACGAAGGTTCAGGGTTAACGACGAGCGCGCACGGGCAAGCGTAGCAGCGGATGTGCTATCGCAAAACGGAGGGCTGGATAAAGGTAAAGCACGCTCGACAGAGGTGATCAAGCGAAGAAGGGGCGCAGGCTCAGAGCTGCGACTGGGTGGTTCCTGTAGGGCGTTCATACAAACCTGTATTGAATTGGGGAGGCAATCCTACAGCGATTTATAAATATTCCTGCGAGAAGACTTATTACAAAATTTAACAAGTCTCCCCCTCTTCCATTATCACTCGGCCTGTCGGGCAAACCATTGCAGCACTTCGGAACACGCCGGATGGGAGTTCGCCGATGGCTGCAGGCACAGCGAATAGTTGCCACCGGTCTTGAACGGCTCGCCGAACGGGACAATCAACACCCCGCGCTGAATGGACTCTGCCGCCAGGGTCATGTCGGTCACCGCCACACCCAGGCCCCGCGCTGCGGCATCCAGTGCCAGCTCGTCGAGATTGAACGGAATATGCCTGTAGGCCTGCAGCGATTTGCCTCCGTTCGCTGCCAGCCAGTCAATCCAGGCTTGCTGGTCGGCCGAGCGATGCAACAGCGCAAAGTGCACAAGCTGCTCCATCGACGTCAGCGGGCCCAGACCCGGCGCACACACTGGCACCAGTGCTTCGTCAAAGAGCGCCATACAGGCCGGATCGTTCGAAGGCCGTGCCAGATAAAGGATATAGGCGTCACTGTCACTGGCCGGTTCGACAATTTCGGTCGCGACCGTCTCAATCGACAAGGCGATATCCGGATGCTGCAGGTAAAAGTCGCTCAGCTTTGGCAGTAACCAGCGAACGGCCAGCGAAACATGCATGCGAATTCGAAAGGGCCGTTTTTGCGGCGAAATCCGGTCTTCGAGCACTTTCAATTGCTCAAGAATACTGCGGGCACTGGCCAGTACCTGCTCCCCTTCCCCTGTCATGCGCACGTTGCGGCTGGTACGGGCAAACAGTGCAACACCGAAATGCGCTTCAAGTTGCTGAATCTTGCGGCTGACAGCACTTTGAGTCAGGCACAGGGTTTGCGCGGCCTGAGTGAAGCTGCCCGAGTCTGCAACCTCGACCAGCGCCTGCAATCCCTGGAGCGAGGGTACGTGACGGATTTTATCCATGCGTTTTCAGAATCAATCAATGAATTTATAACGTTGGATATATCACCTGTCACCGCCTAAATTCAAGCTATAGAGAGCGCTACCTGCTAGCAGTCATGCGATTAGCGCATGCATTAACGCCAGGGTGCGGTCAGAACAACAGTCAAACGAGGTGAACCGTGAAAAATGAATGTGGCTGGATTGCGCTCGCAGGAAGCTCCCCTTGCCGTGATCACCTCAAAGGCTCAGAGAAAGCCGACTGGCTCATTATCGGTGCCGGCATCACCGGCCTGAGTGCGGCCCATTCACTGGCTGAACTGCACCCAGAGGCACGCATCGTGATTGTCGACAGGCAACGGGCGGCCCAGGGCGCTTCGGCGCGTAACTCCGGATATGCCGTGGCCCACGAAAATCCGGGCGACGATGAGCTGATCGGCAAAAGCGGGTTTGCTGGGTTTGCAGTGGACTCATCCATTGGCCAGGCAGCGGGTGAAGAAGTGCGCATGCGCATTGCACGCCACGGCATCGAGTGCGAGTACCGGGACTCGGGCTACTACTTCGCCGTCAACGACCCGCGCAAGCTGAACCATGTCGAAGCCAAACTCAACACCCTGAGCGCTGTGGGCGCGTCTGCGCAGTTTCTGGAAGGCGCGCAACTGGCACAAAAACTCGGCACCCGGCATTACCAGGCCGCGATCTGGTGCGGCAATGGCAATGCCTTGCTGCAGCCCGCCAAGTACGTGAAAGGCCTGCTGGATTCATTGCCGGCCAATGTCACCCTGTTTGAAAACACCGAGATCACCGGTCTTGAGCGCCTCAGTGGCGGTCGGATTCGAGCCGCAGGCACCCAGGGCAGCATCGAGACTACCCAGGTGCTGGTGTGCCTGAATGCATTTATCCCCCGAGCCGGAATCGACAACAGCGCGACCTTCCCGATGGAACTGAGCGCCAGCCTGACCCGCCCGCTGACGGACACGGAATACCAGGCCATCGGCAGTGTTGAGCCTTGGGGCGTGCTGTCGACCCGTCCGTTGGGTGCCACGGTACGACTGACCCCGGATCGCCGGGTGATGATCCGCAACACGGCGGAATACCGGCCCCGGGATTTATCCGACAGTGATCTGATTCAGCGTCGCAAGCACCACGTACTGGGCCTGCAGCGTCGCTTCCCCGGACTCGGCGAGCAAGACATTCACTACACCTGGACCGGCCACCTGAGCGCTACGCGCAGCGGCCAGCCTTACTTTGCCAAGGTTGAAGAAGGGGTTTATGCCGTGGCCGGATGCAATGGCTCCGGCGTTGCCCGCGGCACTCTGTGGGGGCGCCTGCTCGCCGAAATGGCATCTGGCGCCAGCTCTGCGCTGCTGCAGTCGGTCATGGACAGAGCCCAGCCAGGCTGGCTTCCACCCCGCCCGTTCTTCGATATCGGTGCAGTGCTGCGAATGCGCATGGAAGCGGTCAGGGCCAAAACAGAAATCTGAAACTTTCACACCACAAAAGAATAAGAGCTCCTTGAAAAGGTGATTGAACATGCACATCAACTCGGTTTCCCTTGCGGTCATGCTTGCAGCGTTTTCCACAGCCAGCCTGGCGGACGAGAGCGTCAATATTTCCAACTGGAACGGCTATATCGCCGACGACACCCTGACCACCTTCACCAAGGAAACAGGGATCAAGGCAACGTACGACATTCACGACAGCAACGAAGTCCTGGAATCCAAGTTGATGACCGGCAATACCGGTTATGACGTGGTCAGCCCTTCGAACCATTTCCTGTCTCGCCTGATCAAGGCCGGTGCCATCCAGAAACTGGACCGCAGCCAGCTGCCCAACTGGAAAAACCTTGATCCGGTCTTGATGAAAAAGCTTGAAGTCAACGACCCCGGCAACCAGTACGGCTACCCCTACATGTGGGGAACGGCGGGGATTGGCTACAACGTCGAGAAGATCAAGGCCATTTTCGGCACGACCGATGTCACCCAGTCCTGGAGCCTGTTTTTTGATGAAAACAACATCAAAAAACTCAGCCAGTGCGGGGTCGCAATCATCGACAACCCGACGCAAGTGCTGCCCATCACCCTCAACTACCTGGGCTTGCCACACCACAGCCACGAGCCGGACGATTACAAGAAAGCCGAGCAGGCGCTGTTGAAAATCCGGCCCTATGTTCAGTACTTCCACGCATCCAAATACATCAGCGATCTGGCAAACGGCAATATCTGTGCGGTGATCGGCTTCAACGGTGACGTGGTGCAGGCAGCGGCCAGCGCCAAGGAAGCCAGGAACGGAATCAATATTGCGTACTCGATTCCAAAGGAAGGCTCCACATTGTGGCTCGACATGGTGGTCATGCCCAAAAGCGCGCCCCATGAGAAGAATGCCTACACCTACATGAACTACCTGCTGGCCCCGCAAGTGATTGCCAATATCAGCAACCAGATCCACTACGCCAACCCTAATCAGGCGGCGGATGCGTACTTGTCGCCAGACGTGAAACAGGACCCGGCGATCTACCCGTCCAAGGAAGTGATCGACACCCTGTTCACCGTAGAAGACCTGCCGGCCAAGGTTGCCCGCTTGACCACCCGCCTGTGGACCAAGCTTAAAACCAACACTTGACGAACCTGTGGGAGCGGGCTTGCTCGCGATGCATCAAATCCCAGCACCCGCATGCCGCAAGGCTTGTGCTACAACAAAAACCGGTCTGTCACATTGCGCCGCTCATTGTCATCTCGCACGTCATAGCTAACGGTGGTGGCAATGTTGGCGTGGTGGGCCAGTTTTTGTGCGATGGATACGTCGTATTCTTCAATCACGCGGGTAATGAACGAACGGCGAAAGTCGTGGGGCATGATGTCTACCCCCACTTGCTTGCCCCGCTGCTTGGCAATGTAGTAAATCGCATGCTTGGTAATGCGCTCGCGGGTGATGTGATTGCCGCGGCGGATGCGATTGAACAGAAACGTGTCATCGCTCACGCCATCCGGCAGCTGGGCCCTACGAAACGCCAGCCACGCCTCAAGCTTTTCAAAGGCCCAGGCCGGAGCGAACTTGATCAGTTCCTTGTTGCCTTTGCCCAATACCTGCAAGCTGCGCTGCTCCACATCGACCTGACAAAGGTCCATGTTCACCGACTCCGACTTGCGCATCCCCGAGCCGTACAGAATCGCAATGATCGCAGCATCCCTGAGCCCTTGCGGACGCGGATCTGCCGCACAGACATCCATCAGTTCGCGGATCAGGTTGCGTCGCAGGTTGCGCCCCTTGACCAGGCGCGAGCCGCCTCCCGCCTTCACGGCACGAATCTTCAACAAATGATCCTGGGTAATCAGGCTCTGCTGCCAGGCCTGATTCATGACGCCGCGAATGGCATTGACGTACAGGGATGAGGTATTGGGCGCGTAGCCGTCCTCGCGCAATGCAGCCACCAGTGCGGTGATATGCCCGGGTTGCAAGTGATGCCAGGGGAATTCGTCAATCGCCACGTCTTCAGCGCCCAGCCGATCTGCAGCCTCCTGCAAGACATAGCGCATGGTTTGCCGGCTGGAGGGAGCAAGACGCTGAAGATAAAGCGCCACAGGTGTTTGAACCTGATTTAACTCAATGGCTGATACCAGGGTTACTGCAGGGTCAATAGTCGACACAACCAATCTCGATACGGGTTGAAACACGTCTCAATATAACCCATAGCCATGATAATTCAGCGCACTTATAGCGTTTTGATCAGTTGTCAAATCCCCCGCGCCAGCATCAGGGCCACACCCAAGAGCATCACTGCCGTTGCCCTTTGCAACAACACCTGCCGCGACGGGCTTTGCAGCACACGGCGAATCCGCTGACCAAAGTAGCAATACAAGCAGCCGCTGGCGAACTGCAACAGCAAAAACGCCAGCCCCAGCACGATCAGGTCCTGGGCCCGAGTGGCACTGCCCTGCCCGGCAAACTGCGGGAACACTGCGCTGAACATGACGATAGTTTTCGGGTTTGAGAAGCCGGTGAGCAAGCCCTTGCCAAATCGGCCCTTGAAGCCGCTGTCCAGGGTTGCCGTGCGATCCAGCGCCAGCCCGTTGCTGTTCCATTGCCGCCAGGCCAGATACAGCAAGTACGCCACTCCGATGTATTGAAGTGCACGGCTGATCAGTGGATTGCCTTTGATCAACTCGGCAAACCCGACGGCAAAAATCAGGATCGACACCAGATACGCCGCACTGGCGCCCAGCTGCACCGGCATTGAACGCTTCAAGCCTTCCTGCATGCCAAACCCCATCAGCAACAGGGTCATGGGGCCAGGACTGAAGGTCATGGTGGCGCAGAACACCAGAAAATAAGAAAAGGAAACAAGTGTGAGTTGTGTGGCCATTTCGATCGTTACATCCCGCAATCAACGCTCGAACCTGTGCGAGCGACACCGCAGTCTAGGCAGGACGTAGCCGAATGGGCAGATCAACCACCGGCAAACTTTACCGACCTTTACTGGTAACATCACCGGCAAAGTATGAGGTCCTGCATGCACTTACCCAGCGTTTCGTTCCAGCCCGGCATTCCCAAGGTCCAGCAGATTGTTGATGCGCTGGGCCAGGCCATCGATCAGGGTCAGTTCAGCCCCGGCAGTAAACTGCCCTCAGCGCGGCTGATGACCCAACACTGGGGTGTCAGCAAGTTCACCCTGATTGAGGCGCTGGATCGCTTGCGCGGCCAAGGCCGGATTACCTCCAGTCAGGGGCTGGGCTATTTCGTGGCGTCGAAAGCACCTGTGGCCAGACGCGCCATTGGCCTTGACCTGTTGCCACAGGATTTGAGCAGCGTCCTGCGCCGCTCCCTGACCGGCGCCAGCGGTGCCCTGCGCCCGGGAAGCGGGCATCTGCCTGAAAGCTGGCTGGAGTCCAGTGCCCTGCGCGCCAGCGTGCGCCAGCTCAGCCGCTCGCCAACCTTGCGCCTGACCGGCTATGGCGATCCGGCGGGGTATCTGCCATTGCGCCAGGCTTTGCAGCAGAAGCTGTTGGGCCAAGGCCTGGATGTGGGTATCGAACAGATCATCACGACCGCCAATACCGTGCTGGCACTGGACATGCTGCTGCGCCTGCGCGTGCGGCCCGGCGATACGGTGCTGCTGGACATGCCCTGCTATTTCAATTTTCACGCCAATCTGGCCTTGCACGGCGTGCGCGTAGTGACGCTGGAACGCACCGTCCAAGGGCTTGACCTGCAAGCCCTGGAAAATCTGTTCATCCAGCACCGCCCCACGCTTTACCTGACCACGGGGCTGCTGCACAACCCGACCGGCCACTCCTTTACGCCGAGCCAGGCTTACGGCCTGCTGGAACTTGCCAAGCGCCATGACTGCTCAATTATCGAAGACGACCTCTATGGCGACTTGCACCCCGAACCGCCTCCGCGACTGGTGGCTCTGGCAGGCGTAGAGCAAGTGACCTACCTGAGCGGCTTTTCGAAAACCCTCAGTGCCAACTTGCGGGTGAGCTTTGTGGTGGCCACCCCCCAAATGGCCGCCGAGTTGACCCACATGAAGCTGATGTGCGGCGGGATCACTTCGGAAATGCTCGAACAGGTGGTGTGCTCGATGCTCAATGACGGCACTTATCACAAGCACCGCAAGCGCGTGGTGCAAGGCCTGCTGGTCAGCGGTGCACGCGTGGCTGCATGGCTGCGGGGGCTGGGCTTCACATTGAGCGTGCCCTATACGGGCGGCATGTTTATCTGGGTCACGCTGCCTGCCGGACTGGATGCAGAAACACTGGCGCAGCAGGCGCTTGCCCGTGATCTGGTACTCGCCCCCGGCATACTGTTCGGTTTCGACCCCCGGTTGCGCCGCTGCATGCGCTTCAACGTCGCCCATACCGATACGCCCGCTGTCATGGCCGCCTTTGAGGCTTTACTGGCTAGCGCAACCTGAGCGGATCGACCAAACCGGCTGCGATGGCCATGCCCACCAGATCCGGCAAATGTCGGGCCTGCATACGCTTCATCACCCGGGAGCGATACAGGTCGATGGTCTTGACGCTTACCGCCAGTTGCTCGGCAATTTCACGGGTGGTGTAGCCCTTGACCAAGGGCAGGAGCACATCCCGCTCACGGGGCGTCAGGCTGTCCAGTCGCGCCTCCAGCTGCGTCTGCTCCAGGGTTGCCGTTTGCCGTGCGTTGCCGCCGCTGAGGGCCTGCTGCACGCTATCGAGCAGCAACTGCTGGTTATAGGGCTTTTCGATGAAATCATGGGCGCCCGCCTTGAAAGCACGTACCACGATCGGCACATCGGCGTGGCCACTGACAAAAATCACCGGCATCTTGATCCCGCGCTCCTGAAGCGCTTGTTGCACGTTAAGGCCACCCATTGCCGGCATGCGGACATCCAGCACCACACAGGCGCTGAGCGATGGATCGCACGCTTGCAGAAACGCTTGCCCACTGGTGAACGCCAGCGCATTCAGTCCCACGGACTCCAGTAGCCAGACGGTCGAGTCAAGCATGCCCTGATCGTCATCCACCACGTACACCACAGACCGGGTTTGGGTTGTCATGTTGCCTCTCTTGTTGGTTTGAGTGATGCCATCAACGGCAAGCTGCAGCACATCAATAAGCCGTCGGGTTGTGGCCGGGCGTCGAGTTCACCGCCGAAGCCTTCAATGATGCTGCGACTCATCGACAGCCCCAGTCCCAGCCCATCTACCTTGCTGGTGTAAAACGGCGTAAACAGTTGTTCAAGCTGCCCGGCACTGACACCCGGCCCCTGATCCTGCACGCTGATCTGCAGTACCCCGCCCGCGACGGTCTGCGCCTGCAGGGTAATGCGCGAAGCCTGGCCGGGATGCTGCTCGCTGTTGGCGTCTATGGCATTGCGCAACAGGTTGAGCAGCACTTGCTCCAGAAGCACACGATCGACGTATACCCGCCCGAGGTTGTCCGGTAATTGCTGCTCGATGTCCACATTACGTTCCCGGGCCTCCCAGGCACATAGACTCACGGCCTGACGCGCCACCTCGCTGACATCCAGCGCTTGCAGGTTACGTCGCCCCTTGCGCAGAAAACTGCGCAGACGCTTGATCACTTCAGAGGCATGGTTGGCATGCAGATTGATCCGCTCCAGCCCCTGGGCCACACGCGCTACAGCCTCAGGATTGCTGCCCAGGGTCTGCAGGTAACGCTGGCTGGCGTTGGCGTAATTGACCACGGCCGCCAGGGGTTGGTTGATTTCATGGGCGATGCCTGACGCCAGCTCACCGAGGGTGATCAACCGTGTCGTGTGGGCCATCTCGTCCTGATGATGACGCTGCTGGGCTTCGCGCAACTCACGCTCGCGCATATCCCGGGCAACCAGAGAGAAAAACCGTTCGCCTGCGGTCGATCGATGGGCCAGCAGCAATAGCGACACAGGCACCGAAGGCTCGCCATTCAAAGGCTGCAGACGGGTTTCAGTACTCCATAGACCCTGCTGCTCGGCACTGCTCCAGCCACTGGACTCCAGCATCGCCAGGGTGTGAGCCGTCAGAAACGCGGCCAATGAAGGCATGCCCTGTGCGGGCAACAGGCCGAGGATGCGCCGGGCCGCCGGATTGAGATAAGACACTCCGCCCGCGGGGTCGATAAACAGCACAGGGTCAGGGTTGGCCTCCACCACATCGGCCAGCCGCCGCTTGTTCTCTTCAGCCTGGATACGGGCAGTGATATCCCGCGACACACTGACCACCTCAACCACCGCCCCGGTATACGTTTCACGGATTGCCCGGCTTGCGGTTTCAAACCACAGGTAATGCCCCCCGTGATGGCGAATGCGATAAGTCATGGTGTGATAGCCATCGAGTTGCAGGGCATCCCGGGCCTGACGCAGCGCCAGCTTGAGATCGTGAGCATGGAACAGGCGCTGGGCCCGGGTGCCGCGCAGTGTCTCGGGCCAGTAACCGAGCAGGGTCCAGGACGCCGGGGAGGCATCCAGGAAGCGCCCGTCCGGGGTGTGACGCGAGATCAGATCAGTGGTGTTTTCGGTAATCAGCCGGTAAAGGCGCCTGGCCTTGGCCGCTTCACGCCCCGCCAGCAATTCTGTACTCGCCTCGCGACCTCGGGCCACGACACACTGGCTATCGGGATCGGGAATCAGTGTCCAGAGCCATACCTGTTGATCCCATTGTGCTTCTACCTGCTCTATGGCCCTGTCCTGTTGCAGGCAGGCCCGAACCAGTTCGGGCAGATTGCCAGGCAACAGGTTACTCACGCTGCTCAGCAACGCGCCCTTCAGCAGGCCGGTCAACGCCCGGTTCGCCGTCAGCGGCAAGCCGTCTGCGTCAAGCACTACAGTGGGTTGGGGATCATGGGGCAGCAGGGTTGGCGGCATTCGGCATCCTGACGGTTGGGCAGCGGTTAGCCATATAGTACAACTACTATAGTGCTTAGGTATTACTTCCATATCAAACCCAGAGTGGGCTATAAGTCAGACCGGACATAAAACTGACCCGCTCGCCATTGGCAGAGCAGGCAGCCATAGAGCTAACAATCAGCCACCGGAATGACCCTCATGTCGATTTTTGAGCACGGCCTTGAGCCGACTGCCGTAAACCATATTGCCCTGACCCCCCTGAGCTTCATCGAACGCACCGCCAACGTCTACCCCGACTACCCTGCCGTCATTCACGGCTCCATTCGCCGCACGTGGGCGCAGACGTACAGCCGGTGTCGCCGACTGGCCTGCGCACTTGCCGGGCGCGGGATTGGCCAGGGCGATACGGTGGCGGTGATGTTGCCCAACATTCCGGCCATGCTCGAGGCGCATTTTGCGGTGCCCATGATCGACGCAGTGCTCAACGCCCTGAACGTACGCCTGGACGCTGAAGCCATTGCCTTCATGCTGGCCCACGGCGAAGCCAAGGTGTTGATTGCCGACCGCGAATTCCATGACGTGGTCCATGCCGCTGTCGCCATGCTCGACCATCCGCCGCTGATCATCGATGTCGATGACCCTGAATATGGCGAAGGCCAGCCTGTCAGCACACTGGACTATGAAGCACTGCTGGCTGAAGGCGACCCCGAGTATGACTGGCAGTGGCCCGCAGACGAGTGGCAGGCCATTGCGCTCAACTATACGTCGGGCACCACCGGCAACCCGAAGGGCGTGGTGTATCACCATCGCGGGGCCTACCTCAACTCCCTGGGCAACCAGATGGTCTGGGCCATCGGCAACCATCCCGTGTACCTGTGGACCCTGCCGATGTTCCACTGCAACGGCTGGTGCTACCCGTGGATCATTACGGCATTGGCGGGTGTGCATGTGTTTCTGCGCCGGGTTGATCCGCAAAAAATCCTCACTCTGATTCGCGAGCATCAGGTCACTCACTTGTGCGGTGCGCCGATTGTGCTGAATGCACTGGTCAATATGCCCGAGTCAGCCAAGGCCGCCATCGACCACCCGGTACATGCAATGGTTGCAGGGGCGGCGCCACCGGCCAAAGTCATTGGCGCCGTGGAAGAAATGGGCATCAAGGTGACCCATGTTTATGGCCTGACCGAAGTGTATGGGCCCGTCACCATTTGTGCCTGGCATGACAAGTGGGACGAGCAGCCATTGGCCGAACGAGCACAGATAAAGTCCCGTCAGGGCGTACGCTACCCCACGCTGGAAGGGCTGATGGTGGCCGACCCCAAGACCCTGATCCCCACGCCCCGTGACGGCGAAACCATGGGCGAGATCTTCATGCGCGGCAACACGGTGATGAAGGGATACCTGAAGAACCCCAGCGCCACGGCCGAAGCCTTCGAGGGCGGCTGGTTCCATACCGGCGACCTGGCGGTATGTCATGCGGACGGTTATGTCGAAATTCGTGACCGCCTCAAGGACATCATCATTTCCGGTGGCGAGAACATCTCAACCATCGAGGTCGAAGGCGTGCTGTATCGCCATCCCGCCGTGATGGAGGCCGCCGTGGTTGCACGCCCGGATGAAAAATGGGGCGAGACCCCCTGCGCCTTTATCACCCTGAAGGCTGATTACCAGCAGGTACGCGAGATAGAAATCATCGCCTTTTGCCGCGATCACCTGGCCGGTTTCAAGGTGCCACGTACAGTGGTGTTTACCCTGTTGCCCAAGACCTCTACGGGGAAAATCCAGAAATACGTACTGCGCGACATGGCCAAAGCGCTGTAATCGCGCCACCTGAATCAACGGTGGGAGCGGGCTTGATCGCTCCCGCAGGGAATCTTTTGCCAGAATAAGAGACTTCACATGCCTGATTT
The DNA here is from genome assembly GCF_037055275.1 of Pseudomonas sp. ML2-2023-3. Classification (NCBI taxonomy): domain Bacteria; kingdom Pseudomonadati; phylum Pseudomonadota; class Gammaproteobacteria; order Pseudomonadales; family Pseudomonadaceae; genus Pseudomonas; species Pseudomonas sp. ML2-2023-3. The sequence continues at coordinate 3,464,810 of NZ_CP146343.1, forward strand.
CAATGCCCCGCTTCGCGACATGCGCTTTGTCCTGCACGAACTGTTCGAGGCCCCTGCGCTTTGGGCCCGACTGCCCGCACTGGCCGATCATGTGGATGCCGATACAAGCGATGCGATTCTCGAAGAAGCCGCAAAAGTCACCGGCCAGTTGATTGCTCCACTCAACCGCAGTGGCGATGAGCAAGGTGCCCAGTGGTACGCAGGCCAGGTGACGACCCCCAAGGGCTTCAAGTCGGCCTATGACACCTACATCGAAGGCGGCTGGGTCGGCTTGTCGGGCAACCCTGAATTCGGCGGGCTTGGCATGCCGAAGATGCTGGCCGTGCAATTTGAAGAAATGCTCTACGGCGCCAACGCAAGCTTTGCCCTGTACTCGGCATTGACCAGCGGCGCCTGCCTGGCCATTGATGCCCACGCCAGTGAAGCCCTCAAACGCATCTTCCTGCCCCCGATGTATGAAGGTCGCTGGGCCGGTTCAATGTGTTTGACCGAGGCCCATTCCGGTACCGACCTCGGCATTATCCGTACCCGTGCCGAACCACTGCCGGACGGCAGTTTCAGCATCAGCGGCAGCAAGATATTCATCACCGGCGGCGACCAGGACCTGACCGAAAACATCATTCACCTGGTGCTGGCCAAACTGCCGGACGCGCCAGCCGGTCCACGGGGCATTTCGCTGTTCCTGGTGCCCAAGGTACTGCTCAATGACGATGGTTCCCTGGGTCAAGGCAATGCCGTGAGCTGTGGCTCCATCGAGCACAAAATGGGGATCAAGGCATCCGCCACCTGCGTGATCAATTTTGACGGTGCACAGGGCTGGTTGATTGGCGACGCCAACAAAGGCCTGGCAGCCATGTTCACCATGATGAATTACGAACGGCTGTCGATCGGCATTCAGGGCATTGGTTGCGCCGAAGCCTCCTATCAGAATGCCCGTGCCTATGCCTGCGAGCGCCTGCAAGGCCGAGCACCGACCGGAGCCGTGGCACCTGAAAAAATAGCCGACCCGATCATCGCTCATCCGGATGTGCGACGCATGCTGCTGAGCATGAAGGCCATGACCGAAGGCGGTCGGGCTTTCGCCAGCTACGTGGGTCAACAACTGGACCTCGCCAAGTTCTCACCCGACCCCCGGGAACAACAGGACGCCAGCACGCTGGTGGCCTTGCTCACGCCGGTGGCCAAAGCCTTTTTCACCGATACCGGGTTCGACAGTTGCGTGCTGGGGCAGCAAGTGTTTGGTGGCCACGGCTACATCCGTGAGTGGGGTCAGGAGCAGTTGGTCCGTGATGTGCGCATCGCCCAGATTTATGAAGGCACCAACGGGATCCAGGCACTGGATTTACTGGACCGTAAAGTGATCGCCAACGGCGGTGCAAGCCTGCGCATGTTTACCGCGCAGATCCGCGACTTTGCCCAAAGCCCCGGCAAACCTTACGCCAGCGAGTTGCTCGACGCGGTACAGCGTCTTGAAAACGTCAGTGACTGGTTGCAGGCTCGGGCCAAGGTCAACCCCAACGAAACCGGCGCCGCCTGCGTCGAGTACCTGAACCTGCTCGGGTATGTGGCGTACGCCTGGCTCTGGGCGCGCATGGCCGATGTGGCGCAGCGTTCGATGGATGCCGATCCGGCGTTCTATAGCGCCAAGCTGGCCACTGCGCAGTTCTACTTCAGCCGCCTGCTGCCGCGCACGTTGAGCCTTGAGCACACCATCCGGGCAGGCAGCGAATCCTTGTATGAGCTGGATGCCGCTCACTTTTAAACCCGTAAAATAAAACGGCGGCCTCTAAGGGCCGCCGCAGGGTGCTGCACCATTGCCCCTGAGCCTTAAATGCTCAGTTCGTCCAGCAGCAACACTTCACGGTGGGCCAGCAGATCACCCACCGCATGGGTCATCGCCTGATAGTGCGGGGTGGTTTTGTGGTGCTCAATAGCCTCCATGTCCGCCCAGCCTTCAATGAATACAAAGCACTCAGGATCGGTTCGATCCACGTGCAGGTCATAGAAACGACAGCCAGGCTCGGCTCGGGAGCCTTCGACACAGGCGCGCAGGGCCTGTTCTACCGTTCTGCCATGACCAGGTTTGGCGCGCAATGTGGCCACAATTTTGATGATTTGAGACATGTGTACTTCCTGCAACGTGCGATGACTTAAGCGCTCAAGATTTGCGCGATTTTATCCTTGATAAGGAGGCGCTGCTCCTTGAGCTTGCGCAGCACATCATCCGCAACCCCTATTGCATCGTTGGCTTCAGCCTCAACCACTTCGGCATCTTTTTCGCCGTACTGCACAAACAGCTGATTCAGATGAGGGTTTTCGCTGCGAAACTTGCTGACGGCCTCTTTGGTAAGCCCCAAGTCCTGTAACAAGTCGTGCTTGACTGGCATAGATACACCTCATGGACATCTTGGTTACGGGGTCAGGCTCTGAGGGAGAACCTGATCGAAAGTATTCAGTTCGCGATGAACCACCTAAGCAATAGCACGCAAAAGGCCCGTCAGAAAGCCGGGAGAGCACTTTAGTCCCCCTTCTACCCCGCCGTCTCAGGCACTTTACACAGCAAAACCTGCCTTGCATGCCCTGCAGCCCTTGCCAGTCAACCCCCACAACCAAAGTGCCAATTTAATGACTTGATTCACATAGGCGGTATTTTTTTGACTTTTTAACGCGGCAAATCATGGGTTTGATAATTTTCCGGTGATAAGCTGCTGACTTTCCGACACAACCTGAGCTGTAGTACTACGCTTGTGACAGACAAAGCAGGCAGCACGCCCATAACAATAAACGGCCAGAATTACTGGGTAACATGTTGACAGTCATATAATTGGCGCCATAAAAGGTTAGCCCCAAAAGGCGCAAGTGATTGTTTTGCATGAATGACAGTACCAGACGCCTCAATAAATGCTTTTCACTGGGGGGACTTTACGCTTGGTTCATATCAGTTTGGCCATCAGCGGATTGCTGGATCAACAGATTGTGTTGCGCGCAGGCGGCTTGTATTGGGTCACGGTCGATCACTCGACTGACGCAAAACTGCTGGCAAGGCAATTTCTTGAAGCATTACCCGAAAGCGTGCCAGCCACGCTGATTGCAGGTGCCGGTTCGGTCCAGCAGATCATCAGCGATATGGCACCCGATCGCGGTCCCGGCAAGCTCAAGCTGTTTGAAATCGCCCAGAGAATCATAGAGCCTGGACTGGCCACGCTGACCCGCGATCTTGGCCGTGCCGGCATACTCCCTTCAAGCCAGATCCTGCTGGTGCTGCCCTCGAACACTTGGGCCGAATCGACTACGGCCATCCAGTTGCAACGCTGGATCGAGCGCATACGCGGGTGGCTGCTTGAGCGCAACGCAACGCTATTGGTGATTACCCACGGCGAAGCTGCGCTGCTGCATGCCCAATTGCTGCAACTTAACCAGACCCTGTCCGGTTTAAGTCGCCTGTACCGCTTCAACGGCGATCTGCGCTACCAATTGCACTTCTGGCACAACGAACTGGGTGTAACTGCTGGCCAGGAATTCAAACTCACCGATAAAGGCAATGCCCTGACGCTGATTCCCCAAGCGGTGGTCGATACCCAGCCACGGGTGGCCGACGATCAGCACGTGTACCTCGCCGAGCGCACCGTACTGGAAGGTGCGCCGCCGATGTCTAAACACTGGTACCTGTTCGAAGGCCGTGAGGCGTTGCTTGAAGCCGCCGAGTCTGCCCGTGCGGCCACCGTTATCGTGGGCATCGACAATAGTTACCAGCTACTCGAACTGGCCCAGCAGCTGCACGACTTACGGGAACATTGCGGCCCCGAACTGAAAATCGTCGTACGTGAAATGGAGCCGTCGGTGCGCTATCGCGACGAGCGCCTGCTGCTGGCGTGTGGCGCCAACATGATCGTTCCCGACGGCACACTGCTTTCCAGGTTCCTGAGCATGATCGAAAGCATTCAGGGCCAACGCTGGCAATACACCCAGAGCATCGACTTCAAGACGCTGCTTGAGCGTCAGCGCCCGCCTCAGATTCGCGGGCTGGTCAGCCCCAATGACTTTTATGAGGCCGTATCGCAGATCTACAGGGACAGCTCAGGTGAAGTGACCCATCAGCTGATGAAGTTCGAGCCTGTACCGGGACTGGGCGAGGAACTGTTTTTGAACCAGATGTGCCTTCGTCGTTTTGGCGACTTCGCCTGCCTGCTGGACGGTGAGCTGTACCTGTTTCTGTTTGCCTGCCGTGCAGATGGACTGGAGCCGGCACTGGGCAACATCTGTCGTCTGCCCTGGCGTGACATGTTCACCCAGCGCCGCATGTTGAGCGGGCCTTCCGACCTGCCTGCACAGACCTTCACAAAGGCCCGGGCGGTACCGGCGCATTTGCATATCCCCGTCGAGGCACCGGCCATCATGCCGACACCGGGCGTCAGTGAGCGTGCACCGCTAAATCCTCAACGATTCACGCTTCCTCTCAGTGAGCCACAGTCATGACGTTCCTTGAGCTGATCGATGTCATTGCATTGACCTGTGTGGTCACCATACTGCTGACGCTGTTCTGGCAGCGCATCCGGATGTTCCTGAAAAAGCATTTCGAGCAGTACCTGTCACCTCGCTATATGAAATCGTGCGGCGTCAGACGTCGCATGCCTGCCAGCCCTGCTCAGAGAACGCCTGATGAGTCTGTTTAAGTCTGACGCACCGGCGCAAAAAATTGCCGGACCCTGGCGCGGCCTGGGAGCCTGGAACCTGTATTTCCTGGCCAAGTTCCTGCTGGCCTGGACAGGGCACCTGAATCTCCAGATATTGCCCAACCTGATTTTTGCGGTGGTGTTGCTGATCCCGATCGCCAACCCTGTGCTGCGCCGTGCGCGCACCCTGATTGCGATCCTGGTGGCCGTGGCGCTGCTGTATCAGGACACCTGGTTCCCGCCCTTCTCCCGGTTGCTGGCACAGCCCGGGGTACTGGATTTCTCCTTTGACTACGTGGTCGAGTTGCTGGGGCGATTCATCGACTGGCAAGTGTGCGCCATGTTGCTGCTGTTGATCGTGGGCTACCTGTTCCTCAATCAGTGGCTGCGCCTGACGACCTTCACCCTGCTGGGTTTTGCCTGGCTGGGCATGGGTAACCTGCAATGGCTGCTGCCCCCTTCGGTCGCGCCACAAATGGCCGGCACTCAAGCCGTTACCGGTGGACAAACCAGCAGCGTGGGCGAGCCTGACGATGCGACGCTCAATGGTTATCTGGACAAGTTTTACCTCACTGAATCGACCCGCAAAGTCGACTTCAAGGAGCCTGTCGTCAAGCCGCCGCCTTTTGACCTGTTGGTGATCAACATTTGCTCCATGGCCTGGGATGACCTTGAAGCCGTGGGCTTGCGCGATAACACGCTGTTCAGTCAGATGGACGTGATTTTCGACAACTTCAACTCGGCCACCGCCTACAGTGGCCCTGCAGCTATCCGTTTGATGCGCGCCAGTTGCGGCCAGACCTCCCATGCACAGCTCTACAAGCAACCGGCAGATCAATGCCTGTTGTTCGATGACTTGCGCAAGCTGGGTTTCTCCAACGAGCTGATGCTCAACCACACGGGTGCATTCGACGGCTTCCTCCAGGAAGTCCGCGAGCAGGGCCAGTTGCCGCCTCCGGCACTGGGCGTAGTCCCTGCAGGCCTGCCAAGGACGTACGTAGGTTTTGATGGCTCACCTATCTGGCGCGACCGCGATGTATTGGGCAAGTGGTGGCAACACCGCATGGCCGAGGACACGCCCAACATGGCGCTGTTCTACAACACCACCAGCCTGCATGACGGCAACCGGCAAGTGCAGTCTGATGGCGGCACCCAGCCAGCTGACTACAGCAGCCGCGCACAGGTCCTGCTCGACGACCTCAATGCGTTCCTCAAGGAACTGCAAAAGAGTGGACGCCGCGTGGTGGTGGCCATCGTTCCCGAACATGGTGCCGCGCTGCATGGTGACCGCATGCAGATTGCCGGGATGCGCGAAATCCCGAGCGACTCGATCACCCACGTACCGGTTGGCATCAAGCTGATCAACATGGGCGATAACGGCCAATCCTCGCCCGTCCATATCAGCGAGCCAAGCAGCTACCTGGCGGTCGCCGAAATCATAGCGCGCCTGTATGCCGACCCGGCACTGAGCAATGGCCAGACCGTGGACTGGTCCAGACTGCTGACCAATCTTCCACAAACCCCGAAAGTATCTGAAAACTCAGGGACCGTCGTGCTTGATTACAACGGCAAGCCCTATGTGCGAATCAAGGAGAACGGCGGATGGCTGCCTTACCCACAGCGGTTCAAATAAGCGCCGATATCCTTTCGCGCAAAGAGCGTGCCGATGATATCGCCCGGCTCAAGTCGATGATGGAATTGCACGCCCTGGAATACATCGACGTGTCGGCGCATATGGAGCTGTTGCAGGCTTTTGAGCGCTGGCCGTTGCTGGCGTATCTGGAGGCGCAGCACACGCCGCCCCTTGATCTGGATAAAGACACGGAGCACACCCCATGATTGCCATGAGTTTGCGTGGCGTGCGCGGTGGCGTGGGTACCAGCTCAACCCTGGCGGCGCTGGGCCATGCGCTGCATGAGCTGGGACAGAGGGTCCTGCTGGTGGACATGTGCCCGGAGAACTCCCTCGGCCTGCATTTCAACATGGACCTGGCACCCTGCGAGGGCTGGGCCCGGGCGACTCTGGATCAGCAACCCTGGCATGAGCATGCATGGTGTGTAGAGCCCGGCCTGTGCGTGCTGCCCTACGGGCAACTGCAACCGGTCGAATTCATCCAGCTCGACGGCCTGCTACTTGAGCAGCCACAACTCTGGAGTCAGCGCCAGGCCGCGATGGCAGACGCCTTTGACTGGATACTGTTCGATCTGCCGCAGCGCTTGCCAGGCCACATGGCCAACCCGCACTGCAGTATTTCAATCATGGTGCTCAACGCCGACGCCGCCTGCCACGTATTGTTGCAACCGCAACTGGCGCAAACGCCGCTGTTTCTGGTCAACCGTTTCGATGCCGCCAGCCAGCTGCAACGGGATCTGCTGCTGATCTGGCAGCACCGCTATGCCCAGGCACTGGTGCCTGTGAACCTGCACGCAGACGAAGCCATGGGTGAAGCCCTGGCCAGAAGCGAGCCCGCAGGACGCTATGCACCCACCAGCCTGATTGCACTGGATGTCATCAGCCTGGCCAGTTGGTGCCTGCTTCGCGGCAGGAGGGCTGAATGATTGCGCACTGGTTCCCCTACACACGCTTGTGGCGTGAGCAGAACTGCACCCGGTTCACGGCCTTTATTCTGGCGCTGATCCAGGCCCTGGGCTGGATCTTTCTGCGCCTTGAGTCGCGCAACTGGAAAGCCTTGCGTGATCAGCACAGACGCCTGTATCCGCACCTGGCCCAGAAGCGATCCACCATTGGCGACCCGTTGCGTTATGTCGTGCAAACCGTGTGGCTGCTGCTGGTGCGTACGCCGAACCTGAACCAGATCGGGCGCCAGCGTTTCCGTCAGCGCCTGGGCTCCTGGGTGTCGTTGGTGCTCAATATTGTCCAGCGTCCGTGGAACCTGCTGTCCAATTCCTTTGCCCATTTACCCACGGCGATCAGCCCGCAGGTCAGTAAAGGCTCCCACTGGTGGAACACCATGCAGTGGCCTCTGCGCAAGGTGCTCTACATCGGCATTGGCATCATCGCACTGGCCTTGATTGTGCTGTGTATCACCGAGCCTTTCGGTTATCTGGCGCAACTGGTGTTCGTGATCCTGTTGTGGGTACTGGCAATGCTGGTGCGCCGCATGCCGGGACGCTTTCCGACCTTGTTGCTGATCGTATTGTCGATCATCGTTTCGTGCCGCTACCTGTGGTGGCGGTACACCTCGACCCTGAACTGGAACGACAATCTGGATCTGATCTGCGGCCTGATTCTGCTGATCGCCGAGACCTACTCCTGGCTGATCCTGTTGCTGGGCTATGTGCAGACCTCATGGCCGCTCAATCGCCAACCGGCGCAATTGCCCGCAGACATGGAGCAATGGCCGGTCGTCGACCTGTTGATTCCGACGTACAACGAAGAGCTGTCCGTAACCCGTGGCACGGTGTACGCCGCGCTTGGCATCGACTGGCCGAAAGACAAGCTGCGCATTCACCTGCTTGATGACGGCAACCGTCCAAGCTTCAAGGCATTCGCCGAAGAGGTGGGCATCAACTACATCGCCCGGACCGACAACCGCCACGCCAAGGCCGGTAACCTCAATCATGCACTGACCTTGATCGACGGCGATCTGGTGGCGATTTTTGACTGCGACCACATGCCTGCCCGCTCCTTCCTGCAGTTGACGGTTGGCTGGTTCCTGCGTGACCCGACCCTGGCGCTGGTACAGACCCCGCACCACTTCCTGTCACCTGATCCGTTCGAGCGCAACCTGGGTACCTTCCGTAACCGCCCCAACGAAGGCGAGCTGTTTTACGGTTTGATCCAGGACGGTAACGACATGTGGAACGCTGCGTTTTTCTGCGGCTCCTGCGCCATCGTGCGCCGTACTGCGATTGACTCCATTGGCGGGTTCGCGGTCGAAACCGTGACCGAAGATGCCCACACCGCCCTGCGCCTGCACCGCAACGGCTGGACCTCGGCCTATCTGCGCATCCCGCAGGCAGCAGGCCTGGCAACCGAGAGCCTGTCGGCGCATATCGGCCAGCGCATCCGCTGGGCACGGGGCATGGTGCAGATTTTCCGCACCGACAACCCGCTGCTGGGCAAGGGCCTGACCATCTTCCAGCGCATCTGCTACACCAACGCCATGATGCACTTCCTGGTGGGGTTGCCACGGCTGGTGTTCCTCACTGCGCCCCTGGCCTTCCTGTTGCTGCACGCCTACATCATCTACGCCCCGGCGGTGATGATCCTGCTGTACGTGTTGCCGCACATGATCCACGCCAGCCTCACCAACTCACGGATGCAAGGCGCCTACCGCCAGACATTCTGGGGCGAGGTGTACGAGACCGTGCTGGCCTGGTACATCGCACGACCCACCACCGTGGCATTGTTCAGCCCGTCGCGGGGCAAGTTCAACGTGACCGCCAAGGGCGGCATGATGGAAGAAAACCAGTTCGACTGGCAGACCGCCAAACCGTATCTGGTGCTGTCGGTGCTCAACGTGGTCGGCCTGGGATTTGCCGTCTGGCGCCTCTTTACCGGGCCAAAGGATGAGATCTTCACCATCCTCGTCAGTGTGCTGTGGGTGATTTACAACCTGCTGATCATTGGTGCTGCGGTTGCCGTTGCGGCCGAGGTGCGCCAGGTGCGCACCACGCACCGTGTACTTGCCCGTTTGCCAGGGGCCATCAGATTGTCCGACGGGCACAGCTACCCTTGTGAACTGGTGGACTACTCGGACGGTGGCGTCGGCCTGCAAGTGAGCCAGGCCCTGCAACTGCCCGTCGGCACACAGGTATCGCTGATCCTTCAGCGGGGCAACCGCGAGTTTGTGTTCACCGGTACTCTGACCCGCTCCAGCGACCGGTTTATCGGCTTGAGCTTTGCCCAGTTGCCGCCCGAACAAAAGATCGAGTTCGTGCAGTGCACCTTTGGCCGCGCCGATGCCTGGCTTGACCACAACAGCGGGTTTGAGGCTGACAAGCCGATCCAGAGTCTCAAGGAGATTCTGGCCCTGGGCGTCAAAGGCTATTACCGCCTTTATGAATACCTGCCCAAGTGGATACGCGTCATCGCGAAACCGTTTTTGCTCATTTTTCAGTGGCTGGGCAGCTTTTTGCCGCGCATGCCCGAAGCACCTACCCCCCTTATCTCCCGGCCAGTGAGCAGATCATGAGTCGTCTATCTAAAAAAGCTATCTTCGCCAGCCTCGCGCTGATGACCTTCGCCTCGCAGCTTATGTCGGCCCCCTTGCCTTTACCTGGCAATTCACCTGTGCCCGCTCCACTGCCCAAGCCGGCGGTCGCCCAGACGGATCAGGTGCTGCCAAGCTGGCCAGTCACCTACTCATTCGAACAGTTGGGGCGAGCCACAGACTCCCTGCTGCTAGGGATCAACAGCTCAGACATGGTGGAGTTCAGCCTGCGTCGCGACCGGATTGCCAGCGATGCCAGCCTGCAGCTGGACTACACGCCCTCACCTGCATTGATCCCGACGCTTTCACATATCCGGGTGTACCTCAACGATGTGCTGATGGGCGTTCTGCCGATTGAGAAAGACCAGCTGGGGCGCAAAACCACGCAGAAAATAGCCCTTGATCCACGGCTGATTTCGGACTTCAACCGCCTGCGGCTGGAGTTTGTCGGTCATTACACCGATATCTGTGAAGACCCGGCCAACAACACGTTGTGGGTCAATATCAGCCGCGGTAGCGCTATTACCTTGCAAGAACAGGCCCTGAGCCTGCAAAACGACCTGGCGTTCTTCCCGCTGCCGTTCTTTGATCCACGCAACAACAGCAAGCTGGAACTGCCATTTGTGTTCGCCGCCAACCCGACGCTGGGTGAACAGAAAGCGGCCACGATCCTGGCCTCTTACTTTGGCAGTCAGTCCAACTGGCGTGGCGCAAGTTTCCCGGTGTCGTTCGATACGCTGCCAGGGGTACAGAACAAGGATGCAGTGCAACCGACCGTAGTCTTCGCCACGAACGATCACCGTCCGGCCTTCATGAGCGACCTGGAAAAATTCCCGGCCGTGACGGCGCCTGTGGTCGAAATGATCGATCACCCGGATGCGCCCTACAGCAAAGTCCTGCTGATCATGGGCCGCAACGAAGAAGACCTGACCACTGCTGCCAAGGCTCTGGCCCTGGGCGGTAATTTGCTGCGCGGTTCGCGCGTTACCATCGACAAGGTTCAGGAGCTGCACCCGCGCAAACCCTACGATGCTCCGGCCTGGATGCGGACCGACCGGCCAGTGCGTTTTGCCGAGCTTATTACCTACCCGCAACAATTGCAGGTCAGCGGGTTGCAGCCGCGTCCCATCACCCTGGATGTAAACCTGCCACCCGATCTTTTCGTGTGGCGTAACCAGGGTATCCCGCTGCGCACTCAATACCGCTACACCGCACCGTCGGCCAATGATGATTCACGCCTCAATATCAGCCTCAACGACCAGTTCATCACCAGCCTCCCGTTGCTGCGCAAAGACACCAGCAACCTGGAAGAGCTGCGCTTGGCGGTGCTGTCCAATGACACCGCAAACGTCAATGAAAAGCTGATCGTACCCTCGCTGAAAATTGGCGACCGCAACCGCCTGCGTTTCGATTTCAACTTTGCCAGCACCGTGGGCAGTTCCCAGCGTGATCGCTGCCAGACCATCCTGCCGGCCAACACCCAGGCCATCATCGATGAAGACTCCACCATCGACATGTCCGGTTATCACCACTACATCAGCATGCCGGACCTCAAGGCATTTGTGCGCAGCGGCTTCCCGTTCAGCCGCATGGCCGACATGTCCGAATCCATCGTGGTGGTTCCAAGCAACGCTTCACCGACACAGATCAGCACCCTGCTTGAAACGGTATCCGGCATTTCTGCCCGCTCCGGCTACCCGGCCTTTGGTGTGCGCCTGAGCGATGACTGGGCGTCGGCGTCCAAGGAGGATGTCGACTTGCTGTTACTGGGCGAGATGGCCCCGGAGTTGCGCGACAACCCGGACATGAGCGTGCTGTTGCAACGTCAGCACGACATGCTGGTGCAGCCTTATGGCACTACTGGCATTGATGCCAACAACCGCCGCGGGCCGTCAACCGACGGTCGCAACACACCGGCCAACAAAACCGAAGTTACGGCCCAGGCACCGATTGCGGCCATGTTGGGCATGCAGTCACCTACCCACAACCAGCGCAGCATTGTCGCATTGCTGGGCAATGAGGATGCCGACTACAACCTGCTGCGCGAGGCCTTGGGCGACAGCGGCAAGCTGGACGCGGTGGCAGGCTCTGTGGCACTGGTTCGCAGCAGCGGCGTCTACAGTCAACTGGTCGGTGATCAATACTTTGTCGGCAACCTGCCGTGGTACCTGCTGTTGTGGTACCAGCTGTCAGAGCACCCGGTATTGCTGGCCATACTGGCAGTGATCAGCGTTCTGCTCAGCGCCTTCCTGCTGTGGCGTGCCCTGAGCTGGGCGGCCAACCGTCGTCTGCACAAGGATGACTAAGGCCATGAAACGACTGGCGGCACTCGCCCTGACTTCGACCTTGGGTTGTCTTCCCCTGGTGGCGAGTGCGGCATCCTGTGACTGGCCCGCCTGGGACAGTTACAAGAAAACCATGATGAGCAGCGACGGGCGCATCATCGATGCCTCGTCGACGCAGTTGATCACGACGTCGGAAGGCCAGAGTTACGGGCTGTTTTTTGCCTTGCTGGCCAACGACAGGAAAAGCTTCACCTCGATTCTCGAATGGACCCGCAATAACCTGGCAGATGGCAGCCTTGAAGGTCATCTGCCTGCCTGGCAATGGGGGCGCGACAAAAGCGGCCAGTGGCACATCCTGGACAGCAACAATGCCAGCGATGCCGATCTGTGGATCGCCTACAGCCTGCTTGAAGCCGGACGCCTGTGGCAGTGGCCCGAGTACGTCGCGCTGGGGCAAAACATCCTCTGGCGCAGTGCGGCCCAAAGCCTGCGCAAATTGCCCCGCCTGGGCCTGATGCTGTTGCCCGGCGATGTGGGGTTCGACAGCCCCAAAGGCTGGCGCATGAACCCCAGCTATCTGCCACCGCAACTGTTGGCACGCTTTGCCCGGATTTCACCGATATGGGCTGAGCTGGCGAGCAATCAGCAGCGCATGTTGATAGAGACTTCACCCAAAGGTTTTGCCCCAGACTGGCTGTTATGGAAAGCCGGTGGTGGCTGGGCTCCCGACACCAAGGACGGCTCCCAAGGCGACTACGATGCCATTCGCGTCTACCTGTGGGTCGGCATGCTGGCTCCAGACGCAGCCAACCGTCAGGTCCTGCAACAGCACTTTGCGCCGATGGCCAACCTGACTCAAACCCTGGGCTATCCACCGGAAAGCGTGAATGCAGTGACCGGTAAATACACCGGAACGGGCCCGGTGGGTTTTTCCGCCGCCATGCTGCCGTTACTGGCAAGTCTGGACTCCCCTGCACTGGCCGTACAACAGGCACGGATCCAGCAACAACCGCCTGCGGCGGATGCTTATTACAACCAGTCGCTGCTGCTGTTTGGCCAGGGCTGGGATGAAGAACGCTATCGCTTTGACAAGGATGGGCAGCTTTTACCTTCGTGGATCAAGACATGCCAAAAATAACAACGTGGGCGTTCCTGCTCGGTGGATTGTCCACTGCAGCCATTGCACAACCGACCACGGTGCAGGAACAGCAACAGTGGCTACTGGAGCAGGTACGTATCGGTGAAGCCATGTACCGGGAAGATCTGGTACGCGCCTCACTGGCACGGCTGCAATTGATCGCCCCCAACGACCCGCAGGCGCTGGTCGCGTCTATACGCCAGGCATTGCTGGACAAGAATCCGGATCTGGCCCGCCAGCGTCTGGCGCAATTGCAAAGCGTTGCCCCCGACTCAGCGGCGCTGCGCCAGGCCCAGAGCCTGATGAAGTTGCAAGACCCGCAAAGCCTCAAAGACCTGCAGCAGGCGCGCCTGTTTGCAGCCGCTGGCCGACCTGAAGAGGCCGCTGCAATTTTCGAGCGACTGTTTGGCAATGCACCACCCGATTTCGCCACGGCGCTGGAGTACCTGCGTATCCGCAGCAATATCCCGGGCCAGCATCCTCAAGTCATCGATCAACTGCGGGCTCTGGATAAGCAATACCCGGGCAACGCCGGGCTGCGCCAAACCCTGGCCGACTTGCTGTTTCGGGAAAAAAGGGCGCCAGAAGCCCTGGTGGTCCTGCAAGAACTGTCCAGCGACCCGATTGCCAGTAACGCCGCCGCAGAGCGTGAGTACACCTACCTCGGCACATTACCCATCGATCGCACTACGGCCCAGGCCTGGCAGGGGTTTATCGCCCGCTACCCCAACTCTCCACTGATCGGTGAGGCCAACAAGAACCTGCAACAACAGCAGCGTTTGCTTGGCGATCCGGCGTGGAACGCGGGGGCTCAAGGCAAACAGATGATTGATCAGTCGCGCAATCCGGTGGCCGCTGAAGGGCAATTGCGCAGCGCCCTCAAACAATATCCGGACGATCCGACCCTCTACGGTGCCCTGGGCATGGCGCTGTTTCGTCAGGGCCGCTATGCCGAAGCCAACACCAGCTTCTCCACGGCGCGAACCAAGGAACAAGACACCTCCAACATCAGCAAGTGGCAGGACCTGATGGACGCCAGCCGCTACCGCATGTTGCTCAGCCAGGGTGACATGGCCCTTGAGCAAAAGAACCTACCAGCGGCACGTAACGCATTTTCTCAGGCCCGCAAGACCAAGCCCGCCGATGCCGACCCACTCATTGGCCTGGCCAGCGTTGCACAGGCCGAGCATGACGATATCCAGGCGGAAGCCTTGCTGTTGCAGGCCCGTCGCCTGGAACCGGGTAATGGCAGCGCCGTCAGGGGGCTGGTTCGCTTATACAGCGCCCAGGACCCGCAAAAGGCCAAGGCATTTCTCAATGGCCTGCCCGCCTCCAGCCAGAAGGAATTCTCCGGGCTGCGCCAGAGCATGGAGCTGGACGAACTGAACCAGCAGGCCGATGCGGCTACCGAGCGCAAGGACTGGCCGCAAGTGGCCGCATTGCTGAGCAAGATCCGCAACCTGAGCCCTGATGAACCCTGGGTGACTTACCGCCTGGCCAACGCCCAGCGCGAGATCAACCAGCCTGGCGCAGCCGATGACAGCTTCAAGCAATTGATGAACCGCCAGGGGCGAAACCCGGAAGCCATCTACGCCTACGCGCTTTATTTGTCGAACACCGATCGCGATGCCAGCGCCCTGAGCGCGCTGGAGAAATTGCCCACGGCGCAATGGACCGACTCCATGCGTGAGCTGGACTCACGCCTGCAGCGCAACGTACTGGTTGCCCGCGCCGAACGCCTGCGCGCAGAAGGTCATGAACCGCAAGCCATTGCCCTGTTGATGCAAACCAGCGACAGCGACGACCTGATGACCGTCGCTGGCTGGGCCCAGGAGCGCGGCGACTTCGAGCAAGCGCAAAGCCTGTATGGCCAGGTGCTGAAGAAGGATCCCGCCAATACCGGGGCACGACTGGGGCAAATCGAAACCCTGATTGCCAACCGGCAACTGCCTGCAGCCCGGCAACAACTGGCACAGTTCAATCCGGCCCCCGGCACCGTATTGACCTCTTCCGAACAACGACGGGTGGCCAATGCCTGGGTCGCCGTGGGCGAGCCTGACAAAGCCCGGGCCATCTACGCGCAACTGCTCAAGTCACCCCAGGCCGATCCGCTGGTGTACCGCGATGCGGCGCGGCTGATGTCGGTCAAGGAGCCGCAACAGGCACTGGATTACTACTCCAAGAGTATGGCTGCCGCGGGCCTGATTACTCCTGAGCAGGCCAACCCTCGCGACAACCGCGCAATGACCATGGCCAGTCGCGAGAAGGACGATGATCAGTGGCTGGCCCGTAGCCTGCGCAGCGACGTGGATGAGCTGTACCAGCGGCAAAATCCTACGGTCCACCTGTACACCGATTACGGGTGGCGCTCGGACAACGCCTCTGCCGGTACATCAGATACGGATACCCGCACCACCATCCTGCAACTGGACCTGCCAGTGGCGGATGGCACCGGCTTTTTACGTGCAGAACAGCTGAATATGGATGCGGGTAAATTCAGTGCCGATCCCGACGGGTTGGTTCGCGAAAATTACGGTACCTGCGCCGTGAAATACAACGTCAAGGGCACTACCAGCCCCGACTTGTCAGGTTGCGAAGACAGTTCCCAGTCGGTCAACGGCACCATGATGGCCGCTGGCTGGAAGAACGAAGTCTGGAATGTCGACATCGGTCGCACGCCGGACAACTTCAAAGTGCCCAACTGGCTGGGCGGCGTGGCCTACAGCAGCAAGTTCGAGTCCGTGGGCTGGACCCTGACCGGCTCGCGTCGCCCCTTGAGCAACTCGATCCTGTCCTATGCCGGTGCCACAGACCCCATTACAGGGATTACCTGGGGCGGTGTCACCTCCAACGGCCTGACCTTGAGCCTGAGCCACGACGAGGGTGGCGTGGACGGCGTATGGGCCAGCTTCGGCCAGCACTGGTTGCGCGGCAAGAACGTGGAAGACAACCACAAGAGCACGGCCATGGCCGGTTACTACTATCGTTTGGTCGAACGCGCCGACGAACGTATGCGCACCGGTCTGACGCTGATGTACTGGGGGTATGACAAGGACTTGAGTGAGTACACCCTGGGCCAGGGCGGCTACTACAGCCCGCAGAAGTACTATTCGATTGGCGTGCCGCTGAACTATGCGTTCCGTACCGCCAACTGGTCGGTGGCCCTGGAGAGCTCGGTGAGCTGGTCGTATGCCAAGACTGACGCCAATGACCTTTACCCACTCAGCGGGCTGAACGACAAGCTGATCCAGGGACTGGACGAGCGAGGCTTCCAGCTGGCCGACGGCCTGGGCCAGACGTCAGGCGGCAGCAGTACGGGTATCGGCTACCGCCTGCAAGGACTGGTGGAGCGCAGGCTGTCGGACCATCTGGTGTTGGGAGGCGGTTTGCTCTATCAGCACAGTGACAGCTACGCACCCAGCCGGGCGATGCTCTATCTGCGTTATACCTTCGACGTCTGGCAGGGCAACTTGCCATTGCCGGTACAGCCGTTGATTCCGTATGCCGACTTCAGGTAATCACGCACAGCACCTGTAGCCGCTGAGGAGCGAAGCGAGGCTGCGTTCGGTTGGTGCGCCACTGCGACGCAGCCTTCGTTCCTTCGGCAGCTGCTTGTATGTTGGCGCTAAAACGTTTTGTGCAAGGTTCTGTGGCTTCTGCGATGTATTTTGCTTTTGCTTTTGCTGGAGCCACACGTATGTCCAGACGACGCGAATGCCCATCACAGAAGGCCGAACGCAGGTGCTGTTATGGGGGTGGCGCGGCAGGACGCCGCGCCAGCCGCGATGGGCCATGGATGGCCCAACACGGCTCTCCCGGCATCCATCCCGGTCGACCCACTACGCAGAACCTCCTCTCGGCCTCCCGAAGGGCAGGCAGATCAAAAACCAGTGCAAAAACAAGATCAACTGCCCGCCGAGGCGGCCTACAGGCCGACCTTTTTAGCGGTGCACATTGCTCTGAACAGGTCGGCTGGCAACAGAGTATCTACAGGTTTTAGCGTTTAACCGGTGTACGCATGGTCACAAACTCTTCGGCGGCCGTCGGGTGTACCCCGATGGTTTCGTCAAAGTGCTGTTTGGTCGCCCCCGCCTTCAAGGCAATCGCCAGTCCCTGCACGATCTCTCCCGCTTCCGGGCCAACCATGTGGCAACCCAGCACCTTGTCGGTGTCGGCATCGACCACCAGCTTCATCAGCGTACGTTCCTGGCATTCGGTCAGGGTCAGTTTCATGGGCCGGAAGCTGCTCTCGAAAATCTGCACCTTGTGCCCGGTTTCAACCGCCTGCTCTTCGCTCAAGCCCACTGTGCCGATGTTGGGCAGGCTGAACACCGCTGTCGGGATCATTTGGTAATCCACCGGGCGATATTGCTCAGGCTTGAACAGGCGGCGTGCCACGGCCATGCCTTCAGCGAGTGCCACCGGGGTCAGCTGCACGCGACCGATCACATCACCGATAGCCAGAATCGACGGTTCGCCACTCTGGTACAGATCGTCCACTTCAACAAAACCGCGCTTGTCGAATTTGACCCCGGTGTTCTCCAGGCCCAGGTTATCGAGCATCGGACGACGACCCGTGGCGTAGAACACACAATCGGCGACCAGCTCACGACCGTCTTTGAGCGTGGCCTTGAGGCTGCCGTCAGGCTGCTTGTCGATGCGCTCAATATCGGCGTTGAACTGAACATCCATGCCGCGCTTGGTCAGCTCTTCGTGCAAATGCTTGCGCACCGCACCGTCAAAACCGCGCAGGAACATGTCACCGCGATACAGCAAGGAGGTTTTGGCCCCCAGGCCGTGGAAAATCCCCGCGAACTCAACGGCGATATACCCCCCGCCCACGACCAGTACACGCTTGGGCAACTCTTTGAGAAAGAACGCTTCGTTGGAGCTGATCGCGTGCTCATGGCCCGGGATCTCGGGGATCTGCGGCCAGCCACCGGTGGCGA
Source organism: Pseudomonas sp. ML2-2023-3 (assembly GCF_037055275.1). Taxonomy (NCBI): domain Bacteria; kingdom Pseudomonadati; phylum Pseudomonadota; class Gammaproteobacteria; order Pseudomonadales; family Pseudomonadaceae; genus Pseudomonas; species Pseudomonas sp. ML2-2023-3. The sequence continues at coordinate 3,483,031 of NZ_CP146343.1, forward strand.
TCAGAATATGTTTGGCGGTGTGGCGCTGACCATTGACTTCAACTTCGTTGGGCCCGGTCAGTTTGGCGTGACCTTCCATCAAGGTGACGCCGCTGTTCACCAGCAAGTTGCGGTAAATGCCGTTCAGGCGATGGATTTCGCGGTCCTTGTTAGCAATCAGGGTCGCCCAATCAAAGTTCGCCTCTCCCAGGCTCCAGCCAAAACCTGAAGCCTGATCAAAATCTTCAGCAAAATGCGCACCGTAAACCAGCAGCTTTTTAGGTACGCACCCCACGTTGACGCATGTCCCGCCCAAATAGCGGCTTTCGGCTACGGCTACTTTCGCGCCGAAACCTGCAGCAAAACGGGCCGCGCGTACACCGCCAGAACCCGCACCAATCACAAACAGATCAAATTCGTAGGCCATTTCTATCTCCCAGGCAGGCCATCAGCATAATCACTTCGGCGCGATTGACCAGCGCCGCAGCTTGCCGAAGGCAAAAAAACGAAAAAGCCACCCGAGGGTGGCTTTCTCTTGAAGCTCTCTACAACTCGGCGCTAATTAGTAAGCCTTGCCGGTTTTGTAGAAGTTTTCGAAGCAGAAGTTGGTTGCTTCGATGTAGCCTTCAGCGCCGCCGCAGTCAAAGCGTTGGCCTTTGAATTTGTACGCGATCACGCAACCGTTTTGCGCCTGTTTCATCAGGGCGTCGGTGATCTGGATTTCACCGCCTTTGCCTGGCTCGGTCTGTTTGATCAGATCGAAGATGTCCGGGGTCAGGATGTAACGACCGATGATCGCCAGGTTCGACGGTGCATCTTCAGGTGCCGGTTTTTCAACCATGTTGCGCACGCGGTACAGGTCATCACCAATCAGGTCGCCAGCGATCACGCCGTACTTGTTGGTCTCTGCAGGATCAACTTCCTGGATGGCGATGATGGTGCAGCGGTACTGGTTGTACAGCTTGACCATCTGCGTCAGGACGCCGTCGCCTTCCAGGTTGACGCACAAGTCGTCCGCCAGTACTACGGCAAAGGGTTCGTCGCCGATCAGTGGGCGACCGGTCAGAATCGCATGACCCAGGCCTTTCATTTCGGTTTGACGAGTGTAAGAGAACGAACACTCGCTCAGCAGACGACGGATACCCACCAGGTACTTTTCTTTGTCAGTGCCCTTGATCTGGTTTTCCAGCTCGTAGCTGATGTCAAAGTGGTCTTCCAGAGCGCGCTTGCCACGGCCCGTTACGATGGAAATTTCAGTCAAGCCAGCGTCCAGTGCTTCTTCAACCCCGTACTGGATCAGTGGCTTGTTCACCACCGGCAGCATTTCTTTAGGCATGGCCTTTGTCGCTGGCAAAAAGCGAGTGCCGTAACCGGCTGCTGGGAACAAGCATTTCTTGATCATATGAGTCCTTTAAAGGGCTGTACGTTCCAATTTTGGCGCAGTCTAATCAGGCGGCATCGACGTTACAATGCCTCTCGATAGCAAACTGATGCCAACCTAGATAAATATTTTGAGCGTTAGTTCCTTTGCCTTTGATTTTGAGTGTTGGTCGGTCGTGTTTAGCAACACCCGTGTTGCGCTTGCGCTATCATCAGGCCATTAATCCAGGCAATCAGGCAGTTCTTCGATGTCCGCAACAATCAGCGTCAATGGTTATGAAATCAAGCCCAACGAAAAGGGCGAGTGGTGCGTGTTTAATGCATCCGGTGAAAACGTTGCAGGTCCATTTGACTCGCAACAGGTTGCCTCTGAAGTTGCCTCGGTTTTCCAGGACCAGCCTGCCCCACCTGCTCGCCGACGCAACAAATCAAACTAATCCTACTGACGTGATAACACTACCTCGATGAAAAACATTCTGACATTACTCGTACTGGTTACATTGGGCGGTTGTGCCACAGCGTCCAATACCTACCTGGCCGACGGCAAGCAAGGATTGAGCATAGACTGCTCTGGCGAAGCCATGTCGTGGGCCAAGTGCTACGAGAAAGCGGAAGCCTCTTGTGCCGGCACCGGCTATACCATCATTGGCACTGATGGCTCGCCTGCAGTCAAAGAGCGCGACAAGACACTGGGCGTCGACGTCGGTAATTTCAACAGCCGAAATATCGTGGTGGCTTGCAAATAGCTTGCCGACAAGACTCGGCTGATGCCGCTAAAGCCCGTGGCTTTAGCGGCATTCAGGGATTACTTGACGCCTTGACCGATCAACACCCCATTAATGGTTTGGCCATAAGCATTGACGCCGTCATTGGCGTGAAACTTGACCCGGGTTCTTTCCACTGATCCTTCAACCAACCGCGGATCCTGCGGCCGTTCGTGGGTGTTTACATACGCCGCCACATCCCAGGCTTGTTGGTCACTCAAGCTGTTGGCCTTGCCCAGCGGCATATTGTGTTTGATGAACGAGGCAGCGGTATTGATCCGGTGCATGCCCGCCCCCCAGTTGTATGAATCTTTGCCCCACAGCGGCGGCATTACGTAGTCCCCTCCCGACTTCTGCCCTTGTCCGCTGTCACCGTGGCAAATGGCGCATTGATCCTTGTACACCGCCGCACCGCGCGTCAGGTTGTAACCCCCTTCAGGCTCGGGTACGTCCGGGTATCCGCGGCCAGGCAACTCAACCCCCGTAGGAGCCTTGGTCGAAAGCCAGTAGGCATAGGTCGACAGCGCAGTGATCTCTCTACTGTCGGCCGCTGGAGGCGTGCCACCGTTCATGCTGAATTGAAAACACCCCTGCAAGCGCTCGGCAAAGGTGTTGACCTTGTCGTTCTTCTTTCGGTACGCCGGGTACATAGGGTAAGCGCCCCAGAGTGGTGCCGAATTGGCCATGCGGCCCTGGTCCAGGTGGCAATTGGTGCAGTTAAGCCCGTTGCCCACAAATTGCGGTGCCTGGCGTTTCGTGTCGACAAACAGGGCGTAGCCGTCCAGGACCATTTTGCCGTAGGCGTTGTCCGGCAATTCACTTTGCAGTGGCGGTTGAAAATAGACCGTAGCCTGATCGGCTGTGGCGGGTGTCTGAATCTGGGACTGGTCTTCCATCGCAATGGTCGCGGCATAAGCCCCGGAGCTCAGGAAGATCGAAATGGCACACACTGGCGTCAGCATTTTCATGGGGAAACCTCCTTGTGACCCACATTGGCGAAATACTCGGACACCGCCTTGATTTCATCCTCGGTCATGGCCTTGGCGATATGGCCCATCAAGTCATTGGGATCATTGTGCCGGGTGCCCTCTCGCCACGCATTCAACTGCGCCGTCAGGTACAACGCAGGTTGATTGGCCAATGGCGGGAAAGCACTCCCCACCCCCACCCCGCCAGGCCCATGACAACTGACACACTCAGGGATCTGCCGATCCCAGGCGCCGCGCAGGGCCAGTTTTTCGCCCAGGGACGTGGGCATGCTGCTACGATTGATGGCAGGCACTTCAGGTGCTGGCATCGCCGCGATGGCAGTGGTGACAGCCGTTATTTCCTGGTCGGTCAGCGCCTTGGCCAGCGGTTGCATCACGGGACTGACCCGTTTGCCGCTTTGAAAATCGTGCAACTGCTTGCTCAGGTAGTCGGCAGAAATACCGGCTAGTCGCGGAAAACCGGCTGGCGCAAGCCCCATGCCATCTGCCCCGTGGCATGCCACGCAGGCGGTAGCGCCCGGCAGGGCTCCACCTTGCAGGTAGATGTTTGGGGACGGCTGCGCCGCCTGAACGTGGGTGAAGACGAGCAACATCAGGCTGCCAAGAAGCGTTGGTTTAAGTGGAATCATGGCCACTCCATTATTGTTATAAGCTTAGGCCTACAAAATATAAGCACATAGAGCCTAGGAGACTTCCCTGCCCCTCACAACATTGAATTGAGCCTGATCCGAACGCGAGGCGAAAAAAAACCTGACACCGCGCAAGACAGTTGTCAGGTTCGGGGGGCTGTGGAGCGCTGACTGAAACGCCCGCTCACTCGCCTGAAATACAGTGTGTAGCGGCCTTGCGGATGTCGCCCGGTCGAACCGGCACATTCGACATGCTTTCGTAGACCTTGATGCTGCTACCACCGGAGCGTTCTTCTATATCAATGACCGCAGTAGGATTAGACGTCAGCTTTTGCGGGACGATGATTCGAAATCCTTCCTTGTGCGGTTCTATCTGTGGTGCCCTGCGCGTGTTGGACAGTTGCTGCACCAGGCATTGAGCGTAAGCATCAGGCTTCTTGCCAGAAATCACACTCATGGTGGGAAGAGTCTGCTCAATATCCGTGACGGATGCACAACCACCCAAAGCCAGCACCACCGCTAGTACGCCCCACTTCATATACGTTCTCCGTTAAAGACCCTACGACAGCAGAAATTCAGGATTTCTCCCTGGGCATAGTGAATAAATACTCAATAGTGGCGGATTATCCACGTTTTACGTCAAACTCACCTGCATCACGGCATAATACTCGGCTTTAGCCCCCTGACTGGACTAAAGCACATGCTATCGTGCTGATTTTTAAGCAGATTCCCATTCTGGAGCCCAAATGAAATTTATTCACCAGCGTGAGCACCTCAACGAGGATGACATTGTAGTCATCGAGTGCTCCCAACCTTGCAACATCCGCCTGATGAGCGATGCGCACTTTCGCAGTTTCAAGAACGGTGGGCGCCACTCCTACCACGGCGGCGCGTTCAAAGATTTTCCGGCCAGAATCACTGCACCGAGCACCGGTTTCTGGAACATCACCATTGACACCGTCACCAGCCGGGCAATCAGCGTAACCCGCAAGCCGAGCTTCCAGCCGACCATTAAAATCGTGCGTCGCTCCAGCTCCAAACTTCGCTAAACCAAGGCAGGAATTACCGTGCAAACCACCAAGTACGTCATCAAGTACAAACTCAATGGCGAACGCCGCTTCGAGTTTGCCCAGCTTCAGACTGGCTCGGAAACTGAAGCCCGCGAAGCACTTGAGAAGATCCACAGCGATGCCGACGATGTCATCACCGATATCAAGGCAAGCAAGGCGCTCTAAAGTCCATGGACTTGTTTGCCGAGCAGGACCTGCAACAGCCCGCCCGTGTCGAGCGCATCAGCGACCAGGCGTTTGTGCTCCGCGGGTTTGCCCTGCCCGCAATCAAAGAGCTGCTGACGGCCATCGATTCAGTCTTGCTCCAATCACCCTTGCGCCAGATGCAGACACCTGGCGGTTTTACCATGTCCGCCCGTTTGAGCAGTTGCGGTGATTTGGGATGGACGACTGATCGCGATGGTTACCGCTACAGCCCTGTCGACCCCCTGAACGCCTGTCCTTGGCCGGACATGCCGGGTGTCTTCCTGGCACTGGCCGAGGCTGCAGCCAACACTGCAGGTTTCAAGGGTTTCGTACCCGATGCCTGCCTTATCAACGCCTATGACCCGGGCGCCAGGATGTCGCTGCATCAGGACAAGAACGAGCGCTCGTTCAGTGCGCCCATCGTGTCGATTTCCTTGGGGCTGCCAGCAATTTTTCAGTTCGGCGGGTTTGAGCGAAGCGACCCGAGCCAGCGTATTTCTCTGTTCCACGGCGACATCATGGTGTGGGGAGGTGTCGATCGATTGCGCTTTCACGGCGTGATGCCCATCAAACCCGGACACCATTCGTTATTGGGTGAACAGCGGATCAATATCACCCTGCGCCAGGCTGGCTAAGCCGCTTTTCAGACCCCGCAGTCCTCCCCTTGCCGCAGGACCTTATAAAGCGCTGTATATATTTTTATATAGCGGATATCTTTCCAGCGCCCAAAACAATTTGATAGCCATGGGCTGCCCCCCCGTCTCTAATGGAGTTTTGTCATGAATGTTCGTGCCCGCCCCTTTATTCCCACAGCGCTGGCAGCATTGATCGGGTGCCTTGCATACACCTCTGTCCAGGCGGATGAGGTGCAGGTTGCAGTGGCCGCCAATTTCACGGCGCCGATCCAGGCCATTGCCAGGGATTTTGAGAAAGACACCGGGCACACATTGATTGCAGCTTACGGCGCCACCGGACAGTTCTATACCCAGATCAAAAATGGTGCGCCATTCGAGGTGTTTTTAGCAGCCGATGACACCACGCCAGAGAAGCTTGAAAAAGAAGGAGATATCGTCCCCGGCTCGCGCTTTACCTATGCGATTGGCACCCTGGCACTGTGGTCGGCCAAAGAGGGTTACATTGATGGCACTGACAAAACATTGTTGGCCAATCAGTTCAAACACTTGTCCATCGCCAACCCGAAGGCTGCGCCCTACGGGCTGGCGGCCACTCAGGTACTGGCCAAGTTACGGCTGACGGATAAAGTCAAGACCAAGATCGTTGAAGGCCAGAACATCACCCAGACTTATCAGTTTGTTTCCACGGGTAATGCCGAACTGGGTTTTGTAGCCTTGTCGCAGATCTACAAAGACGGCAAAGTCAGCAGCGGCTCTGCCTGGATAGTCCCCGAGGTGATGCATGACCCGATCCGGCAGGATGCCGTTATCCTCAAAAAAGGCGAGAACAACCCTGCCGCCAAGGCCCTGGCTGACTACCTGAAAAGCCCCAAAGCCACTGCCATCATCCAATCCTACGGTTACCATCTCTAAATGCCGCTCACGAGTGCTGACTTTGCTGCGATCTGGCTGACCCTGCAACTGGCGTCATTGACCACTGTTATCTTGCTGATTGTCGGCACTCCCATCGCACTGTGGCTGGCGCATACCCGGTCACGGTTGCGTGGCCCCATCGGGGCGATCGTGGCACTGCCTCTGGTGTTGCCGCCCACCGTCATTGGCTTTTACCTGCTGCTGACGATGGGGCCCCACGGCTACATCGGGCAATTCACCCAATTCCTGGGGCTCGGCACCCTGACCTTCAGTTTTGCCGGACTGGTGATTGGCTCGGTGATTTACTCCATGCCTTTTGTCGTACAGCCTTTGCAGAACGCATTCACGGCCATTGGCCCAAGGCCGCTTGAAGTGGCTGCCACCCTGCGGGCAAATCGGTGGGATACCTTTTTCACCGTTATCTTGCCCCTGGCCAGGCCCGGCTTTATCACCGCCGCGATTTTGGGCTTTGCCCATACCGTCGGTGAGTTTGGTGTGGTGCTGATGATTGGCGGCAACATCCCGGAAAAAACCCGGGTGGTCTCGGTGCAGATCTACGACCACGTCGAGGCGCTGGAATACGCACAGGCACACTGGCTGGCGGGCGCAATGGTGGTGTTTTCTTTCCTGGTGCTACTGGCGCTGTATTCAAGCCGCAAATCTCAAACCGGCTGGAGCTGAAAATGTCCTCTATCAACCTTCGGCTGCAGCACAGTTATCCCGGTTTTGCCCTGGACCTGGATCTGCAACTGCCAGGCAAGGGTGTGACCGCGCTCTATGGTCATTCCGGCTCGGGCAAAACCACCTGCCTGCGCTGTATTGCCGGGCTTGAGCGTGCCAGCAACGCCTATGTGCAGATCAACGATGAAGTCTGGCAAGACAGCCAGACAGGTTTCTTTGCCCCGGTGCACAAGCGGGCGCTGGGATATATCTTTCAAGAAGCAAGCCTGTTTCCCCATCTCTCTGTGCGGGCCAACCTGGAGTTCGGGCTGCGCCGCATTGCGCTCAAGGAACAACGGGTTGATATGGCTCACGCCACACAGTTGCTGGGAATCAGCCACCTGCTGGAGCGCGCACCGAACAATCTGTCAGGAGGTGAACGTCAACGGGTGGGCATCGCCCGGGCGCTGCTGACAAGTCCAAGGCTGCTGCTGATGGACGAGCCCCTGGCCGCGCTGGACAGCCAGCGCAAGGGTGAAATCATGCCCTATCTGGAGCGTTTGCACGCCGAACTGGATATCCCGGTGCTGTACGTCAGCCACTCCCAGGATGAAGTTGCGCGCCTGGCGGACCACATTGTGCTGCTCAGTGAGGGCAAGGTACTTGCCAGCGGCCCGACTGGCGAAACCCTGGCCAGGCTGGATCTGCCCCTCGCACGGGGGGATGACGCCGGAGTAGTGATTGAAGGCAAGGTCCGTGATTACAACCACCCCTATCAACTGCTGACCCTGCAATTGCCCGGCAGCACCGAGCTGTTGAGAGTCGCCCATGCCTCAATGGCCATCGGCCAGACGTTACGCGTCAAGGTCCAGGCACGGGACATCAGCCTTAGCCTGAGCCCTGGCGAGCACAGCAGCATCCTCAATAGCCTGCGTGTGACTGTCGTGGGCGAAACCCCAGCTGACAATCAGGCCCATGTCCTGGTACGCCTTGATGCCGGCGGTACAGCCTTGCTGGCACGGATAACCCGTTACTCGCGGGACCAGCTCGGGCTGAGTGTCGGGCAGTCGCTTTGGGCACAGATCAAATCGGTAGCTGTATTGGCCTAGATCATTTGCCGGCGGCGATTCATGAGGCAGCGAGTGGTCGCAATCATAAGGCCAAGCATCAGGCCCATTATCACTCCCAGTACCACTATCAGTGCCTTTTTGGGCTTGATCGGATCAAGCGGAGCCTGGGCCTTGCGATCAACACTCACCAGACCCAGGTTGCTCATGTCAGTGTGCAGATTCTCAAGGCGGTAGACTTCGGCCCGTAAAGGTTCGATATCCTTGAGAAACACATCTTCATTTGAGCGTTTACCGAGCAACTCGACCTCGCGATTAACTTCAAGCAGTTGCATATCTTTACGAACCTGCGAAACGCGCAAGTCCGTAAAATCGTCCGTTGTTCGCTTGAGTAACACGGCACGCTCTGCCTCCAGGGCATCGGAGCCCATGAAGTACTGCGGAATACCCTGGGACGTGATTTCAGTACGTACCAGCCTGGAAGACGCCCCCTGTGCTGCATCAGCCATTGCCGCGGGCGTGGTCGGATGTTTGATGCCCAGTGTCTTTGCGATGGAAATCGCTTCATTCAGCTGATTGATGCGCGCATCTCGCTGAATTTTGAGCTGCATGCGCAAGGCGCTCAATTCATCACCCAAGGTTGCCCGCTTCAGTTTGTCCGACTCGACTAACGCAGCGATTTTTCCTTCTTTTTGAACGTGATAGCTTGAACGGGCAGAATTGATTTTTGTTTCCAGCTCCCCAAGCCGATTACTAATAATAATCTTGAGATCAGCACTGATTTGCTGTCGCTGAATATTAATTGCGTACTCAACAAAGCCGTTAAGAATCTCAACGCCATTGAGAGTTTCCGGGTAAATAAGCTCCATTTTTATAAACGGACTCAATTCGCTTGCCTTGTTCGGATCAGGCCGGCTCACCGTCATTGCGTCACGGCTGAATGCTTCAAAACTCTGTTCAAGGGTGCTCCCTTGCTTTTCCAGCGGCTTGAAAAAGTCCTGATGGGATTTGAAGTAATTCAGCCGGTTTTCATAGGACTCGAGCGCCGCGCCAACTTTAAGCAAGGCGTCTGCAGCTGGCAGTGTGTAGATCCCGGAACGGTTGAGGGCATCAAGTTCATTAACGGCTGCAGGACGCAACACACTACTGGTTCGATAGACGTGTTGCGTTAATGAAACATAGCCAAAGGCTAGAGCCCCAACTATTGCCATGGTTAAACCAATTAACTTTTTTTGCTGCCAAAACGAGTGAAGCAAATCAAAGAAATCTATCTCGGCGTTAATGTTTTTAAGTTGCAGATCCTGACGGAGGTTCAAGTAAATCCACCTTGTTTCTTAGCGTTGTCAACTGGCTGCCGGGTGTGCACGCACACAGAAAAAGTCCGTGCTTTACAGGTTGTCTCAAGGAGAAATTCGCACTCATTGCAAATGAGTGCTTATAGAACGACAAAAATGACAGACCACAAAGCAATATCCGAGATTCATGTTAAATTTAAGATTGTTCTTAATCTTTTATAAGAATGATCTTACATATTTTATAAAAAACAGTTGGATTGTCTTACGATGCCTTCGCAAAATACCCATTTCACGAAGGCATACCCGCGTGGTCTGTGTAATTATTGCCACCACAAAAAAGCACGCTTACGTGTGGGGTAATAATCAGGATGGATATTTTTCAGGCAATGCGCGTGTTCGTGCGCGTCGTCGAAACGGGCAGCTTCACCGCTGCGGCGCAGGTATTGGGATATTCCACTGCGCAAACCTCGCGCTTGCTGTCTGAACTGGAGTCTTCGCTGCAAGCCCGGCTGTTGCAGCGCAGCACGCGACGCCTGGCACTGACCGAGGTAGGGGCACGCTACCTGGAGCGCTGCCGAATGATCCTGGGGGAAATCGAAGACGCCAATGCCGAAGCGGCTGGGGCGCACCTGATACCCCGCGGGCATTTACGGGTGCAATCCACCACAGGGCTTGGCATCCAGTTGCTGGCACCTCTGGTGGCCCGCTACACAGAGCTCTATCCGCAGGTCAATGTCGACCTGACGCTTTCTCAACGCCAGCCGGACTTGCTCGAAGAAGGCCATGACGTTGTGATTACGCTGTCTGCCAACTTGCCGGACTCGGAGCTGATCGGCCAACCCCTGGGCAGTATCTTCAGTGTCATCAGTGCCGCGCCCTCCTACCTGAAGGGACGGGAAGTTCCGAAAACCCCGGACGATCTGCACGAGCACCGCTGCCTGCACCTGGTTGACCCCCTGTTTACCGACAGCTGGACCTTTCGCGATGCTGAGGGCGAGCAAGTCATCCGCCCCGGCAACATCTTTCAGGTGAACGTCGCCGAGGCAATGGCCCAAGCGGCCGAGGCCGGGCTTGGCGTGTGCCTGCTGCCCGACTACGTGGCCGTCAGTTCTTATCAGCGCGGTTCTTTGGTACGCCTGCTGCCGCAGTATCGGCTGCACGAAAAAAGCATCTACGCGCTCTACCCTTCCCGGCGGTTTCTGGATGCCAAGGTCAAAACCTGGGTCGAGTTTCTCAAGCAGGAAATACCGAAAGTGCTTGAAGGGCACCAGGCCATCGTCGATGACCCGGAGCATTGGGCTTAAATCGATTGAAGCGCTGTACGCAGTTGCTCACGCAGGGAAATGGCGGTGCGATCAAACTCCAGCGGCGTGACCGAAACCCCGCCCTGCGTCACGACCTGGGTCTCAGTGTCAACCGCTTCAGGGTGCTGATGGCGAGTGATACTGAGCCAGTAATACCTGGCCTCACGAAAATCGGTTCGCTCTATCGCGTCCACCCCATCCATGCGGCCGGCACCCTGGCGAGTGATTTGTATCGGCCCGGCTTCATCCGCCGGAACGTCCGGGAAATTGATGTTCAGGCACGCCGATTGCTCCCAGCCCTTGCCCAGCAACTGCCGGATCACACCAGGGGCCAAGGCGCGAGCGGTGTCCCAGCGTACAAAACTGCGACGGGTGAAGTACTGGCTCAAGGCTATGGACGGAACACCCATCAGCAAACCGGTCATCGCAGCCCCAACGGTGCCGGAAAACAGCGTTTCAACCCCCAGATTGGCGCCTTTGTTGATACCTGAGAGCAACAGCTTCGGTGGTTTGTCCATCAACTGCTGCAAGGCCATTGCGACACAGTCCGCAGGTGTCCCGGATACCGAAAAGCGCCGTTCACCGCGTTTTGTCACGCGCAACGGGTGATGAATGCTGATGGCCGTGGAAATACCGCTTTGGTCATGATCCGGTGCGACCACCCAGACTTCGTCCGCCAACTCGCGGGCCACTTCCTCCAGCACTGCAAGGCCCGGAGCGTCGATGCCGTCATCGTTGGTGATCAGGATTCGTTCGAGTCGAGCGTCTGGCATGGGTAAATTCCTTTTGTGGGTTGGCGGCAAGCCCGGGCAACGCGATCGACTCCCGACTTGCCGCCTGCAGCTTAGATCCCCTGCAAGGCCAGATCCATTGCAAAGTAAGTCAGGATCATGTCAGCACCGGCGCGCTTGATCGAACCCAGGCTTTCGCGCACCACACGTGCTTCGTCGATGGCACCCGCCTGAGCGCCGAACTTGATCATCGCGTACTCACCGCTGACCTGGTACGCCGCCAAAGGCAGATGCGAGGCCTGGCGGATATCGCGAATGATGTCGAGGTAAGCACCGGCAGGCTTGACCATCAGCACGTCTGCGCCCTCTTGCTCGTCCAGCAGGGACTCGCGAATCGCTTCACGGCGGTTCATCGGGTTCATCTGGTACGACTTGCGATCGCCGGTAAGGGCGCTGCCGCCCGCCTCACGGAACGGGCCGTAGAGTGCCGAGGCGAACTTGGTGGAGTACGCCATGATCGAGGTATCGATAAAACCGGCACCATCCAGAGCGCTGCGGATAGCCTGCACCTGACCGTCCATTGCGGCCGATGGCGAGATAAAGTCCGCGCCGGCAGCGGCAGCCGCTACAGCTTGTTTACCGAGGTTGATCAGGGTCGCGTCATTGTCGACACCGTGGTCGTGCATCACGCCGCAATGACCATGGGAGGTGTACTCGCAGAAGCAGGTGTCACTCATGACGATCATGTCCGGCGCAGCATCCTTGCTGATGCGCACCATGCGCGACACCAGCCCGTCTTCACGCATTGCATCGCTGCCGGTGGCATCCAGATGGTGAGACACACCAAACAGCATCACCGACTTGATGCCCGCACGGGCATAACGCTCGATTTCACCGGCCAGTTTCGACTCAGGAATACGCATTACGCCAGGCATGCTGGTGATGGGCACGAAGTCGTCGATCTCTTCTTCGACGAAAATCGGCAGCACTAGGTCGTTCAGGCTGAATTCGGTTTCCTGGAACATGTCGCGAAGGGTCTGGGAGCGGCGCAGGCGGCGCGGACGAACGGCGGGGAACTGGTTAGGCATCATGGTTCCTGATGGGCAGATTCAAAAAACAGACGAGCCTTGGCTCAATGGCGGAACAAATACAGGATTGATCCCGCAATTGCAAAACATCCGCCCTACGTGCGGCCGGTTGTCGCGGGGTGTGTTTACTGGGGAACGGAGCCTAATTACAGCGGTGCTTCAGGTAAAACCCATTGCCTGCATCGCGAGCAAGCCCGCTCCCACAGTTGCCCTGTCAGATAACAACACGGACCCGTGGGAACCGGGCTTGCCCGCGATGGCATCACCGCCGGTTGAACATTTCGGAAAAAAGCGTAGTATCAGCCTCATGATTCTTGAACAACTCAAAGCCTTGGGTAATGACACTCGCATGCAAATGATGGAGTGGCTCAAAGACCCGCTCCGCAATTTCCCGCCTCAGGATCACGGTGATCCCGCGATTGGCGTGTGCGTGACCCATTTGCAGCACAAGGCCGGGCTGTCCCCTTCTACGGCGTCAGCGCACCTGGCCATTTTGCAACGTGCAGGTTTTGTCCTGACTACGCGCATTGGCAAGTGGACGTACTATCGACGCAATGAACAGGCAATCGATGACTTTGCAGCTAGGCTGAAAATCGAGTTGTAATTTTTACCTATACATTTCGTTATTTCGCGCAATGTAAAAACATGAGGGAATCCCATGAGCACTAAAACCATCTTCGTCCAACCTGGCGGCGGTTATCACAATGTAGTCGTTGGCAGCAGCGAAGTCAGTGCGCCGGCCCGTGGTGAAATCACTGTAGGTTTGCGCGCCAACTCATTGAACTATCACGATTTTGCAGTAGTAAGCGGTATGTGGGGACCCAGCGAAAAGCGCATTCCCATGGCCGATGGTGCAGGTGAAGTGATTGCAGTGGGCGCGGATGTCAGCGAGTTCAAGGTCGGCGATTCGGTGGTCAGCACCTTTTTCCCGGAATGGATCGCCGGCACCCCGCTGGTTGAAGGTTTCGTTACCGTACCCGGCGATGGCATCGACGGTTATGCCCGCGAGCAAGTGACCGCCAAAGCTACATCGTTCACCCTGGCACCCACCGGCTGGAGCCACGCCGAGGCGTCGACCCTGACCACCGCAGGCCTGACTGCGTGGCGCGCGTTGATGGCCGATGACTCCCTCAAGCCGGGTGACACGGTGCTGATTCAAGGCACGGGTGGCGTTTCGATTTTCGCCCTGCAATTCGCCAAAATGGCCGGTGCCACGGTGATCGCCACCTCCTCCAGCGACGAGAAACTGGAGCGCCTGAAAGCCATGGGCGCAGACCATGTCATCAACTACCGCAAAGACCCGCTCTGGGGCGAGACAGCCCTGGCCCTGACCGGTGGCCGCGGTGTCGACCACATCATTGAAGTTGGCGGCCCTGCGACCCTTGAGCAGTCGATGATCGCCATTCGGGTTGGCGGGCATATCTCGATCATTGGCATCCTCAGCGGTGTCAGCGGCGCGATGAACTTTGTACCGATGCTGATCAAGCAAGTTCGCCTGCAAGGGGTACTCGTCGGCAGCCGCAGCCAGCAGCAAGACATGGTTCGTGCGATCAATGCCAACGGCATGCACCCGGTGATTGATCGTCACTTCCCTCTGACCGACATGGTCGAGGCGTTCAAGTACCAGGAAACCAACCAGCATTTCGGCAAGATCATTCTGGATATTTAACCGCCCCTTGACCGGTGGCGCATTGACAGTGCGCCATCGGCTTCTCTAGATTCAGGCTTTTGCCCAAAGAGCCTAGCCCGATGAGCCTTGAATCCGTACGCGCCTTTTTTCACGCCAACGCCCCCGACCTGCACATCATCGAATTGACCACGAGCACGGCGACGGTCGCACTGGCTGCCGAAGCCCATGGCGTTGAGCCCGGTCAAATTGCTAAAACCCTGGCCTTTCGAGTCGGCGAACGCAATGTTTTGCTGGTGGCACGGGGTGATGCACGCATCGACAACAAGAAAATGAAAGACGCCCTGGGCAGCAAAGCCAAAATGCTGGACGCCGAAACGGTCGTCGCACTCACCAGCCACCCTGTGGGGGGCGTCTGCCCTTTCGGGCTGGCGACTGAATTGCCCGTTTACTGCGACATTTCCCTGCAAAGCTTCACTGAAGTCATGCCCGCGGCCGGGGCCACTCACACTGCCGTAAAGATTTGCCCGTCGCGCATGGCCGACCTGGTCAACGCGCAGTGGGTTGACGTCTGCCAGCCTCTCCCTGCCGCTTAAAACACAGGTGAAATGCTCTAGCGCGGGCCTTTCAGCGGTGTTAATTGTTCGACAATGTAGAAAATACAGTTGCGATCGATTATCATCCGCTACTCGCGCAGCACCCTCTAACGCTATTTCAAAAACATTAAAACGTCGCAGGGTGCTGTTTTAAGGGAATAACCTGAGGCGCTCATGCACCGCTTTACTTTCAGCAAATCATTGATTTGCGCAACATTGGGGATCGTCAGCCTGCCGGCTTTCGCGGCATTGCAACCAGAGTCAGAGGCTGCCCTGGCGGGCGAAACGCAAAGAACCTGCCATTTCAACAAAGACACCAGCACCGATTGCACCACGACCTACCGTTACACCATCCTCACCAACAATGGCCGAGAGATGCTGTCACGTATCGACTTCAGTTTCCCTGAAACGGATCAACTGGAAATCATCAACGCTCAATCCACACAACCCGGGGCCAAGCCGGTGGCCCTGGCTCAATCCCAAATCGACACGCGCATGGCGCCTAACCCGGACAAAGGTTTCCTGCGGGCCAGCCAGACCTCGATTGCTTTCCCGAACCTGCGCATTGGTACCGAGCTCTCCTACACCGTACGCGAGCATACGGTGGGCAAGCCGCTGATGGACCACTTCCATTACCTCATGACGTTTGGCCCGTCCCCTGCCCGCTCGGATGGCTTTAAAAGCACGTTTACCGCCGAGCAGCCGATTGTGTGGCGCAGCGAGATGATGGAAGACTTCACGTTCACCCCGTCTGCCGACAACAAGACCCTCGTGATCGAGCAGAAAAAACCGCGCTTCGTGAATTACATCAATGAGGCCGGCAACGCCTACATCCGCCAGATGCCCCGGGTTGAAATCGGCAGCTCCAGCCAGGTACAGGATCACTTTGGCAACCTCGCCAAACGCTACAACGAAATCGTGACTGCCGGGCTGCCTGCGAGCGCCGCCAAGACCGTTTCAGGGCTCAAGGGGCTACCGCCCGCCCAACAAGTATCCGGGCTGATGCAATACATCCATGATCAATACCGCTACATGGGCGACTGGCGCGCCACTGATCGCGGTTACGTGCCGTTCACCCTGGGCGAGATCGAAGACCGTGGCTACGGCGACTGCAAGGACCTTTCGGTACTGCTGACCGCCATGTTGAAAGCCAGCGGCATCACCGCCCAAACAGCCTGGGTCAGCCGGGGCACCAACCCGCTGGGCCTGTTGTTGCCTGGTACCAGTTCAGCCAATCACGCCATCGTGCGGGCTGAAGTCAATGGCCAGGTCTGGTGGCTTGATCCGACCAACCCCGTGTTCTTGCCGGGCCGCAGCATGCCTGACATCCAGAATCGCTGGGCGCTGGTCATCGATGCCGATGGCAAGGTGCGCCAGGATTACATCCCTGAAGAGCAACCGAGCCTGAGCATGGACGTGAAGAAGTTTGAGCACTTCAATCGCGATGGCCAGGCTCGCACCACCGCTGAAGTCGAAATGGGGCAGATGACGCTGATGCAACTCAGCTACGCCGACACTGATTCGGGGGTCAGTGCTACCGACCTGAACCTGTGCAACCACTTTGGCAAAGAGATCACTGACTGCAAGATCAGTCGGGATAAAACCGGCTTTGTGGTGCCCGAGCGTTACACGGTACACGCCACCCTGACCAACCTTCGTGCACTGGAGAACCTGTCCGGGCAGCAGATCTACAAGCCGGCATTCATGAGCGAGCGCTGGGACAGCTTGATGAACTATCGCCGCACCGGGCAACTGGCTGACCTGTACATGGCCGATCCAGAGAAACTGACCTACGACATCACACTTTCGGGCGCCAAGGTCGGCAAGGAAATCAAGTCCTGCAAGGTGAACTCACCGTGGTTTGATATGGAACTGAGCAGCAAACGCAGCAAGGATAAATACCGCTACCAGTACTCCATCACGCAAAAACACAGCTGGTTGAGTCATGACGAGATCATGAGCGCGCCGTTCGAAGCCATGCTCCAGCAGGCCCGTGCCTGCAACGAAAACATGCAACAAGTGGTGCAACTCAGTACCAGAGGCTGATACCTGCCAGCCTGGTCCTTCAAGCAGCCTGGCCCCATTGCGGGGCCAGGCTTTTTTTTGCGGGTGTTACGCGATGGCGGTGTCTACCAGCACTTGAGCTTCCTCAACCAGTCGGTTCAGGTGCTCGTCGCCGATAAAGCTCTCGGCGTAGATTTTGTAGATGTCTTCAGTGCCCGAAGGACGTGCAGCGAACCAGCCGTTTTCGGTCATGACCTTGAGCCCGCCGATTGCCTGATTGTTGCCAGGGGCATGGCTGAGAATCCGGGTAATGTCTTCACCGGCAAGGCGCGTGGATTTGACTTGATCAGGTGACAATTTGCCCAGCAGCGCTTTTTGCTGCGGGGTTGCCTTGGCATCGACCCGGGTCGAGAACGGAAGACCGAGGTCTTCGGTCATTTTCTGGTACAACTGGGACGGATCGCGACCTGTACGAGCCGTCATCTCTGCGGCCAATAGCGACGGAATCAGGCCATCCTTGTCAGTGGACCAGACGCTGCCGTCCAGGCGCAAGAACGAGGCACCGGCACTTTCTTCGCCGCCAAAGCCCAGCGAACCTTCGAACAGGCCATCGGCAAACCACTTGAAGCCCACCGGCACTTCATACAAGCGGCGATCCAGGCGTGCAGCTACGCGGTCAATCAGGCCACTGCTGACCACGGTCTTGCCCACCGCAGCATCAGCGCGCCATTGCGGGCGATTCTGGAACAGGTAGTCGATGGACACCGCCAGGTAGTTGTTCGGCGCCAACAGGCCGCCTGATGGCGTGACAATGCCGTGGCGGTCGTGATCAGGGTCACAGGCGAAGGCCACGTCGAAACGCTCTTTAAGCCCGATCAGACCTTGCATGGCATAGCTGGAGGACGGGTCCATGCGGATCCGGCCATCCCAGTCCACGCACATGAAACGGAAAGTCGGATCGACCGTGGTGTTCACCACTTCCAGATTCAAGCCGTAGTGTTCGCCGATCGCGGACCAGTAATGCACACCTGCGCCACCCAGGGGATCAACGCCCAGGCGCAAGTTGGCGCCGCGAAGGATGTCCATGTCGATCACGTTTTTCAGATCGGCAACATAGGTGTTCAGGTAGTCATGGCGATGCGTCGTGCTGGCTTTGAGCGCCTGCTCGTAACTGATGCGCTTGACCCCGGCCAATCTGGCCGCGAGCAGTTCGTTGGCCTTGGCTTCAATCCATTTGGTGACATCGGTATCGGCCGGGCCACCGTTAGGCGGGTTGTACTTGAAACCACCGCTTTCTGGCGGGTTGTGCGACGGGGTAATCACTACGCCATCTGCCAGGCCGGTGGTGCGGCCACGGTTGTAGCAGATAATTGCGTGAGAAATGGCCGGAGTCGGCGTGTACTCATCGTCAGCGGCGATCATGGTTTCGACGCCATTGGCCGCAAACACTTCCAGGGCACTGGCGCCCGCTGGAGTCGACAGCGCGTGAGTGTCGATACCGACAAACAACGGACCATTGATGCCCTTCATCTGACGGTAGAGGCATATGGCCTGGCTAATGGCCAATACATGCCACTCATTGAAGCTCAGCTCGAACGAACTGCCACGGTGTCCGGATGTACCAAAGGCGACACGCTGGGTGGCGATCGATGCATCGGGTTGACCGGTGTAATAAGCGGTCACCAGTCGCGGTATGTCGACCAGCAATTGAGCCGGGGCCGGTTTGCCCGCAAGAGGACTGAGTGTCATGCAAAACCTCGGGAAATTAATGATTCGGAGGAAAAAAGGCAGTTTACTGGCAGTTCGACATTGGCGCGAAGTAATCTATCCACACCAAGGGGTCTGTTTTGCACTTTAATGCACTATTGGTTGTCTGAGCTTGATCCAGACACCTTGTTTAACTCTTCTGGATGTACATTTCAGCTCTGAATTAAGGAAAGCACCATGAAACCACTGGTGATCAGCGCAGCCGTATTACTCTCCCTGAGTACGCTGTGCAGTGTGGCCAACGCAGCCAAACTGGAAGACGTCGCCCCCTACCCTAAAGCCGAACCGGGTTTTAGCCGCCAGGTCATTAATCTGCCAAAACAGAAAAATGAAGACGACTACAAGGTTCAGATCATTGCGGGCAAGACATTACAGGTCGACTGCAACCAGCAGCGCCTGGGCGGCAAGCTGGAAGAAAAAACCCTCAAGGGCTGGGGCTATCCGATGTATCGCCTGAACAAGGTCACAGGCCCCATGAGCACGATGATGGCCTGCCCCGAAGGCAAGGCACATCCCGAGTTTGTTCCGGTAGTCGGTGATGGCTTCATGCTGCGCTACAACAGCAAACTGCCTATCGTGGTCTACGTCCCCAAGGACATCGAAGTGCGTTACCGGATCTGGTCTGCGTCCAAGCAGATCAAGCAGGCCGTGAGCGAATAAGTGTCATTGCGGGAGCGGGCTTGCCCGCTCCCGCCTTGATTGACGGTTATTGCAACCCTACCCGATACAGCACGCCATCATCCTCGTCGGTCAGTACATACACATAGCCGTCCGGACCTTGGCGAACGTCGCGGATACGTGCCTTCAGATCTCCCAGCAACCGCTCTTCATGCACCACCTTGCCATCTCTCAGCTGCAGCCGGATGAGGTCTTTGTCTGCAAGTGCGCCAATAAACAGGTTGTGCTGCCATGGCTTGAAGCGGTCCGAATCGTAGAAGGCCATACCGCTAATGCCGGGGGATTTCTCCCAGACATGATGGGGCCCCACAGTACCTTCGACGGTTTTGCCCTGTGCTTCGGAGATAGGTTCCGACGAGTAGTCAATCCCGTGGGTAGCCAGCGGCCAGCCATAGTTTTTACCACGCTCGATCAGGTTGATTTCGTCTCCCCCTTTTGGGCCGTGCTCGTGAGTCCACAGGGTGCCGGTCCAGGGATTGAGGGCGGCGCCTTGCTGGTTACGATGGCCGTACGACCAGATTTCTGGCCTCACGTCCTTGTTGCCGACAAAAGGGTTGTCGTTGGGAATGCGCCCGTCAGGAAAAATACGCGCAATTTTGCCCTGCAGTTTGTCCAGGTCCTGGGATGTCGGACGCTGGTTGTTTTCCCCGAGGGCGATAAACAGATAGCCGTCCCGGTCGAACACCAGGCGCGAGCCAAAGTGATTACCGGTAGAGAGTTTTGGCTCCTGACGGAAGATCACTTCAAAGTTGCTCAAGCGGGTCAAATCCTCCGATAAGCGCCCGCGGCCGACGGTGGTTCCTGCTTTACCGTCTTCACCGCCTTCTGCGTAAGACAAATACACCAGGCGATCTTCTGCAAAACTGGGCGACAGCACTACATCGAGCAAGCCGCCCTGCCCTTTGGCCCACACCTGCGGGACACCGGATACCGGTGCAGACAGCTTTCCATCAGGGCTCACAACGCGAAGATTTCCCGGCCGCTCGGTGACCAGCATGCCCTGTTTATCGGGCAGAAACGCCAATGCCCAAGGATGATCAAGCCCCTCGACGACCGGGGTTGCGGTGACAGTTCCAGACTCGGAAATAAACGTCTTCTGCGCATCGGCATGGGCCGTGAACGCAATATTGAGTAGCGAAGCGGCGCACACAGTGGCCAGCAAGGTTTTTCTCAACATTAGCTATTCCTTGTTCTATTGAGGTTTGTCTCTGGGCTGTAACGACGGCGCGGTGGGCTTGACGGTCGCTGGCGGTGTCTGGCTACGTGGATAACCATTACCGATCTTGCCGTTCTCGATTGAAGGGGTTCGCAGCGTGGGAGCTGTAGAGGGACCTGTTGCGCCTGGCACGGAAGCCCCCGTGCCTTGCCGGCTGTTTGGATTGATGCGGCGGATGACGTTGTTGGCAGGCGGCGTGTTGGCTGGCAAGGTGTTTTGCGCCATTAGCCCAGCATGGCCCGCAAGTGTTGGGCGGGCCCCAGGGTTCGAAAACGTTTGTGCCTGTGCCTGGAAGGCAAGTACGCCGCCTATCAATAGAAACAACAGACTGGATCTGACACCGTTCATCACGTCCTCCGCTTTTTGCACGACCGTGTAGCTTTGAGGGTCAAGCACGTCACAGGTTCGGTTTCAAAGATAACAAAACGTGTCAGGCATCGGTTTCAGGGCCAATCTCGATCACCGTTGACTCCCTCGCCTGCGCCAGGAGGGCTTCGCGGCACACTTGATAGCAATCCTCGATATGGCCATTGCCGACCAGTTTCATCACGCCAAAACTGATGGTTGCCGCCACCGCCTGCCCTACAAACGGGACAAAGCGAATCACTGACTTGGTTGCCACTTTTGCGCCCATCTTGCGCACCAGAGACATGACCAGCGTTCGGCTGATGAATTTGCCGATCACCTCACTGCCAATCCCGGTGACCGCTACCACAATCAGGCGCTTGGACCGTGAGTCCATCTGCTCGATCTGGTGGGGGGTCAAGCCGAATTTGCTGTTGATAGCCGGCAGCATTTCAACCAGCAATGCGACATCGGTACCGATATCGAGCCCGGGTATCGGGATTGCAGCCGCACCTGCAGAAACTGCCGAGCGCTTGGTGACCATGGACCGGCACTCGTCACGTATACGATCGAGCTCGGCTAATGACCTGATTAACATAGGATCCCCCGACAGATAAAAATAAAACCAGCGTAGTCTACTACGCCCTTCTGACCAGCAAGGCAGGCCTGTCTTCATGTAGAGGGGTAACAGCGAAGGAAATTCACAAAGGCGGGGATGTTTTTAGCCACTGACGGGGCCATCGTACAGAGAAGTAGCCTGTACTCTTGCGAAGTACAGGCCAGGCGCGGGTTACACGTCTTTTTTGACTTTGTCCCACTCAGCCTTGAGCTTGGAGACGAAGGATTCTTTTGGGGTTTCCTTGCAGGCAGTCACGACCAGAGGTGTGATTTTTGCGATACCGTCCACGTCCAGCACCGCATCTTCAACTTTGCCCTTCTTGTTGATGGCTTCACCCAGGCCGACAGCGGTCGGCTGGAAGCTTTCATCCACTGCCAGGAAATCCGCGCACGTCCATTTTGCGACGGGCTGTTTGGTTTCAGCCTGAGCCAGTGTTGACAGTGCAGCCAGACCCACAGCGCCCATTAACAGAATGTGCTTCTTCATATGCAAATATCCCTATTGTCAAAGATTCAATAACATGTGTTGTGCCGCAAAAAACATAGTATCGAATGATGTTTCTGTCAAAAATAACAGAAAAATCATCCTCTTTAAAACATCACTTTACCCCTTGAGCTCAAGTTAACCGAACAAACAAGAGGCACACTAACGCGAGCAGCGGCCAGTCTATAAATCCGCCATTCATGTACCGAACCGTTAAAACAGCCCCGATATAATCGACGCTGTTTTAACGTGCATTATTGAGAAAGAATGACCTTCATTGCCTTCTCTTTTGCCGCGTTCCCGAACACCTCATACGCCTGGAGAATGTCAGACAGCGCAAAGCGGTGAGTAATCAACTTCCCGGCATCGATTTTCCCGGACTGCACGGTTTTCATCAGCATGGGGGTGGTATTGGTATTAACCAGCCCGGTCGAGATGGTGACGTTCTGGATCCATAGCTTTTCCAGGTGCAGTTCAACGCTTTTTCCATGGACACCCACGTTCGCAATGCTACCCCCCGGTGCGATAACCGATTGGCAGGTATCGAAGGAGGCAGGAATACCCACTGCTTCGATCGCGACATCCACACCGACCCCGTGGGTCAGCTCGAAAATGCGTTCAACTGCGTTTTGGGTCGTGATATCGATCACATCCGTCGCGCCAAAGCGCTGTGCGACTTCAAGTCGATTGGTGTCGCCATCCACCATGATCAACTGGGCCGGAGAATAGAACTGCGCCGTCAGCAGCGCCGCCATGCCCACCGGTCCTGCACCGACGATGACCACGCTGTCACCCGGCTTGACCTTGCCGGCAAGCACGCCAATTTCGAACCCGGTTGGCAAGATGTCACTCAGCATCACCAACGCCTCCTCATCCACACCTGCCGGCACCGGATAGAGACTGTTGTCGGCATGGGGGATGCGCACATATTCGGCCTGCGTCCCGTCAATGGTGTGCCCCAGGATCCAGCCACCATCGGCGCAATGGGAGTACATCTGACGCCGACAGTTTGCACAGCTGCCACAGGAGGTGATGCAGGAAATCAGCACATGATCACCGGGCTTGAAGTTGCGGATGGCAGAGCCGACCGCTTCGACCACTCCCACCCCTTCATGACCCAGGACTGTCCCCTGGGTAACTTCAGGCACATCGCCCTTGAGAATGTGCAGGTCTGTGCCGCAGATGGTGGTGTGCAGGATTCGAACAATGGCGTCGGTCGGTTTGTCGATGACCGGTTGGGGGATATCGGCCCAGGCTTTTTTGCCAGGCCCCAGATAAGTGAGCGCTTTCATGATGGCCATCCTTTACCTGATCAAAAAATAATCAGCACTGCCACTCAGGTGCACCCCGAGTGGCAGCCCCTAAAATCATTGATGCAGTTAAGCAGCCTTTTTCGACAGCGCCCTTGCCGCAGGTCATAAAAAGCCTTTTTGGACTAACGGTGCGGATGAACCGTAAAAGACACCAGCCTCACCACAATCGGCCGCACCACCAGAATGCACAGGAACGCGACAGGCATTGCCAGTTGATAGGCATGCAGCACATTGCTTAGATAATCGTGCTCAATACCGGCGTTTGCCGCCGTAATCACCAACGACATCAGGAAGGCCATGATCGTCGACATGTAAAACGCGAAAACGTAGGGCGTAGCCCGTACAGAGAGTTTCAGACGTTTCGAAATCGGGGTTTCAGCAGTTACTTTTGATGTCATATGGGACCTTATCCAGCTTCATTTTCAGGAGTCATGCACCTTAACAAGATCAAAAACCGGCAACTAGACGCCTATCGACAGTTACTTTATAAATAAAAACTTACGAATAGCCTTTATGAGCCCCCCCACAGTGAATCTGCTAGCGGCAATTACCAGCTTTATCAAAGTGGTCGAAACCGGCTCCATCGCAGGCGCAGCCAAAAATCTTGGTCTTAGTGCAGCGGCCGTCAGCCAGACCATCAATCGGCTGGAAGAACATCTCGGCACACGCCTGCTGCAACGCACCACACGCAGCATGGCGCTCACCGAGCAGGGAGCGACTTACTATGAAAGGGTGCGACATATCGCGTCCGACCTGGAGTCAGCACACAGGGCCATCAGCGCTGGAGAAACTGAACTTCAAGGGCGGCTTTGCATTGCGTCGACATCCGCATTCGGACGGCATGTGCTGGCCCCTCTGGTTGCGGGCTTTGCTAACCGTTACCCGCGTTTGACCCTCGAGCTGTGTACCACCGATGGCAAGATCAATCATATCCAGGACGGCATTGATCTGAGCCTGCGGATCAAGCCGCAACTGGAAGAAGGCATCGTTGCGCGCAAGATCGCTTCCGTTCCTTTCATCATCTGCGCCTCCCCGGCCTATCTGGCCCGAGCCGGTGCCCCCCGTACCCCCGAGGAACTCCAGCAGCATGCCTGCCTGGCCTTCCGCTACCCGCTGGACGGGCGCTTCCTGCGCTGGGGGTTTATCCGCGAAGGCCAGCACTACTACGCAGCGCTCAACGTCACCGCGATCAGTGATGATATCGATGCGCTGACTCAAATGGCGATTCACGGCGCAGGGATTGCGCGCCTTGCCGAGTTCCTGGCGGCCCCCTTTATCGAGTCAGGTCGACTGGTGACACTGCTTGAAAGTAGCCATGAATCAACCGAGTCCTGCGCAGAACCCCTGGATATTTATGCGTGTGTCCAGGATCGCGCCGCCATGACGCCAAAAGTCAAAGCGTTCCTGGACTATTTGACGGCACACATTGAACAACGCTGGACTAAAGACAGTTTTATTACTGTATGAATTTATTGTACGCACCAAAATAGCGCAGTATCTCTTTGGATTAACATGATAATTTAATACATCCAAAAAAACCTATAACAGTTAACTCTTTCACACATTCGTGTTCAGCAGATGAAAATACCAAAGTAAGGGAGCATTCTATTTTTTAATGTACTGTTAGACTTAGTTAAAAATGCCATTCAAGGAAGAAGCATATGAGCGCCACAACTAAACGAGGGTGGAAGTGGGCTTACCGCAAGCTGCGTGATCTGCACTGCACGCGCCCTTCTGCCTTTTACAGGGCCACCCTGTACGTTCTCCGCGGGAACACGGGTACATTTGTTTGTGAAGTGACACACAAAAAAATCCGCATTAGCCGCTAACGGCTTTCAGTCTCGTTGCGCGGCTCGCCTGCACATAAATCGCAGGCATTTTATATGCCTGTTGAAACCCAGAGGTCTCGCAAGCGCAATGGGGAAGCTCCCATCCTGTTGTTACGCGAGCAAGCCAGTACAATTGCCTGCATCCATTCCCCCCCTTGCCTACGGAGGGGGGTTGAAGTCACCTGTTGGCTGTCCGGTTGATGAGCCATGCCTGAATGCAAGGCTCATCGAGCCCGTGCCCAAGAAGTCCAGATAATGCCAAAGAAGAAGCAACCCGCAGAGACCCCGGCCGTAACCGCAGCAGACATAGAACGCTCAATTCAGGCCCTGAACAAAATGGCTGAGCGCCTGTGGGGAGAGGATCGGGTAGCCGAGGCCAAAGCCCTGATCGATGCACTGGATGCTTTGAACCGTGCGCTGGACAGGATCAGGATTGGCGAAAGTCGCCGGGCGGTCACTCTTCACTGAGCACACCCGCAAGCCGTTCAGATAGCGCAGGCGCTGGCACCGTGTTTTTCAAGATAACGCTGCTGATCTTCATCTGCCTTTTGAAACTCGCCCAGAGCAAGAATCACCGTGGCCACCGGTTTTCCCAGCCGCCCGCTGGCATCCAGTTGCTGTATGGCGACCAGTGCTGACCGGGCTTGTTGATCGGAGTTGGAAAACAAGGCCGAACGGTACTTCACCCCGACATCCGCTCCCTGACGATCGAACGAAGTCGGATCATGCAATGTCCAGAACTGTTCGATCAGGCCACTGTAAGCAATCACCCCCGGATCGAAGTCAACTTGCACCACTTCAATCCACGCTGCCCCATCTATGGGCGAACGGGCAAAACCGACCCGGCTGTCGATCACGCCCGGCAATAAACGAAACGCGGCTTCAGCCCCCCAAAAACAGCCCGCACCGAAAGTAGCCTGCTCAACATTCACGTCTTCTTGAACATCAGTCATGGGCTGACCTCCTCTTTTTGCGGCAGCAGATGCGAGTGCAACTGCGCGATATGTTCAGGCCCGATACCACAGCACCCTCCAACAATACTGGCGCCTGCCGCCACCCACGACCTGGACCAGTGCAGGTATGACTCAGGCCCCAGATCACTGCGAATCTCCAGCAAGGTGCTGTTTGCTTTTGCCTGCGTACTGACAGGAGGAAATGCATTGGCGTAAACCCCAAGCTCAACGGCTTGATCCACGCTGCCAATGACTTCCCGTGCGCTGGCGAGTGCCGCAGCCATCACTTCTGGCTGGCTGCAATTGAACAGCACTGCCCTCGCCCCCAGCTCGAGCGCTGCACGCACGGCATCGGCGACCGTCTCCGATGAGCGCAGTCGCGGTGGCTCGTCGGCCTCATCCAGGAGGGTAAACGCGACCCAGAGTGGCTTGGTTTCTGCGCCGAGCGCCTCCACGACAGCCCGTACTTCAGCGATGGAGCTTTGGGTTTCCGCCAACCAGACATCGACATGAGCCCGCAGACCGGCGATCAGCTCGCGATGAATAGCGACCGAACGTTGATGATCAAACAAATCCGGTCGATACGACCCCAGGGCTGGCGGTAAAGAACCGGCCACCGTGACCGGCTCGCTACTGCCGGATGCCGCCTCACGGGCCAGGCCTGCAGCCCGCTCGGCCAGGGCGCGTCCGTCCCTGGCAAAGCGCTCATCCCCGATATGAAAAGGCACCACCGCGTAGCTGTTGGTGGTGATGATTCGTGCACCGGCCTCAATGAACGCTTGATGGGCCTGGAGCACGAACTCGGGGGCCTCGATCAGCGCGAGCGCTGACCATTCAGGCTGGCGAAACGGCGCCCCGATCCGCTGCAGCTCACGCCCCATGCCGCCATCGAGTAAACGCAAGGATGGGTGGCTCATTGGATCGCACTCACTTTCGGCGCCGATGTGGCGAGCCACTGGTCGACGATGGCACCGTTGGCCTGGACCCACGCCTTGGCGGCGACGTCTGCAGGCAGTTTTTCCTTTTCGATCTTCAGAATCAGGTCATTGAGTTGCGCAGGCTCGATCGCCACATTGCGCAGGAACTCGGCAATTTCAGGTGCGCGTTTCTGCAAGGATGAGGACGCCAGAACGTGAACCCTGGCATCCGGGAAGGCGCAGGTGATCTGACTCTTGTTCAGCCAGTCCGGATCAACGGTCGGGCTGATGAATTTCCAGCAGCCATCGGCCTTGTACAGCGGGTCATCTTTTTTGTTGTCCTGGGCATAGCCGTCAAACGCGGGTTCATCCAGACGACGCAGGTCAAACGCCGAAAAGATCCAGTCCGGTGTATAGGCATAGAACACCACGCCACGCTGCGCCTTGTAAGCCGACGCCAACTTGGCGTAGGTCACCGATGCCTCCGTGGACACCGACTCGAATTTGTCGGCGAACCCGTAATCCTTGGCCTTGATCTGGCCGATGTAAGTCGACTCCCATCCGGCAGGCCCCACCAGCAACTCGGCCTTGCCGCCGCCCAGAGGCTCGAAGAGCTTGGCCACTTCCGGTTTTTTCAGGTCGTAGACGGATTTGACCCCGTACTTGTCCTGCACATAGCCGGGAATATAAAAGCCCTGCACGGCCGCGTAGGGTTGAGTGTTCGGTACCAGGGACCGGGTGCCGCCTGTGACGTATTTCGCCCAGGCTGCCGACTGGTTGGGCAGCCAGATATCCGTCAGCACGTCCACCGAGCCATCGCCTTTGGACGCGGCACTGAACAGCACCGGGACATCCCCTGCCAGGTACGAAACATCGCCATCAAGACGGGTTTTGATCACTTCCCCCAGGATGTACTGAATGGCGATAGCGCCCGTCCAGTTTTGCTCGCCAATGACTATTTTGTCCTTGGCCTGGGCTGTGGCGGGAAGAATCAGGGAGGCCAACAGTGCAGCAGCGCCCCAGTTGCGCAATACGTGTGTCTTCACATTAAGTCTCACTGTTCAGGTGTGCAGATGATCTTGCTTGCGCAAGCTCGATTGAATGATTCGATCAGGGATCAGCGCGCACAGAACGATCGCCACGCCCGCCAGCACGCCCTCGCCACCCTTGATATTGCGCAACGCCGTCATGACGTCATAGCCCAGGCCGCCAGCGCCGATCAGTGCCGCCACGACGACCATCGACAAACTCATGACGATGGTTTGATTGACCCCAAGCAGCAGCGACCGTCGAGCCAGAGGCAGTTGCACCTTGGTCAGGGTTTGCCAGGGACTGGCCCCGTGGGCGACCGCAGCCTCGACGGCATCCTTGGGAACTTGCTGAATCCCCAGGGAGGTCAGGCGAATCATCGGCGCCAGCGCAAAAATCACCGTTGCGATTACCGCCGGCGTCTTGCCGACCGAAAAGAACGCCACGGCAGGGATCAAATACACAAACGTTGGCAGGGTTTGCATCACATCCAGCAAGGGCGTGATCACCTTGCGTATCAGCGGTCGTTTGGCAAGCAGAATGCCGGTGGGTACACCAATGACCAGGGCAATCAACACGGAAGACCCCACCAGCGCCAGAGTGGCGATGGTGCGCTCCCAAAAGCCGAACAGGCCGATGTACAGCAACGCAGCACCACTGGTCAGTGCCAACGCCAAGCCCGCCGAGCGCCACGCCAGAAACACCAGCGCCAGCGCCGAAACCGGCCACGGCAACCAGCCCAGCAGGCTTTCGATGCCTTCGATGACGGTCCTGACCGCAACGATCACACCCACGAATGCGCTCTCGAACGTCACCTGGGACCAGCCAATGAAGTCATCGATGCTCTGCGCTGTCAGCAACAGCGCCTGGCGATTGCTCGGGAACTGCAGCAGCACATTAGTCGTGTCTGGCGTGATGACACGCCAGATCACCAATGCCTGACTGACCAGCAATACCACCAAAGGCAGCGCCCAACCCGATGCGTTGCTGCGCACAGGATGGCGGCACAACGAGAACGCTGCATAGCGACTGACGCCAAACAGCGCCACGGCCACCAGAATCGCCAGCCACGAACCGCTGGCAATGTTTTGCCCCACCAAAGCCAAGGCGGCGAGCTCTGCAACGAACGTAAGCCAGAAGGCACCTCCCTTGCCCTGTGCGGCCAGGGCAGCGGGGCCCAGCAATACGGATTGCCAGCCACTCAACCCAGGGTTGGACGTTTGCTCGCGGGGAGCACCTTCAGGAGCCGGGACGGGAACGTTTTCAACGCTTCGCAGCACTGACGGGGTTGGGGTGCAGTCCCGGAAAAAATCCGCCACTTCAGCGTCAACCGGATGCTCCAGCAACTCCTGGGGTGTGCCCAGCTGCACCAGGCGACCGCGGCGCAGCACGGCAATCCGGTCGGCAAGACGTATGGCTTCCGCCGGGTCGTGGGTGACCAGCAATGTGCTGATACCGCGTTCACGCACCAGGGCCAGAAAATGAGTTTGCAGATCCCGGCGGATGGTCGGATCAAGTGCGCTGAATGGCTCGTCCATCAGCAAGATGTCGGGGTCAGTCACCAATGCCCGTGCCAGCCCGACCCGTTGCTGCATGCCACCGGAAAGCTCATGGGGGTAATGATCGCCCCACCCTTGCAGCCCAACCGCCTGCAACTGCAGCGTGGCCGCCGCATAGCGAATCGACTCGGGTTCGCCGCGCAACTCAAGGGGCAACGCGACATTGTCCAGCACCGTGCGATGGGGCAGCAGGCCAAAATGCTGAAACACCATCCCGATGCGCTGGCCCCTCAACTCGCGCAAAGCCTCGGGACTCAAGCCGCTGATGGCCTGGCCTTCGATCAGGACTTCGCCACTCGAGGGCTCGATCAGGCGATTGATGTGGCGCAGCAGCGTTGATTTGCCACTGCCGGATGTTCCCATCAGGCACAGCACCTCACCACGACGCACCTTCAGGCTCACATCGCTGACGGCAGGCAACGTCGAGGCATTCTTGCGCTGATAGGTTTTGGTGACGTTTCGCAATTCGAGGACGACGTCACCCTCACTTTCGGGATGGCTGGCGGGATGGGCGAGCCATTGAGAAGGCTCGATCCGGGCTGCTGATGAAGCGGTTTGAGTCAGTGTCACAGTAGCTCCGAGCAAGCACTCCCTGGAGGCGGCGTGCTGCTCGCTCCAGAGTGGGAATAAGGGCTGCGCCCCAGGCCATGCTCCGAATACGGTAAGCCTGATGCAAAAAAAAGCGCCGCAGTTGAGGGCGGCGCCTTGCAGAGGCATAAAGCTAAACGATCTTAAAAACTAGAAATAAATACTATTTTGGAATTAGCTTAGGCCAATATCAGCCCCTGTCCCATCATCAAGATGCGAAGCCTCTAAAAATTCTCAAGGCTGACTTTTATCCCCGCACGCCCCGCCAACTCGATAATCCCGGGTACCCGATCAGCATCAACAATGAAACCGTCGTAATTGTCCCCTCCCGAGTCCAGGTGAAGATAACGTTTACCCAACCGGGCCAACCACTGGTCAAGGTTGCCGAGAACCTCGGGCATGGATGAGGCGCCTTCATGGACATAGACGTAGGGTTCTTTCAAGCCACTGGCGCTTACCAGAAAGGGCGCTTGATACTCGAACACGTCATAACCCTTCCAGTCCACGCTAAGCAGAACGAGGGCTTCAAGTTTTTGTCCTTTGACGTCATTCAACAGCCCCTCTGTGAGGGCGCCGGGTGCGTCATCTCCCATCGCGTATCGACGCATCACACGCCGCACAAGCCTGGCCCCTTCCTTTTGTGGAACGAGGGCTACCAGCTCATTGGCAAAAGCCTCAAGTGCTTTTTTCCGGGCAGGATCGTGCCCCTCCGGTCGAAGTTCTTTCATGATTTTTGAAGCGCTGAGGTTGGTTTCTTCGGGTGGAGGCATGGTGAAGCGTCCACCAAACAGCCGATCTAAAAAGCCCATGTCACTCCCTGTTTCACGTTGAGGATAACTATCCCGTTCAAGTCCGGGCCCCAGATCCCGTCTTAGCTTACGGGCGCTACGTGATGAATGTCGATCAACTGCCTTGCTGCGAGCTTCCCGCCCTTTTCAGTCCAAGGCCCAATGGCCAGTTGACATCTGCGCGGCAAACTTCTAAAAAAGGGGTCATTGATTGAAGGCGATCCCTCTGATGTTGCTAATCACCGACCTTATGCTGCGCGATATCGGTTTACATGCCGATGCGTCGGGTCGTGCCTGCATCGCCTCCAAATCCAAGAAACAGTCGCTCATTTGACCGGGGCGCGCTGTCCCGTCAGATGGGCTGACAGGACATGAGCGCTACGGACTTCCTCCCTTGCTTTCTTCCCTTCTGCACTTCTGGCGGTGACTCAATCGGTCAACCTTCAGGAGTCAGTACATGTCATCGTTTCAAGGGATCTGGGTTCCACTCGTTACACCTTTCCATAACGGTGCGATCGACTTTGTCGCACTTCGGCGGCTGGTCAGCCATCTGCTGGAAACTCGCATCGACGGTATTGTGGTCTGCGGCACCACCGGCGAAGCAGCGGCGCTGAGCAAACGTGAGCAGTTGGATGTGCTGGATGCGGTGCTGGAACAGGTACCAGGACCGCAGGTGGTCATGGGGCTGGCCGGTAATAATCTGACCGAACTGCTGCACTTTCAGAGTGAAATCCTCAAGCGCCCGGTGGCAGGCTTGCTGGTTCCGCCGCCGTACTACATCCGCCCGTCCCAAGCCGGGCTCGAAGGGTTTTTCAACACCGTCGCCGATGCCTCAAGCGTTCCGATCATTCTCTATGACATCCCGTATCGCACCGGCGTGACCTTCGAACAAGCGACCTTGCTCAACATTGTCGAGCATGAGCGGATTGTCGCTATCAAGGATTGCGGCGGCAATCAGGCCAACACACTGGCGTTGCTGGCCAGTCAAAAAGTGGATGTGTTGTGCGGCGAAGACAACCAGATATTCAGTGCATTGTGCCTCGGGGCATCCGGCGCAATTGCCGCCTCGGCACACATTCATCCCGAGCTGTTCGTGGCGCTGTATCAGCAAATTCGCGACAACCAGCTGGCCGAGGGTCGTGCAACGTTCCTGCGATTGGTACCGTTGATTCACAGCCTGTTCATCGAACCCAATCCTGCTCCGGTGAAAGCCGCCCTGGCGCTTGCAGACCTGATCCATGACGAATTGCGAGCGCCGATGCAACGCAGCAGTGAAGCCATGAAGCTGCGTTTGCAGGGCGTAGTGAACGGGCTGAAAAACATCGACTGTTGATTGCCAACGACCCAGACCCAGTTATGGCCGCCCGGCACATGGGCGGTCTTCAGGGGTTCATTTGATTTATCCCACTGCGCTCCACCAAAACCTGAAGAGGGGTACTTGTCAGGTGTCCTGCCCTTTTACCTGGCATATCCCATTGGCTCTGGCCTTGCCTGTATACGAAACACTCGCCGAGCCGTCTGGATTGATCATCAATGAGATCGTGATACCGCTGCCCTTGGCCTCGAAATAGGTTTCACTGAACTTCTTCAGCCTGGCCTCTTTGCCGTTGATATAAATGGGGCCGCCACGATCCGCATGGACCTCAATGCCTCCAGGACAGGTTGCGTTAACCAAAGGAATCCCGGCCTGCGCAACGGCGGCAACAGATGCCAGAACAACCCCCAACAGTATGTGTTTCATTCAAGTAACTCCCTGACAGACCAAGCGCCCAAACCAAAGCGATACCTTACTTGAATAAAACACGCCACTGCACACGGTGTCTTCAATGTCCGTACACGCGCAATTGAGCTGCGATTTGTCTTCTACACTCTTTTTTGGCCATTTTTGGGTCAAGCCTGTGAAGGCGCACTATGGAAAGGGAGTAATAAAGATGGTTCGCAGAGTTTTGGCGGTTATGGCATTGGTGCTGCTGGCAGGATGCGCCACTAACAGGGCAGAAGTGAGCGTGAATGTCTTGCCACCTGGCAATACACAGACCCCTGCCCCCAGCAATGGCAAGAAGGTATACATCAGCGCCGTGGACAGTCGCGTTTTTCAGATCAAGCCTTCCAGCTTCGACATACCTTCACTGAAATATGACGAGGTCGACGACACGTCGATTACTGCGCGGGCGATTGCGCGCAAACGCAATAACTACAACATGGCCATTGGCGACGTGCTACTGCCTGAAGGGCATACGGTTTCAGAACTGGTGGGCGATGCTGTTGCCAGCGCTTACCGGCAGGCAGGCTATGAAGTGGTCGGCACTCGCACAGCCCCGGATGTCAGTGAAGTGAAGGTCAACATCATTGAGTTCTGGTCATGGTATACGGCTGAAGGCGTGCTCGATAAGGTGCTGCGCAACAAGTCGTTGTTGCAGATAAAAACCGCAGGCGCACCTGAGCTGTCCCTGAAAACCCTGGTCAGAGAGAAGGTGAAAGTGGCCACGGATAACGACTGGAAGCACATTACCGAAGCCGGCCTTGAAGCCATAACCCAGGAGACCCTCAAGCAGCTTTGAGCGATGTGTCGAGCACAACACGTCAGAGGCCGTCCACTTCGCTTGAAATGGACGGCCTCCAGTCTGATGGATACAGGGATGACCGCAGCATGGGTGCGGCTCCTCCCGGCGCTCGAACTGCCCGCGCTTTGAGCCGTCGGGCAGCCTGAATAGATGTGATCAATGAACCAAAACCTTGAGTCATTGGCCTAGATTGGCAGGGAGTAGATTAACTCGAAGCTCAATGCTGAAGCCCATTGATCACTGCCCATTACCAAGGGCGGGTCCCAACAAGCAATCCGGGACTCCTGCTCGCTACACGTTCTCAAAGTAAACTCCTGAAATACGCTCTACGAACACGCTCTTTTTACCAAGGGCCTTCGCTCGCGTCCAAGACCCCTTCTTCATATCCCCTATGCCCTTACAGCCCCTTGCGCGCTTCCGTTCTCCTGACGGGAAAGCAGTTAAACTCCCCGCGCCGCAATATTGAGAAAAGCTTGAGGGTTGAAGCTACGTAAAATATAGGCAAGCACTGCCTGAATACTTATAAAAGACTTATATTTATCTTTATGAACACGATCAACTGGACTCGGAAAGCTGTTAAGCAGCTCCTGAAACTGCACTCCCGGCATCAGGTTCAAATTCGTGATGCGGTGTCCGGACTCAAGGACATCCCCGACGTGGTAAATATCAAGTCACTGACTGACCACGACTTCGGATACCGCCTGCGGGTGGGGCAACTACCGAGTCCTGTTCGACTGGGACGGCACGATTAAAGTGGTCAGCATTCAAGAGGTAAAGAAACGCGATGAACGCACCTACTGACATACAAATCATCAACGGACCTGACGGCAAGCCCGCGTTCGTCGTCATCCCTTACGCGCAATACGTTGCGCAGCACCCTGACAGCGATGTCATCCCACATGACGTTGTCAGCCGCATCGTGGAGGGTGCCACCCCTATTCGCGCATGGCGTGAATACCTGGACCTGACCCAGGAGGAAGTGGCCAAGCGTTTGGGAATTTCCCAACCGGCTTACGCCCAGCAAGAAACCGTCTCGAAACCACGTAAGGCGACCCGCGAGAAAATCGCGGCGGCTTTTGGGATCAATGCGGATCAGTTGGAGTTGTAAGCTCGCGATCTGGCGCAGATGCCAATGATCAAGAACAATAAACCGCCTCAATGGTCGATTTTTTGATGCTGCGCTCCTTCAGGGCAAGGTACACAAAGTGCTAAATCAGGGCTGCGTTTACAAGAGTCGATTGCCCTGCACCAGAATGCCGTTGATCTGGAAAAACGCAAAAACCATATTTACAGGGCCATTGCCGAAGGCGCCCGCCCCTAGAAAAGCTGGGGATACGATACTGCCCGCCATATAACTGTCGTCACACCTATGCGACAATATGCTTAATGTCCGGCATGAATCCCGCCTTTATTGCTCAGCAACTTGGCCATAGCGTCCAAATGTTGCTCTCTACTTATGCGCGCTGGCTGAACTCTAGCGGTGATTGGGATGAGATGGAAAAGCTCTTGAATGGCCCAGGATTGGCCCAAGCGACAAAAGCACACCGCGTAACCCCTTGATAGGTAACCCCTTTGATCTCCACAGCAAATATCACGATGCAGTTCGGCGCAAAGCCGCTATTCGAGAACGTTTCAGTAAAATTTGGTGCAGGTAACCGTTATGGCCTGATCGGCGCCAACGGTTGCGGCAAGTCCACCTTCATGAAAATCCTCGGTGATGATCTTGAGCCGTCTGGCGGCCAGGTCATGCTGGAGCCGAACGTGCGTCTGGGTAAATTGCGCCAGGACCAGTTCGCTTACGAAGAATTCACCGTCATCGATACCGTGATCATGGGTCACGAAGAGCTGTGGAAGGTCAAGGCAGAGCGCGACCGCATCTACTCGCTGCCAGAAATGACTGAAGATGACGGCATGGCCGTTGCCGAACTCGAAACCGAGTTCGCAGAAATGGACGGTTATACCGCCGAATCCCGTGCTGGCGAGTTGCTGCTGGGCCTGGGTATTGGCATCGAACAGCACAACGGTCCGATGAGCGAAGTATCGCCGGGCTGGAAGCTGCGTGTTCTGCTGGCT
Organism: Pseudomonas sp. ML2-2023-3; assembly: GCF_037055275.1. Lineage (NCBI taxonomy): Bacteria > Pseudomonadati > Pseudomonadota > Gammaproteobacteria > Pseudomonadales > Pseudomonadaceae > Pseudomonas > Pseudomonas sp. ML2-2023-3. The sequence continues at coordinate 3,518,668 of NZ_CP146343.1, forward strand.
CAGGCGCTGTTCTCGGACCCTGAAGTCCTGCTGCTCGACGAACCGACCAACCACCTGGATATCAACACCATCCGCTGGCTGGAAAACATTCTGACCCAGCGTAACAGCCTGATGATCATCATCTCTCACGACAGGCACTTCCTGAACAGTGTCTGCACCCACATGGCTGACCTGGACTACGGCGAACTGCGTCTGTTCCCGGGCAACTATGACGAGTACATGACCGTCGCTACCCAGTCGCGCGAACAGCTGCTGTCTGAAAACGCCAAGAAAAAGGCCCAGATCAACGAACTGCAAGCGTTCGTCAGCCGCTTCTCGGCCAACGCCTCGAAATCCAAGCAGGCCAGCTCCCGCGCCAAGGCGATCGACAAGATCACCCTGGCCGAGGTCAAGCCTTCGAGCCGTGTCAGCCCGTTCATTCGCTTTGAACAGAACAAAAAGCTGCACCGTCAGGCAGTCATTGTCGAGCAAATGGCCAAAGGCTTTGATGGCAAGATCCTGTTCAAGGACTTCAGCTTCACCGTTGAAGCCGGCGAGCGCGTCGCGATCATTGGTCCGAACGGTATCGGTAAAACCACCCTGCTGCGCACCCTGGTCAACGAACTGACCCCGGATGCCGGTACTGTGAAGTGGACGGATGCCGCTGAGCTGGGCTACTACGCCCAGGACCATGCCCACGACTTCGAAGACGACATGACCCTGTTCGACTGGATGGGCCAGTGGACTCAAGGCGAGCAAATGGTACGTGGCACCTTGGGCCGCATGCTGTTCTCCAACGATGACATCCTCAAGTCGGTCAAGGTGATTTCCGGTGGTGAGCAAGGTCGCATGCTGTTCGGCAAGCTGATCCTGCAAAAAGCCAACGTGCTGATCATGGACGAACCGACCAACCACTTGGACATGGAATCCATCGAGGCGCTGAACCTGGCACTCGAGAACTACCCGGGCACCCTGGTATTCGTCAGCCATGACCGTGAGTTCGTATCCTCCCTGGCCACTCGTATCATCGAGTTGAGCCCAAGCGGCGTGATCGACTTCAGCGGTACATACGATGACTACCTGCGTAGCCAGGGCGTTGTGTTCTGATTTGAGACACCGCGAACGGCCCCCTGCCCTGGTTGTGTAACAGCGCAACCTGAGCAGGCCCCAAGACCAATGCCCCGACTCGTCGGGGCATTGGCGTTTCTGGCACCTGAAAATACCGCACCTGGTGGACCCTGTGACACGCCAGGCCTGCCCCCCCGCACTATCAACCCACGCAAAGCTCCACCTGGCCATCGCTCAAGCGTGCGGGCCACACACGCAAGCGCTGTTGCGGCGACTCCAGGCAATGGCCGTCCTCCAGTCGGTAATGCTGTTTGTAGATCGGCGACGCCACCACCAGCTCACCCTTGATCGTGCCAATCAGGCCGCGGCCGATGACATTAGCCCCGGATTGCGGGTCATGGTTGTCAATGGCGTAGAGGGATTTGCCCTCGTGTTGAGGCAGGTAAAAAAGCGCCACCTGCGCCCCTTCAAACCAGACCACCACCCCGGAGTTGGTCACCAGGTCTTGCTCATTGCACACCGTTTTCCAGGTGGCCAGGTTTTGCCGGGTATTGGACTGGCTCATCACGCAATCTCCTCGATAACAGGAATAAGGTTAAGTTCGGCAGCCATGATCGGACGACGCTGGCCGCGCTCCTGGACAAAATGGATATCGGGGTCTGCACGCTTGTCGTTGACGAAGGTGCGAAAGCGCTTGAGCTTTTCAGGGTCTTTGAGGGTGTTGGCCCATTCGCATTCATAGCGATCGACCACCAGCTGCATCTGGGACTCAAGTTCGGCACCCAGGCCCAGACTGTCGTCGAGGATCACGGCTTTGAGGTAGTCCAGGCCACCCTCCAGGCTTTCGCGCCACACCGAAGTGCGTTGCAGCTTGTCAGCCGTGCGGATGTAGAACATCAGGAAGCGGTCGATGTAGCGAATCAGCGTGTCGTCATCCAGATCGGTGGCGAACAGTTCGGCGTGACGAGGACGCATGCCGCCGTTACCGGCGATATACAGGTTCCAGCCTTTTTCGGTAGCGATCACGCCAACATCTTTGCTTTGCGCTTCGGCGCACTCGCGGGTGCATCCGGAGACGGCGAACTTGAGCTTGTGCGGCGAGCGCAGTCCCTTGTAGCGATCTTCGATCAACAGGGCCATTTTCACGCTATCTTGTACACCGTAGCGGCACCAGGTACTGCCGACACAGGATTTAACCGTACGGGTCGATTTGCCGTAGGCGTGTCCTGTTTCAAAACCGGCCTCGATCAGCTCACTCCAGATGTCCGGCAACTCATGCAACTGGGCGCCAAACAGATCGATACGCTGGCCACCGGTGATTTTGGTGTACAGGTCGTACTTCTTCGCCACCACGCCAATTGCGATCAGCTTGTCGGCCGTGATCTCGCCACCGGGGATGCGCGGTACTACGGAGTAAGTGCCGTTTTTCTGCATATTGGCCATGAATGTGTCATTGGTGTCCTGCAGCGGCACCAGCGAGGCATCCATGATCGGCTGGTTCCAGCACGACGCGAGTATCGACCCCACGGCCGGCTTGCAGACATCGCAACCGGTGTGGCCACGGCCATGGCTGGCCAGCAACTCTTCAAAGGTGGTCACGCCTTCTACGCGAACCAGAGCGTAAAGTTCCTGACGGGTATAGGCGAAGTGTTCGCACAGGCTCTTGTCGACAGCCACACCCCGGGCAATCAGCTCGTGCTCGAATACTTGCTTGAGTAAACCGGCGCAACCACCGCAGCCAGTACAGGCCTTGGTCTGCGCCTTGAGCATGCCGAGGTCGCCGCAGCCGCCGTCAATGGCAGAACAGATGGCGCCTTTGGTGACGTTGTGGCAAGAACAGACCGTCGCCGATTCCGGCAGTGAACCCGGCCCCAGGGTGGGTGCACCGGTGGACGACGGCAAGATCAGGCTGGCAGGTTCCGCTGGCAAGGCAATGCTGTTTTGCATGTATTGCAGCAAGGTGTCGTAGTAGCTGTTGTCGCCGACCAGTACGGCACCGATCACATGCTTGCCCGTGGCGTCGACCACCAGGCGCCGATAACTGGCCGTGGCCTCGTCGATAAACTGATAGCTGCGCGAACCCGGCATATGGCCGTGGGCGTCGCCAATGGAACCGACGTCTACGCCCAGCAGTTTGAGTTTGGTCGACATGTCCGCGCCGATAAACGGCTCAGCGGCCTGATCACACAACACGGCCGCCACCCCCCGGGCCATCTGGTAACCCGGCGCGACCAGGCCGAACACGCTGCCGTTCCAGGAAGCGCACTCGCCGATGGCATAGATGTTCGGATCACTGCTCAAGCATTCGTCGTTGATCACCACACCGCCGCGCGGGCCTATCTCCAAAGCTGCCTGACGGGCCAGGCCATCCTGGGCGCGGATACCGGCCGAGAAGACAATCAGGTCGGTTTCAAGGAACTCGTCATTGGCGAAGTTCATGCGATAGCGATACTGCTCGCCAGCGCTGATCGACTGGGTGGCGCGCGACAGGTGGACGCCGACCCCCAGCCGTTCGATTTGCATCTTGAGTGCCAGGCCACCGAAGTCATCCAGTTGCACCGGCATCAGGCGCGGTGCGAATTCGACAACATGGGCTTCCAGGCCCAGGCTTTTGAGCGCGTTGGCCGCCTCAAGGCCCAGCAAACCACCGCCCACCACCACGCCACGTCGGGCATTGATTGCCGCAGCCCGTATGGCGTCGAGGTCTTCAAGGGTTCGATACACCAGGCGTGAATCCCCCTCCGCCCCTTCAATCGGCGGCACAAAGGGATAAGACCCGGTGGCCAGCACCAATTTGTCGTACGGCACGCTGCCTTGCGCAGTGATCACCTCACACCGGGCGCGATCGATTTCCAGTACGGGGACACCCAAGTGCAACGTGACACCGGGCGTCTGGTAGAGCGACGCCTCTGACAGTGCCAGCGACTCGGCATCGCGACCGGTGAAGTATTCAGAAAGGTGCACCCGGTCATAGGCCCGCATGGGCTCCTCGCTGAACACATGCAGTCGGTAGTGATCCAGCGCGCCACGCGCGATCAACTGCTCGACACAATGATGTCCGACCATGCCATTGCCCACTACGACCAGGGTTTTCACGTTGTTCAACACGGCAACATTGGAGTTCATATAAAGCACCCGCCAAAGCCCATCACAGTTATTAAAAAGCAAAAAAAACGCCTGAAACCTTACGGCTCCAGGCGTCTTTGCCTGTTCTTATGCGGGGTTAAATCGGGCTGCTTCGCCTGACCCACCGCTGTTGCCCATGACCTGTGCGGCCTGTCGATCGTCGTTGACCGAGGGGGCTGTCCACTCTAATGCCTCGCCGGTGGACCTGAATCAGGACTTGCAGTCTTTGTGCCAGACCGGGATGGGCCTTGTAACAACACAGTTTTAAGGCACAACGATCACTGAGCAGCGACAGTTTTGCCTCTAACTGGTGCGCTCCAGCGTTCGAGCGCGATGGAAACGTGCAGTTTTTCATGGCGATGAACGGGCGCCAATCGAGCCAGCACATGCGCCATGAGTACGATGTTTATTGCATTATCTTCGCTGCGGGCCGGGCGCTGCGCTCCTCGCGCCGATCAAACTTGGCGTTCTGCTCTTTCGATCTGCGGTCAGTGAAGGCACAATGCGCATCCTTTTTTGGCTGGCCATGCCGCAGGCGCCTCGAAATGATCAAAACACCGTATTACCTGATTGATAAACAAAAGCTGCTGGCGAACATGCAGAAGATCGCCTACGTACGCGAGCAGTCCGGGGCCAAGGCCCTGCTGGCACTCAAGTGCTTCGCCACCTGGTCGGTGTTCGACCTTATGCAGCAGTACATGGACGGCACCACGTCGTCGTCGCTGTATGAACTCAAGCTCGGTCGACAGAAGTTCGCCGGCGAGACCCACGCCTACAGCGTGGCCTGGGCCGACGACGAAATCGAAGAGATGCTCGAGAACAGCGACAAGATCATCTTCAACTCCATCGGCCAGTTGCAGCGCTATGCCCAGGCCTCTGCCGGCAAAGTGCGCGGTCTGCGGGTCAACCCGCAGGTGAGCAGCTCCGACTACCTGTTGGCCGACCCCGCTCGTCCGTTCAGCCGCCTGGGCGAATGGGACCCGGTGAAGATCGAGCAGGTCATCGACCAGATCTCGGGCTTCATGTTCCACAACAACTGCGAGAACGGTGACTTCGGCCTGTTCGACAAGATGCTGTGCACCATCGAAGAACGCTTCGGCGATCTGCTGCACAAGGTTGAATGGGTCAGCCTGGGTGGCGGTATCCACTTCACCGGTGACGACTATGCACTGGATGCTTTCTGCGCGCGCCTCAAGGCCTTCTCGCAAAAGTACGGCGTGCAGGTCTATCTGGAACCTGGTGAAGCTGCCATCACCCAGAGCGCCTCGCTGGAAGTGACCGTGCTCGACACGCTCTACAACGGCAAGCACCTGGCGGTCGTAGACAGCTCCATCGAAGCCCACATGCTCGATCTGCTGATCTATCGCCTGAACGCCAAGCTGGCCCCAAGCGAGGGTGAGCACACCTATATGGTGTGCGGCAAGTCATGCCTGGCCGGAGACATTTTCGGCGAGTATCCATTTGATCGTCCGCTGGCCATCGGCGATCGGCTGTCGTTTATCGACGCAGCGGGTTACACCATGGTCAAGAAAAACTGGTTCAACGGTCTGAAAATGCCGTCCATCGTAGTGAAACAACTCGACGGTACAGTCGAAGTGGTTCGCGAGTTTGATTTCAACGACTACCTGTCCAGCCTCTCGTAATCTGGCAGAAGGGAGATTTAAACAAATTGAAGAAAAACGTTCTTATCATTGGTGCAGGAGGTGTCGCCAAGGTGGTGGCCCACAAGTGCGCGCAGCACAACGATGAACTTGGTCGTATCGCTATCGCGTCGCGCAACATCTCCAAATGCCAGGCCATCATCGACAGCGTCATCGCCAAGGGTAGCCTCAAGCAGCCCGCCGACATCAAAGCCTTCTCGCTGAACGCTCTGGATGTCGAAGCGACCAAGGCGCTGATTCTGGAAACCGAATCGCAGATCGTCATCAACGTCGGCTCTGCCTTCCTCAACATGTCGGTGCTGCGTGCCTGCATCGATACCGGCGTGGCCTATCTCGACACCGCCATTCACGAAGAGCCGGGCAAGGTCTGCGAAACGCCGCCCTGGTATGGCAACTACGAGTGGAACCACATCGAGGAGTGCAAAGCGAAAAACATCACCGCCATCCTCGGCGTAGGCTTCGACCCGGGTGTGGTCAACGCTTATGCAGCTCTGGCGCAGCAACAGTATTTCGACCGCATTGATTCGATCGATATTCTCGACGTCAATGCCGGTTCCCACGGCAAGTATTTCGCCACCAACTTCGACCCGGAAATCAACTTCCGCGAGTTCACCGGGCAGGTCTGGAGCTGGCAGAACAGCCAGTGGACCAGCAATAGCATGTTCGAAGTCAAGCGTACCGACGATCTGCCGGTCGTGGGCGAGCAGAACCTGTACCTGACCGGTCATGACGAGGTTCATTCCCTGTCGAAGAACCTCGACGTGCCAAACGTGCGTTTCTGGATGAGTTTCGGCGAGCACTACATCAATGTGTTCACGGTGCTCAAGAACTTGGGCCTTCTCTCCGAACAGCCGGTCAAGACCGCTGAAGGCCTGGAAGTCGTGCCACTCAAACTGGTCAAGGCCGTGCTGCCTGATCCGAGCTCGCTTGCTCCCGGCTACACGGGCAAGACCTGCATCGGTGATCTGGTCAAGGGCACCAAGGATGGTCAGCCGCGCGAAGTGTTCATCTACAACGTCGCCGACCACGAGGACGCCTTTGCCGAGACTGACAGCCAGGGCATTTCCTATACCGCCGGTGTACCTCCGGTGGCAGCAGCCTTGCTGGTCGCTCGCGGCGAGTGGGACGTAAAACGCATGGTCAACGTCGAAGAACTGCCAGCAGAGCCGTTCCTCAAGGCGCTGGACGTGATGGGCCTGCCGACTCGTATCAAGGATGAGAACGGCGATCGTCCCTGGAACTGATGCCTGATTGACAGGTAGTGTGTGTTTTACGCTTTAGCCAATGCCCCGAGGTGTCGGGGCATTGGCTTTTTGCTTTCTGAGATTATCGTTAGCCTGCTTTCATTTCTTCTGAAGCCGAGCCATGATGCGGGTCTATGACCGTCAGCCGGATTCACCGTCTATGCCTGCGCAACAACCCCACGTCGAGAGTTCCCTGTCGGTCACGCTGCAAATCCTTTCGATCGTGTTCTACACCTTCATCGCGTTTATTTGTATCGGCTTGCCGATAGCCGTATTGCCCGGCTATGTCCACGACCAACTGGGTTTCAGTGCCGTAATCGCAGGCCTGACCATTGCTTCGCAATACCTGGCAACCTTGCTCAGCCGTCCTTTCGCCGGACGCCTGGTGGACAGCCTCGGCACCAAGCCCGCCATCGTGTATGGCCTGATCGGGATTGCCATCAGCGGCGTACTCACCTCCCTGGCCGTCGCACTGCAAGGCTGGCCACTGCTTAGCCTGTGCATTTTGATCGCCGGACGGATTTTCCTGGGCATTGCCCAAGGCTTGATCGGCGTCGGCACGATCAGTTGGGGGATCGCTCAGGTCGGGTCGCAACACACCGCCCGGGCGATTGGCTGGAACGGCATTGCGTCCTATGGTGCAATCGCCATCGGTGCCCCGCTGGGTGTCGTGATGATCGGCCAGCTGGGGTTTTTCAGCCTGGGGGTGACGCTGTTACTGCTGGCACTGTTTGCCTTGCTGCTTATTCGTAAAAAACCTTCGATTCCGGTGATCAGCGGCGTGCGCCTGCCCTTTTGGTCGGTGTTCGGCCTGATCGCACCGTACGGCATCAGCCTGACCCTGGCATCCATTGGCTATGGCACCCTGACCACCTTCATTACCTTGTTTTACATCGACCGCGGCTGGGTCGGAGCCGCTTATTGCCTGTCGGTGTTCGGCGTGTGCTTTATCCTTGCGCGCCTGATTTTCACCAACAGCATCAGCCGCTTTGGCGGCTACACCGTGGCGATCGTCTGCATGACGATCGAAACGGTCGGTCTGACATTATTGTGGCTGGCACCTTCCGAGGCATATGCCCTGACAGGCGCTGGCCTGACCGGTTTTGGCCTGTCGCTGGTGTACCCGGCGCTGGGTGTGGAGGCGGTCAAGCGGGTGCCGGTCTCCAGCCGGGGCGCGGGGTTGAGTGCCTATGCAGTGTTTTTCGATCTGGCCCTCGCCATCGCGGGCCCGATCATGGGCGCCATCGCATTGAACATGGGGTACCCGTGGATTTTCTTCAGCGCCGCAGTCATGTGCTGCGTGGGTTTGCTGCTGAGCGTGACCCTGTCGCGTCGCGCAAACGGCTAGATCCTAGATCAGTGGTCGGCAGTGCGAAACCCCGTGCGCTGGCGGACTTGCAGGGTCTTGCTGAAAAACCGTCCCGCCTCATAAATCAGATCACGGTGCACATCCTCGCGGTCGACCCCCTGCGCGTCGGTGCATAGACCGGGCATTGCGCCCATTTGCTCGTCGGTGCAAGGCGCCATGAACACGAAATGCCCGGCACCAGGAATCACCTTGAACTCAGGCTCCACTGGCAGCTTGCGCGCAAGGGCGTCGGCATTTTTGTCCGGGAACACCAGCTTGTCGTTGTCGCCGCTGTACAGCAGGACCGGCACATGCACATCGGCCAGGGTTTGCCGGCCAAACATCAGGCTCAAGGGGGCCATCAGCAGCAGTGCATGAACCCGAGGATCGGCAACGGGAACAAGGTCATCACGATCGGCGATCAGCTCGCCTTTTGTCGTACAGGCATCACGGTCCTCAGGTCGCTCCTGGCAATAGCGGCGCAAGCGATCCAGATCAGGCTGGGCTCCGGAAAGAATCAACGCCGTTTCGCCGCCTGCCGAATAACCGATGACCCCCACCTGATCGTCATGCACGTACGGTGACAGCTCGCGATCCGCCAGCGTGGCAGTGATGGCGGCCGATATCTGCATCGGCCGTCCGTAGAGGTTGCTCAGGGTACCCAGGCGACTGTGGTCTTTGTAGTTGTCTCCCGGGTGCAACACCGCCACCACCACAAACCCCTTGCGCGCCAATGACGTGGCCAGATCGTGCAGGGCCAGCGGGGTTCCGGTGTTGCCATGGGACAACATCAACAGCGGGTAATGGCCCATGGCAATTTTGGCTTCTTCAGTCGCCTCGACTTCATAACCGCCCATTCTGGTCAGCCCCCGGGCTTCATTGGACGGATAAAAGGCGATAGCGCGCATGGGCTGATCGTCCAGAGGGTCGAGAAAACTCAAGCGATGAAAGCCCACGCCCCATTGCATGGCAGGTTCGGCCTGCACCAGGACGGGGCAACATGCCAGGAGTAAAACCAGTGCCGCATTGAGACGTATCATGGAGGCTCACCTTTAATGGCGCGTAGCTTGAAACCGGACATGCAGGACGTCTATCCACACACTCTGCATAACCCAAGCCAAACGCAAAAAAACTCCGTACTCCGGTCTTTGAAGACATCCAGAGTACAGAGTTTAGTCGGTGAAACCGTCCAGATTACTTACGCTGCGCTGAACAGATCCTGGTTAATGTGCGCCTGGGCATCGTTCAAGGCCTTGGTGCGAACTTCGTCGCCATAGGCCAGGCCGTGGGCGCGAACAAACTCGACATCGGTGATGCCCATGAAGCCCAGCATCACTTTCAAATAGTCTTCATGGGCAACGCCCGTGGCCTGCCCAACATGCAGACCGCCCGAGGTCGACACCACGATCACCTTTTTATTGCCGCACAGGCCTTCCGGGCCAGCTTCGGTGTAACGGAAGGTCTGACCGGCAACGGCAATGCGGTCGATCCAGGCCTTGAGCTGGGTAGGAATGGTGAAGTTGTACATCGGCGCCGCAATCACTACCGCGTCAGCGGCCAGGAACTGCGCAAGGGTATCGGCACTCAATTGGGCTTCATGTTTCTGTGCCGCATCACGCAGCTCAGCCGGTGTGCCCGCCGCCACCAGGGTTGCGGCCGAGAAATGTTCAATGGCCTCTGCAGCCAGATCGCGATAGCTCACCTCTACGTCAGGGTCGGCAGCCTGCCAGGCCTTGACCACTTCACGGCTCAACTGACGCGAAGCCGAGTTGTCGCCCAGAATGCTCGAATCGATATGCAACAGTTTCATGTGTGATCTCCAAATGAGGACCGCTACTGGGCGATCTGATGAAGTAGATGCTACCGATGAAAGTAATCGACGATAAGTTAGCCATCGTGCGATAGTTCGTCCCACCCATAGGACAGTGAGCCCGTCATGCAAGACCTCAATGACTTGTATTACTTCGCCAAGGTGGTCGAAGCCGGTGGCTTTGCCGCTGCGGGTCGATTGCTGGGGATTCCGAAGTCGCGCCTGTCGCGCCGGGTGGCCGAGCTTGAAGAGCGCCTTGGCGCCCGCCTGCTGCAGCGTACTACCCGCCAACTCAAGCTCACGGCCGTGGGTGAGCGCTACCTGCGTCACTGCCAGGCCATGTTGCTTGAGGCCGAAATGGCCGACGAGGCAGTGGCCAGCATGTCCAGCGAGCCGCGAGGCCGCCTGCGCGTATCGTGCCCTGTGGGCCTGGCTCACGAGTTCATGCCCGGCGTGATCAGTTCGTTTCTGCAGGCCTACCCGCTTGTGCAGCTGGAAGTCAGCCTGCTCAACCGTCGCGTCGATCTGGTCACTGAAGGCATTGATGTCGCCTTGCGCGTGCGTGAAGAAGGCGATGAAGATCCGTTACTGGTCACGCGGCGTTTGCGCCAGGCCCGCACCGTGATGGTGGCCAGCCCCGGATTTGCCCGCCAGTGGCCGGTCAATACCCCGGAAGACTTGAAAAACGTGCCGCTGCTGGGTGCCCTTGAACCTGATCGCATGGTTCATCTGCGCATGCTCGACGAACAGGGCAAGGCCAGCAACCTGGTACTGGAAGCGCGCCTGGGCATTGATGATTTTGTCGTGCGCAAAGCCTGCACCCTGGCCGGCCTGGGCTTTACCGTACTGCCCATGATGTATTGCGAACAGGAACTGCTGGACGGGCAGCTGGTTCAAATCCTGCCCTCATGGACCCTGCCAGGGGGCTGGCTGCATGCGGTTTACCCCCACAGACGCGGGGTGATGCCTGCCGTCAGGGCCTGGATCGACCATTTGGTTGAATCATTCGAAAGGTGTGGAGACAAACTGCTATGAGCCAGATGACCCAGCATGACGTAGCCCAATTCTGTCGCAGCCTGCCGGACGTCAAGGAAGTGGTGCAATGGGGAGGCGTTCAGGTGTTTTATGTCGACCAGAGGAAAATGTTCGCCCTGCTCAACCTCAACCGCGACGGGCTCTCGTTCAAGGTCGAGAAAGAATTGTTTCTGGGCTATGTCGATCGTCCGGGCATACACCCGTCGCCGTATCTGGCGCGGGCGTTCTGGATCAACATGCAAGCGCCCTACCCGATGGGCGCTGCAGAACTGCAAGACCTGTTGCGACGATCCCATCAACTGGTGGTCGCCAAGCTGGCAAAAAAACGTCAGATCGGCTTATTGCTTTAATCGCTACAGGTTCGCAAAGGTCATTTTCACGAACAGAATGTCAATCCAGATCACCTGGTGCAAAGCCACGATCAGCCAGAAAAACACCTGGTAAGACACCTTGCGGGTTTTGTGGCGAAACACCTGTTGCGCCACCAAGGCTCCCGGCCATCCGCCCAGTAGCTCAACCCCGTGCAGCACATTTTCCGGGGTGCGCCACTGGCCAGTCCTGGCCTGCTGCTTGTCGTACCAATACAGGCCAAACGCAAGAACGCTGGCAACTGCATAGGCCAGCAAGGGCAACCGGCTGCCCCCGGTGAGCAGTACATTCACCGAACCGCCCAGTGGCAATGCACAGAGCAGCGCCAATATCGCCAGCTTGAGTTTCAAGCCGCGAATCGGCGCCCCCTGGCGCTCACGCATACCGGCATGCTCGCGCCGGTCCTTGACCTTGGTTTTCACGCCGAAGCCGCAGACCAGTCGATCCAGCCGAACTGCCAGGTGGCCAGAATCAGCAAGCCAAACCCGATGCGATACCAGGCGAACACGGCATAACTGTGGTTCGAAATGAACTTCAGCAATGCCCGTACCGCGATCATGGCGAAGATAAACGAGGTCACAAAACCAATCGCGAACACTGGCAAGTCGTCAGGCTGGAACAGATGACGGTACTTGTAGCCCGAGTACACCGCCGCACCGACCATGGTTGGCATGGCCAGGAAGAATGAAAACTCGGTCGCCGCCTTGCGGGACAAGCCAAACAGCAGGCCGCCGATAATGGTCGAGCCCGAGCGCGAAGTGCCTGGAATCATGGCCAGACATTGCGCAAAGCCGATTTTCACCGCGTCTTTCCAGGTCATGTCGTCCACTGTTTCGGCACGAATCACGTGTTGGCGACGCTCAGCCCACAACATGATGACACCACCCACCACCAGTGCCGTGGCAACGGTAATCGGGTTGAACAGGTACTCGTGAATCACATCGGCAAAAATCACTCCCAGCACCACAGCAGGCATCACCGCGATGATCAGGTTGGTGGTAAAACGGCGCGCCTCTGGTTTAGTGGGCAAACCGATGACAACGTCGATGATCTTGCGACGAAATTCCCAGACAACAGCCAAAATGGCGCCCAGCTGGATGATGATGTTGAACGCCATCGCCCGCTCGCCGCCGAAGTTCAGCAAGTCGGCCACGATAATCTGGTGACCGGTGCTTGAGATCGGCAAAAACTCCGTCAAGCCCTCAACGACGCCAAGTATCAACGCCTGAGCGGCAGTCCAAAGATCCATTATTCCCCCATAAAGCCCTGCCTCATGCAGAGCTGATTAGTCTTGATTAAGTGTTTGCCACCGCTGCCCTGAAGTGGGTTACAGGTGCGACATGTTCCCCAGAACGGTGTGAAAAAACTGTCAGAAATCAATAAAGATGAAGCTTTGCCAATTTCGGCCGAGATCCTATCAGACACGTTCTACTTTCGCTGCTATGACATGACTTCGGTTTCGTCTGACAGGCAAGTCTGAAAAAAGTTGTTCTGCGAAACACCACAAGAAGAAAAACAGGAGTGAACATTTATGAATACCCTGCGCGGGTTGTCCATCAGCCGTCGTTTATGGCTGATTCTGATCGTTGCAATGGCGATGCTGCTGGCGTTGGGCTTATTGATGCTAAAGCAGATACATGACGATTTGTATGAAGGCAAAGCCCAGAAGACCCAACATGTGGTGCAGGCCGCCAGTGGCGTGCTCAGCTACTACCACGGCCTGGAGACGGCCGGCAGCTTGAGCCGTGAAGCGGCACAGCAGCAGGCTCTGAGCGTGATCAGCACACTGCGCTACGACAATGACGACTATTTCTGGATCAACGACCTGCGCCCGTACATGGTCATGCACCCCACCAACCCCAAGCTCGATGGCAAGGACCTGTCCGCCATCAAAGACCCGGACGGGTTCGGGATTTTTAACGAAATGGCACACCTGGCCAAAACCAGGGGCGCGGGCATGGTTGACTACCGCTGGCCAAAACCCGGCGCGCAAGATCCGGTGCAAAAAACCTCCTATGTGCAATTGTTCGAGCCTTGGGGCTGGGTCATCGGCTCTGGCGTCTACATCGACGACATGCAGGCCGAATTCCGCGCCCAGGCCTGGAAAGCCAGTTGGGCAGGCCTGGGCATAGCGCTGGTCATGGCGCTGCTGGTCACCCTCATTGCCCGCAGCATTGTGCGACCGCTGCAAGAGGCGGTGCAGGCCATGGCCAATATTGCCAGCGGTGAAAGCGACCTGACCCGTAGCCTCGATACCCACGGCCGGGATGAAGTCACCCTTCTGGCACAGCATTTCAATGCTTTTACCGCCAAGCTGCGCAATGTGATCAGCCATCTGCAGTCCACCGCCACGGCACTTGAGCAGTCTTCCACTGAGCTGGGCAATGACGCGACCGACGCCCAGCAGCGCAGCCAGCAGCAGGCCCTGCAAATGGATCAGGTCGCCACGGCAATCAACGAAGTGACGTACGCAGTGCAAGAGGTGGCCAAGAACGCCGAGCATGCTGCCGGCGAAATGCGCGGCGCCCAGTCCCAAGCCGAGCTTGGCCAGCAAAACATCGACAGCAGCCTGCAACAGATCGACCAACTGTCCGGCACCATCAATCAGGCAGTCGACGTCATCCGGACCCTGGCCACGCAAAGCAGCGAAATCGGCAGCGTGCTTGAGGTGATCCGCTCGATTGCCGAACAAACCAACCTGCTGGCGCTCAACGCCGCCATCGAAGCGGCCCGCGCAGGCGAGCAAGGGCGTGGCTTTGCCGTTGTGGCCGACGAGGTCCGGCTGCTGGCCCAGCGCACGCAAAAATCCACGGCCGAAATCCAGACCATGATCGAAGGCTTGCAGAAGCACTCCGAAGCCGCGGTCAATGTCATCGGCACGAGTAGCCGGGCCTCTCAACTGACCATCGAACAAGCCACCCAGGCCGGGCAAAGCCTGACCAGCATTGGCCATGCACTGAACAATCTCAACGATCTCAATGCATCCATTGCCAGCGCCACGTTGCAACAGGCCCACGTGGTGGAAGACATCAACCAGAACGTGACCCAGGCCGCCCAACTGTCCCAGGGCACTGCCCAGGCGGCAGAACAGTCGAGCGCCGCCAGTGCCCACCTCAAGGAATTGAGCGTGCAGCTCAATGGGTTATTGCGTCAGTTCAGGGTCTAGAAGCAGGTGCAAGGTTTCAGCTTGCCGCTGAAACCTTGACATCTCTCCATCTTTTGAGTTTCCATGAAACCGGTTTCAGCGCTTTGCCGCGAAACCGCCTGCGATAACTCAAATAAAAGGTTTCAGGCCGTGAACAGTTTTTCAGCAGCCCAGCGCACCCGCGTGACCATGCTCGATGTTGCCCAGCGGGCCGGAGTGTCCAAGGCCAGCGTGTCGCGCTTTATTGGCGAAGACCGCGCCTTGCTGTCCGAAGCCATCGCCGAGCGTATCGAGCGAGCAATCAATGATCTGGGCTATCGGCCCAATCAAATGGCCCGTGGCCTGAAACGCGGTCGCACCCGACTGATCGGGATGCTGGTGGCCGATATTCGCAACCCCTATTCCATTGCAGTCATGCACGGCGTCGAAACCGCCTGCCGCCTGCATGGCTACAACCTTGTCGTCTGTAACACAGACCGTAATGACGAGCAGGAGCGCCAGCACCTGGCAGCTCTGCGTGCCTACAATATCGAAGGCCTGATCCTTAATACCCTTGGCCATGACCCTGACGCGCTGCAAGCGTTGCATCAAGAAATGCCCATCGTGCTGATCGACCGCAAAGTGGAGCAGTTGCACACCGACCTGGTGGGCCTCGATAACCCCGAGGCGGTGCGCATGGCGCTGGAGCATCTTGATCAGCAGGGTTATCGCGATGTGCTGATGGTCAGTGAGCCGGTTGACGGTACCAGTTCCCGGATCGAGCGTATCAGCAGTTTTACCGGGCAACTGGCCGCACGCCCTGCCCTTCGCGGTGCCGTGATCAAGACCGGCCCGGGCCTTCGCGCCGACATCCAGACCTTCCTGCAAACAACCGGCCACGGCCCCAAGGCGATCTTTTGCGCCAACGGCCTCGCTGCACTGGCGTGCACCCAGGTGTTGCGCGAGTTGAACTGCCGGTTGTTCGAAGACGTAGGGTTGATTGCCCTCGATGACCTGGAATGGTTCCCGTTGGTGGGCAGCGGCATCACCGCACTGGCCCAGCCCACGCAACAGATCGGCGCCAGTGCCTTTGACTGCCTGCTTAAGCGCCTGAGCGGTGACACGTCACCGCCACGGGCGCTGGATTTTCCTGCGCAATTGATTATTCGCGGCTCAACACACCCCCTGACGGCCTGACACTTCAGCGGCTGGTTACCCATGAACCGGTGACCAGCCGTTTAACGCACAATAAAATGAAACCGGTTTCAGAGATTAATAACAATGACGACATTTCCCGTTTCCATCAGCCTGTCGAGCTACGGCGCCGATCTGGTTCGCCAGCGCGGACAACACAGTTTCATTGAGTTGCTGGCCAATGCTGGCGTGTCCCGCATCGAGCTGCGCGAAGAACTGTTGACCACAGAAGACCCGATCGCCTTTAGCCAGTCCGTACAACAACTGGGGCTGGAGTGCGTATTCTCCTCGCCATTGGAACTGTGGGAAGCCGGGCAATCACGTCCCAATACCCAACTGCTCGCCACCCTGAAGCGGGCCCACGCGTTCGGCGCTCAATGGCTGAAGGTGTCGCTGGGCTATTTCACTGAACACTGTGACATGCAGAACCTCGCAGCCTGCCTGAACCAGCAACCGGTGCGTCTGCTGGTGGAAAACGACCAGACCTCCTACGGCGGGCGCATTGAACCCATGCAGCGCTTTTTCGATCAGGTTGAGCAGCAGCAAGCGCCCATCAGCATGACGTTCGATATCGGCAACTGGCAGTGGCAGGACCAGTCGGCCAGCACCGCTGCCCGCCTGCTGGGCCGCTACGTCACTTACCTGCACTGCAAAGGCGTGGTCCGTCGCCCGGACGGCAAGTTGGTCGCAACGCCACCGACTGCCATCGACTTGCAACAGTGGCAACACCTGATGACCCACATGCCCCACGGCCTGACCCGTGCCATCGAATACCCGCTGCAGGGCGCGGATCTCGACGGTCTGACCCAGGCCCATGTTGCCGTGCTGGCCCGCTTGAGCCAGAAGCAACAGGAGCTGAGCCATGTCTAAGGTTGATGTGTTGTCGTTTGGCGAAACCATGGCCATGCTGGTCGCCGAGCACACCGGTGATCTGGCGCAAGTCGGGCAGTTCCACAAGCGCATCGCCGGGGCTGACAGCAACGTAGCCATCGGCCTTGCCCGGCTGGGTTTCAATGTCACCTGGCTGAGCCGCGTAGGCGCCGACTCCCTGGGGCGTTTTGTACTCGACACGCTGCAAGCCGAAGGCCTGGACTGCCAGCATGTTGAAATCGATCCGCTGAACCCCACCGGCTTTCAGCTCAAGTCTCGCGTCGATGATGGCAGCGACCCACAGGTCGAATACTTCCGTCGCGGCTCGGCCGCCAGTCACCTGAACAGTTCTGCGCTCAATGCGCAGTTGCTCAGTGCCAGGCATTTGCACGCCACCGGCATCCCCCCTGCACTCTCGACGAGCTGCAATGCGTTGTCCTTCGATTTGATGAAGTCGATGCGCGCCGCAGGCAGCAGCGTGTCGTTCGACCCCAATCTGCGACCTTCGCTATGGGCCAGCGAGCAACAGATGATCCGCGACATCAACGCCCTCGCCGCCTGTGCCGACTGGGTACTGCCGGGCCTGAGCGAAGGCCGGATACTGACCGGCTACGACGATCCGGCTGATATTGCCGCGTTCTACCTCGACCAGGGTGCGGAAGCAGTGATCATCAAACTGGGTGCCAAAGGCGCGTTCTATCGCACGGCCCAGGATGAACAATTTATCCCGGCCGTACCCGTGGCCAACGTCATCGACACCGTCGGTGCCGGTGATGGCTTTGCCGTCGGGGTGGTCAGTGCCTTGCTGGAAAACCTCGGATTTGCCCAGGCCGTACAACGGGGCAACTGGATCGGCAGCCGTGCCGTACAGAGCCGTGGCGACATGGAGGGTTTGCCGACCCGTGCCGAACTGAACACCTACAGCGCGCTGCCCGCGTCCCTTTAAACACCGTCATTGGCTTCATTTGTAACCTGCTGCGAAAAAACAAAAACAAGCTCAGGAGCACCCCACATGCAATCGCTAAAACTCGCCGCCCGTCGCTGGTGGTACATCATGCCGATCGTGTTTATCACCTACAGCCTGGCGTACCTTGACCGAGCCAACTACGGCTTCGCCGCTGCCTCCGGGATGGCCGAAGACCTCAATATCACCCCAGGCCTGTCGTCATTGCTGGGCGCGCTGTTCTTCCTGGGGTATTTCTTCTTCCAGGTACCCGGTGCCATCTACGCCCAGAGAAACAGCGTCAAAAAGCTGATTTTTGTCAGCCTGATCCTTTGGGGCAGCCTCGCCACGCTGACCGGCGTGGTCTCCAACGCCTACTGGCTGATCGCTATCCGCTTTATGCTCGGGGTGGTTGAAGCCGCCGTGATGCCGGCGATGCTTGTGTACCTGTGTCATTGGTTCACCCGTGCCGAACGCTCACGCGCCAACACCTTCCTGATCCTGGGTAACCCGGTGACCATGCTCTGGATGTCGGTGGTCTCTGGCTATCTGGTACAGCATTACAGCTGGCGCTGGATGTTTATCGTTGAAGGCCTGCCTGCAGTGTTCTGGGCGTTTATCTGGTGGCGCCTGGCCGATGACCGTCCAAGCGAAGCCAAATGGCTGAGCAACCAGGAGAAAGTGGACCTGCAAAGCGCGCTGGATGCCGAGCAAGTCGGCATGAAGCCGGTGAAAAACTACGCAGCTGCGTTCCGTACACCGGCCGTTATCCTGCTGGCCTTGCAGTTCTTTTGCTGGAGTATCGGCGTGTATGGCTTTGTGCTGTGGCTGCCGTCGATCCTCAAGCAGGGCGCGCAGATGGACATGATCGAAGCGGGCTGGCTTTCTGCCCTGCCGTATCTGGCAGCGGTCATCGCCATGCTGGTGGTGTCCTGGGGCTCGGACAAACTGCAAAAGCGCAAACGCTTTGTCTGGCCGCCGCTGCTGATCGCGTCTATCGCGTTCTACGGATCCTACATGCTGGGCGCCGAACACTTCTGGTGGTCCTACGCATTGCTGGTGATCGCCGGTGGTTGCATGTACGCACCCTATGGCCCGTTTTTCGCCATCATCCCGGAAATCCTGCCCTCCAACGTGGCCGGTGGCGCTATGGCCCTGATTAACAGCATGGGCGCGCTGGGCTCATTTGCAGGCTCGTACCTGGTTGGCTATCTGAACAGCTCCACCGGCTCCACCGGCGCATCCTTCTTGTTGATGAGCGGTGCCCTGATGATTTCGGTGCTCCTGACACTGATGCTCAAACCCGCTGCCAAAGACCCTGCTGCGCCGCACCACAGTACTTCGCAACGCCTGGCCCACTCTTGAATTCAACGTTGGTGATTCCCTTGAAAAAGAATGTCGTGCTCTACAAAGAACTGTCCCAGGCGCTGATGCAGCGCCTTGAAGCCCACGCCAATGTCACGCTGATCGAGCGCCTGGACGCCGACGGCATGAACACATTGCGTGCCGCCCTGCCCCAGGCCCAGGGAATACTGGGGGCAAGCCTGAAGCTGGACGCGCAGTTGCTGGATCTGGCGCCAGATCTTGAAGTGGTGTCCAGCGTCTCGGTGGGTGTCGACAATTACGACATCGATTACCTGACCGAACGTAAAATCCAGCTCACCAATACACCTGACGTGCTCACCGAGACCACCGCAGACACCGGCTTCGCCCTGGTACTGGCCAGCGCCCGCCGCGTGGTGGAACTGGCCAATATGGTGCGTAATGGCCAATGGCAAAAAAACGTCGGCCCCGAGCATTTCGGTACCGACGTGCATGGCAAGACCCTGGGCATTATCGGCATGGGCCGCATTGGTGAAGCCCTGGCCCAACGCGGCCACTTTGGCTTCGGGATGCCGGTGATTTACCACAGCAACTCGCCCAAGCCCGCTGTTGAAGCACGTTTTAACGCGCAATACCGTAGCCTGGATGAGTTGTTGCAGCAAGCCGACTTTATCTGCCTGACCCTGCCCCTGACCGCTCAGACCGAAGGCCTGATCGGTGCCGGGCAATTTGCCCTGATGCGTCCCGAGAGCATCTTTATCAATATCTCGCGGGGCAAGGTGGTGGACGAAGCGGCGCTGATTCATGCCTTGCAAAACGGCCAGATACGGGCTGCCGGGCTTGACGTATTCGAGCGCGAACCGCTGGAGCTGACCTCGCCCTTGCTGAAACTGGATAACGTGGTGGCCACCCCGCATATCGGCTCGGCCACGTTCGAGACCCGCGAAGCAATGGCGCGCTGTGCGGTCGATAATCTGCTGGCGGCATTGGCCGGTGACCGCCCGGCCAACCTGGTTAACCCGCAAGCACTGCGCTAATCACTTGCCGCTTTTGATATTGGTCCAGATACGGGTGCGTACCCGGTCGATATTCAGCGGCATGGCCTCCAGCGCAAACAACGTGTCCATCATTGCAGGGGTTGGATAGACCTTGGTGTCAGCCTTGATTTCAGGGCTGACCAAGGCATCTGCCTGCTCGTTACCATTGGCGTAATGCACATGGTTGGTGATACCGGCCATCACGTCCGGGCGCAGCAGGTAGTTCATAAAGCTATAGGCAGCTTTTTCGTCCGGTGCGTCGCTGGGCATGGCAACCATGTCAAACCAGATGGCGGCACCTTCCTTGGGAATCCTGTAGCCGATTTCGACGCCGTTATTGGCTTCTTTGGCCCGGGTTTCGGCCTGCAGAATGTCTCCCGAAAAGCCGACTGCCACGCAGATATTGCCGTTGGCCAAGTCACTGGTGTACTTCGATGAATGGAAGTAGCTGATATAGGGCCGGACTTTGAGCAGCAACTCTTCAGCCTTCTTGTAGTCGGCCGGGTTCTTGCTGTGATGGGGCAAGCCCAGGTAGTTGAGCGCCGCGGGCAGGATTTCCGGACCATTGTCGAGAATCGCTACGCCACAGGATTTGAGCTTTTCCATGTTTTCGGGCTTGAAGATCAAGTCCCAGGAATCCACCGGCGCATCGTCACCCAACACGGCCTTGACCTTGGCGATGTTGTAGCCAATCCCGGTACTGCCCCACAGATAGGGAAACCCGTGCTCGTTGCCCGGATCATTGACCTGCAGCGCCTTGAGCAGCACCGGGTTGAGGTTCTTCCAGTTCGGCAACTGGCTCTTGTCGAGTTTCTTCAGGGCCTTGCCCTGGATCTGCCGCGCCATGAAGTGGTTGGAGGGAAACACCACGTCATAACCCGATGAGCCCGTCATCAACTTGCCATCCAGCGTCTCGTTGCTGTCGAACACGTCATAGCTGAACGCAATACCGGTATCGCGCTGGAAGTTCTTCATCGTGTCGGGAGCAATGTAGTCCGACCAGTTATAGACCTTCACAGTTTCGGCGGCCTGACACAGCGTACCGGCCAGCATCAGGGGCAACAGGGTCATACGGATCATGATTCGATTCCTTGCATATTTTGGGCAGCTGTTTTTATTGGCAGGTTTCGGCGATCAAAGGATCAATACATAGGTCTTGCGCACGGTTTCCTGGATGTCCCAGATTCCGGTGCTGTTGGCAGGCAACATCAGTGCATCGCCCGCTTCGATTGTCAGGGGTTCACCGTTATCCGGGGTGAAGGTGCAGCGGCCCTGGATAAAGTGACAGAACTCTTGCGCCACGATCTGGCGACGCCAGCGGCCCGGGGTGCATTCCCAGATGCCGGTTTCGACGCCGTCGCTACGTTCGACACAGGTGACTGACGTCACCGCCACCGGCGTACCGAGCGGTACGGCGACGGGGAAAGACTCGTGCAAGGCCACGTGGGCAGTATTTTTGAATTGAGTGATGCTCATGGGATGCTTCCTGTTAAGCGCAAGTGTGGGTTAATGCATGAAACCTTCCATAAACCCGGCCATGCGGCTGGCAAATTGCCGACGCCAGGGCGGGCTGTCCGGATTGGCCAGGGTTTTGTCTTCGTACACAAAGCTGCGAATGATCGCGTTATAGCCCAGCCAGCGGCACGGCTCGGGCTCCCAGGCCTTGAGTGCGCCGAGACCGCCTTCGGTCAACACCCACGGTTGCCTGACCTCAAGAGTGTCGCGCTGCAAAATCAGGTCTGCCAGGGTGCGCCCGCCCAAATGACTGGCGCCTACCCCCTCTCCGCCGTACCCACCGGCCAACGCAATGCCCTGCTGGCGATCACAGAGCATGTGCGGCTGAAACCGTCGCGACATCCCCAGATTGCCGCCCCAGGCGTGAGTGATCTCCACATCTTTAAGCTGCGGGAACAGTTCGCCAAACAGATAGCGACGCAGTTGGACTTCGTCCTTGCTCAGATCAAAGTTCTCGCGCAAGCGCCCGCCAAACTGATAGCCACCCCGGGCCCCGAACACCAGGCGGTTGTCCGCAGTGCGCTGGCCGTAGGTGACTTGACGGCTGCTTTCGCTGAAGGCCTGGCCTCGGGACAGGCCGATGCCGTCCCAAGTGGCTTGCGACAAGGGTTCGGTAGCCACCAGCAGGCTCTGCACAGGCAATTGATAACGCCCAAGAGGGGCCAGGGTGTTGGCGTAGCCTTCCACGGCTGGCACCACCCACCGGCTGCGGACCTGGGCCCTGGCAGTGCGGGCAAAACCTGCGCGCCATTCGGTTACCGGGCTTTGTTCATAAATCTTCACCCCCATGCGCTCAACGGCACGGGCCAGGCCGCGTACCAGTTTGGCAGGGTGAATGGTTGCAATATGGGGTGTGAAAATCCCGCCATAGGGTTTGGCGACGCGGATCTGCTGTTCCAGTTCGGCGGGGCTTAACCAACGGTAGTCGGACTCGTCCAGGCCTTCGGCATAAAGACTCGCCAGATAGCTGCGCAAGCTGGCTTCCTGCTCCGGATAGCGGGCCGCGCAATACAGCCCGCCCCCTTTGCGGTAATCACAGTCGATCCCTTCACGATCAATGACGCTCTTTACTTCATCGGGAATGCCGTGCAGCAAATCGAAGGATTGGCGCCGCTGCTCCACAGACAGGCCTGCGAGCAAGCGGTCTTCACCCAGCAAGTTGCCCATCAACCAGCCACCGTTGCGTCCGGAAGCGCCAAAGCCTGCTGTTTGCGCCTCAACGATGGCGATACTCAGTTCAGGCGCATGGCGTTTGAGGTAGTACGCCGTCCAGAGTCCGGTGTAACCGGCGCCGATAATGACCACATCGACATCCAGGTCGTGCTCAAGGGACGGGCGAGGTACGAGTTCCTCCCCAAGCTGGTCCATCCACAAACTGATTGAGCGCCATGCTGGCATTACCGACTCCACACCGATCCAAGAATGGCTCGATCCTAGTCGTTGGCCTCTGGCGCGTCTTGCGTGCGTGCCCGCAAAGAAATTTGTTTGGCGTAGGCCTTGGGCGATTGCCCGGTGTGCTGGCGAAAACAGCTGTAAAACGCTGATATCGAGTTGAACCCCGCCGAAAAAGCCAGCTCATCGACTTTGACAGGGGTTGCGGCCCCATCCATCGCCGCCAGTACATGGCGCAGCCGTGCCTGGTTCACATAGCGATAAAAGCTGAGCCCCAGCACCTGATTGAGCAGATAGGACATCTGATTGCGGGTGTAGCCGCACGCTTTGGCCACTTGTTGCAGGTCCAGGTCGGGATCGAGCCAGGGTTGCTGGCGTTCGAAATAGGTTTGCAGGTCCTGGGCCATGAAGCTCAATTGCCGGGCCGAAAGCCCAAGGCGGCTGACCGCAGGCCGCAACGATCCCGGACGTGTGCAATGAGCGGCGGCTTCGTGAACCAGAGAGGCGTACTCATTGACCCTCCAGATCAGCCCGTCACGCACGGTAATGGCTTCGCTGGCCCGGAAGGACACCAGGCCCTGGCTGCCGCGCAGGGTCATGCGGTACTGGATAAAGGCGGTATTGCCATCCAGGCGGATACGATCGCTGTGTTCGAGTGCTTCATCCGGTTCTCTGGGCATGGACGACTGCACATACTCGCGCAGTTCATCGAGGGCCATGACCCGATTCTGGAAAAAATCGTTGTAGATCACCTCGGGATGATAAAGCGCCATGACTCCATCAAGGTCCCGATGCTTCCAGCACAGGTGATAACGCATCACGGTTTCGCCAGTGGCGCGGGTGTGCTCGGGGCCGTCGTCTAAGGCTGACATAGAGTGCTCGAAGGCAAAAAACAGAGAGTGCCGAGTTTGTGCGCCGGCTTCAATGGCCTTCGGCAGGAGATAAAAAGCCTAAGTGCATGATTCATATCAAAACCTGAGCACTCAATCGGCTAACGGGCAAAATAAGGCTTATCGCTATCAGTGTTGGATGCTAGCTTTGAGCTCGAAATACGTGCAAACACACGCGGCCAGAATCGTGCCGCAGCCACAACTTGAGCTAAAGGAATTGCTCTATGTACTCGCAGGGAAACATCAATAAAGTCACCTTCCCGAACGCCTGCCAACTGATGCGCTGGCATTTCCATCCGATGGGCTTCGAGGCGACCATGGACGCGCCGAGCAGCATGATCGCCCGACTGTTTGACCGCGCCAGTGGCGAGACCGTGATTGCGATTGCCGGCATCCCCTGCGCCACGGTCATGAGCCTGGGCCAGTTGGGGCACATCATCCAGGTCGTGGAGGACGAACTCGAAAGCTTCGTACCGCCACAGGCCTGGCAGGCGCAGGCCTGATCAGCGCCTGCGCCCGCATCGCGAGCAAGCCCGCTCCCACATTGACTCTGCCATCAAGGGCATCACCAGACCTGTGGGCGCTGGCTCAGTCCCCCAATGCAGTGCCTTCACGGCGAGGATCGGCACCGGCGGCCCAGCCTTGCTTATCGCGAACGATAACCTGGGTGCCACTGGTCATCTCGATGACGGACACATCGTGCCCTCGATCCTTCAACTGCTGCACCAGTGCCGGACTGACAAGGCCGGCCTCGACTTCTGTGCCCACGTTGCGGCTACCAAAGTTGGGAAGATTGATCGCCTGCTGAGGATCGAGTTTCCAGTCCACCAGGCCAATCACCGCCTTGTTCACATACTCGATGATCTGGGAGCCACCCGGAGAACCAATGGTGGCAACCAGCTCGCCACTTTTTCGATCGAATACCAGTGTCGGGGCCATTGAAGAACGAGGTCGCTTGCCCGGCTCGATACGGTTGGCCACCGGCTTGCCGTTTTCCTCAGGGACAAAGGAGAAATCAGTCAGTTGGTTGTTCAAGATAAAGCCGTTGGTCATCACATGTGAGCCAAATGCAGCTTCAACCGAGGTGGTCATCGATATGGCGCCGCCCTGATCGTCAACGGCTGCAATTTGCGAGGTGGAAATACGCAGTGGTGATCGATCCGGTGCCAACGCGAGGTTCATCCCTGCGGGAGTCCCCGCCTGGGCGCGCCCCATGCTTCGCTCGCCAACAAGAGATGCCCTGGCCTGCAAATACGCTTTATCGGTCAGCCCTTTCACATTGACCGGCACGTAGTCGCTATCTGCCAGATACAGCGCCCGGTCGGCGTAAGCAAGACGCTCGGCCTCCGAGATCAGGTGCACGGCGCTAACCGCAGGTTCCAGGCCTGCCCGGGTCTTGCTCGGAACGGGTTGCAGGGTGGCCAGATCCAGCGCTGGCGATTTTTTTTGCAGGGCTTCGAGAATCCCCAGGGTCTGCAGCACGGCAACGCCACCTGAAGACGGCGGCGGCATGCCGCAGACTTGCCACTGTTTATAGTCACCGCACACTGGCTGACGCTCTATGGCCCGGTAACTGCTGATGTCGGACAGGGACAGGGTGCCGGGGTTGGTGTGGGACCTGACCTGATTCACCATCCCCTGCGCCACGGCGCCCTGGTAGAAGGCGTCTGCCCCGCGTGTAGCGATGGCATCCAGGGTCTGGGCCAGCTCAGGGTTTTTAAGCAGTGTGCCGACCGGCAATGGCTGCCCCTGGTCCGTCAGGAAGTACTTGGACATTTGCGGTGAAGCGGCGATGAAGGGGTCGGCGGTGATTTGGGTATGCAGGCGTTTGGAGACAGGAAACCCTTCGCGCGCCAGTTCAATGGCAGGCTGGAACAGGTCACGCCAAGGCAGTTTGCCATGTTGCTGATGGGCCATTTCCAGCGCTCTGAGCACCCCCGGCACGCCCACCGAACGCCCGCCGATCTGGGCCTGCGTAAAAGGGATCGGCTGGCCGTCTTTACCCATGAACATATGGCTGGTGGCACCTGCCGGGGCCGTTTCCCGGCCATCAAAGGCCTGAACCCGCTTGCCGTCCCAGTACACGATGAACGCACCGCCGCCGATGCCGCTTGCCTGGGGCTCTACCAGTGCGAGCACGGCTTGCATGGCGATGGCCGCATCAATTGCCGATCCACCCTTGCGCAGCATCTGCTGCCCTGCAGCGGTTGCCAATGGATTGGCTGCCGCGGCCATGTGACGGGTTGCATGCACGGGGGCCATGCCAGCCCGAAAGCCCGAGGAAATCTCGGGTGCAGGGGGCAATTCGGAGGCTTTATCAGGTGGCTGGTATCCGCTGCTGCAGCCCCCGATCAAGAGGGCAAGGGCCGATAAACCAATAGCACGGGCGTGGTTGTTTTTGGCAAGCAGGGTATTGATCAAAAGAAGTTCCTTCACTTTTTTGTTTTACGGACATCACTCATTAAACAGGCCTGTCGCGAATTGGTGACCCGCGCAGTGTATCTATACGTACTGAAACGTAGTGGCCACTTTTGCCTGAAACGTTGCAACAATCACTGACAGGCATTCTTGACCGTCGAGCCATCCAGAGCAATTTTCCCGGCCTGGAGGATAAAAACCATGTCCTTGATTCGTCATTATCTCCCTGTAAATCCACACCTTCATTGAGCCCTGGCACTACTGATCAGGCAGCGGATTCGCTACTATGCACGCACATGCGAAACACGCAGCCCTACCCCCTTGGAGCACCGAATGCCCAGCCAAAAGGACACCGCAGCCCCAAGCACCGCACCGGTGATTCCTGACCAGCGCCGCGAGCTGATCCTGCGACAATTGCGCAAGCACCAGATACTGAGTGTCCATCAGTTGATGGAGATGTTCGACTGCTCGCACATGACCGTACGCCGCGATATCGCCTTGCTGGAGCAAGAGGGGCGCGCCTATTCGGTAACGGGTGGTGTACGGATTGCCAGCCAACTGCACAGCGAGCCCAGTCATCAGCTCAAGGCAGTGGTCGAGTTGCCGCAAAAGCAAGCCATGGCCAGGCTCGCGTCCCGACTTCTGCATGCCGACATGACGGTGTACCTGGATGCCGGTACCAGCACGCTGGAAATTGTGCCCTATGTGAAGGCACTGACGGGCATGACCGTAGTGACCAACGATTTTGGCGTGGTTCAAGCCTTGCTGGACGCCCCCCAGGTGACGGTCATTCATACCGGCGGGCAGCTTGATCACTCCAACCATTCCTGTGTCGGCAACCTGGCCGTCGCGACCTTGCGCCAGATAGTCACGGACGTCGCCTTTATTTCCACCAGTTCCTGGGATTTGCGCCGCGGCATCACCACCCCTTCGGCGTTGAAGGTGGAGGTCAAGCAGGTGGCGATGCATTCAGCCTCGCAAGTGGTGCTGATCGCCAGCAGCTCCAAGTACGGCACGTTCAGCATGTACAAGATCGCGGGGCTTGAGCAGTTCGACATCATCATCAGCGATGATGCCCTTGCGGCCGCGGCAGCCGACGGGATTCGCAAGCAGGGTATCGAACTCTTGTTACCGGGCGATCAAAAGCCGGCCTGACAAACAGCGCCGGTACTGGCTGCAATTGTAATTGTGGGCGCGGGCTTGCTCGCGATGGTCTTCAGAGGGGCGCATTGACTCAGTCAATACGCGTCATCGTTAACGATCATCGCGAGCAAGCCCGCTCCCACAGCGGCAGAAATCACTTGAGTGAACGCCTGATCAGCGTGCCCTCCACTCCCGTAACCACTGCAGCCCCGCCGAAGTGTCTCCCTTGGGGCGGTACTCGCAGCCGACCCAGCCGTCATAGCCCAACTCGTCCATCAGGTCGAACAGGAACGGGTAATTGAGCTCCCCCAAATCGGGCTCATGACGATCAGGCACACCTGCAATCTGAATGTGACCGATCCCGTCAAAGTCGCGACGAAGCTTGGTGGCCAGGTCCCCTTCCACTATCTGGCAGTGATAGCAGTCGAACTGAACCTTGAGATTGGCCGCGCCCACCTCCTTGCAAATGGCGTGGGCCTGATCCTGGCGGTTGAGGAAAAACCCGGGCATGTCTCGCGTATTGATCGGCTCCAGCAACACGGTGATGCCCGCCTGGCTCGCTTGAGCCGTCGCGTACGAGAGGTTTTCCAGGTACACGCCATGGTGGCGTGCACGCTCGGCTGGCGAAGGCAGCAACCCCGCCATCACATGGATACGGCTGTTGCCCAGGACTGCGGCGTACTCCAGCGCGCGGTCGAAGCCCGAGCGAAACTCATGTTCGCGGCCCGGCAAGGTTGCAATGCCCCGCTCTCCCGCCGCCCAGTCTCCGGGCGGCGCGTTGAACATGGCCTGGACCAGGCCGTTGTCGCTCAGGCGCTGCTTGAGCTCCTGGGCGCTGTAGTCGTAAGGAAACAGATACTCCACCGCTTCAAAACCATCAGCCGCCGCCGCGGCGAAACGATCCAGAAAAGCGTGCTCCGGGTACAGCATGCTGAGGTTGGCAGCAAAACGAGGCATGTTAACTCCTTGGGAAATGGGTCAGACAAATGGCCAGATCACCAGCGTGATCAAGAAGCCGAGCGTGCCCAGCAACGTGGTGATCACGGTCCAGGTGCGCAAACCGTCCGCGACGTTGAGCCCGGCCAGTTTCGTGAAAATCCAGTAGCCCGCGTCGTTGATGTGCGACATGGCCAACCCGCCACCGCCCATGGCCAGGCACAGCAGCGCCATGTGGTTGGGCGTCAGGTCAAGGGTGACGATCAGCGGGCTGATGATACCTGCGGTAGTCACCAGCGCCACAGTGGTCGAACCTTGTACCGCACGCAGCAACATGGTCAGCAGGAACCCCAGGGCCAGCACGGGCAACCCTGTGGTACGCAACATGTCGGAGACCACCGCGCCGATCCCGGTGTCGACCAGCACCTTGCCGAATACACCCCCTGCACCGGCAATCAGGATGACCATGGCCACGCCAGGCAGGGCCGAACCGATGACATCAGAAACCTGGGTGCGGCTCCAGCCACGGCGCGAGCCGAGCAGCCAGGCACACAGCAAGGTGTCCAGCAACAGCGCCACCAGCGGTGCGCCGAGCACGGTCATGATCCCGCGCAAGGTCGATTCCGGGGGCAGCAACGAGTTAGCCAGAGTGCCCAGCAGGATCAGCACGATGGGAAACAGGATCAGGCCTGAAATCAGTGCAAAGCCGGGCGGCGGTGCCGGCGGCAGCCTGGAAACGATACTGCTGGTGGATTCCTCCAGCCCCATGTGGGTCTCGGCGACAGCCGCTTTTACCGTGTCGGTTGACTGGCCATTGGTCCATGCCGCCAAGTCTTCGTTGGTCACATGCGGGCCATAGACTTCAGCGCGAATGTCATCGCTCATCGGGTAGAAGCGGCGCGTCATGCGCCCGGCCACCCGGTAGCCGACGTAGCACAGGAAGGCCGTGATCGGCAGACCGAACATCAGCACACGACCGAGGTCAGCCCCCAGCTGGCTTGCCGCCGCGACAGCGCCCGGATGGGGTGGCAAAAAAGCATGCACGGTGAGCAGCGCCGCGCACATCGGCAACGCAAACACCAACAGCGGTTTACGAGCTCTGCGCGCCACTCCGTAAGCCAGCGGCATCAGAATGATCACCCCGACCTCGAAGAACACCGGTACACCAATGATAAAACCGGCAACCGTCAGCGCCAACGGCGTGCGACGGTTGCCGAAGCGCTCCATCAACGTCTTGGCCAGTGCCTCGGCACCGCCGGAAAGCTCGATGATCCGTCCGATCATTGCGCCCAGCGCGATGATGATCGCAATGTGACCAAGGGTCTTGCCCATGCCGCCTTCGATGGTTGCCACCAGATCCGCCGGTTTCACCCCGGCCACCAATGCCACCAGAATGCTGACCAGCATCAGGGCCACGAAAGGTTGAAACTTGTACTTGAGCACCAGGAACAGCAACAGCGCGATCCCGGCTCCGGCAGTCAACATCAGAATGAACGGGCTCATGACTGCCGCGCTCCAGGTTGAACGAAGGGTGGGCGAATGCCACTTAAAACATGAGTGATACGGTGATCGTATGCCATGAGGTCAGTCCTGTTGTTATTGTTTTCAGGCAAGCCGCTCCCCACAGGAGTAGCACTGCTGCTCCCGGGCATAGCCTGCATTAGCGGTGTATCGGCCCTACCAGTGAACGTTGAACGCTTCTCGCAATTCATCCAGGGCGAGTTGATCCAGCGGCTGCGGACGCGGGTCGCTCATCAGCCACAGTCGTGCCGTTTCCTCGAGCTCCTCCAGGGCATAACTGGCCTTGGATACGGAGCTCTCCCAGACCACCGGGCCGAGCCGTTCGAGCATCACGCCCCGCACGCTGTTGGCGAGTTGCGCGACTTGCTCGGCCACCTTTGGGGAGCCCGGCCGTTGATAACCGATCAATGGGATGTGCCCGACCTTCATCACCTGGTAAGGCGTCAACGGCGGCAGAATGTCATCCGGTTGCCATACCCCGGCCAGGGTTAATGCCACCAGATGGGTGGAATGGGTATGCACCACACCACCGACGCCTGGATTGCGGTCATAGACCTGACGATGCAGGGCCAGGGTTTTCGACGGCTTGTCACCGGACACCCACTCTCCCGCGAGGTTGACCTTGGCGATGGCCGCTGGATCAAGACGACCCAGGCAGGCATCGGTGGGGGTAATCAGCCACCCATCGTCAAGACGGGCGCTGATATTGCCAGCGCTGCCCACGGTGTAGCCGCGCTGATACAGGCTGCGACCCACGTCGCAAATTTCCTCGCGCAATGCGGCTTCGCGACTCATTGCGCACCTCCGGCCAGTTGCTTCAAAGCCTTGTCGAAAAATTCCCGGCAACCAAAATTGCCTGACTTGAGCGCAAGCGCCAAAGGCTCATCGGTGCTGCTGACCGTGGCAGGCACGCCCGGATCGATCTGCGCCCCGATCTGCAACAGTTGCACCCCCAACGCCTGCACCACCGCGCCCGAGGTTTCACCGCCTGCGATCACGAAGCGACGCACGCCAGTACTCAGCAGACCTTTGGCAATGTCGCCAAAGGCGCGCTCTACCAGGCTGCCAGCCTGCTCGACACCCAGTTGCTGTTGCACCGACTTGACCTCGTCCGGCGAGCTGGTGGCATAGATCAATACGGTCTGCCCGTGTTCCCTGGCGAAAGCCAGCGCCTGGGCAACAACCGGCTCTCCGGCTGCCAGGGCCAACGGGTCAATGCGCAAGGCCGGTCGGCCAGACTCAAGCCACGCAGCAACTTGCCCATTGGTCGCGACAGAGGCACTCCCCGCCAGGACCACTTCCCCTCCCGAAACCGTGGGCAAGGACGACGCATCCAGCTGCCTCAGCTTGCCTGCGCGACGGAAGTTTTCCGGCAGCCCCAGCGCCAGACCCGAACCACCGGTCAGCAGAGGCAGGTCGGCACAGGCCGTGCCCAGGGTGTAAAGGTCCTCATCGCTCAATGCATCGGCGATGGCCATGCCAATACCTTGCGCCCGCAATTCGGCGATTTTTCCGCGTACGTGTTCAGCGCCCAGTGCAATGCTGTCGTAGCGCAGCAACCCGACCTTCAGGGTGGTCTGGGATTGCAGGACACGTACCAGATTGGCATCGGTCATGGGCGTCAGCGGATGGTGCTGCATCCCCGACTCACTGAGCAGTTGATCCTGCACAAACAAGTGGCCACGAAAGATGGTTCGCCCGTTCTCCGGGAATGCCGGACAGGCCAGGGTGAAATCACTGCCCAGCGCCTCGAGCAATGCTTCGCTGACCTGGCCGATGTTCCCGGCGGCTGTGGAGTCGAACGTGGAGCAATACTTGAAGAAAATCTGCTCGCAACCTTGCTCTCGCAACCAGTTCAACGCCGCCAGGGATTCTGCGACAGCGTCTTGGGTCGGCATGGTGCGGGATTTCAGTGCGATCACAATGGCATCGGCGTCGAACCCGGCGGCGACTTCGCTACCGGGAATGCCAATGCTTTGCACCGTGCGCATGCCACCGCGTACCAGCATATTGGCCAGATCCGTGGCGCCAGTGAAGTCATCGGCGATGCACCCCAGCAACGGGCGGGCGATGGAAGTAGTCATGACGCGGCCCTCAAACGGATTCAGGTTTGGCTTTCGGAAGCTCAATGCCCGGGAAGATCTTGATCACGGCCGAGTCATCCTCGCGGCCAAAACCCGCGCTGGAAGCTTGCATGAACATCTGATGTGCCGTTGCCGATAACGGCAGCGGAAACTTGCTGGCCCGCGCGGTATCGAGAACCAGGCCCAGATCCTTGACGAAAATATCGACGGCGGACAAAGGCGTGTAGTCCGCCTTGAGAATGTGCGGCACGCGGTTTTCGAACATCCACGAATTACCGGCGCTGTGGGTGATCACTTCATACAGCGCATCGGCATCCACCCCTTCGCGCAACCCCAGGGCCATCGCCTCTGCGGAAGCGGCGATGTGCACGCCGGCCAGCAATTGATTGATGATTTTGACCTTGGAACCCAGGCCATGAACATCACCCAGGCGATAGACCTTACCGGCCATGCCTGCCAGGATCCCATCGGCCCTGGCGTAGGCCGGAGCCGGGCCGGACGTCATCATGGTCATCTCGCCCGCCGCAGCCTTGGCGGCGCCACCGGAGATCGGCGCATCCAGATACAGCAAGCCTTTCTCATCCAGGCGTTGCCCCAGTTCCACAGCGTAGGTCGGCGCGACAGTGGCACAGCCAATCACCAGACTCCCCGGGCGCAATGCAGCCACGGCGCCACCTTCACCGAACAACACGGTTTCGGTCTGCTCGGCATTCACCACAACGGTGATGATCACATCACACTCACCGGCCATGTGAGCCGGTGAAGTGCAGGCCACACCGCCTTCGCTGGCAAATTGCGTGGTGACGGCTTCGCGCACGTCACAGGCATGCACGTTGAAGCCGCTGCGCAACAGCGAACGGGCTATGCCCAGTCCCATCGCGCCCAGACCGATAACGCCGACATTCTTGTTATTCATGGGGTACTCCAGAGAAAAGCTGCGGGCACGGCCTGACCGCAAAGGTGCAGGGCATTGTCCACGTGTGCAGAGAGGGGAAAGACTGGATCGATGGTGATGGCGGTGCCAGCCACAGAAGAAGTGGCGACAAGGCGGCTGGGCGTAGTCTCGAACATCGTCGCAATCCTGTTTTATGTTGTTTTCAGGTTGTCATGCGGATTGAGCAGATAATCCACCAATGATCAGATTATGTGAAGTTATTTTTTCATCTAACATTTTTTAACATTGCCGAATAACACAGCCCCACACCAGGCACACTCAGTCACTTGATGTTTTCGGATGGCATCGCACACAAGACAACGGTCGAAGGACACGGAATGGCGGACACGCAGAAACGTGGGCTCGATGTTGCTGAGCCCTACTCATTCGAGTGCGGTCATTCGGGTGCGGTGATGCCATCCAGGGCGGATGGCAGATGGACGGCCTTGCCGTTTCGACGTTTGCTGAAGATTACGCCCGCAAATCCTCAAAAAACGCCTTGCCTTGAGGCACACGATCAGAGGCCTTGGGGACATTCGGTCCCTGGGCATCCTGATTTTCCAGATACCAATAGCAGTGCTTGACCGCCCGGGTGATGCCTACATAGGCCAGCCGCAGAATTTCGTCTTTCTGGGCGCTGTCATAAGGCTCAGGGTCTGCGTCCTTGCCCAGGCCAGCCATGCGATACACCTGATTCTTGTAGGGCGAAGACGTCAGGTGCTGGCAGTCACCCAGCAAGAAAACGGCGTCCGCCTGCAATCCCTTGGAGCTGTGATAGGTCAGTTGCTTAAGCCTGCGATCCTCAGGCGCCAACCTTGAATCAACATTAACTACAGACTGAATATTCTTTTCTATCAATAGCTTATCGCTACTTTTTCGATACAACATCAAGATGCTGTCACCGGCGTTGTAATGCTCGATCAGGCGCGCAGCCAACCCCTGATCGTCGCGATGCAGCACATTGACCGGAACTGGCGTCTTGGGCTCGCCACTGGCCTTGGCCTTTTTGCCGGCAATGGAGGGCGCCGCGCGCACAATATGCTCGGCCGCATCGATGATGTGCTGATGACTGCGGAAGTTGTCGCTGAGCATCACCCGCGTGGTCGCGGGCGACGGGAATTCCTTGTTGAACTCCATGAAGTATTTGGGCGAGCTGCCTCGCCAGCCGTAGATCGATTGCCAGTCATCCCCGACACACAGCAGCGATGAGCGCTGGGCCCCGCGCCCCACATGCATCGCCGGTCCACGACTGCGGATTTCGCGCAAGCTGGCGCGCAACCAGGACACGATCTGCGGCGAGACGTCCTGAAACTCATCGATCATCAGATGGGACAGCGGGCGCAGTTGCTCATGGCTCAGCAGCTTGAAATTCTGCGGGGTATTTTCGCCAAACAGGGAGAACATGCGGTTGTAAGTCATGACCGGGGGCGTCTGGGCCAGCAGATGATCCTCCAGCGCCCGCCAGTACAGGCTCAAGGCCTCAAAGAAGAAACGGTCCGGGTCTTCCTTGGCAAAGCGCATATCGCCCACCGCCGCCGCCACGTCGAGCCCCAGGTTCTCGATAAAGCTTGCCGCCGCGACAAAACTGTCGAGCAGCGGCGCTGAACCCAACTCACCCTTGAGCTTGTAATCAAAGCCCGGGCCTGCGCTGGCATCACCCGCCATTGAACTGATAACACGCTTGGCAGAGTCATAGCTATCTAGCCAAATCAATGGCTTACCGCAGAAAGCTCGAAACAGAGTGCGCTTTACTGCCCACTCGGCACGCACACTGAGCCGGGCACCTGGACGGCAAATCTGCGGATTCTCCCGAGGATCGAAGCCCAGCACTACCCAGGCATCCAGCTCGGCAATGTAACCGTGGCAATGGAACTGCGAGCCATTGATCTCGACGGTTTCGCGATTGGGCTCGATACCTTTGATCGGCCACGCACCGGCGGCAAACCACAAGTCTTCCAGGGTGTCGCAGAGTTCTTCATCGCGCTTGGCGGCCAGCTCGGTCACGGCCATGCGCTTTTGCACTTCAGGATGGTCGCGCTCCAGCTCCTTGAGCTGCAAGGCATGCATGCGCAGAGGTGCCAGGGTCTGGCGAAAGCGCTCATCGCGGGTGTACAGCCCGTGGTAGCAGGCATTGAGCTGCTGACGCTGGGCATCGTTGATGCGCAGGTCAAACGGGTTGCTGTCGGCATCTTCATCGCTGAGCAGGCTACGGGTGTTCAGGGTCTCGAAGGCCTGCAAGCGGGAATAGCCGGGCAAGCTGCGCACCATGGGCAAAATCCGCGAGTGAAAGGTGCGCACTACATCCCGGGCTTCCTTGAGCGACAGGGTGCGGCCCCACAAGGCAAAAATCTCTTGCAGCTTCTTGATGAAATCCTTGCGCGATTCGCGGGTAAAGGTCACGACGGTCATCGAATCGAGCTCAAAACCCAGGTAGTGGGTCAGCAGCAGGATCCGCAACACCAGCGACGTCGACTTCCCTGCCCCGGCACCCGCGACCACGGAGGTGGATGGTGTATCGCTGAAGATCATCTTCCACTGTGCGGCACTGGGCTGAGCGTGCTCGGGCAGGATGGCGGCAACATCCGCCTTGATCTGCTTTTTCAGTTCTGGCCCCAGCGGCAGCCGCCAGTCATCGAACAGGTTGTCATCGATACCGGGCGCCCGCAGCTCCTGCGGGCGCGTGTCACTGATAAACAGCACCTGACGGCCCTCTTCCAGGCCTTCGGCATGACCCTCTGAAAAGCCGTAATCGACCCCGGCACTGTGCCCGCTGCGAAACCCGTCCGCCTGGCCTTGCAACCAGGACGCAGCATGTTGTGCCCGCAAACGGTTCAAACCACTGCCAAATAATCGCGCAGCCAGGCGCTTGAACAATGGCAATTGGGTAATGGGGGCAAGTTCTTCAGGCAGTTCGGGGGTGTGTTGCGGCACGCTGACTCCAGGGTGTGAGGCTGTCCGGGCGGATGGGCTATGGTCGCCCCATTGCGCACAGAGATCTAGCTAATTGCTTGAGCATCAGCCGTTTAGGGCAGGCAGTGAAGGTAAAGCCTATTTAGAGACAACACTAGACATCTATTTATTAGATTGGTTACACGCATTTTTTAAGCTTTTTATCGATATGTTCCTGACAGAGAATCACACCATTATCAACCGGGTAGCCGTTCACACCCACGGGCAACCTGAACAGGAGACGTATCATGCTTGAACTCAGACCCTTCACTACCCTGGGCGGTGCCAACCACGGCTGGCTGGACGCCCATCACCACTTTTCATTCGCCGAATACTACGACCCACAGCGTATGAACTGGGGCAACCTGCGGGTGTGGAACGACGACGTTATCGCCCCTGGCACCGGTTTCCCGAAGCACCCTCACCGCGACATGGAAATCATCACCTATGTCCGTGAAGGTGCAATCACCCACGAGGACAACCTGGGCAACAAGGGCCGCACTGAAGCGGGCGATGTCCAGGTCATGAGTGCGGGCACCGGCATTGCTCACAGCGAATACAACATGGAGTCGACACCGACCAGGATCTTCCAGATCTGGATCATCCCGAACAAGGAAGGCGAGGCACCGTCCTGGGGCGCCCGGCCCTTCCCCAAGGGCCAGCGCGAAGGCTTTGTGACACTGGCCAGCGGCAAGGATGGGGACCACGAAAGCCTGGGTATTCGCGCTGATGCACGCCTGGTCGCCGCCAACCTCAAGGCCGGAGAAACAGCCGAGTATCGGCTGGACAGTGGCCGCCGCGCCTATCTGGTACCTGCCACCGGGGTGATCAAAGTCAACGGCCTGCGTGCCAGCGCCCGTGATGGCGTGGCGGTGGTCAATGAGTCGGTACTGCGCGTGACAGCCATTGAAGACAGCGAAATCGTGCTGGTGGATGTGGCCTGATCCGTCTTTGACCTCACTAAACCCGGAACACCCGGTATGCCTGATAAATCATGAACTCCGTTTTTACGACTGCTTCGTCGCAGTGGCGCACCAAACCGATCGCAGCCTCGCACGGCTCGTCAGCGACTACGCACGGGATGGGTAGCGAAACCTGTAGTCGCTGACGAGCCGTGCGAGGCTGCGATCGAGGAGGCACTCCTCGCAAAACCCGGCAATCGCGTGCCACCTGAAGAATCGCGAACCATGGTTTTACGGCTGCTCCGCAGCCGATCGCAGCCTCGTTCTACTCCTCAGCGGCTACAGATTTTCCACCTGCCGCTACCTTCAGGAAGTCACGAATGCCTTGGCATTTGCCTTGCGCCGCTGAATCAAGTAACCCAGCACCGCCAAGGGTGCAGTTGCCAGCATCACTTCAACGGTGATTTGCAGTGGCTGACTGATAAACGCCGAAACCAGCAGGCTGCCCAGAAAACACAGGCCAAGCTGCATGGTGTTTTGCAATGCAGCCGCTTTGCCGGAATTTTCCGAAAACGGCATCAAGGCATTGGCAACCACAATGGGATAACTCGCACCGTTAACCAGTGCCATCAAACAAAACGGAATCAGCAAGGTGGTCAGCGTTGGCTCGGTTTGCGTGGCCACCAGATACAGCCCCACCATGCTCGCGCAGTAAGCGACCAGCAACCAGGGCAACAGCGTACTGCCACTGACCCGCAGCAGTGCACTGCGACAGCTGTAGCCACCGACCAGAAACGCCAGGGTGGGCAGCGCGTAACTCAAGCCTATATCGCTCGGGCTGTAGCCCATGTCGCCCAGGATAAAAGGTGATGCCGTCAACCAGGCAAAGAAGCTGGCCGAGCAAGCGGCGAAGATCATCACGTTGCCACTAAACGGTGCCGAGCGCAGAAGCTGCCAATAGCTCACGCCTGACGCTACCGTCCGGGGTGTTGTGCGCGCTTTTTCCTTGAGCATCAGCGTGGGAATGATCAGCAGTACCGCCAGGCCCAGCAACACTGCGAAGATCGCTTGCCAGCCCAAGTGACTCAAGACCACGGCGCCCAGCAAAGGGGCCAACGCCGGTGAGAGCCCCATCAGCGGCATGATCCCGGCAAATACACGGCTGGCCTTGTCGGCCGGGTAGCGATCAATCACCAGTGCTTGCCAGGTAACGGCCGCCGCACAGATACCGATGGCCTGGATGAACCGCAAGCTCAAGAGCAACACGCTGTTCTCAACCCAGAACATGCCCCCACACCCCAGCGCAAACAGCGACAGCCCCGCCAGCAGCACCGGCTTGCGACCCAGGCGATCCGACAACGGCCCCCAGAGCAACTGTCCCACTGCAAAACCGGCCAAAAAGATACTCAGACTCGCGCCCACAGCGCCGGCAGACAACCCTAATTCACTGCGCAAAGCGCCGAATGCAGGCAGGTACATATCCATCGCCAGGTAGCCGAGCATGCTGAGCCCGGCCAGATAACAGGTAAAACCAAAAGAATTCTTCATGTGCACCCAAAAACTTGCCATCAAACAATTTGTTGACTGCCGCCCATTATCCAGCCGAGGATCAGCTTGTGAAGCGATAATAATTGCCAACTGGCATCGAATTTTTTGAAGGCAAACCCATGTGGTCCGAATACTCGTTGGATGTCATTGATGCGGTAGCCCGCCACGGCAGTTTCAGTGGTGCGGCCCAGGAGCTGCACCGCGTCCCCTCAGCCGTCAGCTACACCGTTCGCCAGTTGGAACAGTGGCTGGCCGTTCCGTTGTTTGTTCGTCGCCACAGGGATGTGGAGCTGACGCCCGCCGGGCAGATGTTTGTCAAAGAAGCCCGCGACGTGATGAAAAAAATGCTGGGCACCCGTCGCCTGTGCCAGCAGGTTGCCAATGGCTGGAGCGGTCAATTGCGGGTGGCCGTGGACTCCATCATCAAGCATCCGCGCTGCCGGCAAATGGTGATCGATTTCTATCGGCACTTTCCCGACGTGGAGCTGATTGTCCAGTACGAGGTGTACAACGGTGTGTGGGACGCGCTGGTGGACGGTCGCACCGACATTGTTATCGGCGCCACGCGAGCAGTGCCGGTGGCGGGCAGCTTTGCTTTTCGCGACATGGGCTTTCTGCACTGGCTGTGCGTGGTCAGCCCACAGCACCCCCTGGCTTCGGTTGTGGGGTTGCTGGGCGATGATCACCTGCGCCCCTTCCCTTCACTGTGCATGGATGACACCTCCCGCAGCCTGCCCAAACGGGACACCTGGACGCTGGACAACCAGCGCAGAATGATGGTGCCCGACTGGGCAACGGGGCTGGCCTGCCTCAGCGACGGGCTCTGCGTCGGCATGGTCCCTGCCCACCTGGCCCAGCCCTTGATTGAACAGGGCAAGCTGGTGGCGCTGCACTTGCAACGGCCCTTCCCGGCCAGCCCTTCATGCATTGCCTGGTCGCAAAAAAATCACTCCCCGGCCATGAGCTGGTTACTGGAGTATTTGGGCGACACGCCAACCCTGAGTCAGGAGTGGCTCAATGAACATCAAACAGAATCGGATACAGCGACACCACCAGTAGAGTTGCCATCGTCAGATTGAACGCCAACAACCATTTTGGCTTGGTCAGAACACTGCGTAACGCGCTGCCACAGCCTGCCCAGACACACACGCTGGGCAAGTTGATGACGGCAAAGACCAGGGCGATGATGAACACATTGGCGATGTACCCCTGGGACGGCGTGTAGGTAGTGATTGCACCGACGGCCATCACCCAGGCCTTGGGATTGACCCACTGGAACGCCGCTGCACCCCAGAACCCCAAAGGTTTGCCCTGGGCAGAATCCGAATCCGAAACCGGCCCTGACGTGGCGACTTTCCAGGCCAGGTACAGCAGGTAGGCCGCGCCCAGGTAACGCAACACGGTATAGGCCACAGGCACGGCCTTGAACACACCGCCCAGCCCCAGCCCTACCGCCAGTACCAGAAACATGAAGCCGAAGCTGATGCCCAGCGCGTGGGGAATGGTGCGCCTGAACCCGAAGTTGACGCCCGATGCCAGCAGCATGGTGTTGTTGGGCCCGGGCGTGATGGATGAGACAAACGCAAACAGTGCGAAGGCAGTAATCAGTTCAAGGGAGAACGGCATGAGGGTATCCGGCAGTCAGAGGAGCGGTTGACTCACCCTATCGGATTACAGTGCTGGCATTGCGCTACAGCTGGGCTCTATTTTTACCACACACATTTGAATGTGTACTTTCGTTTTGACGACGGGATTTTCACACCACTTTCACATCGCCGGGCCTAGATTGGATCCACTCCTTAGTGAATCCCATTTGGCCCGCTTCCCCCAGCGGGCCTTTTTTTGCCTGTCTTTCAATGACCTCTCAGTCTTCCAGGGCCTTGACCTGCTTTGCCGGTTTGGCCGACTTGCCCGCAGCAGCGCCCTTGACTGGAGTCTCGACCGCAACCGGCGCCTGGGTTTCCTTTTCAGTCGAAGGCAAGGCATCGATGGTTTTGAACAGCTCGCCAAGATCAACGTCGCCGACTGTCTCGACTTTCTTTTCGCCATCCTTGCCGATCAGGATCACTTTGGCCTTGTCAATGATCATCCCCGGCTTGAGTCCGCGAATCATCGACATCGTGCTCTGGGGCTCAAGGTCCTTGCCATCACGTTTGCCAGTGATCCCGACAATTGTATAAAGCACCATGTTGCGTTCGTTGAAAGCCTGTTTGGTGGCCGGGTCTTCGAGTGCTTTCTTGAGGGCTACCAGGGTTGGATCAGCCTCGGCACGGGCAACAATCACCAATGGACGAGCTTTGCCGCGATCCTGTTCAAGGGGACTTGGAACTTCAACAGCTTGCACCGTGCCACTCACCAGCACACTGGCAAGGATCAATAAACGGATAAACATCCAGATCTCCTTTTATTATCGGACCGGCTTCGCGAGCGTGTTGCCAATGCCTTGAAACCCGTGGCGTTGAGCCTGTAACTCAAAGCTTAGGCCAAGGGCTCAGTCACGCAACCGGGTCCCGGACTTTGCCTTTCATGTTTATTTTTTGCAACTGCATCCAAACCCCTCGCCTACGGGTAGTACCTGTAACAGCCACTACGCTGTTAACCCATCAGGAGATAGGTACATGAACGTAAAACGCTTGATCAGCCATGCCAGCGTTACACTTGCCGCCGTGATGTTTGTCGGGGTGCCCGTCGCCTATGCCCAGGCTGATTTGCCCGAAAACATTAGGGTTCCCGACGGACACAAGATGGCGATGACGACAGTTGGCGTAGGCGAAATCACTTACGAGTGCAAAGAAAAAGCCAATGCGCCCGGTCAGATGGAATGGTTTTTTGTCGGTCCAAAAGCCCAACTCAACGACACAAATGGTAAACAAGTCGGCACCTATTTTGGCCCGCCAGCCACCTGGCAAGCCCTGGACGGTTCCAAAGTGACGGGCACCCAGCTCGCGGTAGCTCCCGCCGGCGCAGGCAATCTGCCGTACCAACTGGTCAAGGCCAATCCGGCTGAAGGCAAAGGCGCCATGAGCGGCGTGAGCTATATCCAGCGTGTCGCCCTCAAAGGCGGCGTGGCTCCCAGCAGCGAATGCACGGCCGTCAACAAGGGCCAGCGCCAGGTGGTTCCTTATCAGGCTGACTACATTTTCTGGGCCAGCCGTTAAGATCCGTGGCTTGTAGCGTTTCTCGTCTACGCTGCTCCGATGGAGCCTGGGGTAATGCCCCGGGGATGTCCCACCTTTAACGGCTGAATACAGTGACGCTACCTGAGCCATTGTTTGACTATGAAGCCTGCCTGTTCGCCTGCGCCCGCGGTGAACGGCAGGCGCTGGTTGCCCTGTATGCCCAGGAAAGCGCACGACTGCTCGGTGTTGCCAGGCGCATTGCCCGCGACAACGCTCTGGCCGAGGACATCGTGCATGACGCCTTTATCAAGATCTGGACGCGCGCTCCCAGTTTTGACCCTCAGCGCGGGTCGGCACGGGGCTGGATTTTCAGCGTGACACGGCATCTGGCTCTGAACTTCATGCGCGACAATCGCCTTGAGCTTCAAGTCAGCGAAGACAGCGAACTGGCACTACAGCCCCTGGCCGACCTCGATGGCAGTCAGGCGCAGGATGCCCTTGAATGGCGAACGGGCTCCGAGCGGATTTACGGCTGCCTCGAACAACTCGAACCCGCCAGGCGTACGTGCATCGTGCATGCCTACGTCGACGGTTATACCCACGCCGAAATTGCCGAAAAACTGGCCACGCCCCTGGGCACGGTCAAAGCCTGGATCAAACGCAGCTTGAGCGCCTTGCGCGAGTGCATGGGATGACTTTCAAACCTGAAGACAACGACCCGGCCGACCTTGATGCTTTGGCGGGCGAATACGTGCTGGGAACCCTGGACGCGCAACAGCGGCGTTCAGTCGAGCAGCGCCTGGCCCATGAAGCCGACCTGCAAGCAGCGGTGCAGCGCTGGGAAGCGCGCCTGTTGCCACTCAACGACCTGGTGCCCGCACAGACGCCATCCAGGCAGCTGTGGCCTCGAATCGAACGCAGTCTCAACGCGTTGAATGTCCCTGTACCCCGGACTCAGGCCAGCACATCCTGGTGGAACCTGCTGCCATTGTGGCGCGGCCTGTCAGCTGCGGGCCTGGCGGCCACCCTGGTGCTGGGCACGGTGTTATTGACCGCAGCCCCGACAGCTTCACCGCCTGCTTACATGGTGGTACTGGTCGCACCGCAAAATCAGGCACCAGGCTGGGTGATCCAGGCCAGTAACCGCCAACAAATCCAGCTTATTCCGTTGGGCACCGCACAGGTGCCCAACGACAAGGCGCTGGAGTTCTGGACCAAGGGCGATGGCTGGGATGGCCCCGTGTCCCTGGGGCTGGTCAAGCCTGGACAAACCTTGTCATTGCCACTGGATCGCTTGCCACCGCTGGAGCCCAATCAACTCTTTGAGCTGACCCTTGAAGGTCCCAACGGCTCGACGACTGGAAAGCCTACTGGCCCGATTCAATTCATCGGCCGTGCCGTCAAAGTGATTTGACGGCCTTGCTTCTCGCCCGGTAATGACGTGCCACGGCCACGGCAACCATCAGCGCAATGACCCCTAGCGCAATCGGCAAACGATACGGTTTGAGGTCGCCCAGCATCCCTTCCAGAAACTCCCCGGCCCAATACCCGGCGCTGGCAAACAGCGTTGCCCATATGGCAGCGCCCAACGCGTTGATGCAGGTGAATTTCAAAGGCGAAACCTTGCAGGCCCCAATCACCATCGGCCCGACCAGCCGCATGCCATATAGAAACCGCACCGAAAAAATCGATACCGCAGGATGCTGATTGATCATTTGAGTGACCCGGTCGATGACAGCCTGCTGCTTGTGCAGGCGCGGCAGCAGGCGAGCGCCGAAATACCGGCCGATCCAGAACAGCAACTGATCACCCAGCATCCCCGCCAGACTGGCGTAACCAATCACTGGCAAGAGCTTGAGCACATGCTGGTGCGCGGCCATCCCGCCCAGCAGCAGGATGGTTTCACCCTCCAGCAGACACCCGATGAAAATGGCCAGATAACCATAGGTTGCCAGCAAGTAATTGAAGTCGATGTGTTCGAACATGGGTGCTTTATAGCTCCATTGAAGGTCTGGGTGTTACGGCGTCCCTGCGACTCAATCTATCACGCAGCCACTCAGTGCCGATGTCGATGGTGAATATCCGGAAAATGCGGATGGCTATGACTGATCACGTGATGTTG
The DNA here is from genome assembly GCF_037055275.1 of Pseudomonas sp. ML2-2023-3. Lineage (NCBI taxonomy): Bacteria > Pseudomonadati > Pseudomonadota > Gammaproteobacteria > Pseudomonadales > Pseudomonadaceae > Pseudomonas > Pseudomonas sp. ML2-2023-3. The sequence goes on from NZ_CP146343.1 coordinate 3,562,272, forward strand.
ATGGGCATGACTATGGGGGGCGTTCCCGGTGACTTCTTCATCATGTTCATGCTGATGATGTTCGTCGTGGGCATGCCGATGGGTGTGCTCCAACGGCTGATGCAAATGGACATGCTCATGGCGCTCGGTCAGGTGCAGCCAGACGCCAAACATCATGAACGCCGCCGCGACCCAGAACAGCACCGACACCGACTCACCCAGAACCAGGATGGAGATCGCCGCGCCCAGGAAAGGTGCTGTCGAGAAATACGCTCCGGTCCGCGCAGCCCCCAGGCCACGCAATGCCAGTACAAAAAGCACCAAACTGACACCGTAGCCCAAAAAGCCGATCAGCAATGTCGGGCTTAGCACCGCAAGTGGCGCAATCTTTGCGCCCATCATCAGCGCGATCGCGCAGTTCACCAGCCCTGCGAACAACCCTTTGGCCCCTGCAATAAACAGCGCGTCCGAGGCAGACACCTTGCGCGTCAGATTGTTGTCAATCGCCCAGCACAAACAGGCAAACGCGACGGCCAGCGGCCCGAGCAAGGAGAGCGACACACTTGACGCCATGCCTGAAGGCCAGGACAACACAACACCCCCGGCGATAATCGCCAGCATGCCCAGCACAATCCGCCGATCGGCGTTTTCCTTGAACACCACCCACGCCAACAGTGCCGTCAGTACGGGTTCAAGATTCAACATCAGCGACGCGGTGGCGCCACTGGTCAGGGTCAGACCGAACATCAAGGCCACAGGCCCCAAAATCCCGCCAAACACAATCGCCCCGCCCAGCCAGGGCCACTCGCCTGCACTCAAGCCAGACGCCTTCCAGCCTCGATCGCGAATACAGCGCACCAGCAGCAGCCCCACCCCGCTGCCCAGATACAGCAAACCCGCCAGCATCACCGGTGGAACCTCGGCCCCCAGTACCTTGGCCAGAGGCGTACTGGCCCCAAACAGCGCCGCTGCAGCCAATGCGTAAACCACACTCGTATTCATCACATCCACTTCTTTAATCGTCGTGCATGCAGCCTAGACCAGCCCCCAAGAAACGACCGTCTTAGCGGCACAAACCTTGAGCCGCTCGGTATATCTATGATTTTCCGAAGGTTTTACTCAGCTGGCAGGCAAAAAAATGTACCAGAATGAACGCTATCGAACTTGCCTCATCGGCGCAGGCTCTATATATTCGTCCACCTGTCACGCAGGCTCTTGAGTACTTTGACTTCTAAAGCACCTTCCTTCCTGACCCGCTTCACAGCGCTACCGCCCGAATGGCGAAACTGGTAGACGCATGGGACTTAAAATCCCCCGCTCGTAAGGGCGTCCCGGTTCGATTCCGGGTTCGGGCACCACTTCTCTGTTTCAAGACTTCCCAAGAGGTCTCTGAAACCCGCATAGAACCTGCCTTGTGCAGGTTTTTTGTTGTCCGAATTTCTCTCTCATATTCACTCCAGCCCAACCTTTTCAGTACATCCTGAGTTCGATTTACGGGAGAGCTTCGCAACGCAAGCTTGAGTCAGTCCGACTTGGTAGCTCTTGCGCTTGGTCGATCACGTTCGAACAAGAGCGTCTCAGAGCTCCCTTCCATGTTTTAAATCTCGCAATTTACCCTTCGCTCGCTTCATACTTTGATGGCTCAATGATGGCAATGGCTTCAAGGACTACCTGATTGCGGTCCCTGCGGCCGGCTTTTTCAGTTTGAATTTAAGGGATTATCCATGACTCGTCTGAGTACGGGACTACTGAGCATTTCGTTTTTTGTAATTTGCCTGATAACCGCCTCAACCCACGCGACCAGTTTCGATTGCACAAAAGCCAGCACCTTTGCTGAAAGCCAGATATGCAGCAACCCTCATCTTGAGCGTTTAGACGAGCAACTTAACTCTGCCTACGTTGCTGGTTTGGCGTCTAGCAAGAACAAAACCCAGTACCGTGCCGATCAGCGTAAGTGGCTGAAACATCGTGACGCCTGCGTGACTCAGGCATGCGTTAACGAGACGATGACAACCCGTCTAAAAGTCCTGGATACAACACCCGCCCCTGGAGCGGTCGCTCAGGCTGCGACAGAAGCCACAAAAACGATACAAAAGCAGTCTCAACTCGCCGCCATACCAGCAGCGACTGTGAGCCAAGGGCAACAATCCAGTGCAGTGTCAGACCAACAGCCGTCAGCAACGACCTCCAACAACGCAACGGATGACTCGACGGATTGGCGGACGGTAAAAATTGCTGTGTTGATCATGAGCCTGTTGCTGGTTGTGTGTATCTGGCTTCATTCACGAGGCTCAATGACCATTTACAGCTGCTATACCGACGCTTTATGGACGACGTTGACGCCCTTTATGGCTGCCGCCACATACTTCATCGCGTCAGCCTGGCTTGAGTTGCCTACTCAGACAGCTCAGATAGCCGCAGCAGCGATATTGGGCCTGATGCTACTCCAGGTCGTGATTCAAACTGTGCGCCACAATGGCTTCTCGATTTTTTTCCTGTTGGCGCTTTATGCAAAGCTCCTCCTGTTCACCGTCTACTTCTTGTGCATGGTCGTACTGATCTTTAGCGGAGCACGTACTCCGGCCCAAAAACGCCGACAACGTAACCTCGCCCTGGGCACAAGTGTGCTCTTTGCCTTGCTGACGGGATGGATGACGCGCACGCGCAACTTCTCACATATCGACGATTACATCGCTGGACGCTCGTAATGGGATCGTGGTTTCAACCAGGACCTTGATTCGAAACCTGGATATCAAGAGGCGCAAATGGCTTTTAGATTCAGCAAACGCATTACTCTCATCCCCGGTGTTCGTTTGAACATCAGCACCAAGGGTGTCAGCGCTTCTGTGGGGCCACGCGGACTTAGCATGACCATGGGCCGCAACGGCACTTTCCTGAACACTGGCTTGCCGGGTACCGGTTTGTCGTATCGGCAACGACTGGATAGCCCGCGCCGTGCGGTCAAGGCACCTGCTTTTGACCCGGATGAGTACAGCGGCTCAATCAAGATCAAGGTGCAAGACAATGGTACGTTACTCATCACAGACACCGATGACACGGAAATCCCGGCATCACTGGTAAAACGAGCAAAGCTGGAGCAAGCCGAAGCTATCCAGGCCTTACTGGTCAAGGCCGCCGAGACTGTCAACAAAGAACTTTATGCCTGTCTCGATGTGCACATGGCAACACCTCGACCGGGGTCGCTACCGATAATTCCATCCCCGTTCGCAATTGATGCTCCCAGCATGCCATCTCCCCCACCCGCGAGCCTCGTTGACAAGATGTTTCGCGCCCGCAAGCTGGAGCGCGAACGTCAGCTGGCCGAGGTACAGCACCAGCAAGACATGCTCGACTGGGCTGTTGCTCGCGATACTCATGAGTTTGACCGCACTGAAATAGAGAAGGCATTTCGTCTGGCGGCAAAAGGGTTTAGTGCGCCGATGGAGAAGGCGCTCGACTACGTACTCAGCGGTATTGCCTGGCCAAAGCAGACGCTAGTGTCCTATGAGTTTTCCCACGATGTCACTGGTGTTGCCCTTGACGTCGACCTGCCTGACGAGAGCGATATTCCACGTCGCACGGCCGAAGCAAAAGGCAATGGCAAGCTAACCTTCAAAAATCGATCAGACGCTCAAGTTCGTCGCGATTTTGTCAGGCTGTGCCATGGTTCATTGTTTCGGGTGGTTGGCGAGGTCTTTGCTTTACTGCCAGCAATCGAGAACTGCCTGGTGTCGGGTTATGTTCAACGTCACGACCCAGCAACCGGCCGAGACGAAGAACCCTATATAATTTCAGCATTGGTCACTCGGGAAGAGTGGTCGTCTTTGGACTTCGATAATCTTGAGTCCATTGATCCTGCATCAATGCTAAACGCGATTGGTGCACGAGTTAGCCTGGATCGTTCCTCACGGTTTAAAGAAATTGCTCCCTACGAGATGAGCGATCTGGGTTAGATCATTGAGTCGCATTCGATATTCGGGCTGTTTTTTTCGCCACCACATCCCCTCGCCGGGTCAAGACTTGAGAAATTTGGATCGTTTGAATATCTGGCGCAGTGGCAGGGTCTACGGGGAGAAGACCTGAATGTCGACCCTGAAACCGAACAAGTGCTGATGTGCACGAAAACCAACCTGTTAGTGATCTTTACTCCGGATCAAGCCAAGTACGTTTCGCAAGTCTAAACAGCGCCTCAAATGAATATTCATTTTCCACTCCCCCCCGCTTCATCTGCAGTGAGAGGCCTCGTTGCCAGGCCGACCGTCCAATGACCGCCAGATTCTTTATGTGTTTCCAGCAAATCGTATGTCTTGAGCATGTCCAACAACCCTGAGTGCCCATACTCAGTGGGAGAGAACGCGGGGTCTGTCCGCTTCAAATAGGAGCCTAAACCACTGACCGTGACCCTGCCTTCATTGGTACTTCCAGCCAGCAATGACACCGCTTCCACTATAAAACGAGGACGACGGAGTTTGGGTTTGGCAGCCTGATCCGGTTCTTTCTTGGGATTGGGCAGATCTGGAATATCCTTGGGGATCAGAGCATCAGCCAGTGCAGGATCATGTACTTTGCGCCATTCGAAGAACTGATCACTGGCATTGCGCAGGGCGTCCGGGGTTTTGGCTTCACCCACGATGCAAACGGCTGCACCCCGCTCCCGAAGCTTTCGACACAGATAGGCGAAATCCGAGTCGCTGGTAACCAGGCAGAACATGTCCGCTCGATGATCGAACAATGCTTCCAGTGCATCCAGTGCAAGTGCGATATCTGACGTGTTTTTCCCAGAGGCATACTGGTACTGAAGACAAGGTGTAAAGGCAAGCCTGACCAACGCCTCCTGCCACTTGTTTGCGAGCGTGCCGTGATTTCCATATCCACGGCGCAAGACAATTCGTCCAAACTGCGCCACAACTTTCAATGCGTGCTCCAGCACCTCTGGTGACACATTGTCGCAATCGACCAGCACCGCTACGCGCGCATCCCCGTTATTGGCAATTTGTGGCATACATCAGCTCCTTGCTTTTTTATATGTCGTGAACGTATCTGGATGATGCGTGGGTCACGGAACCAATAGCGACTGGAAATCACTCTTACCTAAAACTCGAATTTTCTGGCCTATGGCGATCAACTCTTCTGCTTTCAAGTGTTTCGAACTCTTGTCCTTACCCGCCAACTTGCTGATGTCCTGATCTCCGACCACCAACAGCGTGGTGTACCTGGTCACGTTGGCGCCGACCTCACAGCCACCCGAAGCCACCATTTCTGCTGCATCCCGACTAGGTAGACACTACTGCATTCCCAGCCAAGAGCCCCTCCGGCATCATTGTTAGCCCTTCAGTGATACGTCGCCCACGCTCCCCCACGTTCATGAACGGGCTCAACACATTCAGCGGCACCGGCCTGTCTCCCGCATTCAGCAACAGTACATTGGCAAACGCCACCGCATCAATGGCCCTGGCGTCATTGCGTAATGGAATGTTCACTCGACGCGACGAAGGTCAATGCCATGCAGCCTGTGGAGCGAATCAACGCCTTGCTCAATGACCGTGAACAAGCCCCATTCAATAGCCTTATAGATAGCCTCGCTATTAATCAGACTTCCGATAACCGAAGGTATGGGGGTAAATACCAGTGCCGCGATCACTTCTGTCAGTCAGTGGCACACTCAGTGCTGGGATGAAGGCCTGCATTTTCCCGATGGCTGCCGTAAGTAAAGATATAGAAGTGACGACGAATTGCTTTAGCCTAAACCGAAAGAAGTAAGTGGCTTATTAAAGATTTTGAGTTCCAAAATTATGGAGCCACAGCAATAGAAATCTGCAACCAATACATTCTTTATCGCCAGCAGCCACCCCCTATATCTTTGGACACCAGTGCGATTGTCGCGTCAAGTTACTACAATTTGTATTTAGCTTTTATATGGTGCGCACAATAACTTGATTACAAAGGCAAACGGATCGAGTGGCGAGCAATATCTTGAGACGCTTTATACGATCGAGGTATTATTTTATACTTGCAGTTTTTTCTCTTGCAGGGCGATATTAAGTCCGATCAAGACCACAGCGAATTGTTTTGCTGTAGACATTAAGCTGCCAGGACAAATAAGCCATGAAGAAGATTTGCCTGTTGTTTTTAAGTAGCGTCGTTATGCTTCTGGATATATCTCTTTCATTTGCTATTCCGCCAAGCACTGTGTGGCGAATGGACACACGGGGTGAGCAAGAAATATTTTCATCGGGTTTTCAGGCCTGGGGGAATAACGTGAATGTTCATGCGCATGTCTCAGGCGAGTCCTGCGTGAACAGGCCAGGGTCGCAAAGAAACTCCGGGTTCGTGTCAACAGCCGCCGACTTTCAGTATATCCGCACTGTTGCAGCAGCCAGAGCCTTCGCTAGGCCCGGGCAGCACATATTTCTTTATCGGATCAGAGCTGACGGCAATTTTTACAATGCCGAAGCTTCTCTTCGGGCGTTGCACGGCAATAACCCGCAAACGCCGGTTTCCCCCTTGAACTATCAACCTTCCGTTACAGCGAATGAATATATAACACCGGGCGCTATACCTCCTCGAAATATCAGGGATGTCGAGTCCTATGTTGTTGTTGACGGGCAGTTGCAGGTTTCAACTGCCCGTGCAAACCCCGCTTACATGACAGGCAATACAAATGCCGCAGCAACACCATTTGTAAATGGCGTCGCAGGACAAACAGGCCGGTCGACATGGGTGGGCATGATACCTATTGTTGGAGCCTGCCTGGCTTTACCACGATCGGATTTGAAGCTCGATGAGCTCCAAGTGTCTTCTCCGATGACACTCACGCTGGAATCTATTGTGAGTAACCGTTTGAATGAACTCAATCATGATGAACTATGACTGCTGAGGAATATAGCTATGCGTTTAGTCTCTGGCTTGTTAATTCTGTGTACAAGCGCTCCTGTTTTTTCTGCTGAATGGGATCAGTCAAGCAGGCAGTCACGCGCCTATACGTGTGCAAAAGGAACCGTCACTCAACTCTCGGTGGGCAAAGATGATAAGGATGCCGGCAATATCATAGAAGTTCAATTATCCACCACGGGGGGACGGTGGTGGATCGCCAATAATGCTCGCAACCTGAACGATTCGTCAGGGTATGCGATGCTTAACCTTTTGGCGCTGTCAAAGTTAACGGGGCAAAAGGTTGCACTCGCTGATGATAAAGGTACTCGTTGCGATGACTTCAACGGAGTTACTTTGACTAATGAGTATTAAGATGTTGGCGTGATTATCTGGTCGTTGGGCGAAGGCCTATATTATATATAAGCGTTCCATCAACTGAGCGAAATCATTGAGTTAGGCTTAGTGTTCGACTCCGGGTCCAGGCACCAGACAAATCAAGGGCTTGTATGAGATTCTTCGTGCAGGCCCTTGATTTTTCAGGTGCGTGAAAAATTCACTCTCTTCTCCAGCCTCCTGCTTACAGCGTCTTCTCACCCTCTCGAGTTAGAAATGAGCTGCTCAATGAAAAACTCCAGCCCCCCTCTGGGGCTGCCCGGCAATGGCCAGGCGTCGACCCTCAGGGCAACGTTCTGAAATGCCTTGGCGATCTGAGAGCGCGGAAAACTTTGATAAACGGCGCGTTGAGTCTGCACGGATTTACGCACGCATTCGTCATACGGAATCGCTCCCACGTACTGCAAAGAGACATCCAGGAATTGATCGGTAATCTTCGCCAACTTGGCGAACACGCTGCGTCCACCCTGGTACTCAGGCACCATGTTTGCCAAAACTCTAAAGCGGTTTATCCCGTAGTCACGATTTAGCAGCCTGATCAGTGCGTAGGCATCGGCGATAGACGCTGGCTCGTCACAGACCACCAGCAAGACCTCTTGAGAGGCCCGAGCGAAACTGATCACCGATTTACCGATACCTGTCGCAGTATCAATCACCAGCACATCCAGACTGTCGGCGATGTCGTTGAAGGCCTGGATCAGGCCTGCGTGCTGAGTGGATGACAGGTTCACCATGCTCTCGACACCGGCAGAAGCCGGGACGATACGCACACCTCCCGGCCCCTGCACCAGTACATCCGATAACGCACAACGACCTTCCATCAAGTCAGCAATCGTGTATCGGGGGATAACGCCCACTGCAACATCAACACCCGCCAATCCAAGATCACCATCGAGCAAGACGACTCGCCTTCCGCGACTCGCCAACGCCAAAGAAAGGTTCACTGCCACAGTCGTCTTTCCGACGCCCCCCTTACCACTCGTCACAGCGACAACTTGTACAGAGTGCGCAAGTCCCATGTCAGTTATCCCGCAGATGTCATGTCTTAAATCATTGATTACCCCATTAATAGTTAGCGCAGACAATACTCACATAGCATTAGTAAATGACTGCATATCCTGGATAGAGAACGAGGACTTTCAGGTAGGCGACTTGCGCGCCAAGGCAGTTACGGGCAAGGCATCGAGAAAATCGGCAATCTGGCGGGTCGTCCTCAAGCGGATGACAGGCACCTGCGGCCCCACTTTTTTGCGCACCGTCTCGATACCCGGGCGTGTGCCTTGGTCGAAATTCCATACGAACTTCAGGAACACCCAGTCGAACTTCTCCCTGCAACCTGCTGCAAGGTCAGAGCGGGAGCGGTTTGTGAGGCTGCGCATGATCACCCGGGTGAAACACGTGAGACGCGGCGTATCCAGCCAAATGATCACGTCGGCACGGGGCAGGCGAAGGTCGAAGGTACGCCGGGCATAATTGCCTTCACACACCCAGGCATCCGGGGCGATTGCCTGGCTGACCCGCTGGCGGAACTGTTCAGCGTCCGGTTCGATCCAGCCGGGCTCCCAGAACAAAGGGTCCAGATGCACCACGGGCAGGTTCAGGCGCTTGCCGATGGCTCGGCCGAGGGTCGATTTTCCGCTGCCGCCATTACCCAGTATCACAATCCGTTGCATGCCGACTTCCTGTTGAAAAAAAACAGAAAATTCTACCGATTGGTATGGTCCGTTAAAAGCTGAAAGACAGTGACTTGATGCTCATTTCCTGAAGCTCATTGGCCCTCTCACCGCCAATGAGCAACGTTAATGACCATGACTGCGCACGCTGTGGGTGATCACCCCCCAGATCGACAGATCGTCACCTTCCATGACGTACCGGTCCGGGTATCCAGGGTTTTCAGACCGGAGGATCACTTCCTTGCCGCGCAAGCACAGGCGCTTGCAGATGGGATCATTGTTCAGCAGCGCCACCACAATATGGCCGTGGGCAGGCTCAATGGAACGATCGATGACCGCCAGATCCCCTGAGAAAATCCCGACCCCCTGCATGCTGTCGCCATCAATCGACGCCAGATAGACATGGGGCGCACGCACATTGAGTACCTGATCAAGGGAGATGACTTTCTCGATGTGGTCTGCAGCGGGTGATGGGAATCCCGCCGGAATCTTGAACGAACACAGCGGCAAACCAATCCCGCCCTGCGCAAGAGGTCCCAAAAATGTGAAGCTCATGACCCGCGCCTTTATTTGACTGTATAAATATACAGTTAACGCCGTAGGACGATTCTGGTCAATATTTCTGTCAGGGATTTCGACGAGAGGAACACACCCCCCCCCCCGGGCTTCATCCGCAGTGCTTCACGAACTGGTTTCGACCCAGTATCTTGGCGCTGTACAGCGCCTGGTCTGCCGCTTCGATCAAACCCTGCACGTGATCCAGCTGTGCACCTGCGGCACAACTCATCCCGATGCTCACACTGACTCGTCCCAACGGGCTGGCGGTGTGGGGGATGCTGGCTTGCTTCAGGCGATCGAGGATAAGTTGCGCCACCGCCGCCGCCCCCTCAATGTCGGTGTTGGGCATGATGACACTCATCTCTTCTCCGCCATAACGGGCGACCACATCCGACGGTCGACGCACGCACTCCTCGATAATTTTGCCAACCGCCTGCAGACAGGCGTCTCCGGCCACATGCCCAAGGGAATCGTTGTACAGCTTGAAATGATCGAGATCGATCATCAGCAGGGCCAAAGACGTCCCTTCCCGCTTTGCCCGTCGCGCCTCTATGTCTAATGTCACATCAAAGCAGCGCCGGTTGGCCAGGCCGGTCAGGGCGTCCTTCATCGCCAGCAACTCAAGCTGGCGGTTCGACGAAAGCAATTGCTGCTGAGCCCCTCGCAACTGATCTTCTATCTGGGTTCGACGGCGGATATCCAGGATCAAAAACCAGCCGATCAGGCCGGTAAGCCCCAGCAGCGCAGTCACCACCACGGCTGACAGCAATGCCTCCATGCGCCACGCGGCAAGGGCTTCGCGTTTTCCAAGGGCTACGGTCGTGATCAGCGGCAACTGGCTGCTTTTTCGGAAGGCGTAGAGCCGCTCCACACCATCCAGGCTGGAGGTGAACGAGGCGGTACCGACGGATCGATCTACCAGGTATTTGGCATAGATCGGCGACTTCGAAAAGTTGCGGCCCATGTCCTGCTCGCGAAAAGGATAGCGAACCAGCAACGTACCATCGGTATAGGACAACCCGATTGCACCCTCCTGCCCCACATCGATCTTGCCAAACAGCCGCAGGAAGTTCTCAACCCCCAGAGTTACCGCCACCACCCCGGCAAACGCTCCGCGAGCATCATCGAAGCGCCGGCTGACGGTCACCACCCACTCATGATTGGCACGGCTCTGGATTGGCGGGCCGATAAAGGTCTCGCGGGATGGATCGTCGCGGTGATGAATGAAATAGGTACGATCACTGCTGTTGGCCCCGGCCGGGATCCGGTTGGAGGACATCAACCAGCGCCCCTGGTTGTCGTAGATCGTGATCCCGCTGAGCTGTGGCATCAGGGGCTGCTGGCGGTCGACCAGCGCACCCAGCCGCTGGATCTGGATGGGGCCGCTGCCTTCAGTCTCCAGGCGCTCGACGAGCCCGAGCAACAGCAGCGAACTTTGCCGGACAATGCCTTCGGAGTAAGTCGCGAGCGCCTGGGTAAGGTTCAACCCGTGGACGTTCACATCCGCCAGCGCCCGCTCACGTGAGGCCAGCACTTTCCAGACAGTCAGCGAGGCCAGGGAGCAGCCGATAACAAACAGCAAAAGAACAACCAGATGGGTATCACGCTTCACGTCATTACCTGATGGAAAATCCATTTTTCCGTTCCAGCCACTGTGGGAGAAAGGCAATAACGGCAGCCGTGTGCCTTCACCTGGGGCAAGGATACAAGCAGTTACATGTTGCTGCAGCAACAGATTATCCCGTCAGCGGGCAGATGCCCTTGAGCTCTTGAACAGAGCAACGATCACTCAAAAGGCTGCACCGGCGGCAAGCGACCAGAATCATGGCTACGTTCGACCGCTTCTGTGCACAGGGCTTCGAGCAGCACCTGCTCCAGAATGGCAAAAAAACACTTTATGTGGGCCTGCTTCAGTGCCTGAGGCCGGGTCACCAGATAGACGTCCAGATCTGGAAGCTCAATACCCTCGAACAACTCGATCAGATCCTTCGCCAGAATACGGGGCAGTACACCAACCCCCAGGCCTCGCCTCACCGACTCGAGTTGCACGGTAAACGAGTTCACGCTGATGTGGGCCCGGTCAAGACCGGCTGCTTTTGCTGCACGCATTTGCGCCAGCATGTCGAGCGGAGGAAGCAGCGCTACATTGACTGCGGTGGCCACCGTGACCCCTGGACATCGCTTGAGGTATTCGGGAGCCGCGAACACACCGTAGGCGAACCGGCCAATGGGTCGATAAATCAACGAAGGCTCACCGAGATGGATCGTGCGTATCGCAATGTCGGCCACGCCGCGGGCGATCTTGTGAAAGTCGGCGGTTACTTGCAACTCCACCGAGCAACGCGGGTGCAGGGAGGTAAAGCGACCCACCGCCTCCAGCACCCCGGAAGAGAACCCCTCCCCTGCACTGACCAGCACATTGCCGGACAGCTCTGCGCCTGATCCCGGGATGTCAGCAACAACTTGACGCCTCAACCCCGCTTCAGCCGCGATGGCAACGTCCACCAGGGATTGGCCTCGCGAGGTCAGCCGGCATCCCTCAACGCCCCGTTCGACAAGGGGCTCGCCCAGGGCAGCCTCCAACTGGGTCAGGCGCCGGGACACCGTAGACGCCGCAATCCCCAGCAACTGGCCCGCCCGCAGAAAGCTGCCATGCCGAGAAACCGCCAGCAGCAGTCGAAGATCGTCCCAATTTGCTTGCAACGCCATGCGTCATGTCCTCCCTGATGTGCATCTGTGCAAAGCCATTATGCAGCAGTCGCTGTTTTTCAGAAGCGCTCTGGACGGTATATCTACAGCCCTTCGAAACCACTGGACTGGAATGTATGACTAGCGCGCCAAAGGACTCTGCACAACACGCCCCGCGCAACGTATTCGTGACCGGCGCAACCGGCTTGCTGGGCAACAACCTGGTGCGAGAGCTGCTCGCTCGCGGCTATACCGTCAAAGCACTGGTGCGCTCGATGGCCAAAGGTGAACAGCAGTTCAAAGGCCTGGCCAATGTGCAACTGGTCATCGGCGACATGGCCCGGGTCGACTCATTCGCCGCATCACTGCAAGGCTGCGATACGGTGTTTCACACGGCGGCTTTTTTTCGCGACAACTACAAGGGCGGCAGCCACTGGAAGGCGCTCGAAAAGATCAATGTCACCGGTACGCGGGATCTGCTTCAAGAGGCCTACCGTGCCGGAATCCGGCGATTCATCCACACCTCTTCCATTGCCGTGCTTAATGGCGCACCGGGCACCTCCATCGATGAGACATGCCTGCGGGCCGAGGCGGATGCCGATGACTATTACCGCAGCAAAATCCTCAGCGACCGGGTGGTGTTGTCGTTCCTGGAAACCCATCCACAGATGCATGCCTGCATGGTGTTGCCCGGCTGGATGTGGGGGCCTGCCGACATGGGCCCCACGTCCTCGGGGCAACTGGTCAATGATGTGGTCAACGGCAAGATGCCCGGGCTGATCCCCGGCAGTTTCTCCGTTGTCGATGCCCGTGATGTGGCAGCCGCCCTGATTGCTGCCGCCAGGTATGGACGACGAGGTGAGCGCTATCTGGCGGCGGGGCGGCACATGACGATGCGTCAGCTGGTACCGGCTCTGGGACGCATCGCGGGGGTCAAGACACCTGCGCGTCAAGTGCCGACGCCTGTTCTGTATGCCCTGGCGGCGGTGCAGGAGATCTATGGGCGCCTGACCGGCAAACCCGTTCAGTTGAGCATGGCCACCCTGCGCCTGTTGATACGAGAAGAACATCGCACCCACTTCAATCACCACAAGAGTGAACAAGAACTGGGCCTGAGTTTCCGGTCACCGGACCTGACAATCATGGACACCGTGGCGTGGTACCGTGACCACGGCTGGTTTGAAAGCCAGGGGGCTTGATCTGTTTAGGGCTCATCAAACTGGGTATGCTGGGCGCCGGCTGATACTGCCTGCCGCTCGCGCCCTCCAGGGACTGGTGAAAGTATTCAGGCAACACCCGAACCCTGTCGATTTTCTTGCAGTCGAGGTTTGGCAACGCGAGCACCTGACTGACTCGACTCCAGGAGGAACGATGATTTCCATTGAACACGCCAAGCAGATGGCCAAACGACTGCGGGCAGTGCTGAAAACCCGCGGGCAAGAGATCACCCACTCGACCGCGCTGGAGTTGATAGCCCAGCAACTGGGCTATCAGAACTGGAACACAGCGTCAGCGCTGCTGCACCCGCAAACTGCCTCGCCAGCGATAACGTTCGAAAGCCCCATCCCCCTGTTGCGCATGTTCGACGAAGCCAAGGCACGTGAGTTTTACCTTGGTTTCCTGGGCTTTCACGTCGAGTTCGAGCACCGCTTCGAGGCTGGCCTGCCTCTCTATCTGGGGATCATTCGCAACGGCTTGCGCATCCACCTTTCTGAACATCACGGTGATGCGAGCCCCGGGACCACGGTATTTGTGCCCATGCATAATATCGAGCTGCTTCGCGATGAATTACTGTCCAGGCAATACGGGTACGGCCGTCCCGAAATTGTCCAGCAGGGCTGGGGCAAGGTACTGGAAGTCCATGACCCGTTCGGTAACCGGATCAGGTTTTGCGAAGACTGATCGAACGAGCGCAAAGCGGTCGCCAAACCGGTACACGCGGTATCCCTGATCAACCGCGCAAGCTGACTTTACGACTGCTTCGCAGCCGATCGCAGCCTCGCACGGCTCGTCAGCGACTACAGACTCGTCACCTATCCCGCGTGTAGTCGCTGACGAGGAACGAAGGCTGCGATCGAGCGCGAAGCGGTCGTAAAACCGACACACGCGGTATCCCTGATTAACCGCGCAAGCTGACTTTACGACTGCTTCGCTGCGCTCCTCAGCGGCTACAGATGACGTTGAAAAAAGCTCGCCAGGGTGTCAAAAGGAATGAGGTCGACGCGGTCATAAAGGTCAACATGACCCGCTCCAGGAATAATGACCAGCTCCTTGGGCTGACCCGCGAGCTTGTAAGCTTCTTCGCTGAACTCTCTCGAGTGCGCATCCGCTCCAGCAATAAACAGCATCGGACGAGGTGAAATCGTCTCGATGTCGTTGAACGGATAGAAGTTCATGAATTTGATATTGCTGGTAAGCGTCGGGTGCGTGGTCAGCTCTTTGGTCGAGCTGGCGGGTGTGTATTCGCCGCGGGGTGTGCGATAGAAATCATAGAACTCACGCTGGATCGGGTGAGTATTTTCATTCAGTTGGTGCACCGTGCCGCTGGTATAAAGGGTTTCACCGCCCGTGAACTCTACGTAACGCTGCTGAGCGGCTTGAGCGATAGTCTCTTTGCGCTGCTCAAGCGTCTGCCCATGCTTCAAACCATTGCGATTGGCGGCGCCCATGTCATACATGCTGACCGTTGCGATGGCTTTCATGCGCGGGTCGATCTTGGCCGCGCTGATGACGAAGCTGGCGCTGCCACAGATGCCGAGTGCACCAATACGCTCCTTGTCGATAAAAGGGCGTGTGCCAAGAAAATCCACTGCCGCGCTGAAGTCCTCGGCATAAATATCCGGCGAGACTGCATTACGCGGCAGCCCTTCGCTTTCACCCCAGAATGAAAGATCCAGGGACAACGTCACGAAGCCTTTTTCGGCCATTTTCGTGGCATACAGGTTAGCGCTTTGCTCCTTGACCGCCCCCATCGGATGGCCAACAACAATCGCTGGGCTCCTGGTTGTATCGTCGCGGTTTTTGGGGATAAACAGATTGCCCGACACATTCATTTGATACTGATTTTTAAAACTGACCTTTTGCACGGTCACTTTATCGCTGGTGTAGAAGTTATCCGCGCCGTTGGACATATCGGCTCCTGTCGCTGAGAGTGAACTGACCAGTAACGTGATTAAAACAATGAGCTTTTTCATTGGATCTCCCTCTATGCGCAGTCATCAGTGTTGAAAGAACGTGATTTGCACGGTTTACCGACTTGGCACCTGTGCCAGGTGCGACGCAGAAGATGTCGAGCGTGACGCCTGCAGGGTCACCGCTGCGCCCAGCAGCAGCACGGCTGCGCTGGCGACAAAAGTGGTCTGATAGCCGCGACTGTCGAACAGCAACCCGCCAACGGTAGAGCCCAGCGCAATGGCCAGTTGAATCACGGCCACCATCAGGCCGCCGCCAGCCTCGGCATTACCTGGCAATGCTTGAGCAATCCAGCTCCACCAGCCCACCGGGGCCGCAGTCGCCAACAGCCCCCATAAACCCAACAGCACAGCAACCACAATGGTCGAGCGGCCAAAAGGGATCAGTGCCAGGGCGATCAACGCCATCAAGACTGGAATTGCTATCAATGTCCGCAGAAGGCTGCGCTTTAGAAACCGGCCGATGATCAGCGTGCCGATGAAGCCTGCGGCCCCGATCACCAGCAAGATCAGCGACAACGTGGATACATCGACCCGCGTGACCGTTTCAAGGAAAGGCCGCAGATAGGTGAACAGCGCAAACTGCCCCATGAAAAAGGCTCCGCATCCGGCCATACCCAGCGCCACGGTTCGACTCTTGAACAGTTTGAACACGTTCCCGGAGCCTGGAATGCGTGATTCCACCCTCATGGGCGGCAGGCTGATGTACATCCAGATGAAAGCAACCGCCGCGACGGGCACCACACAGAAAAAAGCGCCGCGCCAGCCAATCATCGAGCCCAGGTAGCTGCCCAGCGGTGCGGCAATAACGGTAGCCAGCGCGTTGCCGCCGTTGAAGATGGCCAGTGCTTTCGGCACCTGCGGGGCGGGTACCAGGCGCATGGCCGTCGCCGCAGACATCGACCAGAAGCCGCCGATGACCACACCGATGAGCGCACGGCCGACCATGTAGGTCAGATAGTCAGGGGCCAGCCCGACGATCACACCCGAGACAGCCATCAGCCCGGCCAGTGCCAACAGCAGAGTCTTGCGATCGAGGGTTCTGGCAACCCACGAGATCGACAGGCTGGTCAGTACGGCAAATGCCCCTGAAATCGCAATGCCCTGCCCGGCCATCCCCTGCGTAACCTGAAGGTCACTGGCGATCGGCGTCAGCAGGCTGACAGGCATGAACTCAGAAGCAATCAGGGCAAACACACACAGCGTCATTGCAAAGACACCGCCCCAGTAAGCCGGCGCCTCGCTGCTGGTTGAAACCGTGTTCATCAGTGCCTCACCGTCATTCGTATTCATGTCGGCAATGGTGACGAACGAACACTCACGGGACTAGCTAATTAATACTTAACAGGGCTATAAGTGCAGCTAATCAATTGCTGCAAAAGGCGCTTCGCCCCATGGTTAAAAGAAACCTCAACGATCTGCTGTCTTTCGTGACAGTGGCGCGCGAAGGCAGCTTCACCCGCGCCGCCGGGGTGCTGGGTGTTACCCAGTCTGCGTTGAGTCAGGCCATCAGCGGCCTGGAAGCACGCCTGCAAATCAGGTTGCTGACGCGCACCACCCGCAGCGTCTCGCCGACCGTCGCGGGCGAGCGGCTATTGCAAGCGATCGGTAATCGCTTCGATGAAATCGAGGCAGAACTGGATATTCTGACGCAAATGCGCGACAAGCCTGCGGGTACCGTGCGCATTACCTGCGGCGATCATGTGCTGCGCACAACGTTGCTGCCCAAACTCACTGCGCTGCTGCACGAATACCCGGACATCAACGTTGAGTTCGACGTCAATTACGGATTCAGGAACATCGTGGCGGATCGTTTTGATGCAGGCGTGCGCCTGGGTGACACCATCGACAAAGACATGATTGCAGTGCCGATAGGTCCGCCATTGCGGATGGCCGTGGTGGCCTTGCCAGCGTACTTTGCCGCCCGTGGAGTTCCCGAAAACCCGCGCGACTTGATGAGCCATAGCTGTATCAATCAACGCATGCAGACCTCAGGCGGGCTTTATGTGTGGGACTTTGAGCAGCTGGATAACCAGGTGAACGTTCGAGTGGACGGCCAACTGATTTTCAACACCTCGAGCCATATCGTGGATGCGACACTGGCCGGGCTGGGGATTGCTTACCTCCCTGAAGAAGAGTTTGAACCGCACCTTCGGGAAGGCAGGCTGATGCGGGTGCTGGAAGATTGGTGCCCACCGTTTCCCGGATACTATCTGTATTACCCCAGTCGTCGACAACCCTCACCCGCATTTACGCTGGTTGCCAATGCGTTGCGCAAAGTTGGGTAGCGGTGTGCAAAAAAGACGTTGTAACCAGTCAATGACCAGGCTGTTTGGGCGACCCTGATTTTTCAACAGAGTCGGTCGATAGCAGCCCTTTGCTAGAGACCGTAAGCGACCATAAAAAGTCACTCCCATTTTCGTGGACTGCTTGATGGTATCGTTTCTGTCTGCCAAGAGCGGGTCTTCGAGGGCACTTGTTAAATCAGCGGCGACTCAACACTTTCAATCAATACTGCTTTGTTGCGCTGGCTATGCGCCGGTACTTACGCAACTCCCGATAAGCGCTGCGGATATCCAGAAAAAATATCTCTGCGCTGCGCCAGAGCAGCATCCACACCGTAACGGTAAATACTGCCACCGGAATGGTGCTTTCAATGCCTAGCGCATTGCCTATCAGCCCCACCACCAGTGCCATGCCCAGGAGTGTCAGCGCTTCCAACCGCAGGATGAGAATATCCCCTCTGACTTGCTCGCTCTTTTCTGCAAAGGTATTGCTGATGGCTTGCTGCAGGCGTTCTCGCTCATTTTCGGGGCAGTTGATCTGCAGGCACAGCTTGGGGTAGTACCAGGCACTCTCCAACAGGTAGTCCACCAGCTCCGGGCTTAGTTTGGGGGCGTCCGGCGAGGAAAATGGATTGAGGTAATCGTGGGTGATCGTCAAATCGATTTTTTTGAGCATTACGAACTTTGGCCTGGTTGAATTGGGGTCGGAGGCTTCAGTGATCCAGATAAAACTAGTCCAAGATAGCTGTTCTGCTTTGTCGGCGGTCACTCGCGCTGTTGCAGGAGCGGATTTATTCGCAGTGCGCTGGCTGAACGTGCACCTCTACTGCCTCCATCAACGCTGATTGTTATCGCTCTCTGCGAGTGGGTATCAGGCTGCGGGCGACGCATTCGCGGAACATTAGTCGCGGGGATTGAGCACCGCCTCCAGGCGCTGAAGGAACACTCCTACTCTATGGGGCACGTGCTGACGAGTGGGCAATAGTGCGGTGATGAACAGTTGTTCCGGGTCAACATCCTCCAATTCAACCACGCAAAGGCTTCCAGCAGCCAGATCATCACGGATGTCCCAGTACGTGAGCATCGCAACCCCCAAGCCTTGCCTGCTCGCCGTGCGCACCGCCTCGACACTGTTGGCCGAAAAAACGCCCTCCGCCCGCATGGAAACCGCTTCACCGTCACGCATGAACGGCCAGAAAGGCATCCCATGCAACGCTATTCGGCGGTGGCTCAACAGTGCGTCCATCGTAGCGGGTATGCCGTGGCGCTCCAGGTACAACGGACTGGCGCACAGCACTCTAGGGTTCGGTGCGAGGGGACGCGCGATTAAAGTCGAGTCTCGCAGGGTCGAGATGCGCACCGCGACATCGATCCCGAGACCGACAATGTCCACAATGCTGTCTGATAGTGTCAGATCAACCCGCAGCGCCGGGTGTTCTGCCAGGAGAGCGGGAATCAGCGGCATGATCACTGCCTGCCCGAACACGGTGGGAGCAGTTACCTTCAAGACACCGCTGGCAGCTCCGGCATTGGATTTCAAACTGACCCTCGCCCCCTCACTGGCTTCCAACAGCGTCGTTGCAAAGGGGAGAAATGTTTCGCCTTCGGCCGTCAGTGAGACGGAGCGCGTTGTTCGATGAAACAGTCGAACGCCTAGTTCACCTTCAAGCGATGCCAGCCTGCGAGACACTGTCATGGGCGCCAGGCCGAGTCGTCGAGCGGCTGCCGAAAGACTGCCGCTTTCGGCAATGGCGCTGAACACTTCCACATCTGGAATTTGCATCATTACATCCATTTTTGATAAAGCGGCTTATCGTTTTTGCTGGCTTCTCAGCGTTTCAAGCCAGGTTTATCGTCCTCTACATCGCTATTTAAAAGCATCTTGGATGAACGAGGACTGACTGCATGAATGACTACGATCAGCGGATTTTAACTCAGTATGATATTGGCCGCCTCAGATTGAGGAATCGCCTTGCCGTAGCACCCATGACCCGTGTCAGTGCTACCGAGGCGGGCCTGGCGACCGCTGAGATGGCGCGTTACTACGAGCGATTCGCAAAAGGCCGCTTTGGTCTGGTCATTACCGAAGGGCTGTACACCGATCAGAAGTATGCTCAGGGTTACCCCTTCCAACCGGGGATCAGCGATGTTGAACAGGCTCAGGCCTGGCGTGGTGTGACCGATCGTGTTCATGCCCGGCATGGCGCGATATTCGCACAACTCATGCACGCTGGAGCGCTGAATCAGGGCAACCGCTTTAAAACGGCCACCGCTGCACCCTCGCCCGTTCGACCGAAAGGAACGCAGATGAAGTTCTATTACGGTGAGGGACAGTATCCGCTACCCCAAGCGATGAGTGATGAGGATATCGCCGATGCCATCGCGGGATTCGCACAAGCGGCGGTGCTGGCAACCCGTGCCGCGGGCTTCGACGGTGTTGAAATCCATGGGGCGAACGGCTATCTACTGGATCAATTCCTGACCGGCTACACCAATCAGAGAGACGACCGCTGGGGCGGTAACGTCGCTGGCCGGATTGCTCTGACACTGGAAGTCATCAAGGCAGTCAGAGCGGCCATCGGCACGCTTGCCCCCATCGGGGTACGTATTTCACAGAGCAAAGTGAATGACTACGAACATAAATGGCCTGAAGGCGAAGCAGCCGCCGAGGTCATTTTTGGGTCGCTCAAGGACGCTGGCATAGACTTCATCCATGTGACGGAATTTGAGGCCTGGAAACCGGCGTTCGCAGAGGGAAATGCAAGCCTGGTTGAGTTGGCTCGCCGGTATGCGCCACAAGTGACGATCATCGCCAATGGTGGCCTGGATGTTCCGCAACGCGCCGAGCAGGTGTTACGAGACGGCGCCGATATGATCGCGCTGGGCAAGGCCGCCCTGGCCAACCCCGATCTTCCCCACCGCCTGGCAACCCATACTGCCCTGGACGAATTCGACCCCTCGATCCTTGGGCCGATTGCGAATATCAAGGACAGTGAATTGACGTTGGCGTGACACCACCCCACTACCCCAAAGCCTGTAACAGCTTATCGACAACGAGGGTTTCGACGGATCCTTCACTGCTACCTTCGTCAAAAACAGCACAACACGCCGATGCGTCGCCGTCGCAGATACGGTAAACGGCAATGACGCCACCAGGCCCGCAACCTGTGTGTCCGCAGAGGGTAAAGCCCCCTTCAATCGGACCCAGCATCAAACCCAGACCATACCCCGGTGTAATCCATGGGCGTCCTGGAATCGGGCTGCCCAAAGTTTTTGCTTCCTGCATTTCCTGGAGCAAGCCCGCAGGGAGGAGATGCCCCGCGAGAAGTCGGTCGAGGAATAGCGCTGCTTGCGAAATGGGGCCGATCAGCAAGCCGTGATAGACCCAGCCAGGGTCGTAATTTGATTGATTTCCAAGGCAGGAGTCTCGTAAATCTGCTCGCGTTTTAGCGAAATAAACATTGGAAAGCCCCGTAGGCATCAGTGCGTATCGAGCCACTGCCTCTTCAAGCGACAGATCGGTCACCTGCTCAATAAGTCTGCCTACAAGCAGGTAACCCACATTGGAGTAACGCCATCCGGTTCCGGGGCTATATCGAAGCCGGGCACCCTCAAGGCGCTGCATCATTTCGTCTACTGACCATGGAGCCTCATCGTTAGCGACAGCGGCGTGATAATCCGCAAGCTCACCATAGTCGGCGAGCCCTGCCTCATGTCGAAGCAGTTGGCGTAATGTGAACGGTTGATCACGAACCGGGGCGTCCAGTCCGAGCCGTCCATCACGCACCAAAGACAGAGCGGTAGCGGCCAGGAGGGTCTTGGTAAAGCTCCACCACGGCACCGCCAGTTCTGATCGGCAGGACGCAGGTTGCTGACCATTTGATACGAGTGAGCTCAGCATTGACTTCCCTGAATGGTTGAGCGGATTGACGCCTCAACAAGATATCCCATTCAACCTCACGCGGAGGGCGGAAAGTCAGGTTGAGATTTATGTCATGTTCTGAGGGACGGGATTAAGCGCCGCTGGCGCATCCGCAGTTAACAGCGCCTGAACGGATGCTGGCTAGAAATGGAATCAGCCGACGATAGGCCATGGGAGCGCAGGTCTAAATAATTACTGGATAACAGTAAGCCGCTAATAAAAGCGGCTTGACCAAGTGCCTTGGCAACCGAGTTCAGCCGGTGCGGTTGGATAGCGTAACGACTACTAACGACTGATTATTTTTTAACGTAATTATATACGCTTTTCGCAATATTCGAAAACCGTGAGCTTTTCTCCAGAAGCTCAATAAAAAATTTCTGATCAAATGGTTCTTCTGGATAAAGCGCCACACGTGGATCTTCAAACTCCCTGACGTAGCCCATACTTGCAGCCCCCATTTCGTAGCCAATTAACCGCTGAAGCTCATCGGGAAAGGTCTTAGCAACCTCTATTGGAATTGAAAGGTATTGGTTCTCCTCTTGACGAACCCAGCCGACGCAATAATCAATATTCAACGCCCGGCGACTTCCCTTGGATTTGTTTTCTCCGCCCCCGTGAATAGTTTTGCCGGTATAAATCAATACAGAGCCTTTCTTCATCTCGGCAGCAAGCGAGTCAGCTTGTGTAAAGCTAAGTGGAAGCAAGCTATGCTTATGGCTACCAGGTATAACCCGAGTGGCGCCATTCTCTTCGGTGAAATCGTCCATTGCCCAAATTGTACTTACTTCAATATGGAAATTCACTGGGAAATGATCATACCAGTCCCACGCGCCCTCATCTCGGTGCAAAAACTGCGCTTTCTGTCCAGGATCTATGCAAATAACCTGTGTAAGATTGAGTTGGATGTTGGAAGAGTTTCTGCACAAAAACTTCCTAGTTGCTCCGAGTACGATGGGGTGCATGACCATCGCGTGAGATGCTGTCGATCTTCCTGGAACGGCACCACAGCGACGCGTGAGCTTGCCTAAAGCATTATTCTCCCCCTCTGGCGTGCGGTCTAAATACGGCTGGATTTGATCATTAACAGCATCTACGACATCATCGCTTACGGCATTATCGATGATGCAATACCCATCCGAATCTAAACAGCTTACAACCTCGTCAATGGAACAGTTTGCAGGGAGGTGGATAAGAGTCATAACTTCTCCGACATTCTAAGTTGGCGCACATTTGAATCATTACATGAGTTACATAAGCCTATGCGAATAGATGACGTGACGCATCAACCTAAAGTATGAGGGCGCAATATTAATACTCGCGGGGTGGCACGGGTTGTGCTTCGCCCCATGTAAGCTAGAAGCTTCAATTAATAAAGGAGCATTTAAGCTCCACAATAAAGCAAGCGCTAGCGTCGCGCCCTAAAACAGTGCAACTTATTGAGAAATTAGAATGCAGAACGTAGAGCTAGGTACAAGGTGTCGTGATTTTGCTCAGAACACTGTCTCTTTCCTGAAAAACACGAGTGGTTGCACCGCCGTCGTCTTTACCTGGTATGAGACTCACAAAACCAAGCCCCCCCATGTACAAGCTGGTGCTGATGAACGCATGATCACCGAGTATTATGATCGCTATCACAACGCAGATCCTTTACGTGCTGAATTATTAATTCGGAGCTCCAGCAGTTTTGAAACTCTTTCCGATGCCAAAAAGGCCCACGACCAATATCTTCTTGAAGAATATCAACCATTTCTTCATAAATATAATATCCATGAGGAAATGGATTTGATTTTTCGGGCCGGTGGAACCGTTGTTGCTTCCGCCGCATTACTTCAACAAGAAAATGGGCGAAAATTGAACTCCCCCTACATCAGAGAGACTTGCAATTATCTACAGTATACATTTTCCATTCTGCCAGCAGTTCGCCTCTTAAACTTAAATAGTGATCTGGAGTTACGATACAAGCTCACACCTAAAGAGAGAGCGGTAGCAGAGTTGATGCTTGCGGGCGAGCCGAATAAAACTATAGCTTCCCAGCTTGACATGGAGTTGCCGACGGCAAAGACACATATACTGCATATATTCCAAAAACTTCAAGTTACAAGTAGAGCTAAGGAAGGTCTGAAGTAGTCAGCGATTTTTGATGCCCTCCTTGGTTGAGGTTCAAAAAACGCTGGCTTGGTCAGAAATCAGACCTTTCCTGTTCTTAACTCATCGTTTCACCCTTGAACAACGCCTTTTCAAGGCGCTTTTCCCGCATTACAGGCGCACCTCTCCCGCAGCCAGCAGCCGTTTTCGCATCATCCACAGGTTCGACAGGGCAAATAGCGTGGCCTGTTGCGCGGTGTTTTTCATCAGGCCGCGAAAGCGCACTTTCGTATAGCCAAACTGACGCTTGATGACCCGAAACGGATGTTCAACCTTGGCGCGTACTTGGGCCTTGGCGTATTCGATCTTGCGCCGCAGACTACCGATCAAACTCTGTTTTCCGTGCTTTTTGTAGCTGCTGGGCCGCGCCGCAATCGACCAGATCATCTTGCGATTCTGATGCTCAGGACGCTTGTCCACGCCGGTGTAACCGGCATCGCCAGACACGTAAGACTCCTCGCCATGCAGCAACTGATCGACCTGCGTCACGTCCGCCACATTGGCCGCCGTGCCCACCAGGCTATGCACTAAGCCGGATTCGGCATCAACGCCGATATGCGCTTTCATCCCGAAGAAATACTGATTTCCTTTCTTCGTCTGGTGCATTTCGGGATCGCGCTTACCGTCCTTGTTCTTGGTCGAACTTGGCGCATGAATGATCGTCGCATCGACCACCGTACCTTGGCGCAGCATCAAACCACGGTCGCCCAGATAGCCGTTGATGACCTGCAAAATCCCGCCGGCCAGCTCATGTTTTTCCAACAGACGTCGGAAGTTAAGGATCGTGGTTTCGTCAGGAATCCGATCCAGATGCAGCCCCGAAAACTGGCGCAAAATCGTCGTCTCGTAAAGTGCTTCTTCCATCGCCGGATCGCTGTAGCCGAACCAGTTCTGCATCAGATGAACCCGCAGCATGGCCATCAACGGATACGCCGGACGACCACCGTCGCCCTTCGGATAATGCGGCTCGATCAAGGCAATCAAACCCTTCCAGGGCACGACCTGATCCATCTCGATCAGGAAACGCTCGCGGCGGGTCTGCTTACGTTTGCCGGCGTACTCGGCATCGGCGAAGGACATCTGTTTCATCGGGGCTCAGCCGTTCAGTTCGTGTGAGGCGTGTATTTCACCAGAGATGGAAGTCTTTTTCAGAGTTTCCCTAAGGAAGCTCCGATCAACTTGCCGCAACCGCGCAGTAAGTTGAAAATCCCGCTGAATTTGGCGCTATTGACCGCGAAATATCCCGTACGCGCCACCTTGGCGAGCTTGTCAGCCCATTTCTCCGTGTTACGTGCGTAATTAGCCCATACCCATCAGCTTTTTTCGAGCCATCCATAAATTGGACAAGGCAAACAGCGTGGTCAATTGAGCGGTGTTTTTCATCAGGCCGCGAAAGCGCACTTTCACATAACCGAACTGACGTTTGATCACCCGAAATGGGTGTTCGACCTTGGCACGTGTCTGGGCCTTGAGGTACTCGATTTTGCGCTTGGCTTTGTACAGCACGCTGCGCTTGTTCAGCTTGGAATAGGTGCTGCGTCGCGCGGCGATTTGCCAAACCACTTCACGGTTTTCATGCTCTTCGCGCTTCTCGACACCGGTGTAACCAGCATCAGCGTAGACCGCGTTTTCCTCGCCGTGCAGCAGTTCGGCAACCTGAGTGACATCGGCTACATTCGCCGCGGTGCCGTGAACGTGGTGAACCAGCCCCGACTCAACGTCGGCACCAATATGGGCCTTCATTCCGAAGAAATATTGATTACCTTTAATGAGATGGTCAGCCCTGCTCGAGAAACCCAGTGAGTCTAGACTTACTGGGTTTCTCTCTTTACCGAAGGAGGATCTCTCATGAATACCGTGACGCTTCTGGGTATTGATATCGGCAAGAATACCTTCCACTTGCATGGCCAGGACGCCAGAGGAAACCAGCTCTTGCGCAAGAAGCTCAATCGTAGCCAATTGCTGCCGTATCTGACGCAGTTGCCAACCTGCAAAATTGCCATGGAGTCCTGCGGCGGCTCGCAGTGGCTGGCTAGGCAGATCGAAAGCTTAGGCCATCGAGTGCAATTAATCGCGGCGCAGCATGTAAAGGCCTACGTCACCGGCAACAAGAATGACTTTATCGATGCAGAGGCCATCTGCGAAGCAGCGTCGCGACCCAGAACCCACTCGGTTCCGGTAAAGACCCTTGAACAGCAGATCCTGTCGACCGAGCACAAGCTGCGCAAGTCTTGGGTGGATAATCGCACGGGAATCATCAACCAGGTGCACGGCTTTCTGTTGGAGTTCGGCATCATTTTCCCCGTTGGATATGCGGCTCTGGAGCAGGTACCGGCGTTAATGGAAAACCACGAACTGCCGATTCGACTGCGCAATGCGGTTGAGCGAATGCTGCTCGATATTCAACGCCTGACTCGAGATATCAAAACCATCGATGTCGAGATCAAACAGCAACTGTCCGAGGACGCAGCCGGCATGCGCTTGTTGAGCATCCCCGGCATCGGCCCTCTCACCGCTAGCGCGCTGCTGGCCGATGTCGGCGACGCTTCGACTTACAAAAGCTCGCGCGACTTTGCCGCCTCACTCGGGTTGGTGCCTCGACAGTATTCAACCGGTGGCAAGACGAGCTTGCTCGGCATCAGCAAACGCGGCGACAAGTATCTGCGCAGCCTACTGGTGCAAGGCGCTCACGCACTGATGATCCGAATCGACAAGCGAAACGATGCGCTCGGAGCCTGGGTAAGAAAGCTTTTGGCTCGCAAGCCGCCGAACAAGGTCGCCTGTGCGCTAGCCAACAAAATGGCAAGAATCGTCTGGGCTGTGTTAGCCCGAGGCGGTAGCTACAACGTGGAACAAACGGCTTGATCTAACCGAATTACCACCGGCTTTTGCGACGACAGTGATGATGACGATAAACGGCAAACATCCCGACTGAAAACCTGAAGACGAAGATAGCTTTTTTCGTAGCTGATCCTTTTATCAAGGACTGTTGGGAGCGACTTCTCATCAAGGGCCGAGCACTAATGACCGTGCTCACAATGAGCCCGGATACATTAGCGCAAGCATGTTTTACCGTTCATCACGCTGGCTTGCGGGAGGTGGGCTGACCATACATCTTCGTCTGATGCATCTCTGGATCGCGTTTACCGTGCTCGTTTTTAGTCGAACTGGGCGCGTGGATAATCGTCGCATCGACGATGGTGCCCTGGCGCAGCGAGAGGCCTTTCTCCTGCAAATAACCGTTGATGACCGCCAGGATCGCCGGCGCCAACTTATGATTCTCCAGCAGGTGTCGGAAGTTCATGATCGTGGTGTCTTCAGGGATCGGCGCGCTCAGGGTCAAGTGCGCAAACTGGCGCATGGGCGTGATTTCATACAGCGCTTCTTCCATGGCAGGATCGCTCAGCGAGAACCAGTTTTGCAGCAAGTGAATGCGCAGCATGGTTTCCAGCGGATACGGTTTTCGGCCACCACCAGCCTTCGGATAATACGGCTCGATCAACGCCAGTAAACCGCTCCAGGGCACGACCTGATCCATCTCGGCGAGGAACCGTTCGCGGCGTGTTTGCTTGCGCTTGCCCGCGTATTCGAAATCGGAAAAGCTCATCTGGCTCATGACGCACTCGGGGCAGGTGGTGAGGCTGTATTTCAGCATACTTGGAGACTTGTTCGGAGTTTCCCTAGATCGTCCAGAACGAACCTTTTCAGGCCGACAGCGCCTTCATCAAACCATTAGCCCCCATGATTTTCATGACCCGTTTCAAGTTGTAGGCGAGAACGTTCAAGCTCATCTCTGCACTTACCCCTGCCAGCTTTCGCGTCAGGAAATGCGTTGCACCCATCCATTGTTTAAGCGTCCCGAAGGGATGCTCCACCGTCCGTTTACGGATTCGCATCATATCCGGCGCATTGCGCAGCCTGTCCTGCATTTCTTCCAGTACGGCCTCATGTTCCCAACGTCGGACCCGTCGCTCCGTGCTCGGTGTGCACTGCGACTTCAGCGCGCAGCCCTGGCATTTCGAACTCCAGTAACGGTGCAGCTTCAGACCTTTTTCAACGTAGGAGTAGTGAATCGCCCCGGGTTCTCTAGACACCTTGCAAGCTCATTGCGTAACGTTTTTCAAACTCTACCGGTGACAGCTGATTGTTGAAACCATGGCGGCGTTTTGCGTTGTAGAACATTTCGATGTAATCAAACACATCACTGCGAGCATCTTCCCGCGTGGTGTAGATTTTTCGCTTGATCCGTTCCCGTTTCAGAAGCTGGAAAAAGCTCTCGGCCACGGCGTTGTCATGACAATTGCCTCGGCGGCTCATGCTGGCAACCAAATTGTTTGCCTTCAAAAAACTGCGCCAATCGGAGCTGCTGTACTGGCTGCCCTGGTCGGAATGAACCATCACCTCTTGTTTCGGTTTTCGCCTCCAAACCGCCATCAATAACGCATCAATGGCCAAATCACTGGTCATCTGCGCCTTCATTGACCAGCCAATGACCTGACGAGAAAACAGATCCAGCACCACCGCCAAATACAACCAACCTTCATACGTACGAATGTAGGTGATGTCGGTGACCCAAATTTTGTTAGGTTCTACGACATCGAACTGGCGCTTCAGTAAATTGGGTGAGGCGACCGCTGGCTTACCGCCGTATTTGCCAGGACGGCGTCGATACCCTGTCTGAGAGCGCAGACCTTCAAGACGCATCAGCCTCGCCACACGATGCCGACCACAAGCTTCACCGACCTCGCGCAGGTCGTCATGGATTTTGCGATAGCCATAAACTCCGCCGCTCTCCAGCCACGAGTGCTTGATCAAACCCAGCAATCGCTGGTCGTCTTTAGCGCGTGCAGATTGCGGCTCAGACAACCAAGCGTAATAACCACTGGGATGGACTTTCAGCGTCAGGCAAAGCCGTCGAATGGAATAGTCGCCCGCGCGCTGCTTGATAAAGGCGTACTTCAGCCGCACTCCTTGGCAAAGTACGCGGCGGCCTTTTTTAAGATGTCTCGCTCTTCAGTGACCCGCTTGAGTTCCGCTCGCAGACGACGCAGTTCAGCGTGCTGATCGTCGTCTTGCTGCCGTTTTGCCTGAGGTTTGCTGTAGCGCTTTATCCAGGCATAGAGGCTATGCGTCGACACGCCAAGACGCGCCGCCACATCAGCGACAGGCAGCTTCTTTTCGGTCACTTGATTGACCGCTTGGATTTTGAATTCTTCGGGATAACGTGGGTTGCTCATGGCACCTCCTGATTGGCCTCAGTTTAAGGCATGGAAGTGTCTACGAAACCCGGGGCGATTCATTTCAGGCCCCCACTAAATGAGTAGCGTATCCGCTTTTTAGCGTGCCTCAGTTACGCCCGCTCTTGCATGAACCCACTCGGTTATCGTTTCAAGGGCACCAGGGGCGTAGGCATGACGGCCTTCCATCAGGAATCTCAGCGTGGTTAGCCAGGGCCATTCGCTGGTTAGTTGCGTGTTGTAGGGAACCGCCCTCAGGAGTCCATGACTTGCATCCGGTATGACTTCAATCCGGTTTGCGGGATGGTTGCCCCCTACAGTCTTTCGGTAAATATCTGCATTGACTTCAGGATTTACATTCAGATCGTCCGCCCCCCACAACGCAAGCACTGGAATCTCGAGTTCTTTCAAATCATGGGTTGCATCTTCATGAAGACTTCGGCGCACAAAAGCCCACCGCTCCGGGCTCATACCGCCCGGAAGGGCTACTGGCGGCACTTGTGAAGAGGCAAACAAACGTTCGTCATCTGCGGCCATCTCCGCCATCACTCGTTCAATGTCAGGCTCAGGCATCCCTGAGCGCTGCAACCGCGTCCTGGTGTAATAGTCTCCTTGCCGTTGCCAGGATACGGCGCCTCCAACCAGTACAAGAAAGTCCGCACTATTCGTCGTAAGGCGGGGTAGTACCCAACCGGCTTGCGAAAACCCAAGAGCACCAACAGGGATCCCTTGTAACTTGTTGCGCAGGGTAGAAATCGCGCTGCGCACGTTAACAGAGCGGTCAGCCATCGACTGATTGAGCCAGTTCCCCTGCGAATCCCCAATGCCCGGTTTATCCCACGATACAACCGCAATGCCTGCATCAAGAAGAGCGTTGATGAGTGGATCGTAACCCTGCTGCGATGTGCGATCTTGCGGGCCATCCCCGTGAACCAGAACGACTGCCGCAGTTGCAGTTTGGTCAGGAAGCCAGAGCGTTCCCGCCAGGAGCAGTCCATTGGCTTCGAATCTAAAAGGCTCACTTACTCTGCGATCCAGCCCATAAGTGTCAAGACGCGAGAGAACTACAAAAGCGATTGCCAGGATGAGGCAAACGACGGAAATCAACCATCCGCGATTACGCTTCGTCCAGATTACTTTATGCATCGTCACTACCTTTTCGTTTCATGAGCTCAGGCCAGCTGGCCCAAATCGTCAGCGCCAGACGAAGCAGAGCTTATGGTTCGTGACTGCAATGTTTTACGCAAGGACGGGAGCGCTCTTGCCGGTCAGGCTAACCCCAATTTATTCGGCCTCGAAACTGCTCGGCGCTCCGTCCTTGCCAGGCCCCAGCCATGTGCGGCGCCCGTCATTACGAATGATCCCACCAACCCAAGTGTTTATTGAGGCATTTGAGCGTTAGTTAAACATCCCCTCAAGCTAGAGGCGACGATGCACCCTGCTCTCACAGCATAGTATCCACATGACTCGACAAGGGCCGACTTCAAGCACGATGGTTGCACTTCCAAGTTGATGAATCCGCATTACTTACCTTAGAAAGGTCCATTTAATTGGGGCTGAGAACTATGTCGTCCCCCAAAGGATAAGTCAGAGGGCTTAGCCCTTGGCTATGCAATATGAGTTGACGAACGTTGCAGTGTGCTGCAAAGACTGACGTATATCTGGCTTGGCTATTCCATACCTGTTGGCAAATTGCTCGACCGCCGCCGTATCAAAACGAGTGGTCTGAATGAAATCCAAGGCTTCGGGCTTTGTATTCAACATCCGCGCGACGGGAGGAATTCTCAGTAGTAACT
Source organism: Pseudomonas sp. ML2-2023-3 (assembly GCF_037055275.1). NCBI lineage: Bacteria > Pseudomonadati > Pseudomonadota > Gammaproteobacteria > Pseudomonadales > Pseudomonadaceae > Pseudomonas > Pseudomonas sp. ML2-2023-3. Next base: position 3,593,012 of record NZ_CP146343.1, read on the forward strand.
TCAGCAATCGGAGTGAAATATGATGTTTGGGAGACTTTATGCCCAAAGGCTGTGCCAACTGTGCCAAGAGTTCTCGCAAATTGGGCGTTTGGTCATCAAGCGCCAGTAGTTCCTGACCAACCATGGCAGGATCAAAAGCACAAACCGCCACCAGTTCAACCAGGTAATCCACGGTGACCAGTGGCAGCCAATGCTTGGCCGTACCAGGCACTGCAGTCAGCTTTCCCTGCACAAGGTTGCGTATCAGCTCCACTAGCGGCTGACCGTCAACGATATGCCCCGTGCGGCTGTGCCCACAGACCGTCGAGGGGTGGACAACGGTAATCTCCCCACCCAGGGCGGACATGATTTCCAAGGTCGCAAAATGCGCTTCCAGCTTGCTCGCCTCGTAACCACCGACATGCAGGTAGACGGCAGGCCAATTCGTCCGCTCCGGATAACGAGGATCAATTCCGATTCGTTGCAGATGTTCATGGTTTTTCAGCATGTAGCCGCCGATCATCACTAACCGGCTCTTTTGCTCAGCCGCCAGCAGCGCAACGCGCTTTGCCCCTTCTACGTTCACCGCACGAGATTGCTCGACTGAAAGCCCCCAAGCGAAGTGTGCGCCCAGGTGGAATACGACGCTGGCGTGCCTTAGCACTTCTCGATCAGCAAGGCTCAGCCCTAGTTCGTCCCGTTCCAGATCGCCAGCTACGGCAAATACCCGGGTCGCACACCCGCCCAATTTGTCGATTTTCTCCCGCAGTTCAACTAGTCGCTCCGGGCGGCGCATCAACACCCTAATGGTGTGACCTTTTGCACTCAGGTACGCCACTAAATGTTGACCGATGAAACCGGTACCCCCCGTGACAAAGCACTCCACGCTCATTTCCCTGTTCCTTGTTCAAGTTGAGGAACCAAGCGTAAACTATCGACCAAACTCTATGGTCAAGCGGTGTTTTCATGAAAATCGGCGAACTCGAGGCCCGCAGCGGTGCCAGCCGCCATACGCTACGTTACTACGAGCAAATCGGCCTGATCTCACCGCAGCGGCGAACTAACAACTATCGCGATTACACAGCGCAAACTCTGCAGGATCTGGACTTTATCAAGCGCGCGCAAAGCATGGGGTTTTCCTTGGGGGAAATAGGCGAGATTCTGGATGCGCAGCGGAATAAGCTGATCGATTGTGCTGACGGGGCCAAGCTAATTGAAAAAAAGATGGCAGAAGTCAAACAGAAAATCGCCAACCTTCAAAGTATTTATCGGTACCTGGATGAAGAGCGTGCAAACCTCGAAGCCAGTGCTGCCAAACAACTTGAGCTTCAGCAGTTGAACAACTCTTCCAACTGAACGGTCAGCATCTAGAGCTTCGGAAGCTGCAGCCTGCTTTAAGTTTCAAGCCCCCTTAAGCATTTTCTAAAGCCTTCTGGCCAGGTCATGGAAAGCAAACATCCGCCCAAAAGACCTTGCATGGTTAAACCGGCGCCCATCCATGCGGCACCAACTCGATAATCTGTATCCGTCCGGCGGTGGCCAATTGTAGTGGTCTAATGAAACCGGACACCCTTTTAGGCGAGAATACTCGCCAGATCGAGGTGTCAGATGACCAAACAACGCCGTACCTTTTCCGCTGAATTCAAACGCGAGGCTGCCGACCTCGTGCTCAAGCAAAACTACAGCTTCATCGAAGCCAGTCGTTCACTGAGTGTTGGTGAGTCGGCGCTGCGCCGCTGGGTCGACCAGCTTCAGCAAGAGCGCACCGGCGTCACGCCCCAGAGCAAGGCCCTGACACCAGAGCAGCAAAAAATCCAGGAGTTGGAAGCTCGGATTGCTCGCCTCGAGCGCGAGAAATCAATATTAAAAAAGGCTACCGCGCTCTTGATGTCGGAAGATCTCGAGCGTACGCGCTGATCAATCAGCTAAGCGTCCATGAGCCTGTTGACTGCTTGTGCGAGGCGTTTGAGGTCGCTCGTTCGGGGTACTACGCGCATCGTCTAAGGCGGCGAACACCAGATGTTGAGCGGCTCAGGCTGCGTAGCCGAGTGAGCGAGTTGTTCACCCAGGGCCGAAGTGCTCCCGGCAGTCGAAGCATCACGTTGATGATGCAAGAAGAAGGTGAGCAAATTGGACGGTTTAAGGTACGCAGGCTGATGCGTGAGCTGGAGTTGGTCAGCAAGCAGCCAGGATCACACGCCTATAAAAAGGCGACAGTCGAGCGGCCGGATATCCCAAATATATTGAACCGAGAATTTGATGTCGAAGCGCCCAACCAGGTCTGGTGCGGCGACATCACCTACATCTGGGCACAGGGGAAATGGCACTACCTTGCGGTTGTCATGGATCTTTACGCTCGCCGAGTGGTGGGCTGGGCGTTATCAGAAAAGCCGGATGCAGACTTGGTGATCAAGGCGTTGGATGTGGCTTACGAGCAGCGTGGCAAGCCGCAAGGCCTGCTATTTCACTCAGACCAGGGATCCCAATATGGCAGCCGCAACTTTCGCCAGCGGCTGTGGCGTTATCGCATGCGTCAGAGTATGAGCCGCCGAGGAAACTGCTGGGATAATGCGCCGATGGAGCGGGTTTTTCGCAGCTTGAAAACAGAGTGGATACCAACCACTGGCTACATGACCGGCCACCAGGCTCAGAGAGATATTAGCCAGTACCTGATGCATCACTACAACTGGATCCGACCTCATCAATTTAACGATGGATTGGCCCCAGCGAAAACGGAAGAAAAACTCAAAACCGTGTCCGGGATGAGTTGACCACTACAAATAGCAGCCCGTCACGGAGGCCAGCTCTCGGCCAATTGCCGCCCATCGTGCCAGACAGCTCTTGCTCCTTTCCAGCCCGAAGTCGGTCACTTAGCTGAGCCAATTGTTCAAAACCCATTATTCAGTTCACCGCTTCAAGGTTGATCCAGCTAATGCCACAGCAATGGGGGCCGCAGCATGAGTGCGAAGAGTTTTAATTACTCGACCTTCTTGTCAGGCAGTGGGATCGCATGAATTTCGTCAAACATAGCGGTAGCCTCTGAAGCAGCATAAACAATGTATTTCATATCACTCTCTTTGCTATTGACTTCATAAATATCACAAAGAAGACTTCTATTGTCCTTGGGTAACGCTACAGGCGACCAAGATGAAGGGCTCTTGAAGTTATACTCAGGGCCTTTGTACGTCAAAGACCTTATGCCGACTACGACTCGCTTATATTGTTGTCTATCAGATCTTTTGGAGGTTTCATAGTCACCTATAAATGCCCCTAAAGAACCAGAGACAACATCTATGCACGCCCTGTCTAGCTCGGTCTCATAATCAGCAATCGCATAGGCTCCAACGCTGCCATGATTGGAATAGAATTTTTGGCGCGGTGACAATTTCTCTTCTGGATACTGGGGGGGTATATTTATCACCCTCGAAATAGTATTCGATGTACCCTCGAGAAATATCTACCCTGTTATATGTGCTTCTCTTTTTTATCACGTCTTCGAACGTATACCAGCGCTGCTCAATTAGTTTATGCTCGACTTCTAACCCACTCGCCAAAACCTTTAAAGAAAGCACGGAGCTTAACAAGACAGATGCAATCAAAATACTTTTCACGAGCTCACCCAAGGCATGATTTTTAAATTTTTATTTATTTTAATCAGTGCGCGATAGATTTGTAAATTTATCTAATAGAAAAATCAACCTCGTCGCGCCATGCTTCAGTCGCTGGCTTTCGCTAACCCACATTCAGTTGTCAATAACCGGCAGCAGCTCCATTGCCCCTCGGGTCAAATGCACCTTCAAATGATCCATTAACGAGCCGAACCGCTGCTCCCGCGTGGCCCATGGTCTCGGAAAAAGGATTCAATACCTCTACTTCGTGCCCTCGACGCTTGAGCTCATTCAAAACTTCATCGTTAAAACGCGACTCCATTTTCAATGTGTCGGAACTTTCACCCCAGGTACGCCCTAGCAACCAGCGCGGTGCCGTCACGGCTTGCTGTAACGGCTGACCAAATACGGCGTAGCGACTGAACACAGCAGCTTGCGTCTGCGGTTGTCCATCACCGCCCATGGTGCCGTAAACCATGGTGCTTCCATCCTTCAGGCGTGCTGCAGCAGGATTGAGGGTATGGAAAGGCTTCTTTCCGGGTTTCAGGGTCAAAAGGTGCTGCGGATCCAGGCTGAATGAAGCCCCCCTGTTCTGCCAGTTCAGCCCAGATTCTGGCAGCACGATGCCGCTGCCGAATTCGTGATAAATACTCTGGATGAACGATACGGCTAGCCCGTCGTTATCGATCACACCCATCCAGACGGTGTCGCCGGGGCCTTTGCCTTCGCCCCAAGGCGCGGCTTTCTGAGGGTTGATTTGTGCCGCAAGTGCTTGCAGGTAGGCTGGATCGAGACAGCTTTGCGGGTCGATCGTCATATGCTCAGGATCGGTAATATGGGCGTCGCGTACAGCAAAGGCCAATTTGGTCGCTTCGACCAAGGTATGGACATGATCAGCCCCGTCCGCAGAGTAATGACCAAGACCGGCATGGTCGGCAATGCCCAGGATCAGTTGCGATACCAGTCCCTGGCTGGGCGGTATCAGGTTGTAGACGGTGCCAGCACTGTGCTCCAACTCCAGAGGGCGTACGCGCCTGGCTCGGTAGTTGGCCAAATCCTCACGGGTGACCGGTGCGCCCAGCGCGCTCAAGTCTTTGGCTATAGAGTCGGCCAATGTACCCCGGTAGAAGCTGTCCAGACCTGTTTCGGCGAGTGTGAGCAAGGTGGCTGCCAGGCGCGGCTGCCTGAACAGGCTACCTGCCTCAGGTGCAGCACCGTTGTGCAAAAAGGTTTCGGCAAATCCCGGGATGCCTTGCAGTTCGGCTTGTTTGCTGGAAGTAGCCAGATGCTGCGACGGGGTGGTGGGGATCCCGGCGTACGCGTAGTGGATGGCATCCTCCAGCAGGCGTGGCAACGGGATTTTTCCACCCAGCTCAGACGCTACGACCAGCGCTTCCTGCCAACCGCCAACGGTGCCCGCGACGGTGACTGCGGCGTCGGCACCACGTGTCGGGATCTTGCTCATGCCGTCGTATCGAGAGAGCGTCGCCAGGCTACCCGCCGGGCCGCTGGCGTCGATTGCGAGTGGCGCGCCTTGAGCTGGCACAATCAACCAGAAACCGTCGCCCCCAAGGCTATTCATATGAGGATAAACCACGGCGATCGTGGCAGCCGCTGCGACCATGGCCTCGATGGCGTTGCCGCCTTCGCGCAAAACGGCCAGGGCTGATTGTGCCGCCAGACTATGAGGGGCTACGGCTATTCCGCGGGCAGCAAGGGTAGTGTTCAACATACGATTTATCCTTTATTCAAGACTTCATAGCGTGCTTGGCGATCCAATTGGCGCGCATGCGTTTAAGGACGAAAAAGGCGAGCCCGGCGGTAATGATGTCGAAGCTGATGGCAACAGCAAAAACCGGGTACCAGCTGTCGGTACTTTGGTGCAGAAGCGCAGCAACCGGGCCACCAAAAATCGAACCGATTCCTTGCGCCATGTACAGGAAGCCATAGTTGGTGGTGGCGTGACGTGTACCGAAGGTGTCAGTCAGGGTCGAAGGAAACAGCGAGAAAATTTCGCCCCAGCCCAGGAACACAACGCCAGAGAGCAGGACAAACAGCACTGGGTTATCGCTGGTCAGCAGCCAAAGGGTCATGGCGATACCTTCGAAGAAGAACGCGAAGGCCATGGTGTTCTCGCGGCCGTAGCGGTCGGAGATCCAGCCAAACAGCGGCCGTGTCAGGCCATTGCATATCCGGTCGATGGTCAGGGCTAGTGGCAAGGCAGCCATACCCATCACCATCACGGACGTCATTCCAAAGTCCTCGGCGAAACTGGCCATTTGCGAAGTGACCATCAGGCCTGACGTCGACATCATGGTAAACATGGCAAACATCAGCCAGAACACAGGTGTCTTGAGCACTTCGCGCGGTGGCACATCGACTACGATTTGTTTCGTTTTCGGCAGTGGATCATCACTCTGCGATGTCGGGGGTTGGCGCAGAAAGCGCGATGCCACCAGCCCCACAAGCCCTAACGCCAGACCGAAGGTCAGCATTGTGGTTTCCATGCCTGCACTTTTCAGACTGTTGCTGATAGGAAAGGTGGTGATCATGGCGCCCATGCCATACCCGGCAGCCACAGCCCCGGCGGCAAGGCCGCGGCGATCAGGGAACCAGCGCACCATCAGGCCGATGATGCCGACATAAACGATTCCGGTACCCAGGCCCCCGACCACTCCGTAGCTCAGGTAAAGCATGCTCAGCGACGAGGCCTGGCTGGCCAGAATCCAACTGAGGCCCGACAGCGCACAACCGAGACCCACGAGTGTACGAATACCAAAACGATCGACCAGATAACCCTGTACTGGCGAAAAGAAGGTCTGCAGGATAATCAATAATGAAAAGGTTATTTGAACCTGCGCCAGCGAAACACCCAGTTTTTCAGTGAGGGGGGCGGTGAAAAGTGTCCAGACATATTGCGGGCTGGAAATAGCCATCATACAAATAACACCAATGACCAACTGATAGCCACGGGCACTGAATAACTCAACCCTGGTGCTTTCTGCTAAGTATTGTTCTCTATTCATTGGACCGCACTCGCAACTAAGTTAATGTCACAATGATTGAGAGCAAACCGCATGCCAAAAGCTTTAAGTGCCGAGATATAAAAGCCATTCGCCTGACACTTAATAATTAGCAGGCACAATTAATTATTCCGCTATCGCCGCAGAAAATAAAAATCAAACAGGCACTTAATAATAAATCATGAAGGGTTTTAATATTATAGTTATGAATACAGGACATCTATCCCTGGAAGGTCATAATGTATCGCCTAACGGACATACTTGATCTTTGCGATTTTCGGTCGGGTTTTTCATGCGAGACGGTGGTGCAAAGAGTTATGAGTTGCACCATGTTGGCGCCATTTAATTGAATATCTGGCAAGAGTGAAAACGTACGTGAGGCCTCAGCACGCGCCGCAACAATCTGGCTGGGTAAGGATTACCTGTGACGACCACAACCAGGGGGAAACCTCTGTAGCTGAAAACGGCTACAGAGGCTGCGCTTATTTCGGTGAGTTGAGGTTCAGTGTGGGTGTCTCGTCGAAGAAGTTCCAAGGCTTGAGCAGTACGTGCACCCATTCGGTTGGCATGATCGGCCACTCCTCTGCGCGAGCCACGTGAGTGGTACCAGTGGTAAGCCACACCACATTGTCACTGCTTTCGATCGATTGGTTGTTGGCTGTGAATAGGCCCAGACCGGTATCCGTTGCAGAGCGATTCGGGTATTTACCTTCTGGATAGCGCTCCAGAGGATCGTAACGGGTCACCCATATCTGCTTGTCCATGAAACTCAGTCGATGGTACAGCCATTCGTCGCTACCGAAATTGGCGCCCTTGGCCACAGGGTGAGTCCCACCTGCATAAGGGATCAATTGGTAGGACACCGGGTATCCCATCTTGTTTTCCTTACTCGTGTTGCTGATCAGGCGAATAGTCGCGGGATCGAATTTTTGTGCAGCTTGCTGCTCAGTGCTGACCACCTTTTGGTCAATCTGCATGGTGCTGGAGCGCGGCCCGCCGCGGTCATTTTTGGCAACGACGGGATTAAGTTCGACCAGCGAGTTGTTTTCGCCATCTACGTCCATGTCCAGGCGGAAATTGTAGATGTGTTGGTGAGTGGTGCCGACAATGTTGTGGTCGATCAAGGTACCGTAGCGAGTGTCCTCTTTGGCAGTGGCGTCATGAATGGTGCTGGACTTCACACCTTTGACTGCCTCGATGCCAGTTGCACCTGCGTCGATACCGATCACACCGTTCTCCTGGAAGACCCAGTCAAAAATGTAGTCATAATTGCCGACGGTGCTGATCCATCGAATGACCAGTTCCCGGCGCTCGGTGCTGAGGTTGGGTTGGCCCATTTCCTGATGCTTGTATTCAGGTCCCGCATAGCGTTCGAATATCGCCATCGCGCGGGGGATATTGACGGGCGATCCGGCATAGTCGGCGATGGTCGCGTCAACAAACACCGCGTTCTGAGGCGCATCCTTGCCAGGCTGGATCTGGGAAGTGAGAGTCCCCATGCCGTAGTCTCCGGAATCGAGATAGGCTTTGAAGTACCAGCCCACGTCTGGATCTCCATAGGGCACGATCATGCCGCCCAGATTCCCTTCGTACATGACTTTGCGCTTCTTGCCCTGATCGTTATAGGTGACCGTGGAAATCACCGGGCCTACCCGCGAATCGAGTGCCAAATGCAGGTCCCAGTTTTGCCAGTGAATGCTGTTGCCGGTGATCGTGTAGTTCTTGCCCTCGGGTTCGATGATCTCCAGTGGCTTGACGGTCGCCGCTTTACGCCCTCGCCCGTCGTAAGGCGTAGGTTTCATTGGCACCGGCACTATCACTCCATCTTCGATCTTGATCACGCTCTTGGTTTCCAGGTCGACGACGGCCACCAGGTTTTCGATCGGATGAGCCCAGTAGTTGCCATCGCCAACATCCAGATAGCTGACCACCTTAAGCAGACGCTGGTCCTGAACAAGGCCGTCTTTGCCATCAAAGTAGCCCACAGTGAGCGGCGTAGTGACGACCTTCTTGACGTCTTTGATGCCACGTTTGGCCAGCGCCTGAGCATATTCAGTGCTGCCTTCTATGACAGACTGCACAGTCGCGAAGTCGTCCAGCAAGACCATCCCGTGAACATTCCTGGTCGGTTCCCAACTCAGGAGTTTTTTGCTGCCCAGGTCGACCACGGCTTCGACGACGTGCCTGCCATCGAGCACGGTCACATCGGCCTCGCGAGATTGGCTTACGGGCTTTCCGGTATAGATAAAGTCCCAGACTTCGCTCTTTTTCGGCCCCCGGAGCGATATTGCCGTGAACCGGAAGTCTTTTTTAGAGTGCTCCGAAGCTTTGATCACCTCGACCGCCAACTTGATTTCGTCTGCACTCAAAGCATTAAGTGGATGAGGCCGGGTTTCGACGCTAAACGTTTTATCCAGGCCCGACTGGAATACTTCATTGATGAAGTTATTCGACATCAGTGCAGTATTTTTTTTGAAAACCACCGGAACGCTAAGCTCCAGTCTTTTGCCGTTAAGCATCGCCACTTTGCTGTTCGGCTTTACCTTGATATATGCCCCATCCTTGGAAATAACGAAGAGATTGGCGTAGTCGTCCCATTTCACAGTGGCCCCAAAATTTTCCAGGGTCGACTTCAGGGGCACCATCTGCGCTGCGCCGCCATGTGCATGGGCGGTCGAGGCAAGGCCGGCAAGGGCTAAAGCCAAGGCCAGCGGAGCTAAATTAAATTGACGGCGTTTGAGTGTATGACTCATCAGTGAAGTCCTTAAAGTGCCCAGTAAAGTAATGAGGCATGTTTCTTTCGCCAACGGTTTTCTTGTTCAATTTTGCGGGCGAGCCAAACAGCGTTCTATGCATGAGAGCGAAGTAGTCGGGAGCCAGCAGGCACAATCACTGTAAGGCGAAGTTGTTGGCGTCCTTTAACACAAATTGGCAATTCATCACGCCAGGGGCCGGCAGTGATAGTTGCGCCAGAGCGGCGCACTAACTTGACGCAGGCATGCTGCAAGTTGGTGCTTTAAATGGCACTACTTGGTCCTTCAGCACGTATTGGGGGGGGATTTTATTGGCATAACGCTTGCTAACAATTTGTAACATTCACCCGTTACAGAGTCCTGCCCGTAGAGGTTCCGCGTGCGTCAATCCCTTCATACAACCGATATTTTCGAGCATGCCAACGCATTGCCAGGCTGGCGTCAGCGCTATGACCAGCTCAGCTGCGGCCGCCTCCAAGGTTGGCTGGATGTGATCCAGGCGGGTGAAGTTCAGCTGTTTCGTGAGCGTCTCAATCAGCAGGTTATCCAGCACATCTGTCTACCGCGCAATGCGGTCAACATATTGTTTCCGCTGGCTTGGCCTGCTGTGGATTATCAAGGGACGATGGCGGAAAAATGCGCAACAGTTTTGCTGCCGAACGACGAATATCGCGTCTTCACACCCGCTGGCATGGATGTGCTGTGCATGTCGATTCCCTATGCAACGTTACGCGGGCTGCTGGACGAAGCGGTGCTCGATGCATTGATGCAACTGGATCGGCCGAAACGCGTGTGCCTGCGAACACACCGCATGGCCCCTGGCATAGTGATGTTCAAGGCTTTGATGGAGGGCTCGCCGACCAGCTCGACATGGCAGTCGCTGACTCTCATGGCCGTAGAGTGGTTGGAGCGAGTGACTGATGCACCTCAGGAAACGCCGCGGCCTGGTACCCACAATTACATCGTTGAACGCTGTCATCAGTGGTTGATTGAAGAACCCGCAACGCCAACGAACGTGCTTGAGTTTTGTCGACGTTTGAAGGTGTCACGACGCACACTTCAATATAGTTTTCAGTCGGTGGCCGCGGTTACACCTGTGCAGTATCTGCGGTCGGTTCGCTTGAACGGTGCGCGCCGCGCATTGAAAGAGGACCCATATGCAAGCATTGCCGATATCGCCGAACGTTGGGGGTTTGGCCACTCGAGTTATTTCACCCTGGAATATCAGAAACTGTTTAACGAGTTACCGTCGGCTTTGCGCTGTCTTGAGCGAAGGTAACGCCTGCCATAGTGGCTCGCACATCACAGCTGCAGTGTCTTGGCCAAAGGCTGTAGTTGCGAACTGCGCGCCTGATCCCCGGTACTCTTTTATTCAAGCCACGCAGGATAAATAAGCGCAAACCGCTGACTTACCCAGCCGACAAAGCATGTACCTGCGGAGCAAGATGCGTTCTGCTCGGGTACAACACGGACGTATGGGTCGTCAGCAGCCGGGAGCGAACGTCCGCTGTTGGCCGATTCTGTTGAAAAAGTCGGATTTTCTAATGGCCTGAACTCAGGCACGACAACCACCGGAGAACCTACTCACCACATTGAGTGGTTTTTCGGCCCTTCGGTGACCTTTGCTGCTCTGTTATTGGGTTAATTTGAGGTTTTTTGCTTGGTGCAGGTGCACCTATCCCGTGACTGGTGGCCCTTGAGATGAAAATTTGGCCAGCCGTCGCAGGTTCTGCACCGCAGCGGCCAGCGTGAATTCATCCGTCGCGCCACTCATGCCACGTAGCCGCAGGCGATCCAATTTCAGGATGCGCTTGAGGTGGGCAAACAACATTTCGACCTTTTTACGTTCGTGGCGAGAGCGCTGATATGCCGGCGTTGCTGCAATGCGCCGAGCCACATCGCGAGCGGCTTCATGGACGCTGCGAGCGATCTTGCGGAACGCAGTGTTCGGGCAGCACTTGGCTTTCATCGGACACGTAGCGCAATCGGTCTGCCGGGATCGGAAGATGATGGTGTTGGCTTTGGTGACGTGTGAACGCTCATTCTTGAAGGCTCGCCATTCGCTGCGCAATGGGTTGCCGGCTGGGCAGCGGTATTCCTCAGCCTCTTCATTCCAGTAGAAATCGTTACTCGAAAAGCTGTCGTTCTTGCGCTCGGTTTTGTCCCACACCGGCACATGCGGCTCGATGTCTTTTTCCTCCACCATCCAGGCCAGCATCGGCGCGGTACCGTAAGCGGTGTCGCCAATGAGGCGTTCCGGCTTGATGTCGAACTGCGCTTCGACCCGGTCGATCATCGTCTTGGTGCTCTCGACTTCTGCGGTTCGATGAGCCGGTGTGGGTTCCACATCCATGATCACGCCGTGCTCGGTATCGATCAGATAATTCGTGGAGTAAGCGTAGAACGCTGGGCCACCTGGTGCTGCGGTCCAGCGGGCTTGAGGATCAGTCAGCGATAGGCGCTTCGGTAGCGTTTCGGCCAGAGCCTCTTCATCGAGGGCATCAAGGTACTCGCGCACGGCGCGGGTGCTCAGGGCCGGATCGCTCCAGTTGACCGGCTCATCACCCGGTACACCGCGCTGCCGGCTGGCATCCGCCTTGATGATGCTGGCGTCCACGGCAAAGCCTTCACCTTTGACCAAGCCTGCGTCCATGCAACGACGCAGCACTTCATTGAACAGCCAGCGAAACAGATCGCTGTCCCGAAAACGGCCGTGTCGGTTTTTGGAAAAGGTCGAGTGATTGGGGACTTCATCTTCAAGGCTCAATCGGCAGAACCAGCGATACGCCAGGTTCAAATGGGCCTCTTCGCACAACCGCCGTTCGGAGCGGATGCCGTAGCAGTAGCCGACGATCAGCATGCGGATCATCAGTTCAGGATCAATCGACGGACGTCCAATCGGGCTATAGAAATCGGCGAGGTAATGGCGCAGGTCGCTCAGATCGAGACACCGATCAATGCTGCGCAGAAGGTGATTGGCTGGGATGTGATCTTCAAGGTTGAACGAGTAAAACAGTCGCTCCTGCCCACTCGATAACTGTCCCATCATGCTGTGTGATCCCCCTCCGGCCAATGCAGAGATTTTGCCGCAGGCCAGTCAGGGGAGCTACTTTTTCAACAAAATCGGCCGTAAGCAGCCCTCAGTGACAGGCTGCTTACGGCCAAAATCAGACCGTAAGAAGTTTTTTTCTTGCTAGTTATATATGGATATACGTATATTCGGTATTCCATATGTAGCGAGCCTCTCATGATCACTCCCACCGAACTCTTCAAGAGCCTGGCCGATGAAACCCGCGTGCGCGCGACCCTGCTGATTGCCGATCAAGGTGAGTTGTGCGTGTGTGAATTGATGTGCGCCCTTGATGAAATCCAGCCAAAAATCAGCCGCCACCTGGCGCAATTGCGCAGCAATGGTTTGCTGCTTGATCGTCGTCAGGGCCAATGGGTCTATTACCGCCTCAATCCGGATTTTCCGGCCTGGGTTCACGACATCTTGCAAGTGACGTCCAGGGCCAACGCCGATTGGCTCAAGGATAACGCCGCCCGTCTACAAAACATGGATGGCCGTCCGGTTCGCGAAGCGACCTGCTGCTGACCCCGGATCAAGTGAGTCTTGAATGTTTGTCGCTATCGCTGTTTTCGTCTTCACACTCGTGCTGGTCATCTGGCAACCCAAAGGCCTCGGCGTCGGCTGGAGCGCTACCCTCGGCGCAATGACAGCGCTGGCGGTTGGTGTCGTCTCGCTACATGACATTCCTGCGGTGTGGGCCATCGTCTGGAACGCGACCGCCACGTTTATCGCGGTGATTATCATCAGTCTGCTGCTGGATGAAGCCGGCTTCTTCGAATGGGCTGCGCTGCATGTTGCGCGCTGGGCGAAAGGCAGTGGTTACCGCTTGTTCGCGTTTTGTGTACTGCTCGGGGCGGCAGTGTCGGCGGTTTTTGCCAACGACGGCGCGGCGCTGATCCTCACTCCCATCGTCATGTCGATGCTGATCGCACTGCGCTTTTCAGCTGCCGCAACCCTGGCGTTCGTTATGGCTGCAGGCTTCATTGCCGACACCGCGAGCCTGCCACTGATAGTGTCCAATCTGGTGAACATAGTCTCCGCTGACTATTTCAAACTGGGCTTTGCCGAATACGCGTCGGTGATGGTGCCGGTAAGCCTGGCCAGTGTCGCCGCGACCTTGCTGGTGCTCTTTGTCTACTTTCGCAAAGACCTGCCGCACCACTATGCGACGGATGCGTTACAGGAACCCAAAGCAGCGATCCGCGATCGCGCGACGTTCATCGTCGGTGGCTGGACGCTGTTGATCCTGCTGGTAGGGCTGTTCGCCCTGGAACCGCTGGGCATCCCGGTGAGCGCTGTGGCTGCGGTCTGTGCGGCAATCCTGTTAGGCGTCGCCGCCAAGGGCCACAAAATCTCGACACGTCGCGTGCTGAGGGATGCTCCGTGGCAGATCGTAGTGTTTTCACTGGGCATGTATCTAGTGGTATATGGCCTGAAGAATGCCGGACTGACGGACCTTCTCTCCGAACTGCTCAACCGCCTCGCTGAACAGGGAATATGGAGCGCCACCCTCGGCACGGGGCTGCTGTCTGCGCTGATGTCGTCGGTGATGAACAACATGCCCAGCGTGCTGATCGGCGCGCTGTCGATTCAGGCCAGCGATGCGCAAGGGCTGATTCGCCAAGCGATGATCTACGCCAATGTCATCGGCTGCGACCTGGGCCCGAAAATCACCCCCATCGGCAGTCTGGCCACGTTGCTCTGGCTGCATGTGCTGGAGCGCAAAGGCCTGCGCATCACCTGGGGTTACTACTTCAAGGTCGGCGTCGTGCTTACCCTCCCGGTGTTGCTGATTACCCTGTCGGCGCTGGCCCTGCGCCTCAGTCTTTGATGTCCGCCCAATGCGCAAGGAAAACCCCATGCGAGTCCTGTTTATGTGTACCGCCAACAGCTGCCGCAGCATCCTTTCAGAAGGCATGTTCAATCACCTGGCACCGCCGGGATTCGAAGCGGTGAGTGCTGGCAGCTTCCCCAAAGGCCAGGTACTACCGCGCAGCCTGACTACCTTGCAACAGGCCGGTATCTCGATTGACGGCCTGCACAGCAAAGGCAATGACGCCTTCGAAGGCAATCCGCCGGACATCGTCATTACCGTTTGCGACAAAGCCGCTGGTGAAACCTGTCCGGTGTATTTCGGCCCGGCGCTAAAGTCCCACTGGGGGTTAGAGGATCCCTCCGAAGTGACGGCTGACGAAGCGGCAATTGACGCTGCCTTTCGCGCCACCCTGGCGCACATCGAACGACGATGCCGGGCCTTTCTTGATCTACCGTTTACCCGTCTCAGCCGCGACGAACTGAAAACCGAGCTCGACCGCATCGGCGTGCTTTAAGGAGGATATATGTCCGAACATCTGCCTAACCTCGACTCCACCCTGTTCGATCATTCCGGGCCATTGCTGATCGAGGGGCACAAACCGCGCATCCTGCTTCTCTACGGCTCGACCCGAGAGCGCTCTTTCAGTCGCCTATTGGTCGAAGAGGCCGAACGCCTGCTCGAACACTTCGGTGCCGAAACGCGCATCTTCAACCCGTCCGGTCTGCCCCTGCCTGACGATGTGCCAGTCGACCATCCCAAAGTGCAGGAGCTGCGCGATCTGGTGTTATGGTCCGAAGGCCAGGTCTGGTGTTCGCCGGAACGTCACGGCGCGATGTCGGCGGTGTTCAAGGCGCAGATCGACTGGATCCCGCTGGAGCTTGGCGCCGTAAGACCCACCCAGGGCAAGACACTGGCGGTGATGCAGGTGTGCGGCGGCTCGCAGTCGTTCAACGTGGTCAATCAACTGCGCGTGCTGGGTCGCTGGATGCGCATGTTCACCCTCCCCAATCAGTCTTCAGTTCCGAAGGCGTATATGGAATTCGATGAGGCCGGACGGATGAAAGCCTCTGCGTACTACGACCGCGTCGTCGATGTGATGGAAGAGCTTGTGAAGTTCACTGTTCTGCTGCGCGATCGGCAAGATTTTTTGGTAGATCGCTACTCGGAACGCAAAGAATCGGCTGAGCAACTGATGGCGCGTGTTAACCAGCGTTCAATTTGAGAAGGTGGCATGTCTTTTGAGTTAAAAAAACGGAGCGATTCAGTTCGCACAGCCGCCTTTTTCTCTTTGGCGATGCTTGCTGCTTGAAACCCGTCTGCACGCGCTACGGTGCGGTGTGAATGTCGAAAATCGATGATCGAAAGTCGTGGCTCCTGTACTGTCAACAGCGCGACTTTGGCAAAATGTTTGCCCGCTTTTACATGCGTCCCAAAACGGTTCTCAAGTGCATTGCCTTTAAAAACAGGTGCGGATACCAATGACGAATGCCAGGCCGGCCATCAGACTCAGCACACTTAGGCAAATAGCCCCCTACCTGAGCATGCGCGGGGTTTCGCCGCTGGAGTTCTTTCGGCGTTTTGGTATTTCCCCCCATGTTTTTCAAAACCCTGAAGCCTGGGTACCGCGAGCGGACTGTTTTCATATTGCCAACAAAATGGCCGCTATCGCGCAGGATCCCTTCGGCGGGGGGATGATCGGGCACCTCACAGATGTGCGCTCAACCGGCATGTGGGGCGAGTTGATATTGGGCTCGACCAACCTCGCTCAGGCTTGTGCAGCTGCGGCAGTCCATACGGATTTGTTACATCAGGGAAGCGAAGTCAGAATTATCACCGAAGGCCGCACGACGAAACTGATCCAGCACTTTACCGGGCACCACGGGGCTGATCCCAAGCAGGTCATTTTCGGCACACTGGCGGTACTTCGAAAAGTGCCGCTCATGTCCGGTGCGGCTGGTGCCATACGCGTGCATCTGAAAAACCCGAGAGAGCGCGGCGACGAGGCGCTGGAAGAATACCTGGGCCCGAACCTCGTCATGAACGCCGAGTACAACATGATCGAATTCGATCGTGAGTTGCTCGAAATCCCCCTGCAACCTGTAAAAGATGTCGCCTGGAAAATCACCCAGGCCTTGAAGTCGACCGCTGACGCCGCTGACGTGCTCGCCCGGCAGATAGCGGATCAGGAACTCTCCAAGCTGACGACTATTTCAAGAAAGATCGGGTTGTCTGTTCGAACCTTGCAGCGTCGACTTGAACATTGCGGCATCGACTTCGATGCTCTGCGTGACGAGACACGTCGCAGTGAAGCCCTTAAGTTGATTGCCACCGGCAGATACAGCGCGACTGAAGTTGCCTATATGGTCGGCTATAGCGATCCAGCGCACTTTACGCGGGCCTTCAAGCGCTGGACCGGGAGCCCGCCGTCGCGTTATCGCGCCCTGTTGAAACAAGACCTCTAACCCCCCTCCCCTAAATATTCCTCCCCTTTCCAAAGGCGCGTTCGCGTGCCTGCTCACTTTGTTTTTGGCACCAAATGGCAAGTTTGGGTCAAGGCGTTCTTATACAGTCGAAAAATTAACGCCCACTTATAAAAGCAAGAGGTTTAAATGTCCCATTCGTCCACGGCCTGCATCTTCGCAATAGCGCTGGCAGCGTTCGGAAGTGCCAACGCACAGTCGCACTCGGATGCGTCGATACCGGTGGGTGTAGATAATTTTGCCCGTGCCGAGTCCGACCTCTACTTGGGGAAAATGGTCGCGACTGGCAGTTTGGGCCGGTTTGTTCATACCCGCGAAGCGGTGCCCATCGACGCCCAGAATGTGGTCCGGATGAATCGGGACACGCTCTATTCGTCTGCGGTTTTCGATCTCGATGCAGGCCCCGTCACGATCATCTTGCCTGAGGCCGCCGGACGGTTCATGTCGATGGCGGTGGTCAATGAAGATCACTACGTTCCTATCGTCACTTACGGCGCCGGCCGCCAGACACTGACGAAAGAGGCAGTCGGTACACGTTATGTGTTTGTCGCTGTGCGCACGTTCTTCGATCCCACGGATCGCAAAGACCTTGAAAAGGTACATGCGCTGCAAGACGCAATCACCGTCAGCCAGGCCAAGGTGGGGGAATTCGTGGTTCCGAAGTGGGACCAGGCCAGCCAGACAAAAGTGCGTGATGCCCTGGAGGTCCTGGGTTCGACTATTCCCGATTACAACCAGTCCTTTGGTCCCAAGGGCACGGTCAATCCCGTTCACCACCTTATCGGCACTGCCACAGGGTGGGGCGGCAACCCGGCCAAAGACGCCATTTACCTTGGCGGCGTGATGCCTGAGAACGATGGCAAAACCATTTACCGGCTCAACGTGGGAGATGTCCCCGTCAACGGTTTCTGGTCTGTCAGTGTTTACAACGCAGAGGGTTACTTCCAGAAAAACCCTTACGAGGCTTATTCGCTGAACAACTTAACGGCCAAGAAAAATGATGACGGCTCGATTGTCATCCAGTTCGGTGGCTGTGACGGAAAGATCCCTAACTGCCTGCCTACTCCGCCCGGCTGGAACTATACGGTCCGTCTTTATCAACCGAGTGACCCGATATTGAACGGCCAGTGGCTTTTCCCAAAACCGCAGCCCGTCGCCCTCTAAATCAGCCATTAACTAAAAGTTCTGACGTCTTGCACCAAAGGAAACAATCAATGACGACCATCGGTGGTTCAAGCTTTTTCAAGCATCCAGCTCAGTTCATAACGGGGGCGACCCTCGCCCTCGCGATGGCACTGCCTGCACACGCCGACGACTCAGGCAGCGAGCCGTCTGTCACAGTCGGTGGCGGACTCGCCGTCGGCCCCTTGTACGAAGGCTCTTCACACTACGCCGCGTTCCCGTCCCTAAAACTCAAGGCGGTTTTGCCTACTGAAAACTGGGGCAAGTTTACCGCCTCATTCCCGGACGGCCTGCGCTGGGACTTGCCAGGATTGTCCCCTTTCGGGATCGCCCTGTTGCTGGGTTACGACCAGGGTCGCAAGGAAAGAATCCACACGCTGGGCGGTCGCGATGACTACCTGAGGGGAATGGGTAATCTGGACAGCACTGCGCTTGTCGGGGCGGAAGCGTATTGGGTCTTGCCGGGCGGTCGTCTGTTTGTTCGTGGCCTGCAAGCTAGCCAGAGCCGCAATTACGGTGGCGAAAGCCTTGGGCGTACCGCGTTCCTGGAAGCCGGTTTCGCCACAACCTACGCGCTGTCTTCAACATTGACCCTGGACTCGACCCTGTACGGCACCTGGAGCAATGAGAAAGACATGATGGCGCGCTTCGGCGTCACCGCCCAACAAGCGGCGCGAACCGGCTTCGACGAATACCACCCCGGTGGTGGCATGCGGGACGTGACCTTGAAGCTGGGCCTCACGTGGCAATGGCAACCACAGTTGGCGCTGGAAGGCGGCATCAAGACCTACGCCCTGGTCTCCGACGCCCGCAACAGCCCGCTGACGGGTGAGAGCGTGGGCGCAGGCGCCTATCTGAATGCCCTTTACCGGTTTTGATAAGGGAACACTCGATGAAAACAGTACATAAGCAACTGGGGCTGGCGGGCCTGCTCTGGTCGGGGCTGGTGCTTGCCGACGATGCTGCCACCAAGGTCACGGACCCTCACTTCAAGCTGGCCCCAGGCTATCTACCTTCAGCAGACCTGCCCCTGGGCCTGGCGTTGCTGGGCGCCCCGCCAAAGCCCGACTCTGCGGCGCTGGCACGGGATGAGGAAGCACGGCGAGCAGCGCTGTCGCTACGCGGTACGGCCCGGGAGAAACTCGCTGCGACGGATGCGGAGCTGTCATTCCCGGGCCCGGCCAACGCATTCTCCTGCGCGATGGGTACGCCGATCACCGAGAAAAACACACCGCATCTTTATACCTTGATGCAGCGCACCCTGTCGGATGCGGGCGGCTCCACCTATGCCGGGAAGAATGCCTACAACCGCACCCGACCATTCGTGGCACACAACGAAGGAACCTGCCGCAAAGACATGGAACCGCTGCTGCGCACGGATGGCTCCTGGCCTTCCGGCCACTCCGCAGCCGGTTGGGCCTGGGGGCTGTTGCTGGCCGAGATACAGCCTGCGCGTGCAACCGAGTTGATGACCCGCGGGTTGTCATTCGGCCAGAGCCGGGTCATCTGCGACGCTCACTGGCAGAGCGACGTCGATGCAGGCCGCATCATGGGCGCTGCGACGGTGGCGAGCCTGCACAGCAATCCGACGTTCCTGGCGGATATGGCGGCCGCCAAGGAAGAGGTCAAGGCCGCGCAAAAAGCCGGTTTGAAGCCTGCACAGGACTGTGCGGCCGAGGCCGTGGCGCTCTCGCTGACCCAGCACTGATCGGGAAAACACCATCATGTACAGTGACAACACCCGCTCGGCTTTGCGGCGCAAGCACGCACGTCTGGCACTACTGGCTGGCGCCTTCATCGCAGCCGGGCCCGCGATGGCGGCAGACAACGAAGACTGGACGTTCAACGGCGGACCTTACCTATGGGGTGCTGGCATTCGTGGACACGTGGGTCATGGCAGTACTGGCACCCAGTTCATCAAATCCGATTTCTCCGACATCGCCAAGACGGTCGATATGTCGGTGATGCTGATGGGTGAGGCGCGTCGAGGCCCCTACAGCGTGCTCGCCGACCTGATGTACATCGACACCGACACCCGCAACCACCTGCCTGGGGGCGCCAAACTTGAGGTAGAAAGCAAGACAGCCTCCGGGTTCCTGGGTGGCGGCTACACAGTGCTGGGTGATGATAATCGTCGACTGGATGTCGCCGGTGGCGTGCGTGTCTGGTACAGCGGCACCACCCTCACCTTCCATGGTGGCCCCCTTGGTGGCTTGTCGGGCTCTGACAATGCGACATGGGCAGACGCGATGGCAGGCCTGCGCGGGCACTATGCCGTGAACGATCGATTCTGGTTGTCATCCTGGGGGATGGCGGGCGCCGGGCAGTCCCGGGAAGACTGGGACCTGGCAGCGCTGGCAGGCTGGGAGTTTTCCCCCGGGTTTTCGGCGGTGGCCGGTTACCGGGCGATGGGGGTTAATTATCGTCATGACGGCTTTGTCTACGACATTGTCCAGAAGGGGCCGTTGCTGGGTATTAGTGGGCGATTCTGAGCCGCTCATCCTAAAGCTCCCACACAGCACAATCAGCTATCCGAGCAACCTCACATCTCTGCGTTGTGAGGTTTTCGCGTGCGCACAAAAAAGATTATTGATTCATTGTCAGGTGTTTTTTTTCAGCCTATCTTGATCAAAACCTATACAAAATATTTATCGCGTATAGGTATTTGGCTATAGAGATGAATTCGGTCATGGCTTCCTCTGTAATGCCGGGCGCCTTGGGTGATAGTCGACGACGCGGCAGGAATTCCTGCCGCTCTTGCAACGACGACAAACCTGTACGCGGGCTGCCAGCCGTACAGGGCTCTGGTTCGAAACTTCACCTTCACCACCTGTGAACTTCAGGGAGTAAGGCAATGACCCGATTTCTGCTGTTATTGGCCCTGGCACTCAGCGTCGCGAGCTGCTCCAGTGTGGATGTCGCCCGTTATACGGATCAGCAACCGGCATTGGATCTGGAGCGTTTTTTCAGCCAGCCCGTCAAAGCCTGGGGGATGTTTCAGAAACGCAGCGGTGAGGTTGCCAAGCGTTTCGAGGTCAACATCGCCAGCCGACGCGAGGGCAACAACCTGATTCTCGACGAGCGCTTCCTTTACAGCGACGGTACTCGCCAGCGCCGCGTGTGGGTCCTCACCCCTGAGGGCCAAGGGCGCTGGAGCGGTCGTGCGGATGATGTGGTGGGTGTCGCCAAGGGCCAAGTCGCTGGAAACACCTTGCACTGGCGTTATCGCCTGAACCTGCCAGTCGGCGACTCAACCTACGAAATGAGCATGGACGACTGGATGTACTTGATGGACGAGGACACGCTGATCAACCGCACCACTATGTCCAAGTTCGGGGTAGAGGTCGGCCAGGTGACGTTATTCTTCCGTCGCCAGGGCACGGGAGCGAGCCAATGAACCGGCCCTGGACCATGGCCTCCCTCGGCGACGGTTATCGCGCGCTGGTCATCGGCGCCAGTGGGGCCCTTGGCACGGCTTTTTGCGAACAGCTCAGACAGGATCCGCGCTGTGCCGGAGTTCGCGCCCTGGGGCGCCAGACCGTTCCCGAACTGGACCTTGAGCGCCCCGACACGATTGCCAGCGCCGCCACCGAACTGGCAGCCGAAGCGCCCTATCAACTGATCGTGCACGCTGCCGGCCTGCTCCATCGCGACCGGATAAAGCCGGAAAAAAGCTTCAGCGCGATCGAACAGGAGGCGCTGCAGGCCGTCTTTCAAGTGAATACGCTGGGCCCGGCGCTGGTATTGCGCCACTTTCTGCCGCTGCTCGAACCTCGGGGAGCGATGGCAATGCTTTCGGCCAAGGTCGGGAGCATTGGCGACAACCGTTTGGGCGGCTGGTACGCCTATCGCGCCTCCAAGGCGGCGCTGAACATGCTGATCAAGACCGCCGCCATTGAACTGGCCCGCACTCGCCCGCAGAGCCGTTTGCTCAGCCTGCACCCGGGCACGGTTGTGTCAGGGTTGTCGCAACCTTTCCGCGGAGCCTGCAACGCCCGTCCGGCAGAGGTTGCCGCTGCCCAATTACTGACCTTGATTGACCAGTTGACGCCGGCCGACAGCGGCCATTTCTTTGCCTACGATGGAGAACGCCTGCCCTGGTAGGCAAGGAGTGAAACATGAACCTGCAAACCCTCACCGAACGTGCGGCCAACAGCGAAATACGCGAGCTGGAGCTGCTGTCAATCGAAGGTGGATTTTATCTGGCACGGGTCCGTCAGGATCACGGCCAGTTCACCTTGCTGGATGATGCGGCCCAGCCAATGCACCTGCGTTCGATCGCCCACCTGCGAGAATTGCTGCACGCCGTACCGGCATTTCCTTGCGTACTGGTGCAGCAATGCGTGCACGACGAAATGTGCGGCCGGGATGCAGGGCCTGTCGAGGCGCTGCGCATTCCGTTTTCGCTCACCATGCCATTGTGATTTGAACCACGCCGAGCATCACTGGATGAACGTTACCCGCCGGTTGTATAGTTTTCCATCCAGCGTTCAGCACGAACCATCGGCCCCCAAACACCCAATACTCTCAGTGCTCCGGCGCAACCATCCGAAAGCGTATGTCGATGTCATCGGAAACCAGGCTGTCGGACCACTCCCCGGCACCGACCTTGAAGTCACTGCGCTTGAGCACCAGCTCGGCGTCGAAAATGCCAATGGTTCGATCTGACTTCAGCAGCACCGGCACTGTCACTTCCCGGGTAACTCCCTTGAGTGTGAGGTTGCCCGTAATCTGGTAACGATTGTTTCCCATGTCCTTGATGCGGGTCGACTCAAAGATCGCCACGGGATAAGCCGTGGTATCGAACCAGGCAGGCTTTTGCAGCTCGGTGTTGGCGTCTTCGCTACCGGCGTCGATGCTGTCGAGGTCGATGGTCAGCCTGGCCCGGGCCGCCTCGGGGTGTGCGGTGTCGAATTCGAGAGTCCCGACAAACTTGCCAAAGGTGCCATAGACCCTCGATCCCATCTGGTTGAAGGTAAAACTCAGGGTGCTGGCCGCGGGATTTACGCTGCTGTATTCGGCGGCATCCGCGCCGGGGAAAAAACCGAGGGTCACAGTAACAGCCAGTGCGGCGGAACGAAGAGATCGAGGGCTCATTGCATTCTCCAGGACCGGCCCCTTATGGGTCGACGTGTGTAGCAGTAGATAAACTCAAGCAAAGAATCGCCGTTTATTCCAGCCCGCAGACGGTTTAGAGCCCACGCTTTGCCTGACGGCACACAAAAGCGACTGATGGCTCGCAAACACCTGTCATTGCCCAGCAGCGTGGTCTTTTAAACAAGAGGGAGGATTGTTAGCCGCGATTAAATGAAATGGGCGCCATTAAAGTCGAGCCAACGCATTAAATTCTTCCAGACAGTAATGCCTGCAATTAAACGTAAATCCCATCATGAACAGGACTAACGATTTAGTGAAATCAATTCATTGTCGCTCAATCTATCGCCCGGCTTAAAATACGTCTTAATGACAGGCACTCTACATTTTACTGAGAAAAAAACCAGAAAATAACAGTGGAAAACACTGAAGAATAATAAACACATTCAGGACTTATCTCAGACATCAGGATGGCAAATTACAATGAACACCGCGTTCTCATTTACGATCAAGAGCCTTCGTTTCGACGAAGACTATCACCCCTCCGAAAATACGCGCATCACGACCAATTTTGCTAATTTGGCCAGAGGAAAGAGTCGCCAGGAGAATGTGCGCAACACGTTGAAGATGATCGACAACCGCTTCAATGCCTTGGCCCACTGGGACAACCCTAAAGGCGATCGCTACACGGTTGAACTCGACATTATTTCCGTCGAGATGAACATCGACAGTGAAAACAGCAGCACTGCCATCCCTTTGATTGAACTCCTGAAGACCTGCATCATTGATCGAAAAACCAATGAACGCGTTGACGGCATGGTCGGGAATAACTTCTCTTCGTACGTGCGTGACTACGACTTCAGCGTGGCGTTGCCGGGGCACAATGAGGGCCGGTCCAAATTCAGCACACCTGAGCATTTTGGCGACCTCCACGGGAATCTGTTCAAGTGCTTCGTGAATTCAAGCACCTACACGGATAACTTCAACAAATCACCCGTTATATGCCTGAGCGTCTCGAACACCAAAACCTACCATCGCACTGAAAACCAGCACCCCGTACTGGGCATTGAATACCAGCAGGATGAATATTCTTTAACGGATGAATACTTCAAGAAAATGGGGTTGAAAGTCCGCTACTTCATGCCGGCCAACAGTGTGGCGCCTTTGGCTTTTTATTTCTCGGGCGACTTGCTGGGTGATTACACCAACCTTGAACTCATCAGCACCATCAGTACGATGGACACGTTCCAAAAGATCTACCGCCCTGAAATCTACAATGCGAATTCGGCCGCCGGGAAATCCTATCAGCCCAGCTTGAAGCACCAGGACTATTCACTGACTCGAATTGTTTACAACCGAGAAGAACGTAGCCAGCTGGCTGTTGAGCAGGGCAAGTTTGTTGAAGAGCACTTTATCAAACCCTATCAGGCAGTACTTGAGCAGTGGTCGGCTAATTACTCTCTTTGACACCTAACATATTCAAGGTCTTCTAACATGAAAAAATTGCTACCCACTTCAACAGCTGGCAGCTTGCCTAAACCCGCCTGGCTTGCACAACCCGAGACACTGTGGTCTCCCTGGAAACTGCAAGATGAGGAGTTAGTCGAAGGCAAACAAGATGCCTTGCGACTGGCACTTCAGGAACAACAGCACGCGGGCATTGACATAGTCAGTGATGGTGAACAGACGCGCCAACACTTCGTCACCACCTTTATTGAGCACCTCAGCGGTGTTGATTTCGAGAAGCGTGAAACCGTCAGGATTCGTGATCGCTATGATGCGAGCGTACCGACGGTCGTGGGCGCGGTTGCTCGCCAAAAGCCGGTTTTTGTCGACGATGCCAAGTTCTTGCGACAGCAAACCAGTCAACCTATCAAATGGGCGCTGCCGGGCCCCATGACCATGATCGATACGCTTTATGACAATCACTACAAAAGTCGCGAAAAACTGGCTTGGGAATTCGCCAAGATCCTCAATGAAGAAGCCAGGGAATTGGAAGCTGCCGGTGTCGACATCATCCAGTTTGATGAGCCTGCCTTTAACGTGTTCTTTGACGAAGTGAATGAATGGGGGGTGGCGACCCTGGAAAGAGCAATTGAAGGCCTTAAATGTGAAACGGCTGTGCACATTTGCTATGGCTATGGCATCAAGGCCAATACCGACTGGAAAAAAACCCTGGGGTCCGAGTGGCGCCAGTATGAGGAAGCCTTTCCCAAGCTGCAAAAATCCAGTATCGATATCATCTCGCTGGAGTGTCACAACTCTCATGTCCCCATGGACCTGATTGAACTCATTCGCGGTAAGAAAGTGATGGTCGGGGCCATTGATGTGGCCAGCCATATCATTGAAACACCCGAGGAAGTTGCCAACACGTTGCGCAAAGCACTTCAGTTCGTCGACGCCGACAAGCTCTATCCTTGCACCAACTGCGGCATGGCCCCCCTGCCTCGCCAGGTAGCAAGAGGCAAGCTGAACGCATTAAGTGCAGGCGCAGACATCGTTCGAAGAGAACTCTTGAACCAGCGCTGAGTTAAAGCCGCAAGTGGCGTACGGGAAGCGGACTGTCGGGCCCGCTTCCAGCACTGGGCACCGCTCAAGTCAGCCGACATTCACGGCTACTTCAGGCCTTTTCTCACGCTCGGGTTGCACCCCATTTTCAGGACTTGCCATGTCACTTCCCAACACGACTATCGAGCCATTGAGCTTTCGCGAAGCGCTCGGGCACTACGCATCCGGTATCACGGTGATTACGTCACACCTTGATGGCGAGCCGATTGGCTTCACCTGCCAGTCGTTCTATAGCGTGTCGACGAGCCCGCCGCTGGTGTCATTCAGCGTCATGGCCAGTTCGGCCAGCTATCCAAAAAT
The DNA here is from genome assembly GCF_037055275.1 of Pseudomonas sp. ML2-2023-3. Taxonomy (NCBI): domain Bacteria; kingdom Pseudomonadati; phylum Pseudomonadota; class Gammaproteobacteria; order Pseudomonadales; family Pseudomonadaceae; genus Pseudomonas; species Pseudomonas sp. ML2-2023-3. Next base: position 3,618,885 of record NZ_CP146343.1, read on the forward strand.
TCGCCAGGCTGGCCGATTCGTAGTCAATATCCTGTCGGGTGAGCAGGTCGGGATCTCCAACCAGTTCGCTCGCAAAGGCACGGACAAGTGGCACGCCGTCGAGTGGCAACAATCGCCGCTGGGTAATCCGATCATTGCCGGGAGCCTGCACTGGCTGGATTGTGAAATTCACGCCGAACATGCCGCCGGTGATCACCTGATCGTGATTGGCGAAGTGAAAGCGTTAAGCCTGCAAGCAACTCCAGTTACGCAGCCACTGCTGTATTTCAAAGGGCAATATTGCAACATCGCCACCCAGGGCGCTGTTTGAGGGATTACCTGCGCTGCCCTTCGTTATCCCTCCATCCATCAAGGATCTTTCTGGCCGCGAGCGCAGGTACATCTGTGTGTTACTCCTTGGGCTGCCAGGCGGTTGAACCCGCCGCCGCCTTGAACTTGCTGCGGTTTTCAGCCGTTGCAGGCGGTTCAGAGTCGCCAAATATCGCCTTGAGCCAATGCCCGTCGGTAGGGTTCGGGAAGATGATGAACTTGCGACCAAACTGCTCTTTATCTTCAGTCATCAGGTTCAGGCGTTGCTTGACGTCGGCAACGTAATACTTGCGCTTGAAGTCGTTGAGGTTGTCACCCAGCATCACGACCACGTCAAAATCCTTGGCGATCTCCAGCTGTCGGGGTTCTTTGTTGGAGCTGTCGCGATAAACCGTCAGGTGCTTATCGTCGGCAAAAGGCAGTTTGTTTTTACGGAGATTTTCCAGGGCATATTGAAAGGTATTTTCACCTTGATCACGGCTCGTGACATAGAAAACCTCTACCCCCTTGGAGTGTGCGTAGTTCAGAAACTCCAACGCTCCGGGTGTGGCAACAGGGCCATTGTCAGCAACCCATTTGTCCCACGCACCGTCATCAAAAAACTCTTTTCCCGAGTTGATCATGTAACCCCAGTAGCTGTTGCTGCCCAGAACGGTGTCATCGACATCGCTGATGACAGCCAAAGGGCGATCCCCCTTCTTGTGAGCCTGGAGTGCTCGATCGAGTTGCATCCTCGCTACATTGAAGCCTTGATAGTAAAGCGCTTCGAACTCGGCAGCCGTTTGCTTCCAGGCGACTGCGGCAGTCAATAGATTGGAAGGAGCAGCGCTGCTCTCTTCGGCAAAGGCTTGTGTTCCCTGAAGCATCAGAAGCGAGATGAGCAACGGTGTGGCTAGCGTTCGATTGGTTTTTATTTTCATTTTCTGGCCCGTACCACGAGGATTGAACAACTTGGACAAACACGCCAGGGAGTTCTACATCAGCCAAAGTTTCAGCTCAATGTGGGTGTCGCGTTTCTGGCTCAATGAGGCGTAATTCCCTCTTTTGCCACTGGGTCACGGGCCTTGAAGAGACGCCTGAGATTCACGTGCTCGATCCGTCCATGACTTATGTCAGTAGCCAGCTTCCGACCTGATCCGGGCCATGCTCCTTTTTCCAGGCCTGAAGCATCTTGTGATTGCCCCCCTTGGTCTCGACGACTTGATGGGTGTGCGGGTTCAGGTAACGCTTGAGAACCCGGGGAGTGCGCGGGGCCTTGGTCACACCCGCGCCGTTGTCGGTTGCACGAGCATCGACCGGTTCAAGCAAAGCCACGATCTGATGGAGGTTGACCCCGTACGCCTCCATCAGTGTGCGCAACTTGTGTTCAAACTCGGCTTCTACCTGAAAGGACTTGTCGTTCTTGAGCGCCTCCAGGACCCGCTGTTGTTCAATGATCTGGCGTTCGAGGTCCCGGTATCTGGCAACTTTAGACATTGGCTTATGCTCTCTGGATAAATACGGTGACGTGACAGGTCAAGGGGGAAACTCCCCCTGGTCCCTGCTGTTTCAAGTAATGATTTTCGTGATCGACACCCGAAGTGTATGTGACAGTGACTCACGACACCTGACACCCCTGAAATCAATAACGCTTGCGCCCGCTTGAAACAGGAAACTACAACTACCTGTATCAACAGACACAAAAAAACAGTTAACACTCAACGGCCAAACAACAACCTCATCTCATAGAGTTACTCACCAGTCCCTCTATGAAGAACTCTATGTGTCCTCGCGGACTGTTTGAAATTGGCCAGGCATCGATCTTTTGAGCAATAGCCCTGAATGCCTTTGCGCTCTTGGAACGCGGAAAGTTTCGGTAGACGGCTCGTTGTATATGCGCAGCCTTGCGGACCTCCTGATCGTACGGAATGGCCCCCACATACTGCAGCGTTACGCTTAAAAAGTTATCCGTAATCTTGACCAGCTTTGCGAACAGCCTTTGGCCGTCCATGGGATGGTGCTGCATATTGGCCAAGACCCGAAAACGGCTGATGCCATGGTCTCGATTAAGCAGCTTGATAAGCGCATACGCGTTGGTAATCGAGGTCGGCTCGTCACACACCACCAGCAAGACTTCCCGGGCAGCCCGAACGAAGCTGACTACCGATTCACCGATACCCGAAGCGGTATCAATCACCAGCACATCGAGCGTGTCAGCTATGTCGCTGAAGACCTGAATCAAGCCTGCATACTGAGCTGCAGACAAATGCGCCAGGCTCTGATCACCTGACGCGGCATGGGCAATGAGCACCCCGCCAGGCCCCCGCATCAACACATCGGTCAACTCGCAGCGGCCCTCGATCAGATCGGCAAGGGTGTACCGCGGGTTAAGCCCCAGCAGAACACCTATATTCGACAATCCCAAGTCAGCTTCCAGCAATACAACCCGCTTGCCGAGTTCTGCCAGCGCCAATGAGAGGTTAACCGCTACAACGGTCTTGCCTACGCCCCCCTTGCCGCTTGTAACGGCGATAACTTGTACAAAATGTCCGCCCTCCATTCTCTTCATTCCTTCCTTGTGTGAAGCATGAACACTCTGTAAAGCGAGGGATAACCAATAAGCTTAACCGATACCCCTGATTAACTTAGTTCGACTTTAGTCACTGAGACATGAAGTTGGATTTACTGTATGCCACGGTAAACCAGCGCTTCACCCACCTGCCCCAAGTAGTCTGACGAAAAATAATGATCGCCGTCAGCATCGAGCAACCTGCCCTGCAGGATGGCCTGACATTTAGCCACAAAAGCGGCTGCCCACTGTGCTTTTATTGTTAACAAGGGTCCCAACACCCCGCAAAAGCTGTTCAATCAGTCCTTAATCGGTCAGGAGTCCACACAAAACATGGTGCCATAACGGCTAATCTATAAAAAAATAAAACAAAAGAAAAGCCATATAAAACAAAATCCGGCCACGGGACATCAATAAGACATTTGAATGGCGCCAACAACCCGTCAATTCAAACACATAAAACAATAGATAACCGTCAAGCAGGTTACAGATCAGCAAGTTTAGTATTATCATCAACCCGGCTTCTTGTCCGGCACTGCACACCTGCCTTTCTGAAAACCATTAACTCGAAGAGCACGCCACGCTTCCTGGCGCCGAACAAAACAAGACATTAATTAACATCCTTATTAGTAGAACACCCTCGTAATGAACACTGTTTTACCCGCCTAAAAAACAACGCCAATGCAACTACAACCATGGACGGGCTTATGGACTCTGCAAACACCCCTCATTCCTGCCACCTGACGCATTATGTATCAGGCGAATCCCATCCCATTGAGGCAGCTATATGACCAACGTACCCGGACATGGCTGGATGTGGGCATATCGCAAGATGCGCAGCCTGTTGTGCCCGCCGCTGTCCTCTGCCTACAGAGCAACGCTGTATGCACTTCGAGGCGATACAGGCACTTTTTATAACAACCGCACTTATCAGAAAATCCGTCTCCGCCGGTAACTGCCCGGTGTTACTTCGTGGCCTGCCCCGCGATAGCCACACGGCTGTGACATTCAGCAACTGGCACCTGATTTTCCGGTCATCGAATATTTCCGCATTGTTCGGGACAACGGACCTGGACGCGAAAGCGATACCCAAGTCACGGTGTTCGACTCTGTAGGCATTGCCCTTGAAGATTTTTCTTCGCTTCGTTATTTACATGACCAGGCCCGCAAGTATGCCCTCGGTGAAGAAATCCACCTGGTACCTTCCCCGAATAACATCAAGAATCGGCCTGGCCGACCTGGGTAATGCGCCCCGCATCTTCAAGCGGCTCTCGAAAAACAGTGTTCCTCTCACCAGCCTGGCCTTCACCACATTCCTGATGCTGGTGGGCGTACTGCTGCTGCTCAGCATCCCTGAAGTCGTGACCGACTTTACAATCGTGTCGACGGTGTCGGCCATCCTGGTGATCTTTACCTGGTCGACCATCCTGGCGTCCTATATTGCTTATCGCAAAACACGGCCCGACCTGCATGCGCAATCCCGCTACAAGATGCCAGGAGGCCTGCCCGTGGCATGGTTGTCCCTGGCATTTGTGCTGTGCCTGCCTTCCCTGCGACCTGACACCCGCCTCGCCCTGCATTGAAGTGGGTCACGACCCGCTCGTACAGGTATCAGCTTTCACCGCTGGTCATAAAAGAAGAACCCGGCCTGAGCGTGAAGGTCAGACACGTTATGGCAAGCAGCGCGCCAAGCGCTGCCAAGAGTCAGCCATCCACAGTGGAGGTGTTGTCATGAGTGCCCTGACGATTGAAGGCTGGTGCAAAAACAGTCCCGGCGAAAGTCCCATCCCCGTCGGCGAGATCCATTTCTACGTCGACGGTCCCCTCCATCGACGCATGGAACAAGCAGAGGAACGCCTGCAGAAAACCCAGGAGCCTGAAGTCATGGTCGACGTCGACATGAGCACACTGGATCTGACCCTGCCCCAAGACTATGGCCCGTTGTCGGACTGCCAGATGCGCGTCTATTTGCACCTCGACCGTGGTCAGTTCCATTTGGTCGGGCATCAATCGAGCGACGGTAGCCTGATCTACACCAATGCGGTCCTGATTGACCAACTGCTCTAGGCGTCACTGCCTGCTCCAGAGATGCTCCGGCCCACTTGCCGCCAACAGGCGGTAAAGTGGCCAGATCATCCCGCCTTGCTCTGCCTTCACACCACCCGACAGCCCCTCCCTGGATCTACCGCCTGAAATGAGCTGGGGAACTACTGGGCCAGAGCCGGTCCAAACAGGCTCAAGTCATTGATTATGCAGATTTCAGGGGTCAGGTGATGAACAAGCAGGATGAAGGATGAGCACCAGGACAACCCACGGCTGGATATGGGCATACAGCAAGATTCGCGGTCTGCAATGTTCCCGATTGTCATCGGCCTACAGGGCCTCCCTCTACGTGATGCGCGGTGATACGGGAACGTTTCACAGCGATCTGAGCTGGCAAAAAAATCGTATCCGGCGCTGACCGGACAGCGACTACCCTCACCCCACAGACCTGCACGTTGCCCTGCGACGGGCTTGATTGTGCCATCGCAACCTTTACAAAACCGGTTCCACCCGCCAAACATTACATGGACAGGAGCGCGCCCGAGTCCAATGATGGACCGCTGCATCCGGATACAGACCTCTAATAAAAACAATCGAGTGTCGTGAGCCGCCATGAACATCCTTTACGATGAACGCGTCGATGGCATCCTGCCCGACGTCGATTTAGCCCTGCTGCTGCACACCTTGCAGGCACGTTTGCCGGACCTTGAAGTCCTGCATCAGCGTGAAGAACTCAAGCCCTACGAGTGCGACGGACTGTCCGCCTACCGCACCACGCCCCTGCTGGTGGTACTGCCTCGTCACCTCGACGAGGTGCAGGGTGTGCTGCAGATCTGCCATGAATTACGTGTCCCGGTCGTCGCACGCGGGGCCGGCACCGGTTTGTCCGGGGGCGCACTGCCGCTGGAAAAAGGCGTGCTGCTGGTGATGGCCCGTTTCAACAAGATCCTGCACATCGACGCTGCTGCCCGCACTGCACGGGTGCAGCCGGGTGTACGCAACCTGGCGATTTCCCAGGCGGCAGCACCGTTTGGCCTGTACTACGCCCCCGATCCCTCCTCGCAAATCGCCTGTTCAATCGGCGGCAACGTCGCGGAAAATGCCGGTGGCGTGCATTGTCTCAAGTACGGTTTGACCGTACACAACCTGCTCAAGGTCGACATTCTTACCGTAGAAGGTGACCCCCTGACCCTGGGTTCGGACGCGCTCGACTCCCCAGGCTTCGACCTGCTGGCGCTGTTTACCGGCTCCGAAGGCATGCTCGGCGTCATCACCGAGGTCACGGTCAAACTGCTGCCCAAGCCCCAGACCGCCAAAGTACTGCTGGCAGCATTCGATTCGGTGGAGAAAGCGGGTCGGGCCGTGGGCGACATCATTGGTGCAGGTATCATCCCCGGCGGCCTGGAGATGATGGACAACCTGGCCATCCGCGCCGCCGAAGACTTCATCCAGGCAGGCTACCCCGTCGACGCCGAAGCCATTTTGCTGTGCGAACTCGATGGCGTTGAAGCCGATGTACATGACGACTGCAACCGCGTACGCCTTGTGCTGGAGCAGGCCGGTGCCACCGAAGTGCGCCAGGCAAAAGACGAAGCTGAACGGGTGCGTTTCTGGGCCGGGCGCAAAAACGCCTTCCCGGCCGTGGGTCGCCTCTCACCCGATTACTACTGCATGGACGGCACCATCCCGCGCCGTGAGCTGCCGGGCGTGCTGCAAGCCATTGCCGCGTTGTCGGTCGAGTACGACCTGCGGGTAGCCAACGTGTTTCACGCCGGTGACGGCAATATGCACCCGTTGATTTTGTTCGATGCCAATCAGCCGGGAGAGCTCGATCGCGCCGAAGCCCTGGGTGGCAAGATCCTTGAATTGTGCGTGAAGGTCGGCGGCAGCATTACCGGCGAGCACGGTGTGGGTCGCGAAAAAATCAATCAGATGTGCGCGCAGTTCAACAGTGATGAGCTGACCCTGTTCCACGCGGTCAAGGCGGCCTTCGATCCCGGTGGCCTGCTCAACCCCGGAAAAAATATTCCGACCCTGCATCGCTGCGCCGAGTTTGGCGCCATGCATGTTCATATGGGGCAGTTGCCTTTCCCTGAACTGGAGCGTTTCTGATGCGCAGTGAACACGACAGGGATGACAGTCACCGCCTGCTGGAACAGGTCGAGCAGGCTCTCCAATACGCGACCCCGCTCCGTATTCAGGGCTCCAACAGCAAGATGTTCCTGGGTCGCCCGGTAGCGGGCGAAGTGCTCGACACAAGATCCCACCGGGGCATCGTCAGCTATGACCCGACCGAGCTGGTGATCACGGCCCGCTGTGGCACCCCACTGTCGGAGCTGGCCCACGTTCTGGATCAATCCCGACAAATGCTGCCCTGCGAGCCCCCCGCCTTCGGTGACGCCACGGTAGGCGGCATGATTGCCAGCGGGTTATCGGGCCCCCGCAGGCCCTGGTCGGGTTCGGTCAGGGACTACGTACTCGGTACACGGGTCATCACCGGGCACGGTAAACACTTGCGCTTTGGTGGCGAAGTGATGAAAAACGTCGCCGGCTACGACCTGTCGCGCTTGATGGCTGGCAGCTACGGCACCCTGGGGGTTGTGACCGAAGTGTCGCTCAAGGTACTGCCCAAACCGCGACAATGCCTGAGTATCAGCCTGGAACTGGATGCTGCTGGCGCCTTGCTGCGCCTGGCGCAGTGGGGCCAGCAACCGCTGCCGATCAGTGCGGCATGCCATGACGGCCAGCGCCTGCACGTGAGGCTTGAAGGGGGGGAAGGCTCGGTGGCGGCGGCCCATGAACGGCTGGGGGGCGAATGGCTGGACGCTTCGTACTGGACCGATCTCAACGAACACCAACTGAGTTTCTTCGATGAAACCCAGCCCCTCTGGCGACTGTCCTTGCCCAACAACACCCCGAATCTGGTCCTGCCCGGCAGTCAACTGATCGATTGGGGCGGCGCACAACGCTGGCTCAAGTCCGATGCCGATCCAACGCTCATTCGCCATGCAGTGACAGCAGTCGGCGGGCATGCGACCTGCTACCGGCACGGCCTTGTCGACAGCCCGTTCCAGCCCCTGCCCGCTGTACTGATGCGCTACCACCGCACGCTGAAACAACAACTCGATCCACGGGGCATCTTCAACCCCGGTCGCCTGTACGCGGAGTGTTGAACCATGCAGACCACCCTGAGCGAAAAAGCCCGCCAGCTGCCCCGTGCCCTGGAGGCCGAAAGCATCCTGCGCAGTTGTGTGCACTGTGGTTTCTGTAACGCCACCTGCCCGACCTACCAGTTGCTCGGCGATGAGCTGGACGGGCCGAGGGGACGCATTTACCTGATCAAGCAAGTGCTCGAAGGCCACCAGGCGACCGAAAAGACCCAGCAGCATCTGGACCGCTGCCTGTCGTGCCGCAATTGTGAAACCACCTGCCCTTCCGGCGTCGATTACCACAACCTGCTGGATATCGGCCGGGCCGTGGTCGACGCTCAAGTGCCACGGCCGCTTGGCCAGCGCTTGTTGCGTGAAGGCCTGCGCAGTGTTGTCCCAAGTACGGGCCTGTTCAGAAAGCTGGTCAGCAGCGGACAGGTCCTGCGCCCCTGGCTGCCTGCCCCCCTGCAAGCAAAGGTGCCCCGCCATGTGCCCTCAGCAAAACCCCGACCGACCAGCCGCCATGCCCGACACGTGCTGATGCTCGAAGGCTGCGTGCAGCCCAGCCTGTCACCCAACACCAACGCTGCTGCCGCCAGGGTCCTGGACAGGCTGGGGATCAGCGTCATGCCCGTCCGGGAAGCCGGTTGCTGCGGAGCCGTGGACTATCATCTGGACGCCCAGTCGGCGGGGCTGGATCGCGCTCGCCGCAACATCGATGCATGGTGGCCCGGCATTGAAGACGGTGCCGAGGCCATTGTGCAAACCGCCAGCGGTTGTGGCGCTTTTATCAAGGACTATGGCCACCTGCTCAGCCGCGATCCGGTTTATGCCCGCAAGGCGGCCAGGGTCAGCGCGCTGGCCAGGGACCTGGTTGAAGTACTGCGCGGCGAGCCGCTGGAACAGCTCGGCATACACAGCGATCAACGTCTGGCGTTCCACTGCCCTTGCACCTTGCAGCACGCGCAGAAGCTGACCGGCGCGGTGGAAACCCTTCTGACCGGCCTTGGATTCAACCTGACGGCGGTTCCCGACAGCCACCTGTGCTGCGGCTCGGCGGGCACTTATTCGCTGACCCAGCCTGAACTGTCCCGGCAACTGCGCGACAACAAACTCAATGCCCTGGAAAGCGGACACCCCGACATTATTGTGACGGCCAATATCGGTTGTCAGTCCCATCTCGACAGTGCAGGCAGAACCCCGGTCCGTCACTGGATCGAACTGCTCGAAGCCGCACTGCCCCAACCAGGAGAGCCTCCATGCAAACCAAAGCCGTACTGAGCCAAAAAGAAGTCAGCAAAATCCTTGCCGTGGCCCGTAGCGAAGCTCAGAACAACAATTGGGCCGTCACCATCGCCATTGTCGACGACGGCGGTCATCCGCTGGCCCTTGAGCGCCTCGACGGCTGTGCGCCCATAAGCGCCTACATTGCCACCGAAAAAGCCCGAACCTCGGCGCTGGGTCGGCGCGAGTCAAAGGGGTATGAGGAAATGGTCAACGGCGGACGCCACGCCTTCCTGTCAGCACCTCTGCTGACCTCCCTGGAAGGTGGCGTGCCGATCATCGTCGATGGGCACGTGATAGGTGCCGTCGGTGTGTCCGGGGTCAAGGCCGAACATGATGCGCAAGTGGCCAGGGCCGGCGCGCAATGCCTGAAATGACCCGGCCTCGATTCAGCGATCACCCAAACAAACAGCGCCTCTGTGGGAGCGGGCTTGCTCGCGATGGCATCACCGCGACGTGCCTGGCAGACCGCAGCACCCGCATCGCAGGCAAGTCAGCTGCCACAGATAGTATTGCCCGGCTTTGCACTCACCACTGGCGTTTGTCCGGGCGTTCCAGGCCAAGCTTTTCTATCCGGTAGCGCAACATGTCCCGGCTCAGCCCCAGCAGACGGGCCGACTTGGTGACGTTCCAGTCGGTCTTGTCCAGCATCTTGCGCACCATGTCCCGCTCTACTTCGGGCAGGTTCATCGACTCCATACCGTTATACACCGGGCGTGGTTCCTGATGCTGCACCTCGTGCTGCATCGGCGGCTCATCCACCAGGCTCAGGCACACGTTCAGTTGATTCGCAGCAATGGTGTCGCTCTGGGCCAGCAACACCGTTTGCTCAAGCATGTTGCGCAGTTCACGCACATTGCCCGGCCAGCTGTAACTGAGCAGCAGTTCTTCGGCCTGGTGGCTGAAATGCAGCAGCGGCTTGCCGTAGCGCTTGCCGTGACTGGCGAGGAAGTGCCGCGCCAGCAACAGAATGTCCTGACCCCGGCTGTACAGTCGCGGCACCTTGATGGAAATGATGCGCAGCCGAAAGAACAGGTCGCGACGGAATTTACCCTGTTGGACCATCTGTTCCAGGTTGCAATTGGTGGCGCTGATCACCCGCAGGTCGACCTTGCGCTCCTTGACCGAGCCCACACGGCGGATGGTCCGGTCTTCCAGCAACTTGAGCAGCTTGGCTTGCAGCAGCAGGTCCATTTCGCCTACTTCGTCGAGAAAAAGCGTACCGCCATCGGCCGCTTCTACCAGCCCCACTCGACGGTCCTTTGCATCGGTAAAGGCACCTTTCTCATGACCAAACAGCTCGGACTCCACCAGGTTGGACGGAATCGACGCACAGTTGAATTCAATGAACGGGCCTTTGCTGCGCGGCCCGTCGAAATGCAGCGCCCGCGCCACCAACTCCTTGCCTGTGCCCGTCTCACCTTCCACCAGTACCGGCGGCAGGTCGGTGTTGGCCATGCGGCGCTCGGCGTCGAGTAACTGGGTAATGGTGCCCTTGAGATACTGCATGGGCGCCGACTCGCCGATCAATGCCTGGACCCCGGATTTTTGCGCCTCGCGGTCCTGGTAAAACGACAGGGTGCGCTCCATGCGGTCCGTCGCCATGGCCTTGTCCAACAACAGCTTGAGCTCGGCCAGGGCAACCGGTTTGGTGACGTAATGGAAGGCGCCCTCCTTCATCGCAATGACCGCATCCTCGACGTTACCGTAACCGGTCATCATGATCACTTTCACATCCGGCGCGCTGTCGCGCAGCTTCTGGATCAGGTCATGACCACTCATGCCCGGCAGCGAGTTGTCGGTCAACACCACGTCCGGGGTGAAGGCCGTCATTTTTTCCAGCGCCTCTTCAGCCGAATGGCAGATCGTCACCTCGAAGTTTTTACGCTCCAGATAAGTCTGAATATTCTCGGCTAAAAGCTCGTCATCCTCGACCAGCAGAATGCTGTGTTCCATATTCTTCTCCCGTTGCCACTTTAAAGTTGAGTCGCACGCGGGTTCCTTCCTGCTCTCGGCTGGTCAGTTCGACCGAACCTTCAAAGCGCTCCATGATTCTTTTAACCAACGCCAGGCCGACACCCAGGCCGCCTTGCTTGGTGGTAAAAAACGGTTTGAAAACCATCTGTTGCTGCTGAGGGCTCATGCCTTTACCCGTATCGCTCAAGGTCATGCTCAATTGCCCCGGCTGCGAGGATTCGATGTCGATCGTCAGCACGCCGCCCTTGGGCATGGCCTCCAGGGCATTGGCAAACAGGCTGTTGAGGATTTGCGTGAGCAGCACTTGTTGACTGACTACCGGCTCGAACGCCGGGGCGTTGAACCGTACTTCGACATTCGAACTGCGGATCAGGGGTTCGAAAGCGCTCAAGGTGTCTTCGAGCGCCAGCACCAGATCCACAGCCTCGGACTCTTCCGTGGCCGGGCGCAAAGACACCAGCAGCTCACGGACCCAGCGCGACATGCGGTCGACCTGATTGATGATATCCCCGATGTTTTTCTGTGCGCTCTGGCTGGCAAGGCCCTGGGACAGTTCGGCGCTTGAGCGGATGTTTGCCAGCGGGTTGCGAAGGCTGTGGGCCACGGCCGAAGACATGGCCCCCAGGGCGACAAACGTTTCGTTGGCGATCAGCTGCTTTTGCTGGCTTTCGAGCAACCGGGCGGCGCGGCGCACAATCCAGAACAGCGCCAGGTAGATCACCAGCCCGCCCAGAATCGTCGCCAGCCAGATGCTTTTGAAACCGCGCTGAATGCGCGCGACCAGATCCGTAGGTTCCTTATAAATCTCAACCATGGCGATAACGTGACTTTTGTCGGCGTTGAACATCGGGATGTAGTTCTCGACGAACAGGTAATCGGGTTCGTGCAGCAGCCGTTGTTCAGGACGCTCATCGTCAATCTGGTGATAGCTGGTGGATACCGCTTCCTTCATTTCGAAGGACTGATCCAGCTCATCATCATTTTCGATACGCACGCCCACCAGTTCAGGGTTGGTTGACCACACCACCGTACGATCAAGGGCATAAACCGTGGCCAAAAGCAGATCCGGCAAGTGCTCCACATGGTCAAGAAACTCGATGCGCGCAGTCGCCCGCGTCTCGGGCGGAACATCCGGATAGGCGTTGTCCTGGCGCGGGTCGAGCATTTCACCCATGGTACGGCCAGGCGTAATCGAGGCATGGCGGATTTCTGCCGCGCCAATGGCCTGGATAAATTGCGCGGTCAGGATCGAGTCCCGTTCAATACTCTCTTCGACCAAAAAACGCGTGGAGATATGGCCCAGCCCCAGAGCGACGGCGGCGATGATCAGAAAGCTGCCCAGCGAAAACCAGCGCAGGAGGTTGAACTGCCCACGTTTTAACAGTTGCTCATTGGGATCGGCTTCTATTTTTTCGGGTAACTGCATGGGTGTTCCCCGGTTGCTGTTCTGAGCCTTTGCATTCGAGTTCAGAGTCAGTGTAGGCGCCCATTTTCAAGACGGGCGATACAATGATGCTATTTTGCCTCTACGGCGCTTGTGCAGCCAGAGACTGCTGTCGATCCGTCTCTTCCTGCAGGAAGCCAATAATGGCCTGTGCCGCGTTTTCATCCAGCCGCAGGTTGGGCATCGGGATCTTGCCGTAACGCTCGAACAGTTCCAGCGCCACGGGGTCCTTCTGCGCCAGCATGCGGTCCGGCTCGCGAATCCAGCGACTCAGCCAGACCGGGTCGCGCTGTCGTGTCACACCGATCAGGTCAGGCCCGATACTGCGCATGCCGATACCTTGCCCGTCCTGCATGCCCAGGCTGTGGCACGAGGCACAACGTGTACGAAACAGCTCTTCACCGTTGCTTGGGGGACGAATTTCAGGGGCATCGACATAGCTTTCTTCGGAGCTGGGCTGCTTCCAGTTTTGCAGGGTATTGGCCAACTGATCGGCCAGAATCCACGGATTTTCAAAGGGCGAAGCCTTCATCCAGCGACCGGTTTGCTGATTGCCCACGATCAGGCTGAGGTTGTGATCCTTGGTCCGGCCATTGTCCACACCGTCAATGAACAACCCGAGCTTGTGCCGCAGTTCGGTGACCGCGTCGAACTCGCCGGTGAGAAACTGCCAGCCTGGCCCTACCTTGAAGCGTTGCGCGTATGCCTTGAGCACCTGGGGGGTATCGCTCAATGGATCGATACTGATGGAGTAGAAGAAAATATCCTGGCCTACCCGATCACCCAGCAATTTTTGCACCTGGCGCAGGCGCGCCGTTTCAAGCGGACAGGAGTCACTGCACGAGGTGAAGATAAAATTGATCACCACCACCTTGCCCTTGATCATGTCATCAAAAAAACGCACCTGCCGACCGTCCTGGTCGGTCAGCAGGGTGTTGGGGAAGTAGTCTTCGCCCCAGGGCGTTACCTGTTCGCTGACCGCTGCCGGCTCGGCTTCGTGGCCCACACACACCTGGGTCCCCAGCAGGCAGGTGACCAGCAACATCAGGTGCATGCGCAGTGCGCGGCAGAGGGCTGCGTCGGCTCCTCCAAGGCTCATTTGGTCACCTGCACTTGAGGGCCCACGCCATCGCCTTTGCGGAAAGTAGGCAATGCCGCCGAGTTCACATAGCGCACCCCGTCCCAGCTCGGCAACGGCGTTGGCATCAACTGGAATTGCCCCGGTTTCTCGATGTCCCAGCGCAGCAGCATGGAGTTGTCCTCATGCTGGGTGTTGTGGCAATGCTCCATGTAGGTGCCGGCAAATTCGCGGAAGTTGATCGCCATCTCGACGCTGTCCAGGCCGTCCTTTTCCGAGCCGATACGGTACACGTCCTTGCGGGCCCATTTTTCCCATTCAGGTGGCGCCTTGCCGCCCCGGCTGAGAATGATCCCCTCCTCGAAGTGCACATGCACCGGATGGCTCCAGCCCTTGCCGCCAGCCTTGATGTTCCACACCTCAAGCGTGCCGAACCCGGTAGTGCCTGCATCGGTGGGGCCACTGGCCAACTGGGTGGCTGCATTGAGCCGCCGTGGGTCCATGTGGTAGCCGAAGCCGCCATCGGTCTTGACCGTCCAGGGCGCTTCGTCGGTGCCGTCAGAGCGGCCGAAGATGAACGTCCGGTGGCGGGCCTTGGCCAGCAGGGCCTTGTCTGCCGCATTGTCGCGGTGCAGCTTGAGCGGGATCATGACCAGGCCTTCTGCCTTGCCCGGCTTCGCCGGTTCATAAGCGGCGGGGTCCATGGCCAAATCCTGGCCGGTGTAAGCCTTGACGTTGAACTGCAACACCTTGCCCACCGCCGGATCCCCCTTGTCCCACTGCGGGCCTTTGCTCGACTGCTTGATCACCGCCAGGTATTTTTCGGAGAGCACATCGCCCAGTGCTACAGGTTCTTTGGGGCCCTTGCCATCGTCATGCACCAGCAGATTGACCAGGAACAGCTTGTCCCCTGGCTTGATACCGTTTTTTGAAAAATTGACGATGATGTCAAAGCGTTCGGCAATGCCCTGGGTCGGCAGGATTGCGTTGTGATTTTGCTTGTCGCCGTCCGCATCCAGATCCATTGAGCCGTCAAAAGGAACGCTGTGCTCCATGATGTTGCCGTCGTTGGCGATCATGTGAAACGGCACGCGGGCATAAGAGACACCAGAGCCTTTTGGCCCCTGGAACTCGCCGCTGGTGCCTTTGATTTCACGCACCATGGCCAGTTTGAAGTAGCGCGACACCGAACCATTGAGGATCCGGAAGCGGTAGCTGCGGGCACGCACGTCGAGCGTCGGCTTCCACTGCCAGTTCACCAGCATCTGGTCGCCGATGAAACCATCGGTGTTGAACGGGTTGAACCACAGCTGACCATTGGCGTCCCAGGCCTTGTCGGCGAGTACCAGGTTGACGTCGTAGTCACGGTTGCCCCACGCCAGCGCGCTGCCACTGGGCAAACGCAGGTTGACGCCGTCGTTCACCGCTTCGTTGCCACGGTCCAGGGCGCTGTAGTAGTTCATCATGGCCGCGTTGCCCTTGTAGACATTCTGCGCGGTGAAATCGAGCATGTGGTCGTGGAACCAATGGGTGCTCATGGTCTCGCGCCAGTCGCCACGGATCTTGATCGTGCCATTTTCGCAGGTCTTGCGACTGGGCTTGATATCGTTGGTCCACAGGGTTTCACCGGGCGAACACGGGAACGCGGCCCGAGGATCATGGGCGTCGGTGTTGATGCTGTCGTAGCCGGCCAGCTGGATCGGCCAGCGATAGTCGTAATATTGACCGGGGAAGAAGAACGCGTTGGCATAGCCGTCGCTTTCCGCTGGCGCGTGCCCGTTGTGTTCGTGGGTGCTGATGGTATGCAGGCCAAAGCCCATGTTGGCCGACGGGTCGATCGGCAAGCCGTTGTAGTGCCGCATCAGCACCGGCTGACCGTAGCGCACCATCAACAGCTTCGGTGGCAAGGTGCCGTCGAAGGTCCACACCGAGTTGTGGTTCTGCACCGGCATGCTCGGGTGAAAGCGTGCATCAACGCCTTTGGCTGTGCCATCGGTGGCCGGTACGCCCGCCACGTTGTGGTACAGGCCGCCGGGGCCGAACTCGCCCAGCGCATAGCCGTGCATCTGCCGACTGTCCCGCAGGCCGCCGTTGACACGCGCCCCGGTCTGCACTGTCTTGTAGGCCAGTTGCGGGTAAAACTCGTTCCAGCGCTGATGGGACCAGCCCTTTCCTGGCGGACGCCCTTCTGCAGACGAACCTATTCGCCGGTTGAGAAAGAACTCGATCTGCGCCTGCCACGGATTGCGATCCACGACATTGGAAAACTGGCTTGGAAACGGGGTCAGCCCCGGTTGGCGCAGGAAGGCGTCGAGGGCCGCACCGGGTGGCGCACTGCGTGCCACGCTGGCGGGATCCTGTTGCGGCAGCGGGCCAATCGCCGCGGGCGGAAATCCCAGGGGCGCTGCCGGTGTCGTGGGGTCCAGTTTTTCCGGACCGAACTCTTCGAACAGTACCAACTGCTGGGTAAACGGCTGGGCCCCGAACAACGGGCTGGGTTTGCCGTTGGTGGGGTAATTGAAGCTGGTCTGCTGCGCGGGCGGCAAGGCGTTCTCCTGACGCTCGGTTGCGCGGGTGCCCTTGACCCCATTGGGCAGGTCGAAGGAGTCCTGGTTGGCTTCCGGCATGGTCAGGATGGCATTCAACGCTGCCTGCTCATCCGCCGGTTCATCTACAAAAGCGGATGGGTCTGACGGTTCGGGCTGTCGCTCGTCGTCAATGGGGCTGGCATGCAGAGGCGTGATGCCCATGATCATGGTCAGTAGAACGCTCAGCGGAGCAAGCACACCGAGCCACTTGGAAGGGAATCGCGATTTTATGTCCATCACCAGCCGCCTCGAAGTCATAAAGGGGGTAATGGGGACGGTGCAAGGAGTCGGCCAATTTTAAACAATTACTTACAAATAAAATAAAATCATTAAAAACAATTGCTTGCTCACATATCATTTAAAGAATCGAGTGCATCCATCCGGGGATGCACCCGCTAATGGGGAAAATTCACACCCGTTTACTGGGGTATTAACTTGAAAGTGAGGTGCACACACGTCCCCTCGCCCTTTGAACTTTGCAGGCTTGCCGAGCCGCCGTAACGCTCCATGGTCCGCTTGACCAGCACCAGCCCCACCCCAAGCCCGCCTTGCTTGGTAGTGAAAAACGGACGGAACGCCATACTGCGCTGCTCCTCGTTCATGCCTCTGCCGTTGTCACTCAACACCACGCTCACGCTGCCGGCATCGTTTGAAACCAGCAAAATGGTCAAGGTTCCACCCTTGTCCATCGCGTCCAGAGCGTTGGACAACACACTGTTGAGAATCTGGTTCAACTGCAGCTGCTGGCTAAGCACCAGCGGTGTGGAGTGCGGCTCGAATTCAACCCGGATCGAGGCCTTGGCTATCTGCTGCTCGAAAGCCACCAGGCTTTCATACAACGCCGCCACCAGATTCACCGGTTCGGGTTCACCGCTGAGCGGGCGCAGGGACTGCAGCAATTCGCGAACCCACTTGGACATCCGGTCAACCTGCAGCACGATGTCGTTTATGTTCTTGTGGGCGGCGCCACCGTCGAACTCCAGCGCCAGCTCGGCGCTGGAACGTATGGTCGCCAACGGATTGCGCAGACTGTGGGCAACCGCCGAGGACATTTCCCCCAGGGCGACAAACGTTTCGTTGGTCACCAGCTGTTTCTGCTGTGCCTCAAGCAGCATGGCGGCCCGGCGTACGATCCAGTACAGGCCCAGGTAAATCAGCCCTCCGCCCACGGCAGTGGCCAGCCAGATCAGCAGCAATCCCCGGACCATGCGGTCGATCAGGTCGCTGGGCTCCTTGTAGATCTCGACCATCGCCGTGACCTTGTCGCCATCGGCATCGAACAACGGAATGTAGTTTTCGATAAAGACGTATTTCGGCGGGACTAAGAACTTCTGTTCCATACGGGCTTCATCGACATTGTGATACCTGGCCGACACGGGCGTCTTGGAGTTGAAGGCCAGGTCCAGGTCTTCGTCGGCGTGGATCGTGGTGCCGATCAGCTCCGGGTTGGTTGACCAGATGACGGTGCGGTCAGGGGCATAGATGTTGGCAAGGATCACGTCCGGCAAGTGCTCGATATGATCCAGGAATTCACCTCGGGCGCTGGCGCGTGCCTTGGGGTCGACGTCGGGGAAGTCCTTGTCCTGGCGCGGATCGAGCAACTCACCCATGGTTCTGACATTGGGGATGGATACATGGCGAACCTCGGCCGAGGCAATCGCCTGGATAAACTGGGAGGTCAGCAACCCATCGCGGTGGACGCTCTCGGCAATCACGAACTGGGTCGAAACGGCGCCCAGTACTGCCGCGACTGTGCCGATCACTGCGAGGCTGATCAGCGAGTACCAGCGCAGCATGTTGAACGCTGGCTTGCGTGAGCCCTTGCGCTCATTGGCCTGGACGACCCGAAGTGTTTTAGTCAGCACACTCATAGACGTTGCTTCCAACATTGTCCCCTCTAGGGTTATAGCCCACTTATGGGCGTTTGCCCGACTCCGGGTGTGACTCACCGCCATCCCCCCGCTGCCCCCCAACTGACCCCAGGTGTGGGGACAGATGCCCGCCCTGAAAACCTGGCTGATCCGCTGTTCAACGGCGCGAGGCGCTTGTAGCCGGGGCTTTCAGGGACATTACGGGCTGTTGGTATGGAATTTGCCAAAACCCTCCTAACTGGCCCACCTCCGAGGGGCAGGTTTCCATTAGAGGGAATACACATGCACCCTTTACTGTCCAAAACGGCGGCCGTTCTGGCCGTCAGCGCCCTGGCCCAAAGCATTTCCCAGGCAGCGCTGTTTGCAGTCGACACCGGGCCTTACACACCTGCCAACGGCGGCTTTGCCGCCTGGTACCAGGACAGCCACGGCCGTACCCTCGACTTGTGCCTGTCCAAAGCGGTGAGTTCCCGGGTGCCCGGCACACCGGGTGCACCGACCTACATGTGCAACCTGCTGCCAACCCCCGGCGTATTCGATGATGCACAGCCCGTGGTGTTTCCCACCAACTTCCCTGACGAAGCGTTCTGGTTCACTGCTGACGGCACCATCGTCGATGCCGCCAGGGGGATCAACCTGGCCTACGGCTCGGCGATCGAAGCGGCCTTCGCCGCCGATGAGCCGATCGAGGGTGACCAGATCAGTTTTGCCCGCGTGCGGATTCGCGTCGATGTACCCACTGCCGGTACGTACGTGATCACCCACCCCTACGGTATCGAGGTGTTCACCGTCGACACCCCGGGGCGCCGGGCAATCAATATGACCCGGGACATCGGCATCGGGGCCCCCAAAACCTACGATGGCGCCCTCAAGGGCGATATCGGGCCGTTCCTGCGCAGCGTCAACGGCCCCTACACCGAAACCAACCCGGTGAGCGGTGGCGCCGAACAGTTCATCGGCGACCCGAACCTCACCGAAGCCGTGACCGGCAGTCCGTTCAACACCAACTACATCCGCATCGAAGGCCCCGGCGGGCTGGACTTGCGCAGCACGGTGTTTGCCGTCTCGGGCAAATTGTCCACCGTGGTACGGCCAACACCGCTGATCACCCAACGCAGCACCTACTCACGCAAACAGGGTGCCAGCGCCCCCATCGCCCAGCAGGACGTGTTTGTCCTGGCACCTCCGCCTCCGGCCACTGTTTCCCTTAGCAGCAGCACCCCGGCGCTGAAACTGACCGAAGCCGACACCACCGGGAGCTGGTATGTCCAGAACCCGGTCAATCCGACCTTGCCAACCACCTTGCAAGTCACGGCCGACAACCATCTGGCAATTGCCAGCAGTACGCCGACCACCCTGCCCATGGCACTGACCGACCTGGTGGTGATCCAGCGTGCCGAATACAGCCTGAGTTCCGGGCAACTGACTCTCGTGGCCACGACCAGCGATGAAACCTCGCCGCCGGCCCTTACCGCCACGTCCGGCACCGGTGCTGCCATCGGCGCATTGAGTGGCAGCGCAGCGGTGAAAACGCTGACCACGGGCATCTCGCCGATCCCGCCAGCCAAAGTCCGCGTGACGTCATCCAATGGCGGCAGCGATATCGAAGAAGTGGTCATTGTGCAATGAACGCTCACATGCCCAGACCCCCATCAGGAGGCATCATGAACAATTGGCCACGCCTGGCGCTCAACGCCCTGGGACTGACTCTATCGCTGACCGGCAGCGCATTCGCTCAACTCGCAGCCGTCGACCCTGGCCCCTACACCTTTGCCACTGGGAAATTCCCCATGTGGTATCAGGACAAAAACCTGCTGTCGATGGAACTGTGCCAGTCCCGGGCAGCCAGCTCGCGGGTAGCGGTCAGCGTGCCACCGGCCTACATGTGCACGCTGCTGCCGGAGCCGGGCATTTACGACGACACCCAGCCGATGGTGTTTCCGGACAACTGGCCACCAGAAGCCTTCTGGTTCCTCGCCGAAGCCACCATTCCCGCTGTGGGTAACAGCGGCTTTGAAATGGACGCCTACGTGGCCGGGATCGAAGCCGCCTTCGCCTCGGAAAACCCGGTGGACGGCGACCAGCAGAGCTTTGCGCGCATCCGCATCCGGGTCTCGGTTCCCGTTGCGGGGGTCTACACCATTACCCACCCCTATGGCGTGGAAACCGTCAACGTGACCACACCGGGGCGCAGGGCAATCAACATTACCCGCGACGTCGGCATCGGGGCGCCGGGCAACTTCAGCGGCGCGGTAAACGGTGCCATCGGGCCGTTCCTGCGCAGCGTCAACGGGCCTTATACCGAAGTGAACCCGGACACCGGCGCCGTCGAAACCTTCGTGGGTGACCCCAACCTCACCGAACTAGTGACCGGCAGCCCCAACAACACCAACTTCGTGCGTATCACCGGGCCGACGGGCACTATCCAGACCAGCCTTTTCAGTGTCGCTGGCAAGGTGCTCGACAACCGGGCGCAAACGCCAGTCGAAATTTCACGCGCGACCTACCGACGGACCACTGCCGGCGCTGGCAGCAATACTCGTGTCGAAGTGTTCGCCAAGGGCGCGAACACCTCGTCCGTGTGCTTTCGCGAATCCATTGCCCTGGTCGCCGGGCCACCCCAGTCGCCTTGCCAGACCAACCTGATTGGCGACAACAATGGCCTCTTCTTCGGGCAACGCTTGCTCACCGGAGCCGTGCCACCGGTCGTGGTGGTGACGGCCACCAACCCCACCGGCACCACACGCCCGACCTCGGTGTCGAGCAAGCTGACCGACCTGGTGAAAATCCAGACTGCGCGCTATAGCTGGGACAACAAAAGCCTGGTGATCGAGGCCACCTCAACCGATGAAGTGGCCATTCCAGACATGGTTGCCCAAGGCTACGGACGCCTGTCCAAAACCGGTACCTTGCAGAAGATAACCGTCGCCGGCCTGGTTCAACCTCCAGCCAGTGTAACCGTCAAATCTGCAGCGGGGGGCAGTGACACCGAACCCGTGGTGGTTGTGGGGACTGCGCCGAACATCGGCGCCAATCAGCCGCCGATCGCCATTGCCGATACCGGCAGTACCAGCTCCGGCGTGCCGATCACCCTCAACCTGCTGGCCAACGACAGTGACCCGGATGGCAACATACCGCTCAGCATCACCGCATTGACCCAGCCTCCTGCCGGGCAAGGCACAGTGGCCCTGAGCGGCAGTACCGCGGTCATCTACACCCCACCGGCAGTGGTCAATGCACCGCTGACCACCACCTTCACCTACAAGGCACAGGACATCAAAGGCCTCGCCTCGACCACGGCAGCCACCGTCAGCATTACCGTTGCGCCAAACCGGCCTCCAGTCGGCGTCAACGATGCCGTCGCGACCCTGGGTGTCGCCATTCCGATCAGTGTGCTGGCCAACGACACCGACCCGGAAGGCAACTTGCCGCTGGCAGTCGCCAGCTTCACCCAACCGGCAGCGGGTCGCGGCACAGTCACCAGCAATGGCACGGTACTCACGTACACCCCGCCCGCCACGGTGACAGCGGCCTTTACCACGACCTTCACCTACACCCCACGGGACAGCCTGGGAGCGGTCGCTACCGCACCCGCCACGGTAACCGTGCAAGTCTCGCCAAGACCGGCGGCGGAAACCTTTACCGTCACCACGGCAACCGTCTCGGCACGCTCCAACAACCGCTTCACCTGGGACTTTGCCGGTACATCATCGGTGGTCACCGGCAATACCATCACCATCCAGGTCAGCACCCCGACCGGGCTGGCAACACTGGGCACTACCACGGTACCGGTGACCGGGCGCTGGCGCCTGACGGTGAACAACATCACCACCGTGGCGCCGTCGGCCAACCCGACCGCGACCATCACCTCGTCCCAAGGCACCGTACGTACCGTGTCGGTTACCGCGAACTGAGCCTGTGCCCCATCAGCCGTGCGCTGATGGGGCGCAACTCCTGCCAGAGGACACCCCATGAACACTTCAACCGTCGTCCTGCTCTGCATGCTTGCGCTGGGTTGCGGCGCGGGCGCGCAGGCCGATGACTTGATGGAAAACGACGACCTCGGCGCCGCATCCGACCTTGGCGAGTTGCCCGCGCCGGTTGGCCAGCAGGCATTGATCCAGCAGTACGGACAGGCCAATACCGCCAACGTGCAACAGAACGGCCAGTCATTGCTGGGCACCATTGTGCAGTCCGGCAGCAATCAGGAAGCCTTCATCCTGCAACAGGGCAACGACCTGATGGCAATGATCACCCAGCAAGGCAGTGGCAACAGCGCTGACATCAGCCAGAGCGGCAGTCACAACCGTGCGCAGATATCCCAGAACGGCAACAACAACGACGCCACCATCGATCAGGCCGGTACGGGGCTGCAAAGCGCCGTCAACCAGGCAGGTAATGGCATGAGCGTTTCAGTCAAACAATATCGTTAAAGCACTGCGCTACCTGGAGGTTTCATCATGTTCAAACTGACGCCCCTCACCGCCGCCATCCTGGTCATTGTCAGTGCCCAGTCCATGGCTGACGACAGCCTGTCCACCCAGAACCAGTACGGGACGGCCAACATTGCCGATGTAAAGCAAAGCCAGGCCCCGTTCAGCACAGCCAACCAGCAGCAGTCAGGCCAGGGCAACGACGCTGCCGCCGTACAGGACCACGCGACCAGCCCCATCGAGCAACATCAGGAAGGTGATTACAACGCAGCGTACGGCGAGCAACTGTACGAGAGCTCCAGCACCATCACCCAGCAACAGCTCGGATCCTTCAACGTCAGCCACGCCAGCCAGTCGATCGGCGAAGGGGGCAGCGTCGCGCTGCAACTGCAGCAAGGCGTCGGCAACTTTTCGTTTATCTATCAGGACAGCCAGGACGGTACCACCGGCAAAACCCTGCAGTTCGGTGACGGCAACGAAGCCTATATCGAGCAGATTTCTCCGGGCGTCGCCAACAACGCCCTGGTCATCCAGTACGGCAACACCAACTACGGCACGGCTGAGCAAGTGTTCCACACCGCCGGCCAGATCGATATCAACCAGGCAGGCGATGGCAACTACGCCTACGCCGATCAGCGCAACGGCCTGGGTGGTAACGTGACGGTCAACCAGTATGGCGATTACAACGGCACCGAAGTCTGGCAAGAGACCCAGACCGGCAGCCTGACCACCATCAATCAGTACGGACTGAGCAACGAAGCGGTGGTCGACCAGAGCTTTGGCGAAAACAACTTTGCCCAGATCCTGCAGGTGGGTGATCTGAATGCCATCTACGCCGACCAGTTTGAATCGGTCAACTCGACACTGGCGCTGTACCAGGAAGGCACGGGCAACGTGCACTTCACCTATCAGGCCGGTGAAAACCAGGTGCTGACCGCCACCTCCCTGGGTAGCGACAACAAAGTCTACGCCAGCAACTGGAAAGGCCCGCAAACAGGAGGTCAGTTCGGCAAGGACCAACGGGCAACGGTCAACCAGGTGGGCAGTGGCAACGTGGCCAGTTTCACCCAGGACGGCGTCGGCCACATCATGACGACCCATCAGTCAGGCACTGGCAACGCAACCACCATCAACCAGGCCGACAACTACAACGAGCTGTACTTTGATCAGAACGGCAGCGACAACATCCTCATCGCAGACCAGCGCGGCACCACCAACCTGGCCCAGGGCTTCTCCAACGGCAACGGCAACAGCACCACGTTCGAGCAGTCCGGCAGTGGCAACCAGGCGTTCACCGCACAGCTGTATGGCAGTGACAACCAGATCACGGTCAAACAGGCCGACACTCTTAACGTGGCTTACGTGACCCAGGGCGGGACAGGCAACATCGCCCGTGTCGACCAGAGTGGGGTGACGCAACTGGCGACCGTGCAGCAATCCGGCTCGGCCAACCAGGCGACCGTGTTTCAGCAATAAGCCCGAGGTAAAAAAACCGCGGCCCCCTTCATACAGGGCCGCGGTTTTTTTATGGCTGTGCGAACAGAGTGCCTGCCATGGCCAGCAGGTGTGGTTTGTGTCAGGGCGCGGATGTTGTGAGCACCTTGAAACCTGTGGGAGATGGCTTGCCTGCGAGGCTGACGCCGCGGTGTTTCAGGCTCATCGAGGTGAGGCCTTCGCGAGCAAGCCCGCTCCCACAGCAGGTGGGTTTGTGTCAGGGCGCGGATGCTGTGAGCACCTTGAAACCTGTGGGAGATGGCTTGCCTGCAAGGCTGACGCCGCAGTGTTCCTGGCTCACTGCGGCTGTACCATCTGCAGTTCGGTCATTCAGCGTCAGGGTCGACTTTGTTCTGGGTCAGGTAACGGCCCAGTGTCTCGTTCTGCAATGGGGTTGAACTGTCCCCCGCCACTTGCCACATCTTGCGCTCAATGCCCTGGGCCACCAGGTGCCCGACCGCCGATTCAATGGCCGACAACACACACAGCTGCGCCGGTTCGTTGGTGGTGTAACCCACTTCGGCCTCAAGCAGTTTCTTGAATTCGATGAACTTGAACACCCCGGCACTACGGCCTACCGAGTAGATGGTCTTGCTGGTCATGACATTCGCCAGCACCTGGCCGCTGCGCACGTCCACCGCCCGCAGGTTGACCGACACCTGATCCACCCGGTATTCACGGGAAATATCGATGCCCAGGTACCGCGCACCCTCCCCGCCGCTGCGCACGTTGGTGTCGTAGGCAATGATGCCGCCTTCGAGCATCAGGTTTGCCGCCTGCAAGGGGGGCAACTCACCCTGGATATTGACCGGGGTGTCGGCTTTTTTCTGCGAGGCACGAATGATCTTGCGCTCGGTCAGCAGGTTCTGCAGGCCTTCACGCTCAAGCACCACGAACCAGCCACTGGACTGCATGGCGTCCATCAACATGCTCGCCGCACCCTGGGTGACGCTCGTGGAAAACGAGCTGGCCGGAGTCGGTTTGTATTGCCCGGTCTGATCGCGAAAGTTGTAAACCACCGCCATCAAGCGACCTTTGGGCCGGGGCATTTTCAGCAAGTCGTAGTAGGTCGACGCCCGGGGTGTCAGGGTCGGTGCCTCGGTGTCCTGTTCGGCCGATACCGTGTCACGCAGGCTGCAACCCTGCAACGCAACACACAATAGCCCCAGCATCAGTATTGTCTTCATGTCCATTACTCCCCATCGCCCCAAAGCCCCATCAGGGAGCGAGGCCATTAACCCGGATTTCCGAGATTTCACCGGTTGCCCGGTCGGTCACGACAATGGTCAGTGCACCGGAATCATCGGTAACGTTGACGATAAAAGCGTCAGTGGACAGGCTCCCCGTGTTGCCGGTGGAGATGTTGTCCAGCAACTGCCCCAGCAACCGCGACTGCAATTGGCTGGTAAAGCGTTCAAGGGCCGAGGTCCCGACAGGCGTGATGCGCGCCTTGATGTCGGGATCGTCAAAGTCATTCTGTGACTGGGCATTGTTCAGCAACCAGGTGCCGTTCAACGGGTTGCCGCCAAACGACGGGTTGATGGGCGTGTAGACCAGCTCTGTGGCCTGGGCCAGGCCACACCCTCCCAGGCATAACAGCCAGAGGCAGGCACGCTGCGAACGTGATTTTGTTTTCATAATTCGTCCCTCTCAAGGTCCGTGGTGTCTTGCAACAAGGTTTCCAGCTTGCGCTGGACAATCTGCATGCGGACCAGGTCGGCGGCCTCGTAGGCTTCGTCCTTGAGTTCCACAGTGTTGGGAGCCAGGAAGCGGCGATACACCAGGCGTTGCTGATATTCCACCGTGACCAGGCTGCCCCAGCGCGCCGAAGGTCGCTCGCGTACCACCAGGTTGAAATCCATCGGGCTGGTGGCACGCAGGCGTTCACTGAACAAGTAGTAAAAGTCATGGCCAATGTGTGAAATCGTGTCATCCACGATAAAGCCGAGCATTTCTTCGTCTCCCCTGGCAGCAGAAAGCGGCATTAACAGAGCCATGACCACGGCGGCCAATGTGCGACAGTTCATGGCTGCACCCCCTGCAGGCCGCCGGACTGCCCCTTGGCCCGCTGTGGGGTACCGTCGAGAAAGGCTTTTTCGGCCACAAACTGCCAGTCCTTGTAACTGGCCATGCCGTTGAAGTCCGACCACTGGCTGGGAAAGTCCGCCTGCTTGAGCGGCTTGACGGTAGAGGGGCTGCTGACCCCCGTGATACGACCGTCGAAACCGCGCTGCAGGGTCCATTCGCCGCCTCCGATCGGGTCTGGATAGAGCTGGCGGATATGGTGTTTGGCGTTGGGAAAACGCTCGTCCTGCAACAGGTCTTCGAGGGCTTTCGGGTACTGGGCCAGGCCCGGAGAAGCGCGGTAGTAGCTGCGTAACGCCTGGGCATATTGAGTGCCAACCCAGAGCAACTGGCGCTCGCTGTTGCGGCGCGCGGCGGTCGACCACAGCTGGCCAGCACTGGCCAATCCCATGCCCATGACCATGATCAGGAACAAGACGCCCAGGTAGGTGAACCCGCCCTCGCCCGACGGCTTACCACTCGGAATAAAGACTGCCATCACGCGCCCTCCCTGTAGCACCGCTCTTGATGTCTGCCACCCCACCCGCCACGCCTTCTGGAGGTGGAACCAAAACCCAGGTGTCCTTGCGTTCGGCAATCGGGTCCATGGGTGAATTGCGCAAGTAGCGCTGTTCCACCAATTGCTCAAGGGATTCGGGGTAGTGCCCGGTATCGCCGTAGTAGTGGTCCAGGGCTTCGCGCATCGCCGAGAGGCTCTGGCGCAGCGTGGTTTCCTTGGAGGCCTCAAGGCTGTTGAAGTAGCGCGGCAAGGCGATGGTCATCAAGGTGGCGATGATTGCCATGACCACCATCAGCTCCAGCAGGGTAAAGCCTTTTTCCCGGCGCATAAGCTCACCACTCCCGGTACGCAATGCCGTTGAGCCCTTTGCCCCGGGCCTTGGAGTACACGTCAAACACGTCCTCACCTTCACGCGGGCTTTGCGCCGAGCTGTCGTAGGAACGCAGCCCCCAACCGCCCTCGTCGTCGCGCTTGACGGAGGTCATCGGGTCATGGGGCACTCGCCGCAGAAAGTAGAACTTGGCGCCCTTGGCACTGCGCACATCACGTACTCCGTCCACCAGCACTTGCAGGTTCGGCGGGTAGCCACTGCTGTTCAGGGACTTCTCGATGTAACCGGCGTCGAACGCACGCTTGTAGGCGTCGATGGCATCGCGAATCTGGTACAGGGACGTGCGCAGGTCCTGCTCCTTGCCCCGGCGCACCACGGTCTCGGTCAGCGGCGCCGCCATGCCGGCCAGGAGGCCGATCAGGGCCAGCGTCACCACGACTTCGATCAAGGTAAAACCACGTTGCGAGGCGTTCATGATCAAGGCTTCTCTACGAAAACTTGGGTGGAGGCAGCCATCGGGCTGTTGATGATTTCGGTCCGGGTCGCCGGTTCCATCCCACGTTCAGGGGCCTGTATGTGCATGCTTGTCTCGGTGCCTGTCGGGAACTCCATGTCCGAAGGGCTCTGGTACGGCAGGTTGCGCACGATGCGTGGGGTGATCGACAGCACCAGCTCCGATTGGCCAACGGTGTCCTTGTTGCTCCCGAACAGCCGGCCCAGCCAGGGAATGTCACCCAGCCCGGGGATTTTGTTGCCGCTGGCGCCATGGTCGTTGCGCACCAGCCCGGCAAGAATCTGGGTTTCACCGTCATGCAGGCGCAGCGTGGTCTGGGCGTTGCGGGTGTCGACCTGAACCGGAATCGTGCCTTGGCGGGTGGGTTGCAGCGGCGTGGCGTTACTGACTTCCAGGGCGATCTTGATCGCCACTTCATTGTTCAGGTGCACGGTGGGCTGGACTTCGAGCTTGAGGCCGACATCCAGGTAGGTGACGCTCTCGGTGATCACCGGGCCCTGGGTCGAGGGCACTGCCGTGGCGCTGATGATAGGGACGCGCTGACCGATGTGGATACGGGCCTGTTCGCGGTTGCTGACCCGGATCACCGGGCTGGCCAGGGTGTTGATGTCGTTGTCCTGAGCGTTGATCTTGGCCTGGGGCGATGGCGAGATGCTGATCCGGCTGGAAGTGATGCCTTTGAGTTGATCCAGTACCGTCACGTCCCCGCCCGCACTGTTCAATACACCGAAGGTGTTCGGCCATTGCAGGCCAAGGTCGAGAATGCGCTGGCGGGCCACTTCCATGACTTCCACTTCCAGCACCACTTCAGGGTTGGACTGGTCCTGGGATTGCAGCAGTTTCTCCGCCATGCGAACCGCATCTTCGCTGTCGCGCATGGTCAGGGTGTTGAGGCGTTCGTCTACAAACACATCGCGGGTCTTGAGCATGGTCTTGATCATGTTCAGCGCGGTGTTGGCGTCGATGCTGGTCAGGTAGAAGGTGCGCATCACCAGCTCCTGGTAGTCCTTGAGCTTCTGCGGCGAGTCCGGGTAGATCAGCAAGGTGTTTTCGTTCACCACTTTCTGGTGCAGCTGGTTCTGCTGCAGCAGCAAGGCCACGGCGTCTTCGATGCGCACGTCACGCACGAAGATGGTGGCTTTCATGTCCGGGCGCAGGTCCTTGTCGAAGATGAAATTCAGACCGGCAACCTGGGACAGCACTTCGAAGATTGTCTTGAGGTTGGCATCGCGAAACTCCAGGGTCACCGGCCGGTCAAGACGGGTACGCAGTTGCGGGTACTGCACGACATTGCGGCTCTGAACCAGGCGAATGTTGCCTTGCAGTTCCAGGGCGCCGTCATTTGTCGGGTCCAGTTCCAGGATCTGTTTGACCTGACGGTCGGCGCCGTAAATGTCGCCGCGACGCAGGTCGCCACGGGCCAGTTCCAGTTTCTCATCCATGCTGCGCAGGTAGTCCAGTTGGCGCAGGGAGTCCTGGGCACGCCGGTTGTTCGGCTCGATGGTCAAGACGCGGCCGTAGCCCATGCGGGCTGCCGCAAAGCTGCGCTTGGCGCGGTCCTGGTCGGCTTCGGTCATCAGCGCCGTAATGGAACGGGCGCGACCATGGCTCAAGGCAAGGTGCAATTCGGTGTCGCGGGGGTTCTCGCGCAATCCGTCCTCGATCCGCGCCAGGCCAGCTTCGTACTGGCCCGCCTCGATCAACTCGTTCGCCTCCTTTTGTGCGACCTTTGCGGTGCTGCACGCGACGAGCGCGGCGCATAAGCCAAGGCTCATCATCAAACGGGATCGGTTCATTGCGAGCTCCCCACAGACAGTGTCTGAGACAAGTGCAGCGGCAGGTACACGAAGCTCAGTTCCACATCGGAAATGCCCTCGATCCGCCACGTCTTGTCGATTACGTCGCCTTTGCGCACGACGTATATTTTTTCTCCGTCCTGCAAGAACACTTGCAGGTCGCGACGATCATCAAGCCTGCCGACAAATTGAAAGGGCATGGGCGGTACGGTCGGGGCTTGTTCGACCGGGGTCACGTCAACGGGTTGTTCGATGACCGTGGCGAGGACCGCTGCAGCTTTCCAGCTGTGCGCGGAAAACAGGTCGCCGACCGGGCTCAGGTCGCGAATCGGTGCTGCCTTGACCGTGGCCGGTGCGGCAGGCAAGGCTCCCCGCAGAGTGGAAGGACTCTTGCCCCCCGGGGTGGCGACCACGAGCTGATCGTCACTCTCCTCTGCCGGTTGCAGGTACCCGGCGCCCCAGGTCAGCGCCGCAGCCACGGCGAAGAATCCTGCCCAGCCCACCACGCGTTTAGTGTTCATCATGACCTCGACAGATAAAGGGTCATGCGGATCCGGCCAGTCAGGTCGGTGTCGGCGATCTTTTTACGTTGAAACTCCACGTCCTCCACCACCACCGCAGGCAACTGCCCCAGCAAGGCGTGAAGGAAACGGCGCAGTTGCGGATAACTGCCGCGTACAGGCAGCAAAATCTGATAACGCGCCAGGTGAGTCTTGGGGTCGATGCCCAGGGAGTATTCGCCACGGGCCAGGGTGATGTGCTCCTGGGCGGCCAGCGCGTAGATCTTGTCGATGGCCACGGTTGCCTGGGGCTGGGACGGCAGCTTGCTGCGAAAATCGTCGAGCTGACGTTGTGGTCCGGCCGGAGCCGCCACGCTGCCGTCTTCGACACGGGCCAGGTACTCGCTGGCTTCACGGGTCTGTTGATTGAGCTGCTGCAGCGCTTGCCAGTCGGGCATCAGCACGGCCGGGCCATACACCAGCGCGACCAGCACCAGCGCCGCTCCGGCCAGGCCGGGAACGCCCAGGCGTTGCAGGTACTCGTAAATGATCAGTCTAGGGATTTGCATCGCCTATCTCCCAGGTTGCCGACAGGTTGAATTGCACCGGGTGTTCCGGCACGTTGGCGACGATTTCGTGACTGAGCAGTGACACATCGGACAGCTCGTCACTGGCCTCAAGGCGCCGGTGAAAGTCGAGCATGGCTTCCAGGTCACGGGCTTCGGCACTGATGCGCACCTGGCCCTTGCGTGCATCCGGGGTCAGGGTCAGCAAAGCGATGTTGTCCAGCGGCAGGCTTTCCAGGGTGGCAAACAGACGCTCCCACGGGCGGCGCAATTGCTGAGAAACCTTGCGCATCTCTGCCAGGTTCTGCGCCTGTTCTCGGGTTTGCGCTGGCGTCAGGCCACCCTTGGCGCCGCTGTTGCCAGTCAACACGTGTTGGGTGGCCTGCAGGTCGCCTTGCTGTTGTCGGGCCTGGGCACTGAAATGCTGCTGCCCCACAAGGCAGCCCGCTGCCAGCAACACACCGGCCACCAGCAGGCTCCAGCCCAGAGGGCTCGAACGGCGAGGCGGCTGAAAATCCAGATTGAGCGCGCGCATGTCAGGCCACCGCCCGGGACATGGCATGCAGGCTGTCACGCACGCCCGTACGGTCCTCATCCAGGGTACAGAGCAGCACACCCGGCACCTCGGGCGCAGAATCCAGGCGTGCTGGTGCATGCAGGTAAACGTTCAGTGGTCGCTCATTGCTGGAGGCTTGCAGCTGGATTTCACGGCTGATCAACGCACTCAGTGCGGCATCGCTGTCGCTGCTGCCCACCGAACGCACCAACACCCATCGCCCTTCTCGCGCCAGGAGCAACACGCTGCGCACCGGTTCGGCCACGACAAAAAGGAAATCATCCGTACCCAGGCGTTTATCGAAGTGATTGAACGCGGCCATCAAGTACGGCTGGACCGAACTCAGGCGCAGGCCACGCCCGGCGACCAGGCTGCGCAAACGCTCCAGCAGTGCTTGAGGCAAGGCGGCCGCAATCCGGTCGTAGCCTGCCGGTTCGGCTGACAGCACCAGGCTCCAGGCTTGGCTTTGGGCGCCGTAGAGGTCCTCGAAACACAGTTTGGCGAACCCCAGCAGTTCATCGGGACGGCTGATCTGCTCGCTCCAGGGCACCAGGCAAAAGCGGCTGAAGTGCCCGGAAATCACCACCCGCAATTGAGCCCCGCTCGCCGCATGTTCGCCCAGCAGACGGTCGAGGGTTTCCAGGGCTACCGCCCAGGCATGAAAACCCTCGTCGATAAAGCCGACGCTGCTCAGCCACCGGGTTTCGCCGCCGAGGCACTGGCCCAGACCGACACCACTGGCGCCGACCACGGCCACATACTGATCACGAGATAAAAGTGACACGATTGATCTCCTCGAGCGTGGTCCGCCCTTCCATCACCAGTTCCAGGGCAGACTCGCGCAGCAGGCGCAAGCCACGGCTACAGGCCACGGCCTTGATTTTTGCAACAGGCTGACGCTCGACGATCATCTGGCGCAGTTCATCGTCCAGGTGCAGCAACTCGGCAATGGCCGTGCGCCCGCGATAACCGGTGCCCCGGCAATGGCCGCACCCCTTGCCGTGGACAAAGTTGTAGGCAGCCACCTGCTGTGGATCGAGGCCGGACAGTTGCAGCTCATCGGCACTGGGCTGATACGGCGTGCTGCACGTGGCACAGACCAGGCGGATCAGCCGCTGGGCGAGCACCGCGTTAAGGGCCGAGACCAGGCTGTAGGGATCGATTTCCATTTGGGTGAATCGGCCAATCACGTCGAACACGTTGTTGGCGTGGATGGTGGTGAACACCAGGTGCCCGGTGAGGGCTGACTGCACGGCGATCTGCGCGGTATCGGGGTCACGGATTTCACCGACCATGATCTTGTCCGGGTCATGGCGCAAAATCGAGCGCAGGCCCCGGGCGAAGGTCAGGCCTTTTTTCTCGTTGACCGGAATCTGCAGGACGCCCGGCAGCTGGTATTCCACCGGGTCTTCAATGGTGATGATCTTGTCCACGCCGTGGTTGATCTCGGTGATCATGGCGTAGAGGGTGGTGGTCTTGCCGCTGC
This sequence comes from Pseudomonas sp. ML2-2023-3, assembly GCF_037055275.1. Taxonomy (NCBI): domain Bacteria; kingdom Pseudomonadati; phylum Pseudomonadota; class Gammaproteobacteria; order Pseudomonadales; family Pseudomonadaceae; genus Pseudomonas; species Pseudomonas sp. ML2-2023-3. The sequence continues at coordinate 3,651,436 of NZ_CP146343.1, forward strand.
CGGTGGGACCGGTGACCAGCACCATGCCGTAGGGTTCGGCGGCCAGCCGCCGCAGCTGGCGCAGGGTTTCATCGGCGAAGCCCAGGGCCTGCAACTGTACGCCGCTGACCTTGTCGGCCAGGTCCTGCTTGTCCAGCACCCGCAGCACCGCGTCCTCGCCGAAAATGCTCGGCATGATGGACACCCGAAAGTCGATCTGGCGGCCACTGATGCCAATCTTGAAGCGACCATCCTGAGGCACACGCTTTTCGCCGATATCCAGTTCGGCCATGACCTTGACCCGGGAGATCACCTGTTCGGCGAACTCGCTGCCCTGAATCTTGCTGATGTTGTTCAGCACCCCGTCGATCCGGTACTTGATGACCAGGCCGGCCCCGGTAGTGCCCAGGTGGATATCGCTGGCGTGCATTTTCAGCGCGTCATACAGGGTCGAGTTGACCAGCTTGACCACCACGCTGGCATCTTCACTGATGCTGGTCAGGGACAGGCTTTGCAGGTTGTCGCTTTCGACATGGGCATCGGCCTGGGCGTTGAGCGATTCCACGGCATGAAAGCTTTCTTCATGACGGGCCAGGTAGGCCTTGAGGTCATCGGCATGCACCAGGTACAGCGGCGCGCCGTGGAGGCAATCATCGATCCAGGCCAGGCGCGCAGTATCAAAGGGATCGGCAAACACGCCAATGACCGTTTCGTCATGGCGCAGCAGCATGAATTCGCGTTTCAGGCACTGGGCCAGCGTGACCCGATCGAAAATCGGGGTGGCCTTGAACAGGGTGTCGGTATCCAGAACGGGGTAGTGCAACGTGCGGCCGAGGCATTCGATGAAAGGCATGGGGGCCAGTTCACAGAGTACCCCCAGGGCTTCGAGCACCCGTTCGCCTGAAGTGACGGCAAGGGCGCGGGCCTGGGCCAGTTGTTCACTGGAGAAGGGAGGCGGTACGCAGTCCAGCAGTGCCGGTTCCACGGCAAGGGATAGACGGTCCATGGCTTGCTCTCCAACGCCGGGGGCTTGACGCCCTGTCGACGCGGCGAGCAATTGCGGCCTGGACCGGAACGGCTTGTCGCGCCACTACTTCCCGGTGAGCAAGCGTTCGTCGTCTTGGGCAAGGGAGGCCGGTGTTCGTCGGCGATCCTCCAGCACCCAACTGCCGTCGTACAGCTGCAGCGGGAAACTTTGATTCCTGTTCTTGCGTCGTTCGACGAATCCTTCAGCGCGTGGGTGGCTGGTGCCCGGTTGGTCCTTCACCTCTAAAAGGTCAAAAATTGCCCGTGCCAGTTCTGCCAATGGAAACGGTTTGAACAGGATATGACTGACCCCACGCTGGCGGGCCCGATCACACACTTCAGTGGTGGGGTGCCCGGTAATCAGTACAAAGTGGCATGTCCTGTTCTGGCGAACGGTATCGAGAACTTCAAAACCTTCCATATCGGGCAAGCGGTAATCGAACACCACCACATCGGGTGCAAAACCCTCGGCTACACCAATGGCCCTGGCACCTTCGTGCGCTATCTGGACTTCCAGCCCCTGCGCCTGCAGATAATCCTGCAGGTTTTGCGCAAGCAGCTGTTCGTCATCAACAACCAGTATTTTGTTCACCAAGGTGGACTCCTCGTAACAGCAGGTCCGAATATCAAGCCTGACGGAGTGCTCACCTTACTTAGGCTTGAGCACACTTCATGCCAAGCAGCGGCAGGCCTTAGAGCCGCTGTAACTGCTTGATACTCATCATAAAAAATTATCCCTGTTACTCCATCCCCCAAAGGCGGGGACGTGTACGGGTGTGGCTTGAAGCTTTTCCCCACTTTTGGGGCCAGCTTCAGTAATTGTCAGTGCGCTCAATGCGGTTGCGCGACCGTAGCTGCTCCAGGACCTGAAGGCGCGCTTGCGACTGTTGCTGTTGGGCGAGGTAAGTGCGAACCATTGCAAATCCCTGTTCCTCTGTGACATCAACTGCATCCAAGTGGTTCTGCAAATAAATAAGATGCCAGCCCACCGCCGTGCGTACCGGTTGGCTGATGTCGCCAACGGCCATGGCAAAGGCCACCGCGTCGAACTCGGGCAGCATGCGCCCCTTGGGAAAATAGCCAAGATCACCGCCTTCGCTGGCGGACGAACCTTCGGAACGGCTTTTGGCAACGTTTGCAAAGTCAGCGCCCTGAGTAATTTCCCGACGTACCTCTACCAAGCGTAGACGCGCAGCCTCAATTGTGGCGGCGCTAGCACCCTGAGCCACCTTGATCAGGATATGCCGGGCATGGACTTGCTCCGGCCGATTCATCTCGCTGCGGTGTTCCTCATAAAAAGCGCGGACCTGCTGCTCATCCGGCGCACCGACGGTTGTCAGTTCGGCAAACACCTTCTGGGCCGCCAGTTCGCGGCGGGTGTACTCGGTATAACTGGCCTCGTCGAAACCCGCGTCGTTGAGCCTGCGCGCAAACACTTCGGATCCACCCACCGCAGTGCGCGTCTTCTCGACCTGGTCGTTCACCACCGCATCACTGATCACAACGTCGCGCTTGACGGCCTCCTGCCAAAGCAATTCCTTGTCAATCAGGGCGTCCAGTGCCTTTCGCCGTAATTGCTGATACGCCTTGGGGTTGCGAATATTGCCCACAGCCCGCCCCTGGTCTTCCAGGTACTCGGCGAAATAACGCTCGAGGCGAAATGCGGGAATTTCCTCGCCATTGACCCGTGCCACGACGGGCTCGTTGCTGCACAGCGCCGCGGGGCCCCAGAGGGTCAGCAGGATCAACCAATTATTGAGTTTCATAAGGGGTCTCCGGTCAGGGCATCGCAGCAACGGGTTTATAGGGGGCTACCAGGTAAAAACGCTGGTCCGGCAGTTCCAGTGCGACCACATGGGCACCATTGAGGCCCAGGCGGCGGCCGGGGCCGAAGCTGATCTGCGGCGTCAGCCCGGTGGCAAAGTCATGCAGCCCTTCCAGGGCACTGACCAGCTTTTCGCGACTGGCATCCCTTCCGGCCTGCTTCATGCCCTCGGCGAACAACAGCATCGAGCTGAAGGCGCCTACTTGCACAAAGGCATGCTGCCCACCCAGGGCCTCGGAATCGCGCACCTGCGTCAGCGCCAGGCGTCCGGCCGGGGTCCAGTCACTGGGTATGAAGGGGTAGGCAATAAACACCCGGCGGGAAAACTCGACGGGTACCTGGAACAGGTCCCCCGCCACCTGCTGCGCCGTGGCAAACAGATAAGGCGCCTGCCCTGCCTCCTGAAAACGGTTGGCGAGGCTGCTGAAACCGCCACCGCTGCCCAGGTAGAAAACCGAACGGCACCCCGAGGGAAACGGCTCTTGCGCAGGGTCGTAGGCCTGCACATGAACGTCCTGCCAGGCGTGAGCCTGTAAATAGAGGCCAAGCTCGTCCGCGGCCTTCTGCTGTCCGGGCGCACCGGAGTAAAGGACCCACGTTGGCCCCTGCAACGCCACAAGCTCCTGGCTGGCGAAGTCGGCCAAGGCAATCAACTGCTCGCGCAACCCCGGCAAGGGCTCGAAAATCAGCCTGCTGGACTGGCTCGTACCGAGCAGCGACAACGCTCCTATCAGTGGAACGCCGGCCTGCTCCAGATGGCGTGCAAGCTCGGTGTCGAGTGCCGGGGCCAGGGGCGCGATCAACGCGAAGATCTGCTCCTGATCAATCAGCCGGTCCAGCGCCTGCCCGGCACTGGCGCGATCCGGCCCGGGATCGAGGATGGTCAGGCGCAACTGGCGACCATGAATGCCCCCCGCCTGGTTGATTCGCTTCACTGAGCCATTGAGCACCCCGGCGATGGTGGCGGCCTCTTCGGCCAGCGGTCCTTCGGAGGGCAGCAACGTACCCAGGGTGATGCTGTCGCCCTCGAGGCCGGGATCACGATCGTCCGCCACGCGCTTGAGATAAGCCGTGAGATTGCGCTGGTCGTTGATCGACAGGACGAACTGCGGCATGGCCGGGTCGAGCCGATTGCCGCCGGGGTCACGGCCTTCCTGAATGGCCCGGGCCAGCGCACCGTCCGAGTACGCCGGGTAGCTGCGGCCATTGATCTGCTGCTGGCCATGAATGCTGCTCAGGCGCGACCAGCTCAGGTCTGGCGGTCGTACACCCCCCTCCGGGCGCCCGAGCCCGTCGGTGCCGTGACAGTTGGCGCACGGCAAGCTGGTGGCGGGCAACAACATACCGGCGGCGCCGACCCTGGCCATGATCGGTTCACCACTCGCCGACACCCCTTCACGGTACAGGCGCTTGCCGGCACTTTCAGTGGGGGTCAGAGGCAATGCCTGGGCACAGGCAATTGCGCCTGTGAACAGCAACATCGCAAGGGCGAGTGAGGTTTTCATGGGGCACGCTCAACGCCCGGCTACAGGCATTGTCAGCAGCTGCAAGCGCTGGGCAATGGCCGCCGCCGGGGCATCGGGGCGGATCTTGCTCCAGCGTTTGTTGGCCACATCACCGACAATCAGTTGCGTGGAGTGTTGCTCGGGGGTTGGCACGATCTGGCCAATGCGCCCCAGTACCAGCTCCATCTGCGCCTTGTTGCCGGTCAAAAAAAGCCAGTGGGGATCGTCGACCCCTTGTTTCAAGGTGTAAGCCTTGAGCACCGCCGGTGTGTCACGCAGCGGATCACTGGTAAGGGAAATGAAAGTAATGCCATCGGCCTTGTCCCCCAACACCTCACGCACCTCCTTGAGCTTGCGGGTAATCAACGGACAGGCATCGTTGCAACTGGTGAATATCACGTTCAGCAACACCACACGGTTTTCCAGGGCGTCGCTGTAGAAGCGCAGGGTCTGACCGTTCTGGTCCAGCAAGGGGGTGTCGGTAAACCAGGTTTTGGCATCACGGGTGCCCGTGGTCGGAGGGGCTACAGCGGCGACCGCCGCAGGTGCTTCAGAGGCCGATTGCGAGTGCCCTTCGTGGGCGAGCGTCACGCTGCTGAACAGGCAAAAGCACACACTCAAGGCCATGCGGTCGAGGATTTTCATGGCTGCTGCTCCATTGCAACGGCGGTGTGTTTGGCATGGGCACCGCGCTGACCCCTGAGTTTTTCCACTTCATGGATCAGCACCGCCGGGTCAGTGAAACCGTAAAAACGGGTCCAGTGCCGGCTATTGCCGTCGCCCACCAGAATCAGCGGTGCATGATTTTTCAAGTCGCCGCCGAACGTACCCAACCCCTTGAGCGTGTCATTGACCGACTGGGTCGAACCCGTCAGCCAGCTCCAGCCCGGCCCGCTCTGAAAGGCACGGGCGTATTCATTCAACCGGCCGCTGTCGTCACGCTGCGGGTCGATGCTGATGGAGACCAGTTGCACTTCGCTGCCCACCCGCGCGCCCAGCTGTTTCTGCACCTTGCCCATGATGGAGGACACCACCGGGCAAACCGTGGTGCAGCTGGTGTAGATGAAACTCATGACCACGATTTTGTTGGCCACCAGATCCGGCTCCAGATGGACCGACTTGCCGTTCTGATCAACCAGCGCGACGTCGGCAAAACTGACTGGGGCGCCCTGGGTGCTGGCGGGGGTCGCCGTCATGTCATGGCCGGCATGTTCATCCGCCGAATGGGCCTGGGCCTGGCCGATACCGCAGGCCAGCAGCCAGAGGGTCGTTAGAGCACAATGGGCAAATCGGTTCATGTCGATTTCCTCTTCAATGAGCAGCGCCGGGAAGTACCCGCACGCTGGCAAAAGTCTTGTCGTCGAAGCCCGCGCCAAGGGAGGCTGCGCGCACATGCAGGTACCAGGCACCTGGCTGATCGAGGGTCAGCGGGACTTCGTAGACGCCCTCTCCCACCTCCCGCGCCGCCACCGCCTGTGCCCGTGAGGACGGCGCGAGGAAGTAGCGCACCTGGACATCCCCGACCCCGCTGCGCCGGGTTTTCTGCTTGCCCTGAACAATGCGAAAACGCACCACGTAAGGGCTGCCAAGGGGCGTCGTGGAGGTATCGAGCATGAACTCGACCTTGGGCACACCCGCCACCCGGCTCGCCTCTGTCGCCGGTTCTACATCCGCCGTGAAGCAGTGGATGATGTTCGGCTGGTTGAGCAGGAAGGCCACATCGAAACGTCCGGCGGGGGGCAGCTTGATCCGCGCACTGTAGAGCCCCGGCGAGACTTCACGCAGGCTGCGGTCAATCACCAGCGCGGCCCGCGCCACTTGCCCGCGGTTGGGGTAGCCGGACATCGGGGCATTCATGCCCTCGGCGTAGAAGTAGGTGGTGTTGTCCACCGGGTTGACCACGAACACCGCATTGTCGTCCCGCGACACCGCCAGGCTTGAAGCCAGGGGCAAGTCACCGGCCAGGCGCGGCGCCTGTGGGCCTGCTTCGAAGCCTTGGGTGATCGGGGTACGCCCTTCCCCGAGCGACGCGAGGTTGATCATCGTGACCTTGGCCGACGCCAGGCCCCGGATGTAGGCATAGGCCTTGGTGAACACCACTTGATAGGGTTCGGCGGACACCGCCACGTCATGGATCAGCGAATCGTTGCTGGCATCAATAACCGACGCCTGGTTTTCCAGGGTATTGAGCACAATGCCAAAGCGTCCGTCGGCGCTGAAACCCATGGGCCCCAGGCCCTGCTTGAGCCTGATGACCCGGCGCACCGCCAGGCTTTGGGTGTCGACCACCGTGACCGTACCGTCCTTGCCATCCGCTACATAGACGGCCTGGGACAGTGGCGAAAAGGCGATCGACAACGGGTGTGAGCCCGTCTTGAGCTGCTTGCTCAGGGTCAGGCTGGCGATGTCGATGATGCTCACCGTGCCGTCATCGCGGTTGCTGACAAACGCATGCCGGCTGTCCTTGCTGAACGCGATCTCATGATGACCGGCGCCAGTTGCCAAATACTTGAGTGGCTTGAGGCTCTGCGCATCGATCACCGTGACCCCGGACTGCTCGCGGGCCTTGGCGTTGTTGCCCACCCACAGCAGGCGCTCGTCCGGTTGCAGGGCCACGCGCACCGGGTTGCTGCCCGCCGCAACCGAGTCGATCAGCTTGAATTGCTCGCTGTCGATCACCGCCACTGCATCGGCCTTGGGCATGGACACAAACACCCGCTTATTGTCTCTGGGCGTGATCCAGTCCATGGGCGGCTGTTTCAGGTCGATGCGCGATAACGTACTGGTGATTCCCCCCACAGACACTTGCGGGTCGACCACCGACACACTGGCATCACGATTCATCACCATCAGGAAATAGCTGTTGAGATCCAGCAGCGGCCGGGCGCCGATGCTCGACTTGAGAAACACCCCGACTCGCGACTTGCAGCTGTGCTCACGCCCCTGGGCCAGGTCGGCGGCAACGGCCTGGGGGTCGAGCCAGGCACCCGGTGCAACACCCGCCAGAGGCTGGCCAGACGTGGCGTCGGTGATCCGGAAACGCACATCGGCGAACTCACCTTCACGCAGTACGCCGTCTTTGGCCAAGGGGTGTACATTCAAGGTGACCGTCACACCGTCACGCACCAGCCTTTGTTCGCCCTTAGCCTGTGGTTCGGCCGCCCAGCACACGCCCCCCAGGGCGCACAGTGTTGTTGCGAGCATCCACCCACACACACCGGTTCCAATGGCCTTGTTCATTGTCTTTCTCCCCGTCAAGTTCCCGCATGCCGCCCCCCCTGAACAGCAGGAGCGGGCTTGCTCGCTCCTGCTGATACGCACGGCCCGTCAAGGCGTCGGCGCAGGTTCCAGCTCATTGGATACCCGTAACAATCCCCACAACCCGGCGGTGTTGCCGTAGGCGGCGTAATCCCGGAAGAGGTAGTCCCCCGGTATTGCATTGATGCCCCCGGCACTTGGGTGCATGAAGCTGAAGTGCGCCGCCGGAAGGACGCTTTCATGGGCGCCGATGTACATCGACATCGGGTTAAGGCCAAACCGTACCGAGCCCACGCCAGGCGTACCCATCGGATAGCCACCGGTGTCGCTTTTTTCCGACTGGAACGGGTTGACTGACCACACGTGTCCGTCCAGCTGGAACGTGCTGCCACGACTGCCGCCGGTAGGCATCAGGATGTGGGTGCGGAACGGTTGCCCCGGTTTCACATAGAGCACAGGGGTTTGCGGATCGCCTCCCACCAGGGCGTTGCTGTACGCCATGTGCGCATTGGGCACGTCAGCGTAGCCACCGCCCTCTGCGTGGCCGAACGGTGCATCGGGGGCCAGCCCGAAGCGGTACCACAGCGGTTCGGCCTTGTAGTTGATCGCCATGCTGGAGTTGTCCTGCGGATCCGTAGGTACCCCCAGGCCTTCAGCCGCAATACCTTCCACTGGCCGGCCACCCGCCCAGCGGATATTCAGGGCTTTTTGCCAGACCATCGCAAAGTCGCGATAAACAGCCTGGCCCGGCGCAGTCACGCTGGCATTGACCTTGCGGATATCGTCAACCCAGGTGGCCCCCACCGGCAGGATACTCATGGCACCCCCCAGGCCTTTCTGCGGCTGCTTGATCACATCCGACGGGGTGAAATTCAGCCCGCCAAACTCCACGGCCGTGGCGTTGATGTTGTCGACACTGCGCCCCAGTTGCGTGATCGGCTTGCCTTCACGCTCCAGGTGACCGGCGTAGTACTGATAGGTGCGGGTCGGGTAGGCACCGCTGTTGCCAGCCCTGGGAGCCACGGTCTGCACCGGGTTCGCCCCCACGTTGGCGCCATCGGACTTGGTGATGTCATACGCCAGCAGTTGCGCATGCAGACCAACATGGCTGGACGGACGCATCAGGTTGTTGCTGAAGGTGCTCGAGCCGTCACTGCCATTTCGATCACGCTTGACCACACCCTGCATCACGGCGGTCTGGGTCAGGTCGGGCATGACACTCGGCAGACGGTTTTCCAGTGTGATGTTGATGCAGTCCCCGGCCGTTGCGCGCAACACCAGCGGCTCGACGGGAACGCCGGGTTTGAGCTTGCCGCTGACCGGGTCCAGGTCGGCCTTGCGTACATAGAGGATGGCGGTCGGGTCATGCAGCGGGCCGCTCTGGCCGCCGATGGTCATGGTTACCCCGTCCTCGGGATCGGTCACAGTGACACGGGGGATACTCACCGGCCGCGAGTTGTACACCAGGGTCCCGCCAGCGGGTTTCAACGGCCCGCCCACATGCTGGCCAATGCCTGCCGGATCGCCGAGGGTCAGCCCCAACGGATTGCCGAGGATGTCGTTGGCCAGTGCGGCGACGACTTCATAGTTGCGCTGCACAGTGGGACGGGTACCGATGCCATTGGGGTTGGCGCTGATTCTTGGGCACGAGCCGTCGAAGGCCACGGTGTTGCGCATACCGGCCGGTTTCGGGTTGTTCGGCAGCGCAAACAGGTCGGTACGCTGGGCGGTGTAGTTGCGCATCACACCCCAGATCCCGCTCCAGTAACCTTCGATCGAAGCGTCCATCGAGTACAGGTAATCCCCGGTGGTCGCCGCCGAACTGGACAACATCGAGATCGGTGCGATAAAGCCCATCTGCTCGGAAATCCCGATCATCTGCGAAGCGCGCCATCCGGAGTTGGAACTGCTGCCGAAGCCCGAGCCGCTTTGCAGCCACTTCACGCCGTGCAGCGTCACGTTGTGCTCTTCTTCATGACCACCGGCATGTACCCGCAGCCGCACATTGTCACCCGTGTAAGTACGCAGCATTGGTGTGAACGGGTCGCCCGGTTCGGCGCCACCCCGGTTGATGTGCGGCGGAAACAGGGTGGTGCCGCCGGTTGGTCCGGTGGCGGACGTGATCAGGTTGGGCGCCAGGTTCATGGCCGGAATCGCCCGGTCGGTGCGGCTTTGCAGGGCATACGAGAGGTCGCCGCCCAGGCCGTCCGCCTGCATGCCACGCTTGCCGTCGGGGCCGACCTTGTTCGGGTCGTAAACCCGCAACGCCAGCGGTTCATTGCGATAATTGATCACGAACATGCCAGGGTCATCCACGGAGATGGCCTGTGGGCATGGACGAGTTGGGCAACCCGCGACCCGTCCACCCTGCACTTCGACAATGCCTTCGAGCAAGCTGCTGGCATTACTGCGCACCGGCGGGTTGATGGCGTAGCGGAAGCTGTCCGCTGTGGCCGGAAACGCCTGGGGATTGGGCACGCCATTGGGCCCTGCGCCCACATACACACCGGCTTCATAGGCGTGCTGGAAATCGCTGTATTCGAGGAAGAACTCACGGAAGCTGTCGTTCTTGCCATCGCCGTCCAGGTCACCGGTGGACACCACGGCTTGCCACGAGGTCGGCCCGCCGTCCTGACGCGCGCCGCTGTAGAGGGGCTCGCCGGTTTCGGCGTGGAACCAGGTGGAACCGGCCGGTTCGGCCAGCACGGTGGCGTACAGGCCAATCTGTTGATGGGTCGACGGGCCCAGATGGTCGTGGGTAAAGATGGTGCCCAGACCACGGTCGATGCCTTTGATATTGACCACAGGGTCGACAAACCAGCGTTGCATCGCTGTGCGCGCACCCACCCAGTCAGCCCGGCCGAACTGGCCGAAGTACGGGTGATTTTTGGCTTTCGGACAGGCTGGGGTGCCATCACGCACATCGGCCCCAGTGCACTGGTTGAACGTGCGGATGGCATGGATGCGTTCCTGCACGGCGCCGGGGGAAAGCACACCGTCTTCATAGTTCCAGCCGTTGGCCGAGCCGTCTGCGGCAGTCAGGTCCCATTTAGGCAAGTGGATGTGTTGGCCAATGACGTCGGTGGGGGTCCGGACCTGATAATCGTCCATCTCATAGGTGGCCGGCACCAGGTTGGTCTGCTGGTACTGCACGCAGTCAAAGGTGTTCATGCGCATCACCAGAGGTTCTGGCGGACGCTGCTTGGTGATCACCGGCCAGGCGTCTTCCCACAAGGCCAGAATGCGCGCTTGCGGAAAATGGTAGCCAACCTTGTTGTACACCGCGTCGAACTGAATATTGGCTGCCTTGTAGATCCGTGGACGATCCGCAGTAAAGGTCGAAGAGCCGGTGAACGACATGCCGTCCATGCGCTCGCCGCTATTGAACTCGCCGGTCCCGGCGGCGCTGGTCAGGCGTTTTTGCCGATCATCCATGCACGGTTCGTAATACGGCGCGCCTGCAATGGGCAACGCGCCGTTGGTGCGGAAGTTGCGCGCGACGACTTGCTTGCCGGGCAACAGGGCAAAGCTGGGGTGGTCTTTTTTCGCGTGGAAGGCCATGGCGGCCTGTTCGACCTCGGTGCCCTCCTCAGGCATGTAGATCGGCTTGGCCCGTGTCACTTCCTTGGAAAAATCCAGCGAGGTCGTCACGGTGTGGGCCTTGCCTCCGGCAGAGAAGCCGGCCAGGGAGTGTCGTCCCAGGCCGCCGTCCCAGCCGCCCGACTGAGCCGGGTCGAGGTTGGCCCACAACGCCTTGCCGCTGTTTTTCAGTGTCTGGGCCTTGCCCGCATCGAGCATGTCCAGTGGCGGGGTCGGTGGGCGTTGGCCGACCGAGCTTTCCATGCCGCCGATCCAGAACGGATAGCCGGGGTTTTTCAGGCTGCCGTCAGCATTGCGGTTGGCTTCACTGCGATCCACCAGGGCCAGAGAACCAATGGCCTGGGCGCCGCCACTGCGATGCACGCCGTAGTCATCATCGTCATCGTCCCCGGCAGCGACCAGGGTCTCGCTGATTCTGGGTACCACAGCCACTTTGCCTGGCATCGGCGCCATGGCCTTGCCGGGCAACGGCACCACGGCAGGAATCGGGGTACCCGCCACGATCTCTCCATCGGGCAATGCACGGGCACCGGCTGCGGGTTTGCCGCTGCGCAAGGCAAAAGGCTTGGTGTGATAACCGTCGCTGCCCTGTTGTGACACTTCCAGCCGGGTGCCTTCTTCGAACACATCGTGCACCCGCCACATGGCCCACATGCCCTGGGCAAAGTGCGGGTAGAAATGGCAGTGATAGATTGCATCACCGGCAACACGGTTGCGGTTGCCCGAGCCACCGTTGGCAATTTCGTAGGTGTAACCGGCGCCCGGGCCAATCCCCTGGGCGTCTACATAGTCGGAGTTGTCATCGTTGGGGTTGAACAGCCATTGATGGCCATGCAAGTGGAAGATGTGTTGCTCATGCCCGTTGTGGGTATTGCGAAACTTGACGAAGTCACCGATGTAGCTGTGGTTGACGTTGGACGGCTCGGAGGGGTACAGCGCCATGCTCGCCTTGACCCCGACTTGCTCGGCACGGGGCACTTCGCCGGGACGGATGTTCTCCAGCCCGACGTTGGCCGGTACGTCCACCAGCATCGCCACGTCGCCGACGGTGTGCGAACTCAGGAAAAACTCTTCGTACGCGCAAGACAGGCAGTCGTGCATCGGCCCGACCCCGAGCCGGTTGGCGACCACTTCGGCCCCCATGCCGCCAGAGCCATAGTTGATCATGAACGAGTCCCGGGTTGGCTCAAGTACGTGGGCCATGACCGGGTCTGCCCAATATGCCGGAAAGGCTTGGGTGACAGCGGTTTCGTCCTGGAACTGCGAGGCAAAGTCACGGAAGGGTTCGAGACGGTTGGGCAACGCCGGATTGCGTTTGCCAATGGACTCCAGGGGATAGGTCGCAGGCGGGAAACTGCCGTCGGCATTGCTGCCCATCACGATCGCATCGCTTTCGCTGGAGATGATTTCATTGCCATCGACCATGTTGATGATCGGCGTACCCGCCTTGCCTTCACGGATCCAGGGTTCGCGCTGCGGGTAGCGGGCCTGGTAATCGACAATCGGCTGGCCAGTCGGCGTGCGCCCGCTGGAGGCCAGGCGCATTTCTTCTTCCGTCACGGTATTGCGATAGTTGCGACCGCCCTTGGGCATCACCACCACTTCCCCGAACAGACCGTTGGCCACGTTGCCTGCATCCCCTTCACCACCGAATGTGGCGCCACGGCTGCTGGCGGCGAATGCGCCTTCGCGCTCGGCATACAGCATGTAGGTGCGGGTCGCTCCGGGGGCAACCAGGGTATTGGCGTTGCGTCCGGTGTAGGAGGAAATATCGTCGATACTGTTGACCGCTTGCAGGCCGTTGACCTGGAACCCCACATGGCGGTCAGCGACTTGTTCGTCAACCTTGAAGTTGTTGTTGCCGGCTTCGACTTCAACTTCGCCTTCTACCTCGCCCTCGTCCCCGTCTTCCGGGCTGCCGGGGTTGGCCTGGTAAGCCAGCAGGTTCTGCAAGTTGATGGTCAGGCAGTCACCGGCGGCAACCCGCAACACCAGCGGACGCGGGCGCTTGTCGGGTCGCAGCGAGACCTTGCCCGGAACTGCCGCCCCGCCCATGTTCAGTGGCTGGTCATGGTCATCAACCACATCACGGCGCAGGGCGAACATCATGCCGTTGACGTTCTGCGCACCCAGGCGGTTGAACATCAGCGGCTGGTCCAGTGCGACGATATTGGCGACCAGATTGCGTTCACAACGTGCTGCCGCCTGGGCCGTTTCAATGCCGATCAGCGGCGTGACCAGTAACAGCAGGTTTAACAAGTGATGAGCGTGGGGAATGCCGTTCATGATCACTGATCTCACTGTTAGTGCTCAGGGAGTGATGTTCGCTAAAGCTGGTACTGCATAGGCCATGCCATAAAAATTTGTATTAACTTTCAATTGCTTACGCTTTGAATCCGAGAATTCGGGGGAAATTCCCCACTCTTTCCCCACATTCTGCTGTGCCTGGGCGACCCAACAATCGGGGACACAGACCCGACACCGGGCTCACAGCGGCGAGTCCGCAGGCAGACCCTGCAAACGCCGGTACTGGCGCAGGACGCTGGGCACATAACGCTGGGTTTCGGCAAACGGAGGAATCACTCCGCCACGACTGAGCACGGCTTGCGGCCCGGCGTTGTAGGCCGCTACGGCCAGGGCAATATCGTTGCCGAACAGGGTCATCATGCGTTTGAGGTACTTGGCCCCGCCCTGAATATTGGACTGGGGGTCGTAGACGTCCGTGACCCCCATCTCCCGGGCTGTATCGGGCATCAACTGCATCAACCCGCCCGCACCTTTGGGTGATGTTGCCCTGGGGTCGTAGTTGGACTCGTGCTGAATCACTGCGGACAACAGCGCAGCCGGTAACTCATTGGCAGCCGCTGCCGCCAGCACCATCTCGGCATAGGGTTGTGCGGCAATCATCTGCGGCTGTTGATCAATGCCGGTCTGGGCCTGGACCTCTGCCGACTCGCGAATCACACGTTCATAATGCCGCCCGGGGCGGTGAACGTTGGACAGCACGTAGCTGCCATTGGCATCCCGGGATACAAACACATCGGCGTGTACGACAGCGCTCATCAGCAATGCGCCAAGCAGTGTCGTGGTCATTGTCCTGGTCATTTCTACCTCCCCCGACCGGCCCCTGAAAATGGGGGTAATGCCCCAATGGGTGATCGCGAGGTAGCCCTATGCAAGCACCGCGCCGTAACGCACAAGGGCCGGTACACGGGGGTTACAGCCAGGTCGGGAGGTCTGAGCATGGCAATTGCATAAGCCTTGCTGGCGACTGTGCTGCCCACTGAGTGAGGTCATCATGAATCAGCGTATGTGTCATGCACCGCGAACCCAGCACGGGTTCACCCTGCTCGAATTGTTGGTGGTACTGGTGGTCCTCGGGCTATTGGCGGGCATCGTCGCGCCGAAGTATTTCGCCCAGCTGGGCCGTTCCGAAGTGAAAGTGGCCAAGGCGCAAATCGAGGGCCTGGGCAAGGCTCTGGATTTGTACCGACTGGAAGTCGGCCATTACCCTTCCACTGAACAGGGCTTGCAGGCACTGGTCACAGCGCCCAGCGATGAAACCCGCTGGACAGGCCCGTACCTGCAGAAAAAGCTGCCCCAGGACCCATGGGGACGTAACTACACCTACCGCTACCCCGGTGAAAACGGTGAGTACGACCTGCTGTCCCTGGGCAAGGACGGACAACCCGGTGGAGAAGGCGAAAACGCCGAAATCACCAGCTGGCAATGACGGGAGTCGCAACCATGCGCTTTCATCTCAAGGCAGTGGGCAAAACCGGTGTGGTCTCGATGACCGTCGAAGCTCAGGGCGATAGCGAAGCCCGGCGCATGGTCGAGGATCAGGGCATGCGCGTGGTCAGCCTGCAGGCCGAGCGCCGCTGGCGGGCGTGGCATCTGCATCAGCGCGAGACCTTCAACCTGGTGTTGTTCAGCCAGGAGTTGACCACCTTGCTCAACGCCGGTCTGCCGTTGATCGATGCGCTGGAAAGCCTGGCCGAAAAGGAAAACGCCCCCCAGGCCCGTAAAACCCTGAGTGAGCTGGTTCGCCTGCTGTACGAGGGCAAATCCTTCTCACAGGCATTGGCCCAATTGTCGGCGGTGTTCCCTCCGCTGTACGTTGCCCTGGTGCAATCGAGCGAGAAAACCGGGGCCGTGGGTGAGGCGCTGGGGCGATATGTCAGCTACCGGCAGCGCATGGACGAGGTTCGGCAGAAGATCGTCAGTGCATCGATCTACCCTCTCCTCCTGCTGGTGGTGGGCAGTGGCGTGGTGCTGTTCTTGATGGGTTACGTGGTGCCCCGCTTCAGCCTAGTGTTCGAAGGCCTGGGCGAGAATTTACCGTGGTTGTCGCAGGTGCTGATGAATGGCGGGATGTTCCTGCACGCCCATCAGGGCGAGTTTTTCGGTGCCGTGGTGGCAATCATCGTTGCCATCTCCTTCCTCCAGCGCCGACCGGCCTTTCGTCGGGCAGTTGGCCGATTGATCGAAAAAGTGCCGGCGGTCCATCAGCGCATCGTCATGTACGAACTGGCGCGATTTTATCGCTCCCTGGGCATTTTGCTGCAAGGCGGCATTCCGCTGGTGACGGCCATGGGAATGGTCCGTGGTCTGCTGACGGTGGCGTCCAGCCAGCGCCTGGATCAGGCCTGCGAACGGGTGCGCGAAGGTCAGTCGCTATCGGCGGCGCTGGAGCTCAACCACTTGGTGACGCCAGTCTCCCTGCGCCTGCTGAGGGCGGGTGAACAGTCCGGTAATCTGGGGCAGATGATGGAGCGCAGCGCCGACTTCTATGACGAAGAAGTCGGTCGCTGGATCGAATGGTTCGTACGCCTGTTCGAGCCCCTGCTGATGACCTTCATCGGCCTGCTGATCGGGGTCATCGTGATCTTGATGTACATCCCGATTTTCGAACTGGCCTCCAGCATTCATTGATCATCAAACGCCTGCCCCACTCCGTAGCAGTTGACGAGCTATGCGAGGCTGGGTTCGGCTGCGCAGCAGTCGTAAAGTCGGCTTCCACGGTTAATCTGGCATACCGCGTGTACCGGATTTGCGACCGCTACGTCGCAGTGGCGCACCATCTCGATCGCAGCCTCGTTCTACTCGTCAGCGGCTACATGAGTCCCCGCGACCATCGATCGGAATCGCACTGCAAATCCAATAAAAGCATATTTTGATGCTTAAATTAATATTGTTGGATTATTCGACTCAGAGGGTCCTGCCATGAACATCAAGATTGCGATAGTGCTCTTGCTTTCCCTGCTTGCCCAACCGGCCTGGAGTCAGGCCAGCAACCCGCCCCAGGCCAGCGCCACCAGTGCAACGGCGCTCACTACCCAAATGGCCCTTCGCGACCTGTGGGTGGAACATATTTTCTGGATCCCCCGGTGTCAGGATAGTTGTCGCCTCTCCGATTTTTCCTGAAAAAGCATATCGGGGGCGGAAAGAGACTGGTCGTGCCGTATTATTCATCTGAACGTAGAGCCGCATTGCTCAAGATGCTGCTTCCCCCGCTGAGCCTGACGATGGCCGAGGTTTCCCGGCGCGAAGGGGTCAGCGAAATGTCTTTGTCCAACTGGCGCAAACAGTTCAGATCCGAAGGGAATGTAGTGTCCGAAACCAAGCCGTCATCCCAGAACTGGTCAGCCGAAACCAAGTTCGCCATTGTCCTTGAAGCCGCCGGTTTGGCCGAAATCGACCTGGGAGAATATTGCCGCCGCAAAGGACTTTATCCCGAACAGATCGCCACCTGGCGACAGTCATTTATCAGCGGCCAAAAGTCTGAAAAGTCCCAGCAAAAAGACGACCGCGAACAAGCGCGTAAAGACAAGAAACGCATCCAGGAACTTGAGCGTGAACTGCGCCGCAAAGACAAGGCGCTGGCCGAAACCGCCGCGCTGTTGGTGCTGCGAAAAAAGCTCAACGATTACTGGGGGATCGACAGCGAGGACAACTGACCTCTTTGCCGGAACGGCAGTTGCTCGTAGCTTGGCTGGTCGAAGCAGTGGTGGCCGGGGCCCGAAAAGTCCTGGCATGCCGAGAGGTAGGGCTGTCGCTCAGAACCTTGCAACGGTGGACCGAAACGCAGGTGCTTCAAGCCGATGCCCGCACGACCACCGTGCGGCCTACGCCGCGTAATGCCTTGAGCGAGATCGAGCGGCAAGCCATCGTGACGCTGTGCAACAGCCCGGCATACGCCCATCTGCCTCCGAGCCAGATCGTTCCGCGTCTGGCTGACGAAGCACGTTATCTGGCGTCGGAGGCCACGTTTTATCGCATCTTGCGAGCGGCGGGCCAGCAACAGCATCGAGGCCGTAGCCAGCGTCCCCGGCGCTACGCAGCACCGACAACGCACGCTGCGCAAGCGCCCAACCAGGTGTGGTCGTGGGACATCACGTACTTGCCGTCGCCGATACGGGGCAAGTATTACTACCTGTATTTGATCGAGGATATTTACAGCCGCAAGGCCGTGGGCTGGGAAGTTTACGAAGAAGAAAGCGGCGAAAAAGCCGCTGCGCTGCTGCAGCGCAGCGTGATCGGCGAGCAGTGTTTATACGAGCCGCTGGTGCTGCACTCGGACAATGGAGCACCGATGAAATCGCTGACGCTGTTGAGCAAGATGTACGACCTGGGCATTACGCCGTCCCGTGGTCGGCCGCGAGTGAGCAATGACAATCCGTACTCGGAGTCACTGTTTAGAACGCTGAAATATTGCCCGCAATGGCCGCAGGCAGGCTTCGCCAGCCTGGATGCCGCACGGGTCTGGGTGAGGGATTTTATGCGCTGGTATAACAACGAGCATCGGCATAGCCGGATCCGCTTCGTCACGCCGTCAGAGCGCCATCGTGGGTTGGATCATCAGATCCTGGCTCGGCGGCATGACCTGTACGAACGAGCTCGGAAGAAAAGCCCGGAACGCTGGTCAGGTCAGACGCGTAACTGGGAGCCAATAGGGACGGTGATGCTGAACCCGGATCGGGAGCAGCAGGCCGAGAAAAGAGCGGCATAGTTGGATGGTTGACGCGACAAGTACCTTGAAAAACGCCGGGATCAGAAATTATGCGATAGCCAATCAGGACGGCAATGCGGCACAAGCCGCCATAGCCCAAAACGAGGTCGTCAGTAATGCCAAGGCCATCGCCAACAGCATTGCCCCACTTTATGGGCAACCGGCGGCCGACCAGTTGCTCACACTCCTCGCCGGGCATTGGGGGGCGGTAAAACACTACAGTGATGCACGGGTCGCCAACGACAAAGCCGGTCAACAGGCCGCAATCGCTGAGTTGTCTGCGAATGCCAAGTCGTTGGCCGCCTTTCTGGCCAAGGCCAATCCCTATTTGCCCGAGCCCACGCTGCAAGCCATGCTGAGTGCCCACGGCGCTCACCATGTGACACAGATCGAACAGCTGGCCGCCAAGGATTACAAGGGTGAGGCCCAGACCTGGGGCATGATGCGTACACACATCCTTGCCCTTGCTGATGCCTTGACGGCGGGCTTGATCAAGCAATTCCCCGATAAATTTTGACTGCAAGCAGGAGCCGGACAGATGCTGGAAGGAATGGGGCGAACCCAACAGGACTTGTTGAAGGCATTGCTGTACTCACCTGCGGGAATGAGCATTGATGAGCTTGCCCACAGTCTGGGGGTGACACGCACTGCGATTCGCCAGCATCTTGCTGCGCTGGAGCGCGACGGTCTGGTCATGCGGGGCGCCACCAGGCCCACCGGGCGGCGCCCCGAACAGCTCCACCAATTGACCGACCACGCAAAGGAGCTGTTCCCGCGCCAATACCCGCTGCTGGCCAACTTGCTGATCGATCAGGTCGCAGGTCTGCTCGGAGAGCAGGCGCTGTCCCAGTTGATGCAGGGCCTGGGCCGCAAGCTGGCCAGCGATCTTGAACCTGAAGTTGTCGATGAAGCGCGCATCGTTCAGTACATGAACCACTCGGGATACGAAGCGCAGGTGTTCTTCAGATCATCGGGCGAACCGGAGATTGTGGCCCACAACTGCATTTTTCATCAGTTGGCCAAAGCCCATCCCGTGGTGTGCGAACTGGACCTGGCATTGATCGGTGCCCTGGGCGGTGGCAAGGCAGAGCATCTTGAATGCATGGTGCGTGGCGGGCAGGTCTGCCGCTTTAACGTGGTCAGGTAAACCGGATTGCAATCGGCAACTTTGTGGGTTATCAGAACCGGCCTGCGTACTTGACGCCAAACTTTAAACGGCCACTCCAAGACACTCCATCACAGCACTGTCGAGTCAGAGTCGCATTGGCAAAATAGAATGGTTATCGGTAGCAAAGGTTACTCATCGGATCCCGTAAGTGCTTACTTGATCTACTTACAAAGCAGCGCTATTCCTTACAACTGCCAACATAAAAAATAAAAAACAGGAATACCGTGATGCCTAGATTCGTGGTTGTCCCCGCCGTGCCCAAGGAGACGGGATCAATGCGCATTGGATCGCGCTTTTATTGCACCACCGGCCCGATAGGTTTCAACATTTATGACTGTGAGGCCCTGTGCAGGCTGCCCGAGAGCTATCCAGCCCGAGGAGACGCTGAAGACGCCTGTAAACAGCTCAACAGTGTGAGCCTGCAAAACATGATTGATGAAAGCGTTTACGCTCACTCGCCCTGACAATGGTTTGCACATGGGCATGACGTAAAACAGCATAAGTTGCTGACGAACTGTTCAATTAAAAACTTCAATTCAAATGAATACTTTAATTAAATCCAAGTATTCATTTGACTGAAGCAAGTGCGGTTATTTGCGCACCGCGCACGTCATGGTCTGGACTTTTATATGGGGGTGGCTTTCTAAAGTTTCCCACTCATTCATAAAGATGAAACCGTGTTTCAGGTAGAAGCTGGAGGCCCTTGCGTTGTCCGCAGATACGTCCAGATAAATGAACTCATGCCCGTCCTGCAACGCCTGGCGTTTGACAGCGCCCACCAGTTGAGCGGCTGCGCCAGAACCGCGAAAGTCAGGTGCGACCCACATGGCGATCACGTTGTAACGGTGGCCCTGGATCACGGCCCCGATCATGCCAACCGGCTTGCCGTCCTTGATGGCCAACCAGAATTTCGTCCCGACTTCTGACGAAGCGCGCTCTTGCCACTGGGCATCGGTGTCATTGGCCGCCGTTTCATGGCTCACTCCAAACGCTGTGGGTGCGTCCAAAAGCGCTGCAAGGCGTACGTGCTTCAAAAGCATCCAGTCCCTGGTATGCGTCAAGCGAATGACCATGTCCTTTCCTGCTACGGGTTCACAAAGCCCAGGCCGATACTCGCTCAATGACTTTTCAAAACGCACATCACCCTCAGGCAGTTTCTCCACCACCTGCCAGCCCAGGCTTCGATAGAAGCCGCTGGCACGACTGTTTTCAGCGGTTTCAAGCCATATGGTGCGGTGGTGCTGGAACAGGAATTCCTCGGCCCTGGCCATCAGGCGGCTACCTAATCCGCACCCCTCGAACCCAGGCCGGACAAACGCGGCAAACACGCAGCCATCTTCAGCGTCAGCCATGGAAAACCCGACAGGCACACCCTCAACCTCTGCCACCCACACACACGGCGAAGCCTGGATAGCCTCTCGTATGGCTTGGGGCGTAATGCCCATTTCGCTCAACTGATCATGGGAGAGGTGGTTCTCCGTGACACTGGTTCGAATATCAAAGATGGCGCTGATGTCTGCCTGATTGGCGATTCTGACTGTCGTTTCCATGAACGGCTCCTTGTCTATCATCCGCCAAAGGGTATCTGCCCGGGCGGGCACAGCACAACAAGCGGTAAATCAACCATATCCAAAAGAGATGGCACCATCTGAAATCAGCACTACAAGTGTGTACCAAAGGCTGCCTAAGATAAGTCATGACTCCTTACAAATGCCGCCAGCTTCACGCGGCGCACAAAAACCGGAGAGTGCTTGATGTCCCTTCCTGCTGCCTGCGAACACCCGCCCCTGCCCGAAATGTTGCGCGATCAATTAAGCGACTTGCTCGGCACACGATTCTCCACTTCGGCCAGCGTGCGCGAGCATCATGGCAGCGATATTTCCGCACTCGACCCCATGCCGCCGGATGCCGTGGCCTACGCCAACAGCCTGGAAGATATCGTCAACATCAGCGCCGCGTGCTATCGCCACGATGTGCCGATGATCGCCTATGGCAGCGGCACCTCTCTGGAAGGCTGGTTGCAGGCGTCCCACGGCGGCGTGAGCATTGATGTGTCAGGCATGAACCGGATTATCGATATCCGGGTCGACGACATGGACGCCACCGTACAGCCGGGCGTGACGCGCAAGCAGTTGAATGCCGCGCTGCATGGCACCGGGTTGTTCTTTCCGATCGATCCCGGCGCCGACGCGTCCCTGGGCGGCATGGCAGCCACGCGTGCCTCCGGAACCAACGCCGTACGCTACGGCACCATGCGTGAAAACGTGCTGGCCATGACTGCAGTGCTGGCCGATGGTCGAGTGATCAATACCGGTGGACGTGCGCGCAAGTCTTCTTCGGGATACGACTTGACCCATTTGCTGGTGGGCTCGGGCGGTACGCTGGCGACCATCGCCGAGCTGACGGTCAAGCTGCACCCGATTCCTGAAGCCATTTCGGCCGCCGTGTGCCGTTTTCCGAGTGTCGATCTGGCCGTACGCGCGGTCATTCAGACCATCCAGCTGGGCGTGCCAATCGCCCGCATCGAATTGCTCGACGCCTTGACGATGCGAGCGCTCAACGCCTACAGCAGCACGCAACTGCGCGAAGCGCCCTCCCTGTTCTTTGAACTGCATGGTTCTGAAGCGGGCGTGAAGGAGCAGATCGAGACGGTGCGCATGGTCGCCGACGAGCACCAGGGGCTGGACTTTGAATGGGCGGTCCATCCCGAAGATCGCAGCCGCTTGTGGCAGGCACGGCATGACGCCTATTTCGCCTCCCTGGCCCTTCGTCCCGGTTGCCGCTCCCTGACCACCGATGCGGTGGTGCCGATTTCACGACTGGCCGAATGCATTGAGGCCACTGCTGCGGACCTTGCCGAGAATGGTTTTCTCGCCCCGATTTTCGGCCACGTGGGCGATGGCAACTTCCACGCGCTGATTCTGGTCGACCCCCTGAACCCGGACGAAGTCGAGCGCGCCGAAGCGGTGGCCCATCGACTGGCCGAGCGGGCGATTGCCATGCAAGGCAGTTGCACCGGCGAGCACGGCATAGGGCTGACCAAGCAACACTTTATGGCAGTCGAACACGGAGCCAACGCCGTGAGCGTCATGCAGGCGATCAAGGCAGCACTGGACCCCAAGCAACTGATGAACCCCGGGAAGATTTTCCCTCGCGGGCACTCGACAGGCTGACGCGCTGTACCATCTTCGGCCCCCGTACATTCGAGCCCTGCAGGAAGCGCCTCAATGGAAATCCGCCAGATCAAATACTTTGTCGCCGTCATCGATTGCGGCAGCTTGTCCAGGGCCGCACGCCAGGTGCATGTGGCGCAATCGGCGTTGAGCAAGCAGATGTCCGCGCTGGAGGATGATCTGGGGGTGCAGTTGTTCCATCGCAGCCACAACGGCGTCGTCGCAAGCGAAGCCGGCAAGGTCTTTTACGAATATGCCCAGGGCATGCTCAAACATTTGACCGACGCCCGTGCTGCCGTCAGCAGCAGTCAGGATCAAGTCAGCGGATCGATTACGGTGGCATTGCCACAAAGTGTCGCAACCATTCTGGCAATGCCGCTGATGCGCGCCGTGGCGGCCCGTTACCCACAAGTGGCGTTCCATCTCAACGAAGAGCTGACCGGGAACGTCATGGACCAACTGCTCCACGGTCGGGTTGACCTGGCCCTGTTTACCTCCCTTGATTTGCCCCCGCAGGTGCTGTTCAGCGCGTTGATCGAAGAAGATTTTTACCTGATACACCGGGCCAATGCGCCTGACGCACCACCCGCCGGGGAGGTCTCTCTGGAGCAGGCACTGGCCCGCCCCCTGGTGTTTCCCAGCCAGGCCCACGGTCACTGCACCCGCACCGTGGTCGAACACGCGGTAAAACAGCGCGGGTTGGCAGCGGGACAAATCGCAATGGAGGTCAATTCCGTACACATCCTCAAAAGTGCAGTCGAGGCCGGTATTGGCCACACCATCATGCCGCTGAACCTGGCCATGCGAGAGATCGGGGACGGCCGCCTGGTCGCCCACCGGATTGCCGCTCAAGGGGTGTCCCGGATCCTGGGCATCTGCAGCTGTGCCTCAATGCCCGCCAGCCATCTTAAAACCCTGATCAGCGAGCTGATCCGCGAAATCGTGGGGGGCATGTGCCAGAACGGTGACTGGCCAGGAGGTCGTGCACTCGATCCGTAAGCCATGCCATTTCAACATCGCCCCTACAACAACAAGAAAGAGGCTCGAGATGAACACCTTATCGCCGCTCCCCGGTGACATGCCGGACCACGCACTGCATTCGGCCTACCGTAAAACCGCGTGGCGGGTCATTCCGTTGCTGATGGTCTGTTACCTGGTCGCTTATCTGGACCGGGTCAATGTCGGCTTCGCCAAGTTGCAGATGCTCGATGACTTGAAGTTCAGCGAAGCGGTCTACGGGTTGGGGGCCGGGGTGTTCTTCGTCGGTTACCTGATGTTCGAGATCCCCAGCAATATCGCGCTGCACAAATTCGGCGCCCGGCGCTGGATTGCCCGGATCATGATGACCTGGGGCCTGCTGTCGGCAGCCATGATGTTCGTCGAAACGCCCATGAGCTTCTACCTGCTGCGTTTTCTGATTGGCATCGCTGAAGCCGGTTTCTTTCCCGGGATCATTTTCTACCTCACCACCTGGTTCCCGAGCCATCGTCGCGGGGTGATGATTTCACTGTTCATCGCCGCCTTGCCGATCTCCAGCATGCTCGGCTCGCTGATTTCCGGTTTGATCATGCAAACACTCGATGGCGTGGCAGGTTACGCCGGCTGGCAATGGCTGTTCGTGATTGAAGGATTGCCGGCAGTGGCATTGGGTGGCGCGGTGTTCTTCCTGCTGCGCGACCGCATTGCAGATGCCCACTGGCTCAGCAGCGAGGAAAAACGCGGCATGCAGGCCGCGCTGGATCGCGAAGCCAAGGCAAAAGCCCACCATTCAGTGCGCGATGGCTTGCTGAACCCGAAAATCTGGTTGCTGGGGGCGGTCTACTTTTGCCTGGTGCTGGGGCAATACGTGATCAGCTTCTGGATGCCGACCATCATCCGCAACAACGGTGTAGCCGAGCCCTGGGCAATCGGCGTGCTCAGCGCCATTCCCTACTCCGTCGCGGCCGTAAGCATGGTGCTGGTCGGGCGCAGCAGCGACCGCTTTCGCGAGTATCGCTGGCACCTCGCGATCTGCGCGTTCATCGGCGCTGGCGGCGTGGTGTTCGGCACCCTGTTCGGGGCCAGCCTGTGGTTGTCGATGATCGGCCTGACTGTCGGCACCGCGGCGATGATCAGCAGTCTGCCGGTGTTCTGGGGCATGCCCACCGCCGTGGTGGGGGGCGCAGCGGCGGCGGCCGGGATCGCACTGATTAACTCGCTGGGCAATGTCGCCGGGTTTTTCAGCACGATCGTGGTGGGCTGGTTGACCCAGCTAACCGGCAACACCCAGGCGGCCATGTATTTCATGGCCGGCGCCCTGGTGATCGGCGGGCTGCTGGGATTGAGCGTGGCACGTGCGCGCAATGAGCCGATTGTGCAGATGAAAACAGTGCCTTGAGCAGGCTCTGAGGCGGGGGCGATGCCATCGCGAGCAAGCCCGCCCCACCTCAGCATTGTTCAGTTGCCCCGCCCGCCCCCGAATGACCAGGCCTCGGTCTCTGTGGTGGTCACGATCACCATGACATCCTCAGGGTCCAGGCCTGTGGCACGGTTCAGTTTGGTGACCAGGTCTTGATAAAAGCGCTGCTTGGTCAGTGTCGAACGCGGGCGCCCTGCCGTTATGGCGATCAAGACAAAGTCATGACTGCGCGGCCCGCCGAGGTAGCCCGGATCGAAAATCAGCTCGCCTGCTTCATGCTGGTCAATGACCTGGAACCGGTCAGCCAGCGGCACCTCGAAACTCTCGACCAACGCATCGTGCAGCCCCTGTGAAAGGGCCTGCAAATACTCGGCAGACTTGCCCCGGTGCAACGAGATACGTGCAAACGGCATGACGCATTGCTCCTGTGAAGTGTTGACCGGAGAAATCTATCAAGTCGCAACCATTGGGAATATCAGATTAAATGACGCCCATTGTTCCAAAATTGTGGATGATCAAATGCGACGCCCTGTCTTCGACCTCGATGTACTGCGCACCTTCGTGACCGGCGTGGAGCTCAACAGTTTTGCCAAGGCGGCAGGCCGCCTGGGCCGTTCGACCTCTGCCGTGAGCGCACAACTCAAGAAACTTGAAGAGCAGATCGGCACGCCCGTCCTGCTCAAATCCGGCCGGGGCCTGGCACTGACGCCAATGGGCGAATCCTTGCTGACTCATGCCCGTCGGCTACTGGAACTCAACGACAGCATTTTCCAGACGCTAAATGAACACCAGACGCCAGAAACTGTGCGCCTCGGGCTTCAAGAAGACTTTGGCGAGCACTTTCTAAGCGACATTTTGCGCCGGTTCGCCATGAGCTATCCCCTGGTAAACCTGGAAGTCAGGATCGCACGCAATGCCCAGCTGCTGGCCCTGATGGACAGCGACGGGCTTGACCTGGCACTGGCCTGGGACACCGGGCAGCCATCCGCCTGTGCTACGCGCCTGGGTGAAGCGCAAATGCACTGGATCGGGTCCCGGGACACACCGGCCCGCTACATGCCTGGCGACGCGCCACTGCCCTTGATCCTGTTCGACGCCCCATGCGTCATGCGCAGCGTGGCGATCAAGGCGCTGGATGAAGCAAAAATTGCCTGGCGGATTGCACTGACCAGCCCTGGCGTGGGGGGGATCTGGGCGGCCGTTGCCGCCGGACTGGGAGTGACCCTGCGCACCCGCATCGGGTTGCCGAGTCATCTCGCGATTATTCGCGGGTTACCCGCGGTTCCGACCCTGGGGTATGTGCTGCATGCTGTGAACGAGCACCTCACGCCTGCCGCCAGGCTGCTGGCCGAACTGATAGAAACAAGCCTGCAAGAACAAATGAGTTGATCCCCGGCTGAATGCAGCCTGTTGGCGCACCGGTGTTCAAGCCCTCTGTGCGAGTTTGCGTTTCACTTGCCTGAGGTAGCTGTTGACGATGAGCTTGTGCGCCGGGCCCACCGGCAACATGTAGAGACGGCCATAGGCGTTGTGGGTCACGACCGAGGATGTAACCACCAGCACATGATCGGTGGTTATCGAGAGGCAAATCATCACATCCAGATGCCGGTCACGTTCAGTCAGCACCAGCATCTGGGGAGCACTGTGCTCCACCAGAAAAAATCCAGATGGTCGCCCTCTTGCACGGCCTCTCGCCGGGTGCCGGAGAAACCACCGATGCGCTTCACGCCAAACAGGGAGGAAATGGCATCCCGGGTCCGGAAAGCCAGGCGCATGGGCAGCCCCTGTTCGGCCGTCATGAGGTTCCAGGCTTCAGCGCCGTGATGGGTGCAGGTAGCTGGACCGATCTGCTGTCGTGGTAATCAAGTTCAGACACTTCTCGAAGCGTGCGAACAGGTGATGTGAAAGCCAAAGCCTGCCTCCTGGATACTGAATGAAATTCCATTTTTCAAACGCCTGGGCACATCAAAACAACCTCAGCGCCCCGGCTGCCATTGCGGGTGCATCGCAAGATGCTCATGGTTGAGCCATGGAGCATCATGATCAACCCAAATGTGATATTGCACACGCACACCCGGGTCCTCGTCCAGCGTCGCGACACGAACAATCACAGCCGGTGCTGCGGTTCGCTCTGCCACAAGGTGAGAGCCGCACAGCGAGCAAAAGCGACGCAATTTCCCGGGGGAAGACTCGTAACTGCTCAGGTGTTCCTGCCCCTTCGTCCAGCGAAAGTGCTCACGCAAAACACCCGCCGTGGTCACGAATGCTGCGGCATGGGTTTTGCGGCACGAGTGACAATGGCAGTGGCTCGCCGGCATGTCGATACTGTCAATTTCATACCCGACGGCCCCGCAGGCACAGCTTCCTTTCATTGCATTTTTCCTTGTTGATGAGGGAGATACGGTGACCTTCAATAACCTAAAGCAGACGTGTATCGGCCACAACCCCAACGCGCGGGCCCGTCTGAAGGCGCCAGCGGTCTCTTCTCGCGTTGCACGCGTTCGATCAGGCTCATGCGCTTTACACACTGGGCATCCGGGAAACGGAGTCTGACGTGAACTCGGGATTGTGACATTTGCCACGTGTGGCTATGCCGTTATCAAGGATCTGATCGGGGGAGCAGGAACTGGTCCGGGAGAGGATACCGCTTCAACACATGAACGCAGGCAATGGCGGCACAGCTGTAGTGTCAGGTTCACACCTGCATGCCGGGACCGCCATCGTCACCGCGCTTATTCCCGACGTTCCGGCCGCGGGATGCCTGGCGTTGCACTCAGGCACATTGCACGGTAGCTCACCCAATCGCACCTCAGGGCCCACGCGAGCGAAGCCATGGCGCTGTCGTCTCGCGAAGACTTCCTGGAGAGGGTCAATGCCTAGTTTTTCTTGCCCAGGTTGCCCAGACCGCCGAGCAGGCCGCCAAGACCACCCAAGCCACCGGTGGTAGTGCCCGCACCCGTAGTGCCGGTGTTTACCTGACCACCTGTCGAGGCCGTTGCCCCGCCCAGACCGCCCAGGCCACCAAGCAAGCCACCATTGCCGCCCAGACCCAGCAAGCCACCCAGGCCGCCCGTGTTTGTACCGGTGCCTGCACCTGCTGGCGGATTGACATAACCGCCGGATTTATCCAGCACGCCGCCCACACCACCCAGCACACCCCCGACCAGGTTTGTTACCGGGTTATTGCCTGTATCCGCCACTTTGTCACCGAGCCCCCCTACCACACCGCCAACCTGTTTCAGCAAACCGTCCACTGGTTTGCCCAAACCTGTTGTTGTACCCACCTTGCCCGTTACGTTCTCGACCAGTGAAATCACGGGCACTACGACTTTGTCATTCAGGCCCCCGGTCGCCTTGCCCAATTGACCGCTGGTGACGTTGGTCGTCAGCGTATTGCCGAGCATGGTGACGGTGGTGCCGACCTTGTTCACCAGACCACCCGTGGTGTCGGTGACTTTGCCCACAACGCCCCCCACGAGCGGAATCTGGCTGATCGGTGTGTTATCGACCAAACCGCTGACACCAGTGCCCAGTGACGAAACACCCTTGCCGACGTCGCTGACCCCGTTGGTGACACCGGCAACGGTGATACCCAGCGAGTTTTTATCAGTGCCCAAGGAACCCAGGCCATTGGTCACGCCGTCGGTAATGGACGACACGGCGTCACCGGTGTGAACCACCAGCCCACCGGCTGCGCCGACCACTGGAACTTTGGTCAGGGTAGTGCCCACATCACTGACCAGTACACCGACACCGCCCAGTCCGGTACCCACTTCATTGGCGACCTGGCCTGTCACCAACGGCGTAGTCGTGGTGGTGGTGACAGGAGGCGTAGTGTTTGTCGTACTGATGGTGGTCTTGGAGCCACCTCCACCGCTGCTGCAACCCGCCAGGCCGGCGGTCATCACCAAAAATAAAGCGGTGCTCGTTTTCAACCTTGGTTGAGTGTTCATCATCAACTCCCTTGAGCTTGCTGTGCTTAAGTTCGAAGGCCCCCTGTTCTGATATCAAGGGACATTCCATCCGTAAGGACATAACAACTCCATAGGCTTCAACACACAATTCACAACTTGGTATTAACACTCTATATAGCACCGCCGCGACCCAACTTAAGGACTAATGCTCAAGTTGTAATAACCGCTTATAACGCCACGAACATCAACCTGCACAAGGGTTTTATCCGTGCCCTGCTCCCTGCCCATACTTAAGTTATAGGCACAATTAACAGTCCTTCTGCTCACTTGAAACATGGGTCTGCAAGTCGGATGCTCCTCAATGATCGCGGGCAAGCACCTCAGCACTCCTTGATCTGGTCCCACAACCGGGCAACCTGCTCGGCGCTTGAGGCCTTGACCCGCGCCAGGTCGAGGGGATAGTCGACTCCCGGGTTCTCGACAAATCGCGTCGCGCTGAACTGGCCATTGCTGGCCCGCAGAATGTAGCCCGTGTCCTGGCACAACGGCGAAGCCAGAAACATCACGCCGGGAGTGACCCATTCAGGTTTCAGGTTGTCCGGCTCGCCACTCACGCCCCACAGGCGGGTTTTGGCCACCGGCGATACGGCGTTGACCAGAATGCCATCGGCCGCACCTTCCATGCTCAGTGCATTCATGATCCCAAGCTGGGCCATCTTGCCCGCGGCATAGGCCGTCAGCCCCGGCTGCGCATACTGCTGATACATGGCGCGGTCCGAAGACGTCAGCACCACCCGTGCAGCTGCAGAGTGCCTGAGGTATTTCCAGGCATGCTTGCAGAGCCAGATCGGGCTGTAGATGTTTATATCCAGCGCCCGCTGAATAAACGCCGGTTGCGTTTCTTCGATCGACTGATAACCAACCCAGCCCGCGTTGTGGATCACAATATCCAGTTGCCCGAACCCATTGATGGCTGTCTCGATCAATTGCCGACACCCCTGCTCGCCAGCCAGGTCGCCATGATGGCCGATCACGCTGAATCCCTCGGCTGCAAGTGTTCGGGCGGCATCGAGGGCAACGGCGGCATCCGTGCCTGCACCCGTCTTGTCTGCGCCACTGTCACTGATCACGACATTGGCACCCAACCTTGCCAACTCACGTGCATAACTCAAACCCAGCCCACGGCCAGCACCCGTTACAATGGCGGTTTTTCCGGAAAAGTTCATGGGTAGTTCCTCGTGATAATCACCTCACCTTATCAATCGGACGCCAAGTTGTTTAATACTAAACAGGCACTCAGTTGATACGCTGCGCCTATCACGCGGCCTCTTTAAAGCCGATGAGTAATCAAGCCTTATATAGAATTAATTGTTACCCTGCTCCGGCAACAGTGATCAGTTCAAATCAAGGAACGCTGGAAATGATCGAAACCCGACTGCTCAGGCAGTTCATCGCGGTGGCTGAAGAGCTGCACTTTCATAAAGCTGCAATTCGCCTGCATATAGCTCAACCGCCCCTGAGCCAGGCCATTAATCGGCTGGAAGGCAAACTGGGTTTCAGCCTGTTCACCCGCAACAAGCGAGAGGTCAAACTGACACCCGCAGGCACTGTCTTTTTGCAGGCTGCCTATCAAACACTCAAGGCGCTGGAACGGGGGATTGAACACGCTCGCCAGGTGTCCGAAGGCATTGCGGGCACCCTCACGGTGACTGCTGTCTCCATCGCGTACTACGAGCCATTGCTCAGCACCCTCAGGCGGTTTCGCCAACGCTTTCCCGATGTCCAGCTGGTCATCAGGGAGATGCCCTCCTCCAGCCAGGCCAAGGCGATTCTGGCCGCAGAAGCCGATATCGCGTTCATGCGCAAACTGCCGCATTCGACGCAGAACATCGAATCGCGCCTGTTGTTCGAAGAAGCCATCGTCATGGCGCTGCCCCTTGATCATCCAAAAGCGCAGTCAGGCCCGATCGAGCTTCGGGATTTTGCCGACGAAGACTTCGTGTTCACCCCGCAGGCCCTGGGCAGCGGCTATCACAACCAATTGATCGCCCTGTGCGAAGCCGCCGGTTTTTACCCCAGGGTGGTACAGGAAGCCGCACAGATCCATACCCTGATCGGCCTGGTGAGTTGCGGTTTTGGCGTGGCGCTGGTGCCTGAGTCCATTGCCGGCTCGAACATGCGCGACAAGGTGGTGTTTCGCCCGATTCGCCCGGTGGCAGAATCTGCCAACCCGGCCATCGGGCTGTACATGAGCTGGCATGCCCACAACCCGTCACCGCTGATCAACCGTTTTATCGCCATGTTCGACAGCGCCAGCCAACGGGCCGACTAGAACGTGGTCTGCACACCCACGCGCAACGTACGCCCAGGCGCAGGCATGAAACTCTGGGCCAGCGGGTCGAGGTAATAGCGGTCAGTCAGGTTCTGCAACGACACATTGAGCTGCGTGTGGTCCTTGAGCTTGTAGTTGAGGAACAGATCAAACAACGCCACTTGTTCATAGACCAGTTGCGGCGTGGTGGCACCGGTTTGCCATTCATTGTCGGCCTTGACGGTCGGGCCTGAGGTATAGGTTCCACGGCCGCCGACGGTGAGCGTCTGGTCAAAAAAGCGCAGGCCCGTGGTCAGGTTTGCCGCAAAGCGTGGCGGGTTCTGGGTGTTGGAGTAAGAACCCATGAAGCTGCCCGGCGTGCAGTTCGGCGTTTTGCTCAAGTCCTGATAGGGGTTGGAGCTGGCTCGCAAGCGTGCCGCGAAGGTCGAGTCGCAGGTTTCGGTTTTCAGGTAGTAAGTGGACGAAAAATCTGCAAACACGCGACCCGCGTCGTAATGCGATTGCAACTCCAGGCCGCTGGTTTTGAAGCTGTCGGTATTGCTGAACTGCATCAGGCCCATCAACCCCGGGCTTGGATCGTAATAGCGGGTGATGTAGTTCTTGATGTTGGTATTGAAGTAGGCAAGCTTGATGTCCGCCGAGTCATTGTCCACCCACAGGCTTTTATGCAGCGTGCTGGCACCGATCTCCCAGTTGCTTGAGCGCTCGGGTTTAAGGCCTTTGCCGGGCATGGTCTGCAAGACGCCCTGGCTGGTTTCGAACAGCGAAGGCATGCGCAGGCCCTGGGTGTATGAGGCATAGAAGAACGTGTCCGGCGCCAGTTCGACGTTGAAACCAATGGCAGGCGCAAAAGCACCGCCGCTGTCGCTTTGTTTGCCCGAGTACGCGTAACCGCTGACCACCTCGCCAACCTGGGACGGATAGACCGTCGACTCGGTAGCGCCGAAGTCGTTGTAGCGCGTGCCCTCGAAAGGGAAGTTGGTGTTGTTGAACACGATACCGTTGTTCAACCGCGGGTCCGTGGCGTTGGTGTACCGGCCGTTCTGATCCGGGAACCACATCATGTTGCCGTAGCTCTGCGGGCTAAAGACCCTCAGGTACCTCAACTCGCGCTCCTCGCGCAGCGCCGTCGAGTGGGCAACGTGATCCTTGGTGCGGTAATAGGTATAACGACCGCCCCCCCAGAGCGTCAGCCTGTCGACCGGCTGGTACTCCAGCTTGCTGTGCAGGCTGAACTCCTGCCGGGAGCCATCGCGCAGGCTGCGGTTGGCATTGATGTCATCCTGATTGGTGACCACGCCTTTCTGCGGGCGCAGTTCCTCGATCTGGAACCCGCTGCCCACATCCAGCTTCAGATCGCCGTAGCGCGTAGTGAACCGCGAGGTATTGGCCAGGTCGCCGCCAATGCGCCGGTCGGCCTGTCGGGTCCAGTTGCGATCCGAGCGATAACGCTGCGAAGCCGGCGCCAGCACCGACGTCAGGTTGCTGGTTTGAGCGTCCGTCATCCACAGGCTGGCCGTCAGGTCCACCAACGGGTTGGCGTCTGGCAGGTAATTGTAGCGGGCGGTATAGGTGTCGATTTTCGTGTGGCTCAGGGGGTACTGGTAGATGCCCCCGGTGCCGAACCGGAAAATATCCGAAGGCATGATCTCGCCAATATGGCCGTCGTACCGCCTGAAGCCCAACTCCAGCGTATGGTCGTCGGCCGGGCGAATGGTGGTTTTGATCAGGTACGAGTCGGTCTCTGCCGATGAGTTGAGCACCTCTTCACCGGGGTTGTACGTCGTGGCGACCGTCATGTTCTCGCGCCCATAACGGTTAAACGTGCGGTAGCGGTCCTGACCCTTCTTGCCAGCGAAATAGTTGCCCTGATTGCGATGCGCGTACGCTGCCACCACATCGAAGTAGTAGTGGGTCCAGGCAAACGCAGCACTGCCGGACTGGGCCTCTGAACCGAACAGGCCGCCACGGTCCCGGTGCGGTTCGGAGTAAAGGGTCTCAGTGGCCGAATGGCCGTCACGGGAAGCGGGAGCAACGCCGTTGTTCCACACATCGCCTTTGAGGCGCAGGCCAACGGTTTGACCGTCACGCAAAATGTCGTCTACGCCGATGGTGCGCATCTTTACCGTGCCGCCGATGGCACTCGATGTCAGGCTCGGGCCTTTGTCGATGGTGATATCGCTGATCAGGTCAGGGTCAATGTAGCTGCGCTGCTGCGTACCGGCATAGCCGCGGTACACATCCAGCGCCTGTTGCGAGCCATCGACCGTGACGGCTACCCGGCTTTGCCCCTGGATGCCACGAATGTTCACATCCAGGCCACCGCCATTACGGCTGTCCCCTACCTGCACACCCGGCTGGCCCTTGAGTACATCGCCCACCGAGATCACGCCAAAACGTTGCATCTCTTCGCTGGAGATATACACGGTGGATCGAGGCGCCAGATAGACCTCTTCAAGGGCGGGATCTTCCCCTGTGACCTTCTGCGAGGGCAGCACGACCGCCCCTGCCCCCTGAAACAGTTCGACGCTGCCGTCCGCCCGGCGCTGATAGCTCAGGCCGGTGCCCGACAACAGTCGTGTCAGGCCCGCCTCGGTACTGAAGTCGCCCTGCAACCCCTTGCTGCTCTTGCCCGCCGTCAGTGTCGAACTCCCGGCCATGCTGATTCGCGCCTGCACACCGAAACGCGAAAGCACCTGATCCAGGGGGCCGGCAT
The DNA here is from genome assembly GCF_037055275.1 of Pseudomonas sp. ML2-2023-3. Lineage (NCBI taxonomy): Bacteria > Pseudomonadati > Pseudomonadota > Gammaproteobacteria > Pseudomonadales > Pseudomonadaceae > Pseudomonas > Pseudomonas sp. ML2-2023-3. Next base: position 3,685,342 of record NZ_CP146343.1, read on the forward strand.
CGATATTGAAGTGCTGACGCTCATCAGCAGCGAAAACGGCTGCGCTGTAAAGCGGTTGCAGGCCCAGTAAAAGCAGGCCAAAGGTGCGGGCGCATAAAACACGTGCGGGGGAAATCATGCAGGGCTCCTGAAGGTGAAGGCCCACCTGTTTCGGTGGGTTATTCCTATAGGCCCCGCCAGTTTCGAAAAACTGTCGCGCAGAACGAAAAATAATTCAGACCGCCACCACCGTGACCCAATAGCGGGTCCGCCGCTCGATACGGACTGGCAATGCATGGGCGACCAGCGCCAGCGCCGCGTCCGTGTCATCCAGCTGGAAACTGCCCGTCACGCGCAAGGCCGCCACCTGTTCGCTGCAGCGCAAAATACCGGGCCGGTAGCGTGACAGCTCGGCCAGCAAAGCATCCAGGCGCATGCGCTCGGCCGGTAAAATGCCCCGCAGCCACGCCTGGGCCAGAAACACATCGGTGAGGCTTGCCGGATGAATGCCCCCGGCATCCACCCGCGTTCGCCAACCCCCCTCCAGCAACAATGGCGCCCGGTTGTAAGGCGAGTTCACCTGCACCAGGCCGCGCAATACCGTCACCTGAGTGCCCTGGCGATCATGGCGCACCAGCAGGCTGGCCCCACGGCCACGCAACACGGCATCGGGCGTGACCAGTTGCACCGAACCTGATTCGGCCTGTGCATTCAGGGCCAGTTCGCCCTCGATCAACTGCACATGGCGCTGGTCTTCTCGCCACTCCACGTTGGCCGCACTGGCCGTGTTCAACCATAAGGAAGTGCCGTCGGCCAGCCGCCACTGACGACGCTCGCCCGTTGTGGTGCGGTAAGTGGCCAGGGCTGTGCGCACCACGGTCGATTGCGCACCTTGCCAGGAAACCCCGCCAAACAGGCCCAGTGCCAACAAGCACTTGAGCAGCTGCCTGCGCTGCTGAGGGTCTGCCCCGGCTGACTCAAGCGCCCTGCGCGCTGTGGCATCGGATAAAAGCGCGGCCCCGGGCTGCAGCAACAGCGCCAGGCTACTGACGCGCTGCCAGACACATTCGTGTTCAGCGCTCGCCTGACGCCATTGCTGCAAGGCCTGATGGTCAGCCGCCCCCATGAGCCCGGACTGCATGCGCACAATCCAGTCGATGGCCATATCCCGTACACGGGGATTGACAGAAACGCCGCTCATTCGAAACGGCTCGCGTAGCAGACGCTGAAGGCCTTGCTCATGGCCCGCTGCACCTGGGCCACGCTCAGGCTCAACTGCGCGGCGATCTGCGGGTAGGTCAAGCCATCGAGCTGGGACAAAAAGAAAATCTGCCGCACCCGGGCAGACAACCCGATCAACAGCGAATCGAGTTGCAGCAGGGTCTCGATCGTCAGGTAGCGGTCTTCGGGGGAAGGCTCCTCGCCTGCCGGTCGGGCAGCCAGCGCCTCAAGATAAGCCCGCTCGATTGCCTGACGCCGCCAGCGGTTGATCAGCAGACCGTTGGCAATGGTTGCAAGAAACGCCATGGGCTGACGCAACGCCTGCGCATCGTGCTTTGAACGCAGTACACGGATAAACGTGTCGTGTGCCAGGTCCTCGGCATCGGCGCGATGCCCCAGTCGCCGATGAAGCCAGCCCCGCAGCCAACCATGATGATTCGCATACAGCTGCTCGACGGGCGAGACGGTTCTGTCGTGAGACATGTGAGATTCGCTTGATGTTAATGATAATTCTTCTCATCTTATTATTTGTAACTGACTTTTGTACAGCGTCAGCTCTGATTCCGGGCTTCCCACTGGGTGAAAAAAAACACTTCAAGGAGAGGGCATTGCCCCTGTTCAGCGTAGAACCGCGAGCAAGATCCCGAAGCCAACCAGCAGCCCACCGAAGACGCGGTCGATCCAGTGACGCACGGCAAGCAAGCGCCCCTGCACGGCCCCCGCCGAGAAACACAGCGCGACCAGAGCGAACCAGGCCATATGGGCCACTGCAATGAAGCCGCCATAGCCAATCTGCACGGCCAGCGGTGTGTCCGGGCGTACTACCTGCATAAACAGGCTGACGATAAACAGTGTGGTTTTAGGGTTGAGTGCATTGGTGAGAAAGCCCGTGCGCAGCGCCGCCAGATCCGACAATGGTGCCACCGGGCTTTCGGCTGACCTGCTGCCGGGATTGGCACGCAACATCTTCACACCCAAATAGATCAGGTAAACCGCGCCCACCAGCCTGATGGTGCTGAACACCCAGGGCGACTGCTGGATCAGCAGGCCCACACCCACCAGGGTGTAGGTCACATGCACCATCACCCCCAGGCCTATGCCCAGGGCGGTCAGCACCCCGGCGCGGCGCGACAGCATCAGACTGTTGCGCGTCACCATCGCAAAATCGGGCCCCGGACTGATGATGGCCAGCAGAGTTATTGTGATTACAGCTATCAATTCGGTCATGGCGTATCCTGTCGACTGTTAACGAACAGACGCCATGCTATTGGCACAGACCGCAGATGAATAACGATGATATCTGACAACAATAGTGAGTCTGACTCACCAATCAGTCATGGGCGGCTGCCTTCCCTTTTGGCCTTGCGTTGCTTTGAGGCTGCAGCACGTCAGGAGAACTTCAGTCGTGCCGCCAGCGAACTGCACCTGACCCCCGGCGCAGTCAGCCGCGCCGTGCGCCTGCTCGAAGACGAGCTGGGTGTGGAGCTGTTCGAGCGCCGCAGCCGCCGGGTGTTTCTCACCGATGCCGGCCGCGTGCTGGCCAAAGCGGTGGGCGATGGACTGGGGCTGATGGCCCAGGCCATCGACACAGTGCGCGCCAACGCCCGCCAGAAACCGGCCTGGGTGCTGTCTTGCGAGCCTACGTTGCTGATGCGCTGGTTGATCCCGCGCTGGCCTGATTTCCAGGCCCGGCATCCGGAGATAAACGTACATCTGGTCGCGGGTGGAGGGCCGTTCAGCTTTGCCAGTGATATCGACCTGGCCATCCGCCGTGACGACTTCCCCTGGGCCGACAGTTATCATGCAGAGCCCTTGTTTGCGGAAAAAATCGGCCCGGTATGTCGCCCGGAAAAAGTTGCCCAGTGGTTTTGTGCAGAGGACGCCAGTCCGCAATTGCGGGCCGACGCACCTCGGCTGCACACGCGCACGCGGCCGGGGGCCTGGCATGAATGGGCCGCAGCGGCAGGCCTGGCCTGGCCTGAGGCACCGGGGCAAACCTTCGAGCACTTCTATTTCAGCCTGCAGGCGGCCGTTGCTGGCCTGGGCGTGGCCATCGGCCCCTGGCATCTGGTGCGCGACGATCTGGAAAGCGGCGTACTGGCTGCGCCTGGGGGGTTCGTCGAGGACGGTTCGCGTTATTGCCTGCTTTCGCCCCAGCCGTTGATTGCCGATAGCCCTCAGGCACAGTTGCTGGCATGGCTGCGTACGAAAGTTTGAGATCAGCGGCCCGGGCCTAGGCCAGCAATTGAGTGATCCAGCGGGCCTGCCGGGCGATTTCCTGCACCTTGTCCTCGGGTACCGCCTGCCGCGCCTGGTCAAAGCTGGTCAGGACCTTCTGCTTCTGGAGCAGCATGCGTTGCCACTTGCCCAGAAACACAGGGCTGCGCGCCTGCATCTGCAAGGGTCCGAAATACAGTTCCTCGGCCGTATACAGCACCGGCCCGGCGCGCTCGGCGACGATGATTTCGTAGTAGAAGCCGTTTTCCTGCAACAGCTCTTCGCACAGGATCCTGTAGTGATTATCCATCAGCCATTGGCGCAGAGGCTGCTCACCGCCATTGGGTTGCAGGATCAGCCCCTCCCGCCCGTTCAGCCGCGCCTTGCCGCTCTCAAGGATGTCGCGGATAGTCTCGCCACCCATGCCGCAGATACTGATCGCGGTGATCTCGTCTGCCGCCTCGATGGCCTCCAGACCGTTGGCCTGGCGCACGGTGATCAGCTGTTCCAGGCCGTTTTCGCGCACAGTGCGTTGCGCCGCGTGAAAGGGCGTCAACGCCACCTCGCCTGCAACTGCTGCCGTGATGGCACCACGGCGCATCAACGCCACCGGCAGATACCCATGGTCCGAACCGATATCGGCCAGGCGCGCACCGGCTGGCATATGGGCTGCCACGCGCTCAAGGCGCATGGACAATGTGTGTTCGTTCAACTTCAGTTCCTTTTAACCGCCAATACCCGGCACCCTGGACGTGGGTGCGGGCGGCACATGATGCTCGGTGAATTGGGCGGGGTAAAGCTGCGCTCCACAGCGGTTCAGATTCGTCGTCTAACCCACGTGTAGTCGCTGACGAGTAGTACGAGGCTGCGATCGAGCGCGAAGCGGTCGCAAAACCGGTACACGCGGTACACCTGATTAACCGTGGAAGCCGATTTCACGACTGCTTCGCAGCCGGACGCAGCCTCGCACGGCTCGTCAGCGACTACAGATTCTTCACCCATCCCGCGTGTAGTCGCTGACGAGTAGTACGAGGCTGCGATCGAGATGGTGCGCCACTGCGACGTAGCGGTCGCAAAACAGGCACACGCGGTATGCCTGATTAACCGTGAAAGCCGACTTTACGACTGCTACGTCGCAGTGCTCAGCGGCTACAGAAGGCCGCGACACATGCGTGCTTTCACAAATGCCTGAACACCGCCGCTGCAATCACGCCTGCCGCGATCGCGGGCAGGGGCTTCTTGAGCACCAGCATCACAACTGCCGTGGTCAGCAAGGCAAGGCGTGCACCGTTGTCACCGTTAAGCGCCAGAGGCGCCAGCAGCGCGACCAGCACTGAGCCCGACATGGCGCTGATGAACTGTTGCACCCGGTAGTTGATGGGAACGAAGGACATCACGAAAACGCCCCCCAGGCGCGTGACCAACGTGACCACGGCCATGATCAGAATGATGATGAAGGTGCCGTAACCTGCGCTATCAATGCTCACTTTTTCTTCTCCATCCACACAGCGCCAAGCACGCCACCTGCCAGTGCCCCGACCACCACATGGCTGTTTTCAGGCAAGTACCGGTGCGCCAACAGTGACGAGACGGCTGCCACACTCCAGATCACCAGCATGCGCAGGTTCTTTTGCCCGCCGACCACCATGGCCAGCAGAAAGCAGCCCATCACCATGTCCAGCCCCAGACTGACCGGGTCCTGGATATCGCTGCCAAAGTACACGCCCAGCCAACTGCCCAGCACCCAGGCCGCCCACAGCGCAATGCCGCCGCCCAGGATCAGGCCGATGCCCGATTTGCCGCTGTTGAATGCCTGCATCGACATCGCCCAGTTGGCATCCGATATCACCATCATCACCCCGTAGCGCTTGGCCGTAGGGAGCTCGCGCAGCCAGGGGTACAAGGTTGCCCCCATCAAAAGATGCCGGGCATTGATCGCAAACACCGTCACGATCAACGGAACAAGAGGTACCTGCGCGCCCCAAAGGTCCAGCGCTGCGAACTGCGACGCACCAGCAAACACCAGGGTACTCATGAGCAGGCTTGCCCCATCGTCCAGCCCCGTCTGAGCAGCAGCAAGCCCGAACGCAATGCCGAACACCACCACAAACATGGAAATGGGCAAAAGCTGTTTGAAGCCGTCCCGGACTTCGTTCCAATTCAGCTCGACCGAGCTTTTTTCACCACTCAACAAGACATCACCTCATCTGCACGACGACACGCTTTTTAATGCTGGCATTATGAGGGCCTGAATCTAATCCAGAACAGCGTGCATGTGTAAAAGGTGTCGCAATGTCGCTATTGGCAGGGCGTTGTCAGATATCAGCAGGTGTTTTGACGCCCGACCTGAACCCATCGACCACGATATACAGCAGCGGCCCCACGGAAACAAAAACGGCGGTAAGCAGCAGATAAGGCAGCACCGATGCCAACGAACGGCCTTTGGCGCGAGCATCCCGGTACATCCAGATGCAGGCCAGAACCGCAAGCAGGTACAGGTCAATCACGACCTGAGCCGTGTCGGGGCTGGACATCAGGCCCAGGCCGAAAGCCACCAGCGACTGCTGCGCCGTCCACATCGTGTAGCCCGTGTAACCGGCGAAGCCCAGCAATGCGGCAAGGGCGAGATAGGGTTTGTTCATGTACTGTCCTTTAGCGGGGGCTGACGGTACGCCAGTTAGTGATACTTTTGCCGCACCCGCAATGACCTCACAGGTCATGGACGCCGATCATGGCCACTGCCAGAGTTGATGCATGAACAGCCAACCCTTCCCCCGTACCACGGCCCCGACAACCGCCGGACCCCAGCTGCGCTTGCTGCGGCGTCAGGCCCGCTTGAGCCAGCTCGACCTGGCCATGATCGCGGGCATTTCCCAGCGCCATTTGAGCTGCATTGAAACCGGCCGCGCCCGGCCCGGCCCAGGCACCCTGCACAACTTGCTGATGGCCCTGGAGGTCCCGCTGGAGCAGTGCAACAGCCTGTTCCTGGCGTCCGGTTACGCGCCTCGTTACGAAACCACCCCGCTGTCCTCCCCGGCAATGGACGCCGTGCGTGACGCCATCAGCCATGTGCTGCACGCCAATAACCCTGCTCCGGCGATCGTGCTGGGCAGCCATTGGCAGGTGCTGGCAGCCAACGCCAGCACCCGGGTGCTGTTCAATCTGCTGGGGCTGCCCGCCGACGCGGCGCAGGGCTTGAACCTGTTGACCACCCTGCTGCAACCCGGCGGTCTGGGCGACCACTTGATCAACCCCGAGCAAATCCGCAGCATTGCCTGGCAGCGGGCTACCCGCGAGGCGCTGGACAACCCGGCCCTGGCCGAACTGCTGCAAACCCTCGATGCCCCGCCGTCCTGCGCCGCCGTGAGCAATGAGCTGCCACCGCTGGTGCTGACCCGTATCCGCTCCCCTCAGGGCGAGCTGAATTTCATGTCCACGTTCACCACCTTCGGCATGCCGCTCGACATCACGGTAACGTCTTTGCGCATCGAGCATCTGATCCCTGCCGATCCAAAAACCTGGCAGACCATGACCGCCGCCTACGAGCAGTCACTGCTCGGGCAACCAGGCCACTAAGGAGAGTGCCATCAAAACCCTGTCCATTGTTCACCCCGGCGCCAGCCGAATTGCCTCGGGGGAGAAAACCCTTGAAGTGCGGCGCTGGCACCCCGAACTGGCCCCGACCGAAGACCTGCTGATTGTCGAGAACAAGCGATTTCTGCATATCGACGGTGATGAAGACCCCGAGGGCATCGCCGTGGCCATCGTACGGGTCAAGGCCATACGCCCGTTTGAACCGCAAGACGTGCCAGCGGCCTGTGCAAGCTATTACGAGGAGGGTTGGCTGGCCTGGGAGCTGATCGATATCAGGCCGCTCATGCCCCCGGTTCCCATGCGGGCGGCACGGGGCATTTACACCACCGACATCCGGGCCGGCGACCTGCAAACCAGCTGACCTCTCGACTCAGCCCATCAACCCGACCACCCGGTGCCGCGACACATTGGCCTGGCATTGCACCAGTTGCGCCACTTTCAGGTAGTCACTGCCCTGCCCGGCTTCGCCCTCAAACACGCGACCGGCAAAGTCGTGGGCCCAGCGCTTTTCATCCTTGCTTTCGTGGCGACCGATCTGCTCCCGGACATGCCCCTGGCGCTGATTGAGTTGCTCGATGACCCCGTTGACCCGCACCAGCCCTTTGTCCACCGTGGCCATCAACTGACGCAGCTCGGCCCGGCCCGTACCTTTGGGCGCAATCAAGGGTGCGCCCAGCAGGTTTTCCTCCTTGCTGTGCACCGGGGTAAAACTGGCCCGGGCGAAGAGTTTGTCTTCACCCTGGATCGACATCTGGCCCTTGAGCTTGCCCCATTGCGACTCGGTGGCCGAGAAGCGCAATTTCGCTTCGCCGTTGACCTCGGCATGCAACCCGGCCTGGGCCAGGCTGGTGTTGAAGCGGCGCAGGATCTGGCGCTCGTTCATGTCGTCGTCCAGCACCACGGCAATCGGCCCCGGCATGTGCCGCCCGGCACTGAACAGCAGGGTTTCGCTGCCCGAGGCCTGTACCGCGTTCAGGGATTCAAGCCCCTGAATGCTGAAACGGCTGCGCAACGGCTGGTCCAGGTTAAGGCCCATCTGGGCATCGACACTGGCGGCCGATAACCGGCTGCGGTTCTCCAGCAGGTCGTTGAGGCGATTGACAGAACGGGCCAGGGCTTCACCTTCGAGACCGCCCTTGGCCGGGCCGTTGAGGCTGCGGCCAAGATCACGCTTGAAACTGCTCAACTGCTCGGTGACCTGGGTCAGGTACAGGTGCGCGGCCTGAATGGAAGACGACTGCTGGTTCAACTGCAGGCTCAGCCCGGCCATTTTCCCCGGCTGGCGCTGGGCGCTGGCCAATTCGGGCGGCCTGGCATTGCGCACACGCTGTTGGGGCACGGTGTCGCGCTGCTGGGCCTGAGTGCGCATGCCCAGGTCATAAGAAGCAATGGCCGAGCGTTCGTTTACAACTTTCATGTCGGGTGTTCCGGTTCTGGTTTACATCAGGTCAAACAAGGAAATGGCCGCTACGCGGGTATAGACCTTCTGGCTGGCCTGCATTGAAAGCTCGTAGCCACTGACCTGCAGGAACGCCCCGCCCATGTCCAGTTGCGACAGATCACCCTGGACTTTCTGGTTGGCCAACGACACATCGGCGTTGCCGTTGCCCAGCAGGGTCAGGGTGTTCTGGCGCCCGCCCAGCTCGGTCAGCCCGCCCAGCACGCGGCCGTGGGTCTGGTCCAGGCTGTCCAGCGTGTCCTTGAGCTGCTGGCGGGTGGCCGGGTCGTTGGGCGCGGCCTTCAGACTGTCGACCAGACTGTGCAGATCGTTCAGCAGGTCGGCATTGGGGCCCAGGATGTCCCTGGCCGTCACGTTGTCATCGATCATCACGCCATTGCCCACGACCGCCTGTCGGTGCTGGTCGTTGCCCGTCACGCTGTAGGTGCCGCTGGCCGGGTCAAAGGTCACGGCCGGGGTGTTGCTGAGCGTGCCCGAAAACAGGTAGTTGCCCGCTTCGTCCTTGGCGTTGAAGTAGCTCATGATGCTCTGTTCCAGGCTCGACATTTCATCGGCGATGGCCGAGAGATCCTCGCCGCTGTTGCTGTCGTTACCGGCCCACAGCAGCAGATCGCGCACGCCGAGCATGGCGTCGGAGCCGGACTTCAAATAGGTTTCCTGCACCATGAGGTTGTCCGATACCCGGCCGATATTGAGGTTGTATTGTTCCAGGCTGGCCTGCTCGCGCTCGATACGCATCAGGCGGGCGCTGGCAATCGGGTCGTCCGAAGGTTTCTGGATGCGCAGGCCGCTGCCAATTTGTGCCTGCAGCTTGCCGATCGCCTCGGCGTTGCGGTTCATGTTGCTGTGCATCAGGGCAGAGGTGTGTACGTTGGTGATTCGCATGTGTTCAGGCCTTTACTCAAGTCGATGTGCCGGGCTTCAGACAGCCGCCAGAATGGTGTCGAAAATACTGTTGGCGGTCTGAATGACCTTCATGTTGGCTTGCAGCGCCTTGTTGTAATCCATCACCGCCTGGGCTTCTTCGGTATCACTCACCGCACTCACGCTGTCGCGCTGGCTCTGGGCCTGCTCGGTGACGGTGGTGGCAGACTTGAGGTCGGCCTGGTTCTGTCGGCTGGCACTGGCCACATCCCCCAGCATGCCGCTGTAGGCTTCGCTCAACGTCACCGAGTTGCCGCCCACCGTGACCCGGGTGTTTTTCAGTTCGATCAGGTCCAGCAACACCTGGTTGTTGCCGCTCTCGCCCGCGACACCGGACAGCGCCAGCTCCTCGGGTCTGACGTTATTCATTTGCAACAGACCGTTGGTGCTGCTGGGGTCGAATGTCAGCAGCGGGCTGCCCGGGTTGCCATTGAGGTCAAAACCGGTCGCCAGGGTGTCATTGACCAGGGTCGACAGGGCCCCGGCCATTTCCTTGAGGCTTTCACGGGCGGGCAGCAAGCTGTTGTGCTCGACGTTGTAGAGCCCGCCGAACGCGCCGCCCAGGGTGTCCTGATGCAAAGGGAAACTGGTGCCTGCAAAATTCAGCGCCACTTCCTGTTCACCTGCAGCGTTGAGGGTGATCGATAACTGGCCCGCGGTTTTGCCGCTGACCAGTGGCTGGCCGTTGGCCAGGGACACGGTCAGGGAGCCGTCGCGGCTTTCGCTCACGCGCACATCGGCGTACTTGCTCAGCTCGCCCACCAGGGACTCGCGGTGATCGCGCAGTGCAGAACTGTCGGCGCCGTTGGATTCGGCCTGCACGATTTTCTGGTTGAGCAGCGCCAGGTTATTGCTCAGACCGTTGATTTCGGTGCCCATGGCCGAGCGTTGCTCATGCAGGCCCTTGAGCTGATTGTCGATATTGCTGTTGAGCCCGTTGAAGCGCTGGGTGAGATTTTTCATCTCGGACAGGATCTGCTGGCGCAACGGGATATCACCGGGGCTGCTGCTGGCAGCGCTCAGGGCAGCATAGAAGTTGTTGAGCCCGGTGCTCAGGTTGGAACCCTCCCCCGACATCACGCCTTCCAGCGAACTGAAGTAGTCCTGACCGGCCTGGTAGTAGTTCATGTCGGTGGTGGCACGCCACAGTTGCTGGGTCTTGAAGCTGTCGCTGATGCGTTTGACCCCGATTACGTTGACCCCGCCCCCCACCTGCTGGCCCTGCCCGCCGACCGAGCCCGTCTGCACGGACAAGCGGCTGTAACCCGGGGTGCGGATGTTGGCAATGTTCTGTGCCGCCGCGTTCAGGGCGACTTGCGCCGCCGATACACCGGAATAACCGATCTGGCCCATGAGGCTCATGTTTCAATCTCCTTGCGCGCAACCCGCATGTTCTGGGCAAAGGCCGGTGAACTCAGTTCGGCTGCACGGCTGACGGTGGTAGTGAGGTCCTGTGTGCTTGAGGCGACCGCAATGGCGTCCGACTTAAATGCCAGGCCATCAATCTTCCCGCTGCGCGTAGCAGCGGACGGCGCTCTGGGTGACACACCGCTCTGGCCAAGGTCGGCCAGGATCGAACGGGTGTAGTTGCGGGTTTCCTTGAACGGAATGCGCTCCACCCACTGACTGACGCTGATCGTGCCCTGGCGCGGGTCGCCATTGCTCTTGAGCCACTCATCCACTCGCCCGGGCCCGGCGTTGTACGCCGCCACCGCCAGCGCCGTGGCGCCGTCATAGCGCTTGAGCAGTTTGTCCAGATACGCCGTGCCCAACTGCTTGTTGTACTCGCCATCACGGGTCAGGCGCTGCTCGTTGTAGTGCAGGTTCAGCTCCTGGGCCATTTCCCGGGCCGTGCCCGGCATCAGTTGCATCAGGCCACGGGCGCCCTTGGGCGAGACCACCGCCACCCGCCCGCCCGACTCGTGCTGGATGACCTTTTCCACCAGCGCAACCAACCCGGCAGCCCCCTTGCCAAGGCTGTCGATACCGCGCTGCCAGCCGTGGCGGCCAGACCCAGATCCTGCGGCTGGATGAACAGCCCTTTGCGCAGGATCAGCGCCCGTTGCAGGGTGTTTTCCAGTTCGCGCACATTGCCCGGCCAGTCATGTTGCAAGAGCGCCTGGCAGGCCTGTTCGGTGAGCAGGCCATCTGCATCTTCCTGGGGGGCGTACTGGCGGATAAAACGGTGGGCCAGGGCCAGCACATCGTCCTGACGCTCGCGCAACGGGCTGATGTGCAGCGGCAGCACGTCCAGACGAAACATCAGGTCGGCGCGGAACCGCCCCTGGGCCACCTCTTCGCTCAGGTCGCGGTTGGTTGCAGCAATAATGCGCACGTCCAGGGCGATTTCCTTGTGCCCGCCCAGACGCTCCACGCGCTGTTCCTGCAACACGCGCAACAGTTTGGCCTGCAGGCCCAGGGGCAACTCGCCGATCTCGTCCAGCAGCAAGGTGCCGCCATTGGCCATTTCAAACTTGCCGCACTGGGCCGTCACCGCGCCGGTAAAGGCGCCGCGCTCATGACCGAACAGCAGGGATTCGAGCATTTGCTCGGGGATGGCCGCGCAATTGACAGCCACAAACGGGGCATTGTCGCCGGAGGCAAAACGGTGAATGTAGCGCGCCATCATCTCTTTGCCGGTGCCGGTTTCACCGGTAATCAGGATCGGCGCACGGGTCACGGCCACCCGCTGGGCCATCGCCAGCAGACGGCGCCCCGCTGCCGAACACGACACAAAGCTTTCCTGGGCACTGGCCGCCGCCGCATGCCGCTGCAACAACGCCTTGATCTGGGTGGCACTGAACGGCGCCAGCAGGTAGTCCACGCACCCTCTTTCAAGCAGCGCCGTTGCACGTTCCTGCTCGGCGTACTCGACAACCGGAACAATACTTATATGGCGGGCGTGACGAATAAGGTTTTCAGTCTCGGCATTTAACAGTTGAACTGAAAAGCCGCTGACAAACACAAACACCAGGGTGGTTTGATTGAACACTTGCGTGTGCAACTGGCTATAACTTTCAACACAGATCACAGGACAATGTTGTTCAGACAAACTGTCGACCAGTATTGAATACCCTTTATTGTCCGGGTGACCCACCACAATAACGGGAGGGTGTTCGGCGCGGGGCTCAAACGAGGCCGTAGCGGGATGACTATACGAATTAATAACCGGTCTCACCGTGTATACCTGCGGTTTGGATCGCATGTGTCTGTCGGCATGAATGCGGGCACCCGGCGTGGGGAAGTGTTCATGACGGTGCGATACCTGTGCGTGTTCGTTTCGGGTGCTGGCTGCACTCAAGCAGCCTGTAAAGACTCACGTTCCTGTGACCGTTCGAACTGTAGGCAAGGTCGCGACAAAACTGAAATCATTAACCATCAAATCGTCCTGATCCTTATCAAACGGCGATTTGACAGTTTTTGATTTAGGAATTTCTACCCGGGTTCCTATACTCGCCACCAGCCAGGCGCTCCCCGCCCCCAGCAGGCAGCGGATGTCTGCTTCTCGATTCCAGGAAACGAATCACCTGCCCCTTCCAGGCAGACACGAGAAACAAAAGGATGCGCGCTACAACTTCCAGGAACGATCTTTTCACTATGACTGGTTATAGAAAAGTTCAACATCAGGTGCCCGCAGACGACCTGTTGTTTTTAAAGCCCGAAAAACTGGGCCGGTACTATCACAAAGTACCTATTTATATAAAAGAGCTGGCAGGCAAATACCCAAAGGCACTGAGCGATTACTTTTTAAGTACCTATCGAATCAACAGCGATCTGCTGGAAGTGGTTGTCCATGAAACACAACAACCGGATCCGCAATGCAGGTACATGACCGCTATCGGCAAAATCGGTTTCAGTATCGAGCGCCCGTTATTAAGCGAGTTGCTGGAAAGTTACTACGGTGGCTCCACCCCCCCTGCCCAGGACGAGCCGCCGGTCAGTTCCTCGGAACACCGCATGCGTACGCGGCTGGGTGTCGATGTCTCGACCATTTGTGCCCGCATCCTGATGGGGGACATCCCCCTGGGCACGGTCGACAGTTCGGTGAGCACCTATGAAGAGATTCACTGGGCCTACTGCATCGAGTTCGTGTTTTGCAGCACCGCCACCCAGTTGGTGTCGTCGGTGTTCCTGTCTCTGGATGCCCATGCCGTCGATGAGCTGACGCGCCGCCTGAGCGATGACCAGCCCTCGTCCCAGTCCGACGGCGCCGGGTACCCCATCGTCGAATTGCCGGTACACCTGGACTGCGTACTGGCACGGGCACACATGCCCCTGGGCAAGGTGCTGGCGTTGCAAGTGGACGACATCCTGATGGTGCGTTTGCTGGAGCGCTGTGAAGTGCATATCAAGCAGCAAAAATTGTTTCACGGGGCCATTTCCGAAGATGACGGCGCCTTGTTTTTAACCTCTCTCGACAGTGTTAACAGCCAATGAACACCTCCATCTCCGATTCCGACTTCGACAACCTTCTCAATGACACGCTGCCTGCCTTTGACGACGACCTCGCGCCTGCGCCCAGCCCCCCTGAAGCGGCTCCCCTGCCCCATCAGGACTTGAAGTTTTTCGGCAAGATCCCGGTCACCGTCACCCTGGAAGTGGCCTCAACGGAAATTACCCTGCGCGAGCTGATGGACGTTGACGCCAGCAGTGTGATTGCCCTGGACAAGCTGGCTGGCGCGCCACTGGACGTCAAGGTCAACGGCGCCCTGTTTGCCAAGGCCGAAGTGGTCGTGGTGCATGGCAACTACGGCCTGCGGATTGTGGAACTCAGCGGCTCCAGCCTGAGTGACCTGGCGTTATGAAACTGATCAAGCCAGCCGCGTTCTGCATTCTGGTCATGCTCGTGGCGTGTGTACCGCAATGGGCCCTGGCGGCCAACGGCGAGATCTCGCTGTTCAGCCTCAATGACGGTGAAAACGGCCAGGAACTGAGCATCAAGCTGCAAATCCTGGTGATGATGACGCTGCTGGGTTTCTTGCCGGCCATGTTGATGATGATGACCAGCTTTACGCGCTTCATCATCGTGCTGGCCATCCTGCGCCAGGCCCTGGGCCTGCAGCAGAGCCCGCCCAACCAGATTCTGATCGGTATCGCGCTGTGTCTGACCATGCTGGTCATGCGCCCGGTGTGGCAGGAGGTCTACCACGATGCCTACCAGCCGTTCCAGAACGATCAGATCACCATGGATCAGGGCCTGGACGTGGCCAAAAAGAGCATCAGCGGTTTTATGCTCGCACAAACCAACAAGGCCTCCCTGGAGACCATGGTGGCGCTGGCCAACGAAACATTGCCCGAAAACCTTGAGGACCTCGACTTCTCCCTGCTGTTGCCGTCTTTCGTGCTCAGTGAGGTGAAAGCCGCATTCCAGCTGGGGTTCATGATCTTTCTGCCGTTTCTGGTGATTGACCTGGTGGTCGCCAGTGTCTTGATGGCAATGGGCATGATGATGCTCTCACCCATGATGATTTCACTGCCCTTCAAGCTCATGGTGTTCGTGTTGGTGGATGGCTGGGCCCTGTTGATGGGCACCCTGGCCAGCAGCATCCAGCCCTTTGGAGGTTCGTGATGATGACGCCTGAAGTCGCCGTGGGCCTGGTGGGCCACGCCGTATTGATCACGGGCCTGATTGTCTGCGTGCTGGTGGTGCCCAGCCTGCTCGGAGGCCTGCTGGTGAGCGTGTTTCAGGCCGCGACCCAGATCAACGAACAGATGCTCAGCTTTCTGCCGCGCCTGCTGATCACCCTGGGCATGCTGATGTTTGCCGGTCACTGGATCTTGCGCAAACTCAGCGACCTGTTTATCGAAACCTTCAAGATCGCCGGGTCCCTGGTGGGCTGAGCCGATGAACGCGACCGAACCCCTGATGAACGCCAGCCAGTACCTGCACACGCTGCAGGGCTACTGGTGGCCGTTTTGCCGACTGCTGGCGGTGTTCAGCATGGCCCCGCTGTTCAACCACAAGGCCATGCCGAAGAGGGTCCGGGTGCTGCTGGCCCTGATGGTCACCGCAGCCATTGGCGGCGCCCTGCCCCCGGTGCCGGAGGTCAACCCGCTGTCGGCCGGGGGCGCGCTGCTGGCCCTTGAACAGATCGCCTTCGGCCTGATCCTGGGGCTGTGCCTGCAACTGGTATTCACCGTGTTCAGTGTGGTCGGGGAAGTGGTGTCGGCGCAGATGGGCATGACGATGGCGCGCTACAACGACCCGGTCAACGGCGTGTCGTCGTCATCGATCGTGTACCAGTTGTACTTCGTGTTGCTGGCGTTCCTGTTCCTGTCCATCGACGGGCACCTGGTGACCCTCAGCGTGCTGTTCAAAAGCTTCAGCCACTGGCCGATTGGCAGCGGGCTCAACTACCAGAGCTACACCGTGTTCATCCAGGCCGTGGCCTGGGTATTCAGCGCCGCCGTGCTGCTGACCCTGCCGATGGTGTTCTGCGTGGTGCTGGTGCAGTTCTGCTTTGGCCTGCTCAACCGTATCTCACCCTCGATGAACCTGTTTTCCCTGGGGTTCCCGATCACCATTCTGGTGAGCTTGCTGTGCATCTACCTGACCTTGCCCAACCTGCCGGAAAACTACCTGCACCTGACCCGCGACCTGCTGGACAACATCGGTGCCATGCTCGAAGGAGGGCCGGATGTCTAACAACAGCGCCCAGGAAAAAACCGAAGACGCCACGCCCCAGAAGCTGCGCAAAAGCCGAGATGACGGTCAGGTCACCCGCTCCAAGGACCTGTCCACCACCGTGTCGCTGATTGCCACCCTGCTGATCCTCAAGATGGTGTTTTCCAGCTACTACCACGGGCTTGAAGAAAGCTTCCGGATCTCGTTCCTGAACTTCAACTCCAGTGAAATCACCCAGGAGGACCTGGGCCTGATTCTGAGCCACAACATGGCCCTGTTCGTGAAGATACTCGCCCCCCTGCTGCTCACCAGCGTACTGGTGGTGGTGTTTTCACTGATCCCGGGGGGCTGGGTGTTCGTGGCCAAGAATTTCTATCCGAAATTCAGCAAGCTCAACCCGATCACGGGCCTGGGGCGCATCGTCTCGAAACAGAACTGGGTCGAACTGCTCAAGTCGATGGCCAAAATTGCCGTGCTGATCGGTGTGGCCTGGCTGTTGATCAGCGACGCCGTCCCCCAACTGATCGCCTTGCAGCGCACCAGCCTGCCCACGGCCATCGGTACGGCGTTCAACATGACGTTCAACATCCTGATCGCGCTGATGAGCATATTTGTGGTGTTCGCAGCCATCGACATTCCGATCCAGCGCTACTTCTTCCTGAAAAAACTGCGCATGACCAAACAGGAGCGCAAGGAAGAACACAAGAACCAGGAATGCCGCCCCGAGGTCAAGGCCCGGATCAAGCAGATCCAGCGCCAGATTTCCCAGCGCCAGATCAGCAAGGTGATCCAGGACGCCGATGCTGTGATCGTCAACCCGCAGCATTACGCCGTGGCCATCAAGTACGACACCAACAAGGCCCAGGCGCCCTTCGTGATCGCCAAGGGCGTCGATGACATGGCCCTGTATATCCGCAAAATGGCCACCGCCCACAAACTCGAAGTGCTTGAAATACCGCCCCTGGCCCGGGCCATTTACTTCACCACCCAGGTCAACCAGCAGATCCCGGCGCCGCTGTATGCCGCCGTCGCCCATGTGCTGACCTACATCCTGCAACTCAAGGCATACAAGAGCGGAATGCGGGCCAAACCGCAGTTGCCGGACAACCTACCGATACCCGAAAGCATGGCGAACAAGGCATAAACATGAACGTATTGCACAACCTCCTCCCGACGCTGCGCAGTGGCCGCATCGGGATCCCGCTGGTGATTCTGTCGATCCTGGCGATGATCATCCTGCCCTTGCCGCCGTTGCTGCTGGATATCCTGTTCACCTTCAACATCGCCATGGCCGTGCTGGTGCTGGTGCTGATGGTCAGCGTGTCGTCCAAAAGCCCGCTGGATTTTTCCCTGTTCCCCACGGTGATCCTGATCACCACCCTGCTGCGCCTGACCCTGAACGTGGCCTCGACCCGTATCGTGCTGCTCGAAGGCTATAACGGCACGGGGGCTGCGGGCAAGGTCATCGAATCGTTCGGTGAAGTGGTGATCGGCGGCAACTTTATCGTCGGGATGATCGTGTTCGTGATCCTGATGATCATCAACTTCATGGTCGTCACCAAGGGCGGCGAGCGGATTTCCGAGGTGACGGCGCGCTTCACCCTGGATGCCCTGCCCGGCAAACAGATGGCCATCGATGCCGACCTCAATGCCGGCTGATCACCCAGGACCAGGCCAAGCAACGACGCCAGACCATCTCCAAGGAAGCCGACTTTTACGGCGCCATGGACGGTGCATCGAAATTTGTGCGCGGCGATGCAATTGCCGGGATCCTGATCCTGATCATTAACCTGTTTGGTGGTTTCGCCATCGGCCTGTTTGTGTACGACTTGCCCGCCGGGCTGGCCTTCAAGCAATTTGCCCTGCTGACCATCGGTGACGGCCTGGTGGCCCAGATCCCAGCGCTGTTGCTGTCCACCGCCGCCGCCTTGATCGTGACGCGGATCAACGAATCTGCCGAAATCACCACCCAGGTGCGCCGCCAGTTGCTGGCCTCGCCAGCCTTGCTCTACACCGTGGCCGGGATCCTGCTGGTACTGGGCCTGGTGCCCGGCATGCCGCACATCGCGTTCCTGGGTTTTGCCGCGATTGTCGGTGGTGTGGCCTGGAGCGTGTCACGCTTTCAGCCTCCGGCCGAGGCTGTTGAGCTTGAAGCGGTCAGCGCACTCAGCGCCGCCATGCAAAACGAGCGCAGCCAGAGCCTGGCGTGGGATGACATCCCCCACGTGGAGCGGCTTTCAGTGTCCCTGGGCTACAAGCTGGTGGGGCTGGTCAATGAAGCAGCGGGCGCGCCCCTGACCCAGCGCGTGCGCGGTTTGCGCCAGACCCTCTCGGAAAACCTGGGTTTCCTGCTGCCTGAAATCCAGATCCGCGACAGCCTGCGACTCAAGGCGGCGCACTACTCCATCCATATCAACGGCGAGCAGATCGAAGGTGCCGAAATCCATGCCGACCACCTGATGGCGATCCCTTCGGCCGATCTGTACGGCGAAGTGGACGGGATTCTGGGCATCGACCCGGCCTACAAAATGCCGGTGGTCTGGATCAACCCGGTCGACAAGAGCCGGGCCCTGAACCTGGGTTATCAAGTGGTTGACTGCGCCGGGGTGATTGCCACGCACCTGAACAAGGTGATCCGCGACAACCTGGCGGACATCTTCAAGCACGACGACGTCGACAACCTGATGCAACGCCTGACCGAACTGGCGCCCAAACTGACCGAGAACCTCAAGGGCCAGCTGTCCTATACCCAGCAGCACCGGGTGTACCGCCAGTTGCTGGTGGAGAACATCTCGTTGCGCGACATCGTCACCGTGGCCACGGCACTGGTGGAAAGCAGCGAAAGCACCAAAGACCCTGTCCTGCTGGCTTCCGACGTGCGCTATGCCTTGCGCCGCAACATCGTCTCGAGCATTACCGGGCGACGGGATGAAGTCAGTGTGTTCGTGCTCGACAATGCCCTGGAAAACACCCTGCTGGGAGCCTTGAGCATTGCTCAGCAAGCGGGCCCGGTGAGCCTGGACAACATTCCCGTGGAGCCGAATCTGCTCAACCAACTGCAAAACGCCATGCCGGTGGTCAAGGAAAAACTGCGCAAGGACGGTCATCCGCCGGTGCTGACGGTCATGCCGCAACTGCGTCCGCTGCTGGCGCGATATGCGCGGGTATTCAGCCCGGGGTTGCACGTACTGTCGCAAAATGAAATCCCGGAGAACGTCAGCGTCAATATTGTCGGGACGCTGGGGTAAACACGCGCCCGTGCGGGCCTGCGGATTACCGCAAGCATTGAAATCCGATACACAACAACAAAAAGACTCACGGAGACACGATGACCGACACACCGCAAATGCCCCAGATTTACACCAGCCGCCTCTTGCTCAGACCTTTTACGGAGCAAGACTTCCCGGCTTTTCTGGGCTATCACTTACTGCCTGAAACCTACCGCTACCTGTTTAAGGTGCAACCTGACCCACAGGCCATCAGGGAGCGCTTCAAGCGCGCCTTGAACCCCCAGGCTGAACATGACGGGGATGAAGTGCGCTGGGCCATAGTCAAGCATCCAGAAGGAATCCTGACCGGTGAAGTGATGATTCGAATGGCCAGCAAGGCGTCCGGACAGGCAGAGATCGGTTGCATATTCGCCCCGTCGTTTCACCGGCAAGGCATCGCATCGGAAGCGCTGACAGCGTTGATTGGCGTGGTTTTCGAACACTACGACTTGCATCGCTTGTATGCGTCCATCGATATCCGCAATACCGGTTCATACACCCTGTTCAGCAAACTGGGGTGGAAACAGGAGGGCTGCCTGATTGAAAGCCAGTGGGTCAACGGCGAATGGACCAGCCGGTATATCTACGCCATGTTGGCTCGCAACTGGCAGGGCTCAGGGGTTTAGAGCGAGGCTGACTTTACGACGGCTACGTCGGGGTGCCGCATCACGCCGATCGCAGCCTCGCACGGCTCGTCAGCGACTACAGATTCGGCACCCATCCCGCATATACCGCATGTACCGCATGTAGTCGCTGACGAGTAGAACGAGGCTGCGATCGATCGCGAAGCGGTCGCAAAACCGGTACATGCGGTATGCCTGACTAACCGTGGAAGCCGACCTTACGACTGCCGCACAGCAAAAAGCCCATCACATCAATTAACCATTTATTTGACGTTTTTTTCTCATTCCCGGTTCTACATTCGCCGCGCCTGAGCATGCTAATGATTCCCATTGATTCTGGAGCCATTACGCACTGTCTTCGTCGTCAGCCGCGCGCACATCATAAAAACCGGAGTTGCACATCATGGTCAGCCGTTTCCCTTCTTTGTTTAAAACCGCCCTGTTGAGCGCTGCATTGATCAGCGCCGGACACGTCACCGGAGCAAACGCCGACGACGGCATTGTGGTCTACAACGCCCAGCACGAAAGCCTGACCAAATCCTGGGTCGAGGGGTTCACCAGGCAAACCGGGATCAAAGTCACCGTGCGCAACGGCGACGACACCGAGATGGGCAACCAGATCGTCCAGGAAGGCAGCGCCTCACCCGCTGACGTGTTCCTGACCGAAAACTCCCCGGCCATGGTTCTGGTGGATAACGCCGGACTGCTAGCGCCAGTAGCCCCCCCCACTCTCGAACAGGTCGGTTCTGCCTATCGTCCGGCCCAAGGTAAATGGCTGGGGATTGCTGCAAGGTCCACGGTATTTGTGTTCAACCCGAGCAAGCTCCCCGCAGCCGAGGTGCCGGCGTCCCTGCTTGACCTCGCCGCTCCCGCCTGGAAAGGCCGCTGGGCCGCGTCGCCTGCAGGGGCCGACTTCCAGGCCATTGTCGCCGCCGTGCTCGAACTCAAGGGCGAAGCCGCCACCCTCGACTGGCTCAAGGGGATGAAAGCCAATGCCGCCATCTACCGTGGCAACAGTGCAGTGCTCAAAGCCGTCAATGCGGGCCAGGTCGACAGCGGCGTGATTTACCACTACTACAGCTTCGTCGATCAGGCCAAGACGGGCGAAAACAGCAAAGACACCACCCTGCATTACTTCAAGCACCAGGACCCGGGCGCCTTTGTCAGCATTTCCGGGGGCGGCGTACTGGCGTCCAGTAAGCACCCGGAGCAGGCCCAGGCGTTCCTCAAGTGGATCACCGGCAAGGACGGTCAAGCGGTTCTCAAAGAGGGCAATTCGTTCGAATACGCCGTGGGCCAGAACGCCCCGTCCAACCCGAAGCTGGTCCCGTTGACGCAACTTGACGCCCCCAAGGTCGATGCCTCTCGCCTGGACAGCAAAAAAGCCGTGGCCCTCATGACCCAGGCCGGACTCCTCTAATTGTTGCCTGAAACCCTGCCGGCGGGCCTTGGGCCCGCCCTTTGCGCATCACGCTCACGCCGCCGCTTGTTGAGCCGCAGCGGCACCTGGGTGACGGGGCTGGCGGTGCTGGTGTCGCTGCTGTCATTACTGCCGATTGCCTTTGTGATCGGCGTGTCCTGGCACGTCGGCTGGGAACAGATCGAAGCGCTCGTGTTCAGGCCACGGGTAGGCGAACTGCTGGTCAACACGGTATTGCTGGTGCTGATCACCCTTCCCTTGTGCGTGCTGCTGGGCACAGCCCTGGCCTGGCTGACCGAGCGCAGCAACCTGCCCGGGCGGCGCGCATGGTCATTGCTGGCCGTTGCATCCCTGGCAGTGCCTGCCTTTGTGCACAGCTACGCGTGGGTCAGCCTGGTGCCATCGATTCATGGATTACCGGCCGGGGTGCTGGTCTCGGTCATCGCCTACTTCCCTTTTCTCTACTTGCCGGTCGCCGCAACGTTGCGTCGACTCGATCCCGCCATCGAAGACGTTGCCCAATCCCTGGGGCTCAAGCCCTGGGCCGTGTTCTGGCGCGTAGTGGTGCCGCAATTGCGCCTGGCCATTTGCGGCGGCGCGTTGCTGGTGGGCCTGCATCTGCTGGCGGAATACGGCCTGTACGCGATGATCCGCTTCGATACCTTTACCACCGCGATCTTCGACCAGTTCAAATCCACCTTCAACGGACCGGGGGCCAATATGCTCGCGGCGGTTCTGGCGCTGTGCTGTCTGGCGATGCTCACCGCCGAGTCTGCCGCCAGGGGGCATGCCCGCTACGCCCGCGTGGGCTCGGGCAGCGCCCGCGAACAGCGGATCGTGCCCCTGGGCCGTCCCGCCACACTGCTTGCCCTGGGGGTGTGCAGCGCGACCTGCCTGCTGGCGCTGGGTGTCCCGTTGATGACCCTCGGCAAATGGCTGATCGCGGGAGGAAGAGAGGTATGGCACTGGAGCGATCTGCTCCCGGCACTGGAGCAGACCCTGTTTCTGGGGGTGGCGGGCGCCTTGCTGACCACCTGTGCGGCGGTGCCGATTGCCTGGCTGTCGATTCGCGCCCCCGGACGCCTGCAACGCCTGCTGGAAAGCTGCAACTACATCACCAGCTCATTGCCCGGCATTGTGGTCGCGCTGGCGCTGGTGACCGTGACCATCCACTTCGCCAGACCGATCTATCAGACCACCCTCACCGTGCTGCTCGCCTACCTGCTGATGTTTATCCCCCGGGCACTGGTGAGCCTGCGCGCAGGCATTGCTCAAGCCCCCGTTGAACTGGAGAACATGGCCCGCAGCCTCGGCCGCTCCCCGGCCCGGGCCTTGTGGCTGATCACCCTGCGTCTCGCCGCACCGGGAGCGGCCGCAGGCGCCGCGCTGGTGTTTCTGGCCATTACCAATGAGCTGACCGCCACCCTGCTTCTGGCGCCCAACGGCACTCGCACCCTGGCGACCGGTTTCTGGGCCATGACCAGTGAAATCGACTATGCGGCGGCAGCGCCCTATGCACTGATCATGATCCTGCTGTCACTGCCGTTGACCGGGCTTCTTTACCATCAATCCAAACGCACGGCTGGCCGATGAACGCTCTCGAACTCAACGCGATCTGTAAAACCTTCGGCTCTCAGCGCGCCCTGGACAACATCACTCTGGCGGTGCCCTCCGGCAGCAGAACAGTCATTGTCGGGCCGTCCGGCTCAGGCAAGACCACCCTGCTGCGCATGATTGCCGGTTTTGAATCACCCGACTCCGGCAGCCTCTCGCTCAACGGCAAGGTCCTCCTGGACAGTACCCGGGACGTCCCTGCCCACCAGCGCCGGATCGGTTATGTGCCACAGGATGGCGCCCTGTTCCCGCACATGAACGTGGCCGCCAATATTGGCTTTGGGCTGGCAGCCAAGGGCCACGCCAGAGATGAACGCATCGCCGAACTGATGGACAGCGTGGCCCTGGACTCAAACATGGCCACGCGCTGGCCCCACGAACTGTCTGGCGGGCAGCAACAACGGGTGGCGCTGGCCCGTGCGCTGGCGCAACAGCCCAGCCTGATGCTGCTGGATGAACCGTTTTCAGCCCTGGACACCGGGTTGCGTACCGCCATGCGCAAAATGGTCGCACGCTTGCTGGCAGATGCAGGGGTTACAGCGATTCTGGTGACCCACGATCAGGGCGAAGCCCTGTCTTTTGCCGATCAGCTCGCGGTGATGCGCCAGGGTTGCCTGGTGCAGGCCGGCCAGCCGATGGCGCTGTACCTGCACCCCAGGGACGAGCAGACCGCACTGTTCCTCGGCGAAGCCGTGCTCATACCCGCCAGGATCGATAACGGCTGGGCCGAGTGCGACCTGGGCCGGATTGCTGTCAACCATCAGGGCCGCAGCAAAACGGCGCAGATCATGCTCAGGCCCGAACAACTGCAGGTCAGCCCGGCATCCCCGGATGGCACAGGCTGTAGAGGGGTGGTCACCGAGCGCGATTTTGGCGGCAATACCTGCACCCTGAGCGTCACATTGGTGGCAGGCACACTCGAGCCGGGCCGGTCGTTACCGGTGCATTGCCCGGGTTTGATGGCGCCAGCCATTGGCAGCGCGGTGCAACTGACCACTGTGGGCCAGGCCCATGTCCTGAAAAGTTGAGCGCCCTCAGTCTCAGCTAAGTGTCGTGCCGTACCTTTTGTCCTGCGCCAATGACCGCGCATCACAGAGGTTACGCAAATGAATGCCACTGCAGCCCGATGGCTGAACAAGGTGCCCGAGGTGACGCTGTCATTCTGGGTGATCAAGATCATGTCCACGACCGTGGGCGAAACCGGCGCCGATTACCTGGCCGTTGACGCGGGCTTCGGCGCGGGCTGGACCAGTATCGGCATGGCCGCACTGCTGGCAATTGCGTTGTTCTGCCAACTGCGCACCAAGGCCTGCACCCCGTGGATCTACTGGCTGACCGTGGTACTGGTGAGCATCGTCGGCACGCAAATCACCGACATCCTCACCGACAAGCTGGAGGTGAGTCTGTACACCAGCACGGCGATTTTTTCCGGGTTGCTGGCGATCAACTTCATGGCCTGGTACCGCACCGAACGCAGCCTGTCGATCCGCGAGATTGTCACGCCCAGGCGTGAGTTGTTCTATTGGACCACGGTGCTCTGCACATTCGCCCTCGGCACGGCGGCCGGTGATCTGGCAACCGAAGCCCTGGGCCTGGGTTTCACCCTCGGCGCGGTGATCTTCGCAGGCTTGATTGCCCTCACCCTGATGGCCTGGCGCATGGGTGCCAACCCCGTCCTGAGCTTCTGGATCGCCTACATCCTCACTCGACCATTTGGTGCTTCGCTGGGCGACTTGCTGACCCAGGCCAAAACCTATGGCGGCCTGGGCATGGGTGCCACCTGGACCAGCGCCCTGTTCCTGTGCGTGATTGTGCTGCTGGTGGCCGCCGCCCAGTTCAATGCGAACAACCGCAAAGCCGTTACGGCCTGAACCTTTAAATTTCCATCAAGGACATCACCATGCGCCACCCTCAAACCCTGATTCGTCGTATTGGCATCGCTTCCTCAATCCTGCTGCTGAGCATCACCGCCGGTTGCTCTAAACCTGCCGACAAACCGGCCGATCTGAGTGCCGCCACCGCCAGCACACACAGCACGACGGGCTCGAAGCTGGGCGACCTGTCACCCTTTCACAGCATCGCCGCTGACGTCAGCGCACGGGTCGCCAACAATGATCTGTCGGGGGCGAAAACCCGTATCAAGGACCTCGAAACCAGCTGGGACTCTGCCGAAGCGGGGATCAAACCCCGGGCTGCCAGCGACTGGCATGTGCTGGACAAGGCCATTGACCACGCACTGGATGCCCTGCGTGCCGACAGCCCGAGCACGACCGAGTGCAAGGCGGCCATGGACAACCTGCTCAAGGCATTTGACTCGATGAAAGGCAATTCCTGAAGCGTCGGGCGGACAAGCCACGGCACAGGTGCTTCAATACAGGCGCGATGGTGAAAACCGGAGCGCCTGTTTTATTTTCCGGAGCGGCACATGCGCATATTGCTGGTCGAAGATGATCCCATGATTGGCGATGCGATCCAGGGCGCACTCACGGACGCCAGTTATGCAGCGGACTGGGTGAAAAACGGCCTCAAAGCCCTGAGCGCACTGGAAACCCAACGCTACGACATGGTGCTGCTTGATCTCGGCCTGCCCGGCAAGGATGGCTTTGAAGTCCTGGCCAGCATTCGTGCCCGCAACAACCCGGTGCCCTTGCTGATCCTCACCGCCCGGGACAGCCTCGACGACCGGCTGCGCGGCCTGGACGGCGGAGCCGACGACTACCTGCTCAAACCCTTCGACATGGCTGAACTGTTGGCGCGCATGCGTGCGGTTCTGCGGCGCAAGGATGGCAGCGCCCTGCCCCTGCTCAGTAACGGTGTGGTGTCCCTGGATCCGGTCTCCAAACTGGCCACTACCGAGAGTCAAGACGGCGTCGCCCTTTCCAGCCGCGAATTCGCCCTGCTGCAAGCGTTGCTGATGCGTCCGGGAGCGATTCTGTCGCGCAGTGAACTTGAAGATCGTCTGTATGGCTGGGGCAACGAAGTCGAAAGTAATGCCATTGAGTTCCTGATTCACTCCGTGCGCCGAAAATTGGGCAGCCACATCATCAAGAACGTCAGGGGAATGGGATGGATGGTTTCAAAAAACGCTTGAGGGAGTCGGTTCAACTCAGGCTATCGGCGGCACTGTCACTGACCATTGTGCTGGTGGCCGTGATCGCCAGCGTGTTTGCCTTTTTCTCGGCCCTGGACGAAGCCCACGAGTTGCAGGACGAAAACCTGCATCAGATCGCCCTTCTGTTCGATCGCCAGCAAATGACTCTGCACTACCCTCAGGGCCTGGGCCCGGCGGGGGATGACGAAGAGTCCCGGGTAATCATTCAATACCTGGTCGATGGTAAAAAAGCCCCGGGCAATACCGACGACGCTCTGCCGTTGCCATTGCCCACCACCCTGGCCGATGGCCTGTCCACGGTAGACGTGGGCGGCGAAGCCTTTCGCGTGCTGGTCAGGACCACCGCCAACGGCGAGCGCATTGCCGTCGCCCAGGAGGTCGATGCCCGCAACAAGGACGCCCGCGAAAGTGCCTGGCGCAGTGTGTTGCCCTTCCTGTTTTTGTTTCCTGTGCTGCTCCTGGTGGTCAGTGACCTGGTGCGCAAGCTGTTTCGGCCCATCGCGACCCTCGCCGCGCAAATCGACCAGCGTGCCGAGCAAGCATTGCATCCCATTGACGAGCAGCATCTACCCACTGAAATCCGCCCCTTTGTGGTGGCTATCAATCGCCTGCTCGCCCGCGTGGAGCAGTCCATGGACAGCCAGCGGCGCTTTGTCGCCGACGCCGCCCACGAACTGCGCTCGCCCATGACCGCTCTGTCACTGCAGGCCGAACGACTGGCCGCGACCCAGATGCCGGAGCAGGCCCGCGAGCGCCTGGAACCCTTGTCCCGAGGGATTGAGCGCAGCCGGCAACTGATCGACCAGTTGCTGAGCCTGGCCGCCGCACAATTTACCGCTGAACGCCCACGCACCCGGGTTTCAGTACATGACGTGTTTCGCCGGGTGCTGGAAGACTTGTTGCCCCTGGCGCAGCGCAAGCAACTCGATATCGGGGTGGAAGGCGACGAAGATGTGCAGCTCATGATCAATGACATGGACCTGTTTACCCTGGTCAAAAACCTCACGGACAACGCCATTCGCTACACCCCGCCAGGGGGCAGGGTCGATCTTGGCGTGGAGCTGATCCACGGCAGCGTACACCTGTATGTCAAGGACACCGGGCCGGGCATTGCCCTCGACGAACAGGCCCGCATCTTCGATCCGTTTTATCGCAGCCTGGGCTCCGGCGAAACGGGCTCGGGACTGGGGCTTTCGATCGTCAAGGCCATCGCCGGGCGTATCGGCGCCAGGGTTGAACTCACGTTTTCGGATAAGCTCAACAACAGCGGTTTATGGGTTACGGTCTGGCTGAAAACCGACATGCACTGACACACAACCAGCGTTTCTGACCCTTCAGGTAAATTTATGGGCACTTCGTTCTATTCAAGCTGGACATTCTGGGCGCTGCTGTCGGCCGTGTTTGCTGCCATGACGGCCATTTTCGGGAAGATCGGCATCACCGGGATCAACTCCGACTTCGCCACGTTGCTGCGGACCGTGGTGGTCTTGGTCAGCCTGGCGTTGATCCTGTATGCGACCGGCCAATATCAGTCCCTGGGCTCGATATCGGCCCGCAGCTATGTGTTTTTGGTGTTGTCGGGGCTTGCCACCGGCGCGTCGTGGATTTGCTACTACCGCGCCCTGCAACTGGGCCAGGCCTCATTGGTTGCCCCCGTGGACAAGCTCAGCGTGGTGATTGTTGCCGTGCTGGGGGTGACGCTGCTGGGTGAAAAGCTCGATATCCGCCAATGGGCAGGGATCAGCCTGATTACGGTGGGCGTGGTGCTGCTGGCGTGGCGCCGATAAGCCTGACACGACACTTTCAGACAGATCCGCGGCCGAGGGAGTGACAATTCCTGCAGGCCGATTCTAGTATGGCCGCGCATCACTCCCCGCCCCATAAAAAAAACGTATGGAAACTCTGAAAATGCCCTTCACCCGTACCCTTCTTGCCCTCTCTTTGGGCATGGCTTTACTGCAAAACCCGGCCTTTGCTGCGCCGCCCCTGTCGATGGTCGACGGCGTTGCCCAGGTCAACACACAGGACAGCAATGCCTGGGTCGAGATCAACAAAGCCGCGTTCGAAAACAACATTCGCGTGCTGCAAACCACCCTCGCCGGCAAGTCGAAAATCTGCGCCGTGCTCAAGGCTGATGCCTACGGTCACGGGATCGGCCTGCTGATGCCATCGATCATCGCCATGGGTGTGCCGTGTGTGGGCGTCGCGAGCAATGAAGAAGCACGCGTCGTACGTGAAAGCGGCTTCAAGGGCCAGCTGATTCGCGTACGCACGGCGGCATTGAGCGAGCTGGAAGCGGCATTGCCGTACAACATGGAAGAATTGGTGGGCAACCTCGATTTCGCCGTCAAGGCCAGTCTGATCGCCGAACAGCACGGTCGTCCGCTGGTGGTTCACCTGGGGCTGAACTCCAGTGGCATGAGCCGCAACGGCGTGGAAATGACCACGGCTGAAGGCCGTCGCGATGCGGTCGCCATCACCAAAGTACCGAACCTTGAAGTACGGGCGATCATGACCCACTTCGCGGTCGAAGATGCCGATGACGTGCGCGCCGGTCTCAAGGCCTTCAACCAGCAGGCGCAATGGTTGATCGACACGGCCCAGCTTGATCGCAGCAAGATCACCCTGCACGCGGCCAACTCGTTCGCCACCCTTGAAGTGCCCGAGTCGCACCTGGACATGGTCCGCCCTGGCGGCGCGCTGTTCGGTGACACCGTGCCGTCCCACACCGACTACAAGCGCGTGATGCAGTTCAAATCCCACGTTGCCTCGGTCAACAGCTACCCCAAGGGCAACACCGTCGGTTACGACCGCACCTACACCCTGGGCCGCGACTCGAAACTGGCCAACATCACCGTGGGTTACTCTGACGGCTACCGTCGTGCCTTCACCAACAAAGGCATCGTGCTGATCAACGGGCACCGTGTGCCAGTGGTGGGCAAGGTTTCGATGAACACCCTGATGGTCGACGTCACCGACGCGCCGGATGTGAAGAGTGGCGATGAAGTGGTGCTGTTCGGGCATCAAGGCAAAACCGAAATCACCCAGGCAGAAGTTGAAGACATCAACGGTGCACTGCTGGCGGACCTGTACACGGTGTGGGGCAACTCCAACCCCAAGATCCTGACCGACAAGTAAGCCGCCAGTAATCGCCTGTAATCGCCTGTAGTCGCTGACGAGTAGAACGAGGCTGCGTCCAGTTTGGTGCGCCACTGCAACGAAGCAGTCGTAAAACCCGCCACCTGGATTCACGATCGCAAACCTCGTCACTCGACACACCCAGCAACATTCCCGAGCACACGCTAATGAGAAGCGCTATCATTGCCATCCTTGTCAGTGTCTGCTCTGGAATTGCAATCGATGCTCACGTCCCCTTCTTCCACACGCTGTGCCCTGGGTGAACTCTACGTTCAGCACCACGGCTGGGTGGTGCAATTGCTGCGCCGCAAACTGGGCAATCAGGAGCAGGCGCTGGATCTGGCCCAGGACACCTTTTTGCGGATGCTGCGCACTGACACGCCACCGGTGTTACGTGAGCCCCGTGCGTACCTGACCACCATTGCCAGCCGCCTGTGCGGCCAGTATTTTCGCCGCCAGGCACTGGAGCGGGCGTACATGGAGTCGTTGGCAGCCCTTGAGCCAGAGCATGTGCCCTCCCCTGAGTCACGCCTGCTGGTGCTCGAAGCCCTTGACGCTGTCGGCCAGGTCCTCGATGGCCTGGGCACCCGGGTGCGGGAAATCTTCTTGCTCTCGCAGCTGGACGGCCTGACCTACCCGCAAATTGCCACGCACATGGGCCTGACAGTCAACGTCGTGCAAAAAGCCATGCTCAAGGCCTATCGTCACTGTTACAGCGCGGTCTACGTCGGGTGAACCGGTTTGAACCCTGCAATGCCCAGCGCCTGGACCATGATGTGGTCGAGCAGGCCTTGCAGTGGATGGTTATCGTGCAATCGGGCGTCAGCACCGAAGCCGAACGTCAGGCCTGCCAGCACTGGCGCACGCAATCTGCGCAGCATGAGATGGCCTGGCAACGGTTGACCGGGCTGAACGCTGATTTTCGCGACAGTACCCGCATGCTCCCCGCCGCAGGAGCGCGTACGTTGTTGCGCTCACGCCATGCCACATCGCGACGCACACTGCTCAAGGGGTTTGCCGGTCTAGGGGTGGCGCTGGCCACGGGCTTCAGCGTGCGTGAACGGATACTGCTGCCGGAACTGTTCAGCGACTACCGCACCGCCACCGGTGAGCGCAGGCAATTCTCCCTGGCCCGGCAGGTCGAGCTGACGCTGGACACCCACACCGCCCTCGATGCCCGAACCACGGGCACCGGTACCGACCTGACGCTGAACCTGGGCCGCGTACTGATCACTGGGGCCAACGTCTGCCTGAGCACGGTCCATGGCCGGGTGCTGCCAGCGGCCCGCTCACGCCTGGTCATCAGCCAGAACCTGCCCGGGATCGACGGCACCCGGGTGCAGGTACTGACCGGCAGTGCTTCGATCGAGCTGGCACGGGGTGACCGTTTCAACCTTGGCGCCGGTCAACAATTGACGTTCGACCGCCATGGCGCCGGACCTTGCAGCCAGGTGTCGGCCGGTGCCGATGCCTGGGTCAACGGCCTGTTGATCGCCGAGCGCATGCCACTGTCCCAGGTCATTGCCCAGCTCAACCGCTATCGACCTGGCGTGGTGCGCTGCGACCCCGCGGTGGCCGCCTTGCAGGTGTCGGGGTCGTTCTCCATCGACCGTCCGGACGCCAGCCTCGACCTGCTCACCCACGTGCTGCCGATCCGTGTGCAGCGTGTTTTCGGCTACTGGGCCAACGTCGTCCCTGCCTGAAGATTTTTTATTTTCAGCACAGGCGGCAGTTTTTCCCATCTGGTGCATCAAGTTCAGGGAAGACGCTGATTAACAGCGCAATGCCTACCCTTCTCACACATGGACAGTTTTTATGCACAGCCGACTTACCCCCCTTGCCGGTGCATTGCGCACCCTTGTATTTGGTTTATCCATTGCCACGGCCAGCCACGGGGCATTCGCAGCACCGGGCAGCGAGCACGCCTACCGTATCGCACCGGGCAGTCTGGACTCGGTGCTGGGCAGCTTTGGCCAACAAGCCGGCGTGATGATCGCCGTTGATTCGACGCTGACCACCGGCATCCACAGCGACGGCCTGAGCGGCAGCTTTGACGTCGGTGAAGGCTTGCAGCGACTCCTTGAGCCTCTGGGCCTGC
The DNA here is from genome assembly GCF_037055275.1 of Pseudomonas sp. ML2-2023-3. Taxonomy (NCBI): domain Bacteria; kingdom Pseudomonadati; phylum Pseudomonadota; class Gammaproteobacteria; order Pseudomonadales; family Pseudomonadaceae; genus Pseudomonas; species Pseudomonas sp. ML2-2023-3. The sequence goes on from NZ_CP146343.1 coordinate 3,716,635, forward strand.
AAGCGGTCAGAGAAGGCGACGGTTACCGCGTTATTGCACGGGGGCCCCAGAACAACGGGCAACTGGAGTTGCAGGCTACCCAGGTCATGTCCAACCAGTTGGGCACCATCACCGAAGGCAGCGGCTCCTACACCCCCGGCACCATCGCAACGGCCACCCGCATGGTGCTGACGCCGCGGGAAACGCCGCAGTCGATCACGGTGATCACCCGTCAGCACATGGATGATTTTGGCCTCAACTCCATCGACGAAGTGATGCGCCACACCCCGGGCATCACGGTGTCGACCTTTGACAGCGAGCGCACCAACTACTATGCCCGCGGCTTCTCGGTGGAGAACTTCCAGTACGACGGCATTCCCACCCTGCGCAACTCGGCCTACTCCTCGGGGCAAACCCTGAGCGACATGGCCATCTATGACCGGGTGGAAATCCTCAAGGGTGCAACCGGCCTGCTGACTGGCGCAGGCGCGCCGGGTGCGACGATCAACCTGATCCGCAAGAAACCGACCCGCGACTTCAAGGCCAGCATCGAGGCAGGGGCTGGCAGCTGGGAGAACTACCGCACCCAAGTCGACGTCAGCGGCCCGCTCACCGACAGCGGCAACCTGCGTGGCCGGGCCGTGGCGGCCTATCAGGACAAGAACTCGTTCATGGAGCGTTACGAGCGCAAGACCGGCGTCTATTTCGGCACTCTGGAAGCCGATCTGAGCGATGACACCCTGCTGACCGTGGGCTTCGACTATCAGAACAACGACCCCCATGCTTCGGGCTGGTCAGGCAGTCGCCCGTTATTCGACCGCACTGGCGAACGCATCGACGTGAAGCGCTCGTACAACAACGGCGCCAACTGGAGCCGCTGGGAGCAGACCACCCAGAGCGTGTTCGCCACCCTGGAGCACAGCTTCGCCAACGCCTGGGTCGGCAAGGCGCAGTTGACCCATCAGGTCAACAGCTACGATGCCCCGCTGGGTTCGGTCATGAGCGGGCCATTCCCTGCCACCGGACTGTCATCGATCTATGCCAACAAATTTACCGGCAACACCCGCACCGACGCCGCCGACGCCTACTTCAGCGGCCCCTTCAGCCTGGCCGGCCGCGAACATGAACTGGTCATCGGAGCGTCGGCCTCCACCGCCCACTGGCAAGGCAAGGACTACGGCAACCCGACCTTCCTCAGTGCCAACGTGATTGATTTCTGGAACTTCGATGGCAAGACCACGGAGCCGAACTGGGGCGCACCCACCCAATATAACGACACCACCACGCGACAAACCGCAGGCTACATCAGCGCCCGTTTCAACCTGACCGATGAGCTGAATCTGTTGCTCGGTACACGGGTCGCCAATTACTGGCTGACCGGCGATTACGACATCACCGAAACTGGCCGGCTGGTGCCCTATGTGGGCGCCACTTACGACCTGAACGACCATTTCACGGCGTATGCCAGCTACACCGACATCTTCATGCCGCAGACCTACAACCGTGATCGCAAGAACAAGGTGCTCGAGCCGGATGAAGGCAAAAACTACGAAGTGGGGATCAAGGGTGAATTCTATGGTGGCAGGCTGAACACCAGCCTGGCCTATTTCGAGGTACATGAAAGCAACCGTGCCGAACCGGATGCCGAATACAACGCAGACCCGACCAACCCGTCGATTCTCTATGCGTCGATCGGCACCAAGGCCAAAGCCAAGGGTTTTGAAGCCGAAATATCCGGTGAACTTGCGCCTGGCTGGCAAGCGCAGGCCGGTTTTACGCACAAGGTCATCCGTGACAGCGAAGACAAAAAAATCTCCACCTGGGAGCCCGAGGACCAGTTGAGCGTGTACACCACCTACAGGTTCAAGGGGCCGCTGGACCGCTTGACCATCGGCGGCGGTGCGCGTTGGCAGAATCGCAGCTGGCAGAACATCTACAACCGCGCCAGGGACCAATACCAGGACTTTAGCCAGGATGCCTACTGGCTGGTTGATGCGATGGTCCGCTATCAAGTCAACGAGCACCTCTCCACCACACTCAACGTCAACAACCTGTTCGACAAGGAGTACTACACCAACATCGGCTTCTATAACACCGCGTATTACGGCGACCCGCGCAATGTGATGCTCAATACCCGCTGGGATTTCTAGGGCGGAATGGGCACTGCTCGTCAGCGGCTTGTAAGTGGGCGTTAAAACGTTTCGGGCAAGGTGCTGTTATGGGGGGGCGCGGCTCAATCTGTAGTCGCTGACGAGGAACGAAGGCTGCGTTCGGCGGCGAAGCCGTCGTAAACCCGGATGTTGCGGTGAATCAGGAAAAACCGGGGGGCAGTTTTTGCGGTCGCTGCGTCGCAGTGGCGCACCAAACCGGACGCAGCCTTCGTTCCTCGTCAGCCACTACACACCCCATGTAAATACAGAATCTGCCCTTAGCCGATCTGCGATCGAAAACGGTAAACCGCGCGGGCGCACAAATACGAATAATAAAGATTGATAAATAGAATTGATTATCATTAATACAAATGTAAAGCTTTGTAACCAATTCTCGTTTACGCAGTTCCCGTCCGGAGTATTCGCAGATCATGCGCCCACTGTTCACCCTGCCCGCGTCAGCCCTCACGCTGCTCGCCTTGAGTATTTGCAATACTGCCCTGGCCGATGAAAACACCCTGAATCTGCCGTCCACCAGCATCACCTCAACGGCAGACAGCGATGAGGCCCCACAGGGCTATCAGGCCAAGCCGAGTGCCACGACGACACGCTTGAACCTCACCGCCGGGCAAACGCCCCAGGGCATTACCAGTATCAAGCGTGAGCAACTGGATGACTTTCAGCTCAACAGCATTCGCGATGTGCTGGAGAGCACTCCGGGGGTGAACGTGCAGAAGGTCGAGACCGACCGCACGTACTTCACCGCCCGCGGTTTTGATATCACCAATTTCCAGTACGACGGTATGGGCATGGGGCTTACCGGTGGCGTGCTGGTGGGCGATATCGACACCGCACCCTACGAGCAAGTAGACGTTTTGCACGGTGCCAACGGCCTGATGACGGGCGCCGGCAACCCTTCTGCCACGGTCAACTTCATTCGCAAGCGCCCCACGTATGAGCCGCAAGCCAAGGTCAGCGTCAGCGCCGGTTCCTGGGATAAGCGCAGGGTCGACCTGGATGTTTCCGGGCCGCTGACCGACTCGGGCAATGTGCGCGGGCGTGTGATCTATGCCAACGAAGTGGGCAATTCCTATCTGGACCGCTATTCCCGGGAAAAGAACATTTTCAGTGGCATGCTGGCTTTCGACCTGACCGACGACGATACCCTGACCGTCGGTTACGAAGACCAGAAAAGCGACGCCAACGGTGCCAGCTGGGGCGCGTTGCCACTCACCGACAGCAATGGCAATGCGGTGCACTACAGCAGCACCTCCTCCAACATTGCCCAACCCTGGGTGTACTGGGACGTACGCACCACCCGGGCCTTTGCCGAGTGGCAGCACCGCTTTGTCAATGACTGGAAGTCAACGCTGACCCTGACGGCCATGGAGCACCGCGAAGACACCGACATGTTCTACATTTATGGCGACAATGGCTCGACCACTGGCTACACGGGCCTGGCTTCCAAATACAAGGGCAAGACCCGCGAGCTGGATGGCGACCTGTCGTTCAGCGGCCCTTTCAGCCTGGGTGGCCGCGAGCACCAACTGACCTTCGGCGCCAACGTGGCACGCTCGCGCACCCAGGAGGCGTCGCTGTACGGCAGCGCGTCGTACTACACCCCGGTGTCGCTGGAAGATGCCCTCAACGGCAGCCTCCCCAAGCCCACCTACAACATCGCCAATGCCGACGGAACCTCCAACTACACGGACCGCCAGAAAAGCCTCTACGCCGGTGCCCGCTTCAGCCTGACCGACGACCTGCACCTGATCACCGGGGCACGCATGCTCAGTGCCGACAGCGACGGCGAAAACTACGGATCGGGCCGCAACGTGAGGATTCATGGCAAGGTCACGCCATACGCAGGCCTGGTCTACGACCTCACCCCGCAGTATTCGCTGTATGCCAGCTACACCAGGATCTTCAATCCGCAGTACTACCTCAACACCCAGGGCCAGGTACTGGAACCCCTGGAAGGCAAAAGCTACGAGGCTGGAATCAAGGGGCATTTGCTGGACAAGCGACTGGACGTTTCGGCTGCGGTGTTCCACACCAAACAGGACAACGTCGCCACTTATGCTGGCTTTGACTCTGCACTGGGCGGCTACTTGTATGACGGCATGTCGTACAAAAGCAGCGGCCTGGAGCTTGAAGCTTCGGGGGAACTGGCCCCGGGTCTGCAAATCAGCGGCGGCTATACCTATGTCTACATCACCGATGCCGACAACCAGCGCGGGCGTAAATTTATCCCGCGCAATGCCCTGACCTCCTCCATGACCTACAGATTGCCGATGGCGCCGAAGGTCAAGGTCGGCGGCAGCCTCAAATGGCAGAGCAAAATCGAGAACGACGACGCCCCTGCCGCCAACCAGGCCGCTTATGCGCTGGTGGGCTTGATGACCAGCTACGACATTGATCCGCACTGGAGCACCCAGCTCAACCTGGACAACCTGACCAACGAGAAATACCTGCAAAGCGTTCGTTACGGCCAGAGTAACTTTGGCGCACCGCGAAACGTCACGGCATCGGTCAGCTGGAAGTTCTAAACCTGCACAAAACTGTGTTTGTTTTGTGGGAGCGGGCTTGCTCGCGATGGCATCAACCCAGCCTGCCTGCCAGACCGCAGCGTCTGTATCGCAGGCAAGCCAGCTCACCAGAAGGACTAAGCTGATGTAAGCGATGACCATCCACGTCACGGAGGTGAGCATGATGTTACTAAGGTGTGCCCTGATTACGGTCTGTCTGAGCCTCACATTCACGGCACTGGCAGCCCCTGCTGCCGACACCCTCAAAACCCACAAGGCCTTGCTCATCGGCGTGGATGGCATGCAGTACGAAAAGCTGCAACAGGCCATTCAACAGGGCAAGGCTCCCACCACTGCCCGCTTGCACCTGTACAAAAGTTACACCGGCGGGGTACTGGGTACCTCCACCCAGCAGCCCACGGTCAGTGGCCCGGGCTGGACAACCATCCTTACCGGCAGTTGGGTTGACCGCCATCAGGTCAACGCCAATGACGAGGCCCTGCGCAATCAGGCGCCCAGCCTGTTCAAACAGCTCAAGCTGGCCTTCCCTGACCGCAAGACGGCCAGCATCGTGAGCTGGAACGTGATCCACGAAAACTTCGCCGAGGATATTGCCCAGGGCTACATCGACCTGGCCTTCAAGTGCTCGGGGGTTGATCCGTGCGTCGTCGACAACGTCAGTCATGAACTGGAAAACGGCCAGCCCGATCTGCTGTTCGCCCACTTCGACGAACCCGATATCACCGGCCACCGACTCGGCTTCACACCCGAGTATCAACAGGCGATTCAGACCGTAGATACCCAGGTCGGGCAGATACTCCTGGCCCTCCAACGCCGTGAGAAAGCCCATCCCGAAGAAGACTGGCTGGTGATCGTGTTGCCCGATCACGGCAGGCACTTGCCTGAAGGCAAGGACCACGGCGAGCAAACCCTGAGCGAAAAAACCACCTTTATCGCCATGAACAAGAAAGGCAACGCACAACTGACGGCTCCCATCGGCAAACCCCTGAACCCCGATTTCAAGGGCCTGTACGGTTTTGCCAGCCAGGCGGACATCACCCCCACCGTGCTGGCCTGGCTTGGCGTCAAACCGGACCTGACCCGTTACACAATGGATGGCCTGCCCCTGATCGGGCCCCTGGGTGTCAGACAGCTCACTGCGCAGCAACAACCCGATCGCACCCAGGTCAACCTGTCCTGGCGCACAGAAACCCCGACTGGCAAGCCCGTGCAGATTTACCGCGACGGCCAGCCCATCGCCCGGCTCACCGACCATGAACATTCCTATGTCGATAACGATATCCAGGCGTTGAAGGGGCCCATCAACTACACGCTGGTGTTTAACGGGGTACCGGTATCGCGCCTGGTAACCCTGCAAGAGCAAAAGTCGACGCCATGAAAAAGGCGCTGCCCGATCACTCGGGCAGCGCCTTTTTCAAGACCACGGTTGTTCACTTGAGCGATTTGCGCCTCTGTGGGAGCGGGCTTGCTCGCGATGGACTCCAGAACACCGTATTTACTCAGCCAATACGCGTCTTCGTTAACGACCATCGCGAGCAAGCCCGCTCCCACATTTGAAATGTGAACAGGTTTACGCCAGGCTTTTGCTCACCACTTCAAACACGTCGCTGGACAGCTCGCCCGAATTGCGGATGCGTTCCAGTTCCGCTTTCATCAGCGCCTGACGGGCGCCGTCGTATTTGCGCCAGCGGGTCAACGGCGCCAGTTGCCGCGATGCAATCTGCGGATTGAAGCCGTTGAGCTGGATCACCAGGTCCGCCAGGAAGCGATAGCCCGAGCCATCCGCGGCATGGAAGTTGATCAGGTTCTGTCCGGCAAACGCACCCACCAGAGCCCGCACTTTGTTCGGGTTCTTGAGGTTGAATGCCGGGTGTTCCATCAACTCCCGCACACGCTGCAGGCCACCCGGCAGGGTGCTGCCGGCCTGAACGCTGAACCACTGATCCATGACCAGTGGATTGTCCTTGAAGTGCTCGGCAAAGCTGGCCAGCGCCGCGGCTTTTTCAGCCTCGTAAGGCGAGTTGACCAGTACCGCCAGCGCCGTCAGGCGCTCGGTCATGTTGTCGCTGTGCTCGAACTGCTCCAGAGCCGCCGCCAGCACCTCTGGCTTACCGGCAAGCATCAGGTAAGACAGCGCAATGTTTTGCAGCGCACGACGGGCGAAGTGTTCGGCTTCAGCCACGTATGGCGTGACTTTCGACACTTCACGGTTAGTCTTGTAGCGGGCCCACAAACCGTCGAACAGGCTGTCGGCCAGTTGCTTGCGAGCGAACTCACGAGCGATGTGGATCGCTTCAACGTCCGCCACGTCGCTGATTTCAGTCAGGTAGGCTTCGCCCGGCAACGACAGCATTTCAGCGACCATGGCCTGATCCAGCGCCTGATTGCCCAGCACACTGCGCAAGGCTTCTACCAGACGCGAATCCATCACCAGTGCTTCACCGCGCTGATGTTGCCCAATCAATTCCTGCAGCACGTGCACCGACAGTTGCTGGCCTGCATCCCAGCGGTTGAAGCCGTCGGTATCGTGCTGCATCAGGAACATCAGTTGGTCGCGGCTGTAGGCAAAACTCAGTTTCACCGGTGCCGAGAAACCGCGCAGCAACGATGGCAACGGCTTTTCGTTGATACCGACAAACGTGAACGTCTGCTCGGCCTCAGTCACCGACAGTACGCGGCTGGTGCCCACGGCAGTTGATTCGCCCGCCAGTTGCAGGGCAATTTCAGTGCCCTGGGCGTTCAACAGGCCCAGCTCGACCGGAATCACGAACGGCAGTTTTTCGACCTTGTCCGGGGTGGCCGGGCAGCTTTGGGCAAAGGTCAGGCTGTAGGTTTTCTGCGCGGCATCGTAGTGTTCGCTGACGGCAAGACGCGGAGTGCCTGCCTGGCTGTACCAGCGTTTGAACTGGCTCAGGTCGGCGCCGTTGGCATCTTCCATGGCCTTGATGAAATCATCGCAGGTCACGGCCTGGCCGTCATGGCGCTCGAAGTACAGATCGCTGCCTTTGCGAAAGCCCTCGGCCCCCAGCAAGGTGTGGATCATGCGCACCACTTCAGAACCCTTTTCGTAAACGGTCAGGGTGTAGAAGTTGGAGATTTCGATAAAGCTGTCAGGGCGTACCGCGTGAGCCATTGGGCCCGCGTCTTCAGCGAACTGGTGGGTACGCAGATAGGCCACGTCCTGGATGCGCTTGACCGTGCGCGAGTTCATGTCTGCCGAGAACTGCGAATCACGGAACACCGTGAAGCCTTCCTTGAGCGACAGCTGGAACCAGTCGCGGCAGGTCACGCGGTTGCCCGACCAGTTGTGGAAGTACTCGTGGGCCACGATGGCCTCGACCCGCTGGTGAGCGGCATCGGTCGCGGTCTCGGCGCGGGCCAGTACGGCGCTGGAGTTGAAGATGTTGAGGCCCTTGTTCTCCATCGCGCCCATGTTGAAGTCGTTCACGGCGACGATCATGAAGATATCAAGATCGTATTCACGACCGTAGGTTTCTTCATCCCAGGCCATGGACTTTTTCAGGCTGACCATGGCGTGCTGGCATTTATCGATGTTTTCCGGCTCGACATAAATGCGCAGTGCAACCACGCGATTGCTCATGGTGGTGAAGCTGTCTTCAACGCACCACAGGTCCCCCGCTACCAGCGCAAACAGGTAGGCCGGTTTCATGAACGGGTCTTCCCAGGTTGCCCAGTGCCGACCGTCTTCGTCGGGACCGCTGGCAATCGGGTTGCCATTGGACAACAGGATCGGATAGCGGTGCTGCTCGGCCACCACGGTGGTGGTGAACTTGCTCATCACATCGGGACGATCGAGGTAATAGGTGATCTTGCGAAAGCCTTCGGCTTCGCACTGGGTGCAGAACATCCCGCCGGACTTGTACAGGCCTTCCAGCGCAGTGTTGGACTCGGGGTGGATCTTGACGCTGGTGTCGACCACAAACTGCTCAGCGGTCGGGTGCAGGATCAGATGACTGTCGCCCAACTGATAGTCATCATCCGCCAGTTCGATGTCGTCGAGGCTGACCGACAGCAGCTCAAGCTGCTGACCGTCCAGCACCAGCGCCGGCAACCCCGCGCCACGTGCCGGGTTGCGACGCATCACCAGTTGCGCATGGACCAGCGTGTGGTCCTCGAACAACTCGAAGGTCAGGTGCGTCTCGTCGATCAGGTACTCGGGCGCCTGGTAGTCCTTCAGGTAGATCATTTGCGGTTGTTCGGTGCGCATGCTGGAGTCCTTTTACTGATGCACGGCCAGTTGATAGGCCGTGTATTTGCGAATATTGATCACGCCTGTGTCAAAGATCAGGTACTGGCCCTTGATCCCCATCAGCGTGCCTTCCACGATCGGATCCTTGTCCAGATTGAAGCTGACGATCTTGCTCGGGTACTGCTCGACCGGGTAGCGAATCTCAATGGGCTCCACGTTTGACAAGGGTTGGACCGCTTGCAGGCCAAAACGCTCCTGCAGGGTTTTCATGCCTTCGGCACAGCTCTCGAACAATTGCTCACGCACGGCACTCAGGTCAACAGGCTCGGCATCGCCCTTGAGCAGTGCACGCCAGTTGGTTCGGTCGCCCACTTGCGAGCGGAACAGGTCTTCGACAAAGCCCGATTGCTGACGGGTTGCAACCCGCACGATCGGCAGCGCCTGGCTGGCGCCCTGGTCGAGCCAGCGTGTCGGCAACTGGGTGGCACGGGTGATGCCGACCTTGATCCCCGAGGAGTTGGCCAGATACACCACGTGATCGGTCATGCAAAACTGCTCGCCCCACGACGGATCACGGCAAGTGCCTGCCTCGTAGTGGCAACGCTCCGGGCTCATGATGCACACATCGCATTGCGCCAGCTTGGTCATGCACGGGTAGCAGTAGCCCTGGCTGAAGCTCTTTTTGGTCTTGCGCCCGCAGTGAGTGCAGTTGATCTCACCCAGGTATTCCAGACGCAGTTTGGTACCGATCAACGGATTGACCGGCACCTCGGTATCGCCCAAACGAAACGCATACTGAACGGTCGGCGTTTCAAGGTTTGCCGACATCTTGCTGATTGCACCACGGCCAATCTCAATCAATGGATGGCATCCGACTTGAACAGGATGTTAGGCACTGGTGCCGACTTGGAGCTGCACTCTTGCGGACCCATGTAACCGGTGCGCTGGTCTTCAGGCAGGTTCTGCACTTCCCAGGCAATCATCGCCTGCAACGACAGCTCGCGCTGTTCGGCGGTGAGTTTGTTGCCGTCTGCCCATTTGCCGATTTCAACGGCCAGTTTCAGGCTCTGATAGATCTCGGGGGTGATGTTTTGAATCATTTCGTTGAAAGAGGACATGGTTCGTTTCCACTCTAAAAAGTAAACCTGTAGTCGCTGCCGCAGGCTGCGATAAGGCCCAAAGGACCTTCAAAAAAGCAGGGCCGCTGCGCAGCCCATCGCCGCCTGCGGCAGCGACTACAGAATTAAGCCATCTGTTTGCGCCGCGCCCAAAGCCCGCCCAGCAAACCGGTCAGGCACCCGATCACCAAACCGCCCACATGGGCCGCGTTGGCAATCTGGCCAAAACCGATCATCGACACCAGCCCCGACATGCACAGCGCCAGCCACACCAGCATCATCACCAGTACCCCGCGAGGCAGGTGATACAAGGGGTTTGGCGCCATCATCTGGTAAATCCAGACATGCCCCAGCAGCCCGTACAACACCCCGGACAACCCGCCAAACAGGCTCGGGCCACCAAACAGGTACTGGGCGAAGTTGGATACCAGGCTGAACAACAGGCTCAAGCCAATCAGGTTGATGCTGCCCTGGCGCATTTCAATGCGCCGCCCCAGCTCCCAGTACCACATGCCGTTCATGGCAATGTGCAGAAAGCCGAAGTGGATCAGCATCGGGGTGAACAATCGCCACCACTGCCCCGACGCCAGGCTGTCGGACAGCGGGACAAACTGGATGTACTGGCCTCGAATGCTGAAATCGAGAAAGGTCAGCCCGCTCAGGGCCGACAGGTTATCACCCAGTTGCGTCACTGCAGCCACGATCACACACAGCAGCAACACCACCGCCGTGGCCGGGCTGGCACGCAGTTGCTGGGCAAAACCCGGCCGGGGCATGGCCGCCGGGCGTTCAACGATGGGCAGTTCGTGCTCCGGATCACCCACAGGAAAACGCTGGTACAAACTGCGTACATCATCGGCGATGGCCTCGGGCGCCCACAACACCTGCTCGCCCGCTTCCTCGCTGACCCGATGCGGGACCTGCATGCGCCTGAGCAAGGCAACAAAGCCGCTAAGGTCGACGGACAGCGGCAAACGTAAAACAGCTACAGCACTCATTGAATGGCCTCTGGGCGATCTACATTCACCCATACGAATTTGTTCGGATCGAGCCGGGTTTCCTGATCCAGACGGTATGCCACCAGCTTGCCGTACAGCACCGCGCTGTAATCCAGGCACGCCAGGTTGGGGCGGATCGGCGCAGGCCGACCACTGCGCCAGTAGTGACCGACAAACAACAGCGGCTCATCAATGCCGTAGCGCAACAAGGCGCTCTTCTCGGTGGAGGACAGCGGTTGTTGCGCCACGCGATCAGGCAGCGCGTCAGGCTGGAACACGATATCACCGTAGGTTTTGGGGTCGTCTTCCCAGAACTTGGTGCGAAAGAACGCCCGCGTCAGGCCGTCACCACCCGTCAGGGTCATGCCGCCCGGCAGGCGCATGTCCGTGCCGCGCAACAGTCGGTTGAAGCTCATGTTGGCAAAACTGTCCGGCATCCCGGCCGCCTGCAAAAACGCCTCGTCGATACAGCCATCGGGGTATTGCGCCCGCAAGGTGGCAATCACCTCGGCGTCCCAGCAGGCGTGCACCACCCGGAAACGCCCGGCGTCGACAAACAGCGGCATGTCATAAAACCACTGCACGAACTCACGCCATTCAGCAGGGTACTGGTCGAACTGCTCGAGGGTTTCGTGGATCAGCCGGGCATGGCGCGGGGTGTGCTCACGCACAAACTGCCTGCCACTTGCGGCGGGCGCGGGTGTGCACCAGCCCAGCGCGTTGAATTCATGGTTGCCCATCAGGCACAGGGCCTGACCGGACCTGACCATGTCGTAAACGATATGCAGCGACTCGCGAATGCGCGGGCCGCGGTCAATGATGTCACCCAGGAACACCGCCATCCGTTGCGGGTGTCGCCAGATACCGGCGAGTTTGCGATAGCCCAGACGCTCCAGCAGGTGCTCAAGGGTATGAGCACAGCCATGCACGTCACCGATCAGATCGTAACTGCGCGCTGGATCGAGCATCAGTCAGCCCTGCCGCCCAGTCGGCTACCCCAGCCAAGCTTGGTCCGACACACTTCATAGTAGTTGTGGTCCAACGGGTGAATCAGGCGCAGCTTCTGCGCTTTTTTGCTGACGTTGATGGTGTCGCCCGGAGCACAGGTGAAATGGTTCTGACCATCGCACGAGACTTGCGGATAGATCTGCATGTCCTTGGCCACGACGATTTTCAGCTCGCTGTTGCCATCGACCACAATCGGGCGACTGCTGAGGGTATGGGGGTACATGGGCACGATCACAATGGCGTCGAGCTTGGGGTGCATGATCGGGCCGCCCGCTGACATCGCGTAGGCCGTGGAGCCGGTAGGCGTCGCCACGATCAGGCCGTCGGCCTTTTGACTGCACACGAACTGACCGTCGATATGCAGTTCGAACTCGATCATGCGCGTGGATTTGCCAGGGTGCAGCACCACGTCATTCAGGGCGTCGCCCTGGCCGATGGCTTCACCGTGACGGCGAACTTCGGCTTGCAGCAGGAAGCGGTTCTCAACCAGGTAGTGACCGTCGAGTACTTCGGCCACTTTGACTTCCAGCTCATCCGGACGGATGTCCGTCAAAAAGCCCAGGCTGCCACGGTTGATACCCAATACCGGGACGTTGTGGCGGGCCAGTGCGCGGGCCGCGCCCAACAAGCTGCCATCGCCGCCGACCACAATCACCATGTCGCAGACTTCGCCGAGCATTTTGCGCGACGAGGTTTGCAAGCCATGACCGGGCAACACCTCGGCGATGGTGTCTTCGAGGATCACGTGCATGTGCCGCTCAAGCAGGAATTTTTTCAGTCGGCGAACCGTGTCGAGCACTTGGGAGCTGCCCAGACGACCTATGATGCCGATATTGCGAAATTGCTCCATGGGGCTCCTGCGGGATTCAATGCGTGCGAAAACAACGATTATGGGCGAAAGACGACGATAGACAAAACCCTTTCAGCCCCGGGGTCTGGCAAACAGCTATGCTCGCTCAATGACACTCTTTCCCGACTTGCTCAACCTGCCCCACCAATTGCGCCACCCTGAGGTGCGCGACCTGGCGTGGGTGATTCTCGCCCCACCGATGCTGAGCCGCACACCCTGGCCCCAACGTCACCCATTGGCAGGCAGCGACTGGGTACAGGCCCCGGAGCAGCTTGAGCACTGGCTGCGCGAGCTGGACCGGTGCAGCGAACCGCTGCAGCACTGGCTGGCACTGGCGACCACCCGCCGCCTGGGGCGTTACTACGAGCGCCTGTGGCAATTTGCCGTGCAGCACGCGCCGGGCGTCGAGTTGATTGCGGCCAACCTGCCGATCCGCCTGGGCGGGCATACCCTGGGGGAACTGGACCTGCTGGTGCGTGACCGCGAAGGCGTGCATCACCTGGAACTGGCAATCAAGCTCTACCTAGGGCCTCAGGACGCAGACTGCACGGACCCTGCCCAATGGCTCGGCCCCGGCAGCAATGACCGGCTGGACCGCAAGCTCAAGCATTTCAGCCAGCATCAGCTCCCCATGTCCAGCCGCCCCGAAAGCCGCGAAGTCCTTGCCAACCTTGATATCCAGACGTTCAGCGCGCACCTGTGGCTCGGTGGCTACCTGCTGTATCCGTGGCCGGGCAAGGCACAGGCCCCGGCAGGCGCCAACCCCCAGCACCTGCGCGGCAGCTGGCTGCATCAGCGCGACTGGCCGGCGTTTATCCGCCAGAGCCCTGCCGGTTGCTGGCAGCCCTTGCCCCGTCATGCCTGGCTTGCCCCGGCACTCTATGGCCCCGAAGGGATTTGGACGGCGCAACAGCTCGACGTGTGGCTTGCCGAACTGCACCCCCAGGCTCCGGCCCAACTGCTGGTCCGTCTGGTGCAGAACAGTGAGGGCGACTGGGAAGAAGCCGAACGTTTGTTTTTAGTGTCCGACCTTTGGCCAAATGTGCCGGGCAACCCAGAAAGCTGACGTATCTCAGTGCGAAATCGCCCAACTCGCTTAAAGTAGAGGGACTCCGTCACACAAGAACGGAGGCTTCAGACCTGAACTGTGAGGAAACACCATGTCCTGGAAAAGCACCGCCCATCACTACAGTCGAATGTCCATCGCCCTGCACTGGCTTATGGTGTTGTTGTTTGTCTTGATCTACGCCGCCATTGAGTTTCGCGGGATCTTTCCCAAGGACAGCGCCGGTCGCAACCTGATGAAAGACGCGCACTTCATGCTCGGTTTGACCGTCTTTGCGCTGGTCTGGCTACGGTTGCTGGCCCGAACCCTGGGCGTCGCGCCAAAAATCACCCCAACCCCGCCTGCCTGGCAAACAGCACTGGCCACGCTCATGCACTGGGCGCTGTACCTGTTCATGATCGCCATGCCGGTACTGGGCTACCTGGTGTTGAGCTACAACGACAAGCCGGTGTTTTTCTACGGCTTCGACATCCTGCCGCTCACCGCCAAGGACCCTGACTTCGCCAAGCAGATCAAGAGCTGGCACGAACTGGGCGGCACCATCGGTTACTGGCTGATCGGCCTGCATGCCGTTGCAGGGCTCGCGCACCACTACCTGATCAAGGACAACACCCTGCTGCGCATGCTGCCTGGGCGCGGTTAAACCTGCCGAACAAACCCCCGGCGGCCTTGCAAGCCGCCGGTGTGGACAAACACCAGACGCATCCCCCGCGCAACGACCCCTTCCTTGACTGCCTGTTTCAGGGCCATCAACGCCTTGGCTGTATACAAAGGCTCCAGCGGCAAGCCACAGGCCGCTTCGCTGTCCTGAATAAACTCCAGCAAATAGTCATCGACCCTGGCAAAGCCACCGCGACTGGCCTCTATCAACTGAAAATTGCGCTCCGTTGCCCCGCCCGCCTGCAAAATGGCTTCCACCTGTGGCGCGACACCGTGATCCAGTGGCACCGCCAGCGCGCCATACACACACCGCGCGCCCTCCTCGCCCAGCACCAGCCCGGCCAGGGTCGTGCCGGTGCCTGCCGCCAACCACCAGCCGTCGTAATCATCCCAGCCCACATCCGCCAGCTGACTGCGCACCCTGCTCACCAGCGACTTGCATCCCGAGGCTCCCACCACCCCGCCACCGCCCTCCGGCACCTGATGCAGCTTCGGGTACATGGTCTGCCAGGGCTGCCAGAAGCCGGGTTCATGGCGGGCCCGATAACCGGCAAAACCCAGCCAGTGCAACTGCATGCCATAAAGCTCAAGGTCCAGTATGGTGGGGGTTTGCTGAGGATGACCGCGCAACAGCCCCACGGTGACAAAACCAAAACGCTTACCGGCTGCCGCCAGGGCATGCAAGTGATTGGAATGGGCGCCCCCCAGGCTGATCAACCCTTCAGCCCCCGCTGCATGGGCCGCCAGCAAGTGCTCGGTGAGCTTGAACCACTTGTTGCCGCTGATCAGCGGATCGATCAGGTCCAGACGCAGCACGGCCACCTCAACCCCTGCCTGTTCCAGCCAGTCAAGGTGCAGGCGCTGCAAGGGCGCATGGGGGTGCCAGTTGATCAAGGGCAGCATTAATGGGGGCTCCGTTTGAAAAAGTGCAGTTTACAGCCACAACAGTCCGTCGGCTTTCATATACAAGCCAACCAATAACCTGACTCGACATCAGGCTTCTTGGTAAGGTGTGCGCCGAATTTCGCAGCCTGGCTGGCTGCTGCTATCTGTTGACTCACGCGAGACACACCACATGCCCGAACCGATCCCTCTTAAAGATCACGAAAGCGAAAAACGCCTGGTCAATAAAAGACTGATCGCGTGCGCGGGGCTGGTGCTGGCCATCAGTTGCGCGCTGATCGGCCGTATGTATTTTTTGCAGGTCACCGAGTTTGACTACAACTCCACGGTCTCCGAGAACAACCGCGTACACGTGCTGCCAATCCCTCCTGAGCGCGGTTTTATCTACGACCGCAATGGCGTGCTGCTGGCCGATAACCAACCCAGCTTCAATATGACCATTACCCGCGAACGGGCCGGGGATACCGCCAAAGTGCTGGACTTGGTGATGAGCATCCTGCACCTGCCTGACGAAGACCGTGCGGTATTTGCCAAGGCCATGAAGCAGGCGCGCCACCCGTTTGATCCCTCTACCCTGCTGTACGAGCTGACGGAAGATCAAATTGCCCTGCTGGCCGTGAATCAATTCCGCCTGCCGGGTATCGATGTCGAGGCACAGTTCGTGCGCCATTACCCCCAGGGCGATCACTTTGCCCATTCGGTCGGTTATGTGGGGCGTATCAACGAAAAAGAAGCCAAACAACTGGATGCCACCCAGTACCGGGGCACGCAGTCCATTGGCAAGACCGGCATCGAACGCTTTTATGAAAATGAACTGCACGGCAAGGTCGGCTTTGAAGAGGTCGAAACCAACGCCCAGGGCCGGGTCATGCGCGTACTGCGCCACACCGATGCCGTGGCCGGTAAAAACATCGTACTGAGCCTGGATATCAAGCTTCAGGAAGCTGCCGAAGAAGCCCTGGGCGATCGTCGTGGCTCGATCATTGCCCTGGACCCGAAAACAGGCGAAGTGCTGGCCATGGTCAGCAAACCCAGCTTCGACCCCAACCTGTTCGTGACCGGCATCAGCTCCAGGGACTATTCGAGCCTGCGTGATTCCATCGACAAGCCGCTGTTTAACCGGGCCTTGCGTGGCCTGTATGCACCCGGCTCGACGATCAAGCCCGAAGTGGCGATTGCGGGCCTGGACAGCGGCGTGATTTCAGCTTCGACCCGGGTATTTGACCCGGGCTATTTCCAGCTGCCCAACGTTGATCACAAGTACCGCAACTGGAACCACAGCGGCGATGGCTGGGTGGACTTGAACGCGGCAATCATGCGCTCCAACGACACCTACTTTTATGACCTGGCCTCCAAACTGGGCATCGACCGCATGCATGACTACATGGCGGAGTTCGGGCTTGGGCAGAAGGTGTCCCTGGACATGTTTGAAGAATCGTCCGGCCTGATGCCGTCCCGTGAGTGGAAGCGCAGCACCCGCCGCCAGGCCTGGTTCCCCGGTGAAACCGTCATTCTGGGGATCGGCCAGGGCTACATGCAGGTCACCCCCCTGCAACTGGCCCAGGCCACCGCATTGATTGCCAACAAAGGTGTATGGAACCGTCCGCACCTGGCCAAAACCGTTGACGGTACGCCGCCGGTGGATGAGCACCCGATCCCCAATCTGGTGCTGCGTGATCCCCGGGATTGGGATCAGGTCAACCACGCCATGCAACTGGTGATGCACGACCCGCGCGGCATCGCCCGGGCAGCAGCCCAGGGTGTGCAATACCGGATTGCCGGCAAAAGTGGTACGGCACAGGTGGTGGCGATCAAGCAGGGCGAGCGTTACAACCGCCTCAAAACCGCCGAGCGCAATCGTGACAACGCCTTGTTTGTGGGCTTTGCACCAGCCGAAGATCCCCAGATCGTGATTTCAGTGATGATCGAAAACGGCGAAGCCGGTGGCCGGGTAGCGGGCCCTGTGGTGCGCAAAGTGATGGACGCCTGGCTGCTGGACAACCAGGGCGTGCTCAAACCGCAATACGCCAGCCCGCAGGTCAAGGCGCACCCGACACCCCATGTTTGAAAAGCACCCCAGCCCTCTCCTTCCGTGAGAGGGCGCGGGCTTTTACCTCAATACCGTGCATCCACCGGCTTGCCGCCTTCAGGCCAATCCTTGGCCTTGTCGACAAAGTCAGGCCGTGGCTGATGGGAGAAGTACTGCGCCACATCCACCGCTTCCTGATCCGATAGCCCGCCCTGCCCCAGCGGGAATTTTTCATGGAAGCCGATCGGCATGTTGCGTTTGACGAACGCTGCCGCCGTGTACGTGCGTGCCATGCCCGCGCCGATATTGAACGACTCGCCCCCCCACAACGGCGGGTACACAAAGCTGCCGTCGGCATGCTTCAGGCCCTGGCCGTTGTCACCGTGGCACACCGCACATTGCTGCGCATAAATCACCTTGCCGTTTTCAGGATCGGGCTTGATGTTGGGGTCAACCTTGCCCACGCCCCGACCTGCCACTTTGTCGCCCGCGACGGTGTTCATTTTCATCCAGTCAAAATACGCCACCATCGCCTGCATATCTGGTGAGGCCACCGGCAACGGCTTGCCATCCATCGAACGGCGAAAACATCCATTGATCCGCTCCTCCAGCGTCACTTCCTTGCCCGCACGCGGCGCATAGCCGGGGAAGAACGCCGACACGCCCACAAACGGAGAGCCATCAGCCACGGTGCCCGCGTTCAGGTGGCAACTGGTGCAATTAAGCGCATTGCCAACGTTGTCCGCCAGCAATGCCTTGGTTTGCAAGTGCAAGCGCATGCCGCGCACCACCTGGTCGGCATTGGCAGCGCTGAGCAGATTGGCCAGTCGCGGCGTCACAAACGCACTCTCGTCAGTGACCAGGGGGTTGAGCTGCTTGCGCATGCTGGCCACTTGCGCGGGCTTGATCGTCGGGGCGTCATTGCCCCAACTGCTGCGCACAAAACTCAGGATTTCGGCAATTTCATCATCCCCCAGGCGCGCAAACCCGGGCATCGTGTAAACCCGTGGGTGCGTCGCAGTTTGCGGGGTTTTCCAGCCGGTCAGGGTGATGTGCAACAGGGTGGTCGGGTTAGCCGCCACGATCCCCGGATTGCCGTTCAACGGCGGGAACATGCCTTTGACACCCCCTCCATCCGGGCGATGGCAGTCGGCGCAGAACTGCGTGTAGCCCAACCCGCCACGGCTGGTAAACAGCGTGTCCGGTGCCTTGGCCGGTTCGATTGCCACAGCAGGCATCGGCAAATCATCCTTGCCCGGTGGCAGCGACTTCAAGTAACTGGCGATGGCGGTCAAATCCGCGTCGGTGAAATGCTGGGTACTGTGATGAATGACGTCGGCCATGTTGCCCGAGACCGTGGCAAACCGGTTTTGCCCGGTTTTGAGCAACTGCACCGTGTCCCCCACCGTCCACAGATTGCGCAAGCTCAAGGCGCGCCATTCTTCAACGGTTTCACCCGCCAGGTAGTGCTTGCCACTGCGCCCCCCATCGTCCAGGGCCTTTTCCTGGAAGGCGATGCCCCGAGGCGTGTGGCAGGAACCGCAATGCCCCAGGCCCTGCACCAGATAAGCCCCCCGGTTCAGCTCGGCACTTTTGCCAGGGTCGGCAACGAACGGCTGTTGGTCGACAAAGGCCCAGTTCCATAGCGCCAGGCCCCAGCGCTGGTTGAACGGAAAGCCCATGTCCGCCTCAATATTGGCCACTTTCACCGGCGTTACGTCCTGCATCAGATAGGCGTAAAGCGCGCGCATATCCTCTTCGCTCATCTTGACGTAGGACGGATACGGCATGGCCGGGTACAGGTTCTGCCCCGCAGGCGTCACTCCTTCGCGCATGGCCCGGTCAAATTGCTCAAAGCTGTACTGACCGATGCCGGTCTCGGGGTCTGGCGTGATGTTGCTCGAATATATCGTGCCCATCGGCGTTTTCAGTTCCAGCCCGCCTGCCATCACAGCCCCTCCCTGGGCGGTGTGACAGGCTATGCAGTCGCCAAGCCTGGCCACGTACTGGCCCCGCTCGATCAGGGATTTTTCGGGGACAGGGGCCGTTGTCGGCTCACCGGCCTGCACCTGAACAGTGCAAAACAACGTCAGGCCGACCAGCGCCAGACGTGGGAAGGTAGAAAGCATCGCGTTATTCCTTTAAGGCGTCGATCTGGGGTGATCCCCTCGAAACGGGCCGTGCTGGTATTGTTATTGACTCCTCACAAAGGGGTTGTACCGGCTTTTAAAGTCAGGGCGTTTGACCAGGGTCATGGCCGTTGCAACAAGGCTGCGCGAGCGCTGGCGGTACCTGTCGCCGACACCTTCTGCGGGACGGGGCCACACACGCCGGGCATCCTCGGGCCTCTGACGGCGATAATTTTTTTCCGCAATAACAAGCTGTTAGCTGCTGGCACAACAAATGCTTCCTTACACCCAAAGCACAGAACCTTGCATCCCCAGCCCCGGCCTGGAGATGCAACAACCTGCGTGAACCCCGACGCTAAACGCGTCCGGGGTCATCTAGAGGAGCGTAAGGATGGCAACGCCTGTTACAGCGTCACCGATCAACATGCCCACGGTAAAAACCGTGGGCTTTCTGGTGATACCAAACTTCACCACCATCGGTTTTGCCTCAGCCATCGAAACCCTGCGCATGGCCAACATGGCCGCCCGCTGTGAAATGTTTCGCACCGTGATCATCGCCCCTACCCTGGATCCGGTCACTGCCAGCAATGGCATGCGCATCCTGCCCGACCATGTGGTGGGTGATGGGCCAAAACTGGATATTTTGCTGGTGGTGGGTTCAAACCCCATCGTGTCCCACCTCAGTAGCCGGCCCGTGCTCAACTGGCTGCGCAAGCTGGCACACGAAGGGGTCGCGCTGGGCGGCATTTGCACCGGAAGCTACTGGCTGGCACGGGCCGGTTTGCTCAAGGGTTATCGTTGCACCATTCACTGGGAAGACATCGAAACCCTCAAGGACCATTTCCCGGGGATCATCATTTCCAATCAGCTATTTGAACTGGATCGCGACCGCTACACCTGCTCGGGCGGCGTGGCGTCGATGGACATGACCCTGCAACTGATCGCTCGAGAGCCGGGTGGCCGGGAAATCGCCGCCCACGCGGCCGAGCTGCTGCTGTGTGACCGGGCGCGGGGAGCGCAGGAGCAGCAACGGGTGCCGCTGCGCCAGAAGCTGGGGACCTCCCAACCCAAGCTCAGCCAGGTGGTAGCCATCATGGAAGCCAACCTTGAAGAGCCGGTCAGCCTTGAAGACCTGGCGCGCTTGAACGAGGTGTCGGTGCGTCAGTTGGAGCGCCTGTTTCACAAACACCTGCAGCGCACACCGAGCCAGTATTACCTGGAACTGCGCCTGGCCAGAGCACGAAGCCTGTTGCTGCGCAGCGAGTCGCAAGTGCGCGACATCGCCCTCGCCTGCGGCTTCGTCTCGGCGGCGCATTTTTCGAAATGTTATAGCCGGTTGTTTGGGGTGTCGCCGATAGGTGAGCGCAAGCAAGTGGCGTTGCACTGAGCCCTGCCCACAGGCAAAAAAACCTGTGGGAGCGGGCTTGCTGGCGATGGCTTTGACGCGGTCTGACAATCAGTACGCATCGATCCATTCGCGAGCAAGCCCGCTCCCACAGGCGTATTTCAGCGGTGTGTTTAGTCTTGCAACGCGGTGTGCGCCGTCTCGCGACTGGCCAGCATCGCAACCAGCGCTACCGCGGCCGCTGCCAGCAAATACCAGGCCGGGGCCATTTTGTTGCCGGTCATATGAATCAGCCAGGTGGCAATAAACGGGGCAGTCCCGCCGAACACCGCGTTGGCCACGTTAAAACTGAAGGCAAATCCGCTGAAACGGACCCGGGTCGGGAAAATCTCGGCCAGGAAACACGGCAAGGTACCGTCGTTCATGGCCAACATCGCCCCGAAGGCAATCTGAATCATCAGAATCACCAGCAGCGACGGGTTGCCAAGCATCCCGAACAGCGGAAATGTCAGCAGCAAAAACAGCACCGACGCGGTGACCAGCATGGTCTTTCGGCCATAACGGTCAGACAGCGTGCCCATCAGAAAAATCAGGCCGATATAGGTCGCCAGCGACACCGTCGAGGCAATAAACGAATCACTCTCGCTCATGCCCATTTCAGTCGACAGATAGGTCGGCATGTAACTGAGCAGCAGGTAGAACGCCACGGCGTTCAGGCAGGTCACGCCAATCCCGATCATCACTGCCCGACGATGCACAGTCAGCAATTCACGGACCGGGGCATGGGTCGCACACTCCTTGGCTTCCAGTCGCTGTTCCATTTCCAGGAACTTGGGTGAGTCCTGCAGGTGCACGCGGATATAGCGCCCTACCAGACCAAAGGGAGCCGCCAGTAAAAACGGCAGGCGCCACCCCCAGTCGTGAAGGTTTTCGACGGTCATCAACGCGTGCATTCCGGCAACAAACATCGCGCCAAACAGCAATCCGGCTGCGGTACTCGCGGGCACAATGCTGGTGTAGAAACCACGCTTGCCCTCGGGCGCATACTCGGCCAGAAAGGCCGAGGCCCCAGCGTACTCCCCCGACGCCGAAAAACCCTGCACCAGGCGAATCAACAGCAACAACGCCGGAGCCCACAGGCCGATATGGTTGTAGGTAGGCAGAATGCCGATGCAAAAGGTCGAAAGGGTCATGATCAGAATCGACCAGGACAAGGCACTGCGCCGCCCGTACTTGTCGCCAAAATGACCCCAGACCAGGCCACCGATGGGGCGCACGATAAACGACAGGGCAAATACCGCGAAGGTCGCCAGCAGCCCTGTGGTGGTATCGGTTTGCGGGAAGAACGTCAGCGCAATGACAGTCGCCAGATAGCCATAGGCTGCGTAGTCAAACCACTCGACAAAGTTGCCCATAAAGCTGGCCGTGGCAGCACGGCGCAGCGCCTTGCGCTCGCTGAGACGCTCGGTTTCCTGCTCGGTTGTCAGAGGTAATGCCAGACTTGCACTTGGGATACTCATTGAGCACCTCCGGGGAAAGAGATGCGGGACAGGAAAACGGCAAGCAACGTCGGGACGCGGGACATGACAGATACCCTCATTGTGTTCTTTTTGGCAGGGGTAAACAGGTCAGAAAACGCTGCGTAATCTGCGTACGCATGCGCTGGTATCGAGCTTGGCAATTGTGTGGGAGCGGGCTGGCCCGCTCCCACAGGGTCAAGGCAACTCTACTTCTTGATGATGTTGTGCTGCGGGCCGTACGGGAAATGAGTGATGTTCTCCCCGCCCTGCTCGTTGACGATCAGGATGTCATGCTCGCGATACCCGCCCGCACCCGGACGACCTTCGGGAATCATGATCATCGGCTCGATGGACACCACCATGCCCGGCTCCAGCACCGTGTCGATGTCTTCACGCAGCTCCAGCCCGGCTTCGCGGCCATAGTAATGGCTAAGAGTGCCAAACGAGTGGCCATAGCCAAAAGTGCGGTATTGCAGCAGATCATGCTCCAGGAAGATTTCGTTGAGTTGCAAGGCGATGTCCGAGCAACGCATGCCGGGCTTGATCAACTTCAGGCCGGCCTCATGCACCTTGACGTTAACTTCCCACAGCCGCAGATGCTCGTCCGAGCAGTGGTCCAGGAACAGGGTGCGCTCCAATGCCGTGTAGTAACCGGCAATCATCGGGAAGCAGTTGAGGCTCAGAATATCGCCCTTGTTCACTTTGCGGGTGGTCACCGGGTTGTGTGCGCCGTCGGTATTGATCCCCGACTGGAACCAGGTCCAGGTGTCCATCAGCTCGGAATCGGGAAAGGTACGGGCGATTTCCCGCACCATGGCCTGGGTCGCGTGCAGCGCCACTTCATATTCGGGCACCTGATCACGCAGCGCTTCCACGATGGCCGCGCCGCCAATATCGGCGATCCGTGCACCGTGGCGAATAATGGCGTGTTCTTCGGCTGACTTGATCATGCGCATGCGCATGCACGGCGCGCCAATATCCACCAGCTCGGCCTGGGGGTAACGGCTGGCGAGCTTGTCACGATTGAGCAGGTTCATGTGATCGAACTCGATCCCGATGCGACCGGCCTTGGGCAGGGCCTGCTGGATCGCGACAAAGTAGTTATCGCGCTGCCAGTCGGTATACACAATATTGTCGGTGCCCATGGTCCGGCGCCACGGCTGGCCGCCGTCAATATTGGCGCTGATGGTCACCGCGCTGTCCTGAGTCACCACCAGCGCATAGTTGCGGCCAAACGAGCAGTACAGGAAATCGCTGTAATAGTTGAGGTTGTGATAGGACGTGAATACCGCAGCGTCGATATTGTTCTGCGCCATATAGGCACGCAGCTTCGCCTGACGGTTGGCGTACTCCTGGGCCGAGAACGTGGGAGAGACCTTTTCACCGTTTTTGATCTGGATGGTTTTCGGCATTTGCATGTCTTGGGTCCTTGTCTGTGATCGAGCATCAGAAGCCGCCGGCAGGCGGGTCGTTGAGGATCATTCGAACAGATACAAGAACGGTTTTTTTGTGCGAATCCGACCTGTAGTTGATCAGATCCGCTGTGCGAACCTGCCCCCTCACAGCGCCGCCCGACCACGCCTTTGCGCTAGCAACTGTCCTCGATCCCTGTGGGAGCAGGATTGCTCGCGATGGCATCAGCCCGGTTGGCCAGAAAGACCACAGCGCCTGTATCGCGAGCAAGCCCGCTCCCACAACACAAGGCCCTCGCCCATTATTCGTGGAAGTTCGCGTGTTTGAATTAACCAGCTGTTTGTGGCCTGTTCCTGGTGGCATTCGATGCCGCGTCAATCCTGCCCCTATACCACATTCTCTTCAGGATAAAAAAAGGACTGTCGAGTTAAGTTACCTGTCAAGGTTGTAGGATCGCCTATCAAAAACGAGGATCGTTAGAGTTGGCCAGCCTTAGTTACATGAGCATTACAGGCAAACGTCAAAGATTTATTTAAGCGGTCGGTTGTTACCTTGGTACCAGACATTTTATTGATGGTTGCCTCCTACGGTAATCAAGTTATACAAGCCGTTGATGAGGGAATGGGCTACAAGAGATCGGGACCGAGCGCGCCGAGCTGGAGTCCAAGGCAAAATTCCATGCTCAAAACAGTATTGGGGTCTTAGCAGGCTGGATGAAAATTGAAGCGGAAATAGTGTTACAGAAGCGACTGACGGAACACTGAGCTCACTTGCTGACGTTGTACTTGGCGCGAGAGAAAACTAAGCAACACGATTTAATTTTGGTATGTAAACACGCAAGCCAACCAAGACCAACACACTATAGTGTTGACGCGTAGGCAATGTATAAGGCTCGTCCTTCGAGGGGGAAAACTTCGGTTATTCCCCAGACAACTATTCCCATGATGGGTATTGAGCAGCCTAATACCAGGCAGCACACTGATAGATAATAACGAATTTCTTGAATATTCATCTGCTCATGCCTGCGCGGCGGAAATTTAGAGACCAATGTATTGGCGGGTTTCTGACTTGGCTTTTAAGTGCGAATCCGACCTCTAGTTGATCAGATCCTCTGGGAGAACCGGCCCCCCCTCACAGCGCCACCTGCAGGCATCACAAAACTTGTAGTCGCTGCAAAAGGCTGCGATAAGGGCCGCCTGACCACGCCTTTGCGCGAGCAACTGTCCTCGATCCCTGTGGGAGCGGACTTGCTCGCGATAGCATCGACCCGGTTGGCCAGAAAGACCACAGCGCCTTCATCGCGAGCAAGCCCGCTCCCACAACACAAGGCCGGCGCCCATCACTCGTGGAAGTTCGCGTGTTTGAATTAACCAGCTATTTCGGCCTGTTCCTGGCGGCATTCGGTGCCGCGTCACTCCTGCCCATGCAATCGGAAGCCGTGCTGGTCGGCATGATGCTGTCCGGCAAGTACGTCGCCCTGACACTGCTGGTCGTGGCCACCCTCGGCAATGTCCTGGGTTCGGTCTTGAATTGGGTATTGGGCCGCTCGGTCGAGCGCTTTCGACACAAACGCTGGTTTCCGGTCAGCGAGCAAAAACTCGACAAGGCCCGCGCGTTCTATCTGCGCTATGGCCGATGGTCGCTGCTGCTGAGCTGGGTGCCGATAATCGGCGACCCGCTCACCATGATTGCCGGCATCATGCGCGAACCGCTATGGAGTTTCGTGCTGATCGTCACCCTGGCCAAGGGCGCCAGGTATCTGCTGTTGACGGCAGTCACGCTGGGCTGGACGTAAGTGACCAGCCCGCACTCACCTCAAACCGGGCTTGCAGTGATGCGTTGCTCCATCACAGGCGGGTATTCAGGCAGCCAGGATAGCGGCATCAGTTGATTGTATTTCTGATAGAACGAGGACTGAATCCGGCCGCGAATCTGCTCCAGCTGTTCAATCAGATCCACCAGCGCTTGCTGCTGCGAGGCCAGACGAATTTCATCCTCAGCCATATCGCTGTCGGGCAAAGCGATTGCCTTCAGCGCAATACGCTCACTGAAGTAAGCAGGCACTCGTCGACCATTGCGATGCAATTGGTTTTCGGCGCGATAGCATTGAACCAGCCCGGCCAAAATCATTTCGGCCTTGTTCAGGCCACTGGCCAGCCGGGGTTTCACATTGCGCTTTTCGTCCAGGGCCGACTGGTAGCTGACCAGTTGCTCATTGCACGCCAGGACATCCGACTCAAGCTTTTCAAGGAACTGCTGTTTGAGCGCCATCAGTTCATTGCGCACGTCGGCAATCTCGTCCTGATAGATCCCCAACGCTTGATTGCGACGCTTTTGATGTTTTTCGAATCCCGAGTGATGCTCTGCCTTGTAGGCACACAACTCAGCCTCGCGCTCGCGCACGCTGTACTCCAGGCGCTGCAGCCGTATCGCGTAATCGCTCACCAGGCTGTCTATGGCACGTTCGAAATCCTGGTCAACATGAGCACAGCGGCTCACCGTAGCGCCGATATCCAGAGCATCCAGACGGTTTTGAACCACTGCGATCCGCGACTCGGCCCACGCCAGAACCTTTTCCCGCTCCAGCTCAAGGGTCACACGGATGGTCTCTTCCGTCGCCGTCAGCCGGGTTGCTTCCTCAGGGGGATAGCCCTGCTCACCGTGGCGCCGGGCTTGCTCAACGATGTTGAGATCCCGTTTCAGGTGTTCGAACTCAGGCGGGACAAATAAAGGATTGCCAGTACGCTCGCGACTGCGATCAGCCTGCTCCAGAATGTTCATCAGTTTTTTGAATAACTGCATGGCGTTCGCTCCGAAAAAGAGGTCGTGAAGCCAAATCACTGATTTGAACGTAACGGCCGAGCTTGAAACTCGCTGCAATCGTCAGTGCCATCAAGCGATTCCGGGAAAATTCAGGAGATACATCAAGGAAGCAGCGAGGTGAGGATGATGCCTGCATCAAGCAGAGCGTGATCCTTGATCCCGACAGCAAACACTTAGGGAATAACCTTAGTGTCAAAATCATGCCAACGCCTGCCATGAATGACAAGCAATAAGTAGCACATAGCCATCAATCACAGGCATACGCTTGAAAAACGGGAATTTTTTGCGTTTAAACGACAACGTTTTGCGGCCAGTACGGACCAAAAAGAACAAAGGCCTGAAGAATCAGGCCGGCGGGAATTAGTAAGAACACAATGACGGGACCCGGATCGCCTTCAAGCGCTCCGGGTTTTGCACATCAGCGCTGCATGCCCCAGCGCTTGACCGTGACCCGCTCAAGGGTAGCGAACACCAGGTTCTCCACCAGCAAGCCGATCAGAATCACCACCGCCAGCCCGGCAAACACCTTGTCGGTGTACAGCTCATTGCGGTTCTGGAAGATATACCAGCCCAGACCGCCCTTGCCGCTCGTGGCGCCGAACACCAGCTCGGCGGCAATCAGCGTGCGCCAGGCAAATGCCCAGCCGATTTTCAGACCGGCGAGGATCGATGGCAGCGCTGCCGGGATCAGGATAAACAGCACAAAGCGGATGCCCTTCAACCCATAGTTGCGCCCGGCCATGCGCAGGGTTTCCGAGACGCCGAGAAAACCCGCATACGTGTTCAGGGCCAACGCCCAGAGCACCGAATGCACCAGCACGAAAATCAGGCTGTTCTGCCCCAGCCCGAACCACAGCAATGCCAGTGGCAACAGGGCAATGGCCGGCAACGGGTTGAACATCGACGTCAGGGTGCTCAGCAAATCACGACCCAACTGGGTCGAGACCGCCAGCGTGGTGAGCGCAAACGCCAGAAGGATCCCGATCAGGTACCCCTTGAGCAGCACCACCATGGAAATGCCCACCTTACTCAGCAATTCACCGCTGATCAGGCCGTGATACAGGGCACTGCTCGTTTGCAAGAACGTGGGCAGCAGCAGGTCGTTGTTCTGGTAGCGCGCCACCAGCTCCCAGAGCACGGCCAGCACGACCAGAATCAGGCTTTTGCGTAACCAGCCCTGCTGCCAGAGACGCTGGCCAAGGGGCAGTTCGCGCTCCAGCGGCACCGTCAGCAACGGCTCCAGGACCACTTCATACTCCTGGCGTACAGATGATGATTGGCTCATCGGGCAATCCTCCACGGCTCAATAAGCGATACGGATATCAGCGAAATTCAGGGGTTGTTCGTCAGTGCCTGCATCGGTTTCATCGAACAGCAGCCGATGAATACGCCGCGCCGTGTGCTGGAACCCCGTACCACCCAGGCTGTGCAGATCGTACTGATGGCTGTTGATTTCAGCCCGCACACGCCCGGGGTGTGGCGACAGCAGCAAGATCCGGTTGCCCACCACCAGCGCCTCTTCGATGGAGTGGGTGACAAACAGCAAGGTAAAGCGCACCTCCTCCCAGAGCAGCAGCAATTCTTCCTGCATCTTGCGCCGGGTCAGGGCGTCGAGTGCGGCAAAGGGCTCGTCCATCAACAGGATTTTCGGCTGCATCGCCAAGGCCCGGGCGATCGCCACGCGAGCCTTCATGCCACCGGACAAGGTGTGCGGATAAGCATCGGCAAACGCTCCCAGGCCGACCTTGTCCAGATAATGCAATGCCCGTTCCTCGGCTTCGCGCCGTGGCAGGGTTTTGGAGGCCAGCAAAGGGAACATCACGTTTTGCTTGACCGTCTTCCAGGGCGGCAGCTGATCAAACTCCTGGAACACCACCATACGGTCCGGCCCCGGTGCGGTGACGGCCTGGCCCTGGAGACGGATCTGCCCCTCACAGGGTGTGTGAAACCCGGCGACTGCCTTGAGCAACGTCGACTTGCCGCAGCCCGAAGGGCCAAGCAGGATAAAACGGTCCGCCGGATCGATTTCAAAACTGACCTGGTGGGTCGCCCTCACCACACGTTGCGGCGTGCGGTACTCAAGGCTTACCTGATCGACCGACAACAGGGCAGGCCCTGTTGCGTTCAAGTGGCTGGCCGTGTGGCCTTGCACGGAGGCGTTCATGGCTGTCAGCTCCCCTGCAGCGGTTTGGCGTCTTGGAAGAAGTAATCTTTCCAGGAGTCGGGTTTGTTTTTGATCGCGCCAACGCGGTACAGAAACTCAGCCAGTGGGTAAGTGTTTTTCGGCGTCACGCTGAACTCGTACTCCGGGGTGTCGATGATCTTCAGCAACTCGTCGCGATCGACTTTGGACTTGGTTACGCGAATGTATGTGTCAGCGGCAGCAGCCTTGTCGTTCTGGGCAAACTCGGCCGCCTCGGTCAACGCCTCGACGAAGGCCTTGTAGGTTTTAGGGTTGTCGTTACGGAACTTCTCGGTGGCAAACAGCACGGTCGGTGAGTTGGGGCCGAGCAAGTCGTAGGTATTGAGCACCACGTGTACGTTGGGGTTTTTCAGCGCCTGATCCTGGAACGGCGGGTTGGAAAAATGCCCGCTCAGCTCTGTACCACCGGCAATCAGCGCAGCCGTGGCATCAGGATGGGGGACGGCGATGGTGTACTTGTCCAGCCGGTTGAACTCCTTGTCGCCCCATTGCTTGGCAGCCGCATATTGCAAAAAGCGTGACTGCACGGAAACACCCACCGCAGGCACGGCAATGCGGTCCTTTTCGGAGAAGTCGGCAATGGTTTTGACGTTCGGGTTATTGCTCAGCAGGTAGTACGGAAAGTTGCCCAGCGATGCCACGGCCTTGACGTTCTGCTTGCCGTGGGTGCGATCCCAGATAGTCAGCAGCGGGCCAACCCCGGCGCCGGCAATGTCAATGGAACCGGAAAGCAAGGCATCGTTGACCGCCGCTCCGCCGGACAATTGAGTCCAGTCGACCTTGATGTCGATGCCCTCCTCCTTGCCGTGTTTCTCGATCAGGTTTTGATCGCGCACCACGTTGAGCAGCAGGTAGACAATGCCGAACTGTTCGGCGATACGGATCTCGCCTTCGGCATGGGCCACGGTGGGTGCGACCAGGCTGCCGGCAAGCAGACTCAAGCCCAGGCCTACACTGGCAGCGACGGTTTTGAATGATTTGGGCATGGCTATGCTCCTTGAAATAGGGACGATCAGTAAGGGGCGTTGCCCTGAATGGTGGTGCGATAGAGCTTGCGACGCAGATGGCTTGGGCATCCGGCAGCGAGATGGATCAGCGAACGGTTATCCCAGAACACCAGGTCATGGGGCTGCCATTGATGGCGGTAGATGTTTTCAGGCAGCACGCTGTGGGCGAATAGCTCTGCCAGCAACTGGCGGCTTTCATCCTCGGGCAGGCCCACAATGCGGGTCGTGAAACCCTCGCTGACAAACAGGGCCTTGCGGCCGTTTTCCGGGTGGGTCCGTACCACCGGATGCACCACCTCGCTGACCTGGGCCAATTGCTCCGGGGTCAGGGTCGGGCGCCAGTTGCCTTCAAATTTGGTTTCGCTGTAGCGCGCCGTATACGAATGCGCGGCCGAGCGGCCTTCCACGGCGCAGCGCAAGGCTTGCGGCAGGCCGTCCCAGGCTTTGTGCATGTCGGCAAACAGCGTATCGCCGCCTTCGCTCGGCAGCTCCTGGGCATGCAGCATTGAGCCCAGGCTCGGCAGCTCTTTATAGGAAAGATCGGAGTGCCAGAACTTGCCCGCATCCCCCAGGCCGATGGATTGGCCGTTCTCGATAATATTGGAGACGATCAGAATTTCCGGGTGCCCGGTCAGCAGAAACTGCTTGAGCACATGGATCTGCAAAATGCCAAAACGGCGACTGAAGGCGATCTGTTGCTGCGGGGTAATGCGCTGATCACGGAACACCACCACGTGATGCTCCAGATGCGCGCGGTGAATGCGCGCAAAATCCTGGTCATTCACCGGCAACGCCAGATCAAGCCCGATGATTTCGGCTCCCACGGCACCGCTGAACGGGCGGATCTCAAAAGACTGAGGGGCGATGCTTACAGCAATCGCAGAGGCAGACGGTGCAGACATAAATCACTCCCACGCAGAGCACACCCAATGGCGCGCTGATCGATCAGAAACTCACGGAGGTCCCGTGTTGGTTCATTTCGTGCGGCGCGTCGATTGGTCGACCTGTACGCAGGGGTATGACTTTATAGGCATAAGAAATTTAATTTAAATACCGTTAGGGAATAAGCATATGACCTGTGATCCGGCTTATTTCATGCCACAGCCTAAAGCACTGGCGCCCCCTGCCGATGGACTTGAATGGCATAAGGTTTAAAGGACGAATCGACATGGTCGGCAGCATCAACCCCTTGGCATCCAGCCTGAATATCCAGAGCGTGGCCAGCACTGCATCCAGCAACGCGCCGGACAGCAGCGCCGTGAGTGACTCCAGCGCCACGGCCACCGAACAGGTCAAGCCGCGAGCGTCCAGGGGCGCCAATGCGGCACCTGCGCCAGACAGCAGTGACGACAGTTCAGACACGGTCAAGCAGCTGAAAAAACAGATCGCGCAACTGCAAAAACAGCTCCAGCAGCAGATGCAGGCACTGCAAAGCATTCAGGCCAGCGACCAGAGCCCGGACGCCAAGGCCGCTGCCGTTGCCGGGGCCCAGGCACAAGTGACGGCGACCACTGCGGCGCTGCAAGCGGCCACGGCCGCATTGCTGCAGGCACTGACAGCCCAGGGCAGCAGCGGCTCGGGGTCGATGGTCAGCACGTCGGCCTGAATGCCCCCCTGCGGGAGCTGACCACGGTTTTCAGGCGATCTTATAAACGAAGAATCCTACGAAAAATTTAGCCTTTTCCCTTAATTGCATCATTTGCTGTTATTCTGCGCCCCTCTTTGGGGAGTAGCTGGCCGTCACTTGCGTGGCGGCGCTCTGGTCAACATTCTCGGCAACCTGCCGTGGCCATGGCATCCATACGGATTTGCGAGACCAACGTCATACCTGTGCTGAAGTCGGGCGCGCAGTGCTATGTCGTTGTCTCAAGCCCGGCTGGATGACTGAATTGAACCCAATTGCCCTGATTCTCCTGGCTTTCGCCATGTCCACCGATGCTTTTGCCGCCGCCATCGGCAAAGGCTCAAGCCTGCACAAACCCCGTTTCAGCGAAGCCCTGCGCACCGGTCTGATCTTTGGTGTGATCGAAGCCATTACGCCTGTGATCGGCTGGGCCATAGGTCAGGCGGCCAGCAGCTACGTCACTCAGTGGGACCACTGGATCGCCTTCATCCTGCTGCTGGGTCTGGGCCTGTACATGATCTACAACGGCGTAAAACCCGATGAAGACGAGCCCGAAGACAAACCGTCGCAACACTCTTTCTGGATTCTGGTGGTCACGGCCATCGCCACCAGCATCGATGCGCTGGCGGTAGGCGTCGGCCTGGCTTTTGTGGACGTCAATATCCTGGTGGCAGCTGCTGCCATCGGCCTGGCCACCATGACCATGGTCATTATCGGCACCATGCTTGGCCGGGCGCTGGGCAGCCTCGTCGGCAAGCGTGCGGAGATCGTGGGCGGAGTGGTGTTGATCATCGTGGGCGCCACGATTCTGTACGAGCATCTGAGCGCCGTGTAATACCTTCCGGGGCTCTGGCATTGCGCCAGAACCCCGGTTTGTCAGGCCTGTGCGGCGCTGCGGTTTAACCGGTACATGGTCCAGGCGTAGAACACCAATGCCAGCCCCGCCAGCGACCCCCCCGCCAGCCCGATCCAGGCAAAGCCGAAATGGCTGCCCACCGAACTGCCCAGCAGCGCACCCCCGCCGATCCCGATGTTGTAAATACCCGAGAACATGGCCATCGCCACATCCGTTGCATCGGGCGCCAGTGTCAGAACCCTGGACTGCATCGCCAAACCAAACCCCATGATCGCCATCCCCCAGATAATGCTCAACACCCCCAGGGATTCAATCCAGTTGCTGGCCGGCAACAGCAACAGCAGGCTCAGCGCGATCAGGCCTACAGCGATCAACAGGAAAGCCTGTGGGCTGTACTTGTGGAACCAGCTGAAGCAAAGGGAACCGATAATCCCCGCACCGCCGAACAGCAGCAGAATCAGGGTAACGGTACTGCCACTCATGCCGGCCACACCCTGCACAAAGGGCTCGACGTAGCTGTAGGCAGTGAACTGTGCCGTGATCACCACCGCCGTCAGCACATAGACCGCCACCAGCGCAGGTCGCTTGAACAATACCGGCAGGCTTCTGAGGGAGCCCGAGTTCTGGCTTGGCAACAACGGCAAGGTTCTGGCCAGCCAAAACACCAGCACTGCGGCAAGCACCGCAATCACGATAAAGGTAGTGCGCCAGCCCATCGCCTCACCCAGCAAGCGACCCAACGGCACACCCATGACCATCGCCAGCGACGTGCCGGTCGCCAACAGGCCCAAGGCTTGCACCTCCTTGCCTTCTGGCGCCAGCCTCACCGCCAGTGACGCCGTAATGGACCAGAACAGGGCATGAGACAACGCTACCCCGATCCGGCTTAACAACAAAATGCCGAAGTTGGCCGCCAGGCTCGACAGTACATGACTGGCGATAAACAGCCCGAACAGCACGAGCAACAACTTGCGGCGCTCGACGTTGCGGGTCAGCAGCATGATCGGCAGCGATGCCAGCGAAACCACCCACGCATAGATGGTCAGCATCAGTCCGACCTTGGCAGTGGACAGATCAAAGCTGCCGCCAATCGCACTCAACAACCCCACAGGCACAAATTCCGTGGTGTTGAACACAAAGGCGGCCAGCGCCAGCGCGATGACCGGCTGCCAGGTGGCATTGGAGGTAGAAGTGGGGTTGGTCATTTAAAGAATGCACTACTCGCTATCGATGATCTAACAAGCCCATGACACGACCGCCCTTGCAGACCCTTCGAGCCAGAACCACGCAGACGATAGTTTATAGCCTTCTCGGGGAGCTGTTGATGAACATCGGCTCTCCCTGCATATTTATTTAATGGATCCACTGTTATCGCTCATCTTTGCATTTTGTGTTCGATAATCGCCAAAACCCCCAGCAAAACCCAACAATACTCCCACATGAAATTGACTTGAAAGATACCAATGCCGCCTAATGGATCCATAAGAGCAATAACACCTGATCTGGAGATTGGTCATGTACCCAAAAAACACCTGGTACGTCGCATGCACCCCCGATGAAATCACCGACAAGCCTTTGGGCCGGCAGATTTGCGGCGAGAAAATGGTTTTTTATCGCGGCCACGAAAACAAAGTCGCCGCTGTCGAGAACTTTTGCCCGCATCGCGGTGCTCCCCTGTCACTGGGTTATGTCGAGAACGGCAACCTGGTGTGCGGCTATCACGGGCTGGTCATGGGCTGCGACGGCAAAACCGTCGAGATGCCCGGACAGCGGGTACGCGGTTTCCCGTGCAACAAGACCTATGCCGTGGTCGAACGCTACGGCTTTATCTGGGTATGGCCCGGCGATCAGGATCAAGCCGACCCTGCATTGATCCACCACCTGGAGTGGGCGGTGAGCGATGAATGGGCCTATGGCGGCGGCCTGTTTCATATCGGTTGCGACTATCGCCTGATGATCGACAACCTGATGGACCTGACCCACGAAACCTACGTACACGCCTCCAGCATTGGCCAGAAGGAAATCGACGAAGTCGCCCCGACCACCACGGTTGAAGGCAACGAAGTCGTCACGGCGCGGCACATGGAAAACATCATGGCCCCGCCGTTCTGGCGCATGGCCTTGCGCGGCAATAATCTGGCCGACGATGTGCCGGTGGACCGCTGGCAGATCTGCCGCTTCTCGCCACCCAGCCACGTCTTGATCGAAGTCGGGGTCGCTCACGCGGGCAAAGGCGGCTACCACGCAGCCCCCGAGTTCAAGGCATCGAGCATCGTGGTCGATTTCATCACCCCTGAAACAGACACCTCGATCTGGTACTTCTGGGGGATGGCACGCAACTTCAACCCTCAGGATCAGGCGCTCACCGCGACCATCCGCGAGGGCCAGGGCAAGATTTTCAGCGAAGACCTGGAGATGCTCGAACAACAGCAACAAAACCTGCTGGACCACCCGCAACGCGCATTGCTCAAGCTCAATATCGACTCGGGCGGCGTGCAGTCACGCCGCGTCCTGGACCGCATCATCGCCAGCGAACGCACACCCGAGCCACACTTGATCGCCACTGCGCAGTAATTCCCGGACGGGGGCGAGCGCACGTGGGCCAGCCCCCTCAATGGCAACGCTTTGAGGAAGCAGCATGATTGATGTGGTGGTGGTATCTCGCAACAACGAAGCACAGGGCATTTGCACCTATGAGCTGGCCAGCGCCGATGGCAGCGCCCTCCCCGCGTTCAGTGCCGGATCGCACATTGATGTGCACCTGCCCGGCGGACTGATCCGCCAATACTCCCTGTGCAACCATCCTGATGAACAGCATCGCTACCTGATTGGCGTGCTCAGGGATCCGGCTTCACGGGGCGGCTCGCAAAGCCTGCATGAACAGATCAAGAGTGGCGATAGCCTGCGCATCAGTGAACCGCGCAACCTGTTCCCGCTGATCCACGAAGCCCGCCACAGCTTGCTGTTTGCAGGGGGCATAGGGATCACCCCGATTCTGTGCATGGCGGAGCGCCTGGCCCACAGCGGCGCAGATTTCGAACTGCATTACTGCGCCCGGTCCAGCGAGCGGGCGGCCTTTGTCGAGCGCCTGCGCAACTCGCCTTTTGCCGACCGGGTGTTCATGCACTTCGACGAGCAGCCAGAGACCGCTCTGAATGCAGCCCAGGTGCTGGCCAGCCCGCAGCCCGGCACCCATTTGTACGTGTGCGGCCCGGGCGGCTTCATGCAGCATGTTCTGGACAGTGCGCGCGCTCAAGACTGGCAGGAGCACGCCCTGCACCGGGAGTACTTCGCCGCCGCCCCGGTTGACAGCAGCAACGACGGCAGCTTTTCGGTCAAGGTGGGCAGCACCGGCCAGGTCTTCGATATTCCAGCGGACAAAACCGTGGTCCAGGTCCTGGAAAGTCACGGCATCGATATACCCATGTCATGCGAGCAAGGGGTATGCGGCACGTGCCTGACCCGCGTGCTGGAAGGCGTTCCGGATCATCGCGACATGTTCCTCACCGAAGAGGAGCAGGCTTGCAACGATCAGTTCACTCCGTGCTGTTCGCGCTCGAAATCGCCCATGCTGGTGCTGGATATCTGAACTTCAATCGGAGCGGTGGATCACTTTCATCCGCTCATTGGCAGTGGCCGAGCCGAAGATTTCGGCATAGCGCAACGTCGCGTTGGCGTGCTCGCGCATGATCGCTTCGGCGCGGGCACCCTGGCGACTGACCAGCGCATCGAACACCGAATGATGCTGCATATGGGCATAGTTGAAGCGCCGGTATTCACGGGCCATGTCCTTGCGATCAACCGCCAGCGCCGTCACTGAAGCAAACGGCAAATGATCATTGCGTGCCAGGGCATCGGCAATGGCCGGGTTGTGACTGCCCTCAACGATAACCTGATGAAAGCGCATATTGAGGTCGTGATAGACCTCAAGATCGTCCTCGGTGACGAAGCCTTTATCGAACAGCTCATCCCCTTGCAACAGGCACAACTCCAGGGCGGCCCGTGCCTCTCCCGACAGCCCGCGTTCGGCCGTCAAACGTGCCGCCAGGCCTTCGAGCACCCCGCGCACCTCCACCGCACCCGCAATGTCATTGGCACTGACCGAACGCACCTGAAAACCGCGCCCGCCGAAACGCACCAGCAAGCCTTCCTGCTCAAGCGTGCGAAAGGCCATGCGTACCGGCATGCGGGAGACGCCGAACAACTCGGCAGTGGGAATTTCCATGAGGCGCTCGCCAGCGGCAAGCTCGCCTGAGGCAATCATCTTGCGCAGTGCAATCAGCACCAATTGACCGGGTTTGCTCATCCAGGCAGCATCCAGAAAACGTGAGCGGCCATAGTAACGCATGAGCGGCTATAGAGACTGAGCGGCGCACACATCCCTCAGCATCTACTGCCTGGCACATCCCCCCTGTGGGAGCGGGCTTGCTCGCGATGGTATCGACGCGGTTCCGCAGACACACCGCACGACCTTCATCGCAGCCCCCCTACATCGACAACGGATAACTCACGATCACACGGGTCTGGTCGAAGTCGCTGTTGAAGCTGCGACGGTTGGTGGCGTTGTTGACGCGCAAGCTGAGGTTCTTCAGCGTGCCGCTCTGGAACGTATAGCCGACTTCGGTATCGCGCTCCCATTCCTTGCCGTTAGTCCCCTGTTTGGTGGTGGCGTTGTCGCCATGACCATAGCGAACCATCGCCAGCAATCCAGGCACCCCGAGCGCGGCAAAGTTGTAGTCGTAACGCGCTTGCCAGGAGCGCTCGTCGGCATTGCTGAAGTTACCGTTGAACATGTCGTTGCCCAGCGTGCGCCCGCTGCTGCCGTACACCGACATCCAGCCGCTGTCCCCGCTGACCCGCTGCAACCCCAGGTACAACGTGTGCCCGCCCGTAGCCGCGGAGAACAGTCCGTACGCCGTGCGGCTGCTGACCCGACCGATACGCGCGCTACCATCGTCCTTGTCGATGAAGTAACCCAGATTGGCGCCCAGCACCCAGTCACCCACCGGCTGTTTGTGCAGCAGATTGAAATAGCTTTGCTGATAGATATCCGCCAACTGCGAATGCCACGCCCCCACCTGGGTACGCTGCTCATTGAAACGGTACTCAGCCCCCGCATAGTTGAATCGGTCGGAGGTCACGCCCGGCGCAGCCCACGCCGCCAGATCCTGCATGTCCGAAGAATTGCGCAGGCTCACGGCCCGGTATTGCCCCGCCTGCAGCCCCAGGCCTTCAATCTCCCTGGACACCAGCATGGCGCCACGGAAG
Organism: Pseudomonas sp. ML2-2023-3; assembly: GCF_037055275.1. Lineage (NCBI taxonomy): Bacteria > Pseudomonadati > Pseudomonadota > Gammaproteobacteria > Pseudomonadales > Pseudomonadaceae > Pseudomonas > Pseudomonas sp. ML2-2023-3. The sequence goes on from NZ_CP146343.1 coordinate 3,754,340, forward strand.
GTCTGCGGCAGCAGTCGTCCATCGTCGTAGCGCAACACCGGAACATCCGGCAGCAGTTCGCCAACCTTCACTTCCGTTTCCGAAAAGCGCGCCTTGGCCGCCAGCCCTGCCCGGCCAAAGTTATCGGCCGCGCGACCATCGCTGTTCACCGGCAGCAGTTCGGAGCCACTGGCCACGCGACTGCTGTCGAGCTTGACCCCAAGCATGGCAATCCCTTCCAGGCCAAAACCCACAGGCCCCGGGGTGTAACCGGAGCTGAATTTCAGAATAAAGCCCTGCGCCCATTCATCCACCTTGCTTTTGCCGGCGCTGTGGTCACGAAAATCACGATTGAAGTAGTAGTTGCGCAGCATCAAATCGGCCTTCGCGCCGTCAAAAAACCCTTCATCCTGGGCCATTGCCGAGGCACACACCGACAACGACAGCAAACCTGTAAGCATCTTCATTATTATTGTTCTCCGATTGTTGGGCGCAGCCGCTCCCCGCAGCTGATACAGCCCGCCCAGACAGATAGATAAGGGTATGCGCCCGGCCAGGCCGGGCATTGATCAGAAGGTTGAATCAGGCCTGGGCCAGCGCCGGCTGTGCCTGCGAAGGCGACGGTTTGAGCAGCAGCAAGCAACCGGCCGCGATCACGAACACGATGGCAAACACGCCATACAGGTGCAGGGGCTGCCAGCCGGCATCCAGCAGAAAACCGGCCACAATGGGCGACAGGATCGCGCCGATACGCCCAATGCCGATCCCCCAGCCCACGCCCGTTGCTCGTACGGAAGCGTCATACACCACTGGCGACAATGCATAGAGCCCGGCAACGCAGCCATTGGAAAACAGCCCGATCAGCAATCCAAGCCCCAACGCGGCCATGACCGAAGACCCAGAGCCGACAAACAGCACCAGCAAGCCCGCGGTAATCAGCATGAACAGCGACAGCACCCGGCTCAGCGGCCAGCGCGATGACAAGCCGCCGATCAGCGCCGCGCCAAAGATCCCGCCCACGCTCAACAGCACGCCGCCGGTAATGCCCTGTTGCGCCGAAAGCCCGGCCGACACCAGCAGTTTTGGCGTCCAGCTCATCACAAAGTAAAAGCCGAACATCACCAGGAAGAACAACAGCCAGATCAGCAGCGTGGTGCGGCGCATGGCGGGCGCCAGAAGCTTGGTCAGGCCGGTACTGGCACCGGCCGGACTCACCACCGCAGCAGGCATCTGGTTCAAGGCTGGCTGACCCAGGCGTCGGGCCAGGCTATTGATACGTTGCAAGGCCGTGGCCGGGCGGCGCGCAAGCAAAAAGTCCAGCGACTCGGGCAGCCACAGCAACACCAGCGGGATCACCGCAAAGGTCACAACCCCGCCGAAGACAAACACCGAACGCCAGCCCCAATGGGTCAACAACCAGACTGCCAGCAAACCGCCCAGGGTGGCACCCAGGGCATAGCCGGTGGATTGCAGACTCACTGCCAGGCCGCGCCAGCGCTTGCTGGCGTACTCGCTGGCAATCACGTTGCTGCTGGCCAGAATCCCGCCAATCCCCAGCCCCGTAAGCCCGCGCAGCAGCGCCAACTGCACCGGTGTCTGGCTCAACGCCGACAGCAGCATGCCCGTGCCGCTGACCACCAGGCACAACAGGATCAATGGGCGTCGACCGATGCGATCTGCCCAGGGGGCGAGAAACAGCGAACCCGCCGCCATGCCAAACAGCCCGGCACTGAGCAACATGCCGATTTGCGCCCCGCTCAGGCCCCACTCGGCCGACACAGAAGCCGCCGTGAACGCCATCACCAGCACATCAAAGCCATCGATCATGTTCAACACGATGCAGATCCCGATGGCGAGCCATTGAAACCGCACCATCGGACCGTTATCCACGCGAGCTTTCAGATCGATACCCATCATTGCACCTGCCTGTCGCAAGCGACCCGGACAAGGCAAACGCAAAACACGGCAGTGCGCGCAGACATAAAGCGGACAGAACCCTGACAGTTCCGTGCTCTGGATAAGCCTTTCATGACGAGACCCTTTTTTTGTAATTTTTATGGGCGACGGTCAGGAAGGAATCCAGCCATCGCCAGGGCGCTAGTCAACCCGTTAATGGATCCACAGGCAATATGAGGGATTGTCACAATCTCAAGAACCCCTGCCCTCAGATCCTGAAACCGGCGCAGAGATATAAATTTTTTCCTTTAAATACAACACTTTGAATTATAAAGACCCTCTAAACTTTAGCGTTCGATTATCGACCAATCTCGTAGCCAGAAATCATGTCTGGCCACGAACCCAGTATTAGTCACTTGCAAATCGATTTATTGGATCCACTGAAGCAGTGCTTTCCGGGTATCACTCGACAAACGCCAGGCTCGCCTGTGCGCCACGAATGGAGGCGATTCGGTAGTCGGCTTCTGGCAATACATAGGCAAAAAAGAACTGCGCAGTTTGTAGCTTGCCGGCGCGTACAGGGTCGCTGTCGGGCAGCAAACGGGACACCCGCGCCCCTCGTACCCAGGCAAACCCCAGCAGGGCCACCCCGCACAACCGCAAAAAGTCCCCGGCAACCCGATAGGGATACTCGACCTCCTCGCCAGCGCGCTCACGAACTGCGCCCACCACCGCTTCAAGCTTGTCGCACAGTCGCTCCAGCTCAGTGCCAAAACCGCCACACTCCGAGGCCTCCAGGGCCAGCGCGGACTCCTGGCGCATCACCGCCAGCAACTCGGCAAACGCCCGGCCGTCATCACCCAGCACTTTGCGCAACAGCAAGTCATTGGCCTGGATCTCGTTGCTGCCCTCATAAATCATCGCGATCCGGCTGTCGCGCAGGGTTTGCTCTATCGCGAACTCGCTGACATAGCCGTAACCGCCGAACACCTGCAAAGCGTTGCTGGCCTGGCGAAACCCCTGGTCGGTGAAAAACGCCTTGATCACGGGCGTCAGCAGTTCTGCCAGTTGCAGGGCGCGCTGACGCTCGGTCGGGCTCTCTTGGTGCTCAGCCTCATCGAGCAGATGCGCCACCCAATAGCCCACGGCCCGCATCCCCTCGGTGCAGGCGCGCAACTCCAGCAAGGTGCGGCGCATGGCCGGATGAAAATGGATCGGGTCGGCGGCGTCGGCACTGACCCCGACAGGCCGCACCGGCGCACGCATCTGCTTGCGTTCCAGGGCATAGTCGCGAGCGTTCTGCCACGCCGCTTCGGCGTGTCCCAGCCCCTGCAGACCCACGTGCAGCCGCGCCGAGTTCATCATCACGAACATCGCCGCCAGACCGCGATTGGCCTCGCCAATCAGCCAGCCTTGTGCCTGCTCGAACACCAGCGAACAGGTTGCGCTGCCCTTGATCCCCATCTTGTGTTCGATACCGTCGCAACGCACGTTGTTGACCTGATGGTGGTCCAGCAGCTTGGGCACCAGAAACAGCGAAATGCCCCGGCTGCCAGCAGGCGCACCGGGCAGTCGTGCCAACACCAGATGCAGGATATTTGCGCTCAGGTCGTGTTCGCCGCCAGAGATAAACAGCTTGCTGCCGCTCACACGATAACTGCCGTCGTCTTGCGGTTCGGCACGACAGCGCAGCAGGCCGACGTCGCTGCCTGCCTGCGGCTCGGTCAGGCACATGGTGGGCAAGACTTCACCGCTGACAATCTGCGGCAAATAACGCGCCTTGATCCACTGCGGGGCATGGGCCTTGAGGCACAGGTAGGCACCATGGGCGATGCCGGTGTACATGGCCCAGCCATGATTGCTGGCATAGAGCATTTCCTGCAGCGCCGCGTCGAGCAGCTGCGGCAAGCCCTGCCCGCCGTAGGCCTCATCGCACGCCAGGGCTGACCACCCGCCTTCGGTGTAGGCGCGATACGCCTCGACAAATCCGGCGGGCGTCGTCACCCGGCCCGCGTCGAAACTACATCCCTGGCGGTCGCCACTGCTGTTGATCGGCGCAAGCACCTGGGCGCTGAACCGCCCGGCTTCTTCAAGCACCTGGCGGGCCAGCGCCAGATCGAGGTCCTGGAAGCGCTCTGTTTGCGCCCAGGCCCGTGGGGCCTCAAGCCAGTGTTCAATCACAAATTGCATGTCGCGCAGCGGCGCCTGGTATTGCCACATGGGAAAACCTCAAATCGTGGAAAAATGCGGATTCTCGATCAGTACCGCCATGCCCTGGCCACCCCCGACACACGCAGCGGCAATGCCATAACGCAGATTCTGCTCGCGCAGTTGCCGGGCCAGGGTCAGCACCAGGCGCAGGCCGGTGGCGGCCAGGGGATGCCCCAGGGCAATGGAGCCGCCACGGCAATTGAGCTTTTGCCGGTCCAGTTCCAGTGCCTGAGCCACCGCCAGAATCTGTGCGCCCTGCGCCTCGTTGATTTCAAACAGATCAATCGCGTCCAGCGCCAAACCGCTGCGTTTGAGCAACAACTGAATCGCAGGCACAGGGCCGATACCCATCCGTTGTGGCTCAACACCGACCACCGCCGTCGCCAGTAAATTGGCCAGGGCCGGCGGCCCCGCCGATGCACGGACGACCAGCGCGGCAGCAGCGCCATCCACCACTGCGCAACTGTTACCCGCCGTCTGCACACCCCCCGGGTGAATGGCCCCCAGCCTGGCCAGGGCCGCGGCGTCGGTGGAACGCGGATGACTGTCGAGGCTGACCGACTCACATCGACGCGGCAGGCTGATACCCCGCGGCTGGTAGCCTTCCAGCTCAAACACTTCATTGCGCAGGGTGACGATTTCATCCCCCTGCCAGCCGCTGGCCTGGGCGTGAAGTGCCTGCTGGTGACTATTGAGGGCATAGCCGTCCACGGCCTCACGGCTCAGGCCGTACTCCGTGGCCAGGTTTTCCGCCGTGGCGATCATGTCCACGCCGGGAGCCGGGTCGTACAGTGCTTCCCAGAGAAAATCCTTGAACTCGACCGGCGCCCCCAGGCGGAATCCACCGCGATGGGTGTAGGCGGCAATCGGGTTGCGGGACATGGACTCTGTGCCCACGCACAGCGCCAGTTCCATGCCGTCATGCAACTGCCCGGCAGCCTGGCGCAACAGTTCAAACCCTGTGGCGCAAATACGCTGCACCGCCAGGGCAGGCACCTGTTGCGCCACACCGCTGTAGAGGCCGATATGACGCGGCAACATGTACGCATCGAAGCTGGCCTGGGCCATTGAACCCGCCAGTACCGAGTCCACTGCCCCCCCGTCCAGCCCGGCACGGGCCAGCACTTCACGGGCGACCTTGATCCCCATGTCGATCGGTGAAACCTGGGCCAATACCCCGCCCAGGTCGACCCACGGGGTACGAGCCGCCTCAAGAATGGCGACATCGGTGAATGCCGAGTACTGCCCCCCAGGGCTCACGACGGCTTGCCAGCACGCAGGATCGAAGGCGCCTGCCCGCGATAAAGCGCCTCCACATGCGCCGCTCGCCATTGCAGCACTGCACGCTGATTGATCGAACCCTTGTCGGTGATTTCACCGCGATCGATCGACGCGGCCTCATCCTGCAGCGCGATCCATTCCAGGCGACTGGCATTGCCACTGGCCTGAAGATTGAGCCGCTGCAACCAGTCAGCAAACCACTGGCGCACCGGTTCACTGGCCAACACCTGCGCGTCGCTGGCGTCGGCAGGCAAGCCCGATAACTGTCGGCACTCGTACAGCCGGGCAAATACCAACGCACCAAGGCATTCGCGATCCGGCGCTGCGATCACCAGATCCTGAACATAGGGAGAACCTTCGAGTACGGCCCGGTTGCGCAGCGGCCCCACACTGACAAACACCCCGGATGACAATTTGAAGTCCTCGGCCAGCCGCCCATCAAACATCAACCCCCATTGCGGGTTGCAAGGATCGGCCAGCTTGATGGCGTCACCGGAGCGGTAAAAGCCTTCATCGTCAAACGCCTCGGCACTCTGCTCGGGGGCGCGCCAGTAACCGGGCATGATGTGCGGGCCGCGAAAGCGCCCTTCCAGCTTGCCATCCACCGGTACCAGACGGACCTCACAGCCCGGCGCCGGCAGACCGATATAACCGGCCATCGACAACGGCCCGGTGGTGAAGGTGCATGAAGGCGAGGCTTCGGTCATGCCCAGCCCGGCCATCATCCAGATGCGTTCGCCACAGTGTTGCTCGGCAACCCGGTCGAGGCGGTCCCAGATACTTTGCGAAAGGCCCGCGGCGGCGAAAAAGAACAGTTTGATGCGGGCAAAAAAACGCTCGCGCAACTCGCTGTCGGTTTCCAGCGCCGTGACCAGTTCTTCCCAGCCTTTAGGCACGGTGAGGTAGGCAGTAGGCGAGATTTCCTTGAGGTTGCGCAGGGTTTCGGCAAAGCCCTGAGCGGTTGGTTTACCGCCATCCAGGTACAGCGTACCGCCGTTGTAGAGGACGATCCCGAGGTTATGACTGCCGCCAAACGTGTGGTTCCAGGGCAACCAGTCCACCAGCACCGGGGGTTCTTCGGCAAAAACCGGAAAGGTCTGCAACAGCATTTGTTGATTGGCACAAAGCATGCGCTGGGTGGTAATCACCGCTTTGGGCAGCTTGGTCGAGCCTGAAGTGAAGAGAAATTTGGCGATGCTGTCCGGGCCTGACGCCATGAACGCAGCCTGGGCCTCGGCGCCGCCCGGCTGCTCCAGCAAACTGGCAAAGCTCACCTGGGGCCGTCCCGCCATCTCGCCGCGTACCGCTACCAATGGCGTGTCTGAGGGCAATACCGCGCCCACGGCACGCTGATAAACCGCCGCGTCACTGACAAAGATCAGGCCCGGCTGCAACAGGTCGCAGACATGGCGCAACTTGGCAAAATCCTGGGACAGCAACGAATAGGCAGGGGAAACAGGGCAGTAAGGAATACCGGCATACATTGCCCCCAACGCCATCTGCAAATGCTCAATATCGTTGCCCGACAGGATCGCCAGCGGACGCTCTGCCCCCAGGCCATAGGCCAGCAGGCTTTGCGCAATGGCGCGAACGTCTTCCAGCATCTGGGCATAGCTGATGCGACGCCATTGGCCATCAGCGTCCCGTGCAGCGATAAAGGTGTGCCCGGGCCGGATCTGCGCCCAGTGCACCAGGCGATCAAGCAAACGTTCGGGCATCGGCTCCAGGGTTTCCAGGGAGCGCATGTGCAAGATGCCGCCGACCTCCAGCACTTCGACCGCCGGGTGACCGATGGCCACCTCGCGATAACGTGGCGCCGGTGTAGGGGACTTGGCCGGGGAATTGAATTCGAAACTCACGTCATGCTCCTCCATCAAGGCATGCGCTGCCCGTCCGACACTTAAGCGGCATGGCGCAGGCATGGCTCCTTGTTATTGTTATGCCTTGTGCAGACGATCAGATCGGGTAGTGGCGCGGCCCGTTCTGCAAGGTGATCCAGCGCAACTGGGTGAATTGCTCGATCGACGCCTTGCCGCCAAAACTGCCGCAACCGCTGGACTTGACTCCACCAAAGGGCATTTGCGCTTCATCGTGGACCGTCGGGCCGTTGATATGGCAAATGCCCGATTCGACCCGCTGGGCCAGTGCCAGGGCACGCCCGGTGTCCCGACTGAAAATAGCCGCCGACAACCCGAACTCCGAATCGTTGGCCAGGCTCAGCAAGGCCTCATCGCCGTCCCCGCGCAGCAGCACGGCAACCGGGCCAAAGGACTCTTCGCGGTACAGGCGCATGCTCGGGGTCACGCCATCGAGCAACGCCGGTTGCATGATGCTGCCCTCGACCTGACCACCCACCACCAGCCGCGCGCCTTTGCCGACCGCATCGTCGATCAGTGCCTTGATCCGCACACCGGCGCTGGCATCCACCAGCGAGCCGAGTACCGAGTCGTCCGCCTGGGGATGACCGGCGCGCAAGGTGGCCACCTTGGTTGCCAGCTTGTCGATAAAGGCATCAGCCACCTTGTTGTCCACGATCAGCCGCTCGGTGGACATGCAGATCTGGCCCTGATTGAAGTAAGCGCCAAAGGCTGCGGCGTCGACTGCGGCGTCAAGGTCAGCGTCGTCCAGCACCAGAAACGGCGCCTTGCCCCCCAGTTCCAGAAGGGCCGGCTTGAGGTGACGGGCTGCCAGTTCGGCAACAATGCGCCCCACGTGGGTTGAGCCGGTAAAGTTGACCCGGCGCACCGCCGGATTGGCGATCAGTCGCTCTACAATCGCCGGTGCATCTGCCGGAGCATTGCTGATGACGTTGACCACGCCATCGCCCAGTCCCGCATCCTGCAACACCTGGCCAATCAACCGGTGAACGGCCGGGCTCAGCTCGGAAGCCTTGAGCACCACGGTGTTGCCGCACGCCAGCGGCATGGCCAGCGCACGTGTGGCAAGAATCACCGGGGCATTCCAGGGCGCGATGCCCAGGATCACGCCACAGGGTTGACGCAAGGCCATCGCAAAACTGCCGGGCACATCGGAAGGGATCACTTCGCCGTTGATCTGGGTGGTCATGGAGGCGGCCTCACGAAGCATGCCCGCCGCCAGCTTGACGTTGAACCCATACCAGTTGGCCATGGCCCCGGTTTCACCCGCCGCCTCGATAAACTCGCTCGCCCGTGCCTGCATCAACTCGGCAGCAGCGAGCAGCCGCGTACGCCGTTCATTGGGCGCCAGCGCAGCCCAGGCAGGAAAAGCAGCCTGAGCCGCGGCAACTGCGGCATCGGCATCTTCCAGGGTGGCGGCGGCCACGCGTGACACCACCTCACCCGTCACCGGGTTGCAGCGCTCGAACGTTCGGCCATCACGGGCCGGGCACGACTTTCCGCCGATGAGCAGGGGCACGTCCAACATGGTGATTCCTCTTTATTGTCGTTATCGGGAATTCATTTACAGGGTGCGACCGGCGCACCCTGAACAGCGAGATTAGCGCTTGTAGGCTTGCAGGCCCGGCTTGATGCTCTTGTCATCGAGGAATTGCTTCATGCCCTGCTCACGACCGCCTTCGGTGTCCAGCAGTCGCGACTGGTCGAGCTTGGCGTACAGGTAATCTTCGTTCTGCTCCCAGGTCAGTTCGCGGCAGCGCTTGAAGCCATGCTTGGCCGCACGCAGAACAACCGGGTTTTTCTCCAGCAGGTTGCGCGCCAGTTCAATGGTGACTTCACGCAGCTGCGCCAGCGGCACGCTCTCATTGACCAGGCCCATCTCGGCGGCTTTACGCCCGTCGAAGGTCTTGCCGGTCATGATGTAGTACAGCGACTGGCGGTGGCCTACGGTGTCTGCCATTGCCTTGCTGACCAGGTTGCCCGGTGGAATGCCCCAGTTGATTTCCGACAGGCCAAACGTTGCCTCGTCGGCGCAGATGGCCAGGTCGCACGCCACCAGCGGGCTGAAACCGCCACCAAAGCACCAGCCATTGACCATGGCAATCGTTGGCTTGGCGTACATGCGCAGCAACTTCCATTGCCACTGCGACGCTTCACGGCGGATTTTCTCCTGAAGAATCTCGGGACCGGCGTCCACTTCGCGAAAGTACTCTTTCAAGTCCATGCCCGCCGTCCAGGCATCGCCCGCACCGGTCAACACCAACACGCCTGCCTGCGGGTCCTGCTCGAGGGTTTCCAGCACGTCGATCATTTCACGGTTCAGGGTCGGGCTCATGGCATTGCGTTTTTCCGGACGATTGAGAATCACCCAGGCGATGCTGTCTTCGATTTCGACTTTGACGGTTTTCCAGCGGCCTTCGTATTGGCTCATAGCGATTGCTCTCTTGTTGTTCGCTTGAAGATGAGTAAAAACTAACCGGCAAAATTAGTTATGTCAATTAACCATTAATTAAATTAACCAAATTTTTTGGCGGCAACCGCACGTAAAATAACGCAGCGGTGGCTATCAACCTTCAACCCCGGCAAACTAGATAGGTTTATTAACTTCATTCGAGCAAGGACCCCTCTATTTATGGCCAAGTCAGCCACCCCTGTCGTCGCCCAAGAGGCCCTGCCTGAAAGCCCGGACGTACAGGCCCCCCTGGACACCGCGCTGGACGAACTGATCGGCTATGCCATGCGTCGCGCCCAGTTAAAGCTGTTCCAGAACCTGATCAGCCGACTGTCGGCCCATGACCTGCGCCCGGCGCAGTTTTCGGCAATGGCGATCATTGACCAGCATCCCGGCCTGATGCAGGCAGACCTGGCCCGTGCGCTGGCGATTGAGCCCCCGCAAGTGGTGCCATTGCTGAACAAACTGGAGAGTCGGGCGTTGGCGGTACGGGTTCGTTGCAAACCCGACAAGCGCTCCTACGGCATCTTCCTGAGCAAGACCGGAGAAGCCCTGCTCAAAGAGCTCAAGGCCATCGCTGCCCAAAGCGACATCGACGCGACCTCGGCGCTGGATAGCGCCGAGCGTGAAGAACTGCTGCGCCTGCTGAAAAAGGTGTATCAGGAGTAACCTGGCGCTGTAGCCACTGCGTAGCCGAACGCAGCCTCGCATGGCTCGTCAGCGACTACAGATTCGCCACCCTCTCCGTGTTGTAGTCGCTGACGAGTAGTACGAGGCTGCGATCGAGCGCGCAGCGGTCGCAAAACCGCCCCTACCAGATCGGCAAGGTATAGATGGCCAGAAAGCGGGTCTGGTTTTCATCGCGAAAGGCCGCACCTGTCGGGAAGTCGTTTCGGTAAATAGACTTCCTCGCCAAAAGACCCAGGTTTTTCAGCGGCCCGCTCTGGATCACGTACCCCAGCTCCATCTGAAACTCGCGCTCCTTGCGATCATCCGCATTCAAGGACGCCAGTTCGATATTGTCACCGCGCACATAACGCAACCGCCCTTTCAATCCCACCACCCCCACCGCCGTGAAGTCGTAGTCGTAAATGGCCTGCCAGGTGCGCTCCTTGGCATTGAGAAAGTCCGAACTCATGGTCATTTCGCTCATGCCCATCAACTCTGTACCCGAGATGTAAGGCGTCGCCGTATCACCGCTGGAGTGCATGTAGCCCACACTTAAACGATGCCCACCCAGCCGATAACCCAACAGCGCCGATGCGTTGATGTTGTCGACCTTGCCTGCTTTGGCACTGCCCGCCTCATCACTGAAAAAACTGCGCAGGTCGGTGGTCAGCACGCCGTCACCCAGGGGCAGGTCGTGCAGCAATGCCAGGGTGCTTTGCTTGTACAAATCCGCCACCTCGACATGGTAGGCGCGCACGCTCAGGTTCTTGTTGACCTGATAATCACCACCGCCGTAAGCCAGGTGCGAGGTTTCAGCCGAGCCCTTGAATCGGCCATTGGGGGACGCGATGGTCATGGCCTGGTAGTTGGTGGAGTCACGTTTGTTGATCGCGTCGATATAACCGGTGTTGAAGGTCAGGCCGTCAATTTCTTTGGAGCTGACGGTGGTCCCGCGAAAGGTCTGGGGCAACAGCCGCGACGGGCTGGCAAAGGCAAACGGCAGAAAAATCGACACATCACCGGTCTTGAGCGTGGTCTGGCTAAAACGCAGCTTGCCGGTGAAGGCCAGTCGCGAGTACTCATCCGCAGCCTGTTTGTCACTATTGACCGGCAGCAGTTCGGTGCCGCTGCGGTCAGGCGAAGAGTCCAGCTTGACCCCCAGCAGACCACGCACATCCAGCCCGAAACCGACCGTACCTTCGGTAAAGCCCGACTCCATGTTGGCAATGAAGCCCTGGGCCCATTCCCGCGCTGCGGTCTTGGCGCCACCGTCCTTGTAATCACGGTCCATGTAGTAGTTGCGCAAGGTCAGGGTGCCGTGACTGTCTTCGATAAATCCCTGGGCCCAAACCGGGGTGCTGAACAGACACAGGGCAATGCACGAAAGCGGGAACAAGCGCAGGGCGCCTTGGTTGAGCGTATGCATATTGAATGTCCATTTATTGTTGTTTTTGACAGAACCAGAACGCTCTCTTGGCGTTTCCTGAGCCAGAGAATGGAAACAAGTCAAAGCAACGTCAATCATAAATGACCGATAATCGAACATTATGTTTCTTATCTAGTTTTGATATTCACTGGCAGATACTGGCTAAAAGCCCGTCTTAAACACCTTAAATCTCATTTTGAAGCCAATAACAATCTCAGCTTCTTTTTTTAGTTATCTTTGTTAATCTTTATTTGGCTCGCAGAAAGCCCCCCCTACAAAAACAATAACGAGGTTCGTCCATGAACACTCCACAGCATCGTTCGACGCTGACAATCGCTTTGTGCTTTATCGTTGCGCTTATCGAAGGGTTTGACCTGCAAGCCGCGGGCACTGCCGCCGCCGGCCTGCGTCAAACCTTTGCCCTGGACCCGAAAATGATGGGCTGGGTGTTCAGTGCCGGGATCATCGGCCTGCTGCCCGGTGCATTCTTCGGCGGCTGGATTGCCGATCGAATCGGCCGTAAAAAGATCCTCATCGGCGCGGTCATCCTGTTTGGCGTCTTCTCCCTGTTGACCGCCTATGTAGACAGCTACTCCCACTTGCTGCTGGTGCGATTCATGACGGGTCTTGGCCTGGGCGCTGCCCTGCCCAACCTGATCGCCCTGTGTGCCGAAGCGGTAGACGAACGCCGTCGTGGCACAGCGATCAGCATCATGTATTGCGGCGTGCCACTGGGCGGCGCATTGGCAGCGGTAGTGGCGATGTTCTCCCATGACCACTGGCAAACCACCTTTATCATCGGCGGGCTGGCCCCGTTGCTGGTAGTGCCCCTGATGATCATCCTGCTGCCCGAGTCCCGGGTTTTCCGCCAGGACGTCAGTCAGGCTTTGCGCGTGTCCACGGGCCAGGCACTGTTTGGTGAAGGTCGTGGCCGTTCGACCCTGGCGTTGTGGCTCAGTTACTTCTTTACCCTGACCGTGATGTACATGCTGCTGAACTGGCTGCCCACGCTGCTGCTCGCCCAGGGCTTTACCAAACCGCAAGCGGGCATGGTGCAAATGCTGTTCAACATAGGCGGTGCTTTGGGCTCCTTGCTCGGTGGCCTGCTGCTGGACCGCTGCAACCCGATCAAGGTGGTTCTGGGCGTCTATGCCGGGCTACTGGCATCACTGGCCGGGATCGGCTTTTCGGTAGGGATTGTGCCCGTGGCCACCGCAGGCTTTGCCGTGGGCCTGTTTGTCATGGCGGCGCAGCTGGTGCTGTATGCAATGGCTCCGCCACTGTACCCGACCGCCGTACGGGCAACCGGCGTCGGCGCTGCGGTCGCTATCGGGCGCCTGGGTTCGGTTGCAGGTCCCTTGGCCGCAGGTCAGATCCTCGCCGCCGGGGCCGGAACGACCGGGGTGCTGCTGGCGACTTCACCGGGACTGGTCATTGCGGCATTGGCGGTCATCACGGTGATTACCCGCGCCCATCAAAGTGCGAGCCTGAAACCGGGATTTGTGGCCGCTGACCAGTAACCCAAGGCTGCGCTCTGTGGCTTGAAGCGTCTCGACAGCGTGTTTGTTTAGGTTCTGCCGATCTCAGGATTCAAAGGTTTGAATCCTGAGATCAGGGGTTGTCTGTTATTAACGTTCGATGTGCCGCACAACAACACTCGAACTTCAGGGACGACCCGCAATGCCATCCACTCCCCCCCAACAGGCCAAGGGCGTCTTCGGGCTCTTCTGCCTCGCCAGTTACCTGCTGTCGTTGTCTTATGGCACCACTTTTTTACTGGCCATGATGCTCAGCGCCCACGGCGGCAGTGAGTCGCAGGCTGGCACGATCATCTCGGTCGCCATGCTGAGTACCTTCCTGGCAGTGATTTTTTCCGGCCACCTGACCGACCTGTTCGGCGCTCCCAGGGCCATAGCCTGTGGCTCCCTGCTGCTGGCCGCCGCCTGCCTGGGTTTCGCTACCTTGCCCGATCATGGCACCGCGGTGCTGATCTTTGGCTTGCTGCTGGGGTTGGGCTGGGGAGTGTTTTACACCCTGGGGCCGATCGTCGTGGCCATGCTCATCGAGCCCGCGCAACGGGTGAAACACTTCGCCTTGCTCTCGGGCAGCATGATGACCGGCATCGGCACGGGCCCCTTGCTCGGTCGTGCAGCCCAGGCACTGGGTTACCCGGTGGAATCGGCGTTCCTGGTGGCGGCCGTTGCCAGCCTGCTGGGTGGCCTGATGTTTGTGGTCATCGGCCCAGGAATCAAGCGCCAGCACAGCACACCCGGCTCCGTCGCCCCCTGCAAAATCACGCCGCAGGCTGCTGCGCTGGTGCTGCGTTCCAAGGCCGTGTTCGCGATCATGATGGTTGGCCTGGGCGGCGCCATCTTCGGAGGGTTGTCCAGTTTTCAAACCTCTTACGCGACACTCAACCAGCTGGACTATTCACTCTTCTTCCTGGGCTTCATGGGTGCCGCAATCACCTGTCGCCTGCTGATTGCGGGGTTGATTGTCAGGCGTGACCCCTATGTCATGTCCTGCTTGCTGACGGCCTTGATGGTGGTTTCGGTGTTGATGCTGATGTTCTTTGTCAGCTCCGGGTTCATCTATTTATTGGCAGCCATTGTGCTTGGGGTCGGCTACGGCCTGACGTACTCAGTAATCAACGGCCTGGCTGCCAACGAAGCACCTACCGGGCTGACGCCACAGTCGCTGGTGCTGTTCAGCCTGGCGTATTTTGTCGGGGTATTCGGTTTCCCCTGGCTGGCCGGGCAGATCATCGTTAACTACGGAATGCACACCCTGCTCTGGATAATCCTGGGGATTGCCTTGTGCAACTGGTCCATTACCCTGGGCCGACTGGTGTGGCGACACCTGCAACGCGATGTATCCGGCCCTCTACGTAGCAGTTGACGAGTAGAACGAGGCTACGTTCGAGCGTGAAGCAGTCGCAAAACCGGTAAACGCGGTATCCCTGATTCACCGAGGAAGCTGACTTTACGACTGCTACGTCGCAGTGGTGCACCAAGACGATCGCAGCCTCGCACGGCTCGTCAGCGACTACAGTTCGCCACCTACCCCTTGTAGTCGCTGACGAGTAGAACGAGGCTGCGATCGAGCGCGAAGCGGTCGCAAAACCGGTAAACGCGGTATCCCTGATTCACCGAGGAAGCTGACTTTACGACTGCTACGTCGCAGTGGCGCACCAAGACGATCGCAGCCTCGCACGGCTCGTCAGCGACTACAGGTCGTGCGCAAGCCGCCACATAGTGCTTTTGGTACCCGGCCCGCCTAGCCCAACGGAATAATCTGCGCACTGCCATGCCGAACCCCACGCTCGGCCATCACATGACGCGTCAGCTCCGCCACCTCCCCCACCGTGCCCTTGAGCACCGAGACTTCCATGCACTTGCCCTGATCCAGGTGCACATGCAACGTCGACAGCGTCAGGTCATGGTGCTCATGAAAGGCCGTATTCAGACGCTTGGACAACTCACGCGTAGCGTGGTCATACACGTAGCTCAAGGTCGCGACACAGGCACTTTGAGGGTCACCCTGCTCCGGTTCCAGCAACCCGGCACGCAATAAATCACGTATGGCCTCGGAGCGCCCCTGATAGCCGTGGGTGCCCACACGCGCATCAATGGCAGCCAACAAATCATCGTCCAGCGAAATAGTGACCCTCTGCATCCAATCAGCCTCGCAGTTATGAACTTTTGACATAGACTTCATACCCAGCATCTGATCAGGCCAATAGCCATCAATTGAGGGAGAAGCAGTGTGAAGCAGTCACGGACTAAAAAACAGCTGGCTTTATGGATGATTGGAGCCTGCCTGAGCGCAGGCATCTCGACTGCCTGGGCCGCCGCCCCGGCCCCCACGCTGACCTATTCATGGCCGACCAATGCTGGTCCGCTGGACCCCCGAGGCTACTCGCCCAACCAGATGTATGCCCAGGCAATGGTCTATGAACCCCTGGTGCGGTACACGGCACAGGGCACCCTGGAACCCTGGCTCGCAACTCACTGGACCGTGTCGCCGGACGGCAAGACCTACACCTTCACCCTGCGCGACAACGTAACCTTCAGTGATGGCAGCCCCTTCAACGCGAGTGCCGCCAAAACCAACCTTGATGCGGTGCTGGCCAACAGCAAACGCCACCAGTGGATGGAGCTGGTCTCCACCCTTGAGCGCGTCGAAGCGCCGGACGAGCACACGCTGGTGCTGGTGCTCAAACACCCTTATTACCCGACCCTGATGGAGCTGGCACAAGTGCGCCCGCTGCGGTTTGGCGCACCCGACGCCAAGCCGGGCACGCCGGTGGGCACCGGGCCTTGGGTGCTCGCCCAGACCCGGCGCGGCGAATACGACCGCTTCGACCGTAACGAGCACTACTGGGGGCCAAAACCGGCCTATGACTCGGTCATGGTCAAGGTCATCTCCGACCCCGACAGCCGCGCCATCGCCCTGCAAACCGGAGAAATCGATCTGATCCAGGGCGCCGACGGCGAAATTTCGCCGGGCACTTTCGTACGCCTGCGCGATTCAGGCTTCAAAGCCGCCATTTCCGCACCACTGGCCACTCGCACCGTGGCAATGAACACTGGCCTGGCACCCACCAATGAACTGGCGGTGCGCCAGGCAATCAATCAGGCCGTTGACAAGGACACCATCATCGCCAAGGTGCTGCATGGCCAGGAACCCCGTGCCGATGCGCTGTTCGCCAGTAACATGCCGTACGCCGATCTTGGCCTCAAGGCTTTGCCCCATGACCCCGAGCAGGCGAAAAAAACCCTTGAGGCGGCTGGCTGGAAAGTCCCTGCGGGTAAACGCATTCGCGAGAAAGACGGCAAGCCACTGAGCACCGACCTGGTGTTTCTGGGCCCCAGCGCCCTGCAAAAAAATCTCGCTGAAATCATTCAGGGGGAGTTGGCCAAGGTCGGTATCGAGGTCAAGTTGCGCGCCGAAGAAGACGGCGCCCTGGTCCAGCGCCAGCGTGAAGGCAAGTTCGGCATGATTTTCGCCGACACCTGGGGCGCGCCCTATGACCCCCACTCATTTGTCAGCTCCATGCGCTACGCAGGCCACGCGGATTACATGGCCCAACGCGGCCTGCCGATGAAGGACGCCATCGACCATAAAATCGCCGAAGTCCTGGGCGAAACGGATGAAAGCAAGCGCGCCGAGGATTACCGCGAAATCCTCACCACCCTGCACGATCAGGCGGTGTACCTGCCGATCTCACACCTTACGGCCATCAGTGTCAGCGGCAACAACGTCGACAACGTGCAATTCGGCAGCACGCTGTTTGACGTGCCGTTCGAGGTCATGCACCCAACCACAGGGAAGCCATAACCATGCTGCGCTATATCATCCTGCGGCTTGTGCTGCTGATCCCGGTGCTGCTGGGGGTGTCGTTGATCGTCTTTGTCCTGCTGCACCTGGGCAACGGCGACCCGGCACTGGACTATCTGCGCCTGTCGCAGATCCCGCCCACCGACACCGCTCTGGCCGAGGCGCGCCATGCCCTTGGCCTTGACCGCCCCCTGCCCGAGCAATACCTCACCTGGCTGTGGAATGCCCTGCATCTCGATTTCGGCATTTCCTATATCACCGGGCGCCCGGTGCTCGACGACATCCTCTATTACCTGCCTGCTACCTTGCAGCTGGGTGGCCTGGCCCTGCTCACCACGCTGGTGATGAGCATTCCTCTGGGCCTGGCGGCTGCCCGCTGGAAAGGACGCTGGCCCGATCAGGTGGTGCGTTTCATCACCTTTATCGGCGTGTCGATGCCCAATTTCTGGCTGGCATTTCTGCTGATCGCCTTGTTCTCCCTGTGGCTGGGCTGGTTGCCACCGATGGGCCGGGGCAGCCCGCAGCATCTGCTGATGCCGGTCCTGGCCATTGCGCTGATGTCGATGTCGATCAACGCCCGCCTGCTGCGCGCCAGCCTGCTCGACGTGCGCCAGCATCGTCATGTGTTTTACGCCCGGGCCCGTGGCCTCAATGAAAAACGGGTGTGGCGCGACCATATCCTGCGCAATGCCTGGATGCCGCTGGTGACCGCCACGGGCATGCATATCGGCGAGTTGCTGGGCGGTGCACTGGTGATCGAAACCATCTTCGCCTGGCCCGGTGTCGGGCGCTTCGCGGTCAGCGCGGTGCTCAATCGCGACTTTCCGGTGATGCAGTGCTTCACCCTGCTGCTGACCACGCTGCTGGTGGTGTGCAATCTGGTGGTGGACATCTGCTACGCCTGGCTCGATCCACGTACGCGTCTGTCGGGGGTGATGGCATGAGCGCAATAGCTGCGGCTTATACCCGCAAAAAACACGGCCTGCGCATCGGTTACGTACTGGTGGCCCTGTTGCTGGTGATGGCGCTGCTCGGCCCCTGGCTGGCGCCTTACGACGCGACCCTGGTGAATCTGGACGACCGCCTGCTGCCCGCCAGCGCCAGCCATTGGCTGGGAACCGACCACCTGGGGCGCGACGTGCTCTCGCGCCTCATCGTCGGGACGCAACTGTCCCTGGGCAGCGTGGTGCTGGTGCTTGGGCTGGTGCTGGTGCTGGGCGTGGTCATTGGCGGTATCGCGGGCATCGTCGGCGGCAAGGTGGACATGTTCCTGATGCGTCTTTGCGACATGTTCCTGACCTTCCCTACTCTGGTGCTGGCGTTCTTTCTGATTGCCTTGCTGGGCACCGGCCTGACCAACGTCATCATCGCGATCGCCCTGTCCCACTGGGCCTGGTATGCGCGAATGGTACGCGGCATGGTCCTGGCCCAGCGCAATCGCGACTATGTACTGGCTTCGCAACTGGCCGGTGCTTCACGCCTGACCCGCCTGCGCCAGCACGTGATGCCCAACGTCGTGGGGCAGTTGCTGGTCCTGGCGTCGATGGACATCGGCCATATGATGCTGCACGTCTCGGGCCTGTCCTTTCTCGGTCTGGGCGTCAGCCCGCCGACGCCTGAGTGGGGGGTGATGATCAACGACGCCAAGGAGTTTATCTGGACCCAGCCGCAGCTCCTGCTCTGGCCCGGCCTGATGATCTTTATCTCGGTCATGGCCTTCAACCTGCTGGGCGATGCATTGCGTGACCGGCTCGACCCAAGCGTACTGGCGGAGATCAAGGAATGAAGCACACATTGACCATTCGCGACCTGACCCTCAAGCACCAGCAACGCACCCTGGTTGACCGGGTGGAACTGACCCTCAAGGCTGGCCAGGTGCATGCGCTGGTGGGCGCCAGCGGTTCCGGCAAGTCCCTGACCAGCCTGGGCATCCTCGATTTATTGCCCCCCGGTGTCCACAGCAGCGGCGCAACCTTGCTGCTGGACGGGCGCCCGGTTGAAGCCACGCACTTGCGCGGCCGTGAAGTGGCGCTGGTGCTGCAAAACCCGCGCAGCGCCTTCAACCCGGTGCGCTCATTGCGCCAGCACGCACTCGAAACCCTGCAGACCCGTGGCCTGGGAGGCGCCGAGGCCGAGCGGCTGATCCAGACCACCTTGCACGAAGTGGGTTTGCACGATGATCAGCGGGTGCTCGACTCATTCGCCTTTCAACTGAGCGGCGGCATGCTGCAGCGGATGATGATTGCCCTGGCCCTGCTGGCCGACAGCCGTTTTTTGCTGGCCGACGAACCCACCAGCGATCTGGATGTTGTGGCCCAGGCCCGCTTTCTCGACCTGCTCGAGCGGCTGGTGGAACAACGCAACCTGGGCGTGCTGCTGATCACCCATGACATGGGCGTCGTCGCGCGCTGCGCCGACCGGGTGAGCGTCATGGCCAACGGGCGGATTGTCGAGCATGCCGGTGTGCATGAGCTGTTCAACGCACCGCAAAGCAAGGAAGCGCGCACGCTGCTGGCGGCGCATCACTCATTGACCCTGGAGGGCTGCGCGCCATGAGCTTTATTCAAGTACGCGACCTGAGTCACGGTTATACCGCTGGCGGTTTTTTCAGCAAACGGCATCGAGTGCACGTGCTCGACGGATTGAATCTGGACCTGGAGCAAGGCCAGAGCCTTGGCCTGCTGGGGGGCAGCGGCAGCGGCAAAAGCACATTGGCGCGCCTGCTGATGGGCCTGGAAACCGCCGATCAGGGCAGCATCGTGTTCAATGGCCAGCCGCCGTTTTTGCAAAGCGTGCAGATGGTATTCCAGGACGCCCTCAGTGCCTTCAACCCCCAGCGCAGCATTGGCTGGAGCATTGCCGAGCCTCTGCGCCATCTCAGCACAATGTCTACCGAGTCGTGCAAGGCCCGGGTTGAACACCTGTTGCAGCAGGTCCAGCTGGAGGCCCGGGACATCGACAAACTCCCCGCGCAACTGAGCGGCGGCCAACTGCAGCGCGCCGGGATTGCCCGGGCCATGGCGATCGGGCCTCAGCTGATTATTCTCGACGAGGCCCTGTCCAACCTTGATCGAGTGCTGCAAGTGCAGATTCTGGATTTGCTGGCACAAGTAAGGCGCGACTGCGGCACGGGTTTTTTGCTGATTACCCATGACTTGAGCCTGGTGCAGCGCTTTTGCCAGCGAGTGGTGGTATTGGCCGAAGGCAAGCTGGTGGAGGACATGCCTGTTACCCCGCAGATGCACTTTACCCACCCGGCAGCACGGACCTTGCAAGAAGCAGTGCTGCCGGCGATGCCGAGGGCGAGCAAAGTCTGTCGCGAGACGGCGATTCTGTAGCACTCCTGTGGGAGCGGGCTTGCTCGCTCCCACAGTGATGATGAAGCTCTGGTTTTGTGAGGCTCACGTCCCGCTTTTAACCTTGCTCCATACCCGTGTCCGTACCCGCTCAAGTTTCAGGGGCAGCGGCTCAAGCGGGAACAGCGTCTGCATGACGTCCTTGCCGGGGTAAATTTCCGGGTTGTCACGGATTTTTTCGTCTATCAGCGCCCTGGAATCCTGATTGGCATTGGGGTATTTGAGGTAGGTCGAGGTCTGCGCAATCACCTGCGGGCGCAGCATGTAGTTGATGAATGCCAGGCCCTGCTGCGGGTTGGGCGCGTCCTTGAGCAAGACCATGCTTTCGACCCAGATCGGCGCACCTTCGCGAGGAATGCTGTAACGGATGTTTCGCCCATTGCCGGCCACTTGGGAGGCGGTCTTGGCGTCCTGCACCCCGCCTGCCCAACCCACCACCACACACACGTTGCCATTGGCCAGGTCCGTGATGAATTTGGACGAGTCAAAGTAGCGAATGTAAGGCCGCAGCGTCAGCAGCAAGGCCTCGGCCTTCTGGTAGTCCTGGGGGTTGGTGCTGTTGTAGGGCAGCCCCAGGTAATGCAGGGCGATAGGGATGATTTCACTGGGAGCGTCCAGCATCGCCACGCCACACTGGCTGAGCTTGCTCAGGTTCTCGGGCTTGAAGATCAGGTCCCAGGAATCGACCGGCGCATCCGCCCCAAGCACGGCCCTGACCTTGTCGACGTCATAGCCCACCCCCGTGGTGCCCCACAGGTAAGGCACGGCGTAGCGATTACCCGGATCGTTACTCTGCATCTTGGCCAGGATGTCCGGGTCCAGGTGTGAGCGATTGGGCAACTGCGCGGGGTCCAGCTCCTTGAGCACCCCGGCCTTGATCAGGTTGGGCAGCAGATCCCCGGTGGCGACGACAACGTCATAGCCACTGCGCCCGGCCATCAGCTTGCTTTGCATCACATCGCTGTTATCGAACACGTCGTACATCGAGCCGATTCCACTTTCGGCCTTAAAGTTTTTCATCGTGTCGGGGGCAATAAAGTCGTACCAGTTGTAGATGTTCACCTGCTGTTCCGCCGCAACCGCGCTCGCGAGGCTGCAACTCAACACCGCGGCCAGGGCCAGGCGCATACCGTTTTTATTATTCATGTTCAGGCTCCGATCAACAGTTCGCGACGACCGTCTGCATGTTCGAGCTGTGTGCCCGACAGCAACAAACGGCGATCCTTGAGGTAGTCGTAATCACGGCGGGCAGCCTTCAGCTGATCAAAATCCAGCGCCACCACCTGGCGATTTTCTTCGCGCCCGGCTTCAACCAGCACCCGCCCAAACGGGTCGACCGCCATGCTGCCACCCGCAAACACCAGCCCGTCGTCCCCTGCCCCTACGCGGTTGACCATCACGGCGAATGCCTGGTTTTCCTGGGCGCGGGCCATGATTGCCGTGCGGTGCACAGGGCCATAGGGATCCATGTTGCCGTTGGTGACGATGATCAGTTCGGCCCCCAGTTGCGCCAGGGCCCGGCTGGTTTCCGGCAGTTCAATGTCGTAACAGATCAGCAGGCCAATCCGAACGCCCTGCCACACAACGGTGGTAAAACGGTCGCCAGGGCAGAAGTCGCCACGTTCCGACGGCCAAAGATGGGTCTTGCGGTAGTGCAGCGCGATCCCCTCGGGCGTCACCAGTACCGAGGTGTTGTAGAACGTGCCCTCATGGACCTCGGCAATCCCGACCACCACACCGACACCACGCTCCCGTACGGCCTGCAACACAGCGTGCAGAGTCGGACCGTCCAGGGGCTCGGCCACCTGCGCCAGCTGTTGGCCGCCGACAAATCCGGTCAGGTGGGTCTCTGGAAACACCAGCAAATCCGTATCGCCAGCGCAGGTGGCGATGGCATTCAATGTGCGCGACAGGTTATAAGCGGTGTCGCCGTCACGGCCAGCCAGTTGCACCATTTCAATGTTCATCTCAGGTCCTTTTACCCAGGGATGAGCCGAGTATGGTGCGCGGCACAGCGCCTTTAAATGACTTCGATGGGGTAACACCCAATGGGTAGTGAGATGAATCTGACGTTGCAGGATGTGGCTTGGCATGACGCAGTGGGCCGGGTGATCGAAACCCTCGACCAGCCCAATTTCTGGACGGCGCTGGTGCGTTTGCTGGGCCGCTATGTGCCCGTGGACAACTGGGTGGTGCTGATCTACAGCGCGGGAAAACCGCAGGTCCTGGCCGAATCCCCCGGCGAAGACGGCGGTATGGATTCACTGTTCCAGGATTATCTCAAGGGCCTGTACCTGCTGGACCCGTTCTACATTGCCAACCGCGAATCACCGAAAAGCGGGCTGTTCCGGCTGCAGGACGTGGCCCCGGAATGCTTTGAACAGACCGATTACTACCAGCGCTACTTCCGCCTGAATATCGTCACCGACGAGGTGCATATCAATGTGCAACTCGACAATGAACGAACCCTGAGCCTGTCACTGGGCAGCCAGTGCCGGTTCAGCCTGGAACAGACCGCATTGCTGGGGCTGGTACAGCCTTGGGTGGCCGCACTGATGCGCCAGCGCCTGGTGTTCGAGCGCGAACCCAGGGAGGCAGCAGAGCTGACACCCAACTGGCAAAGCCGCCTGGAAACCGCTACCGAGCAGTTGAGTACACCCTTGACCGCACGGGAAATGGAGGTGGGGCTATTGCTGCTAAGCGGCTGTTCGAACAAGGAAGTTGCCCGAAAACTGGCGATTTCCGCAGAGACGGTGAAGGTGCATCGCAAGCACATGTACAGCAAGCTGGGAATCAAGTCACAGTCCGAACTGTTCTCGCTGTTTTTACAGGCGCAGGAATAAAAAGCACCTACCGTTGCACTTCCTTGCAGTGTAAGTTTGGAAATGTTTTGTTTCATTTGCCTCCATTTCCACCCCACTGCCCGCAAAGGAATGCCCCACACCATGCACTTTCCACTTAAACACCTGGCCGCCGCGACATTGATGATGGCCAGCCTTGCGGCGTTCAGCACCGCTGCCCACGCCACCATCACCCCGCAACAGAGCGCGACCATCCTCAAGACCTTCAGTGAAACCCCGGTCACTGACTTCAGGCATTTTCTGGGTGCGCTGGCCAAGAGCGACCTTGCCAGGGCCGACAACCTGCAGCCGACCCTCAACGCCTTTCTCGACAACAAGGCATTGACCCCTGAGCAACAGAACGAAATCTATCGTCTGCTGGGCCTCTACACGCGGTTGAAATACGGCAAGGAGGCCACCCAGACCCTGCGAGAGCTGGTTGCCATCCCGACCGTCAACCTGGACGGCGTGCCCCAGTACGAGAACCCGCAATTCATCAAGATCGCCGACAAGATCAAGGGCCTTGCCCAGGCCTTCGACCTGAACTTTCGCAATGTCGACAACCGCGTCTATGAAGTCACCCTGCAAGGCAGTGGCGATGAAGTGGTCGGTATTCACGCCCACGCCGACGTGGTGCCGGTAACCCCGGAAAACTGGGTGCTCAAGGACGGCACAAAACTCGATCCCTTCAAGGTCACCCTGATTGGCGATCGCATGTACGGTCGTGGCACCGAGGATGACAAAAACGGCATCGTGGTGGCGATGTACGCCATGAAAGTGATCAAGGAGGAGAAGTTGCCGCTGGCCAGAAACTTCAAGCTGCTGATCGACACCACCGAGGAAACCTCCGGTGACGCCATCCCCTATTACTTCGAAAACAACCCGGTCCCCAACTACAACCTGGCGCTGGATGGCGGCTACCCCGTAGTGATCGCCGAGAAAGGCTACGGCACGGTCATGGCCACATTTGCGCGGCGTAACGCCGAGGGTCAGGGCGCGGAAATCATCTCGCTCACGGGCGGCATGGCAACCAATCAGATCCCGTCGACCTCGGTCGCCACCCTGGTCACGGACACGCCTGAAGAGCTGGCCGCAACGTTGAATAAAGCCGGTGCCGACTACGCCAGGCGCAATGGCGGGAATTTCGAAGTGAGCGCCAAGGTGGTCGGCAAGGATGTCGTGCTGACCGTCACGGGGGTGTCTGCCCACTCCTCAGAGCCCGAGTCCGGGGTCAATCCGGTGGCAAGGATGCTGGACTTCATCAGCAGCATTGATGGCCAGGTCGCCCTCAAGCACAACCACATTACCGATGCCGCCCACTATGGCGCCGAGAACTGGGGCCTGGACTACGAAGGTGGCAAGTTGGGGATTGGTTTTGCCGACGGGTTCATGGGACCGCTGACCACGTCACTGACGTTTGTCGGGCTGGATGACAAGGCCCTCAAGCTTGCCGTGAACCTGCGCGTGCCCAAGGGCAAGTCCCCGCAGGTGCTCAAGGAGCAGATTGCCGGGAAGCTGGATGCCTGGAGCAAGAGCAAGCAGGTGGCGGTGACGTTTGACTACACCATCGCCGAACCGATGTACCGCAACCCGGAGGGTGAATGGGTCAAGGCGCTGCTGGCCGTAGCCAGCGAAAACCTCGGCATGGAACACACCTTCGGCACCTCGGCGGGTGCGACATCGGTCCATGAACTGCCCAATGGCGTGCAGTTCGGTCTGGCCATGCCCAACGTCAAGTACACCGGCCATACCGACAACGAGTTCAAGACGGTCGAGCAGTTCATGCTGGACTTGCAGATCGTCACCGAAATGATGGCTCGCGTCGGGCAATTGCCGAAGCTCTGAACCAATATCCCGCCCCCGGCCGTAGTCGCTGCCGAGGCACGAAGGCTGCGATTTGCGATGTATATCGCTAAAGGCTCGCAGCCTTCGTGCCTCGGCAGCGACTACAGGCTCAAGGTGCTTTCCAGCCCACCTGCCTGAGCGCCGCCAGCAATCGCTCAGGCTTGAGCGCCAGCACCGTATGGCCACAGCCTGTCAGGTCATCGGCGCCCAGCATGGCATTGAGAATGGCTTCTTCTACCGCATCGGCCGCTGCCACGAACAGCGGCGAGATGTAGTCGTTGTTGACCATCTGCAACGCCGTTGTCGGCTCACCCGGATGACCGAAGTTGGCCGCTGGCAAGTTCTGGTTGCCCACCGCAAAGGCAATGAAGATATCGCCGCTGGAGTCCTCGGTTCCTCCCCCCACCCGCGCCAACCCGACACTGGCACGCTGTGCAAGACGGGTGCACTGATGGGGCAACAAGGGCGCGTCGGTGGCAAGGGTAATCACGATCGACCCCATGCCCGGCACGCCGACATTGACCCCGCTTTTGAAGGGCGATGGCACGTCATCCAGCACCGTGCCGACCGGGTAGCCGCCCACCCGCAAGGCTTCACGCACGCCGTAGTTGGCCTGCACCAGCGCCCCTACCGTCCAGCCCCCCTGCTCCGGGCTCAATACCCGTGATGACGTGCCGATCCCGCCCTTGAATTCGTGGCAGATCATTCCGGTACCGCCCCCGACGTTGCCCTCTGCCACAGGCCCGGACTCGGCCGCTTGCAGGGCAAGTTGCAGATGCTCGGCAGTCACGTGCTGGCCCCAGATATCGTTCAACGTTCCGTCGTAGGTCTCCAGCACCACGGGCATGCACCAGTAGGTATGTTGCTTGCCCATCTCCCGCTCGGCAGCTACCAGCGCATCGCGAACCACGCCAACACTGTGGGTGTTGGTGTAGGCAATGGGCGAGGTCAGCAAGCCCGCCTCCCGGATCCACTCCAGCCCCGTGGCGTCACCGTTGCCGTTGAGCACATGCACGCCTGCAAAACACGGCTGCAAATGGGTGGCTCCGGCCCGGGGCTCAATCACGGTGACACCGGAATGGATGGAAACCCCATCGGTTTCAACATTGAGCGTGTGATGCCCCACTCGCACACCCGGTACGTCGGTGATGGCGTTGTACACGCCCGGGGTACCTGAACCGATAGTGATGCCAAGCTCTCGGATACGCATGGTGCTGTTCTCGTCGTTCGATTAAGTGCCCCCAGTTTAGGAACCCGGCAGGCACTTGACGATAACCCCCATTCACTACCCCAGAGGGGTTACTTGTCCGACTTGATACTGGTCCAGACCCGGGTGCGCACCCGTTCCATTTTCTGCGGCAGCGGCTGCACCACATACAGGGATTCCAACGCCTCGCTGGTTGGGGTCAGGTTCGGATTGGCGGTGATGTCCTTGTTGATCAGCGCCAGGGAGTCCTTGTTGGCATTGGGGTAGCCAAGGAAATCACTGATCCCGGCAATGACCTTGGGCTCCAGCAGGTGGTTAAGGAACTCGTGGGCCTCTTCGACATTTTTCGCGCTTTTAGGGATGGCGAAGGTGTCAAACCAGATCGGCGCGCCCTCTTTGGGCAAGCGCCAGTCGACCACGACACCGTTACCCGACTCTTTGGCGCGATTGCCGAACTGGTAGAAACTGCCCGAATAACCGATGGCCACGCAGATGTCGCCATTGGCGATATCGGTCATGTACTTGGCCGAGTTGAAGTAGGTCACGTAGGGGCGGATCTTGAGCATCAGCTCCTTGGCTTTTTCATAATCGGCCGGGTTCTGGCTGTTGGGGTCCAGTCCCAGATAATGCAGCGCCAACGGCAGGATTTCCGAGGGTGAATCGAGCATCGCCACGCCGCAGGATTTCAGCTTGGCCATGTTTTCGGGCTTGAACACCAGATCCCAGCTGTCCACCGGTGCATTCTCGCCCAGCGCGGCCTTGACCTTGGCCGGGTTGAAGCCGATCAGCACCGTGCCGTACATGTAAGGCACCGCGTACTGGTTGCCAGGGTCATTGGTGTCCAGCAACTTGAGCAGGGCCGGGTCCTGGTGCTGCCAGTTGGGCAGCTTGGACTTGTCCAGTTTCTGAAACACTCCCGCCTTGATCTGGGTATCGAGAAACTGATTGGACGGCACCACCAGGTCATACCCCGAGTTGCCGGTCAGC
The DNA here is from genome assembly GCF_037055275.1 of Pseudomonas sp. ML2-2023-3. Classification (NCBI taxonomy): domain Bacteria; kingdom Pseudomonadati; phylum Pseudomonadota; class Gammaproteobacteria; order Pseudomonadales; family Pseudomonadaceae; genus Pseudomonas; species Pseudomonas sp. ML2-2023-3. The sequence continues at coordinate 3,781,706 of NZ_CP146343.1, forward strand.
AGCTTGGCTTCAAGGGCTTCATTGGTGTCGAAAGAATCCCAGGTCACCTTGATGCCCGTCTGTTTGGCGAAGTCCTTGGGAACGGACGGCAGGATATAGTCCGCCCAGTTGTAAACCCGCAACTCGCGCTGTTCGGCATGTACGCTGGTGGCCAGCAGCGTGAGCCCACAGACAGTGGCGCCCAGTAAGCATTTCAGAGTGTCCATGGATCAGTTCCCCAGGTTCGGCGTGAGATCGATAGTTGTTATGTTCTGTACACGGCAGAGGCCTTTAGAAGGCCGAGGGTAAGGACGAAAGGATTTGTTGTTATTTGAGTGGTGGGGTTGATTCTTGCCGACAGCCAGAACCGATCACAGAGGGAGGCAGGCCAAAAGGGGATTTATATGGCCATTGTACGTGTCCGATTCTATGTCCGGGACGCAGATTCAGGGGCTAGCGCAAGACCTGCAGGAGCTGGCTTGCCTGCGATGCTGAGGACGCGGTCTTTCAGCCGTACCGCGTAGATGCCATCGCGAGCAAGCCCGCTCCCACAGGTATTTGTGCCAGACAGTGAATGCGGCCGACGCGGTCTGTCAGGTCAAAACTCTATAGCCAACCGATTGGCCAATGCCTTGGCTTGTAGTGCAACGTCGGTCACCGCAGTGCTTTCCCACCACATGCCACGCAACGGCGGGCCCATCGCAAACAGCCTTTGTCCCGGCTCGCCGTCGGCATTCAAAACCGCTCCGCCCGCGTCGGCGGCAATGCCCAGCCCCAGGTTGCCGGGCCGTATCAACCCACGCTGCAGCAGTTGCCGGGGCAAGGCTTTATCCACCCGGCGCCAGTCGTACTCGATGCCGGTGGAGTTGATCAGCCCATCCCCTTGCACCCACACCGCTTCAGTTTGCCCACGGTAACGCAGACGAATTTGAAGGCCGGCACTGTCTACACCTTGCAGGGACGCGGCACGCACCGTCAGCCGACCTTCCTTGAGCAGCCGTTCCAGCAAGGCATTGCCCTGGGGCGGCGAACGATGGTGATGGCTTTCCCACCAGGGCCGGGCATGCCGCACAAATTGACGGCGCTGTGCATCACTGGCCTGGCTCCAAAGCCTTGGAATGTGCACCCGGACAGTGTCCAGCGGCGCCTGCCAGTCGATACCCTGCGCCTGCGCCAGCGCACATTGACGACGCAGTTCGCGTAGCAACTGCAAGGGGCTGCGCAGCTCCGGCGACAGGCTCAGAAAATCCTCCCAGGCGGGCGGCTGACGGCGCACATGGGGCAACAGGCCGTGACGCGAATACACGTCGATCGGCCCGCGATGACCCGCCTGGTCAAGGGATTCCAGGGCATCGATCATGGTCAGCCCCGAGCCGATGATCAGCACCCGGGCATCCGTCGGCAGTGCTCGCAATGCTTCGACATTCCACGGGTCCAGTGCCGCGGCGTTAAGGCCGCTGGACTCGCGCTGGGCCGTACGGGCCGCCGGGAACATGCCGGTTGCCAATACGGCCACTGCGCCCTGCCACCGGGCCCCCTCCTTGAGCGTGACCCTCACGCCGTGCTCCAGGGTTTGCAGGTCGATCACTTCATCGCGCACATGGGTCAGGCTGGAGCCATTCGCCTCGCCGATGATCAGTGCCTGCGCCAGACGCTGCTGGGCATACACACCGAACAGCCCGCGGGGCGGGAACAATTCGCTGGCCGGTAGATCCTGGGCACCCGACTCCGGCCAGCCGCCGTCATCAAGGTGGGCCTGCAACCAACGTGTCAGGTCATCGGCATCATCGGGCTCGATGCTCATGCGCGCTGCATTACCGTTCAGGGTATGCCCCAGTTCGGTGGCGCTGTAAGCCTCGCCCCGGCCCAGCTCGGGCCTGGGCTCCACCAGCACGATGCGCCGGGCGCCGGGTAAGCGCAGCAGTTGCATGGCTAACAAGGTGCCGCTCAGGCCACCGCCCACAATCAATACATCGGCCTCACGGATGGCAGGAGTTGCCTGTCCGGTTTGCGGCTCACTCATGGTTACTCACTCGTTCTTGAAGTTATTAAGCGCTGAACGCAGGATCGATCACCCATGCTGCGTTCAGCTCACCCGCTGTGTCCAGCGCCGGGCTTCAGGCCCGTTGTTTTTCCTGGGCCCGATTAAGCTCGCCCAGGTTGCGATAGCCCGCCCCCGGGTGTCCTTCAGCCAGGCGGGGACCTTCGCCAAACAACTTCTCGCGCAGGGTGCCCGGGGCGTACTCCTTCTTGTACACACCGCGCTTTTGCAGCTCAGGCACCAGCAAATCCACGGCATCGATAAAGGTCTCATGGGTCACCGCATAAGCCAGGTTGAAGCCGTCCACATCAGTCTCGGCCACCCACTCTTCGAGCAGGTCAGCCACGGTTTCAGGGCTGCCGACAAACAGCGGGCCGAAACCGCCGATGCCCACCCAGTCCGCCAGCGCATTGGGGGTCCAGAGGGTGTTCGGATCGGCCGTGGAGAAGGTTTCGACGGCGGACTGGATCGCATTGGTGTGCACGTGCTTGAGGGGCTCGTCGGGCTTGAACTGGCTGAAATCGATCCCGGTCCAGCCACTGATCAAGGCCATTGCACCTTCGTAGCTGACATAGCTTTTGTATTCTTCGAACTTGGCCTTGGCCAGTGCATCGGTCTCGCCGAGGATCACGGTCTGCAGGTTGAAAATCAGAATTTTCGAGGGGTCGCGCCCCGCCTCGGCGACACGTCGACGAATATCGGCGACGGTTTTTTTCAGCAGCACCTTGGACGGCGCGGCCACAAACACACACTCGGCCTGCTCGGCTGCGAACTGCTTGCCCCGGCTGGAGGCGCCAGCCTGATAGAGCACCGGCGTACGCTGCGGCGAGGGTTCGCACAGGTGGATGCCCGGAACCTGGAAATGTTTGCCGTCGTGGCGGATTTCATGGATTTTGCTCGGGTCACTGAACACCCGCCGTTCACGGTCACGCAGGATGGCGCCCTCTTCCCAACTGCCTTCCCACAGCTTGTAGCAAACCTCCAGATACTCCTGGGCATAGTCATAGCGGGCATCGTGCTCGGTCAGGGTTTGCTGGCCGATGTTCTTGGCACCGCTTTCAAGGTAGGAGGTGACAATGTTCCAGCCCGCGCGGCCCTTGGTCAGGTGGTCAAGCGTCGACAGGCGCCGGGCAAAGGGGTACGGATGCTCGAACGACAACGACGCGGTCAGGCCAAACCCCAGGTGCTCCGTCACCAGGGCCATTGGCGGGATCAATTGCAGCGGATCATTGACCGGCACCTGTGCGCCCTGGCGGATCGCCGCATCGCCATTGCCGCGATACACGTCATAGATCCCCAGCACATCGGCGATAAACAGCCCGTCAAACTTGCCACGCTCCAGGATCCTGGCCAGGTCGGTCCAGTATTCAAGATCCTTGTACTGCCACGAGCGGTCACGGGGATGGGCCCACAGGCCCGGGGACTGATGGCCGACGCAGTTCATGTCGAAGGCATTCAAACGGATTTCACGGGACATCGAATTGCTCCTGACGCTACACATTGCAGGCGCTGTTGCACAGGCCGTGCCGGTTCTACGCCTGCTCTGCGGGAGCGGGCCTGGTCGAGATACGGGCGCCGCGATCCTTGAGTTAAACCGCGGCGATACCCCCGCGAGCAAGCCCGCTCCCACAGGGGTATTCGTGAGGGTGGCTGTGCTGTTTTCGTACACCTTGGCTTTTAACTGTTGGCCAGCAGTCAGTTGGCTTGAGCGAATCCCAGGCTTTGCGGGCTTGTCGCCAACGGCACAAACCATGCAATCCCCCATGACAGGAATCTTCCATTTCAGGAGAACTGCCATGACCGCTTCACCTCTGTCCGCGGGTACCGACTACGAGACCCTGGCCAATCGCTTTCGTCCCTTGTTCCGCAAAATCGCCGCCGGCAATGTTGAACGCGAACACGCTCGCGAGCTGCCCTACGAGCCCATTCGCTGGTTGAAACAGGCCGGTTTTGGCGCAATCAGAGTGCCCGTCGAGTATGGCGGTGCCGGTGCGTCCATCGGTCAATTGTTCCAGTTGCTGATCGAGCTGGCCGAAGCCGACTCCAACATTCCACAATCACTGCGCGGCCATTTTGCGTTTGTCGAAGACCGCCTCAATGCACCTCCTGGCCCGTTACGCGGGGCCTGGTTCGCACGCTTTGTGGCAGGTGAACTGGTAGGCAATGGCTGGACCGAGGTCGGCGCGGTCAAACTGGGGGAAATCCTCACCAAAATCACCCCCCACGGTGAGAACTACCTGCTCAACGGGGCCAAGTACTACAGCACCGGCAGTATCTTTGCCGACTGGATCGATGTGTACGCCCAACGCTCCGACAACGGCGCCGACGTGATTGCGCTGGTGCATGCAAGTCATCCCGGCGTGACCCAGAGCGATGATTGGGACGGCTTCGGGCAGCGCACCACCGGCAGCGGCACCTCGCAGTATGTGGATGTCCCCCTGAGCGCCGAACACGTGATTCCCTTCGAGACGCGGTTTAAATACCAGACGGCGTTTTATCAATTGGTGCTGCTGGCCGTACTGGCGGGCATTGGCCGTGCCGTGGAACGGGATATTGCCCAAGAGGTTCGCGAGCGCAAACGGGTGTTCAGCCACGGCAATGCCGACACCGCCAGTGGCGACGCCCAGATCCTGCAGGTGGTCGGGCAGATATCGGCCCAGGTGTATGCGGCCGAAGCGGCTACCCTGCGCTCGGCGGAACCTCTGCAACGGGCCTATGTAGCGCGACTGGCCCAGGACACAGACGCCGAGCGCCAGGCCAACATCGATGCCGAAATCGAGACGTCAAAAGCTCAGGTCGTGGTGTCGGAGTTGATCCTGCGGGCGACCAGCGATCTGTTCAACGCCCTGGGGGCTTCAGGGGTCAGTGTGAGCAAGGCGCTGGATCGCCATTGGCGCAATGCCCGCACGGCAGCCTCCCACAACCCGTGGATATACAAGGCACGGATAGTCGGTGACTGGGCCGTCAACGGGACTGAGCCACTGTATGTGTGGCAGATCGGCAATAGCCTCAAGGCCGGATAGATCACGACGAGTGCCCCAACTGCAGGCGGCGGCTGGCGAAACTGAACGCCAGCACCAGCAAAATCAGCGCGCCGGTCGCCACCTGCTGCCAATAGAAGTTCCAGCCAATCAGCAACAGACCATTGGCAATCACATTGATGAACAACACCCCCAGCAACGTGCTGGGGATGTTGGCGCGCCCGGTTCGGCTCAGGGTGGTGCCCATGAACACCGCTCCAATGGCATTGATCAAGAACGCATTGCCCGACATCGGCACGTAGGCGTTGACCGTGGAACTGAGCACAATCCCGGCGACGGCACAGGCCAGCGCACTGGCGATAAACACCTTGAGGCTGATCACGCGGATCGACAGCCCCGAGTAGCGCGCCAGTTGCACCTGGGTGCCAACCGCCAGGATTTCTCGCCCCAGTCGCCCTCGGGCCAGTATCACCCCGTACCCCACCGCCACGCCCAGTACTAGCCACAACGGTAGCGGCACCCCCAGCCACGTCATACCGGTGAGCCCCGGCAAAACACTCTGCGCAATGTAGATCGGCTGCCCCCCTTCAGACAGTAATTGCTGAACGCTGATGCCGATAAACAACGTACCCAGGGTTGCCAGAAACGGCGTAATGCCAAGACCTGCGATCAGCCCCGCATTGAAGCCGCCCACCAGCACCCCGGCGAGCAAGGCTGCGGGTATCGCAATGGCCAGGCCATGACCGCCATTAAGCACCACCACAAAGGCCAGGCTGGCGAAGTCCAGCGCCGTGCCCACCGACAAGTCGATCCCCCCTGCCGCCACCGCCCAGGTCATGCCGATGGCAATTATCGCCAGCAGCACAAAATTGTTCAGCAGCAGGCTGCTCAGGTTGCCGAGGGTCAAGAACCCCGGCGCTGTCGCCGCGAAAAACCCAACGATCACGACGATCAATAGCGGCAGGATCCCCCGCAATGCGCGGGATAAAAACAGCGTAGACACGGGCGTTGCAGCGAGCGTGGTCATTGTCCGCCCTCCTCTGTGCGCAAGGCGCTGGACATGGCCACCACCACTAAAATAAGGACCCCCTGCACACCATTGACCCAGAAGCTGGCGATGTTCAGCAGTTGGAAACCGTTAATCAAAAAACCCAGCAACAGCGTCGCCAACAACGTGCCGGGGATGTTCGCCACCAGCCGCCTTGAAAACACCACCCCCAGAAAAGCGATGGCCACGACCGAGAGCAGCATTTCCCCGGAACCCGTGGTGCTGCCGCTGAAATACGCGGCCGAGCAAAAGGCGGCAATGGCGGCGCACAGCCCCGCGATCAGGTAACTGGAAAACACGTAGCGGCCCACCCCCAACCCGGCGGCCCGTGCCGCCTCGGGGTATTCGCCTACCGCGTACAAACGCAATCCATAAGGACTGTGCTGAATCAGCAGGCCCAGCAACAACGCCACACCCAGCAGCACCCAGGCCAGCGCAGGCACCTGCAGCCACTCGCCATTGGCCAGGGTGTCCAGCAACGCCGAATCGGTGGGCAACACGCTGTTCTGGGTCAGTACCAGCTCCAGCCCGGCAATCAGGTTCATGCTCGCCAGGGTTGCGAGCAGTGGCGGCAGGCGCAGCACCACCACGGTAAAACCGTTCAGGGCACCGACGGCCAGCCCGCAGAGCAAGGTCAGGCCAATAGCCTCCCCGGCCTGCAGTCCCGCGTTGTTCAGGCTGCTGTAGACCGCCGCACACAGGCCCAGATTGGCCGCCAGGGACAGATCGAGACCGCCCGAAACAACGTTGGAACCACCGCCGATCACCACGCAGGTGAGGCCAAAGGCGAGGATGCCCAGGATCGCCGACTGGGCAAACACGTTGGCAATGTTGCCCGGGCTGAGAAAGTCGGGTGCGCTGACCGCGAACACCGCCAGAATCAGCAGGAACGCCAGCAGTGAACCCCGGCGCAGCACCAGCAGGCCCAGCCTGCGCACTAAAGGCCGGGCGAGGATTTCAGACGAAGGCATGTTCAGGCTCCCGCTCGGAAGAAAGGCACGGGGCGGACAACTCACGGGCCCCTGTGGCGCAGGCCAGCAAACGGTCGCTGTCGACCTGGCGTGCATCGAACTCACCGGCCAGGGCCCCACGGTGCATCACCAGAATCCGGTCGGTAATACCCATCAGCTCCGGCAAGTCCGAGGACAGCACCAGCACTGCCGCGCCTTGCTGGGCAAGGCGGCCGATCAGGCGATAGATCTCGACCTTGGCCCCGATGTCGACCCCCACACTGGGCTCGTCAAGCAGGTACACCGCGCAGCCGCGACCCAGCCATTTACCCAGTGCGACTTTTTGCTGATTGCCGCCACTCAGTTGCCGGACCGGGGCGTCGCGGCCCGCAGTCTTGATACCCAGTTCAGCGATCAGTCGTTCGCTTTCCCGGGCCTCGGCCGCGGGGTTCATCAGCCCCCAGCGGCTGAACCGCGAAAGCCCGGCCAGGGTCAGGTTTTCAAGCACTGACAGCAGCGGCGCTACCCCGTGGCTGCGGCGTTCTTCAGGAACCAGCGCAATGCCTTTGCGAACGGCGTCGCGGGGGGACTTGAGGCGCACAAGGCGCCCCTGCAAGTGCACACTGCCACGGTCGGGCTGCACCAGGCCGAACAGGCTTTTAAGCAGTTCCTTGGCACCGGACCCCACCAGTCCGGTCAGCCCCAGCACCTCGCCCCGGCGCAGGCTCACATTGATGTCGTGATACGCAGAACCAAAACCCAAACCCTTGAGTTCAAGCACCACCTCACCCGGCTTGACCACATCTTTGGGGTACATCTCGCCGACGTCGCGATTGACCATCAGCCGGGCAATCTGCGTGGTCGAGGTGGTACGCGGATCGACCACCGCCACGGCCCGACCATTGCGCAGCACCGTAACCTGATCGCACAGGCTTTCGATTTCCTGCAGGTAGTGAGAGATATACACAATCGTCAGGCCTTGATCGCGCAAACGACGAATGATTGCCAACAGCTGATCGACTTCGCGCTTGACCAGGGACACGCTGGGTTCGTCGAACACCAGTATTTTGGGCTTGGCCAGCAAGGCCCGGGTAATTTGCAGAATCTGACGCTGCGCACTGTCCAGCTCGCTGACGAGTGCGCCCGCCGGGAACTCCAGATCAAAGTACTCACGTAACAGCCGTGCCGCCTCACGGTCCTGGGCGCGGCGCCGGACAAAAGGGCCGCACCTGAGTTCATGACCAAAGAACAGCGCTTCACCCACGGTAAAACGGGCGGGCAACAGACGCTCCTGATGAATGAAATGTACGCCCAAGGCCTCGACCTGACGCGGACTCAACGCAGTAAAGGGCTGCCCGTCGATCGCCAGGGTGCCGCTGTCGGCCCGGTGGATGCCAGCCAGTACCTTGATCAGGGTCGATTTGCCGGCGCCGTTCTCACCCACCAGGCCGTGAATCGAGCCGCGCTCGACCCACAGGTCTACGCCGTCCAGCGCCTGGGTAGGCCCGAAGCGCTTGGCGATACCCTGCAGATGCAGCGCGGGGGGAGTCACTGGTCGCCTCGCAGACGTTGCACCTGCTCAAGGTTGGCCGCGGTAGTGAGCAACGTCGGCACCTGGGTTTCCTTGGGCAAGTCATGCTGCCCGGCCAGATAGCGCGCCACATTCTGCACGGCGGTTTTACCGATCAGTGCCGGTTGCTGGGCCACCACTGCGCCCACCGGTGAGTCCTCGCGCTTAAGCAGCTCAAGCACTTCAGGCGTGCCGTCGACACCATAGGTTTTGATCTCCGTGCGCCCGGCGTCCACCAGCGCCTTGCTGGCGCCCAGTTGGGGAATATCCCAGGCGGACCAGATCGCGGTGACGCTGCCCTTGGGGTATTTGTTGAGCAGCGCGCTGACCTGGCTGTAGGCATCCTGCACGGTGTTGGGGATCACATCCCGCAGTTCGGGGTCGATGATGTTGAGCTCAGGATGATCCTTGAGGGCCAGCTTGAGCTGGTCATAACGGATCGCGCACACCGGCACGCCATAGAAACCGTTGAACACCAGAATATTGCCCTTGCCACCGCTGTCTGCCACCAGTTGCCCGGCCAGGTTTTTACCCGTGGCGACATTGTCCGAAGTGGTGTTGTTGAGGCTGTATTGCGAGGGTGCGTCGATAGTGAACAGCGGTATACCGGCTTTGCTGATGCGCTTGAGCCACGGGTCAATCACACTCAGGGTGCCCAGGGTCTGGATCACGGCATCCGGCTTTTGCGTCACCACCGTCTGCAGTTGCGTCACCAGATTTTTATCATTGCGCCCGGCATCCAGGGTGATCGGCGTGCCGCCAAGGCGCTTGACCTCCTCGACCTGCGCTTCAAAGGCTTTCACATCGAAATAATGACTGGTGCCCGTCATGCTGATGGCGATGCGTTTGCCGGCCAGCGAAGGGACATCGCTGTCATCGGCGCTGGCCAGTGTCGCAAGCCCTGTACTGACGACGGCCAGGGTCAGGGCTTGCCAGAGTCGGCTACGACGAATGAGCGGTTTGTTCGAAGCGGTTGCAGGCATGGGTGTGGTTCCTGAAGTGTTTTTTCAGGAACATTGCACAGACCATGCCGCTGTATCGATTCACCTTGCGGGCCCGGATTCAGGGCTCGTCCGGGGGGGATTACCCGCCTCCGGAGTGCCCGGATTCACGCCTGGGTGTTGCTCAACTGTTGCTGGACGAACAATTTTCCTGCAACGCCCGCGGGCGATGGCTGCGCAACTCGGCTGCCGGGGCGGCGGCCTGCTGCAGCTGGAAGTCGAAGGCAAGTTCGGCATATCGCCCCGTCACATCACGGGCGCCATCGTCGCGAAACTGCACTTCGCCCACCAGACCTTCACGGGTGGCATAGGCAAAGTCGTCCCACAGGTACTTGTCGCCCGACAGGTTGATCTGGGTCGTCAGGTGCCGATGGCCGGGGGCCGAGATAAAGAAGTGCACATGGGCCGGACGCTGGCCGTGGCGCCCCAGCAGATCCAGGCATTCCTGGGTCGGCCCCTGTGGATCGCAGCCGTAGCCCGATGGCACGATACTGCGGGCGCGATAGCGACCTTCGGCATCCGTGATGATGCGCCGACGCAGGTTGTACTCAGACTGGCTCTGGTCAAAAAACGAATAGGTGCCCTTGGTGTTGGCGTGCCACAGGTCGACCGTGGCGCCAGCCAGCGGCTTGCCCTGGGTGTCGAACACCCGGCCTTCGAGGAACATCACAGTGGCGACACCCTCTTCACTGCCGTCGTCCATCCGCGCGTGCCCTTCGGACAGCGGCGCACCGGCCACGTACAGCGGGCCTTCGATGGTGCGAGGCGTGCCGCCGACCTGACCGGCCTGCTCATCCTTGGCGTCCTGCAACAGGTCGATAAAGTGCTCGATGCCCAGGCCTGCTACCAACAGACCGGCTTCCGAGCGGCCGCCCAGACGGTTGAGGTAGTCCACGGACTTCCAGAATTCGTCCTCGGTGATTTCAAGGTCTTCGATGATTTTTGCGCTGTCCTGCAGCACTCGCAGGATGATGCTTTTGAGACGCGGACTGCCATTGTCGCTGCCAAAGCCGGCGGCTTCTTTGAAGAAGCTCTGGATACCGTCAGTGTGGGATATTTTCACGGTCATGGGGCTCACCTTATCTTGTTCTTGTGCGAGGGAATGAAAGGGTTAGCGGTCGTCGTCATGGATCGAAGACGGGTGGCGGCACAGCCCTTCGATCTCGATATCCATGTAGGGGAAGAGCGGCAATTGCAGCAGCGTGTCGTGCAAGGCCTCGACGCTGGCCACGTCAAATACGCTGTAGTTGGCGTAGTGCCCGGCAATGCGCCACAGGTGGCGCCACTTGCCTTCCTGTTGCAGGCGCTGGGCCAGTTCCTTTTCGTCGGCCTTGAGCGTCGCGGCCTTGGCCGGGTCCATGTCGAGTGGCAGGTTCACGGTCATTTTTACGTGGAAAAGCATGGGGGGGGGCTCCTTGAAAATCATTAATGCGGGTTTGGAAAGGACAAGTGTCAGCGGCTGAAGCGCGCCAAGCGTTCTTCGTCCAGCATCAGGCCCAGACCCGGGGTACGCGGAATGTGCAGCTCAAAATCCCGGTACTGGGGCGCCTCGGTCACGATGTCTTCGGTCAAAAGCAACGGCCCGAACAGTTCTGTGCCCCAGGTCAGTTGCTTGAGGGTGAGGAACGCATGGGCTGATGCCAGCGTGCCCACCGAACCTTCAAGCATGGTGCCGCCGTACAGGGCGATACCCGCAGCTTCGGCGATGTGCGCAGTACGCAGCACGGCGCGAGGGCCGCCGTTTTTGGCGATCTTGAGGGCGAATACGCTGGCCGCGCCGTCTGCCGCAAGGCTAAAGGCGTCTTCGACACTTTCGATGGACTCGTCGGCCATGATCGGCGCCGGACTGCGCTGGTTCAGGCGCACCTGGCCCGAGCGGTTGACCCGTGAAATCGGCTGTTCAATCAGGTCGATACCGTTGTCACCCAGCACCTGGCAGCCCCGGATGGCCTGGGATTCGTCCCAGTACTGGTTGACGTCGACGCGCACGCTGGCCCGGTCGCCCAGGGCCTTTTTAATGGCGAGCACATGCTTGAGGTCTTGCTCCAGCGGGTTGGCCCCAATCTTGAGCTTGAAGATCCGGTGACGGCGCACATCCAGCATCTGCTCGGCTTCGGCGATATCCCGGGCGGTGTCGCCACTGGCCAGGGTCCAGGCCACTTCCAGGCTGTCACGTACCCGACCGCCCAGCAGCTCGCTGACCGGCAGCCCCAGGCGCTTGCCCTGAGCGTCCAGCAACGCGCTTTCGATCCCGGACTTGGCAAACGTATTGCCTTTGGCAATCTTGTCCAGGGTCTGCATGGCGGCATTGATATTGTCCGCAGGCTTGCCCACCAGCATTGGCGCGAGGTGCGCATCAATGTTGGCCTTGATGCTTTCCGGGCTCTCGTACCCGTAGGCCAGGCCGCCGATGGTGGTGGCTTCGCCGATACCTTCGATGCCGTCGCTGCAACGCAGGCGCAGGATCACCAGGGTCTGCTTGCGCATGGTATGCATCGCCAGCGTGTGCGGGCGGATGGTGGGCAGGTCGACGATCAGGGTCGTCAGGCTTTCAATCAGGACTTGGTTCATTTCAGTCTTCCCGTCAGGTACTTGATACCGGCCCTTCAGCCGAGGTCGCCGCCGCCGACCGGCAGGGTTACGCCGGTGATATAGGAGGCTTCGTCGCTGGCCAGAAACAGGATCGCGCCGACCTGCTCATCGAGGCTGGCGTAGCGTTTCATCAAACTGCTGTCCAGGGTCTGGTCGACGATTTGCTGGTACCAGACTTTCTCGTCCGGGGTTTGCTCGGCGTCATTGCGCGCAATACGTCGCGGCGGTGCCTCGGTGCCCCCCGGTGCGGTGGCATTCACCCGAATACCGCGCCCGGCGTTCTCGAACGCCAGGCAGGCAGTCAGTGCATTCACTCCGCCCTTGGCCGCGCCGTAAGGCACGCGGTTGACACTGCGGGTGGCGATTGAAGACACATTGACGATTGCGCCACGGCCCTGTTCCAGCATGTAGGGCAGCGCCGCATGGCAGCACCACAGGGTGGGGAACAACGAGCGGCGCACTTCAGCCTCGATTTCTTCGACCTGATAGTGCTCGAACGGCTTGGCCCAGATGGTGCCGCCCACGTTATTGATCAGCACATCGAGACGGCCAAAGGTTTTTACCGCCTCAGCCATCACCCGAGCGCAGTCGGTGTACTGTTCAAGGTCGGCCGTCAGGGTGAGCACGCCCTCGCCCTGCAGCTCGAAAACCAGTTCAGAACGATCCACCGCAATGACCTGCGCGCCTTCGGCCAGCAAGCGTTCACACACACGGCGTCCGATGCCTTGGGCTGCGCCGGTAACCAGCACGACCTTGTTGTCGAATCTGTTGTTCATGGCAACCTCGGTTAAAAAGGAATCAAGCGGCAGCGGCGAATTTTTCGTAGTAGAAATTGGCCGGTGTAATGCCTTGCTCACGGATGTAGAGGTTGACTGCCTCCACCATCGGCGGCGGGCCGCACAGGTACACGTCGACATCGCCCTGGTTCAGATGGCATGGCTCGATATGCTGGGTGACGTAGCCCTTGAGCGGATGCTGACTCTGCGGGTTGGCCACGCAGGCACTGAAGCTGAAGTTGGCAATGCGGGCGCTCAGGGCCTGCAGGCGGTCCATTTCAACCAGATCAAAGTCGTTGCTCACGCCATAGATCAGATGCACCGGGTGCGGGCTGCCCTGCTCGGCGATTTTTTCCAGCATTGCGGTAAACGGTGCCAGCCCCGTGCCTCCGGCCAGCAGCAACAGCGGGCGCTGGATCTGGCGCAAATAGAAGCTGCCCAGCGGCCCGGCCAGGGTCATGCTGTCGCCCGCCTTGGCAATCCCGGTCAAGAAGCTGCTCATCAATCCGCCGGGCACATTGCGAATCAGGAAACTGACCTCGCCATCCTTTTGCAGCGTGCTGAAGGAGTAAGCCCGCGACTGGTCGCTGCCCGGTACATTCAAGTTGACGTATTGACCCGGCAAGAAGGCCAGGCTGCTCAGGGACTCGCCCTTGATCGACAGCGCAATGGTGCTCTCGGACAGCTGGCGCACATCGCTGATGCTCGCTTCAAAACTGGCCTGCTGGGTCTTGCACACTGTCGAAGAAGCGGGCACACGCAATACGCAGTCGCTGGCAGCACGCATCTGGCAGGTCAGCACGTAGCCCTGCTCGACTTCATCTTCACTCAGCGCGTCTTCGATGTAGTCGTCGCCCAGCTCGTAGCGCCCGGCTTCGGCAAAGCACTTGCAGGTACCGCAGGCACCGTCGCGGCAGTCCAGCGGGATATTGATGCCCTGGCGGTAAGCCGCATCGGCGACGGTTTCCTGGCTGTTGGCTTCGATAAAACGGGTAACGCCGTCTTCGAAATTGAGCGCAATTTGAAAGCTCATAATGTACCTCGCAGGCGATGCCGGGCCGCAGGTGCCCGCAGGCACCTTCAGGCACGCATCACAGCGTTGATCAGATGTGGTAGATGTCGATGACCTGACGCACGTAGTCGTTCTTGAGCACTACTTTCTTGGCCTTGATCAGCGGCTGGGGGCCGCGCAGGTCGAGGGTGTAAAAGCTGGTGCCGAAGTAGCTGTCGGTGGTCTTGTAGCGAAAGCTCAGGGTGTGCCAGTTGAATCGCACTTGGCACAGCCCGTCGGCCTCGTCGACGATCTCGATATTGCTCAGGTTGTGGGAGGTGCGGGTGTCGGGCATGGTCGCACTGGAGCGCTCAGTCTTGATCCGGAACACCCGGTCTTCCAGGCCGCCACGGCTGCCGTACCAGATCAGCGAAATTTCGCTTTGCGGGTCTTCGGTCAGGGTGTCGTTGTCGTCCCAGCACGGCATCCAGAAACTCGCATCGGCGGCGTACAGCTCCAGCCATTGATCCCACTGGCCGTCGTCCAGGTAACGCGCTTCGCGATACAGAAATTCGCACACCATTCCATAGAGGCTGTTCATTGCACGGCCTCCACGGGGATCAGCCCAGGCTCGCACGCCGTGGCCTTGAGCATGGTTTCCTGCCAGTACTTGTGTTGCAGCACAAACAGGCCTTCATCTTCGGTACGAACGCCGGACAGCAAGGGCTTGAGGTCGATTTCACGGGCACCGGCATCGGCACCTTCGACCCAGTGCTCGGCACCGCGAGACATATCGTTCCAGCCGCGACCTGCGCCGTAACCGGTCTGGCAGGAGCGGAACTCTTCCAGGTCATCCGGGGTGGCCATGCCGCTGACGTTGAAGAAGTCTTCGTACTGGCGAATACGCTTGGTGCGCGCTTCACTGCTTTCGCCCTTGGGGGCGATGCAGTAAATGGTGATCTCGGTCTTGTCGACCGAGATGGGCCTGGCGATGCGGATTTGCGAGCTGAACTGATCCATCAGGTAGACGTTGGGATACAGGCACAGGTTGCGCGAGTTATCGATCATCCAGTCGGCGCGGGCCTGGCCGAAGTCCCGTGACAGCTCGTCGCGGCGCTCGTAGGCCGGGCGATCCTGGGGGTTGGCCCAGCGGGTCCAGAGCAGCAAATGGCCGTGGTCGAACGAGTAGAAACCGCCACCGCTCTTGGCCCAGCTACCGGCGCTCATGGTTTTGATTTCTTCACCGGCTTCACGCAGGGTGCGCTGGTTTTGCGTGGCGGCGTAGTTCCAGTGCACGGAGCTGACGTGGTAGCCATCGGCGCCGTTTTCAGCGGCGAGTTTCCAGTTGCCTTCGTAGATATAGGAACTGGCGCCGCGCAGTACTTCCAGGCCATCGGCGGACTGGTCGACGATCATGTCGATGATCTTGGCCGACTCACCCAGGTGTTCGGCCAGGGATTTGACGTCAGGGTTGAGACTGCCAAACAGAAAGCCGCGATAGGACTCGAAACGGGCAACTTTGGTCAGGTCGTGGGAACCTTCGCAGTTGAAACCTTCGGGGTAGCCGGCCGCGCTCGGGTCCTTGACCTTGAGCAGCTTGCCGCTGTTGTTGAAGGTCCAGCCGTGGAACGGGCAGGTGTAGCTGGCACGATTGCCGGTCTTGTGCCGGCACAGCATGGCGCCGCGATGGCTGCAGGCATTGAGGAAAGCGTTGAGCTCACCGGCCTTGTTGCGCGCGATAAAAATCGGCTGGCGCCCAATGGTGGTGGTCAGAAAGTCGTTAACGTTGGGGATCTGGCTCTCGTGGGCGAGGTAGATCCAGTTGCCCTCGAAGATGTGGGTCATTTCAAGTTCGAAGAGATCAGGGTCGGTAAACATCTCGCGCTTGCAGCGGTAGACGCCCTTGTCCTTGTCTTCTTCAAGCATGGCATTCAAGTAATCGATTCCCAGGGACATGGCCAGGGCCTCCGTTGTTATTGTTCAGGCCTGGTCAGGTTAGGGAGTCGATTCGAGAAGCAATATCCGTTTACTGCGGATCGTTATCCGATTAGTGCGCAGAGCTCTGTCACTACGTAGCCGCTGACGAGCTCCGCGAGGCTGCGATCGGGCACGCAGCGACCGCAAAACCATTCAATCCGATGCTTCAGATGCACCGCGATCATGCCGATCGCAGCCTTCGTTCCTCGTCAGCGACTTGTTTGTTGGCGCTAAAACGTTTTGTGCAAGGCTCTGTGGCGTCTGCGATGCATTTTGCTTTTGCTGGAGCCACACGTATGTCCAGACGACGCGAATGCCCATCACAGAAGGCCGAACGCAGGTGCTGTTATGGGGGTGGCGCGGCAGGACGCCGCGCCAGCCGCGATGGGCCATGGATGGCCCGTCGCGGCGTGCCCCCATGACAGTGCCGGAGTGAGGGAACCACCGAGCCTGGGCGAGGCGGCCGAATGGTAGGGCAAGCCTTTTTGGTTACTTTTTCGGCGTTTGGAAAATCGGCATAGGGGACGGCCATCTGGCCGCGCCCCTGCCACACCACCCGGCATGCGGGTCCGCACCGGGCGGTTCGAGAAGTTGAGGTCAGCAGAGTCGAGGTAGACCCAACCGGTCGGACCACGCCACCGTAAGCACTCCATGGATCAGACCGACACTGTTGTGCTAGAACCTGTGGCTGTTGCTGGCTATCGCCGCTGCCAAGTCAGGTCCTGCTCCAAGTTTGCGTAGCTCACGGTACGTCCTCCTTCCGGTTCTCCATTGTTTGAGCTGGATAGCCCTGAGTCGTCGGCGGATCCATTCATCGAACCGGTGCCAGAGGCGAGGCGTTTGCGATAAACCGAAGTACGCTTTCCAACCCAGCAGGTACAGTCTCAGACCTTCCACCACCTGCGACATGCTTCGTCCTCCATTACGAGAAGTCAGCTGACGGATGCGGCTTTTGAACGCCTGTAGCGCTTTGCTTGCCACCCAGCGTTTGACCTCGCCTTGAGCAGACAGCCAAAAGCCGTAGCCCAGAAACTTGCGGCCAAACGCACTGGCAATCGCACTCTTGCTCTCGTTCACTTGCAGTCTAAGTCGATCATAAAGGCGACGGAGCACTGCCATTACCCGTTGACCGGCCTTCAGGCTGCGTACGTAAACGTTCGCATCGTCCGCGTACCTGACGAAGCAATGGCCTCGTCGCTCCAGCTCCTTGTCCACCTCGTCCAGCAATACATTGGCCAGTAATGGTGAGAGTGGGCCGCCTTGCGGCGTCCCTCGTTTACTGGCTACCACTATGCCGTCGATCAACGTCCCGCTGTTCAGGTAGGCCCGGACCAGACGCAGAACGCCTCGGTCGGTTACCCTTCTGCTCAGTCGAGCGATCAACAGGTCATGATCAACGCGATCAAAGAACTGCTCCAGATCAACGTCCACCACAGTGTCCCGCCCCGAATCAATATATTGCTGCGCTGCCAATACCGCTTGATGAGCGCTGCGACCGGGACGAAAACCATAGCTATGATCACTGAATACCGGGTCCAACAGAGGCTGCAAAACTTGTAATAGCGCCTGTTGAATCAATCTGTCCGTCACCGTTGGGATGCCCAGCTTGCGCTCGCCTCCGTCGGGTTTGGGAATCAGAACTCTACGCACCGGACTTGGCCGGTACGTTCCCGCCAGCAACTGCGCCCGTATCACGGGCCAGGCCGTTAACAGATGCTCGACCGTCTCATCGATCCCAAGACCGTCGACGCCCGCAGCACCTTTATTTGACCGGACTCGCTTGAGCGCTAATTGCAGGTTTTCTCTGGTCAGGGCTTCTTGCAGAAGTCCTGACCCCATGTGGTTCGGGTCATGACGCGGACCGCCGGCTTCATCGCTGGACGCTTCGCGTCGGGTTTCACCCGTCGCAGCTCCGTCCCGCCCCGGTTTCCCGGGCATCTGATGCAAGGCCTGCTGTATCGCCATGGTGAACCTCACTCCTTCTCGTTTGGCCCTTCACTGCAACGAAGCTACTACGGCCTCTGCTGACTTCTCGCTCCGGCTTGCGCCGTCGCCCTTTCAGGCATGAGGCGAGATCTCCCCAGGTAAGAACGCCATCCTTCACCGCACAACCGCCGCATTTACATCCCCGGTGCTTTGGCCACAAGAGCTTCGCAGTCACTTGCCTGCTCGCCCTGACCAGAGATGCCTCAGATGCGGTTTGTGTACCTCGGCTCGCGGTTTATGCTCCACGCTTCCTTCCCACACTTGGTCACCCTCATGCAGTTGCGCTTCGCTTCATTCGCTGTGGCCAGCTCAAGAGAGGACTTTCACCTCTAGGATGGCGCCCATGCTGGGCGCACAAGTGACACGCCGTAAGGGCGGAACCCGAGAAAGTCGTGACATATCGAATGGATATGTACTCGACATAGGTGCGGGCGCATCGCAAAACAACTGTCACACGGGGTACATATCCAGCATTCGCGGTTAACTGAAACGATGGTTTCGCCCTTACGGCGAGTCCCTTTTGTCAAACAGCCACAAAAGGAACCAAAAAGGCCTTGCCCTGGCGTACGGCCCTCGCTCCGGCCCTGCTCCGTGGGCACGCCGTGACGGGCCATCCATGGCCCAACACGGCTCTCCCGGCATCCATGCCGGTCGACCCACTACGCAGAACCTCCTCTCGGCCTCCCGAAGGGCAGGCAGATCAAAAACCAGTGCAAAAACAAGATCAACTGCCCGCCGAGGCGGCCTACAGGCCGACCTTTTTAGCGAAGCACATTTCTCTGAACAGGCCGGCTGGCAACAGAGTATCTACAGGGCGACGCAATGCCGGCGCTTGAAGGTGCTCGAAGGCAGCTCGCCAAACTGCAAACGGTAGCTTTCGGAAAAACGGCCCAAGTGCATAAAGCCGTAATCGAGCGCCAGTTCCGTGAGGCTGCGTACCGTGCAGCTCGGGTCGTTCAGGCAGGCGTGGATACGCTCGAGCTTGCGCTGGCGGATGTATTGCAGGGGGGTAACGCCCAACTGGCGTTCAAACAGGGTGTAGAGCGAGCGCGGACTCATGTGCGCCTGTGCGGCCAGGTCTTCACCGCTCAGGTCCTGCTTCAGGTTGCGTTCGATGTAGTCGAGGATGCGCTCGATACTGGCACTGGCAGAGGCCAGGTTTTCACGGCTGATGTTGGTCTGCATCAGCGTCAGCAACTTGCTGCCGATAATCTGCGTGTAGTGCTCCTGCACCCGCAGCAGCGGGTCGCTGGCCTCGGACTCCTGGCATACCATGCCCAGCAAGCCGAGAAAGCCTTCCAGCTCATCGAGCCTATAGTGATTGCGCATAAAGCGCACACCACCCGCAGGTCGCCGCCAGCGCTGATCGTCACACACCGATTCAAGCAAGCTGGCCGGTATTTTAAGGATGAATTTTTCGCAATCCTGGGAGTACGTCAGGTCGACCGGGTCGTCGGGATTGATCAGCAACAGCTCGCCCGGCACCAGATGGTGCTCACGGGTCGGGCCACGCCACAGGCAATTGCCGCTCAACAGGACCTGCAGGTGGAAGATGGTCTCCAGCGCAGGTGACGTCACGCGGACACTGCCGCCGTAACTGATGCGGCACAGGTCAAGTTCGGCGAATTTTCGGTGATTGAGGCTCGCCAGGGGGCGTGTGGTTCTGGAAAGGCCAATACAGTGCTGACCCACATGCAGGTTCACGTAATCGGATACGGCATGGGGGTCCGCGTGTCGGAACACGCTACTGCGTTCACTCAGCAGGCGGCTATCCATCGGCAAGGTACTCGGTGTTGTCATTTTTATGGGTGTCACGTACGCCAGAGTAGGCCCGCTCATGGGTGCAGATCAATTGGACCCTTGGCCAATGTTCGATAATCGAACGGTTTTAGCCAGCCGGTCGAACCACTCCGATGGGTGACGACATACCCTGTGCGGCCCAAAAACAACAAACAAGAGAAGCTCAATGCTTGCCCGTCTACGCCCTGCCCCTCTGTACCTCGCGCTATTGAGCGCACTGACTGCCACCGCCAGCCAGGCCGCGGACCTGAGCTGGGTCGATCCCGCCGTCGATTCGGTCAACGCCCAGGTCATCTCGCTGCGCCATACCCTTCACCAGAACCCCGAAATGGGCAATCAGGAGTTCAAGACCGCTGCATTGGTCGCCGAACAGCTCAAGAGCCTGGGTTTGCAGGTGCGCACCCAAGTGGGCAAGACGGGGGTGGTGGCCGTGCTCAAGGGCGGACTCCCCGGCCCGGTGATGGCCCTGCGCGCCGACATGGACGCACTGCCTGTCAAGGAGATGACCGGCCTGCCGTACGCCAGCACGGCCACCGGTACCCGCCTGGGCAAAACCGTTCCGGTCATGCACGCCTGCGGCCATGACACCCATACCGCCATGCTGGTGGGCGCAGCCCGAGTACTGGCCGAACACCGTGATCAGGTCGCGGGCACGGTCGTATTTCTGTTCCAGCCCGCAGAAGAAGGCGCGGCGGACGTGGACGAGTTCGAGTCCGATGCCTTGATTGGCGCCCAGGCCATGATCCGCGACGGTGCACTGGACTCGCCCAAGGTCGAAACCATCTTCGGCGTGCACGTGATGGCGGGTTATCCCACCGGCCACCTGTATTACAAGGCCGGTACCGTACTCAACAGCAGCGACGGCTTTCGCATCATCGTCAAGGGCAAGCAGACCCACGGCTCGGCGCCCTGGAGCGGAGTTGACCCCGTGGTGGCCAGTGCAGGCATCATCAACGGCCTGCAGACCCTGGTCAGCCGGCGCGCCGACCTGACCCAGGGGATGGGGGTGATCAGCGTCGGCACCGTCAATGCAGGTTCGGCGGCCAACATCATTCCAGAGACCGTGGAAATGACCGGCACCATCCGCAGCAACAGCGCGGCGGTGCGCGACACCCTGCTGAAAAAAATGCCGCCGCTGGTGCAAGGCATTGCCAGCGCCTATGAGACCGAAGCCAACCTGTTGCTGGTCAACCATGCGCCGGTCACCACCAACGACCCGCAACTGACGGCGGCCATGGTCCCGGCGCTTGAACTCGCAGCGCCCGGCAAGGTGCAACGGCTGGAGGCATCCCTGTCGCCCAGCGAAGACTTCTCGTACTACGCCGAGAAAGTGCCGGGGCTGTTCGTCTTCCTGGGGGCCACGCCTGAAGACCAGGACATGAGCAAAGTGGCGAATAACCACAGCCCCTACTTCACCGCCGATGACCAAACCCTGGCCACGGGCGTAAAGGCCCATGTGCAGTTTGTGATGAATTATCCGGGGCGGGTGCGCAGCCTCTAGCTTGATTCTGCAGGCGCTTCAACGCGCCGGCTCACCCCACCTGATCTAACCCCAGGCAGCCCGTCGCCCAGCGAAACATCGCGGCGCGGGCTGCGTGTGCCCGGGCTTGACGGGATGACCGGCATGCTGAAAAACGACCCGTCAGTCACATATGTAGTGCGCAAAAATAATCACTACATATGTATTGACGACACGATTTTCCCCCAGCATTATGCAGACGTCTTCCCCACCGGAAGCGCTGGAAAGGGTTGTTGCAAGCATGTCCGACGAGCTGTCGGGCTGTTCCGGGATAGGTACTGCCCACAAGGCAGAATTGATGAAGCTGACCTGGCTTGATCGTCCGCGTCAAAGACGACAGAGGCTAGCGAAACGTCCTCAAGAAGCTTGTGGCTGATGCGTCATGTCACCCTGGCATCCTGGTTCACGCTGATCTCCCTCGCTTTACGCTCTTTATGTAGTGCCGGGTTTTACGACTACATATGACGAACTCAAGACAGATCTGCTTTAGATGGACACTACGTAGCGCTGCAGGTGCAGTTGCGCGAATCAATTAGACAGATCAACGAGTGGTCAAGGAGTTAGCTATGAACCTGAATAACCAACCGACTGTTAACGAGCTGGCTCGACTCTTCGCCGCCCAGAAAGACACGCTGAACGATCACATTCTGTGGATCAGTGACGCCGGTGATGTTCGTATCGATGCAGTGACTTCGTGCAAGGAAGAAACCAGTTTCGAGGAGGACCGTCCACAGATGCGAGCCCACCTCAAAATGTACCGCCGTGGCCAAGGCTACGTGGGCAAGAAGGCTGCCGCCGATAGCGACTACATGGCGCGCATCCTGCAAACCTTGACCCTGACCTGGGAAAAGGCTCAAACAGAGCCTGCACTGGTCAAAGTTAACAGCTACAGCTGATAACCCCTGCTGTACCAAAAAGCCCCCGGACAATCTCCGGGGGCTTTTTTGCATCTCTCACCTCTGGGGTCAGATTGCCTGTTCCAGTTCAGGCACAGCTTCGAACAAGTCCGCTACCAGGCCGTAATCGGCCACCTGGAAGATCGGTGCTTCTTCGTCCTTGTTGATCGCAACGATCACCTTGGAGTCTTTCATGCCGGCCAGATGCTGGATAGCGCCGGAAATGCCCACCGCGATGTACAGCTGTGGCGCAACGATTTTGCCGGTCTGGCCGACCTGCATGTCGTTAGGCACAAAACCTGCGTCCACTGCTGCGCGGGAAGCCCCCACACCGGCGCCGAGTTTGTCCGCCAGCGAATATAGATGCTTGAAGTTGTCGCCGTTCTGCATGCCGCGACCGCCCGAAACGACGATTTTGGCTGCGGTCAGCTCAGGACGGTCCGACTTGGCCAGTTCTTCACCCACGAACGACGAAGTCCCTGCATCGTGAACCGCTGCAATCGCTTCAACCGCTGCCGAACCACCTTCTGCAGCCACCGGGTCGAAACCGGTCGCACGTACGGTGATCACTTTTACCGGCGCAGTGGACTGCACGGTAGCAATGGCGTTACCGGCATAGATCGGGCGCGTGAAGGTGTCAGCGCTGATGACCGAAACGATCTCGGAGATCTGATCCACGTCCAACTGCGCAGCAACGCGCGGCAGGATGTTTTTGCCGTTGGAGGTAGCAGCCGCCAGGATGTGGCTGTAACCGGCCCCCCCACCCACTTGAACAAGAGCAGCGACAAGAGGCGCCACGTTTTCAGGCAACTGATGGGCGTAAGCCGCGTTGTCGGCGACCAGCACTTTAGCCACGCCAGCGATTTTAGCGGCGGCTTCGGCTACTGCGCCAATGCCCTGGCCTGCAACCAGAACGTGGATGTCGCCACCGATTTTAGCGGCAGCAGCCACGGTATTCAGCGTGGCCGGGGCCAGTGCTTTGCCGTCGTGTTCTGCGATTACGAGGATAGTCATGATTCGGCTCTCCAATTCAAAGCACCTTCGCTTCGTTTTTCAGTTTCTCGACCAGTTCAGCCACCGACTTGACCTTGATACCCGCGCTGCGAGCAGCCGGTGCTTCAACTTTCAGGGTCTTGTTGGTCGAAGCTGTCGAAACGCCCAACGCATCTGGCGTCAGCACTTCAAGCGGCTTCTTTTTGGCCTTCATGATGTTTGGCAGGGACGCATAACGCGGCTCGTTCAAACGCAGGTCAGTGGTGATGATCGCCGGCAAGCTCAGCGAAACAGTTTGCGCACCGCCGTCTACTTCACGGGTCACTGCAACCTTGTCGCCTGCCACTTCAACTTTGGAAGCGAAGGTGCCCTGACCGAAACCGGTCAGCGCGGCCAGCATCTGGCCAGTCTGGTTGTTGTCGCTGTCGATGGCCTGTTTGCCCAGGATCACCAGCTGAGGCTGTTCCTTGTCGACAACGGCCTTGAGCAGCTTGGCCACGGCCAGCGAGGTCAGATCTTCGGCGGACTCGACGAGAATGGCGCGATCTGCACCCAGTGCCAGCGCGGTACGCAGCTGTTCCTGAGCAGTGGTCGGGCCGATGGATACGACGACGATTTCAGTCGCAACACCTTTTTCTTTCAGGCGTACGGCTTCTTCCACAGCGATTTCGCAGAAGGGGTTCATCGACATCTTGACGTTGGCGAGGTCAACGCCGGAGTTGTCCGCCTTGACGCGAACTTTAACGTTGTAATCGACCACGCGCTTGATACAGGCCAGCACCTTCATAGTTTCTCCCTCTATGGCTACAGGAACAGTGCCGACAAAAAACAGCACTGCGTACCTGTGTTGATTGGAAAGCCCTTAAACCGTTGCGGGTTCGACGGGCAAAATCAGTTGATCCGGCACCGACTGCCCCGACGTGCGTGCCACGAAGTAATACACCAGCGCTGGCAGCGTCAGGCCGATGATCCACGAGATATCAGTCCCGCCCAGTTGTTCCACCAGAGGCCCGGTATAGAAGCTGGTAGCAATAAACGGCAATTGAACCACCACCCCAAAGGCGTACACCAGAATACCGCGCAGGTTCCAGCGCCCGTATCGGCCATTCGGGTTAGACAAGGCAGGCACGTCGTAGCGCTCTTTGCTGATCAGGTAGAAGTCCACCAGGTTGATCGCGCTCCACGGAGTGAAAAACGCCAGCAAAAACAGGATAAATGCCGAGAAGTCCTTGAGAAACGAATGCTGCCCCAGTAACGCCAGTGCGGTGGCAAAGCCCACCATCAGCAGGATGTAAAACAGGCGCAAGGGTTTGGAGATGTCGTGGTTACCGCGAAAGCCGCTGACAATGGTCGCCAACGACATGAAACTGCCGTAGGCATTGAGCGTGGTGATGGTTACCTTGCCGAACACCACGCAGAAATACAGCAGCGCCGCCATTGCACCGCTCGCGCCCATACCAACGATGTACGACACCTCATGCCCGGCAAACTTGCTCCCTGCCAGCGCCGCCACGAACACACCGAAGACCATCGAGATTTGCGAGCCGACGACCGAGCCCAACCCTACCGCCAAAAAGGTTTTCAACGAAGAGGTGTTCGATGGCAAGTAGCGCGAGTAGTCCGCTACATAAGGCCCGAAGGCAATCTGCCAGGAGGCGGACAACGAAATCGCCAGTAAAAAACTGCTCAGCGAAAAGTGTTTATTACTGAGTAGCAGGCCAATGTCGTTTTGTGAAATCAAGGTGTAGAACAGGTAGAAAAACGCCAACACCCCGACCACGCTCGCCACGCGTCCGATCATATGAATGGTGCGATACCCCAGAACGGTCAGCAGCACGATCAGCGCCGCAAAAATCAAAATCCCCCACGAATCGCTCACCCCGACCAGTTGCCCGACCGCCTGCCCGGCCAGTACCGAACCGCTGGCTGAAAAGCCCACATACATCAGGCACACCAGCACAATCGGGATCACGGCGCCGTAGACACCGAACTGCACCCGGCTGGAGATCATCTGTGGCAATCCCAGTTTTGGGCCCTGCGCTGCGTGCAACGCCATGATGGTGCCACCCAGCACTTGGCCGATCAGCAGGCCGATCAACGACCAGAACACATCGCCGCCCAGCACCACGGCCAGGGCCCCGGTGACGATCGCGGTCACTTGCAGGTTGGCCCCGAACCACAGGGTGAACTGACTGAACAGGCGCCCGTGGCGCTCCGACTCAGGGATGTAATCAATAGAGCGTTGTTCGACCAGTGAGGCCCGTTGTGAATCCTGGTTGTGCGTGGACATAAGCAGTTCCTTCAGGCTGGCACCCAAGGTGCGCCGTGTTGTTTTGGGAAAGACTTTTCCAATCCTTGACCGAACCTCAGTGCATCCATGCAACAACGGGCAGGCTCTATTACGAACCTGCCGCAAACCGATTATTTGGCTGCGTCGAGCAAGGCGCGGGAGATGATGATTTTCTGCACCTCGGAAGTGCCTTCAAAAATCCGCAAAATCCGTGCATCACGCACGTAACGCTCCAACGGCAAGTCCCGGCTGTAACCATATCCGCCGTGCAATTGCAGAGCGGCATCGGTGATAAACCCGGCACACTCGGCGGCGACCAGTTTGGCGGTGGCCGAGTCCAGGCTGAAGCGCTCGCCGCTGTCACGCCGCGCGGCAGCTTTCATGGTCAACATGCGTGCGCTTTCAAGCTGTGCGTACATGTCTGCCAGCCGCCATTGGGTACCTTGATAAGCCGCCAGCGGCTTGGGCCCGATCTGACGTTCGCGCACCCAACTCAGGCTGGCTTGCAGTGCGGCATTGGCAATGCCAAGCGACATGGCCGCCACTTCCACCCGTCCGCGATCCAGCACCGCCATTGCCGTGTTGAAGCCCTGACCCTCAACACCGAGCAGCGCCGACTCCGGCAGCCAGCAGTCCAGCGACAGCTCATAGATGGTACTGCCACGCAGGCCCATGGTTTTTTCCGGGCTTGAGAAGCTGATACCCGCCGTTCCACGGGGCACTATAAATGCACTGATGCCTTTATGACCGGCGTCTGGGTCCGTCTTGACATAGAGGACGATGAAATCCGCTTCCTTGGCATTGGTGATGTAGTGCTTGCTGCCCCGCACACGCCAGCCGCCCTCTTCTCGCACTGCGCGGCTGCGCATGTCGGCCGGATTGGAACCCGCCGCAGGTTCAGTCAGGGCAAACGCTGCCAGCAACTCGCCGCTGGCCGCCCGTGGCAACCATTCCTGCTTTTGTTCTTCTGTACCGCCAAGCAGGATCGAGTCAGTGGCCAAAAAGTGCGCGGTCATGGCCGATGCCGTGGATGCACAGGCGCCCGCCACCGCTTCTACCACACGGCTCATGGCAAGACTGCCGATGCCCAGGCCGCCATATTCTTCTGGCAGGTTAATGCCCATGCAGCCCAAATCCCCCAGGGCCCTGATGCTCGCCAGACAGAAGGTTTCCGTTTCGTCGTAGTGCTGGGCCAGTGGTTGAATGACCTCGCGGGCGACTTGTTCGGCACTGTCGATCACTGCCAATTCTTCTGCAGTCATTTCGAAGTTCATGCGTGTGCTCCTGCTTTGTTCAAGCCAAATGCGGCGTTGTCTGCGCCCAAACGTGGGGCAATGGTGGACGCGTGGGGTTTGTGGCCGTTGAAGAACACCGGTTGCGGTACCAGCGGCAGCGCTGCGCCCTCTGGCTGAAACTGCAACTGGCGGACGCGGGCGTGTTCGCTGCCTGCGGCTTCGGCCAGATCCCACACTGGAGAGGACGGCACACCAGCATCGAGCAGGCCATCGCACAAGTGCTCAACGCTGTGTTGCGCGGTCCAGGATTCAATGGTGGCGCGTAACGCAGGCTCGTTCAGGGTGCGCTGAGTGTCATTGATAAAACGCGCATCCGTCGCCAGCTCCGGTTGGCCCATGCACTGGCACAAACGTTCAAACAAGCGATTGCTCGCCACCGCAATTACCACCAGGCCATCCGCTGCACGGTATGTGTCGAAAGGCGTCGATACCGGGTGCCGATTACCGACCAGCCCGGGCGCCACACCGTTGGCGTAAAGGTTGGACAAGCCCGTCACTTGCAGGCTGAACAACACGTCAAACATGGCCACATCGATGTACTGCGCCCCCGGCGCATGCCGTTCGCGGGCAAACAGTGCCGAGCTGATTGCCCAGGCGGCATAGACGCCAGCGCACAGATCACCGATGGCCTCACCGCTGCGAGTCGGGCCGGTCGCGGCAAAGCCGGTCACACTCATCAGGCCGGACATGGCCTGCGCCACGATGTCGTAGGCTGGACGCCTGGACAGCGGGCCTTCCTGGCCAAAGCCGGAAATACTGGCGTAGATCAGGCGCGGGTTGTGCTGCTTGAGGCTATCGAAATCGATGCCCAGGCGCTGAGTGACACCGGGGCGGAAGTTCTCCACCACTACATCGGCATCGGCTACCAGCTCATAGAAGCGCTGACGGTCCGCAGGGTTTTTAAAATCGATTTCAACGCTTCGCTTGCCGCGGTTTATCAAGCCGAAGTAAACACTTTCACCGTCCAGGAACGGCCCCAGATGACGGGCATCATCGCCCTCCTCGGGTACTTCAAACTTGATGACATCGGCCCCCAGGTCAGCGAGCATCGCGGTGCAATGCGGTCCGGCCAGTACGCGGCTGATGTCCAGCACACGAACGCCTTGCAGTTGTTGGGTAAACGGACTGTTGTTCATGCTCACACCCTCTAGATATCCGCAAACAAACCCGTCCTGTGTCGCCGGGCCTGCCTGCAATTGAATCGCCTCGTATCGCCTGAAGCACCGAGGCGTCAGCATCGAGCAAGCCCGCTCCCACAGGATTCGTACCCGTGGGTCAGCCGTTAATCATCGGCAGGTTCAGGCCCTGCTCGTTCGCACAGTCGATGGCGATGTCATAACCCGCATCCGCGTGGCGCATCACGCCGGTTGCCGGATCGTTGTGCAGGACACGGGCGATGCGCTCAGCCGCTTCGTCGGTACCGTCACACACGATCACCATCCCCGAATGCTGCGAGAAGCCCATGCCTACGCCGCCGCCGTGGTGCAACGACACCCAGGTCGCGCCGCTCGCGGTATTGAGCAAAGCGTTGAGCAATGGCCAGTCGGACACAGCGTCCGAGCCGTCTTTCATTGACTCGGTTTCGCGGTTCGGGCTCGATACCGACCCAGAGTCCAGGTGGTCGCGGCCGATCACGATCGGGGCTTTCAGCTCGCCACTGCGGACCATTTCGTTGAAGGCCAGGCCCAGCTTGGCGCGTTGACCCAGGCCTACCCAGCAGATACGGGCCGGCAGACCCTGGAAGCTGATGCGCTCGCGGGCCATGTCCAGCCAGTTGTGCAGGTGCGCGTCGTCGGCAATCAGTTCCTTGACCTTGGCGTCGGTTTTGTAGATGTCTTCGGCATCACCCGACAGCGCGACCCAACGGAACGGGCCTACACCACGGCAGAACAATGGGCGGATATAAGCCGGTACAAAGCCCGGGAAGTCGAAGGCGTTTTCTACGCCTACTTCTTTTGCCATCTGACGAATGTTGTTGCCGTAGTCGAAGGTCGGCACGCCCGCTTTCTGGAAGGCCAGCATGGCTTCAACGTGCTCGCCCATCGAGGCTTTGGCGGCTTTGACCACGGCTGCCGGATCGGTCACGGCGCGGTCGCGGTACTGCTCCCAGGTCCAGCCTTTAGGCAGGTAGCCGTTCAGTGGATCGTGGGCGCTGGTCTGGTCAGTGACCATGTCCGGGCGTACACCACGACGAACCATTTCTGGCAGCAACTCAGCGGCGTTCCCGCACAGGGCGATGGAAATTGCTTTGCCTTCGGCGGTGTATTTGGCGATACGGGCCAGCGCGTCATCCAGGTCCGCGGCTTGCTCGTCGACATAGCGAGTGGCCAGGCGGAAATCGATGCGGCTTTGCTGGCATTCGATGTTCAGCGAGCAGGCACCGGCCAGGGTGGCGGCCAGAGGCTGGGCACCGCCCATGCCGCCCAAACCGGCCGTCAGCACCCATTTACCGACCAGGCTGCCGTTGTAGTGCTGGCGACCGGCCTCGACGAAGGTTTCGTAGGTGCCCTGGACGATGCCCTGGCTGCCGATGTAGATCCAGCTGCCGGCGGTCATCTGGCCGTACATGGCCAGGCCTTTGGCGTCGAGTTCGTTGAAGTGCTCCCACGTGGCCCAGTGCGGCACCAGGTTGGAGTTGGCGATCAGGACCCGTGGCGCGTTGCTGTGGGTTTTGAACACGCCGACCGGCTTGCCCGATTGCACCAGCAGGGTTTCGTCGTCGTTGAGGTTGGTCAGGCTTTCGACGATTTTGTCGTAGCACTCCCAGTTACGCGCTGCCCGTCCAATACCGCCATACACCACCAGCTCGGTCGGGTTCTCGGCCACTTGCGGGTCGAGGTTGTTCATCAACATCCGCAGCGGCGCTTCGGTCATCCAGCTTTTAGCAGTGAGCTGGGTGCCACGGGCGGCGCGGATTTCACCATCACGGTGACGGGTGTGAGCAGTGGTCATGGGGCAGTCCTTCATCAAATGGCATCAACGTCATACGGTGAAGTGCGATAGGTGCGCACTTATACCAACCTGTATGTACAAGTGAATGCAAGTGAAGGGCCAACACGCAAACACCCGCGCGCGAAAAGGTGTCTGAATCGATATAAATATTATTTAAATCAATTAGTTAAAAAACTTACGTTTTTTAATGAAAGAACATCACGCACGGAAAAGCTGCAAAAAAAGTGCCGCAACTTTGTGCATAAACAGGCGGGAAGGTAACAAATACGCACCAAAAGTAACGCGAGTAACACATCGTTACCCGCTACGAGGGGCCACTCAGTTGCCGCACTGACCCTGCAGGCGATAGCGCGTTCCCGGGTACACCAGCCGGGCGCACCCCACCATCCCTTGAGCCGCCCAGGTGCGGCGGCGAATCAGCAGGCACGGCTCGTTTCGCTTGACGTGCAACAGGCGACACTCTGCAGATTTTGCATGGATCGCTTCCACCACATGCTCGCCGCCGGTCAATGGCGCTAGGTTCATCAGGTAGGCATAGGCCGTGGTGCGAGTGAAATCCTGCTGCAAGTACTCAGGGGCAATCTCGGCATTCACGTAGCGCTCTTCAATTTGCACGGGCACTTCGTTTTCGTAATGCACCATCACCGAGTGAAAGAACCGCTTGATGCCGTCCAGGGCGAACGGCATGACAGGCGTGACCTTGGCCGGGACCTCTTCGAGCACGATGACTTCACAGCGATGCACGTGGCCACGGTCAGCGATTTCCTGGGCAATGTTATGGATTTCGAATAACGCCGCATTGCCTTTGGGCACCGCAACAAACGTCCCCACCCCTTGCATGCGCACCAGCAGCCCTTCGATTGTCAGTTCACGCAGTGCGCGGTTGATCGTCATGCGACTCACGCCCAACAGGGCAAGCAACTCACTCTCGGAGGGCAGCTTGGAGTTGGGCAGCCAGGCACCTGAACGAATTTTTTGCGCAATGGCCTGCTTTACGCGCGCGTACAGCGGCGCAGGACTCTCGATGGAAAATGACTCAAGGGATGAATTGTCATCGACTGACTTAGACACAACGACTCCTGTTCGTGGGGGTGGGCATGCCAGGGGGGCTTGATCAGTTTGCACGCCGTGAGCAAACGGATTGAAAACACACCCTCGTGCGCCGGAGCAGTTTACGCGCAGCGTGAGCGAAGCAAAACGGGCGTTTAACGCGGCATGTAATCGCGCTGCCAGCGGCGCGGGATTCTCAACGAAAGCAGCCCGAGGACGGCGGCAAAACCGGCACTGAAGAGCATGGCCTTGAGCCCGAACTGTGCCTCCAGCAGTGCGCCCATGACCGCGCCCAGCAGCATTCCCGTCCATGGCACCAACTGCACGCGCCAGCCACTGCGACGCTCGCCCAGCACCCATCGGCCAAGGCCCCGGCCAAAACGTGACAACGCCCCGGTTACATAGGTCAGGCCCACCGGCAGTCCATTGACCTGTTCCACCGCCGCATTGAGCATGCCCATGGCCACAATGGCGGCCAGCAACGCCGGCACTTGGGTGGCGAACGGCAGTAGTGCCGCTGTGCACAGCAGACCCGCAATCACCAGCATCAACGGCAGTGCGCGCCGCCCTCCCCAGCGCGCCAGCAAAACCCCCAGGGCGTTGCCGACAATAAACGCCAGCACCGCGAATAACAGGCGCACCACCAGGCTCAAGTCGCCCTCGCCAATGGCTACCGCCAGGCGGGTGGTGTTACCGCTCATGAATGAAACGAAATCACCGGTGGCCAGAAAGCCAATGGCGTCAGTCATGCCCGCCAGCACCGACAGGCTGGCAACCATTGCCAGCCCCACTCGCCCGCGCCAGGCACGAACACGCAGATGCACGGGATTGCTCGGTTTTCTGAGGGGGGCTGGAAGCATGGTGTAAGCCTCTGAAGAGTGACTCGACTAAAGAGAGAACGATTTTGTCATACAAAAAAGCCACCATAGCACTCGACCTGTAGGACCATTCCCAATCTAGCGCAGGTAAAATCGAACCAAATTTGAAAATGGCATCTAATGATTGCTTGGAACAAGGATGAGAAACACAGGTTGTGTAGTAATGACAGGGATAAACACACGCGCGATGTGCTCGATGTGCCAGGCCAGTCAGCCTTAATGCTGTATGTAGAAGAGCCCCATGACTCAGTCTGTTTGGAATAAATTCCGACTCAAAACCTACGCACTGGCGGCAGCCCCGCTGTTACTGATTGCAGGCGCCGTGACGCTGGCCGTGCATGCAGATGATGTGTTTGCCCAGCCGGTTGATGGCGTACAAACCCTGGTATTTATGCGTCACGCCGAAAAACCGGCCGACGGCCTTGGCCAGCTCACCTGCCAGGGACTTAACCGCGCAATTGATCTGGCCACCCTGCTGCCGCAACGCTATGGCAAGGCCGACTACGTGTTTGCCGCCAACCCTTCACGGCAAGTGGAAGAAGGCGCTGATGACGATGCCTACAGCTACGTGCGCCCGATGATGACCATCAACCCCAGCGCCATCAAACTGGGCTTGCCGATCAATCTGGAGTACTCAGCCAACGACACCCGCGCACTGGCCAAGGAACTGACCGACGACCAGTATCACAACTCCACCATCTACACCGCGTGGTCGCACGGCTATTTGCCGGAGCTGATCAACAACGTCGCCAGCCAGGCCCTGGGCAAGAAGACTTCACTGACCGAAGACTGGCCCGGCAGTGATTTCGACTCGTTGTACGTGCTGACCCTGACCTGGAAAGATGGCAAGGCCACCCTGCTCAGTCGCGCCGAAAAACAGGACCTCAACAATGGGGCTCATACCTGCCCTAGCTGATTGGCCCGCACATGGATCACGGCGCGAGCATTGTCCGCGCCGGGGCATGGCGGCGCACCGCCCAACTCACGCCCCCAAGCAGCAATACAACCGCCACGGCTTCGGTCAAAGTCGGCCAGCGCTGCAAGTAAACAAAGCCATAGAACAACGCAAACACCGTTTCGAACACAATCAACTGCCCGCTCAGGGTCAGCGGCAGGCGGCGGGACGAAGCATTCCACATGCGATTGCCAAACCATGAACCGAGCACCGCACACGCCAGATTAACCATCCAGAACATCTGCCAGCGCTGATCACTGACCTCGACCGTCACTGCGTCCAGGGACAGTACATGGGCCATACCCCAGATCATCAGACCCAGCACACCCGTGGTGACGCCCCACAGTGTCGACCACTCACCACTGTCAAACTGGCTGTGTTTCAAATAACGCGCATTCTCGATCGCAAACCAGCTCCAGCACAGCAAGGCGCCGAGCCCGCACAGCACGCCCAGAACCTTGTCCCCCAGCGGCTGCTGCGAAGTGCCGCCGAACAAGGCTTCAAGATTGATGCAAAGCACGCCGCCCAGCACCAGAAGCAGCGGCCAGGCCAGCCTCGCCAGTGGCACCGCTCCGGCATCGCGGCGCCCCAGCCAGGTAATGCTCAGGGGCAACACCCCCACAATCAGAGAGGCGGCCGCAATGCCTACCCACTGAATCGATGCCGCCAGCAGCATGTAGTAAACCAGGTTGCCCAGCAGTGCGAACTTGACCAGTGTGAGCACATCGCGCCGGGTGAGCTGGCCCAGCAAACGCCGCGCATGGGGCAGCAACAAAAGCAGCGATACGGCCCCGTACACAATAAAACGCCCGCAGCTGAGCAACAGCGGGCTGAATTCCGGCAACAGCTTGGGCACCAGAAACACCAGCCCCCACACTGCCCCTGCCATGCCTGCATAGACTATTCCGCGCTTCATTCAACACTCTCAAACAGTTCAGTATCGAGTGAGCGTAAGCGGCCCTGCGATTTGTCACAAAAGATCATTTGGCATGCTGGTATTCCGTGCAGGAATGCCTTATACCGTCACCCCGCGGCAGGATAGCCGTGCCGGACAGGTATCCGGTCGGCCAGCAAAACCAGATTCTCAGCAGCTACAGGGCCTGAAGGAAACTTCAACTGTGGGAGGGTTGACTGGCAACAGAGTAACTACAGCATTTGCGCGGCATTCCAGTGACGAGAGGCAACATGAATCGCTATTCGAAAAACCTGCCACCTCTGGACAGCCTGATCACCTTCGAAGCGGTCGCACGCAATGGCAGCTTTACCCGTGCGGCAAGCGAGCTGTGCTTGACCCAAAGCGCGATCAGCAAACAAATCCGGGCCCTGGAAGACAACCTCAAACTGACCTTGTTTGAACGCCAGGCGCGGGGCATTTGCCTGACGCAGGCCGGAGCAAGTCTGCTCAGCGAAGTCACTACTCTGCTTGAACGCCTGCTGCACGGCGTCAACCGGATCAAGACGGCCCATGCCCCCAACTCGGTCACGGTGCTCTGCACCCATGCCGTGGCGCAGTTCTGGCTGTTTGGGCGATTGCTCGCGTTCAATACCGAGCATCCGTCCATCACGGTGAATATTCACGCCAGCAACGACATCCACGAATCCAGCGTCGCAGATTACGATTTCACGATTTTATACGGCGCCGGTCACTGGTCATCCCTGAATGCTGAGCCATTGTTTGCCGAAAGGGTCTACCCTGTTGCCCGACCTGATTTGAAATTGAACCGCGTCAATGAGCCCTCAGACCTTCAGGACTTGCCCCTGATTGAACTGGACGCCTCGCAATGGAACTGCATGGACTGGCGCGACTGGTTCGCGCATTTCGGCCTGGAGCACAAGCCCGATGCGAAGCGGCCGACCTTCAATCAGGTCACCCTCGCCTATCAGGCAATCGTGCAAGGCATGGGCGTGGGGCTGGGATGGGACTTTATGGTCAAGGACAAAATCGACAAGGGCGAACTGCGCCGCGTGGGTCCATTTGAATTTTTCAGCTCTAACGCGGACTATCTGGCGCACTCTCGCCATAAAACGCTGTCAGATGCAGCACTAACTTTCCAGCGCTGGCTGCTCGACGACGCCCGGCGCGAACACTCTCCACATTGCCAAGAGCTCAAGGTACACCCATGAAAATCAACGCTATCGGTTTACCCCTGCTTGTGGTTGCCTTGCTGGGACTGGCAGGTTGCGCGACCCCGAGCGTTGTAACCCTGCAAAACGGCACGCAGTACCTGACCAAAGACCTGCCAAAGACCACGAACAAGGACGGTCTCTATGAGTTTGTGGACATTGCAGGCAAACACATCAAAGTCAGGGCAGCGGATGTCTCGACAATCAAGTCTGATTGAAGGTTAGCGCCAGGTACCAGGCCAGCCGTCACCCATGCAAGGCATCCAGCAACCGGTAGTAGCTGATGCCCGCTGCCACGTACAAACGCTGCAAGCTATGAAAGGGAATTCTGCGAATCGGCGTCACCGGGAACGGGAAGTCATCGCTGGTTCCCAAGATGCGGGCCGCGAGGTGTTTGCCCAGGGTGGTAGACATCGCAATGCCGCGCCCGTTGTAGCCCATCAGGATTGACAGGCCCGGTTGCGGTTCGTGCAGTTGCGGCAGCACGCTGTGGTTGAGTGCCACGCGACCGCTCCAGCGGTACTCAATCGCAACGCCTGCCAACTGCGGGAACACGTTGATCAGCGAGCGCTCCAGATGCGCCCAGTCTTCGTTGCGGCCCGGCTCGGAAAACGGCCCACGGCCACCCAACAGCACTCGCCCTTGAGCATCCTGCTTGAAGTACAGCAACAGGCGCCGTGCATCCGAACACACTTCTCCACCCGGCAAAATCGTTTTGCGCAGTTCCGGCGAGAGCGGTCGAGTCGCGATCATAAAGCTGTTGGCCGCCAGCACGGTTTGCCGCAAACCGGGCCATAAACCATCGGTATAGCCATTGGTGGCCAACACCACCCGCTCGGCCGTCACGGTGTGACCTTGTGCAGTGCTCAGTTGCCACTGCGTACCGATGCGCCGCAAATCGGTCACCCGGCTATCGCTGTGAATCATCGCCCCACGGCCCAACGCCGACCGGGCCAGTCCACGGGCATAATTGAGCGGGTGCAGGCTCCCGGCACGAGGGTCAACCCAGCCGCCCACATAGTTTTGCGTGCCGATGCGCTGGCAAACGGCATTGCCGTCCAGCAACTCAGCAGCCACACCACGCTGCTGCCATTGCCGGGCGCGGTGCTCCAGGGTTTTCATCGTGGCACTGGAGTACGCGGGTTGAATCCAGCCCTTGCGTGTTGCATCGCAGGCGATGCCGTACTCACGAACCAGCGAAAACACTTCGTCAGCCGCCCCGCCGCACGCCTCGATAATCTTTTCACCGCGCGCCGCGCCAAAACGTTCGATCAACTGGTCAGGATCGTATTTGAGCCCGGGAATCACCTGCCCGCCGTTGCGCCCCGAAGCACCCCAGCCAGGCTCTCCTGCATCCAGCACGCACACGCTGACACCCGACTCGGCCAGGCGCAGTGCAGTCACAAGCCCCGTGTACCCGGCGCCGACAATTGCCACGTCCACCCGCTTGTTTTGCGCGAGTGGCTGGGTCATCGCAGCGGTGCGAGCCGTGGCGGACCAGAGCGAAGGCGGCAAGGTGAGTTTCGACGTTGCTTTCATGTACGCCTCCGCAGCGCAAAACGGCCTTCCAGACGACGCAAGCCATAAGACAGCGGCAAACTCATCGACAGATAGAGCAAGGCAACCAGGGTGTAGACCGTCATGTTTTCAAAGGTCGAGGAAGCGATCAGTTGCCCTTGGCGCGTCATCTCGGCCACGGTGATGGTCGACACCAGCGAGGAGTCCTTGAGCATCATTACCAGCGTGTTGCCATAGGGCGGCAAGGCAATGCGAAACGCCTGGGGCAGCACAATGCGGCGCATGATCATCAGGCCACGCATGCCAAAGGATTCGGCGGCCTCGATCTGGCCAATGTCGATGGCCTGAATCCCGGCCCGGAAGTTCTCGGCCTGATAGGCCGAATAGGCAATCCCCAGACCAATCACACCGGCCTGCATGGCGCTGAGCTGGATGCCGAAGTCGGGCAAGACAAAATAGATGTAGAACAGTTGCACGATGATCGGCAACCCGCGAATCACATTGACCACGCCAATGGCGAACAATGCGATGGCGCGGATTTTTGAAACCATCATCAGCGCGAACATCAGGCCAATCACTGAACTGAGCAGGAACGAACCCGCCGTGACCTGCACAGTGACCACTGCCCCTTTGAGCAGAATCGGAAGAAAGTCCAACGCGTCCTGGAGAAACATAAACTACCTGCACACCGCTACAAGAAGTGGCCCACCGCAGAGCGGGGGCCACAGAATCATCAGTTCAGCTTCCACTTCTCGATGATGCGCTGCAGCGAGCCGTCAGCCTTGATGGCTGCAATGCCCTTGTTGACCTGTGCCAGTTTCTCGGCGTCGCCCTGACGCATGACCAGGCACACATCACCCATCACTACCGGCACATAGGTGCTCGACAGTTTCACGTCCGGGTTTTTACCCTGGGCCAACTGGTAGGCGATGATCGGGCGATCGCCGAAAGCAGCCTTGATGCGACCCAGTTTCAGGTCACGCATCAGGTCAGGAATAGAGTCGTAGCTGCGCACTTCCTTGAAGCCGCCGTGCTTGTTCAGGGCGTCGAGGAATACCGTGCCCACTTGAGCACCGACCACTTCACCGGCCAGGTCATCCATGGTCTTGTATTCTTTGGGATCGTCAGTCTGGACGATCAGGCCTTCGCCATAGCTGAAAATCGGATCGGAATACTGCACAACCTTTTCACGCTCAGGGGTTTTGAGCATGGCAGCGGAGATCAGGTCAATTTTGTTGGTGGTCAGCGAAGGGATCAGCGCGGCAAACGTGGTTTGCTGGATCTCGGTGTCAAACCCCCCTGCTTTGCCGACGGCTTCAGCGGCGTCGACCATCATGCCCTGGATTTTTCCGCTCTTGATATCGAGGAAGGTGAACGGGATACCTGTCGCCGTTGCACCGACTTTATAGACAGGCTCTGCAACAGCACTGGCTGATCCAATCAGTCCGGCTGCCATTGCGCATACAAGCGTCAGTACTTGAAAAGGTTTGTGCATAGCGAATCTCCCTGTGGTCGCTTTTATTGTTGCGGGGCAGCATTTAACACCCTTGCACCCTCTGGTACAAAATGCCGCCATCGACTATAACCAATTTACTTAAATCGTAAAGAGATTTATAAATATCGCATATCGATATTCATGACTCTAAAAAAAGCCAAGGATGCGCCATGAGCGATAGCAACAACCCTCTTTTCAACCAGTCACTGGAAAAGGGCCTGGCCGTACTACGCGGCTTCGGGGCAGCGCGGCGCACCATGACTCTGGCGGATATCGCGCAGGTTGCGGGCATCAGCAAAAGCTCGGCCCAGCGCATGGTGCATACCCTTGAAGAACTCGGCTATGTGCGTAAGCACCCGCAAAGCCGACGTTTCCAGTTAACGCCCAAGGTTATGGAAATCGGCTACAACTATTTAGCAGCCGACATACTGGTCGATGTCGCAAACCCCTACCTGGCCGAGCTCAACCAGCTCACGGGCGAGACGGTCAACCTGACGGAGCCGGACGGCCTGGACATGGTCTATGTCTCGCGTTTTGTGGCACCCAAATTTATCCCGATCCACATGCCCATCGGCAGTCGAATCCCGATGTATTGCACCGGGGGCGGTCGAGCCTATCTGAGTGGCCTGGGGGATGACGAAATTCGCCGTGTGCTGCAAGACAGCACGCTGGCTGAGCTGACCCGCTACACCCTGACTGATGCCACCGCCATTTTTGAGCGTGTGATCACCAGCCGCAATCAGGGCTATGCCACCAACAAGGAAGAAATGTTCCTGGGCGACATGACCATTGCCGCACCGATATTCAACAGCAACGGCCTGCCGGTTGCGGCCGTGCATGTGGTAGTGCCGAGCAGTCGCTGGAGCATGGAAGAAGCCGAAGATAAATTGGCCTCGACCGTTATCCAGTGTGCCCGCGGGATCAGCAATTCGATCAGAACCTTGTAGCGGTCCCCGGTGGGAGCTAGCCTGCTCGCGATGCAGCCGGACGTAGCCTCGCACAGCTCGTCAACTGCTACGTATTCCTTGTAGATGCTCTGTTGCCAACCGGCCTGTTTAGAGAAATGTGCTTCGCTAAACAGGTCGGCCTGTAGGCCGCCTCGGCGGGCCGTTGATCTTGTTTTTGCACTGGTTTTTGATCTGCCTGCCCTTCGGGAGGCCGTACGCGGGGGCGAAAGCGCTTTGGTTACTTTGCCGCTTTTGCAATCGGCATAGGGGACGGCCATCTGGCCGCGCCCCTGCCACACCACCCGGCATGCGGGTCCGCACCGGGCGGTTCGAGAAGTTGAGGTCAGCAGAGTCGAGGTAGACCCAACCGGTCGGACCACGCCACCGTAAGCACTCCATGGATCAGACCGACACTGTTGTGCCAGAACCTGTGGCTGTTGCTGGCTATCGCCGCTGCCAAGTCAGGTCCTGCTCCAAGTTTGCGTAGCTCACGGTACGTCCTCCTTCCGGTTCTCCATTGTTTGAGCTGGATAGCCCTGAGTCGTCGGCGGATCCATTCATCGAACCGGTGCCAGAGGCGAGGCGTTTGCGATAAACCGAAGTACGCTTTCCAACCCAGCAGGTACAGTCTCAGACCTTCCACCACCTGCGACATGCTTCGTCCTCCATTACGAGAAGTCAGCTGACGGATGCGGCTTTTGAACGCCTGTAGCGCTTTGCTTGCCACCCAGCGTTTGACCTCGCCTTGAGCAGACAGCCAAAAGCCGTAGCCCAGAAACTTGCGGCCAAACGCACTGGCAATCGCACTCTTGCTCTCGTTCACTTGCAGTCTAAGTCGATCATAAAGGCGACGGAGCACTGCCATTACCCGTTGACCGGCCTTCAGGCTGCGTACGTAAACGTTCGCATCGTCCGCGTACCTGACGAAGCAATGGCCTCGTCGCTCCAGCTCCTTGTCCACCTCGTCCAGCAATACATTGGCCAGTAATGGTGAGAGTGGGCCGCCTTGCGGCGTCCCTCGTTTACTGGCTACCACTATGCCGTCGATCAACGTCCCGCTGTTCAGGTAGGCCCGGACCAGACGCAGAACGCCTCGGTCGGTTACCCTTCTGCTCAGTCGAGCGATCAACAGGTCATGATCAACGCGATCAAAGAACTGCTCCAGATCAACGTCCACCACAGTGTCCCGCCCCGAATCAATATATTGCTGCGCTGCCAATACCGCTTGATGAGCGCTGCGACCGGGACGAAAACCATAGCTATGATCACTGAATACCGGGTCCAACAGAGGCTGCAAAACTTGTAATAGCGCCTGTTGAATCAATCTGTCCGTCACCGTTGGGATGCCCAGCTTGCGCTCGCCTCCGTCGGGTTTGGGAATCAGAACTCTACGCACCGGACTTGGCCGGTACGTTCCCGCCAGCAACTGCGCCCGTATCACGGGCCAGGCCGTTAACAGATGCTCGACCGTCTCATCGATCCCAAGACCGTCGACGCCCGCAGCACCTTTATTTGACCGGACTCGCTTGAGCGCTAATTGCAGGTTTTCTCTGGTCAGGGCTTCTTGCAGAAGTCCTGACCCCATGTGGTTCGGGTCATGACGCGGACCGCCGGCTTCATCGCTGGACGCTTCGCGTCGGGTTTCACCCGTCGCAGCTCCGTCCCGCCCCGGTTTCCCGGGCATCTGATGCAAGGCCTGCTGTATCGCCATGGTGAACCTCACTCCTTCTCGTTTGGCCCTTCACTGCAACGAAGCTACTACGGCCTCTGCTGACTTCTCGCTCCGGCTTGCGCCGTCGCCCTTTCAGGCATGAGGCGAGATCTCCCCAGGTAAGAACGCCATCCTTCACCGCACAACCGCCGCATTTACATCCCCGGTGCTTTGGCCACAAGAGCTTCGCAGTCACTTGCCTGCTCGCCCTGACCAGAGATGCCTCAGATGCGGTTTGTGTACCTCGGCTCGCGGTTTATGCTCCACGCTTCCTTCCCACACTTGGTCACCCTCATGCAGTTGCGCTTCGCTTCATTCGCTGTGGCCAGCTCAAGAGAGGACTTTCACCTCTAGGATGGCGCCCATGCTGGGCGCACAAGTGACTCGCTGTAAGAGCGAAACCATCATTTCAGTTAACTGCGGATGCCGGATATGTACCCCGTGTGCCCGTTGTTTTGCGAAGCGCCCGCAGCGATGCCGAGTCCATATCCATTCGATGTGTCACGGTTCTCTACGGGTTCCGCCCTTACGGCGGGTCACTTTTTCCAAGCGCCGAAAAAGCAACCAAAAAGGCTTGCCCTACCATACGGCCGCCTCGCCCAGGCGCGGCGTCCTGCCGCGCCCCCCCATAACAGCACCTGCGTTCGGCCTTCTGTGATGGGCATTCGCGTCGTCTGGACATTCGTATGGCTCCAGCAAAAGCAAAAAGCATCGCAGACGTCACTGAACCCTACGAAAAACGGTTTAGCGCCAACATACAAGTAGCCACCGAAGGAACGAGGCTGCGTCAGGTTTGGTGCGCCACTGCGACGTAGCAGTCGTGGAATCAGTGATCGTGGTCGCCCTAAATCACCACAGCCGCTGTCGTTGCATGGCAACAAAACCCCCTCCCGCAATAGGTAGCATCCTCATATAAAGCCCGTGCTAGAGCAGTCAATTAAGGTTCAGTTAAGTTTCGGGCGCTAACGTGACCGACGAGTCACAAATGACTCGCATTAGCTTTTCCCCTGCTCTACCACAGAGGATGAACGATGGATATCAAGGTCACACAGCGCTCGGCTGCAGCTACTGCCCCTCCTGAAACGGAACAGGCTGGTGCAGCACTGCAGCTCATTGTTGAAGGTTTTCTGCACTTCCATCGTGAGGTCTTTCCACAACAGAAAGACCTGTTCAAAAAACTGGCCACCGCTCAACGCCCAAGGGCAATGTTTATCGCTTGCGCCGATTCTCGAATCGTCCCCGAATTGATTACCCAAAGCGCTCCTGGCGATTTGTTCGTCACCCGTAACGTCGGCAACGTCGTACCGCCTTATGGCGAGATGAATGGCGGGGTCAGCACGGCGATCGAATACGCCAACCTGGCACTGGGCGTACAGCACATCATCGTCTGTGGGCACTCAGACTGTGGTGCCATGCGCGCAGTACTTAACCCGCAAAGCCTGGAGAAAATGCCCACGGTCAAAGCCTGGCTGCGCCATGCCGAAGTGGCCAAAAGCATGGTTCAGGAAAACTGTTCCTGCGCCAATGAAGCTGAAAGCATGCACGTGCTCACCGAAGAAAACGTGATTGCTCAGTTGCAGCACTTGCGTACCCATCCCTCAGTCGCTTCGCGCATGGCCAGCGGCCAGTTGTTTATCCATGGTTGGGTCTACAACATCGAAACCAGCCAAATCAAAGCCTACGACGCAGAATCTGGCAGTTTCCTGCCATTGGACAATCTCCAGACAATCCCTTGCGCGACACCTAAAGCGCGCTTCTAAACCTGTCCCAATGAGGTAGCAGTGGCGGCCAGGCATGACGCCAGGCCTTGCCACGCCCCAAGCCCCCCC
Organism: Pseudomonas sp. ML2-2023-3; assembly: GCF_037055275.1. NCBI lineage: Bacteria > Pseudomonadati > Pseudomonadota > Gammaproteobacteria > Pseudomonadales > Pseudomonadaceae > Pseudomonas > Pseudomonas sp. ML2-2023-3. The sequence continues at coordinate 3,823,850 of NZ_CP146343.1, forward strand.
CAGGGAGAATCATCATGCGTGCTGCGCAATTAAAAGCAGTCCTGCCACGGGAGCTTTTGGCCTCTGTGGTTGTGTTTCTGGTCGCCCTGCCTTTGTGCATGGGCATCGCGATCGCCTCCGGGATGCCACCGGCCAAAGGCTTGATCACCGGCATTATCGGTGGCCTGGTCGTAGGCTGGCTGGCGGGATCGCCGCTACAAGTCAGTGGCCCGGCAGCCGGTCTGGCCGTGCTGGTCTTTGAAGTGGTGCGCCAGCATGGTATGGCCATGCTGGGGCCGATCCTGCTCCTGGCAGGATTTTTACAACTGGTGGCCGGACGTTTGCGCTTGGGCTGCTGGTTCCGTGTTACCGCCCCGGCAGTGGTCTACGGCATGCTTGCCGGGATCGGGGTGCTGATTGTGCTGTCGCAAATACATGTGATGCTCGACGGCGCGCCAAAGCCCTCAGGCCTCGATAACCTTGCAGGTTTCCCGCAGGCGGTGGCGCAAGCCATTCCAACCCTTGGCTGGCAGGCTGGCCTGCTGGGCCTGGCAACCATTGTGGTGATGTGGTCGTGGGATAAGCTGCGCCCGCAAAAATTGCGTTTCGTCCCCGGCGCCCTGCTCGGTGTGGGCCTGACCACGGCGGTCAGCCTGGTCATGGCCTTGCAGGTCAAGCGCGTCGAAGTCCCGGAAAACCTGGCGGATGCCATCGACTGGTTGCGCCCGGCCGATTTGCTGAGCTTTGCCGATCCCAATCTGTTGATCGCGGCGTTTGCGGTAGCCTTTATTGCCAGCGCAGAAACCTTGCTGTCCGCAGCGGCCGTTGACCGCATGCACAACGGCCAACGTTCCGACTTTGACAAGGAGCTGACGGCCCAAGGGGTCGGCAACATGCTCTGTGGTGTGGTGGGTGCGCTGCCAATGACCGGCGTGATCGTGCGCAGTTCGGCCAACGTTCAGGCAGGTGCCACCACGCGGCTTTCGGCAATGTTCCATGGCCTTTGGCTGCTGGCTTTTGTGCTATTGCTGTCCAGCGTGCTGCAAAGCATTCCGGTGGCGAGCCTGGCGGGCGTACTGGTGTATACCGGCATCAAGCTGGTAGACATCAAGGCTTTTCGCGGCCTGGCGCGCTATGGCCGCATCCCGATGCTGACCTATGCGGCGACCGCCCTCTCAATCATCTTCACGGACTTACTGACCGGTGTACTGCTGGGTTTCGGCCTGACCCTGGCCAATCTGGCCTGGAAGGCCGCACGCCTGAAAATCAGCCTGATTGATCTGCCCCAAAACGGCGAAATGGAGTTGCGGCTCAATGGCTCGGCGACCTTTCTCAAAGTACCGGCATTGACTCAAGTGCTGGCTCGCGTACCGGCAGGTAGCATCGTGCATGTGCCCCTCAATAACCTGAGCTATATCGATCACTCCTGCCTGGAGTTGTTTGAAGAATGGGGGCGGGCCAATGCCGCCAAGGGTTCGAAGCTGATCATTGAACCTCAGGGGTTGAAGCGACGCCTGGAAGGCCGACTGCGCACCACCCGTGGCCTGGGTTCAGCCACCGCCTAAAATCAAACCCCGGTAATGCCCGGGATTGGTTCCCGACCATTTGCGAAAGGCTTTGTAAAACGAGCTGGTGTCGGCAAAGCCCAAGCGCAGGGCGATGTCGGCATAGCTATGGTCGGGTTCGGCCAGCCAGCCAATTGCCAGTTCCTTGCGCACGCCGTCCTTTATCCCCTGGAAGGTTTGCCCTTCTTCCGCCAACCGACGGCGCAGGGTCGATGCCGACATGCACAGGCTTTGCGCCATCCCCGGGGTTTCAGGCCACTGCACGGCAGGCAGTTGGCGCAAGTCCTGTTTGATCTGGCTGGCCAGGCTCTCAGGATCCCGGTATTTGACCAGAATATTGGCAGGCGCTTCGGCCAGAAAACGCTTCAGCTCCTGAGCGTTGCGCTTGATCGGTGCATCCAGGCAGTCGGCGGCAAAAATCATCCGCGTGCGTGGCCGCTCAAAGCGCAGATTCTCGGAGAACATCACCTCGTAGTCTTCGCAATAGTCGGGCGCTGCACAGCGCAACTCAATGGCCAGAATCGGTATTCGCCGCCCGGCCAGCCAGCAGGCAATACCGTGCACGATCATCCAGTAGGTGAAGTAGGTAAAACCACGGTTCGCTGGTTGATCAGGCTCCTGCAAGACGATTTCCGCCAGGCTTTGCTGGCGCACTAATTGCGCCGGCAAACGCTCAAGCATCAAGGACAGGAAACCCAGCACCACCTCCAGCCCCTGCGCCAGGGTAGGCTGAGCCATGGCCGTGCGGCACATGAACTCCAGGCTGCCAGACCGCAGCTTGCGCGGATCCATGGCAAAAAACTCGTCATCCAGGCGTCGCGCCAACAGACGCCACATCCGCGCATAAACCATCGCAGGTACACGGGCATCCGGCTCGTTGAGCAACTGGGGGGCAATGCCGACCTTGTGCAGCACTTCATCCGTGGCACTACCTGGCGCACAGCTCTGCAGCAGCGCCTCTCGCACCAGATGAATGGAGATGGTGTCCTTGTTCAACATTGGCCGTGTTCCAAGCCCGATGACGTGTCGTTGACGGCCATCTTAAGCAGCACGGATCAAAAAGCCAGCAGTACCTTAGGCTTATACGGGCAACGCCAGCGGCGGTGATGACAGGCGTCTGGCCAATAGCCCGGCAAAGGCCACCACCGGCACCACAGCCGTGGCCAGTGCCAGCCACAGCAGTCCGGCAAAACCGTCTGCCACCAGTTGTCCCGCCAGCGCTGGCCCCACCATTGAGCTCAAGGCAAACGCGGCAGGAATCAGCATGATCGAGCGACCGCTCGGATCGAGCCGGGCCACGGCGGCGGTCTGGTAGATGCACCCCCAGCAGAAACCCACTTCCCAGATCCAGGCACCCAGGGCATACATCACAAATCCCTGGGCATAGGCCAACAGCAACAAGCCCGTACCGATGACAGCCAGCACCAGCAGATGCGGCCAGCGCGAACCGAGGCGATCGCCAACCAGCGCCAGGGTCAGGGCCGCCCCACCGCCCAGCAGTTTAAGCACCGCAAAAACCACGCCCATCTGCGCCGGGGCCACGTCCAGCCCGTGCCCGAGACGTTCAAGAAACGCCCATAGACCAATCTGTCCGGCACCAAATACGAAAAAAAACCCCAGCGCCCAATAGGCGGGCACCGGGAAGCGAAAACGCCCTTGAAGGGAGCTGTCTTTAGCCAAATCTGCATGCACCGCGAAGTCACTGCGCCGAGGCAACGCGAAGGCGCTCAGGCTCAGTAACAGAATCATTGCCGCCAGCACCAGCGCGCCACCGGCGTAGTGAAAATTGCTGATCACCAGCGATGGCAGCACAAACAACACCAACGCCACCAACCCCAGCTCAATCCCCTGACGCATACCGAACGCCCGCTCCTTGTTGGGCATCTCGGCCATTATTCGCAACCCGAGACACGTCATGAGCGCGGCAAAAAAACCGATCAGGGCCCACAACGGCAACTGTGCAGGCGCCGGCAGTTGTGATGATGCCAGCAACGCCAGTGCCGCACCCAACGCACAACCAAAGGTCAGGGCGCGCCAGTTGCAGCGGTCAATAAAGCCCACCGCTACCAGCGTTCCTGCAAGATAGCCAGTGAAGCAAACAGAGCCGAGCAAACCGATTTGCGTCGGTGCGAAACCGAAACTGTCCGCCAGTGAGCCCAGCAAAATAGGCAGCGTATTGAAGGGCAAGCCGCCAATGGTTGAGGCCAGGCTCGCAGCCAACATAAAAGTCAGGGTTTTACGTTGGTTCAGCAACATTGGCAGTACCCTTCGTTCAAGCAATCAATCAGCGGTTATCAACGGTGGTGATTTCACGGCGCTCGGCCATGCTCGCCGGCACACCGGCTTCGTCCGTAAAGAACTGCTGATACCACTCGCGCAGTTGATACACAGGGCCATCACCTTCAGCCAATACCGGATTGTTGACCCGAACCTTGTGGGTCCAGATATCAACGTCCTGATAGAAGGAATCCCGGTTACGTTGCACGTAATCCACCGCCAGCGCTTCGTTCTGCTCCTCTGTCCAGCCCGGTACTTTTTTGACCATGCAGCCAAAACGCAGCTCAAAGCTGTTGGGTCCGATCGGCACGTGGCAGTTAAGAAGGATGGACTTGATTTCCAGCCCTTCGAACACCGCGCGCATGCGGGTCAGGTGAGTCGCAGGGCCGTAATAGGCCGACTCTGCCACCAGATCACCCCCCAGGCGCTCAGAGTCGCCATGGAAGATCTGTTGAGCGATATGCCCTTCAAATACGTTATGGAAATACTTGGTCGGTGTGCCATGCACCGGGCCGAAATGCTGGGCATCCACTAGGTTGTCGACCAGTTCGCGGGGGTTGGTGTTGATGATCAGCTTGTCCATGTGCCAGCTGTGCAGCCACTCATCGCTGTCCATTTCGGGCAGATGGGGAATCACCACGTCTTCGGCAGGCGGCTTGCCTTCGGGGTTGTTCCACACGAACAGCAGCTTGTTCACTTCACAGGTCTGCCAGGCGCGGGTTTTGGCCTTTGGCGGTATGCGTTTGCAGTAAGGGATCTCGACACACTTGCCGCTGGCATCGTACTGCCAGTGGTGGAAGGGGCAAACCACGCGGTCATTCTCGATCGTGCCCTGGGACAGGTCGGCGCCCATATGCGGACAGTGGGCGTCCAGCACGCTGATCTCGCCCTTGGACGTGGCAAACGCCAGCAGTCGCGAGCCAAACACATTCAGGGTATGCAGCTTGCCATCACGGAACTCATCCGCTTCGCCCAGACAATGCCAACCACGGCCAAAGCGCGGCGACAAAGCGTTCTCGACGTGAATTTCAGCGAGTTTAGTCATTTTTATTATTCCTCAGGTTAAGGGCCAGGGCGCTTTACTGAGAGATCTTCACCGAGGTGAGAAACAGGCTCATCGTTCAGATGGACTAGAACACAGAGGTGTTGTAGTCGCTGCCGAGGCACGAGGCTGCGATAAGGGCCGCAGGACCTTCAAAAAACCGGGGCCGCTGCGCAGCCCATCGCAGCCTCGTGCCTCGACAGCGACTACAGGATTTGAGTGTTCAAAATCCTTGTTAACGCCAATCCTCAACAATCCCGTGTTCCCGGGCAAACGGCTGGCATTGAATGGTCTTGCGCTGATGATCGACTGCAGCCTCATTGGTTGCCAGCCACAGCATCACCGCTGCCGGCACCTCGGGCGGTGCAGAGCCTGCACGCAAGGCAATCACGCCCTTGTCACCGATGGTGGCGCGCAAGGCATCGGTGGTCACCACGCCCGGGTTCAGGGTGTAGGCGCGAATCCCCTGATCGCCGAACTCCACCGACAAAATCCCCGACAGCCGCGACACCGCAGCCTTGCCCGCACCATAGGCATAACCCCAGCCGCCCTTGCCTGCCGCCACCGGCGGATCGGTTTCACCCGCTCCGGAGGTGACATTGATCACTACCCCGCCGCCCTGCTCCAGCATCTGGCTGACCACGGCCCGGGTCAGCAGGAACGGGGTCATCATGTAGCCTTGAAACACCCGCTCCAGGGTCTCTGGCTGCAACTCCATAAAGGGCGCGTTCAGATCGCTGCCCTGATAAATCGCGTTATTGACCAGTACATCCACCCGGCCATATTCCGCAAACACCGCCTGACTGGCCGCAAGCACCGACTCACTGTCGAGCAGGTCCATGCGCACCACCAAGGCCTTGCGGCCCAGTTCGCGAATGGCTGCGGCGGTTGCGTTCAAACTGCCGGGCAACGCCGTGCCGTCAGGGTTGCGCAAACCGTGGGTGTGGTTTTCACCTTCTTCCAGGCTGCGGGCGCTGATGGCCAGATCAAAACCTGCACGGGCAAACGCCAACGCTGTTTCACGACCAATACCGCGACTGGCGCCCGTAATAAATGCCACTTTGTTCATAAGGACTCCTTTAAGGTCAGAAGCGCTGCGCACGCACCATTGCGTCCATACCACCATCGACGAACACTACGCTGCCGGTCACAAAACTGGCCTGGCTCGATTGCAGAAAAGCAACCACCCGGGCGATTTCTTCAGGCGTACCCGCACGGCCCAATGGCGCCACAAATTCACGCACCGCCTTGCCGAACCGCTCATCTTCCTTGGCTGCCTGGTGCAGCGGGGTTTCTACTGCGCCCGGCGCAACCACGTTCAGGCGAATACCTTGCGCCGCCCACTGCACCGACTTGCGCCGCGCTTCACAGGTCACCGCGTACTTGGAGCTGGCATAGGCGATGTGGGGCTGGCCCAGTGCATTGGCCAACTCCAGCGCCAGGGTCTCGTCACCGCCCAGCAAGGCTGCGACCATCGGTTGTTGATCCGCGCCGGGCTGGGTGGCGGCCACCGAGCCAATGACCAGCGCGGCCGGGTGTTGCCCCTTGGCCAGCGCATCGGCCAGGCCATCAAGCAATTCGCTGACGCCAAAGTAGTTCACCGCCAGCACCAGGCTGCTGGAAGACGCCGTCACCCCGAGCCCGGCGCAACACACCAGGCCGTCGAGCACACCGCCCGACTGTTCAAGCACCTGCGCCACGGCGGCCTCGCGCCCGGCACGGGTGGACAGGTCGGCGACCACCTCGGCATTGGCCCGGTCAATCCCGATAATGCGGTGCCCCGCAGCCCGTAATACCGCGCACACGGCGGCGCCGATCCCGGAAGCGGAACCACTGACAGCTGTAACTGGCATAAGACTTTCCTTGATGATTCAGGCGCTGGTTGGCCTGACTGAAGGGCAACTGGCAGTGGCGCTCAATCGCTACTGCCAGCCTGTATTCATTCCTTAAGCGCTTTTGCGAACGGGTCGCGCCAACTGGGGTGCTGGCACCACCACGGACTCAGCCGCTCGCAAGGCGCACTTGGGCTTTCCCAAGGCGACCACGCTGTTCAGCAAAATCCTTACCAGTTCAGTCTGACGGCGCACCCCCGTCTTGGAGAAGATCGAACGCAGGTGCGCCCGTGCGGTGTTGCGTCTGATATTCAGGTTTTCGGCGGCTTCTTCCAGTGACAAGCCGTTCGCCAGCTCCATCGCCAGCGCCGTTTCGGCTTTAGTCAGGTTGAACAGCTGCTTGGTCACCACTTCACTGGCCAGCGACTTGCCGACCGAATCACGGATATAGATCACCGCCGCAGGCTTGCTTTTGCCTTCCGCCCACTCGAGCGAAGGAATCGCCTCGACCACCAGGCCCAGGCTGACCTGCCCCGATGGCCGAGTAACGGACATTGCATCGGCCGTCACCCCACCGTCGCGTACTTCCTGGCTAAAGGCGTGCTTGACCAGACGCTGCAGCTCACGGTTATCGCTGGGGTAAGTGGCCTCCAGCCGGCCGCCCACCAGTTTCAAGCCATCAGCATTCTTGAGGATTTCTTCAGCAACCGGGTTAAGGCGCAGTACCTTGCCGGTTTCGTCGAGCACGATGGTGGCCACGGACAGGCGGCTGATGGCCTGCGCGTAAAGTTCGCTCATGGACTCGCTGCGATCGAGCAGGTTGTGCAGGTGCAGGGCCCGGCGCAGATGCGGCAAGAAACTGCTGCACAATGCTCGCTCGGCACTGGAGAATTTGGGAGACGTTTTGGGCCGGGTAAGACGAAAGCGCAGCTTGCCGCCGTCGGGAGTCGAAATATCGGCGCCCATCACATGATAGACATCCTGCTTGGCACAGTAGGCTTTGAAATACGGCGACTGCACCCACTCGGACTCGCTCATCAGGTCTTCAACCGTAAACACCTGATCAAGCGCCTGCCCGGCGAACGGAGTGTTGGCTTGCGGGTAGGTCTGATACGTCAACTCACCCTCGCCTTCGATATCACCAGCCACAATCATCAAGCCCAGATCGGGCTGATCCGGCACCCGCAGAATCAGGGTCGCGTAGTTGGCCTTGAACATGCTGCGAACGGCACACAAGGTACGACCCATCACTTTCGGGTCCAGCGCACCGTCGTAGAAGTTACCGACCATTTGATCGTAATCGGCCAGTTCGAGCCCCAGACTGGCCAGGGTTTGGTGGTTCAGGGTCACTGTATCCACGGACGTATCCTCGCATTGGGTCAGGTTCAAGACCTGCCCTTTTTATTGTTCTTATTACTAGCGGTTGTCTCTGCGCAGCCACTGCAACCGCAGCTGCGCAAAAACGCCTCAGTGTCTCTTTATGTTCACCGTCATACAAGCCCGGCAAGCTGTCTGTTTCAGCGGTTTGAAGCGTCCTTGGCGGCAACGCTCTGCTTGAGCGGGTAATGCCCTGCAGGTACGTCCCGGACGTGGGTTTTAACCCTGACCAACGGGCGACCCAAATTGAACCAGGCGGCCAGCGCTGGCAGCAGAAAGATGGCTCCGAGCACGTTGACCAGGAACATGAAGGACAGCAGCACGCCCATGTCAGCCTGGAACTTCAACGGTGCAAAAGCCCAGGTACAGACCCCGATGGACATGGTCAAAGCGGTAAACACCGCCGCCGTTCCGCGTTGGCACATGGCCTGGTAAAACGCGTTGCGCAGGTCTTTGCCGTCGGCCATCTCATGGGCAATACGCTCGTAAAGATAGATCCCGTAATCGACCCCGACCCCCACACCCAACGCCATCACCGGCAGCGTGGCAACCTTCAGGCCGATGCCCAGGGTGGCCATCAAGGCGTTGCACAGAATGGCGACAATCGCCAATGGCACCAGAATGCACAGCACTGCCCGCAATGAGCCGAAGGTCAGCCAGCAGAACAGCGCCACCGAACCGAACAGGGCTGCCAGCATCACCACCTCGGCCTGTTTGACCGCTTCGTTGGACGCAGCCATCACGCCCACGTTGCCGCCCGCCATCAGAAACTCCACATTCGGCCCTTGCAAACCGGCAATGATGCGCTGGGTTTCGTCGACCACATGACTCACCGTCGCCCCCTCGTGGTCGGTGAGGAACACCAGGATCTGCATCCGCTGGCAGCCTTCGGTCACCAATCCGTCGTCCGGCATATACGCCCGGGAGCCCTGACTCAAACCACGCTCGGAACCCGGGATCGCCGACCAGCGCGGGTTGCCTTCGTTATTGCCGGCAATCACGGTTTTGCCCATGCCCGCCACACTCTGTACCGACTGCACGCCCTCGACGCTACGGATCTGAAAGTCGAACGACTCGATCGCGCGCATCACTTGAGGCGCCAGGCAACCCTCTTCAATGCCTTTGACCCGTACAAACACCGACATCACATCCAGTCCGATGGAATAGCTGTTGATGATCTTCTGGTTGTCCTGGTTGTAGCGCGAGTCTGCCCGCAGTTCCGGCGCGCCGACGCCAATATCGCCCACCGCCAGGTCCCGGGCCTTCCAGGCGCCCACGCCGAGCAGCAACAGGCTGACCACGAACACGGCCAGCGCCGGTTTCGGCTCGGCCAGTGCCGACAGGCGCCACCACAATGCGTGCTTGCCCTGAACCTTGAGGCCTTGAGCCAAAGCGCTCGGTTCGAGTTTCAAGTACGACAGGATGATCGGCAGCATCAGCTTGTTGGTGATGATCATCAGCATCACACCAATACAGGCGGTCACACCCAGTTCATGCACAATGGGAATGTCGATCAGCATGATCACGCCAAAGCCCAGGGCGTTCATCAGCAAGGCCAGGGAGCCCGGAATGAATATCTTGCAAAAGGCCCCCTGCGCCGCCTGCACCGAAGAGCTGCCGCCCAGCACGTCCTGTTTCCAGGCATTGGTCATCTGCACGGCATGGGACACGCCAATCGAGAAAATCAAAAACGGCACCAGAATCGACATCGGGTCGATCCCGAGCCCCAGCAAAGGCAGCAGCCCCAGCAGCCAGACGACCGGCAGCAGCGCCACAGCCAGAGCGACAATCGTCAGGCGCCATGAGCGTGAATACACCCACAGCATCAGGGCCGTAATGACAAAGGCAATCACAAAGAAGCCGATCACCGTGGTCAGCCCTTCGACCACATCCCCTACCAACTTGGCAAAGCCGACGATATTGATTTCGATGTCATCGTTGCTGTATTTGGCGCGGATATCCTCAAGCCGTTGGGCCACCTCTGCATACGACACCGACTTGCCGGTTTGCGGGTCCATATCCTGCAAGTCGGCGCGCACCATCGACGAAGTCAGGTCATTGGCCACCAGGCGTCCGATCTGCCCCGACCGGGCAACGTTATTGCGCACCTGGGACAGATCTTCGCCCGAGCCGATAAAGCGCGGCGGCACGACCACATCGCCAAAAAAGCCGTCTTCGGTGATTTCGATGTACCGCACATTGGCAGTAAACAACGAGGTCACACTGGCGCGGCTGACACCATTGATGAAGAACACGTCATCCGTGACCTTGCTCAAGGTATCGAGGTACTGGCGGTTATAGATATCGCCCTCACCCTTCCACTTCACGCTGACCAGAAAGCGGTTGGCGCCGGTGAAGTACTGGCTGAAGTTGAGGAAGTTGACCATGAACGCATTGCGCACCGGGATCTGCTTGTTAAAACCCGGATCCAGCTGGGTGTGCGTTGCGCTGTAACCCAGGGCCAGCGTCAGCAATACAAACAGCGCCAGCAAGCTTTTGCGCCATTTGATCAACAGATCGGCAACGTGCTCGACCGCGCGATTTACTGCACTTTTTTCGCTACTCACTGGGCACCTCCGAGCGCAGCAACGCCGTCATTGGCCCCCTGAAACACACCGCGCTCCCCCCCCACCAGCAAGCGCTGGGCGCCGATCAATACAGCTGAAGTCAACGTACCCAGCCCTGGCAGGCGTGTGGCACTGACCAGACGACCATTGCCGTCCAGGCGAACCACAGAACTGCCCGCACCCACAATCAGCAGACCGCCGCCATTGGGCAAGAGTGCATGCCCGTAGAGCGGCAACTGATTGCCCACCTTCACAGGTTCCCAGGTCTGGCCAAAGTTCTGGCTGACGAACACATGCCCGCGCATGCCGTAAGTGACCCAACGGTCGGGGGTCAGGCGCACCACACCGAACAATGAGCCGTTGTAGAACGGTTCCAGTTTCTTCCAGCTGAGGCCCGCGTCGTCACTGCGCAACACCAGCCCCTGCTCACCCACCACCATCCGCCGACCATCGGCACCGCCGTCCATGCCATTGAGGTGAGCACTGTCCACCTCCAGCGGCTGGGCTTGCCAGGTGCGACCGTCATCATCGGACTGGTAAAACTTGCCAAAGCTGCCGAACGCCAGCACGCGATTACCGCCAGCACTCCAGACACCCAGCAAAGGCTCGGCGATGTCGCCATCAAAGCGGACCTCGGACCAGTTTGCGCCTTCATCTTCGGAGCGCAGGATCCAGCCATCATGACCCACCGCCAGCAGGCTCTTGTCTTCAAGGGCTACCAGGGCGGTGAGGGTCAGATCACGTTGTGGCTTGACCGCGGCGGCCTTCCAGGACTGCCCCTGATCATCGCTGAGCAAAATATTGCCGCGCTCACCCACCGCTACCACACGCTTGTCGAGGTACAGCATGCCGTTGATTTGCAGGCGGTCAGGCCGCAACTGAGCAGAAGCGACGGTCGATGCAGGGCGGGGGGAGAAGGTAAACGCGATGGTTGCAGCGACAATCAGGCAAACCAGATAGCCGATCATTGAGCGCATGGTTGATGCCTCGCTGCACGATTCAGTTGCTGGGCAGAGTTCATGCAGCCAGTCCTCTTTTTTATTATCTTGGATGCTCTGGATTACTCCTCGCAGAGGTATCCAGAACCTGGCTTCGATCATCGGACTGGTCAGTCACAGACACATCGTCCAAATGGCCTAGCCCGGATGGAGGAGTGAAAAAACGGCCATGGAGAATAGTTTTGCGCCTGTAGTCGCTGACGAGTGGAACGAGGCTGCGATCGAGCGCGCAGGGGCGCAGGGGCGCACCAAACCGGACGCAGCCTCGCACGGCTCGTCAGCGACTACAGATTCACGCTTACCCCCGTCGTAGCAGTTGACGAGTAGAACGAGGCTACGTTCGATCGCGCAGCGGTCGCAAAACCGGTACACGCGGTGTGCCTGATTAACCGTGCAAGCCGACTTCACGACTGCTTCGCAGCCGGACGCAGCCTCGTGCTACTCGTCAGCTGCTACGGGTCGTGAGTACAACCCACCAACCAGGTCGGACGCCACGGGGTGCAATGCTTTTGATCTGACCGCACCTGCGCGAGGGACTCCTGAGCGAAGCGAATGCCGGATATGTACCCGGTACACCCGTTATCACCCGAAGCCCCAAACGCAGCATCACACACTCAAACTAGTCGCTGAATCTGCTTATGCCGCCACACAAACCGGTAATACGCGGCTTGCAACCCCAGCATGGCGATATAGGTCACAGGGAACGCCATCCACACCCCTTCGAGACCAAAGTGCGCATTGAGTGCATAAGCCACCGGCAACTCGATGCACAACACGCAGAAAATCGTGATCCCCATAGGCACCAACACCACCCCGCTGGCTCGCATGATCCCGCCAATCACCGCCTGGAAACCAAACACCAGAACGCTCCACAGCATGATATGCAGCAGGTGCTCAGCCCGGACCCGTGCGTCAACGTCAGTAATAAACAGCCCCAGCAACCAGTGGGAAAGCACATAGCCCAGCACAATCAGGAAACCGGTCAGGCACAGGTTGATCAGCAGCCCGGTGCGCAGGATGGGCCCGATGCGCTCAATGCGCCCGGCGCCAATGGCCTGGGCGCCAAGGATCGAGGCGGTGATTGCAATCGACAACGCCGGAAACTGCACGTAGTTGACGATCTGGGTCACGGCCCCGTAGGCCGCGGTCGCCTGGGAGCCGTGACTGTTGACCAGCGCCAGAATCACCAGCTCCGACAGTGACAACACCACCATCTGCACGCCCGTCGGCAGGCCGATGCGCAACACCTTACCCAGAATTTCCCGGTTCAGGCGCAGTGCAAGCCAGAGCTCGCGATCTGGTGCCATCACATGGTTTTTGTGGCGCAGGCGCAGCACCAAAAACAGCATGGCCAGCACGTTGCCCACCAGCCCCGCATAGGCAGCACTTTGAATACCCATGGGTGGCAGACCGGTCCAGCCCAGGATCAGCGCCGGGGTCAACAGTAAACCCACCGCCGTTGAGACCATCAGTGCCAGCAATGGCGAAACCGTATCACTGACCCCGCGCAGAATTTGCGTGAACAAAATAAATACCAGCAGCAACGGCATGATCAACATCATCACCCGGGCATAACCGACGGCCTCTTCCAGCACGTCAACCGGCGTGCCCAGCGCTTGCAAGGCGGGGCGCGCCAACAGGCTGCCCAGCACCGCAGCAAGCAGCCCGATCAGCGCCCCAAGGGTCAAGGTGGCCCCGGTGATCTGCTTGACCATCGTGGTTTCCCGCGCGCCCCAGGCCTGGCCGATCAGCACCGAAGCCCCCGCCCCCAGACCAATGACCAGCGCGATAAAAAAGAACACGATGGGAAACATCCCCGATACCGCGGCCAGCGCCTGAGTACCCAGCAGTTGCCCGACATAAATCCCGTTCAGGGTACCGGAGAAGCTCTGAAGGAAGTTGGACAGCACCATGGGCGCGAGAAAGATCAGGTAGATCCGCCACAGCGGCTGTTGCGAAGGGGTTTGCATGAACACAGCGCCTGAAAAAATGAACAACGGGAGTTATACCGCAAATGTATCCAGATATTCCTGAAGAGCAGGATCAACGACCCGGCTTGAGGGTCTCATCAGGGGCATTTGGACTACGCTTTCTGACGACTTGCTGAACATGAAGAAATATTCAGAAACGTTTCAGCTTTTTGCGGGCAAAATGTGCTCAACGCTGAAAGAGCCCATCAGGTGACGGTATGACCCGTATTTTGACCATTGAAGACGATGCCGTAACGGCGAAAGAAATCGTGGCTGAATTGACCAGCCACGGCCTTGAGGTCGATTGGGTAGCCAATGGTCGCGAAGGTTTGGTGCGCGCAGTCAGTGGTGACTACGACCTGATCACACTGGACCGCATGCTCCCCGAACTGGATGGCCTGGCGATTGTGACCACCCTGCGCACCATTGGCGTGAGTACACCGATTCTGATGATCAGCGCCCTGTCCGATGTCGACGAGCGTGTACGCGGCCTTCGCGCAGGGGGTGATGACTACCTGACCAAACCTTTTGCCAGCGACGAAATGGCGGCCCGGGTTGAAGTCCTGTTGCGGCGCAAAAGCCCGGTCGACAAATACGAAACGTCATTGCGCGTCGCGGACCTTGAACTCAACCTGATCACCCGTGAGGCCAGTCGCTGCGAACAACAGCTGAGCCTGCTGCCCACCGAGTACAAGTTGCTGGAGTTCCTGATGCGCAACACCGGGCAAATCCTCTCGCGCATGATGATTTTCGAAGAGGTCTGGGGCTATCACTTCGACCCTGGCACCAACCTGATCGACGTGCATATCGGTCGCCTGCGCAAAAAAATCGATCCTGCGGGCCAGGTGCCTCTGATTCGCACTGTCCGAGGCTCGGGTTATGTCATTGCCGAACCCCTCTAAGGGCTGGCGTTCTTCCAGCAGCCGACTGCTGGCGCTGTACAGTTTTCTGTTCGTAGCCTGGAGCTGCATCCTGATGGGGGTGCTTTATTACGAGGTGTCAGATTACCTGGGCAATCTGGCCAAGCACTCGCTCATGCAACGCCAGCATTTGTTTGCCCGCTTTGAAGGCGAACAACTGGACGAAGCGCTTGCCACCAGCATGACCTTCGACATGCGCGCAGTGGATGCCTATGGCCTGTTCGATGCCCAACACAAGCCCCTGAGTGGCCCCATTCGATCACTCCCTGCGGGTTTGCCGCTGGATGGCCAGATCCATGCCCTGAGCACCTGCATCGACTCTGACAACCCCGACCTGCCCCAGGACAGTTGCGATGCCATCGCCACACAGACCAACGACGGCCGCTGGCTGGTATTGGTACGCGACAACGGTTCGCTGTTTGCCGTCACCCGGATCATTTTGCACGCGCTGCTCTGGGGCTTGTCACTGACCATCATCCCGGGCATTGCCGGTTGGCACTTGCTGCGCCGACGCCCCTTGCAACGCATTCGGGCGATTCAGGCCAGTGCCGAAGCGATTATCGCGGGGGATTTAACCTGCCGCCTGCCGTTGTCCAATCGACGTGACGAGCTGGACATGCTGGCCGCCATCGTCAACGCCATGCTCGATCGCATCGAACTGTTGATGCACGAGGTCAAAGGGGTGTGCGACAACATTGCCCACGACCTGCGTACCCCCCTCACCCGCTTGCGGGCCCAGCTGTACCGGATGCGCCAGCATGCTGTCGAGGGCTCCGCCGAGGCGCTGCAACTGGACGAAGTGATCGGCGAAACCGACACCTTGATGGCACGTTTTCGCGGATTGCTGCGCATTTCCGAGCTGGAAGACCATCAACGACGCTCGGGCTTCCTGCAGCTCGATCCGCTGCCCTTGCTGCAGGAGCTGTACGATTTTTACCTGCCTCTGGCTGAAGAAGGCCAGGTCACCCTGATTCTCGACACGGAGCCGACATTGCCCAGCCTGACGGGCGATCGCGCATTGCTGTTTGAGGCACTGGCCAATCTGCTGAGCAATTCGATCAAATTCACCCCCCCCGGCGGCGAAGTGACCCTGCGAGCCACAAACGATAACGGGAGCCCGCGCATTGAAGTGCTAGACACAGGCCCCGGGATCCCCGAGGCCGAGCGGGAGGCAGTGTTCAAGCGTTTTTACCGCTGCGATGACACGCACGGCGGTTTTGGCCTGGGCCTGTCCATCGTAGCCGCCATCGTCAACCTGCACGGCTTTAGCCTGGACGTCAGCAACCGCGAAAGCGGCGGCGCCTGGTTGACCCTGCACTGTCGACAAAGGCTGATTAACCCCGGGTAATCCTTTATTTAATTAGCAATAGTGTGGGAGCCAGCTTGCTCGCGAAGGCAGCACCTCGATGGTTCGGATAAACCACATCGCCTGCATCGCGAGCAGGCTCGCTCCCACAGTAACCCCTGCAAGCTCAACTCTTCAGGGCGCCAAAGTTGAAGTGGGAGCGAGCCCGCTCGCGAAGGCAGCACCGCGATCGTTCGGATAAACCACATCGCCTGCATCGCGAGCAGGCTCGCTCCCACAATAATCCCTGCAAGCTCAACTCTTCAGGGCGCCAAAGTTGAAGTGGGAGCGAGCCCGCTCGCGAAGGCATCACCGCGATCGTTCGGATAAACCGCATCGCCGGCATCGCGAGCAGGCTCGCTCCCACAATAATCCCTGCAAGCTCGACTCTTCAGGGCGCCAAAGTTGAAGTGGGAGCGAGCCCGCTCGCGAAGGCAGCACCGCGATCGTTCGGATAAACTGCATCGCCTGCATCGCGAGCAGGCTCGCTCCCACAGTAACCCCTGCAAGCTCAACTCTTCAGGGCGCCAAAGTTGAAGTGGGAGCGAGCCCGCTCGCGAAGGCAGCACCGCGATGGTTCGGATAAACCACATCGCCTGCATCGCGAGCAGGCTCGCTCCCACAGTAACCCCTGCAAGCTCAACTCTTCAGGGCGCCAAAGTTGAAGTGGGAGCGAGCCCGCTCGCGAAGGTCTCAAAAGCGACGCGATTATCCAGTGGATACGCGCTATCGTGAATGACCTTCGCGAGCAGGCTCGCTCCCACAAAAACACCGCTCGTTTAAATGAACAGCATTGGCTGTGCGGGTGTGGGGGTTTTCAACGCGCGGCACAAGGATCTCCCGGCATGCCTTTACGATTCCTGCCCCTGCTCCGCTCCATGCTGGCGCCCGTACTGGCCTGCATGTGCCTGAACGTAAGTGCAGCACCCAGCGAGGCCATGACCGTCTATGGCGAAGCGCCCAAATACCCGGCCAGCTTCCAGCACTTCGACTTTGTAAATCCGAACGCCCCCAAAGGCGGCTCCCTGAGCCGGGCGGCCATGGAAATCGGCCAGTTCAACTACATCACGCCCTACGTCGATCAAGGCACCGGGGTCGCTCAAGTAAACGACTGGGTCTACTCGCCACTGGCCTTTCGTTCACTGGATGAGCCCTACACCGTATACGGCCTTGTAGCGCAAAAAATGGAGCGCGACCCCGAAGGACTGTGGGTACGGTTTTACTTGAACCCCAAGGCACGTTTCGCGGACGACACACCAATCACCGCCCGGGACGTCGCCTACACCTACAACCTGCTGATGACCAAGGGCAGCCTGGGCTTTCGCATGCTCTATGGCGAGGTCAAGGGCATGGAGGTCGAAGGCCCGCTGCAAGTGCGCTTCGACTTCAAGAGCAACCAGAACCGAACCTTGGCGCTGGATCTGGCGAGCATGCGCATCCTGCCGCAACACTGGTGGGAAACCCGTGACTTCAGCAACGGTGGCGGTTTTGAGCCCCCTTTGGGCAGCGGCCCGTATTCGGTGTCCCAGGTCGATCCTGGGCGCAGCATCAGCTTTGAGCGCAACAAAAACTGGTGGGCCAGGGACTTGCCGGTCAGCAAGGGGCTATACAACTTTGACCGCCTGACCGTGAATTTTTACGGTGACACGGACGTGGCCCGCGAACTGCTCAAGGGTGGAGCCTTCGATTACAACCGCGAATTCTCGGCCACCGGGTTCAGCATCGGCTACGACAGCCCCAAGCTGACCGATGGCCGCCTGCAAAAAGGGGTATTCGCCAAGCAAAAGCCGGGGGCGGCACAGGGCTTTGCCTTCAACCTGCAAAATCCGTTCTTCCAGGACCGCCGGGTACGCCAGGCGCTCAGCCTGTTATGGGATTTTGAATGGACCAACAAGCAGATGATGCGCAGTTTTTATGTGCGCCAGCAGAGCTACTTCCCGAAAAGCGAAATGGCTGCCACTGCCCTGCCCGACGCCCGCGAACGGGAGATCCTTGAACCCCTGCGCGGCAAGGTTCCAGATGAGGTGTTCACGCAGGTCTACCAGGCGCCGAAAACCGATGGCAGCGGTTACATCCGCGACAAGCAACTGCAAGCCCTGGCGCTGCTCAAGGAGGCGGGCTGGAGCGCGAAAAACAACACCTTGGTCAATGCACAGGGCGAGCCGCTGAGCTTCACATTCCTCGATGGACAGGGCGGATTCGACCGCATGATCCTGCCGTACAAACGGACCCTGGCGCAGATCGGGATTAACATGGAAATCCGCAAGATAGATTCGGCGCAATACGTCAACCGGCTCAATGCCCGTGACTACGACATGATCGTGGTGGGCTTTCCGCGCAGCGGCGACCCCATTGTCTCCCCGGGCCGGGAGCTTTACGACATGTATGGCTCGCGCAGCGCCACCCAGCCCGGTGCCTCCAACGCCTTCGTGCTGCGCGACCCGGCAGTGGACACGCTGCTCGACGGATTGGTACAAGCCAACACCCGTGACGAAATGGTGCATTACGCCCGCGCCCTCGATCGCGTCCTGCAGTGGGGCTATTACATGATTCCCAACTATTACTCGGTGGGCACCCCGACCGTGTACCAGAACCGCTTCGCCCGTCCGGCGCTGGAGCCCAAGTATGACGAGGGGCTGAACACCTGGTGGGAAGTCAGCAAAACCGCACAAACCAACGCCGCCATGAACGCTACGGGCACAGCGTCGGAGGGGCATTGAAATGCTGCATTACATCAGTCGACGCTTACTGCTGATCATCCCCACCCTGCTGTGCATTCTGGTGGTCAACTTTATGATCGTGCAGGCCGCCCCCGGTGGTCCGGTGGAGCAGGCCATTGCCCGCTTGCAGGGCTTTAGCAGCACTGCCGTCGCCGGTGGAGCCCGTGACATGGCAGGCGGCACCGGCCTTGCCAGCCGTAGCAGCCGGGGCCTGGACCCGGCGCTTGTCGAAGAAATCACCCGGCACTACGGCTTCGACAAACCCATGCACGAGCGGTTATGGCTGATGCTCAAGAACTACGCGCAACTGGACTTCGGCAACAGTTTCTTTCGAGGCGCCAAGGTTACAGACCTGATCCTGCAAAAACTGCCGGTGACTATTTCACTGGGGCTGTGGGCGACGCTGATTACTTACCTGATCTCGATCCCGCTGGGCATACGCAAGGCCATCCACCACGGCAGCGCGTTCGATGTGTGGACCAGCACCGCGATCATCATCGGCTACGCCATGCCAGCGTTTCTGTTTGCCATTTTGTTGATTGTGGTATTTGCCGGTGGTAGCTACATGAGCTGGTTTCCGGTGCAAGGGATGGTCTCGGAGAACTTCGACAGCCTGGGCTTTTTTGCCAGAATCGGTGATTACCTGTGGCACATGGTGCTGCCGGTCTCGGCGTTGGTGATCGGCGGTTTTGCCACCCTGACCATTCTTACCAAAAACAGCTTTCTCAATGAAATCAGCCGCCAGTACGTGGTCACGGCACGGGCCAAGGGCCTGACCGAGCGGCGGGTGCTGTACGGTCACGTCATGCGCAACGCCATGCTGCTGGTGGTCGCAGGGATTCCCCAGGCCCTGATCGAAGTGTTCTTTGCCGGCTCACTGTTGATTGAGACCATCTTCAACCTCGACGGCATCGGGCGCATGAGCTACGAAGCGGCCGTTTCGCGGGACTACCCGGTGGTGTTCGGCACGCTGTTTCTGTTTACCCTTTTTGGCCTGCTGATCAAGCTGATCGGCGATCTTTGCTACACGCTCCTCGATCCCCGCATCGACTTCTCGGGGAGGGAAGTTTGATGCTCAATCTTTCCCCCTTGGGCCGTCGGCGTCTTGCCCGTTTCAAGGCCAACCGCCGTGGCTGGTGGTCGCTGTGGATTTTTATCGCGCTGTTCGTCCTGTGCCTGTGCGGCGAGCTGATCGCCAATGACAAACCGCTGGCCATTCACTTCAAGGACCGCTGGTACTTCCCGGTGGTGTCCAGCTACGTTGAAACCGAGTTTGGCGGCGAGCTGCCCTTCGAGCCCGACTACAGAAGCGATTACGTGCGCAAGCTGATTACCGATCAGGATGGCTGGATGCTCTTCGCGCCGATCCCGTTCAGCTTCGACACGGTCAATTACGACCTTCAGGAACCCGCCCCGAGCCCGCCCAGCAGTCAAAACTGGCTGGGCACCGACGATCAGGCACGGGATGTACTGGCGCGGGTGATTTTCGGTGCCCGGATTTCGATTCTGTTCGCCTTGATCCTGACTGCCATCAGCGTAGTGGTGGGCATCAGCGCCGGTGCCCTGCAAGGGTATTACGGCGGGCTGGTGGACTTGCTCGGCCAGCGCCTGCAAGAGGTGTGGTCAGGGCTGCCGGTGCTGTACCTGCTGATCATCCTGTCAGGTTTTGTGGCGCCCAGCTTCTGGTGGTTACTGGGGATCATGGCGCTGTTCAGCTGGCTGGCACTGGTGGACGTGGTGCGCGCCGAGTTCATGCGCGGGCGCAACCTAGAATACGTCAAGGCTGCGCGGGCACTGGGCCTCAGCGATATGGAACTGATGCGACGGCACATCCTGCCCAACGCCATGACCTCCACCCTCACCTACCTGCCCTTTATAGTGACCGGCGCGATTGCCACCCTCACCGCCCTGGATTTTCTGGGGTTTGGCATGCCGCCGGGCACCGCGTCCCTGGGTGAACTGATCGGCCAGGCCAAGCGCAACCTGCAAGCTCCTTGGCTGGGCCTGACTGCGTTCTGTGCCCTGGCGCTGATTCTGTCGCTGTTGGTGTTCATCGGCGAAGCCTACCGTGATGCTTTTGATCCACGGGCGTGAACCTGGGCGCAGCCTCGCACACCGTTGCGTAGTAGTTGACGAGTAGAACGAGGCTACGTTTGAGAGAGTGCGCCACTGCGACGCAGCGGCGCAGCGGTCGTAAAACCGGTACGCATGGCATATCTGATAAACCGTGGAAGCAGACGAGAACATATCCATTCGATGTGTCACGACTTTCTACGGGTTCCGCCCTTACGGCGGGTCACTTTTTCCAAACGCCGAAAAAGTAACCATGGGCCTGTCCCGTGACAACGGACGCCTCGCCAAGGCTCGGCGGTGCCCTCGCGAGCAAGCCCGCTCCCACAGCGATCATCGCAACGTCATATTCCTTAAAGGAATATTTAAATCGTTTTATATTCTTTTTTAAAAGCTAAATTTCCTGCAAGACTCTCGTCATAACTCTTCCAACTCATGATGAGAACGAAATGAAAAAAATCACTGCCCTCACCGCTTTGACCCTGGCTGTCTTGTCTGGCCTGGCCCACGCCGATCGTCTGGACGACATCAAAAAGTCCGGTGTGCTGCGCGTGGCGTCTTTTGACAGCAATCCGCCGTTTGGCTTTGTTGATGCCAAGAGCAAGCAAATTGAAGGCCTGGACGTGGACTACGCCAAGGCCATTGCCGATAAGCTGGGCGTGAAATTGCAGTTGCAACCGACCAACCCGGCCAACCGTGTGCCGTTGCTGGTCGCGAACAAGGTGGATCTGGTGCTGGCCAACTTCACCATCACCCCTGAGCGCGCCGAGCAAGTGAACTTCAGCATTCCGTACTTCGCATCGGGTCAGCAATTTATCGTCAAGAAAGGCACGCTTAAATCCCCGGAGGAACTGAACAAGTGGCGTGTCGGGGTGGACAAGGGCACTGTCAATGAAGGTGTGCTGCGCGAGAAATTCCCCGGTGCCAAAGTGGTTGCCTACGATGACACCCCTTTCGCCTTCACCGCCTTGCGCAACGGCAACGTCCAGGCCATCACCCAGGACGGCCCGAAGCTGATCGGCCTGCTGGCCAATGTGCCGGACAAGGACAAATACGAAGTGCCGCCGTTCACCATTTCCAATGACCTGATCGGTGTGGGTATTCCAAAAGGAGAAGCGCGCCTGACCGAAGTGGTCAACCAGACCCTCACCGACCTGGAAGCCCAGGGCAAGGCACAAGGCATTTATGACGCCTGGTTCGGTCCGACCACCAAGACCCCGCTGACTCGCCTGTACAAAATCGGCGACAAGAGCTGAGCCACTGCCTGTGTGAGGGCGAGCCTGCTCGCGAAGGCTTTTCGCGAGCAGGCTCGCTCCCACGGCTCCTGCCTCCTTCAGCCCGTCCCGGATAACCGGACGGGTTTGTTCGTTTATAGATGGACGCTGTTTTTATGTTTGGTGAACTGCTTGCCCCGCACTACCTGCACTGGCTGCTCGACGGTTTTATCCTCACCCTGATCCTCTCGCTTCTGACCTGCCTGGTAGCCACCGGGCTGGGTTTTTTGCTGTGCCTGGCGCGCATTTCACCTTCGCGCGTGTGGTCGTGGCCAGCACGGGCTTATCTCGCCCTGTTTCGCAATACGCCGCTGCTGGTGCAATTGTTTTTCTGGTACTTCGCAGTGACGGCGATGCTGCCCGAAGGGCTGGTGATGTGGCTCAACCAGCCGCGCAGCCTGTCAGTGGGCCTGTTTGAAATTGAATGGCCGTCCTTTGAGTTCATTGCCGGGTTCTGGGGCCTGATGTTGTATACCGCTGCCTTTATTTGTGAAGAGTTTCGCGCGGGCATCAGCTCGGTGCGTATTGAACAACGGGCGGCCGGTCTGGCGCTGGGCTTCAAGCCTGCACAGGTGTGGTGCTATATCGTCTTTCCACAGGCACTGCGCACGGCTTTGGGGCCGTTGCTGGGGCAATACATGAATGCCCTGAAAAATTCGTCGCTGACCATGGCCATTGGCCTGGCCGAATTGTCTTACGCTTCGCGCCAGGTCGAGACTGAAACCTTCAAGACGTTTCAGGCCTTTGGCTTTGCCACCTTGCTGTATGTGGCCAGCATTGCGCTGATCGAAGTGATCGGCCAACTGATTGCACGCAGCAAGTGGTATCGCCAGGGAGTGGTGTAAGACATGGACTTTTCGGTGATTAGCGACAATTTTTCGTACTTTATGCTCGGCGCCTGGCCCAACGGACCTCTGGGCGGAGCGGCACTGACGCTGGTGCTGAGTCTGCTGTCGGGGATCATCTCGGCACTGCTGGGGCTGGTGCTGGGTATTGCGCTGGTGATGATTCGCGGCAAAGTGCGCTGGCTGTTGCTTGCCGTACTGGGCTTTTTACGGGCGATCCCGGTGGTGATGCTGATTTTCTGGAGT
Source organism: Pseudomonas sp. ML2-2023-3 (assembly GCF_037055275.1). Classification (NCBI taxonomy): domain Bacteria; kingdom Pseudomonadati; phylum Pseudomonadota; class Gammaproteobacteria; order Pseudomonadales; family Pseudomonadaceae; genus Pseudomonas; species Pseudomonas sp. ML2-2023-3. Next base: position 3,846,877 of record NZ_CP146343.1, read on the forward strand.
TACTTCCTGCTGCCCATTGTGTTCAAGGTCGATGTTCCCGCACTGGCCACCGTGGTGTGCGCGTTGTCGTTGATTGGTGGCGCGTACCTGGCGCACTCGGTGTATGCCGGGATCAGCAGCTTGCCGGCCGGGCAATGGGCTGCAGGCAAGGCGCTGGGCCTGGGCACCTGGCAAGTGCTGCGCCTGATCATCCTGCCTCAGGCCTTGCCCATGATGTTGCCCTCCTTTCTCAATCAATGGATTTCACTGATCAAGGACACCTCGTTGGCGTATGTGATCGGGGTTGGCGAGCTCTCGTTCGTCGCCACCCAGGTCAGCAATCGGGTGATGGTGCACCCGACTGAAATATTCCTGTTCGTCGCCTTTGTGTATTTCGTGTTTTGCAGCAGTCTGGATGTAATTGCCAATCGCTGGGTTCGAAAACCTGCATAAAGCTTGTAGCAGCTGCCGAAGGAACAAGGCAGCTGCTACGGGTTCACGTCAGGGTTTCGATCACCGCCCAAACCGGCACAAATCCCATCGGCAACCACACGGCCAGGCGAGGCCTGTACGGCAACAGCATCAGCAGCCCAAAACCGCTCAACGAAAGCATGCCGAGCCAGCCCACCGGCCCCATCGCCCAGCCCCAGGCCAGCCCGCAAAAATAGAAGCTCAGCCCCAGGCTCGCCCAGCCTGAAACCCGCAGCAAGCGGCTCAGACGAGGCGATGGGGGTTTGCCCCACACCTGTTTGTAATGGCGGTCCAGCCCCTGACACAGGGCAAGCATGCCGAGGTAGGCGAACGCCAGCGCAGCAAAAAAATGAGCCAGCATCTCAATTCACCTCAGCCATGACAGCGGTCTTTTTGCGCGGCACTCGCTCAACCGCCGGTTGCGATACCTTCCAGCACGCCCACAACAACAAGGCACCCAGTGCCATCGCAGTCAGTTCCACGCCCATGCTGGTAGGCAGCGCCCAAGGCCGACTGACCGTGAGCATGCTCAGCAGTGGCAAGGCCAGGCACATCAACCCCGCTAACCCAAGCTGCTCGCGCCAGGCCTGCATGCGTGGCCGGATCAACGCATGAACCAGACTCAGGGCCCACACACCGAAGAACACGTTCAGTTCAGCGTCGGCACGTTCTGCCAGCCCTGAGGGCAACAAGCGATTGCCCCACAGCAAGCTGATGCAGGCCAGGCTCAGACCAGCCATGGCGGTGATATTAAGCGCTTCAACCACACGGTAGAGGACCTGCGCGACGCGGCTTTCGCTGGCGTATTTACGTCGCCGCTTGACGGTGAACAACACCAGGCCACTGGCGATCATGGCGCTGCTGATCAGACCGCAAACGAAGTACAGCCAGCGCATCGGATACCCCCCGAACTGGGCAAAGTGCAGCCCTGAAATCACCCGATGGGTCAGCACTGTAGGACGCATTTCTGTCGGCCCGGAAATCTGCTCACCCGTGACCCCGTCGAAGCGCATGCCTTGCCCTTTGGTCAGGGCGATGCGGTTACCCAGAATCGGTCGAACCTGAATTTCGGCATTGCTCTGCCCGGGGTTGCTGATGTTTACCCCGCTCAACGGCCCCATCACCTCACGGGCCTTGGTCAGCAACGGCCCAAGTGCCACCAGCGGCGCCGGTTCGACCGTCGCCGGGCGCTTGACCTCAAGCGCGGGTGGCGCCGCGTCCTGGGCTTTGAAAAAGGCCTCGCGGTTGCCATCGAACAACGCATCCATCGCCGCTGGCATGTAGATCACCAGAAATATAGCCAGCCCGCTGTAGGTGATCATCAAGTGAAACGGCAACAACAGCACGGCACTGGCGTTGTGAGCGTCCAACCATGAACGCTGACCCTTGGCAGGACGAAAGGTAAAGAATTCCTTGAAGAATTTTTTGTGAATCACGATCCCGCTGACCAGCGCTGCAAGCATGCCCATGGCCAGTGCGCCAACCAGATAGATCCCGATCATGCGCGGCATATGCAGGGTGAAGTGAAACAGGAAGAAAAACCGTCCACCCACCGACTCGCGCACCGGTATCACCTCGCCGGTATCGGGGTCGAGTGTCACCGACACCCCGTCACGGCGCCCGCCGGTCGAAGCCTGCAGCTGCGGCGAACGTTCATAAGGCAGGCGGATACCCCACTGCTTGGCGTCGGCCTTGTGTGCTTGCAAGTAATCCAGCGCACGTTGCGCGGCTTGCTCATCCGTCAAGTGGTGCGCAGGCAGTTCGGGTGTCATCCAGTTGTCGATCTCTTGATCGAACACCGCCAGGCTGCCGGTCAAAAAGATCACGAACAACAACCAGCCGACGATCAGGCCGCCCCATGTATGCAGCCAGGCCATGGATTGGGTCAGGGTCTGTTTCATCCCAGTTGCTCCAGCAGTTGTGGCCAAAAGCCGATGGCGGCCAAAGGGACGGCGAGTACCGCGCCCATCCAGGCCGACCACTGATGACGGGCGGCAAACGCCCACAGGATGGCGAAGGTGTAGATCACAAACGACAGCAAACTGGCGACGATCATCGAGTCCACATTGTCCAGCGGCAGCAGCCGCGCCAATGCAGCGGTAAAGGCATAGGTAAAGACATAACCGCCGACCAGTGCAGCCAGGGTGCGGGACACAATCGGCGCCCAGGCCGACGTAGCGAGTTTCATGTTTTCAATTCCTCATCGAGCTCTGCGTTTTGCCTGCACCAGATGCGACAACGGCGCGGCACCCGTTATTCACGGATGTCGCGCCTGGATGTGCCTGCACCGGTAACAGCGATCAGGCCCGGGTTATTTATCAGAAGGAGCTGGTCACCGACGCAAAGTAGGCACGGCCTGCTTCGTTATAGGTTTGCGCTCCCGCTTCGTCAGAGTTGCCCTTGCGGTACAACTGCTTGTCGAACAGGTTGTTGATGCCGACCCGCACGCTGAAGTTCTTATTGAACTCATAACCACTGCTCAGGCCCACGAGACCGTAAGGGTCAACCGGCTGTTGTACCGATTTGTCGAGTTCTTCGTTGGCTCGGTTATTACGCTTGGGCGCTTCCTGCTTGCCGTAATAAGTACCGCTGACCTGGAATGACAGTTTTTCTGTGGCGTACCAGTCCAGCATGGTGTTGAGGGTGTACTTGGGAATGATGCTCAGCGGATCACCGGTTTCCTTGTCCTTGCTTTCGATCATGTAGGTCAGGTTGGTGTTCCAGTCAAGATCGTCGCGCAAGCTGACGAACAGATTACCCTCAATCCCTTGCACGATGGCTTTGCCGCTGTTTTCCCATTGCAGCACGCGACGGCCGTTTGGCAGGCGGAATGCCGATTCGTTGCTGGCATTAATCTTGTTTTGGTAGTCGTTGCGGAAATACGTACCGCTGGTGCGCCATGTGCCTTTGTCGTACGCCAGGCCGATCTCTTTGTTGACGCTGATTTCAGGCTTGAGGTCCGGGTTACCCACCAGGTAGCAACCACCCAGATTCACTTCTACTGAACTGCAACCGTTACCACGGCTGTACAGCAGGTAGTTGGGGTTGGACTGGTACAGGTTCGGGGTTTTGTAGGCCCGGGCAATACCGCCCTTGATGCTCAGCTCATCGGTGATCTGGTGCGAAGCGTTGAGGCTCGGGCTCCAGTTGGCACCAAACTCGCTGTGGTGATCGAAACGTACGCCGGGGGTCACGATGGTCTTGGCGCCGACTTCGATATTGTCTTCAACATAGAACGCATAGCTGTTGGCCGTGGTTTTGGTTTGCGTACGGTCCGTGCCCGGCAGCCCTGGAGTGCCGTCAGTGCCTGGGTCCCAGCTTTGCGGCCGCAACGAACCCGGGTCATTGAGCGATTCGTACAGGTACTCGCCGCCCAGCGTCAGCACTTGTGCGGTGCCCAGGGTCAACGGCAGGTTTACTTCGCCGGTGGCGCGGGTGTTGCGCAACCGCGATTCAAATCTGCCCGCGCTTTCAGACGGCGCACCTTCACCATAACCGGCCAGGCCTTCGTTGAGGCGAGCGTTACGGGTCAGGTCGTGGGTCAGCGAGGCCATGGTGGAGCCCCAGTCGAACGAGCCATTATGGGTCGCCGAAAAGCTGCTGCGCTGCAGTACGCTGGTTTCTTTACCGGTCAGGCTGTTAACGAAATCACCACCGCTGTTGAGCATGGTGTCACCGGCAAAAATATTGCCCTGACGGCTGTAACTGGCTTCCAGGTCAAGTGACTGCTCCGGGGTGAACTGCCAGCTGAGCAAGCCGTTGACGTCTTTGTTGCGCACGCCTTCACGACCAGCCACTACGCTGTCAGGAGACGCCTGAGCGGCGGTGTTGATGCCCGGATCATCGGCATCGGTCTTGTTCAGGCCGCCATATACACGAAACACCAGATCGTCCGTGATCGGCCCGCTGAGGTTGAAGTTGGTGCGTTTACTGACGCCTTCAGAATCGTCTTCAGGGGACATGTAGTACGCAGTGACCGAGCCGCTGAGTTTGTCCGAAGGGCGCTTGGTGATGATATTGACCACCCCGCCCATTGCGCCGGAACCGTAACGAGCAGCTGCCGGGCCACGCAGGATCTCGATGCGCTCGACTTCTTCGGCCGGCACCCAGTTGGTTTCGCCACGGGTATCACGGTCGCCGCTCCAGCCATAGCGCTGGGCGTTGCGTGAAGAGGATGGTTTGCCGTCAATCAGGATCAGGGTGTTTTCCGGGCCCATGCCACGCAGGTCGATCTGGCGATTGTTGCCGCGAGCGCCGCTGGAGCTGTTGCCCGTCAGGTTGACCCCCGGCTCCCGACGAATGATGTCGGAGAGGTCGTTGGCTGGCGGCCGTTTTTTAATATCTTCGGCGGTGATGATCGACACACCCGGTGCCTGCTTCAGTTCCTGGGCTGCGGTGCCCAGTACGCGGGTTTCTTCAAGTTGCAGCGCCTGTCGGGTGCCATCCACCGGCAAATCGGCGGCCTCTACCGGTACTTCGTCACGCTCACGCTCAAGTGCATCGGCGAGCAGGGTTGGCGAAGCCAGTGCGGCCATGAGAGCCAGTGAAAGATGACTGCGGTTGAATCGAGACGACATGTCCAGTTGATCCCTTAACAATGGAGTGTGCTCAGCAGGCCAAGGGCTGGAAATTGCTGACGCACGACCTTGAAAGGACCTACGTGTTTAGCGTTCCCCGGCACTGCCAGGGCTGCAATGATAAACATTCTCAGTTGAGAGTAAAGCGCAATTGACAATGATCCTCATTGCAAGGTTCCCCGATCCCTTTGTTTTAGAGCCTTTTCCTACATAAAAAGAATCAAAACAATTGCAAAACCGCCTTCAAATTGAGAAAAACCCTGCCCGGAACAATCGTTCATCCTACTTTTTGAGTCCCCCCACCATGACAGACGAACTGCAAATCACTGACCTCTTGCCGGGCGACGGCAAGGCCGTGGCCAAAGGTGCATTGATCACTACGCACTACACCGGCTGGCTCGAAGATGGCACGGTATTCGACTCATCGTTTGAGCGCGGTAAGCCGTTCCAGTGCGTTATCGGCACAGGGCGCGTGATTAAAGGCTGGGATATCGGTCTGATGGGCATGAAGGTCGGCGGCAAACGCGCACTGCAGGTACCAGCACACCTGGCCTATGGTGAAAGAAGCATGGGCGCGCACATCACACCGAACTCCAACCTCCGGTTTGAGATCGAACTGCTGGAAGTGCTCATGCGCGACGATTGATTGGCAGGGCATATTTAAAGGAGTTGTATCGGGTGAATCGATTCTTCAGGTGTTTTTTATCGGTGATGCCCCTGGTGGTAGTGGCGGGTTGCGGTACCCAGGGGTCGCGGACAACCCCGGATATCACCCCCGACCAGGCACGGGCACGCATTGTGCAATTGCTCCCGGTGAAAACCGCGGACCGCCAGGGCTGGGCGGCGGATATCCAGGTCGCGTTTACCACTCAGGGGCTGGCCCCCACCGATGAGAACCTGTGCTCCGTGCTGGCGGTGACCGAGCAGGAGTCGACCTTTCAAGCTGATCCGCCGGTGCCTGGGCTGGCCACCATCGCCCGCTCGGAAATCAACCGCCGCGCCAGCACACTGCATATCCCCGAGTTTTTGGTGCGCAGCGCCCTGAGCATCACCTCGCCCAATGGCAAGACCTACAATCAACGACTGGACACGGCCCGCACCGAAGGCCAGCTGAGCGCCATTTTTGATGACTTTATCGGCATGGTGCCATTAGGCAAAAGCCTGTTTGGCGGCTTGAACCCGGTGCACACCGCAGGCCCTATGCAGGTCAGCATCGCCTTCGCCGAGCAACGGGCGCGGGACTACCCTTACCCCGTTGCACACTCGATCCGTCAGGAAGTCTTCACCCGACGCGGCGGTATGTACTTTGGTATCGCCCACTTGCTGGGCTACCCGGTGGACTACACACAATCGCTGTACCGTTTTGCCGACTTTAATGCGGGCTGGTATGCCAGTCGCAATGCCGCTTTTCAGAATGCTGTTAGCCGCGCGTCCGGCATTTCGCTGGCATTGGATGGCGACTTGACCATCCCGGGGTCCTACAAACTTGGCTCCACCGAATTGGCGGTGCGCGCGCTTGGCAAACAGGTGGGCTTAAGCAACAACGCCATCCGCCGCCAACTCGAAAAAGGTGACAGCCTGGAATTTAACGACACGGACCTTTACCAGAGCGTCTTCGCCCTCGCCGACCGCCAGCAAGGCAAACCCCTGCCCCGCGCCGTGCTGCCGGGCATCACTCTGCAAAGTCCCAAGATCACCCGCAACCTGACCACCGCCTGGTTTGCCAAGCGGGTGGATGAACGGCGGGCGCGGTGCATGAACCGGGCAAAGGCCTTGCCAATGGACTGAGTGGTAGTTCTGTGCTGCCATCGCGAGCAGGCTCGCTCCCACAATCATCCCTGCAGGCTCGAATTCTGTAGGCGCCAAAGTCCCTGTGGGAGCGAGCCCGCTCGCGAAGGCATCACCGCGATCGTTCGCATAAACAGCGTCCCCGGCATCGCGAGCAGGCTCACTCCCACAATAATTCCTGCAAGGCTCGAATTCTGTGGGCACCGAAGTCCCTGTGGGAGCGAGCCCGCTCGCGAAGGCATCACCGCGATCATTCGGATAAACCGCGTCCCCTGCATCGTGAGCAGGCTCACTCCCACAACAATCCCTGCAAGGCACACATTCTGTAGGCGCCGAAGTCCCTGTGGGAGCGAGCCCGCTCGCGAAGGCATCACCGCGATCATTCGGATAAACCGCGTCGCCTGCATCGCGAGCAGGCTCGCTCCCCCAATAATCCCTGCAAGGCTAGAATTCTGTGGGCGCCGTAGTCCCTGTGGGAGCGAGCCCGCTCGCGAAGGCATCACCGCGATCATTCGGATAAACCGCGTCCCCTGCATCGTGAGCAGGCTCACTCCCACAATAATTCCTGCAAGGCTCGAATTCTGTGGGCACCGAAGTCCCTGTGGGAGCGAGCCCGCTCGCGAAGGCATCACCGCGATCGTTCGCATCGTCGCCTGCATCGCGAGCAGGCTCGCTCCCACAATCATCCCTGCAAGGCTCGAGTTCTGTGGGCGCTTAAGTCCCAGTGGGAGCGAGCCTGCTCGCGAAAGCATCACCGCGATCGTTCGCATAAACCGCGTCGCCTGCAGCGCCTTCCCGCCCATTTCAGTGTTTGAAGACACCCTGGACCCGGCCGATCTGGAGATCGCCTTCGCCCTCGAAAGCCTGACCAATGACAGGTTGCGTGATCAGGCGGGAGTGCTGAACAGGGTCCGGCCTGAAGACCGCCTGTGTGGAGAAGGCTCAACGCCCGTGATGGCGGCTTTTACCCATATTGGCCGTGCCAGCCGTTTTACCGATGGCAGCTACGGCGTGTACTACTGCGCCAACAGCGTTGACGCGGCAATCGCAGAAACCTGTTTTCATCAGGAGCAATTCTGGCGGGCGACACAGGAGCCCAGTATCGAAATCACCATGCGTACCTATATCAACCGCGTGGTGCAGCCGATGATCGATGTGCGTGGCGACCCGCAGCTGCATCAACCGTCACCGTGCGCATATGGTCTGTCTCAGGCATTCGCCCGGCCTTTGCGGGAAAACGGCGCCTGGGGGCTGCTCTACAAGAGCGTGCGCCTTGAGGGACACGAATGCGTGGCCGCGTTCCGTCCACCTGCGCTGTCGCTACCGGTGCAAGGCCAGCATTTTCGGTATGTGTGGGATGACAAGACGCAGGCGATTGCCTGGGTGTTGCAGGTCAGTGAAGTGGTGAGATAAGAGCAGGGCAATGTCAACGACACCACCCTGCCCTCGGCTCAGGTGTTACAAACCATCGGTTGGCTTGAGCGTACGCTCGGCAACTGCGTCAGCACTTTTTTCCTGCCAGACCGGCCAGTATTCAGCGCGTTTTTTCTCGACGCTGGCTTTGACTCGCTCATACCAGGCCAGAGACTTCGGCGAGTTGGTCACCATCTCCGTGTCTTCAACCCATTCTTTGAAGTTCTTGGACTTCAGGCTGTGTGACGCTTCGGGATCATTGCTGATCGGCCACAGTGAAAAGCGAGCTTTCCACAAACCCATGCGCGGCGTTACCAGCGCGTAATAGGTTTTGCCTGCCACAAGGTCGGCTTCCATAAAGTCAGCCGCTTCGGACACCACCATGTAGGTGTGTTTGCCTGGGGTGGCGGGATGAACGATTTTCGTGCCGTTGGCCATTACACCAATGAATTGGGTCTTGCCATCGGTCACGTCATACAGCGAGGAAACAATGGCTTTGCCGGTGTAGGCATCGCGCATGAACACGACTTGTGACATGCCTGGCGCAGGTGGCTGCACCGTCTGGTCAGCTACCGGGTCCATGGGGTTGCTTGCGCAACCGGCCAACAACAAGGTGCCCAACAGGGTAAAGATATAAAACACGCGCATCTACAGCTCCTTTGAATTGCAACTTCCTGACCCGGCACCTGCCGGGCCCGCGGCATTATCGACACATCTTGCCCTGGCCTCAAACCAGATCATTGATCGCGACCCCACTCAGAGGTTGTATTGCTTGAACAGTTCCTCTTTGATGATCAACAACGCATCTTCGTAATAGCGCTCACCCCGGGCTTCGCTGAGCAACACCGAACGGACGCTGCCCTCGCCTTCCCGGGGCGTGTGTTCGCACGTGAGGTAGAACTCGGCGGTTTCGGGCTTGAATTCCAGGTAATAGAACAACTCGCGACCTTCTCGGTGCCAGTAGCCAATTTCTCTGCGCATGAGGGTTCCTTGGACAGTTCGGGCGGTAAAGGATACACAAGACCTTTGGGCGCAGCGGTCACAAGATAAGCCTCTTCGGTTTATCAGGCAGAGGGGTGGGCGAGGGTTTTTACTGTTTATCGCCTTTGCCTTTGCTGTAGCCATTCGATTACCTGAACGCCACAAATGCCCATCACAGAAGGTCGAACGCAGGTGCTGCTACGGATCGCGAGTACCCTTTAGCACTTACCCGCAATCCGCTCCAGCGCCACCTTCAGAACCTGGATACTCGCAGCCGCTGTCAGGCTGATGCGCACTGCATTGGTCGCGGTGGGTTTGACCGTAAATACGTCCGCAGGCACCACGTCAACCCCCGCGGCGCGGCAAGCCTCGGCGAGCGGAATCTCACTGTCGGCCACCGTCAGCCAGATATGAGGCGATGGCGTTTGTGTCTGGTACATCCCGGGGCCCAGGATCTTTTTTGCCAGCCGCCAGCGCCGGGCGACTTCCCCGGTTTGCCACTGCACACGCGCTTGCGCAGTGCCGTCGCCAATCCATTGGCAAGCAATGGCCATGCACAGGGGCGATACCCCCCAGTGCGCGGACTGCGCATAGGGATCAATGCGGGCCAGCAATTCAGGACTTGCGACAATCCACCCCAAACGCACGCCTGCCGCAACGGTCTTGGACAAGCTGCTGACCAGCACCGATAGCTCGGGTAAAAACCGGTACAACGGCGGGCTGTCGGTGAGAGCCCCGTACACGTCATCCTCAATGATCAGTACACCGTGACGCCGGGCGACATGGGCAATGGCCTGTTTGCGCTCAATGCTCATGACTGCCGATGTAGGGTTTTGCAGGGTCGGCGTCAGTACGGCAATCCGCGCCCCCGTCGCTCGAATCATCCGGTCGAAGTCCTCCTCCACGATGCCTTCCCGGTCAAGCGCTACACCGTGCATGGGCAGGCGCAGTTGTGCGCAGGCAGCCTTGATCCCGGGAGCGGTAAAAGCCTCGACCAGCACCGGCTCGCCTGCCTGGCACAATGACAAGAGCACCGTGAACAGCCCTTGCTGGGCGCCGGTACACGGCATGATGTGATCCACGTTCAGGTCCAGCCCGCGCCCCTTGAACCAGGCCGCGCCCTGCACCCGTGCCAGCAGTAAATCCGCCGCGCTCAAGTAACCCTGCAAACGGATTGCCTGGCGACTGTCGAGTAGCCATGATAACGCCTGCGCATCATGCTCACCGAGGTGATCAATGGCGGGCACGTTGGTTCGCAGGTCGATGCGCGCGGCGTTTTCATCGGCCTGTTGCAACCTGAACAGGGTCGCTTCCTGGCTGCTGGCCAATACATAAGTGCCACGGCCCACCTCGCCCGAGACCAGATGCCGGCGTGCCGCCTCGCGATAGGCCTGCATGGTCGTGCTGGGGTTCCAGCCCAGCGCCCAGGCCAGACGCCGCTGTGGCGGCAAACGTGCGCCGGGTTGCAGCTCGCCACAGGCTATGGCCTGGGTGATTGCATCGACCAGCGCCAAATAGCGCGGCTGGTCCTTTTCGCTGAGCGTCGGTATCCACATTTATTGTTGGCCATGCAATATAAGGATCGGCCCATACAATGCGTTGTGCCTAGAATCGAGTCAAACCCCTCGATGACGGTGCGCCATGTTTGACTTGAATGCCCTTCGCCTTGCAGCACAAACCGTTTACCAGACCCTGGCGCCAACACCGCAACTGGCCTGGCCTTTGCTGACTCAGCGCCTGGGCTGCACGGTGTGGGTCAAGCATGAAAACCACTTGCCCACCGGTGCGTTCAAAGTGCGCGGCGGGTTGTTGTATGTCCAGGGCTTGCTGGCACGGGAACCGAATACCAGAGGCCTGGTCACCGCAACCCGCGGTAATCACGGGCAAAGCCTGGCGCTGGCGGCTCGGCGCATGGGGCTGCCGATCCGTATCGTGGTGCCTGTAGGTAATTCTCAGGAAAAAAATGCGGCCATGCGGGCGCTGGGCGCAACCGTCATTGAATGCGGCAAGGACTTCGACGAAGCGCGGGCCGAAGCCGGCACACTGGCCGCCACCCATCAATGGCATATGGTGCCCGCGTTCCATCACGACCTGATCCGCGGGGTCGCCACTTATGCTCTGGAGTTGTTGGAAGCGGTGGAGGAACTGGACACGGTGTATGTGCCCATCGGCATGGGCTCCGGGATTTGCGGACTGATTCAGGCCCGTGATCTGCTGGGCCTGGATACAGATATCGTGGGTGTCGTGTCATCCCATGCCGATGCCTTTGCACAAAGCTTCGAACAAGGCCGCGTGGTGTGCACGGACTCGGCCCACACCTTCGCCGACGGCCTGGCCTGTCGTCAGCCGCTGCCCGAGGCATTGGACATTATCGCCAAAGGTGCGGCACGGGTGATTCGGGTCTGCGATCAACAGATCTCCCACGCCATTCGGGTCTACCATGAAACCACCCACAACACCGCCGAAGGTGCGGGTGCTGCGGCACTGGCCGGGTTGATCAGCGAGCAGTCAAGCCAGCAAGGCCGTCGGGTGGCGCTCATTCTGAGCGGTGCCAATATTGACCGTCAGCTGTATGCCGGGATTCTGGCCGAAGGCCCTGACCCCGCAGCCTGACCCTGGAAAAACAAGGAGCCTGTATGCAGTGTCAGATTCGCCGCGCCCTGCCGGTCGATGCCCAAGCCATCAGCAAGGTGGTGATTGCCGCCTTGCAGGAATCCAACGCCCGGGACTATTCCCCCGAGGTGATCGCCCAGGTAGAGCAGAACTTCTGCCCGACTTCGATCATGGCGCTGATGAAACAACGCCAAATGTATGTGGCAGTGGTTGAACAGCATGTGGTGGGTACGGCCAGCCTCGATCAGGCGGTGGTGCGTAGCGTTTTTGTCAGCCCGCGCCATCAGGGGCGCGGTATTGGTCAGCAATTGATGGCCCGCCTTATGGAGGCAGCCATTGCCGCGCAGGTCGAAGAGCTGAGGGTGCCCTCCTCGCTGACCGCTGAATCGTTCTACGCACAACTGGGTTTTCACTCCGTGCGCGATGAGTTTCACGGTGCCGAACGCACCGTGATTATGGCGCTGCGGCTGGACGCTTAAATCGTAGCGCAGCTATGCTGAGCCCCATGACTCCCATAGCAGCGACTCGCTCACCCTGCCCACCCGGCGCCTGCATCTGCGAGCGGGAACAACTGTTGGCGACACCGGATACCGACCTGCGCATTTTCAGCCTGACCCGCCAGGCCGAAAAGGTGCTGCTGGAGCGACTGGAGAATATTCAAAGCCTCAGCGATCTGGAACACATGCAGCGCCGCATGCACGAGCAACTGGGGATTGAGGTGCAGATTGACCCGGGGTTTAACGAAGTTCGCACCATGCGCGGTATTTCAATCCGCCTTGTCGAGCAGCCGGGGTTGTGCCGAAAAACCCGGCAGGCCATTCCCGCCGCCATTCGCCGAGCCCTGGAGAAACGCCCGGAAATTGCCTACAAGTTGCTGGACGGTCACGACTTGCTGCGCGACACCTGAATCGGTTCAGATAAGGACTTTTAGCCATTAAAAGGCCATAATATGCAGCCTATGAACAAATTTGCTTGCCATAACCCGAATCGCTGCCCTATAAGCGCGTCTTTTATATTACAAGAGTCTTATCAATGAGTGCCGGATTCACCGAGGACGACATGCGCAGAGCGCTCGGCCTTGATATACCTGCTGCCCCTGTTCAACCTGAAGTTGAACCTGCCCCTGCAAAAACCACCCCAATCCCGAAGAAAGCTCCGGCACCTGCCAAGGCTCAGTCACCTGTGCCGAAAAAGCGCAGTGGCCCGGTTCTTCGCGTCACCATGCGTGTGACGAAGGTCTTTGACGGCGAAGAAGCCCAGTTTGTGCACGACTCCAAGGATTTGAGCCGATTCAACGCTGAGCAAGAGGCCAAAAAAGCCCTGGCCAAAGCCGGCTTCAAATACTTCGAGCTTGAGTCTATCGTTTCAGTGGACTGACTTCGCACTGGCGGTCAGCCATCGACCGCCCGCTTTAGCGCCCCATCCAAGGAGCCCGAACATGCAATCGCAACCCCTGAACGCCAGCGACTTTGACGTGCTCGAAAACACGCTGCTCAAATACGGCGACGATCACTCTGTGCTCAACCCTTCGGAGCTGGACGGCTACTTCACGGCTCTGGTGTCGAGCCCGACTCGAGTGGACATCGCCGAATGGTTCCCGGCGATCTGGGGCGGCCAGAATCCGGCCTGGCAAACCCCGGAAGAAGCCAAGCAGTTCATCGAGTTGAGCGTTCGCCACATCAATACCCTTGCACGGCAACTGGCCGAGGACAGCGCTGCATTTTCACCGCGCTTCGAACAGACCGAGCATCTGGGTCAAGACGTGACGCTGGCTGAAGAATGGTGCTTCGGTTACACCCGTGCAGTCGCTATCTGCAACTGGCCGGCATTGCCTCTGCCGCAAGCGAACCTTCTGCAAGCCATTGCCGAATGCGCCGAGCAGGACAACTTTGAACTGCCTGAAGACCTGGACGTAGCGGCTCATCAGCACAGTGTTGCCGCCATTGCACCAGCGGCACGTGCACTGCATGACTTCTGGTTAAGCCAGCGCTGATCACCCGATCAAACTCAGATCCAGTGTGGGAGCGGGCTTGCTCGCGATGGCGCCACTTCGGTTTATCCAAAAACCGAGGTGATGCTATCGCGAGCAAGCCCGCTCCCACAGAGATTCACCTCTCCCTCGCGGACAAAGCCCCATGACCACCCTTACCTACTTCGATACTCCGGTCAGCGAGCCGATCAACAGCCAGATTCTGCAGATCGTCGTCGACCACCTCACCGACATCAGCGCCATGGAAATCGCGCCGAGCAATCTGCTGTACAGCATCTACCAATATGCAATTGGTTTTGAAGTGCACCTTTATCTGCAAGCACTCGACGGCTCCAAGGGGATTGCGGTTGAGCTGATTGTGGCGACCGACGCTCAAGACCCGGAAAAAGTGACCGGCTTCGCCCTCTACCTGCCCGTCAAGGATGATCCGCATGCTTGCGGCATCGCGTACATGGCCGAACTGGCCAGCCATCGTCATTTGGGTGTAACCCAGGCAATGGTGCAGGAAGTGGTGCGCCGTTACCCCCATACCGAACTGACCTGCAGCGTGACCAAAGTGCCGGCATTTGAAGCCATGGGCCTGCAAGTCATCGGTACCCGTGGCCCCCAAGTGTTGATGAACACCCGTGATCACAGCACCGACGGCCTGACGGGCGTACTCGATGTCGCAGCGATCTACAACTCCACCGAAGTGCGCCAGATCCATACCTACCTGCTGCAACGCAACGGCAAGAAGGCAATGCTCGACGCCGAGAAAAAGCGCGACCGCCAGATCGATCAGCTGACCGCCAGGGCAAAAGCCTTTGTGGCCCAGGCAAAAGACTAACAAGCCGAAATAACGCATCATGGGGGTATTACGTTTAGAGGGAACCTATATGCGTACTCACTTAACCCTGGCCCGTCTTGGTGCCTTGACCCTGGGGCTGGCGTTCAGCGTTCCGGCCCTCGCCAGCGAAGAATCGCAATTGATCGATTCGATCAACGCGTATCGCAGCCAGATCCAGTTGTGCGCAGGCCAGGCTTCGCAAGAGTTGCCGCCGCTGTCCGCTGATACCCGGCTGATACTGCCCGCCAGCAGCTTCGGCGACTTGCAGCAAGCCCTTGGCCGGGCGGCATACCCGATGGTAAACGTACAGGCGATCAATCTCTCCGGCCCCCGTGATGCGCAGGCCGCCATGAAAGCGGTGCAGGAAAGCTTCTGCCGCGTGGTGCTGGACCCGCAGTTCGTCGATATCGGCGTCAGCCATGACCAGCGCGAATGGCGCATCGTCCTGGCCCGCCCTCTGCTGGCGGCACGCTTGGGTGACTGGCAGGCCGAAGGCCAGAAAGTCCTTGAGATGCTCAACAGCGCCCGCAACCAGCCCCGTCAATGCGGCACACAGGCCTTTGCCCCGGCCGGACCGCTGACCTGGAATGCCACCCTGGCAACCTCCGCTGAAGCCCATTCGCGGGATATGGCCAATAACAACTATTTTGACCACAAGGGGCGCGACGGCTCGACACCAGGCGACCGTGCTGAACTGGCGGGCTATATCGCCCAGCAGATCGGCGAAAATATCGCGGCCGGGCAAGACACCACGCGCAAACTGGTCGACGGCTGGCTGGCCAGCCCTGGCCACTGCGCCAACGTAATGAACCCTGAGTTTCGCGAGCTCGGCGCAGCCTACGCGGTAGACCCCAAAAGTGACGCAGGCATTTACTGGACGGCCTTGTTCGGCACGCAGTAAGGGCCGATACCCGGTGCGTATGGTGCGAGGCGAATGTAGGAGGGGGTAGTGCGAGGTAAAGCAGCCCCACCCGAACAGCGTCGGGTGGGGCCGTTTTTTTTACAGCGCCATGTCAGCCGCTGGGTTGCTTGGCGCAGGCTTGGCCGGCGCGGCAGCAGGGGCTGCAGTGTGAGTTGCAGCCGGGATCGCCGGCGGCGGAGTCAATTGCAGGACTTCAGCTGTGTAGGCCCACTCTTGAGCAACGCGATCAGGATCACCGTTCAGCTTGGTGCCATAGCTCGGCACGATCTGGTGCAGCTTGGCTTGCCACTCTGGCGTCGCAACCTTGTCCTTGAACACGGTTTCGAGCACGGTCAGCATGATCGGTGCAGCGGTGGATGCACCAGGCGATGCGCCCAACAGACCTGCGATGCTGCCGTCTTTGGCGCTGACAATCTCGGTACCGAGTTTCAGCACGCCGCCCTTCTCTTCATCACGCTTGATGATCTGAACACGCTGACCGGCTTGCCACAGGCGCCAGTCTTCAGATTTAGCGTTCGGGAAGTACTCTTTCAAAGCATTGAAGCGATCTTCGTCAGACAGCATCAGTTGGCCAGCCAGGTACTCAACCAGTGGGTACTGTTCGATGCCGACTTTGGTCATTGGCCAGATGTTGTGGGTCGTGGTGCTGGTCAGCAGGTCGAAGTACGAGCCTTCCTTGAGGAACTTGGTAGAGAAGGTCGCGAACGGGCCAAACAGGATCACGCGCTTGCCATCCAGCACGCGGGTGTCCAGGTGAGGAACCGACATCGGCGGTGCGCCAACCGATGCTTTACCGTAGGCCTTGGCCAGGTGCTGCTGAGCAACGGTAGGGTTTTCGGTGACCAGGAACGAGCCGCCAACCGGGAAGCCTGCGTATTCCTTGGCTTCAGGAATGCCGGACTTCTGCAGCAAGTGCAGAGCACCACCGCCTGCGCCAATGAATACGAACTTGGCATCAGTCTCGGTTTTGGTGCCGTCTTTCAGGTTTTTGTACACCACACGCCATGAACCATCTTCATTGCGCTTGATGTCTTCAACTTCGCTCGACAATTTGAGCGAGAATTGAGGCTTGGTTTGCAGGTAAGCCACGAACTGGCGCGTGATTTCGCCGAAGTTCACGTCAGTACCGATCGGAGACCAGGTGGCCGCGACTTTTTGAGCCGGGTCACGCCCTTCCATCATCAGCGGAACCCACTTCTTGATCTGCACCGGGTCTTCGGAGTATTCCATGCCCGCGAACAGAGGGCTGGCCTGCAGGGCCTCGTAGCGCTTCTTCAGGAACTTGATGTTGTCATCGCCCCACACAAAGCTCATGTGCGGAGTGGAGTTGATGAACGAACGCGGGTCTTTCAGAACGCCGTTCTTGACCTGCCAGGACCAGAACTGACGCGACACCTGGAAAGCTTCATTGATTTCAATGGCCTTCGGGATTTCAACGTTGCCGTTCTTGTCTTCTGGCGTGTAGTTCAACTCGGCCAGGGCCGAGTGACCGGTACCGGCGTTGTTCCAGCCGTTGGAGCTTTCCTGGGCAACGCCATCGAGACGTTCAATCATCTCCATGGACATGCCAGGTTCCAGCTCATTGAGCCAGACACCCAGAGTAGCGCTCATGATGCCGCCGCCAATCAGCAGTACATCCACCTGTTTAGGCTCGGCAGCGTGCACGGAGGTAATCCCCATGGTCAGCGCCAGGCCCAGTAGCCCCTTGTTCACTTTTTTAAACATGTTGTAGTACCTAAGATAAAACGCCATCCACCCGACACGCAGAGCATGAAATTCTTCGACTCACCACAGGCTTGTCGCCTGCGATCGAACCGATTCTCAAACCTTGAACGGGCAGATATATAAGGCCTGTGCACGTTACAGACCTCACTTTATGCACCTTGGGCGCTGATCTCTTGTTGGTTTTGGCTTCAGCTGCTTGGGTAACATTTTTTGTGCAGCACTTGCGGCTCCTTGATGCCCGGCCTGCTCACAGCTCCTTCCGGGGAACGTGTGTGGATACGACGATCCAGGGCGGCCAGCCGACTTGCTGCGTCATTCTACCTCAGGTGGCACTTTGGGCGAAGCGGCAGTCGCTGCAGTGACCGAGCCCCGAGGTCAGGTATAATCGCGCTTTTGCTCCGCCCATCAACAGGATTCACCCATGTCTTTAAGCAAGCGCACCCAGGCACAGATCGAACGTCGTCTGATCACCACCCTGACCGAGGCCTGTGAAACAGCCAAATCACAGATTCCGGGGTTTGTCTGGCTGACTCATGTGGTCGACTACGAGGCCTTCCCGGCCAGCCTCAAGGTGGTCTGGGTGTTCGATACACAAGCCAGTAAAGACTTCGCCCTGGCCGATGGCGAGGCCAGTTATATGGGTGAACTGACGGCCCGGGCATTGGCTGATGCCCAGGTGAAGGTGCGTAATGGCTCGGCCCACGTATTTTTCGATTCTGAAGAAGAATGCCAGCGCAGCTGTGGCGGCAACTGGCCAAAGCGTCTGGCCCAAAAGCAGACGGGGCGCAACTGATTGGCTAAAGACATTGAAAATCCGTGCATAGCCGTGTGCCAGTTGAGTGGCGATCTCTGCGTGAGTTGCGGGCGTACCAAGGAAGACATCCGCAAGTGGCGGAGCATGAAGCGTCCGGAAAAAATGGCCGCCGTGCAACGCGCCAGCGCCCGGCTCAAGAGCTTGCGCAAAAAGAACAGCTAAGCCTTTACGCCAGATACTTGCCGAACCAATCCAGCGTCCTGCCCCAGGCCAATGTCGCCGCGGCCTCATCGTAGCGGGGCGTTGAATCGTTATGAAAGCCGTGGTTTACCCCCGGGTAGACATGCCCTGCATAATTTTTGCCATTGGCCTTAAGCGCCTGTTCGAAGACCGGCCACCCTTCGTTGATTCGCGTGTCCAGCCCGGCGTACTGAAGCATGAGTGGCGCCTGGATGCGGCTGACCTCATCGGCAGCGGCCTGGCGCCCGTAAAACGATACCGCCGCCCCCAGCTCCGGATAGGCCACCGCAGCCGCGTTGGCCACCCCACCGCCATAGCAGAACCCGGTAATCCCTACTTTTCCGGTCGTCGCGTCGTGCTGCATCAGCCATTCCACTGCGGCAAAAAAGTCGTTCATCAACTTGGTGGGATCGACCGTTTGTTGCAATGCCAACCCTTGCGCGTCATTGCCCGGGTAGCCGCCCACTGAGGTCAGGCCATCGGGTGCGAGGGCGATATACCCCGCTTTGGCCAGCCGCCTGGCGACATCTTCGATATAGGGGTTGAGCCCGCGATTTTCATGAACCACCACCACAGCTGGCAACTTGCCCTGCGCCTTGGCAAGACGCACGAGATAGCCGCGAACCTGGCCGTTGCCCTTCGGAGATGGATACATGACGTACTCGGCCACGATATCCGGGTCGGTAAAAGAGACCTGTTCGGCGAGCGCGTAATCAGGGCTTAGCGCAGCCAGCACGCTAAGCGCTGAACCACCCAGGGTGAACAACGCGGCACGATCCAGGAACTCGCGACGGTTGATCTTGCCGTGGGCGTAGTAGTCATAGAGCTCAAGCAACTCAGGGGCAAAGTCTTTCGCGGTAAGACGAGTCATCAGTGCACTTCCTATGGCCGGTTGCGTTTAACCATAGAGCAATTTGTAGCTAAATGCGTCTCAGAACTTTTACCTGATCCTGTGGGATACCATACGCGCCATGCCCGATGCATGTCGGGCTCCAACGCTTCGACTACACAACCTGAAGGGGTATCAAACGGTGAGAATTGCACTTGTGCTGCTGTTGAGCGCGCTGTCCATGCAGGCCTTCGCGGCGAATATCGGCGAGCGCCTGACGCCCTGGACCCTGCAGGACCAGCATGACCAACCCTACACCCTGGACACTCAAACCCGGGTTCTGCTGGTAGCACGCAACATGGACGGTTCCAAACTGGTCAAGGCTGCACTGGAAAACGAGGCCAAGGGCTATCTGGAAGCGCGCAACGTGGTGTTCCTGGCCGATGTACAGCGCATGCCCTCGCTGATCGGCAAGTTCATCGCCATCCCGGCCATGCGTGACTACAGCTATCGTGTGGTCCTGGACCGCGATGGCAGTATTGCCGCCAACTACCCGGGCGCCGAAGAGAAGGTGCTGTGGCTGCAACTGGACAATGGCACGCTGGTTTCCCAGCAAGAGTTCGCGACCGCTGAGGAGTTGCGTGGGGCGCTGGAAAAACTCCCGGTTCAATAAAGTTTCGGGGCTCAGCCGTCTCGGCTTCGAGCCCCCTCCTCCCGCCTCACTCTTGAGCGCTGTTCACCACCACCAGCAGTTGGGCCTGCTGCTCGCCCACCGAACGAATACGGTGCGGTTTCTGCGCGTTGAAATGCAAGGCATCCCCGCGATTGAGCAACACACGCTCGTTCATGAAGTCCACTTCGACCTGCCCCTCGTGGACAAACAGAAACTCCTCGCCCATGTGCTCCTTGAAGGCTTTGTCAATGAAATCGGCCGGCGGATAAATCATGAACGGCAGCATGCTGCGCTCCCCCACCTGATGGGCCAGCACGGCGTACCCCAGGCTCTGGTCATTGGCTGCCAATGACTGACGCTCATCGCTGCGTATCAGGCTGTAGCTGTCGAGCTGGACGTTTTCTTCGCTGAACAACTCTTCGACCTTCACATTCAGCGCTTTGGCCAGCTTCAAGGCTGCCGCAATCGACGGCGTATTAAGGCCGCGCTCGATTTTCGACAGATAACTCTTGGTCATGCCGGATTTTTCAGCCAAGGACTCCAGGCTCATCCCCAGTTTTTTTCTTAGCAATTTCAATCGGATAGACATAAAAAACGGTCAGCTCACAAAAAAGGAAACGACTCATGCTTGCCAATGACACAAAGTGTCATATAGGATCTTTCGTGTCATTTGCATTCACCCATGCCCTCCCCAGAGATGAGTGACAGCGAACTCGACGCTTAATGAACGCATCAGAGGACACCTCTATGAGCAAGACACTAGCACTCCCCAAAGACCAATTGGTCAAGCAGGCACTGCAACAGATGCAACAAACCCTGGCGGATAATACGTGGACTGACCGGCAAAAGCTGGCACTGACCTGCCGTATTTTGTTCGAGAACGGTCATGACTCGGGCCTGGCCGGGCAAATTACCGCTCGTGGCCCGCAACCCGGCACTTACTACACCCAGCAGTTAGGGCTCGGTTTCGATGAGATCAGCGCAGGTAACCTGTTGTTGGTCAATGAGGACCTGGAAGTGCTCGAAGGCCACGGCATGCCCAATCCGGCCAACCGTTTCCACAGTTGGGTGTACCGCGCCCGTCCGGACGTAAACTGCATCATTCACACCCATCCCACCCATGTCAGTGCGTTGTCGATGCTGGAGGTTCCACTGCAGATTTCGCACATGGATCTGTGCCCCCTGTATGACGATTGCGCGTTTCTCGAAGGCTGGCCGGGTGTTCCGGTGGGCAATGAAGAAGGCGAACTGATTGCCGGTGCGCTGGGCAAAAAACGGGCGGTGCTGCTTTCCCATCACGGCCAATTGTCGACCGGCGCCAGCATTGAAGAAGCGTGCGTGATTGCGCAGTTGATCGAGCGGGCCGCCAAACTGCAATTGCTGGCCATGGCCGCAGGTGAAATCAAGCCGATCCAGCCTGAACTGGGCCGCGAAGCCCACGACTGGATTGCCAGGCCCAAACGCCACACTGCCGCCTTCAACTATTACGTCCGGCAAAACCTTCGTCGTCATGCCGATTGCCTGAACTGACCCCCCTCTTCTCAAGGACATCGACATGTCGACCCCTGATATCCACGGCATCATCGGCTACACCATCACCCCATTTTCCGCTGACGGCGAACACTTGGACCTGGATGCTCTGGGGCAATCCATAGACCGCCTCGTCGACAGCGGCGTACATGCCATCGCGCCATTGGGCAGCACGGGCGAAGGCGCCTACCTGAGTGACCTTGAATGGGACCGGGTGTGCGAATTCAGCATCCAGCACGTGGCCAAACGAGTCCCGACCGTCGTCAGCGTTTCAGATTTGACCACCGCCAAAGCCGTACGCCGTGCGCGCTTTGCCCAGGCCCAGGGTGCCGATGTGGTCATGGTGCTGCCTGCGTCTTACTGGAGACTCAGCGAAGCGGAAATTCTTGCCCACTACCAGGCCATCGGCAGCAGTATCCAGGTGCCGATCATGCTCTATAACAACCCGGCCACCAGCGGCACGGACATGTCGCCCGAGCTGATCCTGCGGATCTTCAACGCCGTTGAGAACGTCACCATGGTCAAGGAGAGCACGGGGGACATCCAGCGCATGCACCGCCTGCACGTGCTGGGCGAGGGGCAGGTGCCGTTTTACAACGGCTGCAATCCTCTGGCACTGGAAGCCTTTGCCGCAGGCGCAAAGGGCTGGTGCACCGCAGCCCCCAACTTGATAGCGCCCCTTAACCTTGAGTTGTACGCGGCCATTCTGACCAATGATCTGGAGCGGGCACGGGCGTTGTTTTACCGCCAGTTACCCCTGCTGGATTTCATCCTCAAGGGCGGCTTACCAGCAACCATCAAGGCCGGCTTGCGCAACACCGGACTGGAAGTCGGCAACCCGCGCTTGCCGGTTTCGCCACTGGACGATGGCGCCTGCAAACAGCTTGAACGTCTGATCGCCGCCTTGAGCTAATGAGTCCGGTATTTTTCTGAGTTTATGTAGTGTCCGTTCGCAGCCTCGCTCCGCGAGGCGGCGGCTACGAAATCTCTTCCAGCACTTGCAGGGTTGATGGCACACAACATCCAACACCAGCGGCACCGCTCTTTTGGTGATCACGATTCGTGATCACGGCATCACCATATACGATTGGCACTCAAGGCCGGCAGGGGTTGAAAGTGGCGGCATTGCCCCACTCATAAATCCAATTCAAGGAGGCACCCATGCCCCAATCCCTGCCAACCCTGTGCGGTTCGATCATGGGGTCGCCGTTTTCCCTCTCCGCAAAAATTCACAATGCGGCCTATGCCGCGCTCGGTCTGGACTACACCTTTGTGTGCTTTGGCGTAGAAGACCCGGTGGCCGCCGTCGCGGCCATCCGGGCCTTGGGTATACGCGGCATGAACGTGTCCATGCCTTACAAAACCGCCGTGATGGCTCATCTGGATGTGATTGACGAGTCCGCCCACGTGATTGGCGCAGTCAACACCATCAATAACATCGACGGCGTGCTTACTGGCTACAACACCGACTATCTGGGCGCAGTGCGTGCCCTGCAGGAAGTCAGCGAACTGAACAACAGGCGCATTGCCGTGATCGGTGCCGGTGGCGCTGCCCGGGCCGTGGTTTACGGCTGCCTGCAAGCGGCGGCCCGGGTCACGGTGTTTAACCGCAGCCGCGAGCGCGGCAAGGCATTGACCGAGGATTTGGGGGCTCGATGGGGCGGCAGCGTCGATGCATTTGCAGCCCAGGATTTCGACATCGTCATCAACGCGACGTCCGTGGGGTTCAAGCAGCCGGACAGCAACCCGCTGGACGGCCTGCTGGCCAGCCACCTGATTGTCATGGACGTGGCGTTCATGCCCATGCAGACCGCCCTGCTGCTGCAAGCGGCAGCGCTGGGCTGCCGCACGGTTAGCGGCACACGCATGCTGGTGCACCAGGCATGTCGACAAATCGAGTTGTACACCGAACACGATGCACCCATCGACGTCATGGAGCAGGCCATGCTCCACGAAATACAGAGACTGAAATTGTAAGTAACCCTGCTGCCTATCGATAACAAGATGCCGTAAAGGCACCTACCAGAAGGTACCAACATGACTCATGATCATTCTCCATCTGACATTGACCTGGTCCCCGAACCGCAAGAACACAAGAAAGACTTGCACCGCGCTGCCTGGGCCTGCTCCTTGGGCAGTGCTCTGGAATATTACGACTTTGCCCTCTATACGTTGGCTGCCGCACTGATTTTCGGGCCGCTGTTCTTTCCTGAACAGACCCGTACCATGAGCCTCATCGCCAGCTTCGGTACTTACTTCCTGGGTTTTGCCATTCGCCCCCTCGGCGGCGTGCTGTTCGGCATGATCGGAGACCGCGTAGGGCGCAAATTCGTGCTGACATCCACCGTGCTGCTGATGGGTGTTTCCAGCACCCTGATTGGCGCCCTGCCCACTTTTGAACAGGTCGGTTATCTGGCACCGGTCCTGCTGGTGGTTCTGCGTCTGCTCCAAGGCCTGGGCGCAGGTGCCGAGCAGGCAGGCGCAGCCGTCATGATGACCGAGTACGCCCCCGAAGGCAGACGCGGTTTCTATGCCGCCTTGCCATTCCTTGGGATCCAGCTGGGCACCATCCTTGCGGCGCTGGTGTACTTTTTGGTCATCAGCAGCAGTGACAACGTGCTGGAGAGCGGGCTTTGGCGCATACCGTTTTTCAGCAGCGTGGTGATCGTTGCCCTGGGCCTGTACATGCGTTTGTCGCTCAAGGAATCGCCGACATTTATCCGCCTCAAGGCACTCAAGCGCGTCTGCGACAACCCGCTTAAAAGTGCCATGAAGCACTCCAAGCCCACCCTGCTGCTCGGCATCGGCCTGCGCCTGGGAGAAAACGGCGGTTCTTCGATTTATCAAGCCCTGGCCGTGAGCTACATCGTTGGCGTAGTTGGCCTGCAAGGCCCGGTGGGTGTGCTGACATTGATCTGCGCTGCCAGTCTCGGCGCGCTGACCGTACCGATTGCCGGCAAACTCAGCGACCGCTTTGGTCGTGTGGTGGTCTACCGGGCTTTTGCCATGCTGCAACTGGTATTGGCTTTTCCGGTGTGGTGGGTACTGAGTCAGGGCAATGTGGTGGCGAGCATCATTGCCATCTCCATCGCGCTGGGCATCGGTACCTGGGGGATGTTCGGTACGCAAGCGGCGCTTATGCCCGAGCTGTTTGGTTCGCGTCACCGTTACATGGGCGTTTCCATCGCCAGGGAAGCCTCGGCCGTGATCGCGGGTGGCATTGCGCCCTTGATCGGCGCAGGCCTTATCGCCCTGGTCGTGGCCAGCCACGATGGCGACGCCAGCGCGGGCATTGGCGCCTGGCTGCCGATTGCCTGCTACCTGTCGCTACTGACGCTGATCACCCTTTACACCACCTTCAAAACTCCGGAAACACTCAACCGCGATCTGGACGAACCCCGTGATGCCTGGGAGATGATGCCCGCCCACAACGTCTCGAACATAACACCGCAGCCAGTCGTGCCGTGATGATCACCCGCTGCGGGAGCGAGCCTGCTCGCTCCCGCAGCGGTACTGCTCAGCCTCAACCCTCGATAAACACCTTCAGTGGCGGCTCGTGCATCAGGAAGTTCTGATGCGAGATGTTCCAGGCATAAGCCCCCGCCAGGGTGAACACCAGCAAATCACCCATCGCCAGTTGCGCCACGGGTTGCCGTCTGGCCAGCACATCCTTTGGCGTACATAACTGCCCCACCAGCGTGACCTCCTGATCACTGATCTGAGCTGGCTGAGTGCCTCGTACTACCGTGAACGGATGGTCATGGCCTTGAGCAGCAGGCGTGCGGAAGTGATGCGTACCGCCGCGGCCAATGGCAAAAAACTCGCCATGACTGCTTTTTATGTCCAGTACCTGCATGACGTAGTAGCCACAGGCAGCACTGATAAATCGGCCAATCTCGAAACGAATGCAGGTGGCGCCCATGTCGTACTCATCGATCAAACCCTGCAGGCCCTGACAGAACCGTGGCCAGTCGAACGACTGCGCCGGGTCCTGATAGTGGATGCCCATGCCTCCGCCGACATTCAGGATCGGCAGTTGCAGGCCGTTGTCGGCGCACAGCTTGCGGAATGTCAGGAAGTAGCTGCGAATCAACTCCAGGTGCGCGTCCACATCCAGCTGGTGTGACAGAAGATGGAAGTGCAGCCCCTTTAGCTCCAGAGACGGCTCTTCACGCAGTAGGTGCAGGGCACTGGCGAGCCCCTCTTCATCCAGACCGAATGGCGTGGGTTTGCCTCCCATGACCAATCGGCTTTGCGGTGCCTGGGCCAGCTTCAGATTCAATCGCAGCATGACCGGTGCCTGCACGCCACGCTCACGGGCGATGCGTGCCAGGCTGCGCAATTCGGTCACGCTCTCCACATGAAACGCCGATATCCGGTGCTGCAGGGCGAGATCCAGCTCGCGATCAAGCTTGCCGGGGCCGCCAAAAATCAGCGGCTGGTCGGGGCACTGGTCATGCAGCCACGTCAGTTCGCCGCCTGAAGCAGCTTCAAAGCCATCGACCCAAGGGGCAAGGGATTTCAGCACCCGGGCTTCCGGATTGGCCTTGGCGGCGTAGAACAGTTCACAGCTTTTGGGCAGTACCTGGCGCATTGCCTTTACGTGCCGTTCAAGGGCAGGCAGGTCGTAAACGTAGGCACATAATGGCCCGTCGTGCTCAGCCTTGAGCTGCTCGATGCAGTGGGTGACGGATGCAGGAAGGCTCATGCGCATTGGCTCTTTTCAATGATAGCCAGCGGACTGGGCAACAGGGTGTAACCGGCTTCACGGTCGGCGCGCATCATCAGGCGTGTCATGAAGTTCTCTTTGCTCGGCAATGGTGCACCGGCGCACAACGCTCGCAGGGGCTCGGGGTGGCCAAGCCGCTCTGATTGCACCTGCAGCAGGTCGCCGATACGTGCCCACAGTTGTTGCTCCAGGGCAGTGCTGCCGCTGGCCAGATGGAACACTGCCTCGCCCAGATTGTTCACCAGGGCGCAGTAGCCCACCCGCTGCCAGGCTTTTTGTGCGCTGTAGTACACCGAGCTGCGGGTGCGCTCATCCAGTGCGCTGAGGCGTTCAGCGGGCCAGATTTCAGGGACCAGCTTGGTGCCTTCAAGGTCTCGAATCCACACCTGGCTTGGCAGCCCATCCTCGGCGAAACCGATGACCGTATTCTGCAAGTGCGGCTCCAGCGCTACGCCCTCACGGAACAGGCAATACAGTACGCCGCCAAGCATCTGGGCAGCATAGGCATCCAGCCAGTTCAGGGTGGCGAGCTCAATGCCCAGACCGGCGCGGTCGGCATAGCGCTGTACCTGTTCGCGGCACACGCTGCGACCCTGTTGATCCCAGGTGAACAGCGCCATTGCCACTTGCGGCTGATACCGCTCGCGGTCTGCGGCGCAGAGGTTTTCCCGGTACACGATACCGAAGCATTCAGTGACTTCCCGGGCCTGTTCAAGGGTGCCCAAAGCACTGAGGTCCAGGCTGGTGGCACTGGGTTCGGGCATCAGCCTGAAACCAGGTTGCTGCATCGCCAGCTCGTTCATGACAGGGCCGAGCAGCCGGGTCAGAGCGACGGCACTGTCAAGCTCATACCAGGCGTTCTTACGCACGCAGTTGGTCAGGCGCACGTGCATCGAGAACTTCATGAAATAGGGCAACTGCGGATGGTAAAGCGTGCGCACCGACGACGTCGGGTACATGGACTGTCCCAAAGCACCGAGGTATGTAATCAAGCCCTGCTGCTGTGCGCGCTGCACCAGCGGGTCGGCCAGTATACGGGCGACTTCCCAGGGGTGGCACGGGTAAGCGTCGTCGCGCCCCGATAGGTCGCGCAAGGTGCTGCGCGGGTCATCGCCCTGATGCCGTATCAGCGCCGGGTCGACCTTGAACCAGTGCAATTGAAAGCGCGCCCCGACTTCCGGCGAGCAGGCCAGCAAATCGTTATGGGAAATACCTTCTCGACTCTTCGGAGTCGGATGCAGGGCGTGACCCCACAGCTGATGTTGCTCGGACGCCAGCAGGCTATCGGCAACTTCATTGGCAGGACGGGAGTGGCGCAGAAAGGTACGGGTGATCAGCAGGCTGTTGGCGACTTGCTGCAGCATCTCGCCGACGCGCTCGGCGCCACTGAGCGGCGTACACAGCAGGCGTGCCAGCTCATGGGCGTCCAGCGGCCGCCAGCTCTGTTGGTTGCCCTTGAAATAAGGTGCGCTGAGGTAATGGCATCGTCCCAGAAGGCTGGCGCGATCGATGCGTACCACCAACCGGCCGCCGGGCAGGCGAATGCTGATGCAACGGCCGTTGGCCTGGCGCAGGCTCATTGGCAAGTCCTGAGCCTGATAGTTCAGGTTGGCCTCATTGCGGGGCAATGCATATTCACGCAAATAGCAATTGAGCAGGCACTCAATGGCATGTCGCTGTGCTTCGCCATCAAGGGCATGGTCCTGCAGGGATACAGTGTTCAGCGAAGGGGTATGTCTTGCGAACGTCATGCCGGAATCTCCCGGGAAGTCATCAATAGTGGGCGCGCGATTACCATGGCCGCCATGGCTGCCAGGCACGCAACAAGAAACGGAGAAGCAATGCCGCAGGTCTGGCTGACCACGGCGGCGGTGACACCGGCAGCGGTACCGGCCCATTTGCCGCTGGAATCGAACCAGCCAAACATGCGCCCTGCACTGCCTTGGCGACTGCGCTGGCTCAGGCAGCGGTGCAACCCGACAAAACTGAGCAACATGCCCGCCCCGCTGACCAGGCGCAGGGCGAATAAAGGCTCGGCCTGCACACTCCAGAACTGCAGCGCGTTACTGATTGCCAGCAGCGCCAACCCCGGCAACAGCAGGTTGCCCTGATGCTTGTGCACCCAAGGCAAGGCCAGCAGGTACACCAGATGCGGCAGGCTGTAGAGCACGCCGATCAAGGTGTCGCTGCCGATTCCCAATTGCTCGCCGAACGGCATGAAATAGGGAAAGGTGACGACCATGGCGAAGCTGAATAAAAACTGCACCGCCAGCAGCCGCGCCATATCTGGCGGCAGCTCACCCAATGCCTGGTTTTTTTTGCTGTCCAGAGCATGCCTGGGCTTGTCGTTGGGCAACGCCAGGACGAGCACAAAGGCCAGTAGCGGCAACCAGGCCAGATAGCTGTACAGGCTTAACCCCAGACCTTTGGAAGTCATCAGCCCCAGCAGGATCGGACCAGTGATCATCGCCAGCCGCGCCGAATACTGTGTCCAGTTCAGGGCTCGGGACAGGTCCCCGCCCTTGAACTGGGTCGACAGATAGGCGTTGGACGCCGCCATCGCACCACCGAAAGTGCCCTGGATGATTAACGCCAGAACGAACACCGTCAGATTGGGGCTAAAGCCTGCCAGCAGAAAACCCGCGAAGAGCCCGGCATGAGCGCGCAGCAATGACAGGCGACAGCCGTTGCGATCGGCCCAGCGCCCCCAGATCGGCGCTGCCAGCGCGGTGCACAGTGTCGGCAATACAAACAGCACACCAATGGCCCACCCAGGGGTACCGGGCGCCAGATCGGCCAGGATGCGCGGCAGGTACAGCGGAATCCCCAGCGCCGTGAAAGCCGATAGGAAATGCCCCAGCAGGACGCTGGTGATCAGACGGCGTTGCATGCCCCCTCCTCCAGCAGGAAGTTCGTCGCGCTGTAGCCGTAGAACTTGTTGATATCACTGGCACCGGAATGCGCCTTGCTCAACAGGCTGCCTGCACTGAGCAGGTACTTGACCGGCAGTTTCGGGCTGTCGAGAAGCCACAGGCGTGCGTCGTCACAGTTGATGCCGTCTGTTTCGAGCTGCTCCAGACAAAGCATCAGGCGCTGACGCAACGAACCGTACAGGCTGGATCGGGAGGACAGCCCCGCGACCGCAATGGCCTCAACAATGGCCACGATGTTCAGTTGCAAGGTGATGGTGCAGAACATCTCGGCCAAGGGCTGGGTGCTGTCGACACGAATGCGCTCATCCTGCAGCGCTGTCGGCAAATCGGCGAGATCCGGGCAGGCAGCAGCGAAGCGCTGAGGCCACAAACGAGCGGCGTCGTTGTCCTTCATCAACAGTCGCAATGGTTGCCCGGGTTCGAAAATCAGTACGGCGTTCTGCTGGTTGGCCTCCAATGCGATGCCGTAATGCAGCCAAAGCCGCAGATGCACCTGCAGCAGCAGGTCGAGATAGTCGTTGAGCCAGTGTTGCAATGAACCTGCGTAGAAGCGCTCGACCAATTGCTCAAGGAACAGCCGCCCATCGGTAAGCGGGCTGGCCAGCGCTGCGACGGGCACCAGCGTGGTGTTTTCAAGACCTGAGGGATAACGACGCACGATGTAAGCCAGATGACGACTCTGGTCCGCATGACCGCCATGTTTTTCATCGACGTGCAGATACCGGGATGCCAGGGCCGTATCGCGCTCGGCCAAAGCCATCAAGGTGGTTTGAAACCAGTGACCGTCATACAGAGTGCTCGGTTTGATCAGGCGTAAATTGCGCGCCCCGAGGGTGCTGACCAGCAACGGCAGTTTGAGGTGCCACTGCGGTTGGTCGATGCACACCACCGTTCGCACGGACAGCGTGGGCTCGACCTGCATGGCGGTACGTGGAGCCCTGAGTGTGCCTTCGGGCAAGCCATAGTGCTCAAGTTCGTTCCAGGTCAGCGGATGAACCGGCAACAATGAATGGCTGTTGTGCAAGGTCGGCGACAGGCCGACTTCTTCAAAGTCCGGCCAATGCGGCGGCGGCAGGCTGGTCAGGGTCAGCGCCTGGTTGGGAATCGCCAGCCAGTTGAGTTCAAAGCGCGGTGCAAACTCCGGGGCGTAGCCTTTAAGCGCCGCCGCATCGAAACCGCTTTTAGCCCGCGCCGTGGGGTAGAACGGGTGATCCAGATAGCTCGCCAACTGGTCTATTTTCAACAACCGCTGTGACCAGTCCTTGAGCGCAATGACATCACCGAGACCGGGGGCACAGTGGTGATAGGCCTGATTGCACAGGGTCCGGTGTTCAGTGGCGCAATCCGCTTCTTTCAGATACGCCGCGAACAGCGCCAGGCTTTCTTCATCCAGGCCCTGACTCAAGTGGCCCAGCCATTGCGAATAGCCGCGCTGGACCTCGACCGGTTGTTGCGACGAAACCTTGATCCAGGCGTCGCCTGTACCGATCCAGTCCTGCAACGGATAGGCCCTGACAACGGGCAGCCATAGCTCGTCGGCGCCCAAATGGGCGATACGGAGCCAGTGGGCGCCGGGCTGATGATCCAGATAGGGGCTCAACGCTTCGGGCAGCGGGCCAAGCTGCCCCTGGCTGACAACCCCGCGAATGTCTTCGCGCAGGCAACAATCGATGATGCGCCGGGTGATGAAGCCCTGATCGGCGACCTCTGGTTGCAGGCTCATGCCACCACCCATTTCAGGTCGTTCAGGGTCGAACTCAGTTGCGCATCAAGGCTGACATCATCCGGCGCGATCAGGCGCAGCACACCGACATAGTCTTTGTTGGAGTGGCTGATAGTCACCGTATCCCCCGCATGCTGCAACGCCCGATAATCGCACCAGTGCCCTTCTCGCTCGACGTTGAAACTGGCGCTGGCCTGGTCCAGGCGCCCGCTGCGGTCGGCTACCAGGTAATGCACGGTGGCCTGGGCTTGCGCCGGTTGCGCAGCGCTCAGGGCGTGCCCCAAATGCACCGCGACAATACGATCGAACCACCCTTGCGGCAGCAGGCGGTCAAGCAGGAACTCCCGGCCATCCCCGATACTGCGATAGTTGATTTCAACCAGTACCGGGCCTTGGGCGGTCAGAATGAACTCGCTGTGGCACACACCGAAATTGACCCCGAATGCAGCGACTTGTGCCAGCGCCGCAGAACGCTGCGCGCAACTGAGGTGGCCGTTCCAGCGTGCGGCGAGTTCCACAAAATGCGGCGGCGCAGACAGGGTCACGTCGAAGCCGCCAATGGCTTGCAGGGTCCGTCCGTCCCCCAGGGTTTCGAGGGTGAACAACGGGCCTTCCATATAAGCTTCGAGCAACAGTGCCCGATCAGGTTGCTGCTGCCAGAACTGCTCGCAGTAAGTGCCCAGGTCGTCCGCGTTGTGACATAGCCTGACGTCCAGGCTGGCAACGCCTTCACGAGGCTTGGCCACCACCGGCCATGGCGCATCGGCCGGCAATGGGCTCTTCGATGTGAGTACCTGAAACCACGGCCCAGGCAAACCCAGTCGTTGCATGCGCTCGCGCATGGCCGCCTTGTTCTTCGCCGCGTAACACAGTCGCCAGTCCTTGCCTGGACACTCGAATGTATCGGCCACCATCGCCGTGGCGGTTTGCAGGTGGTCGCTGTTGGAGAACACGGCCACGGGGCGCAAGCCCTGGGCGTTGAGCGTCTCGATAACTGCCAGCGGATTGAACACATCACATTCGATAACGTGCAGCTGGTCAGGCGAAATGTGCGAGGTGGCGAGCAGACGCCGGTGCTCCTGGGCGTGATCAGTAATCACCACAACCGGCAGCCCGCGCGCGTGCGCTGCAGGCAAGAAGCCCTCGAGAATGGCTGGATGTGCGACGTGTGCAAGGATGACAAATGGACGTTGCATGGCAGTTTCCTGGGGGCAGCAGTTGCCCGTCCCTGAGGATCGGGCAACTGGTTCACGTAGGCGCGTGTGCGCGGGTTAGAAGCGGTAGTTGACGCCTAGGGTGAGCGAACGCTCGGGCGCGGCTTGACGACCCCAAGGGGCGGTGTCGATACCGCGGAAATAGTATTCGCGGTTGAACAGGTTGCTGATGCCCGCCGATGCGGTCAGGACGCTCTTGTCTGCCAGCGGGAACTCACGTTCCACGGCCGTGTTCCAGACCCAGTACGCAGGCAGCTCACCCACACTGGCCGAGGCATTTTCATCGCGGGTATTCGCGGCATCGGTGTAGGCCTTGCTGATGTACAGGCCGTCAAGGTTGTAGGTCCAGTGCTCGGCAAAACGGTAACGGGCGTCAACCATGAACTGGTTGCGCGAGGAGTACGGCACCTCGTTGTCTGTGTATGTGCCATTGCGTTGTTTGGCATCGAGGTAGGCATAACCGGCATGCAGGTCCAGATCACGCATGGCTTGCGGCGTCCAGAAGATATCGGTCTCGAAACCCTGGTGACGCGTGCTGCCAAGGTTGTCGAAGCGGTCGGTCGTGGCGTTATATGAAATCTGGTCGTCGAAGTCGATGCGGTACAGATTGAAGTCGACGCGCATGCCGTCCCACGGGGTGTAGCGCACACCGGTCTCGTAGTTCCACGCCAGCTCGGCCCCCACAGCACCCTCCTTGACGATCTGCGTAACTTGGGGCGGACGCAGGGACTTCTGGGCGTTGGCGTAGACATACCAGGCATCGTTCGCCTGATAACCCACAGTCAGGCCCGGCAGCCATTCCTCGGATTTGTTTTCGCGCTCGAACCCGGTGATGCCGTCGCTGTAATTCATGCGGGCGTTTTCATAGCGCACGCCCGGCGTGATGGTCAGGCGGTGATCGAGCAGACTGATTGCGTTGCTGATGTAGAAGGCACGGGCGTTGTCATCGAACTTCCAGTCGCGGAACGGCGCCGTCACGCCGGTCGCGAGGCTCTGGCGATTGACCTTGTAATCGATGTCTTCGCTGACATAGCGGGCACCGAGCAGCCAGGTCTGGCCAACGTTGTCGCCATCGACCGTGGCACTGATGCGCGGCTCCGTCCCCCATACTTTGAAATCACGAGGGCCGTCCTGTTTGGTGACTGCCGTTCCGTCCGGTGTGAACGGCAAGCCGACCACGAAGTTGCGGTAACTGTTGTGGGCGAAGTTGGTCCAGCTGAACTCCACCGAGTCGAAAGGCCCCATGGCGCCCAGGCGCTGGGTGTAGGTGCCCCAGACGCGATTGGTGTCGCCCTCGAAGCGGTCCAGTGGGCGCGTAGACTGGCGCGGATCATCCTTGTAGTCCTTCACGCTGAGCGCGCCGGCCAAGTCCATGTCGGCCTTGTAGTGCTGCACACCGAAGCCCAGATCACGATCGTCGTCGATGTTCCACTGACCCCGCAGGCGGTAGTTCTGAACATCGGTGTCGGAGTGCTCGCGACCGTATTCACCGCTCAGAGTGTTGATATCCAGTTGCAAGCCGAAGTTGTCGGTCAGGTAACCACCGGTGCCCAGATAGGTGTCCCACAACTGGCGCCCGCCAGGGTTGAATGTAGTCCTCTCCTGCAAAGTGGTCTCCCACTCACGCGGAATCGGCTTGCTGATGAAGTTGATGACCCCGCCTACGTTGTTCGGGCCGTATTGCACCGCTGCGCCCCCGCGCACGATATCAATACGATCGACCGTGGCCATGGTCATTGGAAACAGCGACAGGCCCGTCTGGCCGTAAGGTGCCAATGCCAGAGGGATGCCATCGGACAAGGCCTGGATCCGGCCGCTGCGGCTCTCATAGAGACCGCGAACAGAAATCTGCGGCAAGGCGCCGGTGCCGGTTTCATCAAAAATCTTGATCCCGGGGACCCGCTGCAAAGCGTCGTCCAGACCGCGGACGCTGGCTTTTTTCAGGTCGCTGGAATCGACGACACTACGACTACCGGCGTAAGTACGCACGTCCTGATCGCTGGCTGCGCCGAGAACGTCCCCCTGAATCGTCATGGGTGCCAGTTCCAGACTGCTGACGGGGGGTTGCTCAGCAGCCAGGGCGGCATGGCAAATGCCCAGTGTGATGAGACTGAGTGAAAAGTGTAGGTATGTTGTTGTTTTCATTTATCTACGTCGACTCGTTATTGCTGTTGGAGAGAATGCAGGCGGGCTTTCAATGCGTTATGCAGCAAGCCACGGTCTTCACCGGCCAGAAAACTGCGCACACCCCGAGCTCGCCAAAACGCGTTCTGTTCAGCGGTGCGGGGGTTGGCGCAAAAAGGTACTTCAGCGGCGAGGCAGGCGTCGGCCATGCCTTGCAGCATTTGCCAGACGTGAGGGCTGAGCGGGTCAGGCCCCAGATCGAGATCAAGGGCCAGATCCAGGGCGCCCTCCATGATCATGCCGACTCCCGGCAGTAGCAGGATTTCGCCCAGAGCGTCGACCCCTGCGCGGCTTTCAATCATGGGAACAATCGGTGTCTGACGGTTGGCCAGCTCGATGTATTCGGGTAATGGCACACGACCGAATCCGGTGATGCGCCCCCCTGTTATTCCGCGGTTCCCCAAGGGCGGGAAACGGGTGGCTTCGATGGCGCGCTGAACCTGCGCGGCACTTTCGGTACGTGACAGGACAATGCCTTCGATACCGGCATCCAGTGCCCTGCCGATCAGCTTTTCGTCAACGTGGGGCAGGCGCAGCCAGGGAGAAATGCCGGCAGCCTCACAGGCCCGAATGCAATGCATGAGGTCTTCTTCGGAGCGCAGCAAGTGCTCAAGATCGAGGATTACAAAGTCATACCCGGCAAACGCGAGCATTTCACAGAGCATGGGTGAAGGCAGGGAATTGAGCATGCCGTAAACGCTTTTCCCGTTTTGTAGCAGGGAAAATACCGGAGAGGTTCTGATCACTGACACAGGTCCTTTGAGCGAGGAAACACTGAAGCCAATAATAATCATTCTCAGATAGGAGTAAACGATTTTTATTATCGAATAGCGATATTCGTGATGGAGTGCATAAAAAAACGTTGCTGCCCGTAAATGGCTGGCTAAACGCCAGTGCTTTCTTGAACTTCAGACGCTGAGCTGTGGAGTACTTGGTCATTTGCACATAAATAGCGATACTGCCGATAAGCCATCATTCAAGCTGCAAGGCTCAATTGCGCTCTGGAATCTGAGAATCTCCCTATGGCAAGCACTTCCAGCTCAGACTTCTTCACCATCAATCTTGGCACTCGCCCTGCAAGGGCATACAGAATCCCCGCTCCCCCCACTCAAAGCGTGAGTGGGGCTTCGGTCTCGTCGGCGTCTGCTGAAGGCGCTGTCGCAGCGCGCTGGTTAAAGAAAGGCCAACCCCTTTCGGTCGGCAACTTCCTGATCCCGGGTGGGTTAATTTACACAACGCTGTGCGTAGATCCCCAATCCGCCTTGTGTGAGCCATCGCTTATCAATACCTGGCTCAAGCTTTGGCCTGAAAACGTTGACTCATCTTCATCATTGATGACCTATTGGCCAGACTACAAAACCATATCTGCACAAGCTCGACGCGGGTATGTGCAATGGCTGGCAGAGGGCCGTTGCGATCCTCGGGCTGATATCGGGTACGTGTTCATCTTTTTCTACGGGCTGGAGCGACGCGCCCTGATAGACACAGGCGATGATCAAGAAGCTATTGACGACCTGCCGGATATTATTGAGGCAGTCGAACATCTGCTCGGTATCTATGGCTCAAACAGCTCGTTGCGAGGCTATGCAGAAAGTTTTCTGGATTATCTGGGCCATTCGCAAGTAGACGAAAAACTGTATTTACACTCTCCGCCAGTCACCTCTGCAGCGCGATCCAGTATGCCAATGGGGCTGAGAGTCGGCCTCGGGCAAATGGCTATCAATCAGTATCCGGTTAACGGGCAATGGGCTTTGGCCTGGGCCCTCTCAGACCCGGACATTACACGACGCACCCCTGCAACTCGTTGCCCGGACTTGCTGGCCACTCTGTTTATTGATGAGTTTGAGCGGGTCTATCCCGATGGCATTGTGCTGAGCCATAACAAAACGAAGCTCAAGCACGGTTACCGCACCGCTTCGAGAGCGGTTGGCGCCCCAGTGATGGATTTGGGAGAGATTCCCGATGTGACAGCCAGCTCGCTGAATCGCAAAAAGCTTCAGTTCTTGCTCGACCGCTGCTCCAGTGATCTGGACGGGTATAGCCGTTTTATTGGCCGCTACCCTGAAAACGCGCAGAAGCTTGAAGGTTTACTTCAACTGCCCATCTCACTATGGCCATCAACCCTGCGCGATGAGCTGGAGCGCTTGAAAGCCCGTATAGAAGATGACCTGGAAGTCATGACGTTTGCAGATCTGGGCAAACGCTTCAACAGTGCCGGTGTTTTGTCCCGCCCGCTGCTGCTGGCCATGGCCCGGGCTTTGGAATCCTTGCAAATAGGCATGGAACCCGACGTGCTGGCGGGCAGCAGGACACCCAAGCCTGATGACTGCATTGCCCTGTTTGTCACACTGCCTGACGATGGTGCACTTCGGGCAACACCGGCTTATAACGCGGCGTGTCTGACGCTGGACCTGGCTAGCGCCGTAACGGTTGCCGACGGAAAAATATCGGCAGAAGAAGTATCACTGCTGTTGAACCAGATCGATGCCTGGCAGCATCTGAGCATTGCTCAGCGCAAGCGTTTGAAAGCTCACCTGGGTATTCAACTGCAACAACCCCCCACGCTTGTAAGCCTCAAAAGCAGACTAGAACCCTTGGCAATCACAGAGAAGCAGGCAATCGCCCACTTCCTTGCGAGCCTTGCCCAGGCAGATGGTTGTGTCAGTGCTCAAGAGGTGAAACTACTGGAACGGGTCTACAAAGTCCTTCAGCTGGATCCTCAGTCCCTTTACGGCAACTTGCATGTTGCTACTGCGTCACGGGCGTTCTCGGAACACTTCGGCGTACCGCTGACCACCCATGAACCGCAACTCATGCCTGAATTAGGTGGTGTGGTGCTCAATCTGGATCGCATCGCCCTGCTGCAGCGGGAAACCGAGGCGGTCTCGGCATTACTGGCTAAAGTGTTTACCGAAGAACCGGTCATCGAGCCTGAGCCTGAGCCAGCCCCCCAGGTGAGCGAAACGCAAGATGATGCCGCCGTCATCATCCCGGGGCTTGAAGGTGACCATCTTGCATTCCTGAGGCTGCTGCTCTCCCGCCCCCAGTGGAGCCGCTCAGAGCTGGAAGACAGCGCCAGCGATATGGAATTGATGCTCGACGGAGCTCTGGAACATATCAACGAACTGGCTTATGAACACTTCGACATGCCCATTACCGAAGGTGAAGAGCCCGTCGAAATCAACCCGGACATTCTGGAAAAATTGACCCTATGAGCACTATTCGAACAAAAGATCGCGATGCGCTTATTCAATCACTGCGTGCTGGCGTTGTACCGCGCGTGGGTCAACACCTGATCCAGGTTGGACGTGTCGGTGAGCTGGATGCTCTGCTCAAGGACGTGGATAGTTTGGCGGACGGTGGCTCGTCATTTCGGGTAGTGATCGGCGAATACGGCGCAGGCAAGACCTTCTTTCTGAATCTGGTTCGTGCAATTGCCATGGAGCGCAAGCTGGTCACCCTGCACGCAGACTTGAACCCGGACCGACGTTTGCACGCCAGCGGCGGGCAGGCCCGGTCGCTCTATGCTGAACTGGCGAAAAACATGTCCACTCGCGCAAAACCGGACGGTGGCGCGCTGCAGGGTATCGTCGAAAAGTTCATATCCCAGGCAAAAGCAGAAGCCAAGGTATCGGGCGTTAGTACCGAAAACGTCATCCAGGCACGCCTCAATGAACTGACTGAAATGGTCAACGGGTATGACTTTGCACACGTGATTGCGGCCTACTGCCGTGGCTTTGATGAGGGCAATGAGCAGCTCAAGGCGGATGCCATTCGCTGGTTGAGGGGGGAGTTTTCGACAAAAACCGATGCACGAGCGGCCCTCGGGGTACGGACAATTGTTGACGACGCTTCGATCTACGATCAGCTCAAACTGTTATCCCGATTCGTGCGTTTGGCCGGCTATGCCGGATTGATGGTTTGCCTTGATGAGCTGGTGAACCTGTACAAGCTGGCCAACACCCAGGCCCGAAACGCCAACTATGAGCAGATCCTGCGCATTCTCAACGACTCCTTGCAGGGATCCACACAAGGATTGGGGTTTGTCCTGGGGGGTACGCCTGAGTTCCTGATGGATACTCGCCGCGGTTTGTTCAGCTACCCTGCCCTTCAATCCCGGTTGGCGGAAAACGCGTTTGCCAAAAGTGGCCTGGTGGATTTGTCCGGGCCGGTTCTGCGCCTGACCAGCCTGACACCTGAAGACTTTTACGTATTGCTGCAAAAACTGCGACACGTGTATGCCTCTGGGGATCCCCAGAAGTACTTGCTGCCCGACGAAGCCTTGCCGCAATTTATGGCGCACTGTCATCAACGTCTTGGGGAAGCCTATTTCCGTACACCCCGCACAACGATCACAGCCTTTATCAACCTGCTGGCTATCCTTGAGCAGAACCCGGGTACGGACTGGCGCGAATTGATTGGTAGCGTTGAAGTGGCAAGGGACAACGGTGGCGCATCCGACCTGACCGTGGAGCAGGACGATGAACTTGCCACCTTCGAACTCTGACTCCTGCTCTTTCAGCCTTCTCGACACCCGGATTCAACGCTGGATCTGGGATGAAGGCTGGACATCTCTCAGGGATGCCCAGGAGCAGGCTGTTCCCGCTTTGGTCGACGCCAATCAGGATGTGATTATTGCTGCAGCCACCGCAGCGGGTAAAACCGAGGCGGCTTTCCTGCCGATTCTGACCCACCTACTCAATCACCCCGATGTACCAGGCTCGGTGCTGTATATCAGCCCTCTCAAAGCGCTGATTAACGATCAATGGGATCGCTTGGGTCGCCTGTGCGAGCAGTTGGAAATCCCGGTAGTTGCCTGGCACGGGGATATTTCAGCCAGCAAGAAACACCGCTTCCTGAAATCACCTGAAGGTGTGCTACTCATCACACCGGAATCCCTGGAAGCGCTTTTTGTAAATCGAGGTTCCAACCTTGGCGCAGTGTTCAAAAACCTGCGCTACATCGTCGTTGATGAATTGCATGCCTTTATTGGCAGTGAGCGCGGCAAACAACTGCAATCGCTGATGCACCGCGTCGAATTGGTGGTCGGTCGAACCTTGCCCAGGGTCGGGCTCTCGGCAACGCTGGGTGATATGAAGATGGCCAGTGAGTTTCTTTGCCCTCGTCGCGCAGAGGGCGTCAAGATCATTGAGTCCAGGAATGCGGGCCAGAAACTTCAGATCCAGGTAAGAGGCTACATCCTGTCCCCGATGTGCAAACTGCTCGAAACCGGGGATGAACCTGAAACAGACTCCGATGAAGAACCTGAAGATCAGAGCACACCTGATTTTGCTATCGCCGAGCATCTGTACAAGGTACTCAGAGGTAGCAATAACCTGGTCTTCCCCAACAGCCGCGGCCAGGTTGAGGTTTACGCGGACCGGCTTCGTCGATGCTGTGAACGGGATGCCGTGCCCAATGAGTTCTGGCCCCACCACGGCAGTCTGTCCAAGGATCTGCGCGAGCAAACCGAGCATGCCTTGAAGTCCGGGGAATATCCCGCCACAGGCATCTGCACATCAACCCTGGAGCTGGGTATCGACATTGGTTCGATCAAAAATGTCGTACAGATCGGCTCCCCGCCCTCGGTCGCGAGCCTTCGTCAACGCCTGGGGCGCTCCGGCAGGCGCCCCGGTGAACCCGCCATTTTGCGTGCTTACTGCAAAGAGCCGATGCTAACAACCAACTCCACCCTTTCGGACCAGTTGCGCCAAGGGTTGGTACAGACCATCTCCATGATTCGTCTGCTCACCCAGTCATGGTTTGAGCCGCCACGTACTCAAGGTGTGCATGCCTCCACACTCGTTCAGCAGTGCCTTTCCATCATTGCCGAATGCGGGGGTGCTACTGCGCACGAGTTATGGCGGCGCCTGGTTACGGACGGTGCGTTTACCCGAACCGAAAAAGCAGACTTTGTTGAACTGCTCAAAAACCTCGGTGCAAAAGAGCTCATCACACAAGAAAGTTCGGGCCTGTTGCTGCCAGGCAACCTTGGCGAGCGCTTGATCAACCATTACGAGTTTTACAGTGCCTTCACCAGTGATGAGGAGTTTCGACTGGTCTGCGCAGGCAAACCTTTGGGCTGCGTTCCGGTCAGCCGCCCCCTGACGAAGGATCAGCGAATCATATTTGGCGGCCGCCGCTGGCAAGTTCAGGACGTTGATCTGGAGGCCAAAGTGATTGTTGTGTCCCCCTCTCGTGGCGGTGCTCCTCCTCATTTTGAGGGACTGGGCGCCTTGATTCACGACCGGGTCAGGCAGGAGATGCGAGCACTGCTTACTGAAAACACACCCTGCCCTTTCATTGACCGCACAGCCCAGGTATTGCTGGACGAAGCGCGACAGACGTTTGCTGCTCTTGGTCTGGCGGAACAGCACATCATAAAAAAAGGCAGCAATTGCCAGATCGTTAGCTGGCTGGGTGACTACGCCAATGACGCCCTGTGTTTGTTGCTTAATCACGTAGGGCTGAGTTGCGGGACGGAGGGATTGCTGATTTCAGCTGAAGCCGACACCAACGAGATGATGCAAGCACTTGAACAGGTGGCGGCGCTGGACCCAAGCGATCTAAAAACCCTGCTGGCAGATGTTGAGAACATGCGCCGGGAAAAATGGGACTGGGCGTTACCTGAGTCGCTGCTTATGAAGTCCTTCGCTTCTACCTCCCTGGATATTGAGGCGGCTATAGGTTTTGCGAAGGCGCAGACTCAATGGTCAGGAACATCCGAAGCTAAAGCTGACCAGTATCAGGCTGCAAAGAGTTGAACCCAAGGCATTAGCAAGGCCCGATGACCGGTTAATGATGTGGATGTAGGTCGATGTAGTGTGCTGTATTACACATCACTACGCCGAGGCTTCCATGCCCGTTATGTCTATACGCCTGCATGACGAAATGGCCGACACCCTCGCCAATTTGGCAAAAGCCACGGGCCGCAGTAAATCGTTTCTGGCCATCGATGCGCTACGGGATTATCTGGCACGTGAGGCGTGGCAACTAGCCGAGATCCAGCAGGCGCTGGAAGAAGCAGATGCGGGGGACTTTGCTGCCGAGGAGGAAGTCACCGTCACGCTGAACAAATGGTCCGTCCATGAAGGTTGAGTGCCTGCGCACGACACTTAAACATCTGGATGACCAGGCCCCCCGCACGCCAAATTTCAGGCAAAAAAAAGCCGCTATCGCTAGCGGCTTTTTTACTATCTGGCTCCACGACCTGGACTCGAACCAGGGACCCAATGATTAACAGTCATTTGCTCTACCAACTGAGCTATCGCGGAATGGCGTCTATCTTACTGATATAAAAAGAGAAGTCAACACTTTCGATGACTTCTCAGTGCATTATTCAGATGACCTGAACAATAGCGTCGGTTACCGCTTCAATGTTGCGCTGATTCAAAGAAGCCACGCAGATTCGGCCAGTGTCCAGGGCGTAGATGCCGAACTCGGTACGCAGGCGCGTCACTTGCTCAACGGTCAGGCCGGAGTACGAGAACATGCCGCGCTGACGCGCAACAAAGCTGAAATCATGCCCCGGAGCCTTTTTCGACAGCAGCTCTACCATTTGCAGGCGCATACCGCGAATGCGCAGTCGCATTTCAGCCAGTTCTTCTTCCCACATGGCACGCAGCTCAGGGCTGTTGAGCACAGCGGCGGCGATGGTTGCACCGTGGGTCGGCGGGTTGGAGTAGTTGGTGCGGATCACACGCTTGACCTGGGACAGAACGCGAGCGCTCTCATCCGCAGACTCGGTGATGATTGACAGTGCCCCTACACGCTCGCCGTACAGCGAGAACGACTTGGAGAACGAGCTGGAAACAAAGAAGCTCAGCCCCGACTCAGCAAACAGGCGCACTGCCGCGGCGTCTTCGTCGATACCGTCGCCAAAGCCCTGGTAGGCCATGTCCAGGAACGGAATCAGGCCTTTGGCCTTGACCACGTCCAGCACGTTCTGCCAGTCAGCCGGGGTCAGGTCGACACCGGTCGGGTTGTGGCAGCACGCGTGCAGCACAACGATGGAGCCGGCTGGCAAGGCATTGAGGTCTTCGAGCATGCCGGCACGGTTGACGTCATGGCTGGCAGCGTCGTAGTAGCGGTAGTTCTGAACCGGGAAACCCGCGGTTTCGAACAGAGCACGGTGGTTTTCCCAGCTTGGATCGCTGATGGCAACAACAGCATTTGGCTGCAGTTGCTTGAGGAAGTCAGCACCGATTTTCAGCGCGCCAGTACCGCCCACGGCTTGAGTGGTGATTACTCGACCAGCAGCCAACAGGGGTGAGTCAGCACCGAACAGCAGTTTCTGAACAGCTTGGTCGTAGGCAGCAATACCATCGATCGGCAAGTAGCCGCGCGACGCATGCTGAGCAACCCGAATCGTTTCGGCTTCGACAACGGCACGCAAGAGCGGAATTCGTCCCTCTTCGTTGCAGTAAACACCGACCCCCAGATTCACTTTGCTGGTACGGGTATCGGCGTTAAATGCTTCGTTGAGGCCCAGGATAGGATCGCGTGGTGCCATTTCGACAGCGGAGAACAGGCTCATTATTACGGCGGCTCTGAATGGAGAATGGAGGGGGTGACAACGCTCCAGCCGATTGCACTAGAGCGGTGCACAAACGGGGAGCAAGTATAAGGCCGATCACGATTCGGGCAACAGGCTATTACCGGTTTTGGCTAAGTATTTGAGTTTATTTTCAGGCCACTGGTCGAATTGCAATCTTTGCCAAGATCACCGTGTCAGAGCAGCGCCTTGAAACAGTCAGACATGACCTCCATATTTACCCGTATCCTGTTTTTTTCCTGCGGCTTGAGTCGCATGCACTTATAAGGGTCAACGCCTTTATAGAAGCAAACCCCGAGGTCCTTCATGCCCGATTTCCAGCTTGTTACCCGCTTCGAGCCTGCGGGTGATCAACCCGAAGCCATTCGCCAGATGATCGAAGGCATCGAAGCCGGCCTGTCGCACCAGACCCTGCTCGGGGTAACGGGTTCGGGCAAGACCTTCAGCATCGCCAACGTGATCGCACATGTGAATCGTCCCACACTGGTACTCGCGCCAAACAAGACCCTGGCCGCGCAGTTGTATGGCGAGTTCAAGTCGTTCTTCCCAAACAACGCGGTGGAGTACTTCGTTTCGTACTACGACTACTACCAGCCCGAAGCCTACGTGCCCTCCTCCGACACTTTCATCGAGAAAGACGCCTCGATCAACGACCACATCGAACAGATGCGTTTGTCCGCGACCAAGGCGCTGCTGGAGCGCAAGGACGCGATTATCGTCACCACGGTGTCGTGCATTTATGGTTTGGGCAGCCCGGAAACCTATTTGAAGATGGTGTTGCACGTCGATCGCGGGGACAAGCTCGACCAGCGCGAGCTGTTGCGCCGCCTGGCCGACCTGCAATACACCCGCAACGACATGGATTTCGCCCGTTCGACATTCCGGGTGCGTGGCGATGTGATCGACATTTACCCGGCAGAGTCGGACCTTGAGGCCGTGCGCATCGAGCTGTTCGATGATGAAGTCGAGAGCATCAGCGCTTTTGACCCATTGACCGGCGAAGTCATACGCAAGATGCCGCGCTTTACTTTCTACCCAAAAAGCCACTATGTGACCCCGCGCGAAACCCTGCTGGACGCCGTCGAAGGCATCAAGGAGGAACTCAAGGAGCGTCTTGAGTACCTGCGCGCCAATAACAAACTGGTCGAGGCACAGCGACTGGAGCAGCGCACCCGTTTCGATCTGGAAATGATCATGGAGCTGGGCTACTGCAACGGCATCGAAAACTACTCGCGCTACCTTTCGGGCCGCGAGTCCGGTGCGCCGCCACCGACTTTGTTCGACTACCTGCCGGCGGATGCCTTGCTGGTGATCGACGAGTCTCACGTCAGCGTGCCGCAGGTAGGCGCCATGTACAAAGGCGACCGCTCCCGCAAAGAGACCCTGGTGGAGTACGGCTTCCGTCTGCCTTCGGCACTGGACAACCGGCCGATGCGCTTTGATGAATGGGAGCGCATCAGCCCGCAAACGATTTTCGTCTCGGCCACGCCGGGTAACTACGAGGCCGAACATGCGGGCCGTGTGGTCGAGCAAGTGGTGCGTCCGACCGGCCTGGTCGACCCGCAAATCGAGATTCGCCCGGCACTGACCCAAGTCGACGACTTGCTGTCCGAGATCGCCAAGCGCGTCGCGCTGGAAGAACGGGTGCTGGTCACCACGCTGACCAAACGCATGTCCGAAGACCTGACCGACTACCTGGCCGACCACGGCGTACGCGTGCGTTACTTGCACTCGGACATCGACACCGTGGAACGGGTCGAGATCATTCGTGACCTGCGTCTGGGGGTGTTTGATGTGCTGGTGGGCATCAACTTGCTGCGTGAAGGCCTGGACATGCCCGAAGTGTCGCTGGTGGCAATTCTCGATGCCGACAAGGAAGGCTTCCTGCGTTCGGAGCGCTCACTGATCCAGACCATTGGCCGTGCGGCCCGTAACCTTAATGGCCGGGCAATTCTCTATGCAGACCGGATCACCGGCTCGATGGAACGAGCCATTGGCGAAACCGAGCGTCGTCGCGAGAAACAGATCGCGTTCAACCTCGCCAACGGCATCACCCCCAAAGGGGTGTTCAAGGACGTTGCCGACATTATGGAAGGCGCAGTAGTACCGGGTTCGCGCAGTAAAAAGCGCAAAGGGATGGCCAAAGCCGCCGAAGAGAACGCCAAGTACGAAAACGAACTGCGCTCGCCGAGCGAGATCAGCAAGCGCATTCGCCAGCTGGAAGAAAAAATGTACGCCCTGGCCCGCGACCTGGAGTTCGAGGCCGCCGCGCAAATGCGCGACGAAATCGGCAAGC
Source organism: Pseudomonas sp. ML2-2023-3 (assembly GCF_037055275.1). Lineage (NCBI taxonomy): Bacteria > Pseudomonadati > Pseudomonadota > Gammaproteobacteria > Pseudomonadales > Pseudomonadaceae > Pseudomonas > Pseudomonas sp. ML2-2023-3. The sequence continues at coordinate 3,891,821 of NZ_CP146343.1, forward strand.
TCAGGGAGCGGTTGTTGCAGGTTTAACCGTTCACGAGCAGGCTCGCTCCCACAGGGGCACAGAAAAAAATTCAATTAAGTGGGAGCGAGCCTGCTCGCGAAGTCTTCCAGGTAGCGCGGTTTATCCAGTAACTGCGCGTTAACGGCGGGTTCAGACTCCCACTTAAACCGCCACTGCCGCCACCGCCTCTACCTCAAACAGCATCTCATCCAGCGCCAGTCGCGGTACCGGGATCAATGTGCAGGCCGGTGCTGGCAGTTCACCCCACACCCGCGAGATCTCAGCACCCAAAATCTGCAGACGCTCCATGCTGTGATCTACGATCAATACTGTGATCTTGGCGACGTCCTTGATCTGCGCATCCGCTGCTGCCAGGGCAATCTGCACGTTGGCAAATGCCTGGCGCACCTGCTCGGCGAAGTCGGGTGACAACTGGCTTTCGGCGTTTTCACCGCCCTGGCCTGCGGTGTACACCAGGCGCACATTGGGCGCCAGACGGGCGACATGGGAATAGCCGTTGGGCGCAGGGTCATACAAGCCTGCCGGGTTGAGTAATTGCACTGCAGGGTTAGAGTTCTTATCCATAAAATACGCACCATAGGCAGTTGAGTAAGCAAGCGCGCTATTCAACCACTCTCGCAAACCCGTATGCCAGCGCCCTCGCGACACCTGCCGCAAATATGTAAGGATGTCCCGCCGCATCGCACCAGAGCCCGTTTTCCAAGGATGACCATGACCGCCATCAACACCCAAATGCCCCTTGTGCCGGGGCGTCTTGAACAAATGTCGACCCGCATTGCCTTTTTTATCGCCGGTTTTGGGCTCGCGGCCTGGGCGCCACTGGTGCCCTATGCCAAAGCACGGGCCGGGCTGGATGAGGCGACCTTGGGGCTTTTGCTGCTGTGTCTGGGCGCAGGGTCGATCCTGGCGATGCCTATCGCAGGGGTTCTGGCCACACGCTTTGGCTGTCGGCGGGTATTGATCGGCGGGACGCTACTGATCTGCCTCGCACTGCCGCTGTTGGCGACTGCCAGCTCCATGTCGTTGTTGATCGCGACGCTCTTTGTATTTGGTGCAGGGCTGGGCGCCGTCGACTCCACCGTCAACCTGCAGGCCGTGATCGTTGAGCGCGCCAGCGGACGCAACATGATGTCGGGCTTTCATGGTTTGTTCAGTGTGGGCGGGATTGCCGGGGCAGCCGGTGTCAGCGCATTGCTTGCGCTGGGCCTGTCACCGCTGTGGGCGATTGTGGTGGTGATTATGCTGCTCCTTGCGGCCCTGATTAAAGCCGCTCCCCATCTGCTGCCCTATGGCAGCGAAAGCAGCGGCCCGGCGTTTGCCGTGCCTCACGGCGTGGTGCTGTTCATCGGGCTGCTGTGCTTTACGGTGTTTCTGGCCGAAGGCGCGATGCTCGACTGGAGTGCGGTGTTCCTGACCACCGAAAAAAACATCGGTGAAGCCTACGCCGGGCTTGGCTATGCCGCGTTCGCACTGACCATGACCGCAGGTCGTTTGATGGGCGATACCATCGTCAAGCGCTTGGGTGCCCGGCGGGTAATTGTCGTGGGAGGGCTGTTTGCCGCTGCCGGCATGGCCCTGGCAACACTGGGGACGGGTTGGGAAGTTTCGCTGCTCGGGTATGCATTGGTGGGCGCGGGGTGTTCAAACATCGTTCCAGTGCTGTACACCGCCGTAGGCAAACAAACCGTGATGCCGGAAAACATCGCCGTGCCGGCCATCACCACCCTGGGTTATGCGGGGATTCTGGCAGGGCCTGCGGCCATCGGCTTTATCGCCCATGCCAGCAGCCTGAGCATCGCCTTTTTGCTGATCACCGCCATGCTGATGGCCGTGGCCATCAGCGGGCGGATCTTGCGCGTCTAGGTAACACAACACCCTGTGAGGGGGGCAGTGCTCCACCTCGCAGGCAAACCCGCACCCACAGGTCCGGCAGTACCTGTGTTGAGGCGCTTAGAAACCTACACTCGCCTGCACAAAGAACGTACGCGGCTCACCCAGGTAAATCCCTGAGTTGTTGTCGCTGGAACGGGTGTAGTACTCCTGGTTCAGCAGGTTCTTGATCCCCGCCCCCACCTTCAAATTCGACGCTTCAGGGCCGAAATCGTAGCCAACACGGGTGCTCCAGGTCGCATAGCCCGGTATGTCCCCATACTGGCCATCCGGTGTCGGATCAGTGATGTACACACCGCCAGTGCCGGGCGCGTGCTGCTGGGACTGGGCAAACATGTCCAGGTTATAGGTCCAGCGATTGACCACATAACGCGCACCCAGGTTTACCACCTGGCGGGAATACAGCGGCAGGTCACGCCCCTTGAAGTTCGGAATGTCACCCTCGGAAGTCGCCTTGGTGTAAGTGAAGCCCGCATTCACCGACAAGCCGTCAAGGCGTGCGTCCAGAGCCGACAGGTCGTAATGAACCGAAGTTTCCAGGCCCTGGTGCTTGGTTGCCCCCAGGTTGGTCCAGCCCACATCGTTGCTGACGTATTGCAACTCGTCGGCAAAATCGATGTAGAACAGCGTCACTTCACCGCCCCACACGCCATTGTCGTAGCGCGTACCCAGCTCGTAGGTTTTGGCCTTTTCAGGGCGCAGGCCTGCCGCTGTCGCATCGCCGACACCGCCCTGCCCCAGCTGGAAGTATTGCAGGCTGCCGAACGAGGTTTCGTAGTTGGCAAACAGCTTCCAGGCGTCCGAGAGGTGATACATCACGCTCAGGGCCGGCAGGGCTTCGCTGCTGTCGATGCTGCGCTTCTTCTCAAGCACCGGCACACCGTTGTTTCCCAGTACCGGGCGGTCGTGCCATTGGGTGCTGATGCGCTCGAAACGAATCCCCGGAGTCACCGTCCAGTTACCTACATCGATCTTGTCATCGATATAGAACGCGTTGGCCTCAGTGCCGCCCGTGCGATCCTGATACACATGACCATCGGCTCCTGGCCCCGGCACTGGCACGTAATTGACCAGCAAGACCTGGCTGGCCTCCTCGTGCATCGCTTCTTTGAGATAGCGATAGCCCACACCCACTTCCTGCGTCACGGGCCCCAGCGTAAACACATGGGACACCCGTGGCTCGATGCCAAACGTGTGATAACTGCGCGGATACGAGGCCAGGGTCTGCAAGTTACGTGCGGCAATAGTGCTGCCACGAAAGCTGTCGGTGTAATACGTCAGGACTTCAAACTGGGTCTGGTCGTCAATCTGGCGCAGGTACTTGAAGGACACGTCCTTGCGCCGCCCGGTGAAGCTGTCGTAGTCGCGCACCGACTGATACGGATCGGCATCGAACTGCTTCTGGGTTAGGCCACCGGGCATGTCCGCTGTGGCATCGTAATAATGAAAGTTGAGGGTGAAGTCATCCTGATCGGTGGGCGCCCAGTGGGTTTTAAGCAACACGTCATCAATATCGTTGTCATTGTTGCGCGCCCGATAGCCATCCCCCTTGACCCCCGAGTACAGCAGCGCGGCACCGATGCCGTTGTCTGCCGTGCCGCCCAGAAACGCCGATTCAATGTGCTTCCAGCCACCGCGTTCGGAGGTCTCCAGGGTAGTACCCACTTCGCCCTGGAAGGTTTCAGGAATGGCCCGGGTGACGAAATTAATCACCCCGCCCACGTTTTGCGGCCCATAGCGCACCGAACCGGCACCGCGTACCACGTCAATGCTGTCCAGGTTGCCCGACGAAATCGGAGCCATCGACAATTGTGGCTGGCCGTAGGGCGCGAACGCCGCAGGGATGCCGTCGATCAATACGGTGGAGCGCGGCGACAGCCGTGAAGTCAAACCGCGTACGCCTACGTTCAGCGAAATATCGCTGCCGCCAGTGCCGTTGGACTCCTGCACCTGCACCCCGGGAATGCGCTTGAGCGCGTCACTGACGTTCATGGTGCCCTGCTCGACCATGGCCTCGCGGCGTACCACCGTCCGGGCGCCCGGATGATTCTGCACCACCGCGTCATTGGCATCGCTCAGCCAGTTACCGACCACTTTCACATCCACCGGTCCCAGTTCCAGGGGGCCGGAAGGTGCGGCACTGACGGTGGGCGCAGCACTCAGGGTCACGGCATCGCCGTCCAGCGTGTAGCTCAGGCCACTGCCTTGCAGCAACTGCGCCAGGGCTTGCTCGGGTGACAGGTTGCCGTCGACCGCAAGCGCCAGTTTGCCCGCCACCAGTTGCGGGCTGAAAAACACCTGCAACGAGGTCTGTTGAGCCAACTGGCTCAGTGCGGCACCCAAGGGCTGCGACTGAATATGGACAGCACTCGACGGGGATTGTGCGGCAAACGCACAGGGCATCGCCGCATTGACCGCCAGGGCCAACGCCAGCGGCAACAAGCGCGTGCGGGGAAGAGAAGCTGGAGTGCTCAAAGGTGTTTCAAGCGAGGAAAGTCGCCCACGATGATTGTTGTTTTTCACGTCGAGTCTTGCCCTGTGGATCGCACTTGAGTGCGACTGTTAATGCAAACCAGTTGCAGTTGATCAAGAAGACGAAGAACTCGAAAAAAACCTGAATTGATTACCCAATTATTTTCTGGCGATGATTTCCTGACTGCCGTCTGACCGTGCCCGGACAGCGACTGGCAGGATCTGTGGCAAGGCCTTGAGCAGCGCATCGGTGTCATCGGTTTTAAACACGCTGGACAGCCGCAGCCGGGCGATCGCAGGCGAGGTCACGTGCACAGGCTTGTCGCGATAACGGGACACTTGTGCCGCCACTTCACCCAGGGTGGCATCCTCGAACACCAGTTGTCCCTTGCGCCAGGCGGTCAACACCCGGGTGTTGACCGCCTGCACGGCAGCCACCTGCCCCTGCGCGTCCACAACAGTCCCCTGCCCCGCCGTCAGGTTGGCCACTGCGTGCGGGTTGGCACCTTGCACCCGAACATGCCCGGACTCCACCGCAACCCGTGCCTGATCGCCCTCGCGCAACACGTCAAAACGCGTACCGGTCACTGTCACCTGTCCGGCACCGGCCTGAACCACAAACGGCCTGTCAGCGTCGCGGGCCACGCTGAACATTCCCTCGCCCTGCTGCAACTCGACATTGCGCTGGCGACGCTCGAAATTGATTCGTACGCGGCTGCGGCCGTTGAGTTCAATGGATGATCCATCGGGCAGGTTCACTGTGCGCCGCTCACCTGTCGCCGTGGCAAACTCGGCCTGGTAGCCCGCTGACGATTGCAGCTGCATCCACAGACCCGCCCCGGCCGCTATTGCCACAACACTCGCAGCCAGCCCGTAAGCCAGAAACGAGCGACGCCCCAACCTTGGCGCAGGCACTTCGCACAACGCCTGCAATCGCGCCTTGGGCAACAGGTCTGCGGCCGACCACATGCTGGCCAACCACTGGTATTCCGCCTCATGGCTGGCGTGTTGCGTACGCCACGCCTCAAATTCGGCCTGCTCGGCCACGCTCAGGGTGTGCGCTTGCACCCGCGCAAACCAGGTTGCGGCGGCGTCGCGCACATTCGCGCTGCCACATGCACAGTCAGGCGTATCCATCACGCAATCCTTTACCGATGTCATCACGCAGACCCCACACGTTCACGCAGATGGCGCAGGGTGCGGATCATATACTTTTCCACCATGTTCTTGGACAGCCCCAGGCGCTCTGCAATCTCTGCCTGGGTGAGGCCTTCGATCTTCTGCCAGACAAAGACCCTGCGACAATTGAGCGGTAGCTCCAGCAATGCCCTTTCAACCGACTCAGCCAACTGCAGAGCACGCATGTACTGCTCCGGATCACCGGTTTCGGACGAGCCTGAAGGAACGCCCGCCTGCTCCTTGGCAGCGCGCAGTTCTTCACGGCGAAAACCGTCCACCGCGATATTGCGGGCTGTCTGGTGCAAATACGCACGCGGCTGCTCGACCGCATCCACATTGGATTCGAGCACGCGGACAAAAGTGTCATGGGCGAGGTCTTGAGCCTGCTGTCGGTTGCGCAGGCGCCGGGTCCAGGTTCCGATCAACTCTTCGTAATGGTCAAAGAAGCCCGTTTTACGGGGCACTTTCTGAGTCATCGCAGGGGACTACACAGGTGGGGCGCGAATAGTAATGCTTCCTATTAAAGCCAGCAATCACTGCGATGACAGAAGGTCAAACCCTTACATCTCGGCCTTGGCTAACAAGCGTTTCTCGACTTGAGTGGCACCGCTGGAACCATAGCGCCGGGCCGTGAGCAACCCGACCACTCCCATCACCCCGCAGAACGCCACGCACACCCACGGACTCCACGGCATCAACGCGATCAGCAGCAACGGCGTGGTGCTGGCCCAGAGTGCGTAGGCGATGTTGTAGGTAAACGAAATGCCCGAAACGCGGATCGGCGCAGGAAACAGGCCAACCATCACCGAAGGCACCACCCCGACAATCCCGCAGGTCAAACCGGCGAATGCGTACGCCAGCCCGGGCAATGCCCACTCCCCTACCAGACTGGCGTACAACAGGCCGATACCCAGTGGCAGCAAAACGCTGTACAGCGCAATGCTGCGCCAGACGCCGATACGGTCGACGATCAGACCGGCCAGCACACAGCCGATATTCAAAAACACGATGCCCAGGCTGCTCAACGCAAAGGTGTGACTGGCAGTCATGCCAAAGCGTTGCTGCATCACGGTCGGCGTAATCACCACAAACACCACCACGGCGCTAGTAAGGACGCAGGTCAGCAACGCAGCCGGTAGCAAAGACCCACGGTGATCACGCAAAACCGTGCGTAACGGGAACTCTGCGCGGCCTTCCTTGCGCTCGCGCAAGGCTAAAAACACCGGGGTTTCACTGAGCCAGCGACGCAGCCACACGCCAATCACACCGAACACGCCACCGAGCAGGAACGGAAAGCGCCAGGCGTAATCAAGGATTTCTGCTGGTGTGAACATCTGGGCGAGAAGCGTCGCGGTCAAGGCCCCGATCAAGTAGCCGAAGGTCAGCCCGGCTTGCAAGAAGCCCAGGGCAAAGCCCCTGCGACCGGCCGGTGCATGCTCGGCCACAAATACCCAGGCACTGGGCACCTCCCCCCCTACCGCCGCGCCCTGAAGGATGCGCAGGGCCAACAGAATCAGCGGCGCGAAATAACCGATATCCGCGTAAGTGGGCATGATCCCGATCAGCAGACAAGGCAGCGCCATCATCAGGATGCTCAGGCTGAACACCCGCTTGCGCCCCAGGTGGTCGGCAAAGTGCGCCATCAAAATCCCGCCTAATGGGCGCGCTAGATAACCGGTCACAAAAATCCCGAAGCTCTGCAGCAAGCGCAGCCATTCGGGCATGTCCGGCGGAAAAAACAGCTGGCTGAGGGTCAGGGCAAAGAATACGAAAATGATGAAATCGTAAATTTCCAGCGCCCCGCCCAGGGCCGCAAGGCCCAAGGTTCTATAGTCGGAACGGGAAAAACGCACCGTTGTGGCTTGAGTATCAGCAGACATAAATAGGCTCAATGTTAACTGGACACGCCTATGTTGGCGCTTGCGGTCGAGGGCGCGAGCATAGCAAATCCTGCAGAAACCACTGCAAAACCTGTGGGAGCGGGCTGGCTTGGGATGCGAACTGCTCGGTGTGACTGAGTCACCAAAGCGCGGCCATCGCGAGCAAGCCCGCTCCCACATAGGCCACCGCCCCCAGGCAACTACCCCTGCCACCCTCCACCCAATGCCCCAAACACATCCACCAGCGACAGCGACACCTGGGCGGTGCTGTCGACCAGCGCTGCTTCGTTGGCCAGCAGCACGTTTTGAACGGTCAATACGTTCAGAAAGTCCACCGTACCCTGGGTGTACTGTTGATGGACGCTATCCAGCGCACGCTGGCTATGCACCACCGCCTGCTGCAGGCTGTCACGACGACGCTGGTTGGCCTGATACGCCACCAGTGCATCGTCCACCTCATGCCAGGCCCGCAATACGGTTTTTTGATAGGCAATGCCGGCCTCTTGCTGACGCCCTTCCTGCAATTGCAACGCACCCTGCAAACGTCCACCTTCAAACACCGGCACGCTCAACCCCGGCCCGAACGCAAAACTGCGCGAGCCCCAGCTGCCCAGATCTGACAGTTGCATGGCCTGCATCCCCAGGCTTCCAGACAAGGTAATACGTGGATAAAAGTCCGCCTTGGCCATACCGATAGCAGCCGTGGCTGCATGCAATTGTGCCTCGGCACGGCGGATATCGGGGCGTCGCTGCGCCAACTCGCTCGGCAAGCCAATCGGTACATCCGCGCCATAGGCCGGCACGGGCGCCGCTGCGTTCAATAGCTGCTGCAAGGCCCTTGGTTCACGAGCCACCAGCATGCTCAGAGCATTGATCAATTGCGCACTACGCTGCTGCAACGGCGCCATGCGCGCTTCGATCTCGGCTACCTGAGCGGCGGCTTCCGACACTTGCAAGTCAGTGGCTACGCCCTCTTTGAGCTGCAATTGAGTCAGCTCCAGACTACGGCGGGCGATCTGCAGGTTTTGCTCCACCACCGCCAGTGCCTGCTGCGTACCACGCAGCTGAATATAGTGCTGCGCGGTCTGCACGATCACCAGCAACTGCACCCCGTGACGATCCTCTGCCGCCACTTGCACTGATGCATCAGCCGCTTCCACCGAACGCTTGACCCTGCCCCACAAGTCCGCTTCCCAGCTAAAACCCAGGCCACCATTCCACAGATTGAACGCCTGCTTGCCGCTGTGCCCCGAAGGGTCATTCAAGCCCACCTGACTGTTACGGCTGCGACTGTAACTGGCCGTACCGTCCACCTCAGGCAAGGTGTCGGCGTTTATTTGACGGCGTATCGCAAGGCTTTGCTCCAGGCGACTGGCCGCCAGTTTCACATCAAAGTTGCTCTGCTGCGCCTCGCGCACCAATGCCGACAGCTGACGATCGCCAAAAGTATCCCACCAACGCGGGTCGATTGCTGACTCGAGCGTCCCGCTATGCCCCGCTTCGGTGGCCACGGGCGCCCAGTTTTTTGCAATCTTGGGCACGGGCGCCTGGAAGTCCGGACCTACCACGCAACCACTCAGACTCAACACGCTGTAACAGGCCACAGCCCAGATCAATGCAGTGTTTTTCATCGTGCGCTGACCTGTTGATCGTGCGCTGTGGCCGTGTCGATAGATGCATCTACCGACATCCCGAGGCGCAATTGGCTGGCCAGTAACTGCCCTTGATCCAGGGTGACTTTCACCGCTATGCGCTGCGCTACCTTGGTGAAGTTGCCCGTTGCGTTATCCGGGGCAATGGCCGAGAACGTCACACCGGTAGCCGGAGCAATACTGTCGACGGTGCCTTGCAGGGTCTGGCCGGGGAAACTGTCAACCTTGATCGTCACACGTTGCCCGGCCTGCATGTGGGTCAGCTGATGCTCTAGAAAGTTGGCAACGACAAAGGCGTCCGCCAGCGGTACAACCGCCAGCACGGTATCCCCGGGCTTGACGTAAGCGCCAAGACGCACGCTGCGCCGCCCTACAACGCCGTCAAAAGGTGCCGTCAGTTGGGTGTGGGACAAGTCCAGCTCGGCCCGTGCTTGCAAGGCCTCGGCATAGTCCACCGACGCTTGCGCCGCGGTGGCCTGGGCGGCCAGCACACGGGTTTGCTGACGGGCAGCTTCCATGGCGGCCTTGTGCTGGGCCAACTCGGCCCGGGCGGTCAGCGAACGATTTTTCGCCTGCTGGGAGTTCTGCAATGTTCCCGCCCCCTGCCCCGCCAGATGTTGATAGCGCTGCAACTCATGTTCGGCAAACTCCACCTGCGCCAGGTCCGCATCGACCGTGGCCTTGGCCTGTTCGATCAGCGAGCGTTGACGCTCAAGCATCGCCAGTGCATTGGCCTGCTGCGCCCGAGCGCTCGCCACGCTGGCTTGCGCCGCTTGCACGGCAGCCTGATAGTCCTGAGGATCGATCCGCGCCAACAACTGCCCGGCCTTGACCGGCTGGTTGTCCTGCACCAGCACTTCATCGATAAACCCTGCGACTTTAGGCGCGATCAAAGTGTAATCGGCGCTGACAAACGCATCATTGGTGCTCTGCACTGCACCCGATCCGAAAACCAGCCGCCACAACCCGTACAGCACAATAACTGCCACCAGACCCACGCCGACCATGACCAAAGGCTTGCGCCCGCTTGTTGTACTCATTTCACTGCTCCAACAGGTGTGCCCGGCGCGTAGATCCGCGTGGGGCCAAAAGGGATTAACACAATCAATAGAAGCGCCAAGGCGGCCATGTACAGATAGAGGTCGGCAGACGTCAGCACCACCGCCTGCTGATGAACCCGATGCGCCAGATCTGCCCCGGTACTGACCAGCGGCGAGTTACCCAGGCGATCGAGCAACATCGTTGAATGGAAGTGCTCGCGGTTGAGCGTCAACACACCCAGCACACTGCCCGCGGCAACCGCTGAAAAGCCTTTGACGGTGTTGAACCAGGCCGATGCAAACGGGCCGTCAGCCGGGTTCAGGCCGCCCGTGGCGAGCATCAACAACGGAATTACTGCCATGGGCTGTGCGATGATTTGAATCGCCTGCAACCCATAGAAATTCTCGCGACTCCACATTGAGGTCACCTGCGAACCGAGGCCGCACGCCAGCGCCAACAGCGCCAGACCAATGGCCAGTACCCAGCGGCAGTCAACCCAGCGCAGGTTGCACAGCGCGACCACCAGCGGCAGCGCAATCAACTGTGGCAACGCCACCAGCAACATGACCGGAGCGGTTTCAAGGGGACGGTAACCCTGCACCTGAGCCAGATAACTGGAAGGAATCTTGATCACCGCCAACAACACAAACAGCACCCCGCCCAACGTCAGCAGGGCATGAGCCAGGTTGCGGATTTTCAACAGTTGCAACTTGAAAAACGGCAGCGGATGCGACCATTCATTAATAAAAAACAACACCATCAGCGCGGTGCCGCCGACAATAAAAAACTGAATCATCGACGACTCGAACCAGTTCAGCCGCTGGCCCAGTTCCAGGCCCAGCACCAGCATGATCAGGCCCGGCAAGCCAAGCAGCAGGCCTCGCCAGTCAAACTGCTTGAAACGCTCCAGCCGCAATGGGTCCTGGGGCAAACCCCAGGCCACACAAGCCATCGACAACAGGCCCAGCGGGATGATTTGCCAGAACGCCCACTGCCACCCGGCGTACTCCACCCACCAGGCAGACAGCGGCGTACCAAAACTGGGGCCAAAGGTCGCGGTCAGCGCATAACTGCCCAGCCCGTATAGACGAATGCCCGGCGGCAAAAACCGTAGCGCCACTGACATCAGCATTGGCGGCAAGGCGCCACCGGCAAACCCTTGCAAAGTGCGCAGCAACATCAGCACATCGACATTAGGCGCAAACGGGCAGAGGATGCCCAACAGCAAAAAAGCACCGATGGCACACAAGGTAAACCGTCTCAAAGAGAAGGTTGCCGCGCACCAGGGCGCGAAAGCCATGGCACTGATGGACGTGGCCGAATACACCGCCAGCAACCAGGTACTTTCGTCAAAACCGATGCCCATTGCCCCACGAATATCGGGCATGGCCACCTTGGTTACATTCTCGTTGAAACCCGATACCAGCACCGCCAGCAACACGCCCAGCAGACCCGTAAAAATCCGCAGCCCAAATGCCGTGCTGATGGCGGGTGCCGGGGTGGTTGCACCTGCAACCAGCGCAGTCACACCCCTGCTCCAGACGCCAGACTGCGCCCATGATCAAACCGCCAGTACATGGCTGACTCCGTCGTCTTTATAGATGACAGAAAGTTTAATCAGCTTGCATTACTATAAAAATTGATAAATAGCTAACTGTGGAGTGCGTCAGACGCAATTATTGCGGATGCCAACTTTTGCCCATAGCAGCTGCCGAAGGAACGAGGCTGCGTCCGGTAGCGAAGCCGCCATATATCAGCTAACGGGTTAAACAGTAATGGCGCGACTAAAATCTTGCGAGTGCTTCGCACTCGGACGCAGCCTCGTTCCTTCGGCAGCTGCTACAGGGGTTAAGGCTCACACCACTGCGTTATCGCAGAAAGTCTTGAGGGTTCGACGCAGCCAGCGGTGGGCATGGTCGTTGTCCAGGCGCGGGTGCCAGGCCTGAACGATTTCAACCGGCTGCAACTGGATCGGCAACTCGAACGGACGCAATTTAAGGCCCAGTGGTTCAAGGGTTTTAAGCAGCACCTGGGGCATCAACGGCAGAATCAGGTCGGCGCCAGCCAGCGCAAAGATCGCCGAGTAGAAGGTCGGCGTAGTGAATGACACCCGACGCTCCAGCCCCTGTTCAGCCAGCACCACATCAATCGGCCCCCGGGCATGGCCCCGGCGGGACACACTGATATGGTCATACCCGGCAAAGCGTCGGGGTGTAATGGGCTGGTCGAAGATGGGATGACCTTCCCGTGCCAGCCCTACAAACGGGCAAGTGAACAGCTTTTGAACCTTGATATCCGAGCTGAAGCGGTTAGTGGCGCAGATGGTGAGGTCAATACGCCCTTCATTAAGCGCTTCATCATCGGTAAAACCTTCCGGCACGACCCGCAAGGTGGCCTTGGGCATTTCCAGGGCTATTTGCTGGCGTAAAGCGGCACCATACACGCCAAAAAATACGTCGTTGGCGCGAATGCTGAACGTGCGCTCCAGCTCACGCAAATCACTGTTCTGACTTTGAGTGAAGATCCCGTGGGCCAACTCAACCACACCGCGTACCTGTTCACGCAATTCCAACGCCCTGGGTGTGGGCACAAGCCCACGGCCGGAACGCACCAAAATAGGGTCATTCAAGACTTCACGGATTCGGGTCAAGGTGCGGCTCATGGCCGGAGCGCTCAGGTTCATGCGCCGGGCAGCGCCCACCACCGAGCCCTCTTCGAGCAGGACATTCAAGGCAACCAGCAGATTCAAGTCAGGTATTTGCATGCCTTAAAGGGTATCGGGTAACGCATGTCATGCCTAGCCGGCTCGTAATGCACCATTATTGCGCATCAGGTAAAACAGTTTCGCTCACACTTAGCTAGCTAACTAAGAGTGACATTGATACATTGCCGCCCGTCAGGTTGATGCCTGACGCTCTCTTTGGTTGAGATTTTTGGCCATTACCGGATCCCCATGATGGTAATGGCCTTTTTTACGCCTGCCATTTCTCCCCCGCCCCAAAGTAGAGCCATCCTGAGTGGTGGAGCCACCCATCCTGAACTACGCTGGCAGCCCAATCCATTACAACGATTGGGGACTCTATGCAGCTGGGCAAAAAGATTTCAAATCTGGAAAAACTGGCCTGCAAATACAACCACTGGATCCATGCCACCCGTATCAGTCTGGCGTTCCTGATTACCTTCGTTGTCATTCGTTACTTCAAGCTCGACGGCGCCTCCTATGCCCTGATCACCATGCTCATCGTGATGGGGCCGCAGCCTTATTGGGGTAATGTCTCGTCACGAGCCGTGCAACGTACCGGTGGCACCATCATTGGTGCGCTGTCGGGGCTCGTGGGTTTGTACCTGGAAACCTACTCGTTTTCCCTCATGCTGTTGTGGTCCGGCGTCCTGATGTTCATCGCAGGCTACCTGACGCTGGGCAAGCATCCTTATATGGCCCTGCTGATCGGCGCAACGCTGGCAGTGGTCAGTTGCGCGCCGCCCAATGACATGGAGTCCGCACTCACCCGCAGTGGTTACGTACTGGCAGGTTCGATACTGGCCATGCTCTACACCAGCATTTACCCGTTAAGGGCCTACACCGATCTGCGGATCAAACTCAGTGCAAGTCTGGGCAAGATCAACGAACTGTATTCGGCGTACTTTTCCCCCCGGATCGCCGAGCGGCCCGATCTGGAGGATGAGCTGAAGGATGAGCTGGACACGATCATCAAGTTGCGCAGCTATATCGCTCCCGCCAGCAAAGAGACCAAACTCAAGCCACACGTGTTCGAGGCAGTGCAAACCCTGCACCGCAACATGCTGGCGACCATGAGCCTGATGATCGATGCATACTGGTCTTCACGCGAAAGCCATCTGCTGATTGAGAGCGAACCAGCATTGAGCGACCTCCACCACCTGATCCCGCAAGCGCTCGAATCACTCCAGAACAAGCTGACCCTGGGCATTTCAAACAACCAGATCAGTGGCGAACTGCGGCAAAAAACCCACGACCTGCATGAACTTGTGCTCAAGAGTCTTGATGGCAAGATCAGCGAAACACCCTTTTATGCCTATGTGTGGCTGAGCCTGGAAATGCTCAGGCAACTGACCGAACTCAATGATCAACTGCACAGCGCACTCTATCCGAACCCCCACAAGCACTTGTTTAAAAACGACAAGCTGGCGGATCAGAAATAACCTCATGGCAGCTGCCTGAATGGTGAATTCGCGGGGTCTCATGCAAGAATTATGACGCTTGCATAAGGCCCTATTAATCCAATGCTCTTGACCCATTTAGATGACTTAACGCACAAAAGATGAGGATTTTTCGGACTCTAAAAATGCGTATTTAGCTATAAACACCAGCCAAAAAAGCAAATAAAAAATATGTAATTTATTGTTTTAAAACAATAAAAATCAAAACCAGCCAATTCCAGACTTTGTCAACACCCTGTTACCGGCGTTTTTCAAGGTACTTGTCGCGTCAACCATCCAACTATGCCGCTCTTTTCTCGGCCTGCTGCTCCCGATCCGGGTTCAGCATCACCGTCCCTATTGGCTCCCAGTTACGCGTCTGACCTGACCAGCGTTCCGGGCTTTTCTTCCGAGCTCGTTCGTACAGGTCATGCCGCCGAGCCAGGATCTGATGATCCAACCCACGATGGCGCTCTGACGGCGTGACGAAGCGGATCCGGCTATGCCGATGCTCGTTGTTATACCAGCGCATAAAATCCCTCACCCAGACCCGTGCGGCATCCAGGCTGGCGAAGCCTGCCTGCGGCCATTGCGGGCAATATTTCAGCGTTCTAAACAGTGACTCCGAGTACGGATTGTCATTGCTCACTCGCGGCCGACCACGGGACGGCGTAATGCCCAGGTCGTACATCTTGCTCAACAGCGTCAGCGATTTCATCGGTGCTCCATTGTCCGAGTGCAGCACCAGCGGCTCGTATAAACACTGCTCGCCGATCACGCTGCGCTGCAGCAGCGCAGCGGCTTTTTCGCCGCTTTCTTCTTCGTAAACTTCCCAGCCCACGGCCTTGCGGCTGTAAATATCCTCGATCAAATACAGGTAGTAATACTTGCCCCGTATCGGCGACGGCAAGTACGTGATGTCCCACGACCACACCTGGTTGGGCGCTTGCGCAGCGTGCGTTGTCGGTGCTGCGTAGCGCCGGGGACGCTGGCTACGGCCTCGATGCTGTTGCTGGCCCGCCGCTCGCAAGATGCGATAAAACGTGGCCTCCGACGCCAGATAACGTGCTTCGTCAGCCAGACGCGGAACGATCTGGCTCGGAGGCAGATGGGCGTATGCCGGGCTGTTGCACAGCGTCACGATGGCTTGCCGCTCGATCTCGCTCAAGGCATTACGCGGCGTAGGCCGCACGGTGGTCGTGCGGGCATCGGCTTGAAGCACCTGCGTTTCGGTCCACCGTTGCAAGGTTCTGAGCGACAGCCCTACCTCTCGGCATGCCAGGACTTTTCGGGCCCCGGCCACCACTGCTTCGACCAGCCAAGCTACGAGCAACTGCCGTTCCGGCAAAGAGGTCAGTTGTCCTCGCTGTCGATCCCCCAGTAATCGTTGAGCTTTTTTCGCAGCACCAACAGCGCGGCGGTTTCGGCCAGCGCCTTGTCTTTGCGGCGCAGTTCACGCTCAAGTTCCTGGATGCGTTTCTTGTCTTTACGCGCTTGTTCGCGGTCGTCTTTTTGCTGGGACTTTTCAGACTTTTGGCCGCTGATAAATGACTGTCGCCAGGTGGCGATCTGTTCGGGATAAAGTCCTTTGCGGCGGCAATATTCTCCCAGGTCGATTTCGGCCAAACCGGCGGCTTCAAGGACAATGGCGAACTTGGTTTCGGCTGACCAGTTCTGGGATGACGGCTTGGTTTCGGACACTACATTCCCTTCGGATCTGAACTGTTTGCGCCAGTTGGACAAAGACATTTCGCTGACCCCTTCGCGCCGGGAAACCTCGGCCATCGTCAGGCTCAGCGGGGGAAGCAGCATCTTGAGCAATGCGGCTCTACGTTCAGATGAATAATACGGCACGACCAGTCTCTTTCCGCCCCCGATATGCTTTTTCAGGAAAAATCGGAGAGGCGACAACTATCCTGACACCGGGGGTTACCACCCTACAGCCTCACCTGGCCTGCCGAGAATTATGGTCTAGGCTCTGCTCGCACCCGTATTAATGGATTTGAACGGTTGAGCCCATGAAACGACCACCTGCACCCAAAAACCACTCAAACCTCAACCAGCCTTTGCACGCTCCCGACGTGTGGAGTGTTTTGCATGCGCGCACGCCTGACACGCACTCCAGAACTTTAATTCTTACCGCACTGTAGATAGGAGGGCTTATGCAGCTCACCCCCAGAGAAGTCGAAAAGCTGATGGTTTACACCCTCTCGGACGTCGCATTCCGGCGCAAGGCTCGCGGCTTGAAATTGAACTATCCAGAGGCTGTTTCAATTATCACCGTGACCGCACTGGAAGGCGCGCGAGACGGCAAGTCAGTTGAAGATGTGATGACCGAGGCCAGCAAAGTGCTGACCAAAGATGACGTGATGGAAGGTGTCAGCGACCTGATTCCCAACGTTCAGGTCGAAGCGATTTTCACCGACGGCAGCCGTCTGGTCACGGTCCATGACCCGATCAAGTAACCGCCTGTTCCAAACCCGGTTAACGCAAAACTTTCACGTTTTGAGGAGTCAGTCATGAGCACTAAAGAGACCGCAGGGCCGCACCAGGACACCCACCCGAAGCACAACATCCCTCACGCCAAAAACCCTGGCGGCGTACACAAGGGCGATGAAGCTGACGTGCCTCTGGGCGGGACCATCTTCGCCAGCACCCCGATCACGTTCAACGAAGACCGTCCCGTCACCAAAGTCAAAGTGCGCAACACCGGCGATCGCCCGATCCAGATCGGCTCACACTTTCATTTTTTCGAAGTCAATCGTGCCCTTGAGTTCGATCGTGCCGCAGCCTTTGGCAAGCGCCTGAACATCTCGGCTACCACCGCCATCCGCTTCGAGCCGGGCGATGAAATTGAAGTGCCGCTGATTCCGTACGGTGGCAAGCAAACCCTTTACGGCTTCAACAACCTGGTCGATGGCTGGGCACCGGACAAAATGACCAGCAACCATGAACGCCCGGAAAAACTCCAGGCCATTCAGCGCGCGGTCGATCACGGCTTCAAATTTTCCAAGCCGGCCAAGCCCACCAACGACAAGTAACCACAGCATTTTCATATTTTGCACTCGCGCCGTTTAGTCATTGACGCCCGCGCGGCATTAGAAAAGGAGCCACCGATGCCAACCATTTCACGCAAAGAATATGCAGGCCTGTTCGGCCCAACCACGGGCGACAAAATCCGCCTGGGTGATACCAACCTGTTTGTCGAGATTGAAAAGGACTTACGTGGTTACGGCGAAGAATCCGTCTACGGCGGCGGCAAATCCCTGCGCGACGGCATGGGGGCTGACAACACCCTGACCCGGGACAATGGCGTACTGGACCTGGTGATCACCAACGTCACCATCATCGACGCGATCCAGGGCGTGATCAAAGCCGACGTGGGCGTGCGTGACGGCAAGATTGTCGGTATCGGCAAAAGCGGTAACCCGGGCACCATGAGCGGTGTGACCCCCGGTCTGGTGGTGGGTGTGAGCACCGACGCCATCTCCGGTGAGCACTTGATCCTGACCGCAGCCGGGATCGACACCCACGTTCACCTGATCTCGCCACAACAGGCCTATCACGCGCTGTCCAACGGCGTGACCACCTTCTTCGGCGGCGGCATCGGCCCTACCGACGGCACCAACGGCACCACCGTGACCGCAGGCCCGTGGAACATCCGCCAGATGCTGCGCTCGCTCGAAGGGCTGCCGGTCAACGTCGGCATGCTCGGCAAAGGCAACTCCTTCGGCCGCGACCCGCTGGCCGAGCAAATCATCGCCGGTGTCGCCGGTCTGAAGGTTCACGAGGACTGGGGCGCAACTTCAAACGCCATACGCCATGCGCTGCGTACTGCCGACGAGATGGACGTCCAGGTGTCGGTGCACACCGACAGCCTTAACGAATGTGGCTACGTCGAAGACACCATTGATGCCTTCGAAGGTCGTACCATCCACACCTTCCACACTGAAGGCGCCGGTGGCGGTCACGCCCCCGACATCATCAGGGTGGCAAGCCAGAACAACGTGCTGCCGAGCTCGACCAACCCGACCCTGCCCTATGGTGTCAACAGCCAGGCCGAGTTGTTCGACATGATCATGGTCTGTCACAACCTCAACCCGAACGTGCCGGCCGACGTGTCGTTTGCCGAAAGCCGGGTACGCCCGGAAACCATCGCCGCCGAAAACGTGCTGCAGGACATGGGCGTTATCTCCATGTTCTCCAGTGACTCCCAGGCCATGGGCCGGGTCGGTGAAAACTGGTTGCGCGTGATGCAGACCGCCCATGCGATGAAGGTTTCGCGCGGCAAACTGCCGGAAGACAGTGCCGACAACGACAACTTCCGTGTACTGCGGTACGTGGCCAAGATCACCATCAACCCGGCCCTGGCCCAAGGTATCAGCCACGTGCTGGGCTCGGTCGAAGTCGGCAAGATGGCCGACCTGGTGCTCTGGGATCCGCGCTTCTTCGGTGCCAAACCGAAGATGGTGATCAAGGGCGGCATGATCAACTGGGCCGCGATGGGTGACCCTAACGCCTCTCTGCCAACCCCGCAGCCGGTGTTCTACCGCCCGATGTTTGGCGCGTTCGGCAAAACCGTGCAGGACACCTGCGTGACCTTCGTGTCGCAAGCGGCCCTTGAAGACGGCGTGAAAGAAAAGGCCGGGCTGGAACGTCAGGTCGTGGCAGTACGGGGCTGTCGCACCGTCTCCAAAAAAGACCTGGTACGCAACGACCAGACGCCGCTTATCGAAGTTGACCCTGAAACCTTCGCCGTAAAAGTCGACGGTGTGCACGCCACGTGCAAACCCATCGACGTGGCCACCATGAACCAGCGTTATTTCTTTGGCTAAAGTCTGAACGGGCAGCCGCCGGGGACGCATTCATCCCCGGCGGCAAACGCCCGGCAAATGATTCGGGGAAGGAGTTTGCGACGTGATTTTGATTGAACACATTCTGGGCAACGCCAAGAAAGACCCTCACTGGAAACAGAAACTGGAAAGCGCCAATGTCGACCTTCTGGTACTGGACCAGCGTGAAGCGCAAAAAAGCCGCTGCCGGCGCACCAGTCTCGGCGGGCTGGACCTGGGTATCTCGCTGGAGCGCAACGTCGTGCTGTCTGACGGTGATGTGCTGATGTGGGATGACGCCACCAACACCGCCGTCGTGGTGCAACTGAACCTGCGCGACGTGATGGTGATTGACCTCAAGGAACTTAAACAGCAACCCCTGGACGTCCTGATCAAGACCAGCTTCGAACTGGGCCATGCCCTGGGCAACCAGCACTGGAAAGCCGTGACCAAACACAACGAGGTGTACATCCCGCTCACGGTCGAAACCAAAATGATGGATTCGGTGATGCGCACCCACGGCTTTCAACACTTGCCATATGCCTTTGTCGGCGGTGCTGAAGTCCTGCCCCTGCTGACCACTTCAGAGGCACGCCTGCTGTTTGGCGGCGCCGAAGAAACCGACACCCACGTTCACGTGGCCAGCCCGCAAGACAAGCTGGACGCGGCAGCCCTCAAGATCCAGGGCCTGCACAGTCACGACTCGCACAGTCACAGCCACGACAATGGCCATACGTTTCACAGCCATAAGCACTGAATCCGGCAAGAAGGCGCTTTGATGAACGCATCAGATCTAATTCGCATCATGCAGTTTGGCGATTCCGTATTGCCAGTGGGTGCCTTTTCGTTCTCGAACGGCGTGGAATCCGCCATTCAGAAAGGCATCGTTCACGATGTCGCGACCCTCAAGGGCTTTGTCCTCACGGCGCTCAAACAAGCGGCCAGTTGTGACGGCATGGGTGTGGTCGCCGCACACCGGGCCTGTGTCGCCGAAGACCGCGACGGGATCCTGCGCGCGGACTGGGCGGTCAATAACCGCAAGCTCAACGAAGAAAGCCGGTTGATGGCGACGCGCATGGGTAAAAAACTGGCCGAAATGTCGATCCATGTCGTCGAAAAACCCTTGGTCCGCTGGTGGCTGGAGCAGATCAAGGCCGGCAACGCGGCGGGCACCTACCCCGTCACCCAGGCCGTGGTGATGTCGACCCAGGGCATTGGCGCCAGGGAAGTGGTGGTGATGCACCAGTACGGTGTCGCCATGACCATCCTCAGCGCCGCCATGCGCCTTATGCGGGTCACGCACCTGGACACCCAGCACATTCTGTTCGAACTCAACCACGACATTGAAGCCTTCTGCGACATCGCTGAAATCGGTGATATCGAACAGATGTCGTCCTATGTACCCATCGTCGATGTGCTCGCCGCCGCTCACGTCAAAGCACACGTGCGGCTGTTCATGAACTGATACTCCCGGATTGCGTTGACGTGGTCGACGCTCAATCAGCTCCCCTATCTGGTAAGGAAATAACCGTGAAAAAGATTACTCGTATTGGTATTGGCGGCCCGGTCGGTTCAGGTAAAACCGCGATCATCGAAGTGATCACTCCGATTCTGATCAACCGTGGCTACAAGCCATTGATCATCACCAACGACATCGTCACCACCGAAGACGCCAAGCAGGTAAAGCGCACCCTCAAAGGGATCCTGGACGAAGACAAGATCCTGGGTGTCGAGACCGGTGCCTGCCCGCACACCGCAGTGCGTGAAGACCCGAGCATGAACATTGCAGCGGTCGAGGAAATGGAAGAGAAGTTCCCCGACAGCGACCTGATCATGATCGAGAGCGGAGGCGACAACCTGACCCTGACCTTCAGCCCCGCCCTGGCCGACTTCTACATCTACGTGATCGACGTGGCAGAAGGCGAAAAAATCCCGCGTAAAAATGGCCCGGGCCTGGTGCAGGCAGACATTCTGATCATCAACAAGATCGACCTTGCGCCCTATGTCGGCGCCAGCCTGGATGTCATGGAAAGCGACACCAAGGTGGTGCGTGGCAACCGTCCGTACATCCTCACCAACTGCAAGACCGGCCACGGCATTGAAGAACTGGTGGACATGATCGAGCACATGTTCCTGTTCGCCCAAAAACCGGCGGTCAAGAGCGAGGTCACTGCATGACAGCGCAGAGCCAGATCGTGAACACCCCGTCACGGCTGCGCGCTCACGCATTGGGCAATGATGCGCCGGAGCTGTCGCAGTACCAGGACGAACCTCCACAAATGCAAAGTGGTGCCGTGGGAAAAAGCGGCTACCTGCGACTGGGTTTTGAAAAGCGCGGCAATCGCAGCGTGCTGGCGGACATGGAGCGGCGCGTGCCGTCGCTGGTGCAGCGGGCCCTGTATTGGGACGAGGTTATGCCCGAACTGCCCTGTGTGACCATGATCTCGACTTCGGGCTGCGTGCTGCAGGGCGACCGCCTGGCCACTGACGTCAATGTTGGGGTGGGTGCCTGCGGGCACGTCACCACCCAGTCAGCGACCAAAGTGCATTCGATGGATGCCAACTACGCCACGCAAATCCAGCACTTGCGAATCGAGGAAGGCGGTTATCTGGAGTTTATGCCAGACCCGCTGATCCCCCATCGCAATGCGCGGTTTATCACCAGCACCCAGATCAAGATCCACCCCACGGCAACGGCGATCTACTGCGAAGTGTTGATGTCGGGGCGCAAATACCACCATGTCGATGAGCGTTTCGGTTTTGACGTTTACTCCTCGCGAGTGAGCGCTGAAAACCTTGAGGGCCGCGAACTGTTTGTCGAGAAGTACATTCTTGAACCGAAAAAGGAGAGCCTGGACGCCATTGGTGTCATGCAGACCTTCGACGTGTTCGGCAACGTGGTGCTGCTCACGCCCAAGGAGCATCACGACCGGATTGTGGAGCGCATCCCGGCGCTCTTCGACATGAGCGCAGGGCTGGCCAGCGGCGTCACCCGCCTGCCGAACGACTGCGGGCTGATTTTCAAGGTACTGGGCAACGACAGCGGTGAGGTCAAGGCGCAAATCCGCGAGTTCTGGAAAGTCGCCCGCGAAGAGATCCTGGGCCTGACACTTCAGCCGCAGTTTTTGTGGAAGTAACTGTGTAGCAGCTGCCGAAGGAACGAGGCTGCGTCCGACGGCGCAGCCGTCGCAAAATCAGGCACTGCGGTGTGCCAGTCAAACCCTGTCCTCAGGGATTACGACGGCTGCGCCGTCGGACGCAGCCTCGTTCCTAGGGCAGCTGCTACGCAAGCGGATCCAGGCCAAATGCACAATTGGGAGAGTCAATATGGAAACTGCATCCAAGTGGTCAAAAGTGGCGGATGGCAACGTCGTCCTTGAGTTTATCGACGTCACTCTGCGCGGTTGCGCTCAAGTCATGTTCCAGAACAACCCCCTGACCGGCTTGCTGTTCTTTGCCGCGATCTTTGTCGGGGCTTTTGCCGAAGGCAATCCGGCAGTGGCCTACGGCAGTGTACTGGGCACCGTGGTAGCAACCTTCACCGGCATGCACCTCAAGGACCACACCTCCTGGAAAGCCGGCCTGTACGGGTATAACGGCTGCCTGGTGGGTGTCGCCCTGCCGACCTTTCTTGCCGTCACCCCCATCCTGTGGCTGTGCATCATCCTGGGCAGCGCGGTCTCGGTGATCGTCACGATCTGCATCGCCGACATCCTGAAAACCTGGAAAGTCGCTGCGCTCACCGCCCCCTTCGTACTGGTGACCTGGACCATGCTGCTGGCCAGCTATGCCTTTGGCGGCCTGGAAAACAGCTCCCTGCCCGTGCCCAACCTGCCCCATGATCTGGTCGCCTACAACACCAGTCTGTTCGACGGCATCGACCTGTTCAAAAGTACGTTCTACGGTGTTTCTGAAGTGTTCCTGATCAGCACGGTGATTGGCAGCGTGCTGTTTCTCGCAGGGCTGGCGGTGTCATCGTTGTGGGCCGCCGTGTTCGGTATTCTCGGATCGTTGCTGGCCGTCCTGACCGCCGTGGTCCTGCAGGCCGAACACAGCAGTATCAATAACGGCCTGTATGCATTCAGCGCCGTGCTGACGGCCATCGCCCTGGGTTCGACCTTCAACAAGCCAAGCTGGCGGGTACTGATCTACACCGTGATCGGGGTGATCTTCACTGTCTTTGTGCAGGGCGCCTTGAATACAGTATTGGGCCCGGCAGGCATCCCGACCCTGACCATGCCCTTTGTGCTGGCTTCCTGGTTGTTCCTGGTGCCCAACAAAGACGTCATGCCGGCCCACCGCCAATAATGTCCGATCCCTGCCGGAGCCTTCCCATGACCGTGATTGCCCAACCCCTGGTCAATGCCGAACCGTCGAACACCACGCGTCGTGCCATTTACCTGCTGGCCGGATTGATTCTGGCCAACCTCCTCGCCTGGGCCTGGGCCTTTATCGAGTTTGGCAACAACCCGGTACTGATGGGCACCGCATTACTGGCGTACGGCTTCGGCCTGCGCCACGCCGTGGATGCCGATCACATCGCAGCCATCGACAATGTCACCCGCAAACTGATGCAGCAGGGCAAGCGACCGATTGCAGTGGGCACCTGGTTTTCCCTGGGGCATTCCACCATCGTGGTCCTGGCATCCTTTGCCATCGCCGTCACGGCGATGGCTTTCAAGGACGACATGGAGTGGTTCCATGAAACCGGCGGATTGATCGGCACCCTGGTGTCCTCGGTGTTCCTGCTGCTGTTCGGCGTGCTCAACCTGGTGATCCTGATCTCGGTGTACAAGAAGTTCAGGCAGGTCAAGGCCGGCCATAGCCTGCCACCCGAAGAGCTGGACCTGATCACCACTAACAAAGGTGGCCTGATGGCGCGCATCTTTGGCCGGGTGTTCAACCTGGTCAATAAAAGCTGGCACATGTACCCGGTGGGCTTTCTGTTCGGTCTGGGCTTTGACACCGCCACCGAAATCGGCCTGCTGGGCATCAGCGCCACCAGCGCATCCCACGGCATCAGCCTGTGGTCGATCATGGTCTTCCCGATACTGTTCGCCGTGGGCATGGCCCTGATCGATTCACTGGACAACTTCGTGATGATCGGTGCCTACGGCTGGGCGTTTTCCAAACCGGTGCGCAAGCTCTACTACAACATCACCATCACGGCCGCCTCGGTGGTGGTTGCGTTGTTCATCGGCGGCGTCGAGGCATTGGGACTGATTGCCGACAAGCTTGAGCTAACCGGCGGAATATGGACGCCGATCAATGCCATCAGTGAAAACTTCGGCGAAATTGGCTACTGGATCATCGGCATGTTTGTGCTGTGCTGGTTGATCTCGGCCCTCAACTACTACCTGCGCGGTTATGACCAACTGGCAGCCAATACCTGAAAAAGACCCAGCACCCGAGACCCCGTGTGGCAGCCAGGAAAACCTGGCCTACACTCCCTTCACCCCTCAATAGACGCGTCGTAGGTGCCATGACTTTATTACAGGACGTAAAAAATCGTATCTCCTTTGCCTATGGAGTCGCTTTGCTGGTGGCGATCAATGGCTTTCTTTTATTCATGCCGGTGTTGCAGCGTGGCATTGCTCACGCCAATACCGTCTCCGGCTCGTTTGATTCATGGAAGGAGGCTCTGAGCTTTTTAGCCTTGCTTGAAATCCCCGGTTTTGTAGTGGGGTTTGTACTGGTACTGATGTCCCTGGGGTTGTTGATCAAGTCGCGTATCAGCTGGTTTTTTGCATTACTGCTCTTGGTAGCCACCGTCTGCGTTGATTTTTTCATCCTTAAAAAAACCGACGCAGTGACCTTCTTTTCACTCTTCACGATTGCGGTCCTGGTCTTCTACTGGCGCCGGTTTGACCACTACAGCCTGGCCACGGGCAGCTTCTTTGCAGTGGTCAGCATCGCCTCGCTGATCGTCTACAGCACCCTGGGCACACTCTACATCGGTGAAGGATTCGCTCCCCCCGTCACCGACCTGCCGTCAGCGTTCTACTTCGCCATTGTGGTGATGTCGACCGTGGGGTTTGGCGACATCGTGCCCCATACCACCGATGCGCGGTTTTTCACCCTGACGGTGATCATCCTGGGCATCACCATCTTCGCGATCTCGGTGGCCTCCATTGCCGGCCCGCTGATCAGCAACAACATCCAACGAATCGTTAAAGGCAGGATTACCCACATGGCCCGTAAAAATCACTACATCCTCGTCGGCGTCGGTTCACTGGCACAAAACGTCTACAAAGGCCTGACCGATCGCGGCGAGCACGTCACGGTCGTGTGCGCCACCGGCAGTCAGCACGACTTGCCCGAAAAGGCCGACATTATCGAAGGTGATCCATCGGCCGCTTCAACCCTGAAAATGGCCGGTGCCGAGGACGCCAAATACATCGTGACCCTGTGCGACAGCGACGCCGAGAACGTGTTCACCATTCTGGCGGCCAAGGAAGTCGCCGGGGATGACACCCAGATCATCGCGCTGGTCAACGAAACGCGGAACATGCCCAAGGTCAAACGCGTCAACCCGACCATGGTGCTGTCGCTGCCGTTGCTGGGCAGCGAGCTGCTGGTGCGCACATTGCAGGGTGATGAGATCAACAATGACCTGATCACCGAGATGTTCTTCGGAAAGCGTACATCCCTGGCCTGAGCCTTTGGCCGGGATACAAAAAAAGCCCTCTGACGAGGGCTTTTTCATGGCCGTTGCAACCCTGGTTACGGGTTGTCTGATGCGGGCAGCGGCGTGACCTTTGCTCCGGCAACCAGGCCCAGCTCAACGGCGACAAAACCGATTACCAGGCTCAGTACCAGATAGCAGAGGGAGACAAATACACCGCTTGGGTCTTTCATCATTTCGACGGCGCCGAACACGAAGCTGGAGAACGTGGACAACCCGCCCATGATCCCAGTGCCGACCATCACGTGTACGTACTGATTGATCCGGTTGCTCTTGAACAGCGACGTGGCCACTCCCAGCAGGAAGGCGGCGACGATATTGACGACAAAAATATCCATCGGGAAACCGTCGGCCAGGCGCGGCACCGACAGCATGACAAATTCGCGGCACATGGCGCCAAACGCGCCGCCGACGAAAATCAGAATAATCATGTTCAGCATGGTGTTTGCTCCTGTGTCAGCGCGCCAGCCAGGCGCCGAATGCGGCGGCGGCCAGACCGACCAGTACCGAGATGATCAGATAACCTGCCGCCCATGCACGGTCCCGGGCCTTGGCCAGCTTGGAAGCATCCAGCTGCATGCTGCTGAACGTGGTGTAGCCGCCAAGAATACCGGTGAGCACGGCAGCACTCAGGAAGTCGCCATAGCGGTCACGCCAGTCCACGGTAAACAGGATGCTCAAGTAACCGATGACAAAGGCGCCGCTGACGTTGATCAAAAACGTGCCCAGGGGCAAGGAGCCCTTATACAACTGCCCCACCCGAAGCCCGATCCACCAGCGCAGCAACGACCCCAGCCCGCCCCCCAGTCCGACCCAGAAAACATCCAGCGCAGTCATGAAAGTCCCTCTCGTGTCAGTTGGTAAGTAAGGGGAACTCTAGTTCAGAAATACCAGGCGGCACGTGATTTGGAGCATGAGGGGCACCACACACTTTCTTGAACTTTGTGCCTGGCATTTACGGGAGTTGCTTGGTATTTGAATAGCCGCTTTGAAATGGAAGTCACTTGCTAAAGTCCCACCGGCAGAGTCGTTTTCAACATCAAAGGTAATGAGTATCGGCTCGTGGTCGCGGTGGCTTACCGCTTCAGCGCCCTTTACATCAAGTTCGTCGGCACCCGTAAACAGTACGACGCCATTGATGCCGATACCGTTGAACTGGAGTAACCCATGAATATTCGCCCAATCCGTACTGAACAAGACTACCAGGACGCCCTGAAGGCTGTTTCCCCCCTGTTCGACAATGAGCCGGAACCAGGCACCCCGCAGGGCGACTACCTCGATGTCATGATTACGTTGATTGAAGCCTATGAAGCGAAGCACTTCCCGATGGACCTGCCCAACCCGATAGAAGCCATACGCTTCAGGATGGAGCAGTCCGGATTGTCACCTGCCGACCTGGTGCCCGCTATCGGCGTAGAACCGCGTTTACGAGGTGCTCAATGGCAAGCGGGCGCTGACGCTGCCCATGATCTGGAAACTGCATGAGATGTTTGGCATCCCGGCAGAGAGCTTGATCAGGCCGGCAAAACCCTAGCCGCCAGGTATCCCGTCAGCCCGGTGGTTTAAATACAGGCGATTGCGATGAAAAGGAGTACCCTGCCCTCCGGCTTTATCCCCACGCTTATGGACCCCCTATGTTTCCCAACGCTGAACGCTACAACCACTCCACCGAATACGCCAACAAACTGGTAGACCGCATCGGCCAGACCCCGGCCTGGATTGCCCAGCGCATCGGCGTGACCGAAAAGCGCATGCGCTACATCCTCGCAGGCTCGCGCACGATCAAGGGTGATACCACAGAAATCATCATGAGCTACGCCGAGCAGTTCTGCCTGGAGTGCCTGGCCGCTGAAGCCAAGGCCGCCAAGGATCGCGCCAAATCCAAGGCCACCCCACCCGCCAGCGACGCTTAAAACAACCCCATCTGCCCGCCCACCAGCGCGCTGAAGTCGTCGTCGACAAATACCAGAATCGCGTCCGCCACCGGTTGTAGCTGACGCGTCAGGTAGTGGTCGTAGTCCACCTGTGCGGTGCGGTTCTCCAACGGCTGGGGACCGGCCACGGTCATCACATAGCTGATGGTGCCGCCGTTCTGGTACTGCCGGGGCCGTCCCTGCTGGTCGTTGTACTCATCGGCCAGCCGCGCCGCCCGCACATGGGGCGGTACGTTGCGTTCGTAATCACTGAGTTGACGACGCAGGCGCTTGCGGTAAATCAGCAGTTCGTCATGCTCCCCAGCCAGGGTGCCGCGCACAAAATCCCGTACGTAGTCCTGATAGGGCTGGCGATTGAAGATGCGCAGGTACAACGCCTGCTGAAACTGCTGGGCCAGCGGCGACCAGTCGCTGCGCACAGTTTCAAGCCCCTTGTAGACCATCTCCCGACGCCCGTCTGCATGGGCCACCAACCCTGCATAGCGCTTTTTACTGCCCTCTTCGGCGCCGCGAATCGTGGGCATCAGGAACCGGCTGTAATGGGTTTCGAACTGGAGTTCCAACGCACTGGTGAGCCCGTACTCGTCACGCACATGGGCCTGCCACCACTGGTTGACGTGCTGCACCAGGTCATGGCCAATACGGGCAGCGTCTTGTTCGCTGTGTTCGCTGCGCAGCCAGACGAAGGTGGAGTCAGTGTCGCCATAGATCACGCTGTAACCCTTGGCCTCGATCAATGCCCGGGTCTTGAGCATGATCTCGTGTCCCCGCAAGGTGATCGACGACGCCAGTCGCGTATCGAAAAAACGGCAGCCACTGGAACCCAGTACCCCATAGAACGCATTCATGATGATCTTCAGGGCTTGGGACAAGGGTGCGTTTTTTTCCCGCTTGGCCACTTCGCGCCCATTGGCCACCCGCTCGATAATGGCAGGCAGACAATGCCGGGTTCGGGAAAAGCGCGCCCCGCGAAAGCCTGGCACCGAGGCCTCGTCACTCGGCTCGCGCAGCCCTTCCACCAGCCCCAGCGGATCGATCAGGAAGGTGCGGATAATCGACGGGTAAAGGCTTTTGTAATCGAGTACCAGCACCGACTCGTAAAGCCCCGGCTGGGACTCCATCACAAAGCCGCCGGGGCTGGCCTGGGGTGGCTTGTCGCCAAGATTGGGGGCGACAAAGCCCTGGCGGTGCATCAGTGGCATGTACAAATGGTAAAACGCCGCCACTGAACCACCGCTGCGATCTGCCTCAAGGCCCGTGACCGAAGCCCGTTCCAGCAGAAAGGTCAGCAACTCGGTTTTCGCGAATATCCGCGTCACCAGCTCGCAGTCCTTGAGGTTGTAGCGCGCCAGCGCAGGCTTGTCATGGGCAAACATGCGGTTGATTTCGTCCATGCGCTGATACGGCGTGCTGATGTCCTTGCCTTCACCCAGCAGGGTCTGGGAGACGTTTTCCAGGCTGAAGGAGGGGAACGACCAGGTTGCCGAACGCAACGACTCAATGCCGTCGATGATCAGACGCCCCGCCGCGCTGGCGAAAAAATGGTTGTTTCGGGTGCCGTGCTCGCGCCACTGCATTTCACTGCCCCCACGTCCCAGCAGCAACGGGATACCCAGCCGGCGGGCATGCTCGTGCAATACCCGAAGGTCAAATTGCACAACGTTCCAGCCAATGATTGCATCGGGATCATGCAGCGCCAGCCACTGGTTCAGGCGCAGCAACAGGTCGCCCCGGGTCGCACAGAACTCAAGATCGAAATCGACCGCAGTGTCAGCCTCGGTGGCCTTGCCCAGCATATACACCTGACGCTGGCCACAGCCCTCCAGGGCAATGGAATACAGATCACCCTGGGCGCTGGTCTCGATATCCAGCGAGACCAGTTTCAAGCGCGGCCGGTAATCGGGATGGGGCTTTAGCCGGGCATCCAGCAACGAACCATCGTCCTGGGCCCGGCCGCCGAAACTCACCGGGGCGGTGATAAAACGCTCCATCAGGAAACGCTCCGGCGGGCGCACATCAGCCTCATACACATCGACCCCGGCGCGCCGCAGACGCTGGGCAACGTCCATCAACTGGGCATGCTGGCGGCAGTAAAGGCCCGTGACCGGTCGCGATTGAAAATCGCAGAGCTGCAGCTCGCGAAACGCCACACCCCGTTCATCCTGCAACAGCGTCTGCGCCTGAGCGAGCTGCACCGTCGGGATGAACGCGGTCGAGGTCTGACAAGGCAGGCGCACGTGCTGCGGCCCGTCATCGGTCGCCAACCAGAAGTCGACTTCGATACCCGACGACGTATCGCGCCAGTGCCGGGTCAGGACAAACCCCTGCCTCAATTCCACCGTCGCAGCCTCACGAACTTACAAGCATGTCGCCAGCATCGCCAAACGGCGCATGGCGCTAGCGTCGCCCGGTTGCTTGGCGTAATAGCTCACCGAAGTGCCCGTACCCTGGGGCACCAGATCGGCAAAGGACTCTGCGCCACGGGTATACACCGTCAGTGGGCCGGTCTTGTCGTTGTTGACATAGGCACTGGCATCCACCCCGAAGACGCTTTCGTCCTCCCAGGAAAACTTGATGCATTCGGCGACCAGCGCCGTGGCTTTATCCGAAGCCAGCACCCGGACCGGGGCTTTGCTGCGGGCAGTGTCCATCGCAGGAGACACACAACCGGCCAGCAAGGCCAGGCTCAAAACGCCAATCAGCATTCGCATTGGAAATCCCCTTGATAAAGGCCAATACGATATCACGCAGCCAGCTTGAAAAGGTGGCTAAATAACCAGTACCCCCCCCCCCAGGCCAGAGCCAGCAAAGTCTGCGGGGCAGATAACCGTTGGTCATTTAACAGTGACCAAGACCACAGAATCGGCAGTTTTAAGCCACCACGACAGCGAATCCCGGGGTTAGTGCTAGCGTCAATAAAAATAAATTCGCCGCGCATTGGACGATAGAGCGCCATGGGCTATTGAAGGAGCAATACGATGGGATCAAGCACCGCCCGCAAAGCCAGTGTCACGGCACTCACGCAGGCCCTGATGCCGCTGGCAAGCTGGGCCGACAATGCCCGCGACTGGCAAAACACGCCCACCGACCTGAACTTGCTCGGCCCGCTATTGAGTGACAGCGTGCGAGCGGTGCGCATCATCGCCGCCCGTAACGTGCAAGGGGCGGCGCGTAACGGCCTGGGGGCATATCAAGGGGCCTGGGACAGCGCCATTGCTGAATACGAAACGGTGCAATTGAGCCTGGCCGAACGGGCCGAGTCCAACCTCAACCTGGCCATGCTGTATCAGGCCAGTGGTCGCAATGCCGAGGTTGAACCCAAACTGCGCGCCGCCCTGCTGTGTGACCCGGACTTCTTCCCTGCGGTGGTCACGCTGGCCCAGTGGCTGGAAGCCAGTGGCCGCAGTGCCGAGGCGATGGCCTTGCTCAGCGACACGATCAAAGCGCACCCGCAAACAGCACTGCTGCAACACAGCCAGGGGCTGGCGTTGATTCGGGCGGGCCAGCCCAAGCAAGCCATGTCAGCCTTGCAGCAGGCCGTGACACTGGAACCTGACAACGCCCAATACCGTTATGTGCTGGCAGTGGCGTTGCACCAGAACGGTCAGGTCGGGCCGGCGTGTGAGCACATGGAAGAACTGCTCAAACGCCAACCGGCATTTCGCGATGCGCGGCTGGCGTTGATCAGTTTTACCTCGACAGCGGCCAGGAGCCCAAGGCACAGGCGGTGCTGCAGGCATGGAAAAAGATCAACCCTGAGGACGTGGTGTTGAAATGAGTCGTCGTAAACTCAGACGTTAAACTTGGCTGCGCTCCTCAGCGGCTACAGCGCGCCCATCCTGTAGATACTCTGTTGCCAACCGACCTGCTCAGAGAAATGTGCTTCGCTAAAGAGGTCGGCCTGCAGGCCGCCTCGGCGGGCAGTTGATCTAGTTTTTGCACTGATCTTTTGATCTGCCTGCCCTTCTTGGCGTCCGCTGCAAGGAGACAGGTCCAGTTTTAGCGCCAACATACAAGATGGTTGTGACATGTTGAATGTGTTGGGTTGGCGATTGCAGCCTGCATAGAAAAACACCCCAGTGCAGGGTTTTACGACGGCTGCGTCTACAGGATTCGTCGTCTATCCCTCTACGTAGCAGTTGACGAGTAGCACGAGGCTACGTTCGATCGCGTAGCGGTCGCAAAACAGGTACATACGCAGTGCCTGATTAACCGTGCAAGCCGATTCCACGACTGCTACGTCCCAGTGGCGCACCAAGCCCAACGCAGCCTCGCACGGCTCGTCAGCTGCTACGGATATCGTCACCCATCCCGCGTGTAGCAGTTGACGAGTAGTGCGAGGCTACGTTCGATCGCGCAGCGGTCGCAAAACAGGTACACGCGCAGTGCCTGATTAACCGTGCAAGCCGATTCCACGAGTGCTACGTCGCAGTGGCGCACCAAGCCCAACGCAGCCTCGCACGGCTCGTCAGCTGCTACGGATCGTGAATGCAACCCACCAACCAGGCCGGCCGGTCTGCCGCCTCGGCGGGCAGTGCTTTTGATCTGCCCGCCCCTTCGGGAGGCCGAGAGGAGGTTCTGCGCAGTGGGTCGACCGGCATGGATGCCGGGAGAGCCGTGTTGGGCCAGGGATGGCCCGTCACGGCGGGCCCACGGAGCGGGACCGGAGTGAGGGACACCTGAGCGCAGCGAGGGCCGTACGCTGGGGCGAAAGCGCTTTGGTTACTTTGCCGCTTTTGCAATCGGCATAGGGGACGGCCATCTGGCCGCGCCCCTGCCACACCACCCGGCATGCGGGTCCGCACCGGGCGGTTCGAGAAGTTGAGGTCAGCAGAGTCGAGGTAGACCCAACCGGTCGGACCACGCCACCGTAAGCACTCCATGGATCAGACCGACACTGTTGTGCCAGAACCTGTGGCTGTTGCTGGCTATCGCCGCTGCCAAGTCAGGTCCTGCTCCAAGTTTGCGTAGCTCACGGTACGTCCTCCTTCCGGTTCTCCATTGTTTGAGCTGGATAGCCCTGAGTCGTCGGCGGATCCATTCATCGAACCGGTGCCAGAGGCGAGGCGTTTGCGATAAACCGAAGTACGCTTTCCAACCCAGCAGGTACAGTCTCAGACCTTCCACCACCTGCGACATGCTTCGTCCTCCATTACGAGAAGTCAGCTGACGGATGCGGCCTTTGAACGCCTGTAGCGCTTTGCTTGCCACCCAGCGTTTGACCTCGCCTTGAGCAGACAGCCAAAAGCCGTAGCACAGAAACTTGCGGCCAAACGCACTGGCAATCGCACTCTTGCTCTCGTTCACTTGCAGTCTAAGTCGATCATAAAGGCGACGGAGCACTGCCATTACCCGTTGACCGGCCTTCAGGCTGCGTACGTAAACGTTCGCATCGTCCGCGTACCTGACGAAGCAATGGCCTCGTCGCTCCAGCTCCTTGTCCACCTCGTCCAGCAATACATTGGCCAGTAATGGTGAGAGTGGGCCGCCTTGCGGCGTCCCTCGTTTACTGGCTACCACTATGCCGTCGATCAACGTCCCGCTGTTCAGGTAGGCCCGGACCAGACGCAGAACGCCTCGGTCGGTTACCCTTCTGCTCAGTCGAGCGATCAACAGGTCATGATCAACGCGATCAAAGAACTGCTCCAGATCAACGTCCACCACAGTGTCCCGCCCCGAATCAATATATTGCTGCGCTGCCAATACCGCTTGATGAGCGCTGCGACCGGGACGAAAACCATAGCTATGATCACTGAATACCGGGTCCAACAGAGGCTGCAAAACTTGTAATAGCGCCTGTTGAATCAATCTGTCCGTCACCGTTGGGATGCCCAGCTTGCGCTCGCCTCCGTCGGGTTTGGAAATCAGAACTCTACGCACCGGACTTGGCCGGTACGTTCCCGCCAGCAACTGCGCCCGTATCACGGGCCAGGCCGTTAACAGATGCTCGACCGTCTCATCGATCCCAAGACCGTCGACGCCCGCAGCACCTTTATTTGACCGGACTCGCTTGAGCGCTAATTGCAGGTTTTCTCTGGTCAGGGCTTCTTGCAGAAGTCCTGACCCCATGTGGTTCGGGTCATGACGCGGACCGCCGGCTTCATCGCTGGACGCTTCGCGTCGGGTTTCACCCGTCGCAGCTCCGTCCCGCCCCGGTTTCCCGGGCATCTGATGCAAGGCCTGCTGTATCGCCATGGTGAACCTCACTCCTTCTCGTTTGGCCCTTCACTGCAACGCAGCTACTACGGCCTCTGCTGACTTCTCGCTCCGGCTTGCGCCGTCGCCCTTTCAGGCATGAGGCGAGATCTCCCCAGGTAAGAACGCCATCCTTCACCGCACAACCGCCGCATTTACATCCCCGGTGCTTTGGCCACAAGAGCTTCGCAGTCACTTGCCTGCTCGCCCTGACCAGAGATGCCTCAGATGCGGTTTGTGTACCTCAGCTCGCGGTTTATGCTCCACGCTTCCTTCCCACACTTGGTCACCCTCATGCAGTTGCGCTTCGCTTCATTCGCTGTGGCCAGCTCAAGAGAGGACTTTCACCTCTAGGATGGCGCCCATGCTGGGCGCACAAGGGACTCGCTGTAAGAGCGAAACCATCATTTCAGTTAACCGCGAATGCCGGATATGTACCCCGTGTGCCAGTTGTTTTGCGATGCGCCCGCAGCTATGCCGAGTCCATATCCATTCGATATGTCACGACTTTCTACGGGTTCCGCCCTAACTCCGGCACTGTCATGGGGGGGGGCACGCCGCGACGGGCCATCCATGGCCCATCGCGGCTCTGGACGGCTACAGCATGTATGCATGATTCACCTCCCCGCCATCCGCTCCAGGCTGTTGCTCAAGTGCAGCAGCATGGCGGCGCGGGCGGCGTCGGGGTCCTGTCGGCGAATGGCACGCAAGATCGCCTCATGCTCCAGCACCGCCATTTGACCCAATTTCATCAAATCGGTGTCGCCACGCTCCTCGGCGTCAATCCGTGTGCGGGGGATCACGGAACGCCCGAGCTGGGAAATGATGTCGGTGAAATAGGTATTGCCCGTGGCCTGGGCGATCAGGTTGTGAAATCGCTGATCGGGTTCGACGCTGCTGTCGTTATTGGCCAGTGAACTCTGGTAGTCATCCAGCGCCTGACGCATTTGCAGCAGTTGGCCCTCTGTTCGGCGCACGGCCGCCAACGCTGCGGCTTGTGTCTCCAGCCCCATGCGCAACTCGATGATGCCGCGCACGCTGTGCGCAGTATCGCGCTTGAGGTGAATGCCCTGGCGCTGATCGCGCTCCAGCACGAAGGTGCCGATCCCGTGCCGGGTTTCAACCAGTCCCGAAGCCTGCAATTTCGAGATCGCCTCGCGCACGACGGTGCGGCTGACACCATGCTCACGCACGATGATGGATTCGGAAGGCAGCTTCTCTCCGGGAGCCAGTTGGCCCAGCAGGATTCGCTGAGTGAGCTCGGCCACGATGTCGTGGGCCAGGCCAGGGGAACGCTTGCGGGTCGATGCGCCTTGCGGGTCTTGCATGGGAAACCCCCTTCAGAGATGGCAGCCTGATATTAGCATCTCACACACCCCAACATGTATGACAACCTATCTTTTGATCGGTAAATACCGCCCCACAAAACTTAGAGTTTGCTTCGGTTCGCCTCAAAAAACCTCCAACAAACGGCTCGCAAAGCGCTCTAAACAGGGAAAAAACCTGTTAAATGCATTTAAAACCCGTTTTTTATAACTTATCGGTTTGTTACGAGGCATTGCGATGACAAAAGTCAACTCGTATGATGTCCGTCAACCGAAGGCGCATCCTCCGGCACATATCACCCGCATAACAATAATCAGTGGGGCTTCGACTTGTGAACACTTCCAGCAATCCGTCTGCTGCGCACGCCAACGACCCCGTACTGGCGCGCGCGATCCAAAAGGTGAAGAGGCATGTGCTGCCGCTCTTCGTCATCATGTTTATCGTTAACTACATTGACCGCGTAAACATCGGCTTTGTGCGCACCCACATGGAGCATGACCTGGGTATTGGCGCAGCCGCCTATGGCTTCGGTGCCGGTCTGTTCTTCATCGGCTACGCACTGTTTGAAGTGCCGTCCAACATGCTGCTGCAAAAAGTCGGCGCCCGTATCTGGCTGACCCGGATCATGTTCACCTGGGGCATCACCGCAACCCTGATGGCCTTTATCCAGAACGAAACCCACTTTTATATCCTGCGCTTTCTGCTCGGCGTGGCCGAAGCGGGATTCTTTCCAGGAGTGATTTACTACTTCACCCGCTGGCTGCCTGGCGCCGAGCGTGGCAAGGCGATTGCCATCTTCCTCAGCGGTTCGGCACTGGCGTCCCTGATCTCGGGCCCGTTGTCCGGCCTGCTATTGCAAATCACCGGCATGGGCCTGCATGGCTGGCAGTGGATGTACATCATCGAAGGCATGGCCTCGGTGTTTTTGTGCGGCTTTGTCTGGTACTGGCTGGACTCAAAGCCCCATGACGCCAAATGGCTCAGCCGTGAGGAACAAGATGCCCTGGTGAACGAGATTGACCGCGAGCAGCGCGAGCGGGATGCCGTCAACATCGTCAAACCGAGCATGCTCAAGCTGCTCAAGGACCGCCAGATCATGCTGTTCTGCGCGATCTATTTCTGCATCCAGCTGACCATTTACGCCGCGACCTTCTGGCTGCCCAGCATCATCAAGAAAATGGGTGACTTGAGCGACATGCAGGTGGGCTTTTTCAACTCGATCCCGTGGCTGATTTCCATTATTGCCATGTATGCGTTTGCGTCACTGGCCAGCCGCTTCAAATACCAGCAGGCCTGGATTGCGACGGCCCTGCTGATTGCTGCCCTGGGCATGTTCCTGTCGACCACCGGCGGCCCGATATTTGCGTTTATTGCCATCTGCTTCGCCGCCATCGGTTTCAAATCGGCATCGGCGCTGTTCTGGCCCATCCCCCAGGGTTATCTGGATGCACGCATCGCGGCAGCCGTGATCGCACTGATCAACTCCATCGGCAACCTCGGCGGATTCGTTGCGCCCACCACTTTCGGTTTCCTGGAGCAAACCACCGGTTCGATCCAGGGCGGGCTCTATGGCCTGGCCGGTACATCGATCATTGCGGCAATCATCGTGTTCTTTGCCAAGACCAAACCCACCCCCGCTGCTGCGACCCCCGCCGCCCTGCAACCTGCCTGACAAGGAACAGACAATGAACGCCGAACATCAACACCACGCCACAAAAGCCCCGATCGTCACCAGCCTGCAGGTTATCCCGGTGGCCGGTCATGACAGCATGCTGCTCAACCTCAGCGGCGCCCACGGCCCTTTCTTTACTCGCAATATCGTTATCCTCAAGGACAGCAGCGGCAATGTCGGCGTTGGCGAAGTGCCTGGCGGTGAACGCATCCGCGAGACCCTGGAAGACGCACGCAATCTGGTCGTGGGCCAGCCCATCGGCAACTACCAGAGCATTCTCAACGCCATGCGTACCACCTTCGCCGCCCGTGACTCGGCGGGTCGTGGCCTGCAGACTTTTGACCTGCGCATCACCATCCACGCCGTCACGGCAATGGAGGCAGCCCTGCTCGACTTGCTCGGTCAGTTCCTGGAAGTGCCAGTGGCAGCCCTGCTCGGCGAAGGCCAGCAACGGGATGCGGTAAAGATGCTCGGCTACCTGTTTTACATTGGCGATCGCCAGCAGACCGATCTGGCCTACCGCGATGAAGCCGAGGCTGATGACTGGTTCCGTCTGCGCCATGAAAAAGCCCTGACCCCGCAAGCCATCGTCCGCCTGGCAGAAGCGGCTCAGGCCAAATATGGCTTTAACGACTTCAAGCTTAAAGGCGGCGTGCTGCGCGGTGCCGAAGAGATCGAAGCGGTCACCGCACTGGCCGAACGCTTCCCCACTGCCCGCATCACCCTGGACCCCAATGGCGCCTGGTCACTCAAGGAGGCCGTGGCCCTGTGCCGCGATCAACACCGCGTACTGGCCTATGCCGAAGACCCCTGCGGTGCCGAAAACGGTTACTCGGGACGCGAGGTGATGGCCGAGTTCCGTCGCGCTACCGGGTTGCCCACCGCCACCAACATGATTGCCACGGACTGGCGCGAGATGGGTCACGCCATTCAATCCCAGGCCGTGGATATTCCCCTGGCCGACCCGCACTTCTGGACCATGCAAGGTTCGGTACGCGTCGCGCAAATGTGCCACGAGTGGGGCCTGACCTGGGGCTCGCACTCCAACAACCACTTTGATATTTCCCTGGCCATGTTCACCCAGGTCGCAGCCGCCGCACCGGGAGAAATCACCGCCATTGATACTCACTGGATCTGGCAGGATGGTCAGCGCCTGACCCGCGAGCCGCTGAAAATTGTCGACGGTCACATCAAGGTTCCGGCCAGACCCGGCCTGGGCGTGGACATCGACATGGACGCCGTGGCCAAGGCCCACGAACTGTACAAAGGCATGGGCCTTGGCGCACGGGACGATAGCGTCGCCATGCAGTACATTGTTCCGGGCTGGAAATACGACAACAAAAAACCCTGTCTTGTGCGCTGAGCACCCCACAGCGCATTTAGCACTCTAGCGAGGATCGAAACGATGTCGACCGTAACTGGCCACAACTTTATCGGCGGCAGCCGCAGCGCTGCCGGAACCGTCACGGTACAAAGCCTGGATGCCAGCACCGGAGAGGCACTGCCTGTGCTCTTTTATCAGGCCACGCCAGAAGAAGTGGACCGTGCCGCCAACGCCGCCGCCGAGGCCTTTGTACCGTTTCGCCAACTGTCTCCTGAACGCCGCGCCGAATTCCTGGACGCCATTGCTGACGA
Organism: Pseudomonas sp. ML2-2023-3; assembly: GCF_037055275.1. Classification (NCBI taxonomy): domain Bacteria; kingdom Pseudomonadati; phylum Pseudomonadota; class Gammaproteobacteria; order Pseudomonadales; family Pseudomonadaceae; genus Pseudomonas; species Pseudomonas sp. ML2-2023-3. The sequence goes on from NZ_CP146343.1 coordinate 3,930,414, forward strand.
AATAGATCAGTTGGGCGACGACTTTGTCGCCTTGGTGTGCAGGGAAACCGCCCTGCCCGCAGGACGCATTCAAGGTGAACGCGGCCGTACCAGCGGGCAAATGCGCCTGTTCGCAACCGTGCTGCGCCGTGGCGACTTTTTAGGCGCACGAATCGATCTGGCCCTGCCGGATCGCAAACCGCTGCCACGGGTGGATCTGCGTCAGTACCGGATCGGCGTCGGGCCTGTGGCCGTCTTCGGTGCCAGCAACTTTCCACTGGCCTTTTCCACTGCCGGTGGCGACACCGCGGCCGCCTTTGCAGCGGGCTGCCCGGTGGTTTTCAAGGCACACAGCGGGCACATGGCAACCGCCGACCAGGTGGGCTGCGCAATTATTCGTGCGGCTGAAAAGACCGGCATGCCCAAGGGTGTGTTCAACATGATCTTCGGCGCCGGAGTCGGCGAACAGCTGGTCAAGCACCCGGCCATTCAGGCCGTGGGCTTTACCGGGTCGCTGCACGGCGGCAACGCACTGAGCAAAATGGCCGCCGAACGCGAGCAACCCATCCCGGTATTCGCCGAGATGTCGAGCATCAACCCGGTGATCCTGCTGCCTCAGGCCCTGGCCTCACGCAGCGAGGCTGTCGCCAAAGACCTGTCGGCATCGGTCACTCAGGGCGGCGGACAGTTCTGCACCAATCCCGGCCTGGTGATCGGCCTGCGTAGCGCCCAGTTCTCTGCCTTTGTCGAGCAACTGACCCGGCACATGGCCGAACAGGCGCCGCACACCCTGCTCAACGCAGGCGGGCTGCGCAACTACGCCAAGGGCGTGGAGCATCTGCTCAGCCATCCGGGCATCACCCACCTGGCCGGCCACACCCAGTCGGGATCGCAAGCGCAACCACAATTGTTCAAGGCCGATGTCAGCCTGCTGCTGGACAAGGATCCGCTGTTGCAGGAGGAGGTGTTTGGTCCCACGACCATCCTTATCGAAGTCGACAGCGATGCGCAGTTAAAAGCGGCCCTGCTGGCCTTGCGCGGCCAATTGACCGCCACCCTGATCGGCGAACCGGATGACCTTGCGCAGTATCAGTGGCTGGTGCCGATCCTTGAGCAAAAGGTCGGGCGGATTCTGGTCAATGGCTACCCTACCGGCGTCGAAGTGTGCGACGCGATGGTTCACGGCGGCCCATACCCGGCGACTTCCGACTCACGCGGTACGTCGGTTGGCTCATTGGCGATTGACCGTTTCCTGCGTCCGGTCTGCTACCAGAACTATCCCGACGCCCAACTGCCCGAAGCGTTGCAAAACAGCAACCCGTTGGGTTTGAAGCGTCTGGTGAACGGCGAGTGGAGTTCCCTGGCGATCAAATAGGGCTCGGTATTGGCCTGGAGGCGCCAGCATATGGCGCCTTTTTTATGCCTGCAAATTGGATCCAATATCAAATTTCAGACAAAAAAAAGCCCAAGTAGCTGATGGAAACTTGGGGCTTAAAAATGCATAAACCGTGGTAGGTGAACGCAGGGCGATCTTACCCTATTGTAACAATCAGTAACAAGTGATTCTGCACAATTTATTTCAAACCAATACTGACCTAAGTCATTAAATAGCCACGTTTTTTATTTGTTTTTTGGATCCAGTCTTATTCCAAATTGCTATCACCGCGCTATTTATGGGTATTTTTTACCCATATCTCGCAGCCCTGTGCTCAACCTGGAAAATTGCTTCGCAGCGCCGTCAGCCCGCCCTGATAGATGCCTGAAAACAGCTCTTGGGCCTCGTCATCGCTTACCCCGCTCGGGGTAAACCGCCCCGACCAGGTCACCCGGGCACCTGCGCCGTGGGCTTCCACACGCAGAGTGGCCAGGTAATCCGTCACCGGGAACGGCGCCTGAGTAATGGAGTAGCTGTAGGCCTTGCTCCCGTTGTCGAAGCTTTCAAGCCGTTCGACAATCACCGTACCGTCCTCGGTACGCAGAGTACGCAAGCGCCCGCCTTCACTCAGTTCGCTTTTTACAACAAACGACAACCAGTCCGGCAGCGAGCCAAAGCCGCCGATCAATTGCCAGACCTGATCGGCTGGAGCGGGAATATCGATAGTTGCGGATGCGGTTGCCATGTGGGGATTCTCCATCAGTCAGTGATTTGTCGTCGGCACTTGGTTTGCGGGTTGAACCAAACCGAAACGACGTGTGCCAACAGCAACGGCCCCTGTGAGACCCGCTCGGGTCACTCAAATACCGGTTTAAAGAAGCTTCGCTCGTAACTCAGGATGCAGCGATTGTCTTCAGCCAGCTTGAAGGCGGCAATGCATTCGGCATCGGTTTTTGAGCGCTCGCGGTAGTCTTCATAGGCCGCAAGGCTCGGGAAGGTAAACATGGCCAGGGCAATGTTGTTGGCGCCTTCCGAGGGCAGGAAGTAGCCGTGGTGCTGACCGCCGAATTTCTCGACCAGGGGTATCCAGATTCGCCCGTACGCTTCAAATTCGGCCAGCTTGTAAGGGTCAATGACATAACGCAGATAGCACGTGATCATGTGTTCACTCCATGAGGCGAAAGGAGATCGAGACTAGTCTCCAGCCGCCCCACGGGTCAACAGACTCAAAGAGGATGCAGACGATCATCCTCGGCATAGATCGCCGTGTGCAAACCACCCTCGGCATCGCGCCAGGCGCGGTACATGCCGGGCGTATTGAAGCTCAACACGGTCTCTCCGGACGGTGACACCGCCACCACGCCGCCGTTGCCTCCCAAGGTCTTGAGCTCGCCCTGCACAACCTGCTCACAGGCATCCGCAAGGGTTGATCCCACCAGCCGGATACGCGACGCAATATTGTGCGCCACCACGGTACGCATGAAGAATTCGCCGTGGCCGGTCGCCGAGATCGCGGCACTGCGGTCATCCGCCCAGGTGCCGGAGCCGATCAGCGGCGAGTCACCCACGCGTCCGTAGCGTTTGTTGGTAATGCCGCCGGTAGAGGTGGCCGCCGCAACATGCCCCTGTCGGTCCAGTGCCACGGCCCCCACGGTGCCAAACTTTTTCTTCACGCCTCCCGGTTCCAGCAGCACCGTCTCCGGTTGTTGCTGCTGGGCAGCCCACTGACGACGACGCAAGGGGGTGTCGTACCAGTCGTTGCTGACGTGCTCCAGGTCAGGTTGCTCGGACAGGAACAGATCCGCCCCCGCGCCTGCCAGCAGCACATGTTCGCTGTGTTCCAGGACTGCCCGGGCGCCGCAAATGGGGTTGCGCACGTGGTGCACCCCAGCCACCGCACCGGCTTCGAGGTTAGCGCCGTTCATGATCGCCGCGTCCAGTTCGTGGTCTCCGGCATGGGTAAATACCGCACCTTTACCCGCGTTGAACCACGGACACTCTTCCAGTTCGACTACGCTTGCCTGCACGGCGTCCAGGCTGCTGCCGCCCTGCTCCAGCACATCAACGCCGGCCCTGAGGGCCTGCAGCAGCGCGGCGTGGATTGCCTGTTCGTCATCCTGGGTCAATACACCGGGCATCAGGACACCGGCGCCGCCATGCAGGGCCATCGCTATGGATTGAGTCATTGCGCATGCACTCCGTGATTAATTATCTGGCTCAAAAAGCGTTGGGTACGCGGTGATTCCGGGGCCGAGAAAAACCGCTCGGGGGGGGCTTCTTCGACGATTTCGCCCTGGTCCATGAATACGATCCGGTCTGCGACCTTACGGGCAAAACCCATTTCATGGGTCACGCAAATCATGGTCATGCCTTCCTGGGCGAGGCTGGTCATCACGTCCAGTACTTCGGCTATCATTTCCGGGTCCAGGGCCGAAGTCGGTTCGTCGAACAGCATAACCTTGGGTTGCATGCACAATGCCCGGGCAATGGCGATACGTTGTTGCTGGCCACCGGACAACTGCGAGGGAAACTTGTTGGCGTGGTCGCGCATCTTGACCTTGTCCAGCAAGCCCAGCGCACGCTCGATGGCTTCAGCCTCGGGTACGCCCAGATTAGACGTCTGGGGCAAGGTGCAGTTTTTCAGTACCGTGAGGTGCGGGAACAGGTTGAAGTGCTGGAAACACATGCCCACCTGCCGGCGAATACGCTCCAGGCCCTTGACGCTGCCATTGAGCTCCTCGCCCAGCACTTCGACCAGGCCCTGCTGGTGTTGCTCAAGTTGATTGATGCAGCGGATCAGGGTCGATTTGCCGGAGCCCGACGGCCCGCAGATCACCACCTTTTCTCCGGCGTGCACATTCAGCGAGATGTTTTTCAGCACGTGGGCATTGCCGAACCACTTGTTCAATTGTTCGATACGCACCATCGCGGCGGCATCTGCCTTGGGTTTCATGATCATGAGCGGCTTTGCTCCATACGAAGTTCAAGATGTCGGGCATAGCGCGACAGTGCAAAACAGATGACAAAGAAATAGATCGCCAGGAAGACGTAAATTTCATGGCCGTACTCAACCCATTCAGGTGCGACGGCGGTGCTCATGGCGATGCCGACGATGTCCAGCACGCCGACGATCATCACCAGCGTGGTTTCCTTGAACAGGCCGATAAATTGCGTGAGCAACGGCGCAATGGACTGCTTGAGCACTTGCGGCAGGATGATCTGGCCCATGGTTTTCCAGTAGCCAAAACCCAGGGCCATTGCCGCTTCGTACTGCCCCTTGGGCAGGTTCTGCAGACCGCCGCGCAGGGTCTCGGCCATATAGGCGGCGGTAAACAGGATCAGCACCAGTTGCACCCGCAACAGGATGTCGAATGCCGAATCCGGCGGCAGAAACAGCTGGATCATCAGCGACGCCATAAACAGCAGCGAGATCACCGGCACCGAGCGCACCAGCTCGATGTAGAGCACGCACAGCATACGGACAACCGGCAGCTTTGAACGTCGGCCCAAGGCCAGCAGGATCCCCAGAGGCAAGGCGAAAATCATCCCTGCCGTACCCAGAAAGACCGTCACCAGCATCCCGGCAAACTTGGTCGAAGACACCTCGGGCAAACCGGCCCCACCCTTGAGCAGCCACCACATCACGATCGGCAGCAAGGCCAGGTACGCCAGCAGCAGGCGCCGGTCCAGACGCTTGAAAAACAGCAGGACAAACGCAGCGCCCGCCAGTATCAGCGACAGGGTCACCCGCCACTGCTCGGCTTGCGGGTAGAAGCCATACACAAACAGGTTCCAGCGCTGGGTGATCGGCAGCCAGCACGCCCCGCCGGGGTTGCAGTCCTTGGCGCTGTCGCCCACGAACGTCGCGTCGAACACCAGCCAGTTGAGTGCCGCAGGAATGCACCAGCACAACAGTGCAATCACGCTGAGCGTCAGCAGGCTGTGGCCCACACTGGGGAACAGCTGACTACGGCTCCAGGCCAGCGCCCGCTGTGCCCAGGGCAATCTTGGAGGTGCCAGCGGGATAGACAGTGATTGATTCATGGCGGTCATGTTCAGTGCCCCCTCTGGCCAATGCGGTGGTTGTAGATGTTCATTCCCAGGGAGATCACCAGACTGATCGCACAGTAAGTCCCCATGACCAGCGCGATGCACTCAATGGCCTGGCCCGTCTGGTTCAGGGTGGTGCCGCCGGTAGACGACACCAGCTCCATGAAGCCGATGACCACACCCAGCGAGGAGTTCTTGACGATGTTCAGGTACGTGTTGGTGATCTGCGGGATCATCGGGTAGATCGCTTGCGGCACGATCAGTTGGCGCAGGGTTGACCCGGATTTGAAGCCGAGCGCTTTGGCCGCTTCGTACTGGCCGCGATGCACCGACTCAATGGCGCCCCTGACGATTTCTGCAATGTAGCTTGCGCTGTAGAACGACAAGGCCAGGCACAGGGCAAGCATCTCCGGAACCAGGGTAATCCCGCCCTTGAACCCGAAACCGCGCTGCACGGGCACTTCCCATTGCAAATGGGCATCGCTCAGAACGTACACCAGCAACGGCAGCAACACCGCACCGGCCAACAGCAGAGGCCAGCGCCTGGAGGCAAAACCGCGCCACGGCGTTCGGGCTTCCCTGACGCGACAAAACACATAGGCCAGCAGCGTGCCCAGCAGCATCAGGGCCAGGCCCCAACCGACCTGACTGCCTTGGGCAAGCCACGGCAGGTTCAGGCCGTTGTTGTTCAAAAACACCACGCCAAACAGCGAAGCCGAATGCTTGACCCCTGGCAACGCCAGTACCAGGCCGTACCACCAGACCAGATGCACCACCAGCGGCACGTTGCGCAGGAACTCGATGCACGTCCCGCTCAGGCGCTTGATCAGCCAGTTGTCCGACACGCGGGCCATGCCCAGTGCGCCCCCCAGCAGGGTTGCCAGCACAATGCTCAGTACCGACACCAGCAAGGTGTTGAGCAACCCCACCAGATAGGCCCGGGCATAGCTCGCGTCCGGGGTGTAATCGATCAGCGAAAAACTGATGTCGTAGCCAGCGCGCTGGGATAAAAACCCGAAGCCCGAGGCAATATTCAGATTTTTCAGGTTCAGCGCAGCGTTGCTGGAAAGCAGATAAAAGACCGCCGCAACCAGAGCCAGGACCAGCCCTTGCTGCAACACACTCGACAGGCGCAGGTTGTGCGAACGAAAAGTCGACATGACAGTAATTCCCTTAACGAATCGGCGGCGCGTACATCAAGCCATTGTCTTTCCAGCTGCGGTTCAGCCCGCGCGGGATGTTCAGTGCCGTCTGCTGGCCGAGGTTGCGGTCATAGATCTGCGCGTAGTTGCCGACTTGCTTGAGGGCGCGGTATGCCCAGTCACTGTCCAGGCCAAAGGACTTGCCGATCGTGCCTTCAGTGCCCAGCAAACGGGCGATGTCGGTCGACGCCGTTTTGTCACTGTGCAGTTGGTCGACGTTTTCAGACGTCACTCCCAGCTCTTCACCCGTCATCAGGGCATAGGCGGTCCAGGTCACGATATTGCGCCAGGTGGTGTCACCTTGGGCGACGAAGGCGCCCAGGGGTTCCTTGGAAATCACTTCCGGCAACAGCACGTAGTCCTGAGGGTTGTTCATCAGCGCCAATCGGGCAGCCAGGCCGGAGGAGTCATTGGAGATGGCGTTGCAGCGCCCGCGCTGAAACGCGGCGTACAGCTCGGGGCTTTTCTCGATGACGACCGTCTTGTACGTCAGGCCGCGCCGACCGAAATAGTCTTCGAGGTTCTGCTCCGACGTGGTGCCCGGCGACAGGCAGAAAGTTGCACCGTCCAGATCCGTCAGCTTTTTGATGCCATCCGCGGCGTGGGTCATGAAACCCTGGCCGTCGTAAAACCAGACCGTGGTAAAGTCCACCCCCAGGTTGGCCACCCGCTCGGCGGTCCAGGATGCGGCCCGCGACAGAATGTCGATTTCCCCTGAAGCCAGGGCGGTAAAGCGGTTTTTTGCGGTGGTGGTCAGGTATTCGACCTTGTCCGCATCGCCCAGTACGGCGGCGGCAACGGCACGGCACAGATCAACGTCCATGCCGGTCCAGCGACCTTTGTCGTCGATCAGGGAAAACCCCGGTTTGTCGCCGGCCACACCGCAGCGCACGCTGCCATGGGCCTTGACCTTGTCCAGCACACCTGCCTGGGCAACTTGAGCACCGGTCACCAGCAGCGCCAGCAGTGGTGCCCCAAGTAAAAGCTTCACCCTATTCAATTTGTGCATATCATTGCCCCTTCAAAATTCTTCTTGTTATGCCTGACAACCACAATCCAACGGCAGGTGGCGGTTGAGACGCACAATAAAGACAGAGGCATGGGCCGGATAGCGACTATTGATCCACTAAGCTGGACGCGCTATCGAATATTGGAATAACACTATGAACATCGACTGGTATGAAGACTTTCTCGCCCTGGCCGATACCGGCAAGTTCACGGCGGCGGCCAGCATGCGCGGCTCTTCGCAATCGGCGCTGAGCCGGCGAATTCAATTGCTGGAAGCGCACCTGGGAGCCACCCTGATCGACCGCGAACGCAACCCGGTACGCCTGACGGCCGCCGGTGAAGCCTTGCTGCCCAATGCCGTGGAATTGGTGCGCATGGCCCGCGACTGTGAACAGAGCGTAAAAGTGCTTAATCGGCCGTTGACCTTTGCCTCGTTGCACACCCTGGCGTGCAACTTCTTCCCGGACTGGATCAGCCAGTTGAACAGCGCGCGATCGCCGCTGTTCACCCGGATCGACACTGGCTATCGAAGCACCGACGATTACTACATGGCGTTGATGTCCGGGCGTTGCGATTTCATCCTGTTCTACCGTGATACCAAGACGGCGCCCTACTCGCGCCAGAGCGAATTCGAGGTCAAGTCCCTGGGCCATGACGAGCTGTACTGGGTGGCCACCCCGGCACTGGCGGCGCATTGCGCGCAGACCGATGAGCCGATCCCGCTGCTCAGTTACTCGCGCAGTGCCCAACTGCATGAATTGTCCCGTATCCAGATCAACCGCCACCCCCAGCCCCATCGCCTGCTGCAAGTGTTTGAGGCCACCGTGTCCGAAGCCCTCAAGCCGATGGTTGCCAGCGGCCAGGGCGTGGCCTGCATGCCCCACAGCATGGTTGCGCCGCTGATTGAGCGCGGGGAACTGGTGCGTTTGTATCCGGATATGGAGTCTGACCATCTGGAAGTGATTCTGGTGCGCTGGCGGGACAACCGTAACCCCCAGGCCGATGCCTTTTGGCAACGGTTGTAGACAAAGAACGTGTAAAGATCCCGGGACCGCTGCGCACCGGCGACAGGCGTACGCAGGGGCGAAAGCGCTTTGGTTACTTTGCCGCTTTTGCAATCGGCATAGGGGACGGCCATCTGGCCGCGCCCCTGCCACACCACCCGGCATGCGGGTCCGCACCGGGCGGTTCGAGAAGTTGAGGTCAGCAGAGTCGGGGTAGACCCAACCGGTCGGACCACGCCACCGTAAGCACTCCATGGATCAGACCGACACTGTTGTGCCAGAACCTGTGGCTGTTGCTGGCTATCGCCGCTGCCAAGTCAGGTCCTGCTCCAAGTTTGCGTAGCTCACGGTACGTCCTCCTTCCGGTTCTCCATTGTTTGAGCTGGATAGCCCTGAGTCGTCGGCGGATCCATTCATCGAACCGGTGCCAGAGGCGAGGCGTTTGCGATAAACCGAAGTACGCTTTCCAACCCAGCAGGTACAGTCTCAGACCTTCCACCACCTGCGACATGCTTCGTCCTCCATTACGAGAAGTCAGCTGACGGATGCGGCCTTTGAACGCCTGTAGCGCTTTGCTTGCCACCCAGCGTTTGACCTCGCCTTGAGCAGACAGCCAAAAGCCGTAGCACAGAAACTTGCGGCCAAACGCACTGGCAATCGCACTCTTGCTCTCGTTCACTTGCAGTCTAAGTCGATCATAAAGGCGACGGAGCACTGCCATTACCCGTTGACCGGCCTTCAGGCTGCGTACGTAAACGTTCGCATCGTCCGCGTACCTGACGAAGCAATGGCCTCGTCGCTCCAGCTCCTTGTCCACCTCGTCCAGCAATACATTGGCCAGTAATGGTGAGAGTGGGCCGCCTTGCGGCGTCCCTCGTTTACTGGCTACCACTATGCCGTCGATCAACGTCCCGCTGTTCAGGTAGGCCCGGACCAGACGCAGAACGCCTCGGTCGGTTACCCTTCTGCTCAGTCGAGCGATCAACAGGTCATGATCAACGCGATCAAAGAACTGCTCCAGATCAACGTCCACCACAGTGTCCCGCCCCGAATCAATATATTGCTGCGCTGCCAATACCGCTTGATGAGCGCTGCGACCGGGACGAAAACCATAGCTATGATCACTGAATACCGGGTCCAACAGAGGCTGCAAAACTTGTAATAGCGCCTGTTGAATCAATCTGTCCGTCACCGTTGGGATGCCCAGCTTGCGCTCGCCTCCGTCGGGTTTGGAAATCAGAACTCTACGCACCGGACTTGGCCGGTACGTTCCCGCCAGCAACTGCGCCCGTATCACGGGCCAGGCCGTTAACAGATGCTCGACCGTCTCATCGATCCCAAGACCGTCGACGCCCGCAGCACCTTTATTTGACCGGACTCGCTTGAGCGCTAATTGCAGGTTTTCTCTGGTCAGGGCTTCTTGCAGAAGTCCTGACCCCATGTGGTTCGGGTCATGACGCGGACCGCCGGCTTCATCGCTGGACGCTTCGCGTCGGGTTTCACCCGTCGCAGCTCCGTCCCGCCCCGGTTTCCCGGGCATCTGATGCAAGGCCTGCTGTATCGCCATGGTGAACCTCACTCCTTCTCGTTTGGCCCTTCACTGCAACGCAGCTACTACGGCCTCTGCTGACTTCTCGCTCCGGCTTGCGCCGTCGCCCTTTCAGGCATGAGGCGAGATCTCCCCAGGTAAGAACGCCATCCTTCACCGCACAACCGCCGCATTTACATCCCCGGTGCTTTGGCCACAAGAGCTTCGCAGTCACTTGCCTGCTCGCCCTGACCAGAGATGCCTCAGATGCGGTTTGTGTACCTCGGCTCGCGGTTTATGCTCCACGCTTCCTTCCCACACTTGGTCACCCTCATGCAGTTGCGCTTCGCTTCATTCGCTGTGGCCAGCTCAAGAGAGGACTTTCACCTCTAGGATGGCGCCCATGCTGGGCGCACAAGTGACTCGCTGTAAGAGCGAAACCATCATTTCAGTTAACCGCGGATGCCGGATATATACCCCGTGTGCCAGTTGTTTTGCGAAGCGCCCGCACCTATGCCGAGTCCATATCCATTCGATATGTCACGACTTTCTACGGGTTCCGCCCTCACTCCGGCACTGTCATGGGGGCACGCCGCGCTCGCAAACCCTGCACACCCGGCCTGTCTGAGAATGCGAGGGCTGCGCTCCTCAGCGGCTACAGTTTGTCTGCGCCCAGCCCCGCCTGAATTTTTCCCACCACCTCCTGCATCGCCGGTAAAAAGCGCCGTGCAGCTTCCTCGACCGGCATGGCCTTGGCGATATACACCAGGTTCAGGCAACCCATCACACGCTCCTCGTGCATCACCGGGATCGCAATCGCCGCGATCTTGCGCTCTTCTCCCCAGTGCGCGTTGTTTTCGCCATAGCCCTTGCTGCGCGTGTGCTCCACCAGTCGCTCGACGAATCGGCGATCCGTTGCCAGCGCCGACTGCGAGTCGTCCCGACTGATCATCAACTCGATCAATTCTTCCCGCTCGGCCGGCGGGCAGAACGCAAAGTACGCCCGCCCGGTCGCCGTCATCAGCAAGGGCAAGCGGCGCCCCACCATCGAACGGTGAAACGACAGGCGACTGAAACGGTGAGTGGTTTCGCGAATCACCATCGCGTCGCCATCCAGGGTGCACAGGTCGGTGGGCCAGGCCACTTGCTGGAGCAACTGGCCAAGCAAGGGCGCTGCAATTGAAGAAATCCACTGCTCATCGCGAAAGCCTTCGCTCAGCTCACGCACCTTCAGGGTCAACCGGTAGCTGTCATCCGATTCACTGCGGCGCACGTAGCCTTCAGCCTGCAATGTCTCCAGCAAACGACGCACGGTCGTGCGGTGCAAACCGCTCTGCTCGGCCAACTGAGCGGTACTGGCGCCCCCGTCGAAACGGTTGAGACCGTTGATCAGTAATAGCCCGCGCATCAGGCCCCGCACGGCCTTGTATTCGGTTTCGCTCATGTGTTTTCCATTATTTTTATCGGTAAATCAACGATGAGCACTGAGTGCACCCTAACAAGGGTTGTCGTTGTTCACCAGCTTCGCGATTTCCATACTGCGCCCAACAAGAAATCCAAAAAAAGCGCTGTACGGAGATACCCATGAGTTCTGCACCCACTGCTTCCCCCTTGGACCTGAGCACCGATATCGCCATTGTCGGGGCTGGTCCTGTCGGGCTGATGATCGCCAATTACCTGGGCCAATGTGGTGTAAACGTCACCTTGGTGGAAAAGCTCGACAGCCTGATCGACTACCCGCGCGCCATTGGCCTGGACGACGAAAGCCTGCGCACATTCCAGGCCGTCGGCCTTGCCGATAACGTGCTGCCGCACACCACGCCCTGGCATGCGATGCGCTTCATGACACCCAAAGGTCGCTGCTTTGCAGACATCCAGCCCAAGACCGATGAGTTTGGCTGGTCCCGCCGTAACGCCTTTATTCAGCCGCTGGCTGACCGCGTGCTGTTCGAAGGCCTGCAACGCTTTGACAACGTCAAGGTGCTGTTCGGCCGCGAACTCGAAGGCTTCGAACAAAGCGACAGCGGTGTGCAACTCACACTGAAAAACGCCGAGGGTCGCAGCGAACGCCTGCAGGCCAAGTACCTGATTGGGTGCGATGGCGGCAACAGCCTGGTGCGCCGCAGCCTGGACATCAGTTTTGAGGGCAAGACCGCGCCCAATCAATGGATCGTGGTGGATATCGCCAACGACCCCCTGAGCACGCCCCATGTGTACCTGTGCTGCGACCCGGTGCGCCCGTACGTGTCCGCCGCCCTGCCCCACGGCGTGCGCCGCTTTGAGTTTATGGTGATGCCCGGCGAGACCGAAGCCGAGCTGAGCAAGCCCGAAAACATGCGCAAACTGCTGGCCAAGGTCCTGCCGGACCCGGACCGCATCGAGCTGATTCGCAGTCGCGTCTATACCCACAACGCCCGCCTCGCAGGCCGCTTCCGCCAGGGCCGGGTACTGCTGGCCGGGGATGCCGCGCATATCATGCCGGTCTGGCAAGGCCAGGGTTACAACAGCGGCATGCGCGATGCCTCCAACCTGGCCTGGAAACTGTCACTGGTGATCAAGGGCCTGGCCAGTGACCGCCTGCTCGACAGCTATGAGCTGGAGCGCCGGGATCACGCCAAGGCCATGATCGACCTCTCGGTACTGGCCGGCCACGTACTGGCCCCCCCCAAGCGCTGGCAGGGCACCCTGCGCGATGGCGTGTCGTGGCTGCTCAACTATGTGCCGCCGGTCAAACGCTACTTCGTCGAGATGCGCTTCAAGCCCATGCCGCAATACACCCGTGGCGCCCTGATCGTGCCGAGCGAAAAAGGCTCGCCGGTGGGCAAGATGTTCATTCAGCCCAAGGTGCTGACCGACGCCGGTGCGACCGTGCTCCTCGATGAAGTGATCGGCGAGAATTTCGCCATTATCGCCTGGGGCTGCGACCCGACCTGGGGCCTTACGGCGGCGCAGATTGCGCAATGGAAAACCCTGGGCACGCGGTTTATTCAAGTGCTGCCGGATGTCCAGCTCAGGGCTCCGAGCGACGCCGGCAACGACGTGATTCGGGTCGGCGACAGCACTGGCCGCCTGCGCGAGTGGTTCGCCCGCGGCTCATCGTCCATTGCCCTGCTGCGCCCTGATCGCTTCCTCGCCGGGCTGGCCACACCGCAAACCCTCGGCAAGGCCTGCAATGAACTGGCCCTGGCGCTCAACGCGCAACCACACATCCAGGTGACGCCAGCCGTCAGCAAGGTGGCTTGAGATGAGCGCCTATTTGCACTGTTTGTCACACACGCCGCTGGTGGGCTACGTCGACCCGGCCCCCGAAGTGCTGGCCGAAGTGGACAGCATGATCCGCGATGCCCGCGAGCGCATCGCCCGCTTCGACCCGCAGCTGATCGTGCTCCTGGGGCCCGATCACTACAACGGCTTTTTCTACGACGTCATGCCGCCCTTTTGCATTGGCATGGCCGCCGATGCCATTGGTGATTTCGATACCGCCGCCGGCCCTCTCGACGTACCCAAAGCCCTGGCCGAAGCCTGCGCCCAAGCCGTCATGGAGGCTGGTATCGACACCGCCGTGTCCTACCGAATGCAAGTCGATCATGCCTTTGCCCAACCGCTGGAACTGTTGCTGGGCGGGTTGCGCACCTGCCCGGTGATTCCGGTCTTCATCAATTCGGTGGCCGTGCCCCTGCCCGGCTTCAAGCGGGCACGACTGCTGGGCGAGGCCATCGGCCAGTGGGCCAGATCACTGGACCTGCGCGTGCTGTTCCTGGCCTCCGGAGGCCTGTCCCATCAGCCCCCGGTGCCAGAGCTGGCCAAGGTCGATGCCCGCATGGCCGACCGCTTGATGGGCAGCGGCCGCCAGTTGCCCGCCGATGAACGCGCCGCACGCCAGCAACGGGTCATCCAGGCCGCCCGGCACTTCGTCGAAGACCAGAACACCCTGCATCCCCTCAATCCGGTCTGGGACCAACAGTTTCTCGACACGCTGGAGCAGGGCCGCTTGAGCGACCTCGATGCACTGGGCAATGACGCGCTGTCGGCGCTCGCCGGTAAATCGACCCACGAGGTGAAAACCTGGGTCGCCGCATTCGCCGCATTGTCCGCCTTTGGCCCCTACCAAACCGAAGGCCGCTACTACCGCCCGATTCCCGAATGGATTGCAGGCTTCGGCGCCCTTGGCGCGCAGCCGCTGACCCACCCCCTTTGAATTCAAGGAACTCTGCCATGACTGCCACTGCCAGCGTATTCACTGAAGCCTCGACCAGCCGCTTTGCCCGCATCAAGGAAGGCGACCTGGACCTGCAATTGCACTACAACGACGTCGGCCAGGGTGCCGAGACCGTGGTCATGCTCCACGGCTCCGGGCCCGGCGCCAGCGGCTGGGCCAACTTCAACCGCAACATCGAACCGCTGGTGACTGCCGGTTACCGGGTGATCCTGCTCGATTGCCCGGGCTGGAGCAAAAGCGACCCGGTGGTGAGCGAAGGCTCACGCTCCAACCTCAATGCGTCGGCGCTCAAGGGCCTGCTCGATGTGCTGGACCTTGACCGGGTGCACATCATCGGCAACTCGATGGGTGCCCACAGCACCGTGGCCTTCGCTCTGGAAAACCCCGAGCGCATCGGCAAACTGATCCTCATGGGCGGCGGCACCGGCGGCCCGAGCGCGTTTGTGCCCCAGCCCACCGAAGGCATCAAGCTGATCGGTGCGCTGTACCGCGAGCCGACCATCGAGAACCTGAAGAAGATGATGAGCGTCTTCGTTTTCGACACCAGCAGCCTGACCGAAGAACTGTTCCAGACCCGTCTGGATAACCTCCTGGCGCGCCGCGACCACCTGGAAAACTTCGTCAAAAGCAGCACCCTCAATCCCAAGCAGTTCCCCGACTTCAGCCATCGCCTGCACGAAATCAGCGCCGAAACCCTGCTGGTCTGGGGGCGCGAAGACCGCTTTGTGCCGATGGACACCGGCTTGCGCCTGCTGGCAGGGCTGCCCAAGGCGCAGCTGCACGTGTTCAACCGCTGCGGTCACTGGGCGCAATGGGAACACGCCGACACCTTCAACCGCATGGTGCTGGACTTCCTGACCCACTGATGACCGAGACTGCCATGAACCCGACTCCCGAAACACTGGCCCGACTGGCCGCCGACCTGCGCCACGCCGAAACCCACGGCAGCGCCATCGCTCCCCTGCGCGAGCTGATCGGTGAAGACAACGCGACAGCCGCCTACACCATCCAGCAACTCAATGTCGCCCACGGCGTCGCCAACGGACGCCGGGTAGTGGGCCGAAAAATCGGCCTGACCAACCCCAAGGTGCAGGCGCAGCTGGGCGTGGACCAACCGGACTTCGGCACCCTGTTCGCCGACATGTGCTACGGCGACAACCAGACCGTACCCATCGATCGCGTGTTGCAACCCAAGATCGAGGCGGAAATCGCCTTGATCCTCAAATATGACCTGCCCCACTCCGACACCACCTTCGACGAAGTCATGGCCGCCACCGGCTGGGTGGTCCCGGCCCTGGAAATCGTCGGCAGCCGCGTGCAGCAGTGGAACATCCGCTTTGTCGACACGGTGGCCGATAACGCCTCCAGCGGCTGCTACGTACTCGGCGGCCCGGCCCGCAGCCTAGAGGGGCTGGACTTGCGCAATGCGGGCATGCGCATGACCCGCAATGGTGAAGAAGTTTCCAGTGGCAGCGGCGCGCAATGCCTGGGCCACCCGCTCAATGCGGCCGTGTGGCTGGCTTGCACCATGGCGCGCCTGGGCAATCCGCTGCAAGCGGGCGACATCATCCTGACCGGCGCACTGGGGCCGATGGTGGCCGTGGCCGCCGGTGATCGTTTCGACGCCCATATCGAAGGCATCGGCAGTGTCGGTGTGGACTTCTCGCAACACAGCAGCGCCGAGTAATCGGCGACTTGCGTGCAACTGAGGCAACAATAATGAACAAGAAACTCAAGGTCGCCATCATCGGCTCCGGCAATATCGGCACCGACCTGATGATCAAAATCCTGCGCAATGCCCGGCACCTGGAAATGGGCGCAATGGTCGGCATCGACCCGGCCTCCGACGGTCTGGCCCGTGCTGCCCGCATGGGTGTTGCAATCACCCACGAAGGGGTAGAAGGCCTGACGCGCATGGACGTGTTCAAGGACATCGACTTCGTGTTCGATGCCACCTCCGCCGGTGCCCATGTCAAGAACGACGCCTTTCTGCGGGCCATCAAACCCGGCATCCGCCTGATTGACCTCACCCCGGCCGCCATCGGTCCGTACTGCGTACCGGTGGTCAACCTGGAACAGAACCTCGACCAGCTCAACGTCAACATGGTGACCTGCGGCGGGCAGGCGACCATTCCGATGGTCGCCGCCGTGTCCCGTGTTGCCAAGGTGCATTACGCCGAAATCGTCGCGTCGATTGCCAGCAAATCTGCCGGGCCGGGCACCCGCGCCAATATTGACGAGTTCACCGAAACCACCTCCAGGGCCATCGAAGTGATTGGCGGAGCAACCAAGGGCAAGGCGATCATCGTGATGAACCCGGCCGAGCCGCCGCTGATGATGCGCGACACCGTGTTTGTGCTCAGCGAAGCCGCAGACCAGGCACTGGTCGAGGCGTCTGTCGTCGAAATGGCGGCAGCCGTGCAAGCCTATGTGCCGGGCTATCGCCTCAAGCAACGCGTGCAGTTTGACGTAATCCCTGAAGACAGGCCGCTGACCATTCCCGGACTGGGCAGGTTTTCCGGCCTCAAGACGTCGGTGTTTCTTGAAGTCGAAGGCGCCGCCCACTACCTGCCGGCCTACGCCGGAAATCTCGACATCATGACCTCCGCAGCCTTGGCCACCGCCGAGCGCATGGCGCTGTCGATGCTCAACGCCTGAGGGGAAAACCATGAACGGTAAAAAGATCTACATCAGCGACGTCACCCTGCGCGACGGCAGCCATGCGGTACGCCATCAGTACTCGTTGCAAAACGTGCAAGACATCGCCCGCGCCCTGGACAAGGCCCGCGTCGACGCCATCGAAGTGGCCCACGGCGACGGTCTGCAAGGTTCAAGCTTCAACTACGGCTTTGCCTCCCATACCGATCTGGAATGGATCGAAGCGGCGGCGGACGTGATCAGCCACGCAAAAATCACCACCCTGCTGCTACCCGGCATCGGCACGGTTCACGACCTCAAGGCCGCGTACAACGCCGGGGCCCGGGTGGTGCGCATTGCCACCCATTGCACCGAAGCCGACGTATCGAAGCAGCACATCGAATACGCCCGTGAACTGGGCATGGACACCGTGGGCTTCCTGATGATGAGCCACATGATCCCGGCCGAGCAGCTGGCGGCCCAGGCCAAACTGATGGAGAGCTACGGCGCGACCTGCGTGTACATGGCCGACTCGGGCGGAGCGATGAACATGCAGGACATTCGCGATCGCTTCCGCGCGTTCAAGGCCGTGCTCAAGCCTGAAACCGAAACCGGCATGCATGCCCACCACAACCTGTCGCTGGGCGTGGCCAACTCGATTACGGCGGTGGAAGAAGGCTGCGACCGGATCGATGCCAGCCTCGCAGGCATGGGGGCCGGCGCCGGCAATGCCCCGCTGGAAGTGTTTATCGCCGCCGCCGAACGCCTGGGCTGGAACCACGGCACCGACCTTTACACGCTGATGGATGCCGCGGACGACATCGTCCGACCGTTGCAGGATCGCCCGGTGCGGGTTGACCGCGAGACCTTGGCGCTGGGTTATGCCGGGGTGTATTCGAGCTTCTTGCGCCACGCCGAAATCGCTGCGGCCAAGTACGGCCTCAAGACCCTGGACATCCTGGTTGAACTGGGCAAGCGGCGGATGGTGGGCGGTCAGGAAGACATGATCGTCGACGTGGCGCTGGACCTGCTCAAACGCTAAGGCCTTCCTTACCCCCTTGTGGGGACGGGCTTGCTCGCGATGCAGGCAACGCGGTTTACCTGACGAACCGCATTGATCCGATCGCGAGCAAGCCCGCTCCCACAGAAACAGGGGTTATCGCTGCTTCATCCATAACAACAATAAAACGGGTACAGCCCATGACTTCACTCAATCTGCAAATGGCCCGCACCATCGGCCTGTGTTTTCTCGTTGCCCTCATGGAAGGCCTCGATCTACAGGCCGCAGGGATCGCTGCTCAAGGCATGGCTGCCGCGTTCGAACTGGATAAATTACACATGAGCTGGGTGTTCAGCGCCGGAATTTTCGGCCTGTTGCCCGGTGCGTTCGCGGGTGGATGGCTGGCTGACCGCATTGGCCGCAAACGCGTGCTGATGGCCTCGGTAGGGCTGTTCGGGGTGTTCTCCCTTGCCACCGCATTGGCCTGGGACTTTAACAGCCTGCTGATCGCACGTTGCCTCACCGGCGTAGGCCTTGGCGCCGCCCTGCCCAACCTGATCGCCCTCACCAGCGAAGTGGCTGGCCCGCGCTTGCGCGGTACGGCGGTAAGCCTGATGTATTGCGGCGTGCCTTTGGGCGCCGCGCTGGCCGCCCTGATCGGCATCGCCGACCTGGCCGGTGGCTGGCAAGTGGTGTTCTACGTCGGTGGCGTGGTGCCGCTGTTGATCGTGCCGCTGCTGGGGCTCTACCTTCCCGAATCACAGCAGTTTCGCAACGTTCAGGGCGAGGCGCCCATCGGTGTGGTTCAGGGTTTGTTTCGCGAGGGCGCGGCACTGCCGACTGCGCTGATCTGGATCAGCTATTTCTTTACTCTGATGGTGGTCTACATCCTGATCAACTGGCTGCCCAGCCTGGTGATCGGCCAGGGTTTCACCGGGCGCCAGGCCAGCTGGGTGATGCTTGCCCTGCAAATTGGCGCAGCGGCCGGCACCCTGTTTCTGGGCTGGGTCATGGACCGCCTGCCCGCCTGGGCCCTGTCGGCACTGATCTATGTGGGCATCCTGGTGTCACTGACCGCCCTTGGGTTGGCGAGCCATCTGCCGGCCATGCTGGCGGCGGGCTTTATTGCCGGTTTTTTTGCCACTGGAGGCCAATGCGTGCTCTACGCCCTGGCACCGCATTTCTATCGCCCCTCGATACGCGCCACAGGCGTGGGCAGCGCGGTGGCCATCGGTCGCCTCGGAGCCATGAGCGGCCCCTTGGTGGCCGGCAAGATGCTCGCGCTGGGCACCGGCACCGCCGGGGTGATGCTGGCATCGGCGCCAGGCATCGTGATTGCGGCCGTGGCCATGTTTTACCTGTCGGTGCGGCGCAACGCAGCAGCACCAGACTGACAACCTGCGCGCCGAAAGGCGCGCAGTGCTCCACCCCCCATAACAATAAAAGTGAACCTGCCATGCTCAAGACTGTTCTTCGGGCGCTCAGCGCCTGCACCTGCGTTTTATCCATGGGACCTGCGTTGGCCAGCGGCTTTGTCGATGACAGCCACGCTGACCTGGTGATGCGCAACTATTACTTCGATCGCAACTACGTCAATGCAACGCCCCAGGCCGCTGCCCGGGAATGGGCACAGGGGTTTATCCTCAACCTGCGCTCGGGCTACACCGAAGGTCCGGTCGGGTTTGGCCTGGACGCCCAGGGCTTGCTCGGTGTGCGCCTGGACTCCTCACGCGCACGCACCGGCACCGGCCTGCTGCCCTACAACGCCACCACCCGCGAACCTGCCGATGAATACTCGGAACTGGGGCTGACAGCCAAGGCCCGCGTCTCGAAAAGCGAGCTGCAACTGGGCACCATCAGCACCTTTTTGCCGATCGCATTCGCCAGCCCTACCCGCCTGCTGCCGCAAACGTTTCGCGGCGCGTATCTGAAGTCCCAGGAAATTGATCAACTGACGCTGCACGTCGGCTGGCTGGACCGCATCAACCTGCGCGACTCAACCGACTACCAGAAAATGTCGGTCGGTTCCCCCAATGGCCGCTTCAATGGTGCTGCCGAGTCGAACCGTTTCATGTTTATCGGCGGTGACTACGCCTGGTCACCGCACCTGACCCTCAAGTACTACCACGCTGAACTGGCGCAGTTGTACCGCAAGGATTTTTACGGCTTTGTCGACAATCGCCCGATGGGCCCCGGCAGCCTGAAAAGTGATTTTCGTTTGTTTATCACTGGCGAAGACGGCGCAGCCAAAGCCGGGACGGTGGACAACCGCAATGCGGCACTGATGCTGACCTACAGCCTGGGCGCCCATAAATTTGGCGCCGGTTACATGCAACTGACCGGCAAGACCGGCATGCCGTATCTGTTTGGCACCGAACCGCTGGTGATCACCGAAGGCACCCTGAGTTCGGAGTTCCTCAACCCCAAGGAACGCAGCTGGCAGGTGCGCTATGACTACAACTTTGCCGGGATGGGCGCGCCGGGCCTCAACGGCATGCTGCGCTACGTGAGTGGCGACAATATCGAGCTGGCCCGGTTCGGCGGTTCGAACCTGAGCGAGAGCGAAAAGGACATCGAGGTCTCTTACGTGCTGCAGAGCGGACCGCTAAAGGACCTCTCCCTGCGGTTGCGCAACGCCTGGTACCGCAACGATTTCACGGCACAGGCCAGCCACAGGGATGACAACGAGTTGCGGGTCAATATCGATTACACCTGGAAGCTGTGGTGACGATTTACGACAACAAATGCGACATGGGCTGGCTGAGCAGGCAGGACTTTAGATAAGCTCTGCCACCCCCATCAGCAACCAGCGGTAAGCGCATGATTGAAGTCACCGAGGTTTCCATAGCCCAACTGCGCGCCGCGCTCGAATCCGGCCAAACCACGGCGGTCGAACTGGTGCAGGCCTATCTCGCACGGATCGACACCTACGACACCCCGAACACTCCCACCGCGCTCAATGCGGTGGTAGTGCGCAACCCGCAGGTGCTGACCGAGGCCCGGGCATCCGATGCCCGCCGGGCCAAAGGCCAGACCCTTGGCCCGCTGGATGGCATCCCTTACACCGCCAAGGACAGTTACCTGGTCAAGGGCCTGACGGCGGCGTCGGGCAGCCCGGCCTTCAAGGACCTGGTGGCGTACCGCGATGCGTTCACCATTGAACGCCTGCGCGGCGCCGGTGCCATCTGCCTGGGCAAGACCAACATGCCGCCCATGGCCAACGGCGGGATGCAACGCGGTGTTTATGGCCGCGCCGAAAGCCCGTACAACGCTGACTACCTCACGGCCCCCTTCGCTTCCGGCTCGTCCAACGGCGCAGGCACTGCCACGGCGGCCAGCTTCTCGGCATTCGGCCTGGCAGAAGAAACCTGGTCGAGCGGACGCGGCCCGGCTTCCAACAATGGTTTGTGTGCCTACACCCCGTCACGGGGTGTGATCTCGGTGCGCGGCAACTGGCCACTGACACCGACCATGGACGTGGTGGTGCCGTTTGCCCGAACCATGGGTGATCTTCTGGAAGTGCTCGATGTGGTGGTGGCTGAAGACCCGGACACCCGCGGCGATTTGTGGCGCCTGCAACCCTGGGTGCCCATCCCGAGTGTCGCTTCGGTGCGCCCGGCTTCATATGCCGAGCTCAATGCCAATGGCGCCGCACTGGCGGGCAAGCGCTTTGGTGTGCCGCGCATGTACATCAATGCCGACCCTGAGGCCGGCACCAGCGAGTCACCGGGTATCGGCGGCCCTACGGGGCAGCGCATCATCACCCGCGCCTCGGTCATTGATCTGTGGCAAGCCGCGCGCAAGGCCATCGAAGCCCAGGGCGGAGAAGTGATCGAAGTCGACTTCCCGCTGGTATCCAACTGCGAGGGCGACCGCCCTGGTGCCCCGACAGTGTTTACCCGTGGGCTGGTGTCCAAAGCGTTTTTGCATGATGAGTTGTGGGAGTTGTCGGCCTGGGCGTTTGACGACTTCCTGCGGGCCAACAGCGATCCAAAACTGAACCGGTTGGCCGATGTCGATGGCCCGCAGATTTTCCCTCACGACCCGGGCACCCTGCCCAATCGCGAAGACGAACTGGCGGCGGGCATGGACGAATACGTGCGCATGGCCGAGCGCGGGATTACCCCGTGGGACCAGATCAGCACCGTTCCGGACGGCCTGCGCGGTCTTGAGCAGACACGTCGAATCGACCTGGAAGACTGGATGGACCGGTTGGGGCTCGATGCCGTGCTGTTCCCGACCGTGGCCGACGTGGGTCCGGCGGATGCGGATGTCAATCCGGCCTCGGCGGACATCGCCTGGAGCAATGGCGTGTGGGTGGCCAACGGCAACCTGGCGATTCGGCATTTGGGCGTGCCTACGGTCACGGTGCCAATGGGCGTAATGGCGGATATCGGCATGCCGGTGGGGCTGACCTTTGCGGGCCGTGCGTATGACGATTCGGCGTTACTGCGTTTTGCTTCGGCGTTTGAGGCTACGGGCTCCAAGCGAGTGATCCCGCCGCGTACACCGCCGTTGTCGGGTCGTTAACTGGAGGATCTCGTCAGCGGTCGTAAATCCGGAATACGCGGTATGCCTGATTAACCGTGGATGCTGATCTTACGACTGCTTCGCAGCCGATCGCAGCCTCGCACGGCTCGTCAGCGACTACAGTTCGCCATCTACCCTTGTAGTCGCTGACGAGTAGAACGAGGCTGCGATCGATCGCGAAGCGGTCGCAAATCCGGTAAACGCGGCATGCCTGATTAACCGTGAACGCTGATCTTACGACTGCTGCACAGCCGATCGCAGCCTCGCACGGCTCGTCAGCGACTACAGTTCGCCATCTACCCTTGTAGTCGCTGACGAGTAGAACGAGGCTGCGATCGATCGCGAAGCGGTCGCAAAACCGGTAAACGCGGTAAGCCTGATTAACCGTGGAAGCTGATCTTACGACTGCTTCGCAGCCGATCGCAGCCTCGCACGGCTCGTCAGCGACTACAGTTCGCCACCTACCTCTTGTAGTCGCTGACGAGTAGAACGAGGCTGCGATCGATCGCGAAGCGGTCGCAAATCCGGTACACGCAGTATGCCTGGTTAACCGTGAACGCTGATCTTACGACTGCTTCGCAGCCATCGCCGTCACTTCTACCCGCATCCCTTCAACCGCCAACGAGGCCACTCCCACCGCCGCACGCACCGGCCACGGCTTGGCAAAAAACCGTTTGTACACTTCGTTAAACGCTGCACGATCAGCCATGTCGGTCAGGTAGATAGTCAGGTGCAACACCCGGTCCATCGAACTGCCCGCCTTCTCCAGCGCTACCTTGAGCGCCTGCAGCGTGCATTCGCTCTGCTCGACAATCCCGCCCAGCTCAAGGCTGCCGTCAGCACGGGTCGGGATCTGGGTGGACATCAGGATGCCGCCGAAACCGGCAACATCCGATGAGATGGAGTCAGCATCAGGATCGGGAACAAACGTCAGGTCGTGATTACTCATGGGAGTCTCTTGTTTGAGTCAAACAAGGATTGTCGCGTGTGCCAGCACCGCCGACAACCCTTGCCAGGATCACACTCCCCCGACGCTACAACGGCCCGGGCTCCACACCCTTGAAGCTCAACCCCTGGCTGTCGCTCACTTGCCAGGGATTGGTCCCGCCCGTATCGGTAAACACCACCTCTGCAAACTGCGAGTCTTTCAAGCCGTCAATCCGCGCTTTGGCCGGGCCGCTGAAACGCACTCGCTCGAAGACCAACCCTTGGTGGTAAGCGTTGTTTTTACTGTCGCCCTTGACCTCGATAGCCGCTCCCCGGGCGTTCTCGACACTCACGTCGGTGACGCGAATATCCCGGAACTGCCCCGGCACCGTCGAGCGCCGGTAGTCGAGCTTGGCATTCGGGTCGTTGTAGTCGAGGGTGAAAATAAACGCCTGCTTGACGGTGTTGCGAATCGCAGAATCGCGGAAGGTGACGTTGCGCGCACCGCCATCCATGAAGTTGGTGCTCTTCATGCGCAGCCCCGCATCGGTGCCGTCCGAGACGTTGTCTTCTGCAAGGATGTTTTGAATCCAGGCGCCGGTATGGCTGCCCGCAACGACCATGCCGTGGCCCTTGCGGAAGAAGTTGTTGAAGATCCAGGCATCTTCCTGGGGCTTCTGATGCACCGCATCGGCCCCGGTGCCCGCGGCGAAGTTGACGCAGTCATCACCGGTGTCGAAAAAGTTGTTGAACACCATGGCGCCCTTGCTGTTCGCAAACTCGATGCCATCGCCATTGTTGGCGTCGTAGGTCTTGTGCGTGGTGTTGGCCAGCACCACGTTTTCGGTCTCCAGGTTCATGATCCCGTGGTAGGCCGGATTGAGCACGGTGAAGCCGCCATAAAACACATTCTTCACGTCACGCAAGGTGATCAATGAGGAGCGCATCTGCCCATACGCATCCTTGACGTTCATGCCGCGGGCAACGGCTTGCTCCACCTGGGCCTTGGCCAAAACGCCGTCCAGCATGTAGCGGGTGTTATCGCTGGGCAGGTAGAACGGCAGCGCCTGACCCGTCTCGTCCTGCACATCGGCCTGGCGCTTCCAGCCATTGCCGTCAATGGTGCCCGGGCCGACGATGCGAATATTTTCGAAGCGCTGGTGCTGCTTCGGATCTCTGGGCAACGCGTTGATCAAGGACGCCGGCCGCACAGTGGTGGAATACGGATACTGGATATAACCCGCCAGCGGATAGTCTTCGGCCCGCTCGGAGCCCAGCAACGTGGCGCCTTCAGCCATTTGCAGGGTCATGTTGCTCTTGAGGTAAAGCGCCCCGCTTTTGTAGATGCCCTTGGGCAGCAGCACTTTGCAGCCGACGGTACAGGCGTCGATGGCGCTCTGGATGGCTTGTGTATCGAGGCTGCTGCCGTCACCCCTGGCGCCGTACTGCATGACGTCAAAGACCGCAGGCACAGGGGTGGTGCGTTGCTCCACGGCCGGGCTGTCGACCGATTCCTGGCCATCAGCCCCTACCGAACGCACGGTAAAACGGTACGGGGTGTCCGGCTTGAGGCCCTGTGCGGTGTAGCTGTGGATGCCGATGCGGTGGTGAAAGTTGGCCTTGTCCTGCTCGTAGAAGCGGTTGATGTAAGGCTTGGCGGGCGACACCCGGTCATTGTTGGCGTTACTGCTGCCCAGCAGCACGCCGTTGGCGTAAACCCGGTAATCCTTGACCGCAGCATGGTCTGCCGGTTTTTCCCAGACCAGAATGATCTCCTGATCATCAAAGGCCAGGGTCGGCACTTGCACCTTCAGTGGCGCCTGCAACGCGGCCCACAGCGGCAGGCTGAACCCCAGCGCCAGGGTGGCCACCGCCGACCGGGTCAGCACCCGCCTGGGTAAAGCAGTCGTCGTGTTTTGATCCAACATATTGTCTTCCTTATTGTTGTGAATCGTCACGCCAGAGCCGTTTAAGCCGATGCCTGGCTGAAATCGCGACTGGCCTGCACCAGCATTTGGGTATAGGCGTGGACCGCCGAGTCCTGACTCAGGGCCTTGCTGTCCAGCAGTTCAACGATTTTGCCCTGCTGCATCACGGCCACACGATCACACAGGTGCGTCACCACCCCCAGGTCGTGAGTCACCATCAAGTACGTGAGCTTTTCCCGCTCACGCAGGTCCGTGAGCAGGTTGAGGATTTCGGCTTGCACCGAAACATCCAGGGCCGAGGTCGGCTCATCCAGCAGCAGCACCCGTGGCTCCAGAATCAGGGCCCGGGCAATGGCCACCCGCTGACGCTGACCACCGGACAGTTGATGGGGATAGCGATAACGGAAACTGTCATTCAGACCGACCTTGAGCAGGATTTCATTGATCCGGTCATCCTTGTCCCCTACCCCGTGAATGATCAGCGGCTCGCGCAGGGCGGTGTCAATGGTGTGGCGCGGATGCAGGGAGCCGTAGGGGTCCTGGAAGACCATCTGCACCTTGCGAAAATGCTCCTTGGACAGTTTGTGCTGCAACGGCACGCCAGCAATGCTCAGCTCGCCACTCCAGTGCCGGTACTGGCCGGCCAGGCAGCGCAGGACCGTGGTCTTGCCCGAGCCGGACTCCCCCACCAGACCAAAGGATTCGCCATCGGCGACACTCAGATTGACATCCTGCAACACGTGGTTATGAGCCGCGCCTGCACCAAAGCTCAGGTTCAGCGAACGGGCTTGAATCATGGACATGACGGGTTTCCTCAGTGGGTCAGCCAAAGCGGGTCACGCTGCAGCACCGGCAGGCGCACACGGCGATTATCCATACTGGGCAGCGCAGCCAGCAGGCCACGGGTATAGGGGTGCTGGGCATTTTGCAGGTCGCAGGCAGCAAGAGACTCCACCACCCGCCCGGCATACATCACCAGCACACGGTCGCAGTAGTTGCGCACCAGATTCAGGTCGTGGCTGACAAAGATCAGTCCCATCTCCTGCTCCTCGACCAACTCCTCGAGCACGCTGAGTACCTGCTGGCGAACGGAAACATCAAGGGCGGAAGTCGGCTCGTCGGCGATGATCACTTCCGGTCGCGTGATGACCATCATCGCGATCATGATGCGTTGCCCCATGCCCCCGGACACTTCGTGGGGGTACAGGCCGTAGACCCTTTTTGGATCACGGATATGCACTTTTTCGAGCATTTCCATGACCCGTTCCCGGGCCTCGCTGCGGCTGGCCTTGTGATGGGCCAGGTAGGCTTCAGCGATCTGGTCGCCGACTTTGACCACCGGGTTCAACGAGTACTTGGGGTCTTGCATGACCATGGAAATGCGCTGCCCGCGAATCTTCTGCATGGCCTTTTCACTGGCACTGAGCAGATCGACTTCGCAGAATTGCAGGGTGTTGGCGGTGATCCGGGTGCTGCTCGGGTGCAACTTGAGCAGGCTGCGCCCGACCGTCGACTTGCCCGAACCGGACTCGCCGACAATGGCCAGCTTTTCCCGACCCAGGGTGAAGGACACATCGCGCACGGCATGGGTTTCTTTCTGGCCGTTGACGAAGCGCACATTGAGCCCTTCGACGACCAGTTTATGGGTGGACACGGTATTCGCAGACATAGGGCCTCCAGTTACTCGCTACGCGGATCGAGAATGTCCCGCAGGCCATCGCCCAACAGGTTGAATGCCAGGCTGACCAGCATGATCGCGGCCCCTGGAACAGCGACCAGCCACCAGCACTCGAGCATGTAGCGCCGACCCGTGGAGATCATCGCGCCCCACTCCGGCGACGGCGCCTGGGCCCCAAGCCCAAGGAAGCCCAGGGCGGCGGCCGTGAGGATGATCCCGGCCATGTTCATGGTCAGGCGGATGATCACCGACGACAGGCACATCGGCACGATGTGACGCAGGATGATCCGCGCAGGCGAAGCGCCTTGCAGCTCGACAGCGACCACAAAGTCGGCCTTGCGCAGGGACAGGGTTTCGGCCCGCGCCAGTCGTGCGATAGGCGGCCAGGATGTCAGTGCAATAGCGACCACCGCATGCTCCAGGCCAGGGCCCAGTGCCGCGATAAAGGCCAGTGCCAGTACCAGGCTTGGAAAGGAGATGAATATATCGGTCAGGCGCATGAACACCGTGTCGACGATGCCGCCGAAATAACCGGAGACGGTGCCGATAAACAGGCCGATGGGCCCGACGATCACCGTCACCAGGGTGATGATGTACAGGGTGATGCGCGAACCGTAGACCAGCCGGCTGAACACATCGCGGCCGTATTCATCGGTGCCGAACCAGTGGGCGGCACCCGGCGGCTGCAGGGCGTCGGCCAGGTTCTGCGCGACGGGGTCATGGGTGGCAATCCAGGGTGCGAACGTCGCCACCACAATCAGCAAGAGTGCGACCAGCAGCCCGGCCAGTGTCATGGGGTTGCGCAGCAGATGCCGCAGCACCCGCAGACCGTTCTTGCACAGGGCATCGAAGCTGGATGCCGGAGCATGGTGCAACGGCTGTTTGAGGCTGGAATCGGTAGAAGACATGGTGGGAATCATCGGCATGTTCTCGGATTGAAATCAGGTTCACCGGATACGCCCGCAGGCGCGTCCGGCAGCACTTCGCGGGTGAACACTCAGCGTTCCTTGTAGACCCCCAGATAACGGGTGGCCTCAGCGTCATCACCCGTAAACCCCTTGATATCGGAAGCGCTCACGACGGTGTCGGTCATCTGCGAAATCATCATGATCGGGCCCACTTCCTGGTCGTAGAGGTTCTGCGCCTGGTGGTACAGGCTCACCCGCTGGCTGGCGTCACGCTCCACCCCGGCCTTGTCGATCAGGCCATTGATCTGCGGGCTGAAAAACGAAGCACGCCAGCCCTGGAAATTCGGCAAGCCTGCGTCATCGCTGTTGTCGGGGTTGTAGACGAAGGTGCGCAAGCTGAAGTACGGATGCGGGTAACGCTCGGCGCCACGGGCGACGATGATGTCGAAGTTGCGCGCACGCATCGCGCCATACACCTGGTTGCCCGTACCGGTGACGATGCTGGCGTTGATCCCGCCTTCGGCCAGGGTTGATTGCAGGCGCGCAGCGATGTCAATAAAGGGTGGCTCGGACAAGGTGCGGATCGTGGTGGTGAAACCCTGGGGATACCCGGCTTCGGCCAGCAGTTTTTTCGCCGCCGCCACGTCCATGTGATACCCCGGATCCGGCAAGCGTGCTTCCAGGCTCAGTTGCATCGGTTGCTGGTTGAGCTTGCCGTAGTAAGGCATCACCTGCTCATCCAGGCCCTTGTAGTCGATGAGGTTGCGCACCGCTTCGCGGACCTTGGGTTTGGCAAACTCGGGCTGCTTCATGCTCATGGCCACGTAGTACATGGTGCCCCGGGGTAACGATTGCACCTGAAGCTTCGGTGAACCGTCGATGGCGCGAATGTCCGGCGCCGCCATGCCGTAGGCCAGGTCCAGATCCCCACGCTCAAGCATCAGGCGCAAGGACTGGGACTCGGTCATGTGCCGCACCACCACACGCTTGAGCTTGGCCGCGCCACCCCAGTAACCATCGAAGCGGGTCAACAACAGGGAGTCATTGGCGCTCCACTTGGTCAGCACGAAAGGCCCGCTGCCCGCTTCGTTGGTCACCAGCCAGCCTGCGCCCAGATCACCGTTCTTTTCATGGGCCAGGGCAGTCACGCGGTCCACCACCACGGCACTGGGCGAGATCGCCAGGGAGTCCACCAGCAGTTGCGGGTCCATGACCTGCGGCAGATCAATGACCAGGGTGTGGGCATCCGTGGCACGGATCAGCGACTGGATGTTGTCGACGTTGTAGCCGTAAGCCTTCCAGGTCGTGGCCAGGCCAAAGTTGAGTTTCATCACCCGGTACAGCGACCAGGCCACATCTTCGGCGGTCAGGGGATTGCCGGAGTGGAACTTCACGTCCTGACGCAAATGAAAGGTCACCTGCTTGCCATCTTCACTGACCTCCCAGCGCTCGGCCAATTGCGGCACGTGACGCTCGGGGTTGCCCTGGTCACGCTTGATCAGGGTGTCGTAGAGGTTGGCATTGACGCCCGAGGCGTCAAGGCCGGGCGCATTGGCCGGATCGATGGAGAACAGATTGACCATGCTCATGCCCACAATCAGCTGGTCGGCCGGGGTTTTGGCATTGACCGCGCCCGTCGCGCCCAACGCCAGAACAGCCGCCAGCAGACTCATATGCACTGTCGAAAATGCAGTCTTCATTCAAAATTCCTTCTTCTTATAGTTATTAAGGGGCTGACGTCGGATTAGCGGGTGCGCGGATCAAACACCTTGTACAAGGCATCACTGATCAGGTTGAGCGCGACGAAGATCAAGCCGATCACCAGTACACATCCCATCACGGCATTCATGTCGCCGAGCATCAGGCTGCTGGTCAGGTACTGGCCGAAACCGGGCCAGGCAAACACCATCTCGATCAATACCGCGCCTTCAAGCAGCGAGCCGTAAGCCAGGGCCACGACCGTCAGCAGTTGCACCAGGATGTTGCGAAAGGCATGCCCCCAGACCACCTGGCGCCGGGACAGACCCTTGACCCGCGCCGTAATGATGTATTCCTGGGAGAGCTGTTCGAGCATGAAGCTGCGTGTCATGCGGCTGATGTAGGCCACCGAGTTGAGGCCCAGGATCAGTGCAGGCAACAGGATGTGGCGCATGGCGCTGGCAAACGCATCCCAGTCCCGGGCCAGGCTGGTGTCGATCAGCAACAGCCCGGTCACTTCAGGCACCATGCCGTCGTAGGCCAGGTCGATGCGCCCTGCCCCACCCGCCCATCCAAGCCAGGCGTAGAACACCAGGAGGCCCATCATGCCCAGCCAGAAGATCGGCGTGGAGTAACCGAACAGTGTGATGACCCGGGCAATATGGTCCCCCATGCGCCCCTGGTTACTGGCAGCGCAGACCCCCAGCGGCAACCCGATCAGGACCCCGAACAGGATCGCCAGCGTTGCCAGTTCGATGGTTGCCGGGAAGACCCGCAGGATGTCTTCAAGCACCGGATGACCGGTTAACAGCGCGTTACCGAAATTGCCGTGCAGCAGGTCATTGAGGTACAGGCCGAACTGGGTCCAGATCGGCTTGTCCAGGCCCATTGCCCGGTAGACCTGGTCATAGGTGGAACTGTCCGCGTCCGGCCCGACCACCGCCAGGACCGGGTCCAGCGGCATGACCCGGCCAATGACGAACGTCAGAGCCAGCAGGCCGAGCAAGGTCACCAGGACCGTGCTGACCCGCCGGGCGGCGTTGGAAGTACGTGCTCCCAACACAGAGGCTGTCGAAACAAACATAGTGAACTCCTGATCTATCGGGCACCGGTGCACCAAGGACGCGGGCGTTTACCCGCGCCACTTTCAGCGATTTTTGTAGACGTCTTTGTAGCGCGTGGTCGCCGCCGTATGGCCCTGGAAATCAACCACATCGCCGTACACCAGCACCGTGTCAGTCATCTGCGAGACAGGCAGGATGGCGCCGACCTGCTGGTCGAGCTGCTCCTGAATCTCGCGGTACTGAGCCAGTTGCCTGGCGGCATCGGGCTCCACTTCGGCGCTTTCGATCAGGGTGTTCAGTTCAGGGCTGTAGAACGATGTACGCCAGCCCTGGAAGTTGCTGAGCTTGGCTTCATCGCGGTTGTCGGGGTTGTAGACCAGCGTGCGCAGGCTGGAATGGGGATGGCGTTCAGCACCGCCGCCGCCACGGCCGACGATGATGTCAAAGGACCTGTCGCGCATGGCGCCATAAACCTGGTTGCCGGTGCCGGTGATGATGCTGGCCTCGATCCCGGCCTGGGCCAGTGTCGATTGAAGGCTGGAGGCGATGTTGATAAACGGCGGCTCGGTCAGTACCCGGATAGAGGTCTTGAAGCCGTTGGGATAGCCCGCTTCGGCCAAGAGTTTCCTGGCTTGCTCGACGTTCAACCGGTAGCCCGGATCGGGCAGCCGTGCGGGAAGCCCCAAGGGCAAAGGCCGCTGATTGATCACGCCGTAGTGCGGCATCACGGTCTGGTTGATGCCCTGATAATCGATCAGCGAACGCACGGCCTGGCGAACCCGGGCATCGGCAAACATCGGCTGCTTCACGCTCAAGGCCACGTAGTAAAGCGTGCCGCGCTGCAGGCTCTGGGTACGAATATTGGGGTTTTTTTGCAGGGCCTGGATATCCGGGGCAGACATGCCTTTGGCGATATCCAGATCACCGCGCTCGATCATCAGCCGCAAGGACTGCGACTCGGTCATGTTGCGCATGACGATACGCTTGAGCTTGGCCGGGCCACCCCAATAGCCATCGAAACGGGTCATCAGAATCACGTCATTGGCGCGCCAGTCGTTGAGCACGAAGGCTCCGCTGCCAGCTGCGTGGGTCACCAGCCAGGCGGCGCCCATATCATTGTTCTTTTCGTGCTCCAGGACTTTTTTACGGTCCAGGATAAAGGCGCTGGGAGACGTCGCCAGCGTGTTGAGCACCAGCATCGGGTCGGTAGGCCGCGCCAGTTCAATCACAACGGTGTTGGGGTCAGTGGCGCGGATCAGGCGGTCAACGTTGTCGGCACTGAAACCGTATGCCTTCCAGGTCGAGGCCAGGGCCAGATTGAGTTTGAGTACCCGCTGCAGCGACCACACAACATCCTCGCTGCTTAAAGGATTGCCCGACTGGAACTTCACATCGGGGCGCAGGTTAAAGGTCAGGGTCTTGCGGTCATCGCTGACCTGCCAGCGTTCCGCCAGCGCGGGCAACAGGCGATCGGGCTGTGCCACGTCCTGCACCAGCAGCATGTCGTAGAGATTGGCATTGATCTCCGACACATCCAGGCCAGTGGCTGCCGCCGGATCCAGGGACAACAGGTTGATCATGCTCATGCCGACAATCAGCTGGTCGGCCGGGGTCTTGGCATAAGTCACAGGTACTGCAGTGACCGCCAGGGCCATCGCCAATACCCGCGCCCAAAGCAAAGGGGAAATGCTCATGGTGAGAGTGCCTTTCTTATAGTTATAGGGCGCTCGGACAACCCGGTTTTCACCGGGTTAGCCGGGTACACATCAGAAGCTTTTGAGCGTGTGGGTCTCGATGAAATCGAAATCGATTTCTTCGCCCAGCCCTGGCAAATCGGAGAGATGAACAAAGCCATCGCTGTCCATCGGATCCACCAGGCGCTTGAGATACGCGGGCACTTCGTCGTAATCCAGGTACGGGTGCAGCAACCCGCGCTCATACCAGGTGCAGTTCTTGATGGCCCCGACCACCGCCAGGTTGGCGGCACCGTTGCCGTGGATCTCGCAATCCATGCCGAACGACTCCGCCATGTGCGCAACCTTCAGGCACGGCGCAATACCACCGACCCCGGCCACGCCTGCGCGCAAAATATCGCACACGTCGTTCTTGACCCAACTGGCACGACTCAGGTGCTTGCCGCCCAGGCTTTCCGGGCCCAGCACCGGAATATCCAATTGCCCCGCCAACCAGGCGTAGGACTCTGCCGAGTCTTCCATCATGGGTTCTTCAAACCAGGCGAAATTCAGTTTTTCCAGTTCGCGGCCGATGTACAGCGCGTCAGTGCGGCTGTACCAGTGATAACCATCGAGCATCAGGGCGATGTCCGGCCCCACTGCCTCACGCACGGCGGCGCAGGCTTTGACATCCATACTCGGGCTCGGGGCGAAGGACACCGGCGGCATCCAGGTGTGCAGCTTGATCGCCTTGTAGCCACGCTCGACCAGCGTCTGGGCAAACCGGCCGTAATCTTCTGGCGTCGCCAGACCACCCGGTAATTCATCACCGCACATGGTTGAGCCATACGCAGGCACCTTGTCGCGGAAACCACCAATGAGTTTGTGCACCGGCACGCCCAGCTTGCGGCCTGCCCAATCCCACAACGCCTGCTCGACCAGTGCCAGTGCGCGGTCGGTCAACTGGCTGGCGCTGCCACGTTGCCAGTGCGCCAGCTCATGCCAGATCTTTTCGCGATCAAATGCGTTTTGCCCCACCAGCACTTTGCGCACAAAGCCATCGAGCACATACGGCCTGATCAATTCGGGAGCACCGAAGGCATACCCCTCGTTGCCGTCTTCGGTCTGGATCCGCAGCAGCGCCATTTGGGCCTGGGCGACATCACCGGGATGGGCATGGCCGGCGCTGTCCACAGCGCGGCGAGTGGGATAGGAAAAAACCTGGATGTTGACTGCGGTAATTCTCATGGACGTGGTTCGCCTTTTTATTTGGTGTGTATCAGAGCAATCGCCTGTCGAAATGATCATAAGTCATCGTATAACGATTGAAAAGACACTGATAAACATCCTTTAAAAATGCACGCCGCCCCTGAAAATCGCACGAAAGCCCCAATTTGCTGGGGCTTAAAGGACAACATCGAGATAACTCATCCAGCATGAAGGCTGCGTAAAACGCCGACATATGTAACAAGATGTTACCAAAGCACCTATAAGCCATAGACTCGTTACATGTCGTACGATAACGTATGTCGGCGCGCAAAATTTGATCCAGCCGTAGCAACTGATTGGTAGTAGCCGTTTCAAACGAACCCCAAAAAAAACAATAAAAGAAGGCCGTATGAACAACCCTCTACGTACGCTCGTTACCGTCGCGACCCTGTGCCTGCCCTTCTACGTCAGTGCCGATTCCGCCAGCATCAATTACCGGCACCAGATGACTGAGGAAGACAGCGCCCACGCCGACAGAATCAAGCTGGGCTACCGCATGGACAGTGGTCTGGGCTTTGAAGCAGAAATGAAATACCGCACGGCTGGCGATCGCAAAGACGTCGCCTACGACAACATGGTCAACAACGGCCATGAGTTCACCGTCAGCTACAACTACAAGTTGAGCCCGCAATCGACGCTGACACCGGCTTTCCAGATGGACAGTTCGAAGGACTCGACCTCTTACAAGTTCGGCCTCAAGTACAACTACAAAATCAACGACACCTTCTACGTCGCGACGCGCTATCGCATCGACATGAAGAAACTGGACCGTGATCAGGTCAACAGCGACATGCCCGACAACCTCAAGGACAACCAGGACACCCACCGTATCGAAGGCTGGCTGGGCTACACCCCGGCCAGCAAGTGGGCGCTTGAGTACCAGGCCATCTACTTCAAGACCAACTACATCCGCTACGACAACGAGAAGAGCGATTACGAGCAGAACCTGATCGTCAAATACAAGATCAACAAGCAGTGGGCGCCGTTCATGGAGGTGGGTGACGTCAAGGTCAGCTCAACTTCCGACGACCGTCAGGCGCGCTGGCGTCTTGGGGTCCAATACAACTTCATGTAATGCCAGGCAGGCCTGGCGTTCGCGCATCGTGCGCCAGGCAAGCCCCTGTTACCCAGACCTGAATACCCATCGATGGATGACCTGACCATGACAACACCGCTTGCTTCGAATAAACCCTTCAACCGTATTTTGCTGACCGGTGCCGCGGGTGGCCTGGGCCAGATACTCAGGGACACCTTGCAGGCCCACGCCACCACCGTTCGCCTCTCGGACATCAGCCCAATGGCGCCTAGCCGTGGTGAACATGAGGAAGTCATCACCTGCAACCTGGCCGACAAGGCCGCCATTACGGCGCTTGCCAAGGATGTCGACACGATTGTTCATTTGGGCGGGATTTCAGTCGAACGCCCCTTTGAAGAAATTCTCGAGGCCAATATTCGCGGCACCTTTCACATTTACGAGGCCGCACGCATCCACGGGATCAAGCGGATCGTCTTTGCCAGCTCCAACCACGTGACGGGTTTCTATCCCCAGGACACGCCGCTGGATGCCCACTCCCAACGCCGTCCCGACGGCTATTACGCGCTGTCCAAGTCTTACGGCGAAGACATGGCAACCTTCTACTTGCACCGGTATGGCATCGAGACGGTGAGCCTGCGTATTGGTTCTTCGTTTACCGCGCCCCGCAATACCCGAATGCTGTCGACCTGGCTCAGCTACTCCGACCTTGAACACCTGGTAGAGCGCGCCTTGCTGGCACACGACGTCGGCCACAGTGTGGTCTACGGTGTTTCCGACAACAGGGATGTGTGGTGGAGCAACCGCCATGCCTCGCACCTGGGCTTTGCGCCGCAGGACACTTCAGAACCGTTTCGCCCACAGTTCGAACAACAGCCCGAACTGGCGGCTGATGACCCAAACCGGCTGTATCAGGGCGGGGCCTTTGCGGTCGCCGGGCCTTTCGGCGAGTGAAGCGCCAGCACTCATCCCTTCAGGCTTGACTCATACGCCTTGCGCATACGCTCACGGCTGTTGGAGAGGTGCAGACGCATCGCCGCACGGGCCGCATCGGAGTCGCGGCGGACAATGGCCTTGTAAATATCCTCATGCTCGCGGCTCAACCGCTCCAGATACGGGCCCGCATCACTGGTATGGCGCGTTGAGTGCAGCCGGGTGCGCGGGATGATGCTGAGCCCCAGGTGCAACATGATGTCGGTGAAGTAACGATTACCCGTGGCCAACGCGATCTGCTGGTGAAACTGGAAGTCCGCAGACACGGCGTAATCGACACTGACTGCCGGTGAATTCAGGGCATCCAGCGAATCGCGCATCAGTTGCAGCTGTTGATCCGTTCGCCGCGAGCACGCCAGGCCTGCAGCCTCCACTTCCAGGCTGATGCGCAACTCAAGCACAGCCAGCACGTCGTGCAGCGTCACAATGCTGTCGGGGTCGATATAAAAACCGCTGGCGCTCGGGATGTCCCGCACAAAGGTGCCAATGCCATGCCGGGTTTCTACCAGCCCGCTGGCCTGCAATCGGGAAATAGCCTCGCGCACCACTGTACGGCTGACACCGTGTTCCTGCATGACCTGCGACTCGGTCGGCAGTTTTGCAGCACGTGCCAACTCACCCTCTCGAATCCGCCGGGAAAGCTCAGTAACCAGATCCTCGGCCAGGCTGCGATGCTTTTGGCGAGCTCGGGGTTGGACGTTCGGGTTGTCCATCAAGTGCCTTTACTTCTGCTGGCGAATGAACCGCCATCATAGCTCAAGCAGTTATACGACAACATGCCTAAGCACTGAGACCTGCTCCATCCGTGTCTTGCGCGGCCTTTTTTCCGCTGATAGGGTCTGCTGACAATACCTGCCCAAGCAGGAACACGAGGAAGCAAGCCATGCAGATTCAATCCCACAACACGGCGGACGTGGATCAGCAACTGGTGATTGCAGGCTGGCAGGAACACTACCAACAAATGTCGGCCGGGTATTTCCAGGGCAAGGTGGTGCACCTGCAACTCAACGGCATCGAGGTGTTTGAGGAGCAGATGAACACTCGCATCGAGCAGCATTTCCATGCACCCGCCGCCTCGCTGGTGTTCAGTTTTGACACGCAAAACGGCTCGCTCTATCTGCTCAACGAAGAAACCCAGAACACCTGGATCACCCCGGAAAACTACAAGGAAGTCTCGGTCGTCATCGGCCCCCGCTACCTCAGGCAACTGGAAAACCTGAGCAACCTCGACGGCCTGTTCCTCACGCCGCTGGTGTCCCAGCAAAGCCGCATTTTTGGCCGCTGGTTAAGCAGCACCTTGCAGCAACTGGCCGTCGATGATTCGCCGCTGCCCGACGAAAGCCTGGCCCAGCAACTGGTCGACGACTGCCTGTATATCCTCGACTGCCCGCGCCAGACCCTCGATCACAGCCAGCAAAAACACCTGGCCCATGACCGCCGCCTGATCCAGCGCGTATTCGACCTGGTCATGACCGCCCCGCAAGAACACTTCAACGTGCTGCAACTGGCCAATGCCGCCGGGGTGTCCGTGCGCCAGTTGCAACACAGTTTCACGTCCTTTACCGGCGTCTCGCCCAGCCAGTGGCAACGTTTGCGCCGACTGAATTTTGCCCGCCGCGACTTGCTGCGCCTTTGCCCCGCCCAAACCACCGTGGCAGAAATCGCCATGCGCTGGTCGTTCTGGCACCTGGGCCGGTTCTCGGAAACCTACCGCACACTGTTCGGCGAACTGCCCAGCAGCACCCTGTTGCGCCTCCGCTAGCGCACCAAAACAGGGCATGAATTAAAACGCAAATCGGATAGAAGCCTGCCGTCCCACGATTGCACTATCACCTCGCAACACGGAACTGAGCAGCCAGGGGGCGCTCAGGCATTTCCCTGCAAGAGGCGTTATGAAAGGCAATCTGGATCGACTGAGCCATTGGCTCAAAGAAAACAAAATCACTGAAGTCGAGTGCCTGATCTCTGATCTGAGCGGCATCGCCCGGGGCAAAATCTCTCCCACCAACAAGTTTCTCAACGAGCAAGGCATGCGCCTGCCAGAGAGTGTCTTGTTGCAGACAGTGACCGGCGATTACGTAGAAGACGATATCTACTACGAACTGCTGGACGCGGCGGATATCGACATGCACTGCCGCCCGGATCAGGACGCAGTGTTCATCGTGCCCTGGGCAACCGAACCCACGGCACAGGTCATTCACGACACCTATGACAAACAGGGCAATGCGATTGAACTGTCGCCGCGCAACCTGCTGAAAAAGGTCTTGAGCCTGTACACGGCGCGCGGCTGGAAACCGATTGTCGCCCCCGAAATGGAGTTCTACCTGACTCAGCGCAGCCCCGACCCTGACTATCCGCTGAAACCACCGGTGGGGCGCTCCGGCCGCCAGGAAACCGGGCGCCAGTCGTATTCGATTGAAGCCACCAACGAATTCGACCCGTTGTTTGAAGACATGTACGACTGGAGCGAAGCCCAGGGGCTGGATCTGGACACCCTGATCCACGAAGAAGGCACGGCGCAGATGGAGATCAACTTCCGTCACGGCGCGGCGCTGTCCCTGGCTGACCAGATCATTATTTTCAAGCGCACCATGCGCGAAGCGGCGCTCAAGCATGACGTGAGCGCAACCTTCATGGCCAAGCCCATGACCGGCGAGCCAGGCAGCGCGATGCACGTGCACCAGAGCGTGGTGGACCTGGAGACAGGCGAGTCGGTGTTCTCCAACCCCGATGGCAGCATGAGCGAGCTGTTTATGCACCACATCGGCGGCCTGCAAAAGTACATCCCCGAAACCCTGCCGCTGTTCGCCCCTAACGTGAATTCGTTCCGCCGTTTCCTTCCCGACACCTCGGCCCCGGTCAACGTCGAGTGGGGCGAAGAAAACCGCACCGTGGGCCTGCGCGTACCGGACTCGGATCCGCAAAACCGTCGTGTTGAAAACCGACTGGCCGGTGCCGATGCCAACCCTTACCTGGCCCTGGCCGCCAGCCTGCTCTGCGGTTACGCCGGGATGGTCGAAGGCATTGAACCGAGCGCGGCGGTCGTTGGCCGTGGCTATGAACGTCGCAACCTGCGCCTGCCCCTGACCCTGGAGGCCGCGCTGGAGTGCATGGAACAGTCGGATATGGCCAAGAAGTACCTTGGCGAGCGCTTCACCAAAGGCTTTGTGGCCGTCAAACGGGTCGAGCACGAGAACTACAAGCAGGTCATCAGCTCGTGGGAGCGGGAGTTCCTGCTGTTTAGCGTGTAGCACTCAACGCCTTCCAAAATGGACTCACAGAAAGGACATGTGGATGAAACCTATAGCCAGAAAACTGATGTTCATGAGCCTGTTCGCCCTCGCCGGCCAGGCCTCGGCGCAAGACACGGTCAATATCTATAACTGGACGGACTACATCGCCGAAGACACCCTGGCCAACTTCCAGCGCGACACCGGCATCAAGCCGATTTATGACGTGTTTGATTCCAACGAAACCCTTGAGGGCAAGTTGCTTGCCGGACGGACCGGCTATGACGTGGTTGTGCCCAGCAACCACTTTTTGGGGCGACAGATCAAGGCCGGGGTATTCCAGAAGCTCGACAAGTCGCAGATCCCCAACTGGAAGAATCTGGACCCCACCTTATTGGCCAGACTGCAGGCCAACGACCCGGGCAATGAGTACGCCGTGCCCTACCTGTGGGGCACCAACGGCATTGGCTACAACGTCGACAAGGTCAAGCAGGTGCTGGGCATCGACACCATCGATTCCTGGAGCGTGCTGTTCGAACCGGAAAACCTCAAAAAGCTGAAAAGCTGCGGCGTTGCCTTTATGGACTCTGCGGACGAAATAATGCCCTCGATGCTCAACTATATGGGGCTCAACCCCCGCAGCCTGGAACTCAAGGACTACAAGGCAGCCGAGAAAAAACTGGAGCCCCTGCGCCCCTATATCAGCTACTTCCATTCCTCCAAGTACGTGACGGACCTGGCCAACGGCGACATCTGTATTGCCTTCGGTTATTCGGGTGATGTGTATCAGGCGATCCATCGCGCGCAAGAGGCCGGGAACGGGGTGAATGTTGCCTACGTGGTGCCCAAGGAAGGCGGCAACCTGTGGTTCGACATGCTGACCATCCCGGCAGACGCCAAGAACCCCGAGCAGGCCC
Organism: Pseudomonas sp. ML2-2023-3; assembly: GCF_037055275.1. Lineage (NCBI taxonomy): Bacteria > Pseudomonadati > Pseudomonadota > Gammaproteobacteria > Pseudomonadales > Pseudomonadaceae > Pseudomonas > Pseudomonas sp. ML2-2023-3. The sequence goes on from NZ_CP146343.1 coordinate 3,970,264, forward strand.
ATGCCTTTATCAACTACATGCTCAAACCTGAAGTGATTGCCGGTATCAGCGAGTACGTGGGTTACGCCAACGCCAACACCGCGGCCACGGCCTTGATGGAAGACGAAATCACCCACAACCCGTCGATTTATCCGCCCGAGTCAGTGCAGGCCAAGCTCTATGTGTCATCGGAGCTGCCGCCAGACCTGATGCGCTGGATGACCCGTTCGTGGAACAAGTTCAAGTCCGGTCGTTAATCCTGTGCCGGGCATCAATGGATGCCCGGCAACTCAGTAGGCAGTTTTTTATGACGTCCATGATGTCTTTACCGCACACCTATTACAGCGCCACGCGCAACCAGACGCTCAACTGCCCGCCCCTTGAGGGTCATGTGCAGGCGGACGTCTGCATTATTGGCGCAGGCTTTACCGGCTTGAACACCGCCATTGAGCTGGCGGAACGTGGTCACTCGGTGATTGTGCTTGAGGCGCAGCACATCGCCTGGGGGGCCACCGGGCGCAACGGCGGCCAACTGATTCGCGGGGTGGGTCACGACCTGGACGCCCACGAAAAAACCATCGGCCGTGAAGGCGTCACGGTACTCGAACGACTGGGCCTGGACGCGGTGGATCTGGTGCGTCAGCGCGTAGAAAAACACGGCATCGACTGTGATTTGCGCTGGGGCTTTTGCGAGTTGGCCAACACCCCGCGCCATGTTGAAAACCTTGTCGCCGAGCAGGCATCCCTGCAACGGCTGGGCTATCGGCACAAGGTCGAGCTGGTAGCGCGCGCAGACATGCACCGCGTGGTCGCGTCGGACCGCTACCTCGGCGGGTTGATCGATGAAGGCTCGGGGCATTTGCACCCGCTCAACCTGGCCTTGGGCGAAGCCGCCGTCGCGCAACAACTGGGGGTCAGGATTTACGAAAACAGCGCCGCGACCCGTATCGGATACGGCAGTCAAGTTCGCGTGCACACGGCCAACGGCGTGGTTCATGCCAAAACCCTGGTGCTCGCGGGCAATGCCCATCTGGGTGATCTGGAGCCTGCGCTCAGCGGCAAAGTGTTGGCCGCTGGCAGCTACGTGATTGCCACTGAGCCCTTGAGCGAGGATCTGGCGCACACCCTGATCCCTGAAAACCGGGCCCTGTGCGATCAACGTGTGGGGCTTGATTACTATCGTCTGTCGGCCGACCGGCGCTTGCTGTTTGGCGGCGCGTGTCACTACTCCGGGCGAACGCTCAAGGATATTGCGGGGTATATGCGCCCCAAAATGCTTGAAGTGTTTCCGCAGCTGGCAGGCAAAACCATCGACTTTCAGTGGAGCGGCATGATCGGCATTGGCGCCAACCGGCTGCCACAGATTGGCCGCCTGCAGGCCCATCCCAACGTGTTTTATGCCCAGGCCTATGCCGGGCATGGCATCAACACCACCCATATGGCAGCGCGGCTGGTTGCACAGGCCATCAGCCTTGAACACAGCCAGGGTTTTGACCTGTTCTCCCGCGTACCGCACCTGACATTCCCCGGGGGCAAGCACCTGCGCTCGCCACTGTTGGCGCTGGGCATGCTCTGGTACCGACTCAAGGAAATCGCTGCCCGCTAATACGAGATGCAGCACTGTGGTCATGCAGATACACCGCGCCGCGAGTATCGCGAGCAAGCCCGCTCCCACAGGAATTGGGGCTGTGGGAGCGGGCTTGCTCGCGAGGCAGGCGCCGCGGTTTATCCGTTATTTCCAACACTTTGAAACAAGCCAACAACAATAAAAAGGACGTTCACATGAAGCGTTTTACCCCGTGTGTGCTTGCAGCATTGTTTACCCTGCCCTCGCTGCAGGCCATGGCCGCTGCCGACCTGGTCTTCACCAACGGCAAAGTGTTTACCGGCGTGCCCGGCCAGGCGCTGGTAAACGCCGTGGCCGTCGAAAACGGCAAGATCATGAAAGTGGGCAGCGATGACGAGGTCAACGCCTTGGTCGATGCCAAAACCCGGCGCATTGACCTGGCAGGCAAGGTACTGATGCCCGGCATGATCGACACCCATAGCCATCCGGTACTCGCCGGTTTGGCCAGCCTGGGGGCGAACCTGCTGGATGAAGAAAAACCCCTGCCCGAACTCGAACAATGGATCATCGAGCAGGAGCAGGCAGGCAATACCGGGGACGGCGCCATCGTCAATATTGCGGGCGTCAGTTCGGCCTATTGGGAACAAAGCAGCGAGTTGGGCAAGCGTTTCAATCAGGGCCGCTGGGCTGACAAACCGCTGGTATTGAACGGCATCGACGGGCATACCGGCTGGGCCAACAACGCCATGCTCAAGCACGCCAACATTGATGCCGCCTTTATAAAGAACCTGCCGAGCAAAGAGCGCGGTTATATCGGTCACGGGGCAGACTTCACCCCGACCGGTTTTGTTGCCGAGTCCATGTGGGATCAGGTACGCGGCCAGGTCCCGCCGCCAAGCGCGCAGGTGATGCTCAAGGCTGCCCGTGAAGCCGTAAGAATAAATAACCAGTATGGGGTTACGGGCTGGATGGACGCGGCCTCGAACGCAGGGCATTCCGACTCGCTGTTTGATTTCACCGCCACTGAACAGAGCGTGGGCGTATTACCGCTGTATCGTCAATTGGCAGAGAACGGAGAGCTTTCTGCCCACGTCGCGGCTCTGATGCTGACCAATTCCAAAAGCAAACCCGCCGACCTTGAAGTGCTGGCCACGGTGATGAAACAGTTCGAAGGCGTACCCAACCTGACCTTCCCCGGCATCAAGGTGTTTGCCGACGGTGTTCTGGAATACCCGGGGCAAACGGCGGCAGTCATCGTGCCGTACAAGAACAATAATAAAAACGGCGAACTGCTGATTGACCCTGCGCACTTTGGCGAGCTGGTGGTGGCCGCCGAAAAGCGCGGCTGGATCGTACACATGCATGCGGTCGGCGACCGTGCGGTGCGTGAGTCCCTGAACGGTTTTGAATATGCGCGCACGCAGAGCCCCGCATCGGTGACCCACAGCATCAGCCACTTGCAACTGGTCAACCCCAAGGAGTTCCCGCGGTTTGCGCAACTGGGGGTAGTGGCATCCATGCAACTGCTGTGGGCGACGGAAGAAAGCTACACCGTCGACCTGGTGAAGCCTTACATCAGTGCATTTGCCTATGGCTATCAGTACCCGGCCAAATCCCTGAAAGATGCCGGGGCCATGATCGCCGGCGCCAGCGACTGGCCGGTTTCCAGCCCGAACCCGTGGAACGCCATCGCCCAGGCAGCCACCCGCAAAGGCCCTCTGGGTGTGCTCAATGCCAAGGAAAGCCTTGATCGCCAGAGCATGTTTTATGCCTACACCAGCAATGCCGCCAAAACCCTGGGCCTGGATGCCCAAATCGGCTCTCTGGTACCCGGCAAGCAGGCTGACCTGATCATCCTCGACCGTGATGTGTTCAGCGTCGATGACGAGGCCCTTTCGGACACCAAAGTCCTGAAGACCTTCTTCGCCGGTAAGCAGGTGTACGCACCTGACGCCTGATTGACCCGCATGGCCCATGGCGCCTTATAAAAACAAGAGAATCGATATGAATGCATTGTCTGTCTGCATGCTCACGGGCCTGGCCCTGGCCCCCTTGCTCAGCGCCCGGGCGCTGGAGCTCAACGATGATTTCCAATTGGCGATCACCCCCACACTGATCAGCGACTACCGGGCCAACGGCCTGTCGCAAACCCTGGGCGACCCCGCCGCCCAGCTGGCGATCACCCTCAACCATGTCAGCGGTCTGTATGCTGGCCTGTGGACCTCCAATGTCGACTTTGGCCATGACTCCAAAGCCCGACAGGAGATCGAATACTTCGCCGGTTACTTCTGGCAAATCAACGACAACATCAGCCTGGACACTTTCTACACCCGCTACGAGTTCCCCCGTGAAAGCGGGTACAATCAGAGCGATATTCAGACCACCCTCGACCTGTACGGCGTGTTGCTCGGGGGCAAGTACGTCAACAACATGAAAGGCCCGGACTACGAGGATGACAACGGCGAGTTCCACGAGGGCAAAAAAGACGAGGATTTATCCACGGTCTTTATCGGCTATCACACCGTGCTGCCCGCCGAGATCGGCTTGGCCCTGCGCTATGAATACGTCGACTACAAGGACGACGTATTTTTCAGCAACAGCGGCAAAGGACGGGGTGATTACTACGACTGGGAGGTCAAGCTCAGCCGCCAGCTGATCGGTATTGACTGGGCGCTGAGCTATATCGATACCGACCTGTCGAAGGCCGAGTGCACCAGCTTCACCGACTATGACGATGTGTGCGGTGCAACGCTGGTGGCCAGCGCCAGCAAAACCTTCTGATTAAACCTGCGATCAGGCGTCACCCATTATCCTGTGATCCATTACCATGAGCCTCGCCAAGACGTCGTTACGTAGCCTGGAGTGCTCAGTGGAAATCAAACACCTGCGATCATTTGTGACCCTGGCGGAGGAGCTGCACTTCGGCCGCGCTGCACAACGGTTATCCATCGTGCAACCGGCCCTGAGCATGCAGATAAAGATGCTCGAAGAAGAGCTGGGGGTACGCCTGTTCGAGCGTAACCGGCACTCGGTTACGCTGACAGAAGTGGGCACCCTCTTCCTGCCCGAAGCCCGGGCCACGCTGTATCAGTCTGCCCATGCGGCGGATGTGGCCAGGGCTTGCGGGCGCGGAGAAATCGGGCGCGTACGCTTGGGGTTTGTGTCATCGGTCCTGCCTGAGCTGCTGCCCTCACTGATCCGCTCGTTGCATGCACGATTCCCGCGTATTGAACTGGAACTCAAGGACATGCCCGGCCCGGATCAGGCGGTGGCACTCAAGAACGGCCAGCTCGATTTCGGCCTGATGCGCTTGCCAGCCGCCATCCCCGGTATCCAGACCCGCGAAGTGCTGCAGGAAACCTTTATTGTTGCCCTGCCCGGCGATCACCCGCTGGTTGCCTGCGACACCCTGCACCCGACGGACCTCGACCAACTGCCCGTGTTTATCCTGGCCAGACGTTACGCCCCCGGCTTTTACGATGAGCTGATGCAAGCGGTCACACGCCAGGGCGGGCAGTTGCAAATTGCGGCGGAGCTGGGCGAGTTCACCACCATGCTCGCGCTGGTGTCGGCCGGGCTGGGCGTTGGCTTGCTGCCCGCCAATGCCGGACGCGCATTACCCGCCAACGTCATTTCCAGGCCCCTGGAGCTGGGAAGCTACCGTGCAACCACAGGGCTGGCATGGACGGATCTGAACAGCGCCGTCAAAAGCACCGTGTTCAACTTGATGAGCGAGTTACTGCCGTTTGGGCAACAAGCGCTCAAGGAGTGATGCGCGGGCACGTTGCCCTGCCCCACGACTTTTGTGCGCCGCACCCAAAAGTTAATGATAAACATTCCCGCCAGCTGATACGATTCAGCCCTACTGACGAGTCTGAAACGCCCGTAATAGACGTTTCACCCGGAGTACCTGGAACCTTGTCCAGCGTGTGTCCGGTGCTCGACAGCGAATTCAGTTATCTGCCGTCAATGGTGTGGAGTGTTACGGATGTTGCAAAGGAAGCATGGATTCAAACGGGCAGGCATTGTGCCGCTGGGTGTGTGTACCAGCCTGGTGATCAGTTGCACAGTGCTGGCGAGCGAAGTCGCCCCCCTGCAACTGCCCAGTACTCAGGTCGACGGTGTGCAATCCAGCGCAGACGACACGGACTACCGTGCAGGCTACAGCTCGACGGCAGACAAGACTGAAACGGCCTTCCTGCAGCAATCACAGACCGTGGACACGGTGACCCCGCAACAGCTCAAGGATCAAGCGCCTCAAACCCTCGAAGACGTGATCAAGTTTATGCCGGGGGTCGTGGTCAGTAATAATTTCGGTGGCACGCAGGACAGTTTCATCAAGCGCGGTTTCGGCAACTCCGACGATGGCGGCGTGCTGCGCGACGGGGTGCGCATGCCCATTGGGCGCAATTTCCAGCGCGTCACCACCGAGCGCGTCGAGATGCTCAAGGGCCCGGCGTCATTGCTCTACGGCATGCAGGAACCGGGCGGCGTGATCAACGTGATCACCAAAAAGCCGCAATACCAGTGGAACAGCACACTGGGCGGCACCCTGAGCGATCAGGGCGGTGGCGATGGCTGGTTCGATGTGACCGGGCCGCTGGGTGATACCGGGTTTGCATTTCGACTGATCGGGCAAAACCGGGACGAAAATTACTGGCGCAACTTTGGCCAGAACACGTCCAGGCTGGTCGCGCCCTCACTCGCCTACGAGTCTGACGATCTGTCATTTCTCGCCGCCTATGAATACAACGACTACAGCAACACCCTGGACCGGGGCGCCGTGTTTTACAACGGCCATCACGTGGGCAGCCGCGACAAGCGTCTGGATGAAAAATGGACCCGTGCCCAAGGCCAGCGCCAGTCGTTCAACACCACCACCGAGTACCGTCTGGATCCCGCTTCACGGGTACGCCTGACAACGGGCTGGGTGTATGACCACTACAACGATTACCAGGCCGACCCCAGCGAATATCGCCCCGCCACTGGCGAACTGACCCGGCGTTTTCGGCGCAATGTGGGCGCCAACCGGGAGAACGCTTACCTGTCCCTGGACTGGATCGGCAGCAGGACCTGGTACGGTATCGACCATGACCTGGTCACGGGTGTCGACTATGAAACACGTCGCGAAGCCAACGGGGATTTCCTGCAGAGTCGAAACGTCGGCGGCTTCTACCCGGCCGACCCGCAGTATGGCTTGCTGCCCCCGACAGGCACCGTCAACCCGTCGAACACCAACGGCAAAAACCATATCAAGGGCCAGTCGCTGTACGTCAAAGACACGGTTCACCTGGGGGAAAAATGGATTCTGGCGCCGGGCCTGCGCTATCAGCACTACTCGATAGACTCGGGCGCGGGCCTGGACTTCAAGCAAACCACCGACGAGGGCGAGTCCAGGCTCCTGCCCTTTCTGGGGCTGGTGTATCAGATGCGCGATGACCTCTCTGTCTATGCCAACTACAGCCAGTCGTTCGCACCCAATGAGATGGAATCAGGCACCACCTTCGAAGGCACTTACAAGGCGGAGACCGGGCGCCAGTACGAGGTGGGGCTCAAGTATGACAACTGTGACTGGACCAGCCAGCTGGCGCTGTACGACATCCTGAAAAAGAACGTGCAGCAGAACACCGGCGAGCTGGACGAATTCGGCAACATGGTGCAGCGCCTGGCGGGTGAAGTGCAGTCCCGTGGCCTGGAATGGAGCATGACCGGACGCCTGAGCGCGCAGTGGAGCGTGATAGCCAACTACGCCTACACCGATGCCCGGATCAAGAAGGACACCGAGCAAACCGAAGGCAATCGCCTGTTCAACGTGGCACGTCATGTAGGCGGTGCCTACCTCACCTACGAAGTCCCGGCCGATATTTTCTCGGGACGTTTGCGTCTGGGCTCCGGTGCTCGCTATGTGGGCAAGCGCGCGGGCGATATCAGCAACTCTTTCGAGCTGCCTGACTACACCACGGTAGACGCTTTCGTGTCCTGGAAATCCAGCCATCTGCTGGGCAAGGAAACCTCGCTGCAACTCAATGCCGGCAACCTGACCGATCGCAGCTACTTCGTGGCGTCGGGTGGCAACACCCGGCGAGTCAGCTGGGGAGAAGGACGCACACTGCGCCTGACCGGGGAAGTCAGCTTCTGATCAGACGTGCGGGCGCCATGAAGCTTGAGCATGGCGCCCATGAGTTGACCGGCTCCCCAGCTTGTACGGGGAACTTCTGCTACTTAGATCCGGCGTTAGCGCAATGAGTGCTTGATGCAGCCCTGCCTGAGTTTCACAATTCGAGATTACGCCCTGAAGTGAGCCGGGCGCTGAGCTTTTCAGCTGTTACAAAACCGTCCATGGCAATGGATAGAACTGACCAAAAAGGACTTTACGGATGTCATTTTCACTGGAAGAAAGAACCGCCTTGTTAGCGCTCAAGGGCGTTGGACCCACCGTCATCACGCGACTTGAACAAATGGGCATCGGGTCCCTGACTGAACTCAGCAAGGCGAGTGTGTGTGACATTCTGGCCCAGGCATCTGCAGCAACAGGATCGACTTGCTGGAAAAACAGCCCTCAGGCCCGGGCTGCCATTACTGCGGCTTTCGAGCTCGCCAGAGCCTCGACAGGGCCTGAAGCAACCCGGTAGATACCTTCGGATACCGCCCTGTTGAGCTGCCCGGGCGCCGCGAATCACCCAAGGGCGTGCTGGCGCCAGGGCTCTGAACTTTTTAAACAAGGGCCCGGTCAGACTTCAATCAATACTGTGTGTGAACATCTGCGTGCTTGACCTTACCGATAGCAATCGAACGTTTTTGAAAAAAATATACTCACTCTCCACCGACCTGAGCGACAGGGAGGTCTTGGTGGGACTCACCCATGAAGAGTCAGAGCGCTACCTGGCCCTGAGCGATCCAGTGAGAAACGCCACGCCTGAGGAAATGCAAGAACACTCAGCGTTAAAGGAGAGACACATCCTGACTCGCGTGCAGGTTCTGGAGGCGGAGTTGTGTCTTCGAACCGAGAACCCTTCTGTACACTGAGAGACTAACTTCGGTGGAGTCGGTCATAACCCGGCAGAATGACCTGCCGTAAGACAGATTCTCAGGAGAGCTCATGAGACGCATCGAGCACAATCAGGAGCTTAGTCGCAAGCTCGAAATAATAGGCGCCAAACTTGAGCAGGCCGCTGATGATGCCCTTGGCCAAGTGAAGGAATATCAAGGCGCAGAACTGATAGAGGTCCTCAAGCTGATCACGAAGCTTTACGAAGACGTCGCTCGGCTTAAAGTGATTTCAGACGAGCTGAAACAGCGATACAGCGCAGACTCAGGCGCTTGATTTTCCGGTTTTCACCCGAAAAGCGTGAACGGCCAGCGACCTTGGCAGCATGGCCGTCCGATCACCTCAGTTACTGACCTTTTTGTGAATTCACAACATCCTGCAGCGCTTTATTGGTGAGGCTGATGCACTTCTGTATGTCGCCTTCAGCCTGTGCTTTTTGTGCCTCAACCCGCGCGTCGTGGATCTGCCCAAGCAGCGGTTGTCCAAGGGTGCTGGCGGTGGCCTTGTAGTCAGAAAGCTTCTGCAGATTGATGATGCACAAATCATCGGCAGCAAAAACCGGAGTAGCTGCCAGTCCTGCTAAAACAAACAACACTGATCGTTTCATAACGCTCTCTCTTATTGAGGCAGTGGGCTTTTACTATAGTCCCGGATCATTATGGACACCGAAATAAGCGACCTGGCGCCTATCCGTAATGTTCCCCTCCTCGCCCAATGGTGCCCCCCTGCAAATAAATATGCTGAAAACAGTGCAGATTGACGCAATCAAGCTTCACTTGAATATAAAGGTTTGCAATGAACAACCAGCGCCAACGACAGCCTGTCGGTAACTGCCCGATCCCTCACGGGAGGTCGCATCGGAGTGTGATCTGAGTAGCATCTGACAGACCCCACTCCAATGCAGAACATTCAAGCGCCGCGCAATGTGGCCATCGACATCAGAGCCTGTAACTACCCTTGATGACTTATCCCCTTCCTGAATCGTTTTCCTGACCCGCGCCAGCCCTGCGCGAGCATTTTTGGTGGGAGCCCGAATGATGGCAATGTAGAATCACTTTCTTAACCCTAAAATGGAATTTACTCATGCTGTATCTCCGCGCCCTTGCAATCCTGTGCGCCTTCGCGGCTCTGGGTGGCTGCGCCTTCGGCCAAAAAATCGACTACCGACAATCCAGCCCCGCGCTTCACGCACGCTCTGACACGCCCGTGGAATTAAACGTCATTGATGAGAGGCCTTACGTGCTCAAAGATGAAAAAGATCCTGACTTTGTTGGGCGCATCAGGGGGCTTTATTACAACCCCTTCAATGTCAATACGCTGACGGGCGACCCTTTATCGGCCGATATCAGAGAGGCGGTGCGTGGCGCACTGGAGAAATCCTCCATCAAGGCGCAGCCCGCTTACGCAACCGCCAGCGCGAAACCCGGGCAGAAGCTTTTGAAGCTCACCCTGCGCGAATGGAAGATTGATGCCTACATGCGCACCCGGTTCGACTACGACATTACGGCTTCTGTGTTTGATGAACACGGGAATCAACTGGCGACGAAGAGCGCGAAAAACAGCGGTGAGGTGACGAACGTCATTACCGCCGGCACTGAAGTATTGAGTGCCGTGCTCAACTCAGATGAAATTGTCTCTGCGCTTTCGTCAACACCAAAGACGACAGTGCCCTTCGCGTCCAAGTAACGCTCCCCAAGCCTGACGGGCTCTGCCGGCTCGTCAGGGCTGTGGCGTAAAGTGAAACGCCAGACCGCTTCCGGGAGTCACCACTCTGCTATGGTGGTGGCCCAAAAATGCAGTGCAGACATTGTGGAAGATTCCGGCAACCCGTGATGGTGCCCGTAAGTGAGCAAGGAAGAGACAAGAATGAAGTCATGGAAAATACTGGTGCTGGCCCTTGTGGCGTCGACAGGCAATCAGGCAGTGGCGGCCGAAAACAACAACCCATTCCAGGCAGCACTCATGATCACCACCGTTGTGCCGTGCGTGATTATCTCCGGAGCCACGGCCGCAACTGCGAGCATTCCAGACTTCTTCAAATCCGCCAAGAGCGACGCACTGGCATTCATTGGTTCGGATGGCGAGATTCGGGGCGCTGAGTTTGAGCAGGCGTCCCGGTATTACAGAGCCAGCTACCGTCAGCCACTGATGTCGGATCAGCAACTCGCAGAGGCGATTGCGGCCTCTTTCTAACACTGACGTCCTGGTCTGCAGCCTATGTACAGCGGGCTGGGTATCGGCTTTGCCTGTGTGAACGGTGTGAGATAGACCTCTTTCCTTGGCATGCCCATCATGGACGGTTCCAACCTCGCTGCTTTTTTGAGTATGACCCGGTCGTTCAAATCCTTTACCCATGTCACTAGGCATTTTCTGCGACACCTGCGAGCTCTGGCCTTTGCGGCTTTCCCCCTCGTGCCAATCGCTGTCGAGCCTCCTCCAGCAATAGCTGTAGGCATAACTGTTCTTGATTGCTTTCGGCCAACTGACGTCCCGACGCAGTCACATGCTCGGTGTTGCAGGGTTCGTTCTGCGCTGCTTGCTCGAACTCGCATCGAGTTAAATGCTGCCTCAGTTGCTCAAATGCCTGACGTAATTCAGGCTGTTTGGACAGTACAGTGACAACACCCAGATCCACTGGCTGCCCGCCCAGCAGCTCGCCAACCAACACGGACAGTGCCGTCGCCCGTTTCGGGTCTGCATTGGAACACCGCATGGCACTCCCCCCTATACTTGGAAGAACTTGCTAATAGCGCAGATACCTTTCAGAGCCAGTGCTTGTCCCGGGTGAAGCCTATCGCCAACCAACGGTTGGGGCCTTCGCTGCCGATGGCAGCCGCAATTTCGGCGCGCACGCTGTCCAGTTCGCTGACCGGCCAGTGGTTCATCGCCGCCGGCAGGAGGATATGGATCTCGACGAACAGGCCCCGGCCGATCTGACTGGCACAGTGGGAAAAGCTTTCGAAGCCATAGCGCTGGCTCATCCCCGCCATCAATTCGGTGATCTCGCCATCCAGTTCGGTCGGGGTGATGCGCAGAATTTGCTTGGCGGCTTTCCACACCGTACGGCACGGCGCCGGAATCAGTCCCAGGGTCAGCAACGCCAGGATCAGCGGATCGACATAAGGCGTCAGTGCCTCATATTGGCTGCCCTGCAGCATGTACTAGTCTCTATCCTCTCGAGCAGCATCGGCAGTACTTCGGCAGCAGACCCCAACAGCATGAGCTCCTTCTCCTCCCCCATTGCGACGTCAGCCTTGTTCACATGAATGACTGAAGCTCCAGATTCCAATGCAAGGTTGGGGAGACCTGCGGCAGGCCTGACTATGCCAGAGGTGCCCACTGAGATCAGAAGATCGCAATCCTTCACCAGGAGCACTGCGGCCTTCTAAGCCTGGGGCGGCAAATCCTCTCCGTACCAGACCACCGCAGGACGCATTTTGCCGTTACAGCGCGGGCACCTAGGAGGCTCGATCAAAGCGCCATTATCCGGCACAGCTGATTGATCTGGTGGTACAACTGCGGGCCGATGGCAGGCGAAGCACTTAGGCATTGCCAAACTGCCGTGTAAATGCACAACATCCAACGACCCGGCTCGCTCATGAAGGTCGTCAATATTCTGGGTGATAACAGAAACCTGGCGTTGCGAGTCAGCCATGCGAGCTACCGCAAGATGTGCTGCATTTGGCTCTGCTTGAGCGACTCGGAACCGCCGCCATAGATACCATCCCCATACCAGTGCTGGGTTTTCCCGAAAGGCCTTGGCCGTCTCTAGATCCCTCGGATCGTATCCTGCCCAGATTCCAGAAATTTTTTCGCGATACGTGGGGATACCGCTATCGGCGGAGATACCAGCGCCAGTGAAAAAGACCACCTTCTTGGCCTTTTGCAGTACGTCTACAGCTTGCTCTATGACAGTCATGGTACCAATCTCCTACCTTCCCGCTTTGCGTTTCAAGGAGCTGTAGTTGAGAATTATTGAGCTTATGGCACGGCTCTTAAGCTTTTCGTTGATACCCTATCTCATGTGTTTAGGGCAATAACTCCGCTCCCGAAGAAAAGACCGGAGAACACGCAATGACCCATCGGGCCCAAGCTGTTTGGTGAGGGCCATTCACGGGAGAAACCCCAGTGCAGAAGAATACGCATATCCTTTTCCTTGATTTTGATGGCGTCTTACACCCTGACGCCGTCTACTTGAGCCGCCAAGGGCCGACACTGAAGGCCGAAGGTACGCTTTTCATGTGGGCGCCGATTCTTGTCAATCTTCTCGATGATTTTCCAACGACATCGCTGGTATTAAGCACCAGCTGGGTCCGGCATCTCGGCTATAAGCGAGCACTTTGCTATCTGCCTCGCGAGCTGCAAGAACGAGTTATCGGTGCCACGTGGCACAGCTCGATGGCTAAAGGCTGGGCGGATGAAAATCAATGGGACGGAAAGACAAGATACGATCAGATCTGCCACTACGCTGCCCGATCACAACTACGGCACTGGATTGCCCTTGATGACGATGTACAAGGCTGGGCAAAGAGCTCGGCGCAACATCTAATTGCATGCGCACCAGACCTTGGACTCAGCTCCGCCCAGACACAAACAGAGCTGCAAAAACGTCTGGTGGAAATGTGCTCAAACCAAGGTTAATGTCGCGAACCACCTGTACCGCTTTCAGAGGCTTAAGGATAACGAACGCTACCGCAAAGTAGACGAAACTGATTCTGAGTGCATACAGGCGGTAGTATGAATCGACACTGATTCCCTTGACGCATCCGAACGAACGACTGGTTTTAGACGTCTACGTCCCCTCGTGACAGGCTGCTATCTGTAGTGGTCTAATGAAATCGGCCCAGAGTGTGTAAAACGCCTTCGCGAACACTTGCTATGATTTCTGAGGATTTCATCGCAGGGATCGCCCATGAAGCGCTTTATCCAAGGTGAACATCGAGGCCAAGGCACCTTACTTCCCGAGAGCCTCGACGACTACGTCAGCGATACCAATCCGGTCCGCGTAGTCGACGTCTTCGTCGACGAACTCGACCTGGTCAATCTGGGTTTTGAAGATGCCATTCCAGCCGATACTGGCCGGCCTGCTTACCACCCCGCGATCTTGCTGAAGATCTACATCTACGGCTATCTCAACCGCATCCAGTCGAGTCGACGTTTGGAGCGAGAAGCCCAGCGCAACGTCGAACTGATGTGGTTGACCGGGCGTTTGATGCCGGATTTCAAGACCATCGCCAACTTCCGAAAAGACAACAGCAAGACCATCCGAGGCATCTGTCGCCAGTTCGTTGTGCTGTGTCAGCAGTTGGGACTGTTCGGAGAACATCTGGTCGCCATCGACGGCAGTAAATTCAAAGCCGTCAACAACCGCGACCGCAATTTCACCTGCGCCAAACTAAAGCGGCGAATGGAAGAAATTGAATCGAGCATCAACCGTTACCTGACGGCACTCGATGCTGCCGATCGGCAAGAACCAACAGCTTCCGAGCCCAGTGCCGTGCGGCTGGAAGAGAGAGTCGCCAAGCTCAAAACTCAAAACTCAAATGAAAGAGCTTCAGGTGATCGAAATCCAGCTCAATGAATCGCCGGATAAACAGGTCTCACTGACCGATCCAGACAGCCGCTCCATGATGACACGCGGCACGGGAATCGTCGGCTACAACGTGCAGACAGCGGTCGATACGCAGCACCATTTGATCGTTGCGCATGAGGTGACCAACGTCGGTTCCGACCGCGATCAACTCAGCTCGATGGCTAAGCAAGCCCGCGAGGCGATGGCGTCAGAAACGTTGTCGGTAGTGGCTGACCGAGGTTACTTCAAAAGCGAACAAATTCTCGCTTGTCACGATGCAGGTATCATCGCCTACCTTAGCGCTCAATGGCCTGATCGGCGCGGGCGTGCCGCAGGACTGGTCCACCCACATGATCGGCCATGAGCTGACCGCACTGCACGGCATCGATCACGCACGCACGCTCGCAATCGTATTGCCCGCCAACCTAGAGGTTCGCCGTGAGGCCAAGCGCGCCAAGTTGCTGCAATACGCCGAGCGGGTATGGCACATCAGTCAAGGTAATGACGAGCAGCGCATTGATGCCGCCATCCAGAAGACCCGGACGTTCTTCGAGAGCCTGGGCTTACCCACGCGCCTAGCAGCTTACCAACTCGACGCGGACGACATCGACGGATTGCTCAAGCAGCTAGATGCTCACCGCCTGACGGCACTGGGTGAACACAGCAACGTCACCCTAGACGTCAGCCGCCAGATTTTAGAGGCGAGTCTCTAAGCCCTCTTCGATGCGCCCATTAATTAGCGGCGCAGCAATTAACTGAAAAACGCCAACCCGCGTATTGAAGCAAAAGGTAAACCGCATGAAAATCCTCGTCGTTTTAACCTCCCACGACCAACTGGGCGACACGGGCGAAAAGACCGGCTTCTGGCTTGAAGAGCTTGCCGCGCCTTACTACGCCTTCCTCGATGCCGGTGCGCAGTTGACTCTGGCATCGCCAAAAGGCGGCCTGCCACCGCTGGATCCGAAGAGTAACGAGCCCGACTTCCAGACCGACGCCACTCGTCGCTTTGAGGCCGATACCGCCGCCATGAAAGCGTTGGCAAATACGCGAACGCTCAGTGACCTCTCCAGCGCCGAGTTTGATGCAGTGTTCTACCCCGGCGGCCATGGCCCGCTGTGGGATCTTGCCGAAGATGTCACGTCCATCGCCCTGATCGAGCACGCCAACGCATCCGGCAAGCCGATCGCAACTGTTTGTCACGCGCCGGCGGTATTGCTCCACGTCAAGGGCAGCGACGGTAAGCCACTGATCGCAGGCAAAGCGGTCACCGGTTTCAGCAATAGCGAGGAAGACGCCGCGGGCCTGACTCAGGTGGTGCCGTTTCTGGTCGAGGACATGCTCAAGGCGCAGGGCGGTATTTACAGCAAAAACACCGACTGGCAGGTCCATGTTGTAACCGACGGGCTGCTTGTCACAGGCCAGAACCCGGCTTCCTCCGCAGCCACTGCGCACGCCTTGCTGAAACTACTGGCCTAAGGCCGCGTAAGGCTAATGCCTCTACCAGTACTGGCATATACCAACTTTCGCCCGCGCCATTTAGGTTGCCGCGGGCCTAACCAGGAATTCACAAAATGGATACAAGTCGTTTCTTTCAGTCAGTGCAGCTGGGCCCTTATGTGCTCAACAACCGTATAGTTCTGCCACCCTTGACCCGCTCGCGCAGCACACAGCCAGGGAATATTGCGAACCCATTGATGGCCACCTATTACCAGCAACGCGCTGGGGCGGGCTTTATGGTGACAGAAGGCACCCAGATCGAACCCCGTGGCCAAGGTTATGCCTGGACGCCAGGCATTCATAGCCAAGAACAAATCGAAGGTTGGCGCAACGTCACCGATGCTGTGCATGCCGCTGGCAGCATCATTTTCGCCCAGCTCTGGCACGTTGGCCGGGTATCGCACATCTCGCTGCAGCCTAATGGTGCCGCGCCAGTAGCGCCTTCGGGTATTGCTGCGAACAACGTCAAAGTATTTATTGAAACCGGTCCAGGTGCAGGTACTTTAGCCGAGCCTTCGGTACCTCGCGCATTGGCCAATGCCGAGGTAAAAGAACTGGTGCAGCTGTACGCGCAGGCCGCGCGCAATGCATTGAGTGCAGGCTTTGATGGTGTGGAAATTCACTGCGCCAACGGTTATCTGGTCAACCAGTTCATCTCCGCCCACAGCAACCAGCGCGACGATGAATATGGCGGTTCGCTGCACAACCGTTTGCGCTTCCTGCGCGAGATTATCCAGGCCGTATCCGAAGTTGTCGGTGCTGACCGCCTAGGCGTGCGTTTCGCGCCGTTGTTTGAAAGTACAGCAGAGGACAGGGTCTATTTGGGCCTTGTCGAAGAAGACCCACACAGCACCTACATCGAGGCCATCAAGGTGCTCGAAGAGGCCGGCATCGCCTACCTGTCGATTGCCGAGGCCGACTGGGACAATGCCCCGGTGCTTCCCGAAGGCTTCCGCCGCGAAATCAGGCAGGTATTTAGCGGGCGCATCATCTACGCCGGCCGCTACACCGCACAACGCGGCGCGGAAACCTTGGAGGCTGGCCTGGGCGACTTGATTGCCTTTGGTCGCCCGTTCATTGCCAACCCCGATTTGCCGCAGCGCATTGCCAATGGCTGGCCGCTCAACCCGGTCGACCCAAGCAGCATGTACGGCGGCACGGAAAAGGGGTACAGCGATTACCCGACCTACGCCGAGTAAATCCGCTCCACCGGCCGTCACGGCTTAACCCTGACGGCCGTATTCTTCAGGCACAATAAAAGCGGTCGCCACCTCGCTAGCGACTTCGCTGTAGCGCAGAATTACTTACGCCGTCATGCCGCGTCTGGATAATGGAGCCTTACTCGCGAGACACACCTGATTGCCACTCAACACCTTGCCTACCCGTCCACACTCAGCGCTGCGGAGATAAATAACCTGGCAAACCATGAGGGACATCTCAACATGACAGAACTGCACAGCTACCCGGAGTGTGTCGGTTTAGTACTCGCCGCCGGTTACGGACAACGCTTTGGCAGCGACAAACGCCTGGCCAAGCTGGCCGACGGTAACAACCTACTGGTGGCAACATTGCTGCGGGCGCAAGAAGCCTTCAGTGATGTTCGGATCGTATTGAAGGCTGAAGACGATGCGCAGGCCCTGGCTATTCCGCCGTACATTCAGGTGGTTCGTGCGGCACAGGCCAAACAGGGGATGGGCTCAAGCCTAGCGGCAGGTATTAAGAGTCTTGCACACTCTCAGGCCGACGCGGTGGCGGTGCTGCTCGGGGATATGCCGTGGGTTTCTCTCGCAACGCTGCTGCAGCTGCGCGCGCATGCGCACGCTGAACATATTGTTGTCGCTTACTGCGATGGCCAGCGCGGACACCCGGTGTTGTTCGGCCGGCGCTTTTGGCCGGAGCTGATGCAACTGCAAGGGGAGAATGGGGCCAAGGGTTTAATAGCCACCCATGCGCAGCATGTGATTGAAGTGACGTTCAATGACAGCGGCATTCTGCAAGACGTCGACAAGCCCGCTGACCTCAGCCACCCAGCGACTTCATAATCAGCGCGCTGCCGGTAAACGCTGCGTCCTGTTTGTCCCCCAGCGCTTGGCTGAGCAAACCGGCCAGCTGCGGGTGCGCCTGTTCACTCGGCAGCTCCAACAGTTCACCCATATAATGTCCGCGATTCGAGGACAGGCATCCGTATAACCAGCCTGTAGACGACAAACGCAGGCGGCTACAGCTACGGCAAAATGGCACGCTTTCGTTGGCAATAATGCCAAATGCCCCACTCTCGCCAACGCTATAACGCAGCGCGGTGGAGTCTACTGGTGCCTCAGCCTGGGTGAATTCATAACGCTCACCGATAAGCTCCAGCAGCTCGCGCTGGCCGACGAACTGTGTGCAGAAAGCCTCTGCATGCTGGGCCAAATGGCCCATCCGCATAAGTTCGATAAAGCGCAATTCGTATCCCTGCTCCAAACAGAACCCCAGCATGGGCATAACTTGGTCTAGGTTGCTGCCTCGCATCGGGACCATGTTGATCTTGATGATCATGCCGGCTCGGCGCGCCTGCTCGATCCCGCTCAGCACAGTTTGCAGGTCGCCGCCCTTGGCGATCTTGCGGAAGGCGCTCGGGTCAAGCGTATCAAGGGAAACATTGAGCCTCCGGATACCCGCGCTGCGCAATAACTGCAGCTTGCCCGCCAATAACTGGCCATTGGTGGTCAGGCTAATGTCCTGCAACCCCAATACGCCTATCCCCCGGAGAAAGGGCTCCAGCCTGTCGCTCAGCAGCGGCTCGCCGCCGGTAATGCGCAGCTCCTCAACACCGGCAACATCCCTGAGCAACTCAACGGCCCGCAGCATCGACGCGGCCGTCAATTCATCCCGCGCCGCCACTAACCGACGGCCATCGGCCACACAGTAGGTGCAGGCGTAATTGCAGGCAGCGGTCAGGCTCAGGCGCAGTTTGCGGAAACGCCGGCCATGTCGATCAACAATCACCCGACAACGCCCGCGTGGGAATCAGTGGAGGGTTCGATGTTCTCCGCCAGCGTTTCAAGCACATAAACCTGACGATCGCTCAGCAGCTCGTCAAGCGCTTTGGCCATGACCGTGTAATGCGACATCTGCCGATGGCGCGCTATCGCCTCGTGGCTGGCCCAGCGCTCGACGAAGACAAAACGCCCGGCCTGCTCAATGCAACGACTCAGGACGTAAGACAGGCAACCGTCTTCGGCGCGCAAGACCCGCTCAACCTCCGAGGTTTTACCTTCCTTGGCTGTCAATATCGCTACAACACTTATGGTTTCACTCATGCTGATAGGTTCCTCGCTTTATAAATCGTCAACGCTGCACGGCGAAATGCCGACAACCCTCTGCAACAACATCCGTTTCATCCCGGCCAACCACCACAGGATCGCTGTCATGGATGCTCGCAGACCTGAAGCGCAGGCTGCCGCCACTGCGGCCATTGAGCACCGCCTGAATTTCCGCGAGCATGGCCATGGCTACGCTTTCCGGAGTGTCACCGCCCAGGTCCAAGCCAATCGGGTAATGCAAATAATCAAGCCCCGGCAGCTCGTCCTGTGGTTTAGCCAAATGCTCGTGGATGCCGGCTAACAGGCGCTCGGTGCGCTCGCGCGGGCCTAACTGGCCGACATAGCAGGGTTCACTGTGCAGCACACCCTGCAACCAATGCGCGTCTTGCACCAGGCTATGGGTCATCACCGCCACCGCGGCCCCACGCACATATTCGCGGTAGGCGAAAGGCTGTTCGACATCGCCAACCAGCACCTGATCAGCGTCGGCAAAGCGCTCGACTCGGGCGAAGTGCGCCCGCCCGTCGATCACCGTGACATGCCAGCCTAACAGTTTGGCCATGCGCACCAGCGGCTGGGCATCGTGGCCCGCACCGAATATCACCAGACGCAGCACAGGCGGTATGTACTCCAGGAGCACGTCCATCTCGTCAGAACCATTCGGGTAGAGACAGCGGGATGACTTGCCGCGTACCAGGGTTTGTTGCAAATCCGAGCTGATCTGCTCAGCCAACACCGAGTGCCGCAGCTCACCCGCGGCGCGCTGCCCGGGCACTAAGAACAAGCGCTCGCCTAACCGTGGCGAAACACCCGCTGGACTGGCAATCACTGTGGCAATGGCCGCCGGTTGATGGGTATCGCGCACGCTGAGCAAGGCATCGACCAACGCGCACGGGCCGCTGGCCGGTAGACGCTCGAACAGCACGTGAACCTTACCGTTGCAGCCCAGGCCGAAGCTCAGCGCTTCCTCGCTGGCTTCATCCGCTTCAGCGGTGCTGTAACTACGCAACGTCGGCCCGGTTTCGGTCAGCCACCAAGCTTTTTTAGCCACTTCCGCCTCCAGGCAGCCACCACTGATGGTGCCCTCAGGCCTGCCGAAACGCGAAACCAGCATGCGCGCCCCCGGCCGCCGATACGCAGAGCCTTCGACCCTTACCACAGTCGCAAGCACCGCCTCGCGGCCAGCCTCGCGCTCCGCCAAGAGTGCGTCCAACAGTGCATTCAGGCCCGACATTACATACCTCCACTCAATGCAGGGACTCAGTCCGTCGCTTGGCCACAGCCGGTGCCGATACCTGCGCACCACTATCCCCAAAGCGCTGCAGGATGAAGCTGCTCAGCGCAGCCAATTCTTGGTCGGTGTAAATGCGCCCGAACGACGGCATGCGCCGGTTTACTTGGGCGTCGGCCGAGCCATGCCCGCTCAACAGGACGCCGAGCAAGTTGCTTGCGGTAGGGTCGTTGACTGTCTTCAAACCTAGCAGCATAGCCGTTTGGCTCTGACTGCCAGTGCCGTTCCAGAGGTGGCAACTGGCGCAAGCTCCAGCGAACAACTTATTGCCGAGTGGATTGCCACTGCCCTGCTCCGCAAGCGCTGCCTGCTGCGGACGAGCCACACCTTCGCTGCGCGCGGGTGAGTCTTTGAGGAACACGGCGATCGCGTGACGGTCGGCGTCGGTCAGATAGCGCAAACTGTGCTCGACTACTTCGGTCATAGGCCCAGCGGACAAACCCAAGCCTGGCGCTGCCCCGTCTTTCAAGTAGTTGGCCAGTACGTCTGTGGGCCAGGCACCGATGCCATGCACCGGGTCAGCGCTGATGTTGTAAGCATTCCAACCCTGGATAAGGTTGCCGGCCAGCGAACGATCGTTACTGACCGCCTGGAACAAGTTACGCGGCGAATGACATTCACCGCAGTGCCCGGGCCCTTCTACTAGATACTGGCCGCGATTGCGCTCGGCAGAGTACTGGCTGTCCGCTTGGAATGGTTCATCGTTAAGGAAGAGGGAATTCCAAAGAACCATGCCCCGACGCTGGTTGAACGGGAAGCCAATTTGGTTTTCGCGCGGTGCCTGCTCGACAGGTTCTAGGCTGTCGAGATAGGTCTTGATGGCGAGGATGTCATCTCGAGACATTTTGCTGTAGGAAGTATAGGGAAACGCCGGGTAGTAGTGTTTTCCATCACGGCCCACGCCGGTCTGCAACGCGCTTACAAACTCTTCATTCGTCCATGCGCCGATGCCTGTTTGCGTGTCCGGGGTGATGTTGGGCGAAAACAGCGAGCCGAACGGTAGCTTAAACTCGACGCCACCTGCGAACGGTTTACCACCTGACACGGTATGGCAAGCCACGCAGTTGGCGGCGCGCGTCAAGTATTCGCCTTTAGCGAGGGAATCCTCTTGTGCATTGGCCGCTTGCGCCAGTAAAGCCCCGCTGGCGAACATCAGTAGGCTTCTTATTAATTTCATCAGTAGCTCCTTAAACCGGGTAATAGCCGAAACGGCTAAGCGGCAAACGACGTATACGCTGGCCCGATGCTGCGTAAAGGGCGTTGACCAAGGCTGGGCCGATCAACGCAGTACCGGCCTCGCCAACGCCACCCGGCGTTTCCAGACTCGCAAGCAAATGCACCTCCACCGCAGGCGCTTCGTTGATACGTAGCTGTCGGTAGTTGTGGAAGTTGGTCTGTTGCACCTGACCGTTTTCGATCAGGATTTCGTTGAACAGCGAAGCGGAAAGGCCGAACAAGGTGCCGCCCTCGATCTGTGCCTTAACCGACGTCGGGTTAGTTGCAAAACCGCAATCGACCACGCTGACCAGGCGCTTGATGCGCACGCCAAAGTCGCCCTGCATCTCCAGTTCAACCAAAGTGGCCACATAGCTACCGAACACCGCACTGACCGCCACACCTCGACCCTGTCCGGGTGGCAAAGGCTTATTCCAGTCAGTCTTCTCAGCCAACAAACGCAGCACTGCCTGGGCGCGTGGTTGTTCAGCCATCAGCTCCAAGCGGTAGGCCACTGGGTCGGCTTTTGCGTTGTGCGCCAGTTCATCAATGAAGCACTCATGGGCATAGGTGCCGCGAAGCGGGCCCACGCCTCGCCACCACGACACAGGCACGACGCTAGGCTCCTGGCGGATATAACGAACCTGCAAATGCGGCAAGCTATAGATAGGGTCCACCGCAACTTCAACGGCATCGGCATCCACGCCGTTGGGTGGCAAGCTGCCGGCATAGCGGGCGAGAATTGAGGCGCCGGCAATGCGATGTTCCCATCCTAGCGGACGCCCCTTGTCGTCGAGGGCGGCTTTCATACGATCGGCATACAGCGGCCGATAGAGGTCGTGGGTCATGTCCTCCTCACGGCTCCAGATCAGCTTGATCGGGTAATCAACCAGCCGCGCGATGGCCACCGCTTGAGTGATGAAGTCAAACTCCAAACGCCGGCCAAATGCCCCTCCGATCAGTTGGTTATGCACCTGGATTTTTTCAACTGGCAACCCGGTGACTTTGGCTGCTGTCTGTTGAGCGAAAACTGGCACTTGGGTGCCGACCCACAGCTCGCAGCCATCTTTGCGCACATGGGCCACGCAGCTCATGGGCTCAAGCGGCGAATGCGACAACAGCGCTTGCTCGTAAACAGCTTCGAACTGGCTGGCCGCTTGTAGCTTGGCTTGTTCAATGTCGCCGGTGCGTTTAGCGACCACGCCATCACGGCTACTGGCCGCGAGTAGTTCTTGGTCCAGATGCGTAGAACCAATAGAGGCATTCGGCCCAAAGTCCCACTCGATTTTCAGCGCTTTGATGGCTTGCTGACAGGCCCAGAAGTGACTCCCGGTAACAGCCACGGCATTGTCCAATCGCACGATGTCGCGAACCCCTGGCACTCGCCGTGCCGCAGCATCATCAACCGTACGCAATCGCCCGCCATACACAGGACAGGTGATGGTGGAGGCAACCAGCATGCCGGGGATTTGTAGGTCGATGGTAAAACGCGCCTTACCATTGACCTTCGCGGGCGTGTCCAGGCGCTGCGCGGGGGTGCCCAACAGCTTGAATTGCTCGGGGGTTTTCAAGGGTACGTCAGTGGGTAATGGCAGCGTATCCGCGGCCTCGACCAGTTCGCCGTATTTAGCCTGAAAGCCACCAGGGCCAAACACTTGGCCGTTCTGCGCATGGCACAGGCTCGGCGCTACATGCCATTGCAGCGCTGCAGCCTGGATCAACAGGACACGCGCCGTGGCGCCCGCCCGACGCAGCGGCTCCCAGGTGTAGCGGGTAGAAGTCGAGCCACCGGTGGCCTGAAACTGCAGCAAGGTGTCGGTATACAGCGCCGAGTTTGGTGGCGCCTCTTGAATAACGACCTGATCGAGGCCTACTTCAAG
The DNA here is from genome assembly GCF_037055275.1 of Pseudomonas sp. ML2-2023-3. Classification (NCBI taxonomy): domain Bacteria; kingdom Pseudomonadati; phylum Pseudomonadota; class Gammaproteobacteria; order Pseudomonadales; family Pseudomonadaceae; genus Pseudomonas; species Pseudomonas sp. ML2-2023-3. Next base: position 3,993,618 of record NZ_CP146343.1, read on the forward strand.
CTCCTCCGCCACCATCATGGCAATACCGGTCTGTGCGCCTTGGCCCATTTCAATTTTTGGCGAGATCACCGTGACCACGCCATCGTGGCCAATCCGAACAAAGGCTCCGTAACCCTCAGCGGAGCGATCACCCAGCCGGCCTGCGGCAGCCGCCTCGGCGGCTGCACTCTTGGACACTAAGGGCGGTAGCCAGGTACTCAACACCAAGCCGCCGAGGGCGATGCCGCTGCCCTGCAGGAGGCGACGACGAGACATATGAACATTCATTTCGTTAGGCTTTTTCATCTCACGCCTCCTCTACACGGCCAACACTGTGAATGGCCGTGCGAATGCGGGTGTAAGTGGCGCAGCGACAAAGATTACCCGCCATGGCCGCATCAATCGCCTGGTCATCGGGCGTCGGCTGGCTATTCAGAAGAGCAGTTGCTGCCATGATCTGTCCTGACTGGCAGTAACCGCACTGCACCACCTCATGCGCTAGCCAGGCCTGCTGCACGGCTTTGCCCACGGCCGTCTCACCGATGGCCTCAATGGTGGTGATTGAGCGACCTGCCACAGCCGAAATAGGAGTCACACACGAACGGATCGGCTGGCCGTCGAGATGCACGGTGCACACCCCACACTGAGCAATGCCACAGCCGTATTTTGTCCCTGTCAGGCCGAGCACATCGCGCAAGACCCACAGCAGAGGCATATCCGCTGCAACGTCAACCTGCTGCGACTGTCCGTTGATGATTAACGTTTGCATGGTCTTTCCTCTGCCTAATTGGGTTAATGCCGACAACTGTAGTCATCGCTTTTTAATGTGTTAATGGCACGTGACGCTGACTGAAACAGTCCACGTACTCACTGATTAATTCGCCTCAAACGAGAAACCAGCCACCCTGCCAGCGGAAAGGAGATGATCTGAGTGAAAGGCACCAAAACCACCACCTCCACCAAGACCATCAGCGGAAAGCTCAGATCATGGGTCAGCGGCCCCAATAAACTCAGTACCAATAATAGCGTTGGGTATAGCCCCAGACAGCCCACCAAAATTCGCCAACCTAAATCTTTACTGCGTGTAGTCATAAAGCTCTCTGCAGCCAGTGCTGCGTCCATTGGACTGGAATATATAAATAAAAAAGCCCTACCACTCAGGAACGTGAAGTGGCAGAGCAAAAATTATGTCAGCACAACAATAGGCATTCAGTGGTCACTGACGCGAACTACTAATTTGCCAAAATTTCTACCTTCTAGTAGCCCAATAAAGGCATTGGGCGCCTCTTCCAAACCACTCACCAATTCCTCGCGATACTTGATCCGCCCCTGCGCCAACCAGCTCGACATTTCGTTAAAGAACTCGTCGTAACGGTGCGCATAATCATCAAAAATAATAAAGCCTTGGACATTGATGCGTTTGCGCAGAATGGCACCCATCAAAGATGGCAAACGATCTGGCCCCATGGGTAAATCGGTATCGTTGTAATGCGCAATAATGCCGCAGACCGGCACACGGGCTTTGGCGTTTAACAGCGGTAGAACCGCAGCGAAAACCTTGCCACCGACGTTTTCGAAATAGACATCGATACCCGCAGGGCAGGCCTTGGCCAGTTGCTCGGGGAAGTCCGGCGCACGGTGATCTATGCAGGTATCAAAACCCAGCACCTCGACGGCATGCCGGCATTTGTCCGCCCCGCCTGCTACTCCGACCACATGACAGCCTTTGATCTTGCCGATCTGCCCCACAGTCGCTCCCACCGGACCGGTAGCCGCCGCAACCACTAGCGTTTCACCAGTCTGGGGACGGCCAATGTCAAGCAAGCCCATGTAAGCGGTAAAGCCAGGCATACCTAATATGCCTAAGGCATAAGACGGATGAGTCGGCGAATTACCCAAAGGAGTCAGGTCGCTGCCATCGGACAGGGCATAGTCTTGCCAGCCACTGAAGGACAGCACCCAGTCACCGACTTTGTAGGCCGGATTTTTCGAAGCTAGCACACGGCAGACAGTACCACCCACCATGACCCCACCGATTTCCACCGGAGGAGCATAGGACGGTGCATCACTCATGCGGCCGCGCATGTAAGGGTCGAGCGACAGATAAACGGTACGCAACAGCACCTGGCCTTCTGCAGGTTGAGGAATGGGGCTTTGTTCAATGCGAAAATTCGCTTCGACAGGCGCACCGTGCGGACGCGACGCCAGAACAACGCGACGATTCACTTGCTTTGACTGGGGCATGTTCAAATTCCAGGGCTGGTGTTGGAGAAATGGTTAGGGGTGCCACAAATTAATTAGACCAGTCTGCTACAAATATGATAGAGAACACCCACCTACGGGTGGGAAATCTCATCATCAGGCTTGATTAAACGCCAGCATGGCCAAGGTCGTAGCTTTGGCGTTTTCCAGCGACCGACTATTACGGTGGAGTTTGCTCAGCAGGCTGGCTCCGAGCCAAAGCTGGTAAAGGGCTGTCGCTGTTCGGTAAGCATCACCTTGCGGTAACGAGCCGTCGCGCTGCCCCTGCTCGATACAGCCAGCGATACGTTCAATTATTTGATCTGATCCATCACGCAGCGTAATGCGCATTGACTCGGACAAGTCCGCCACCTCGGCGCTCAGCTTCACGACCAGACACTTCTGCTCATCGCAGGGCTCGCAATAGCTATCAAGCCACTTCTGCCAATAGCCCATGAGCCGCTCGCGGGCAGTATTGCCCCTTACCGCGAAACGCTCGTCCATGTTCGCCAAATAAGTGCGGAAGTAATCCTCCAGCAAGGACTGGCCGTATTGCTCCTTGGACTTGAAGTAATGGTAGAACGAGCCTTTCGGCACGCTGGCCGCCTGCAAAATCTCGTTAAGTCCCACACCCGTAAAGCCCTTAACCACCATCATGCGATGGCCGGTGTCGAGTAAATGTTGGCGCGTATCATCGTAAGTCTGCTTCATTGCGGAAGATTACCAAAAAATTAGACCAGTCGTCTACTTTGAATGTCAATGCTCTACTATAGCAACACTGCCAATCCGCCACCCACCTCATGCGGCATCGAAAAGCTCGATTCAGCTAAATCTAGACGCGCCTGCCACCCTCCGGCGCTTACAGCAGCCAATCAAGCCTTAACGTAAATCGCACCATAGGGAGTCCAATCCGTAGGCAAAATATGCAGCGCTGAGCCTAATTAAGCAGTAGTAGACCGGTTGACTAGTAACCGAGTAGCATGCGAGCCACCGTCTAATGACCACACCATCAGCACTGCGCCTAATGGGCCAGCGCACACCCCGTCGGAGTTAAAATGATGATAAAACTTCACCACCTGAATGCTTCACGCTCGATTCGTATCCTCTGGCTACTGGAGGAAATAGGCCAGCCTTATGAGTTGATCAAATACCAGCGCGATGAAAAAACCCATTTAGCCCCCGCTTCACTCAAGGCCATGCACCCACTCGGCAAATCGCCGGTTATTGAGTTAGATGGCAAGGTTATTGCTGAGTCGGGTGCGATGATGGAAATTCTGCTAAGGAAATCCTGAAAAAGACTTCCTGATTTGGCAAAATCCCCGGACACCAATCGCCGAGCTTTTCAATGAAGCAGATGACCTTCGCCGATGCCGAGTACGCCGGTAAGCGCAAGCAGACCCGCAAGGAATTGTTCCTGATCGAGATGGATCGTGTCGTACCCTGGAAGGGTTTGATTGCCCTGATCGAGCCTCATTACCCGAAGGGCGAAGGTGGTCGTCCTGCCTATCCTTTGATGGCGATGCTGCGGGTTCATCTCATGCAGAACTGGTTCGGTTACAGCGATCCTGCGATGGAGGAAGCTCTGTACGAGACGACGATCTTGCGCCAGTTTTCCGGTCTGAGCCTGGAGCGGATCCCAGATGAAACTACCATCCTCAACTTCCGTCGCCTGCTGGAAAAGCACGAGTTGGCCGCTGGTATTCTCGGCGTGATCAATGGCTATCTGGGCGACCGTGGCTTGTCACTGCGACAAGGCACCATCGTCGATGCCACGCTGATTCATGCGCCCAGTTCGACCAAGAACAAGGACGGCAAACGCGACCCGGAAATGCACCAGACAAAGAAAGGTAACCAGTATTACTTCGGTGCCAAAGCTCACATTGGTGTCGACGATGAGTCAGGGCTGGTGCACAGCGTGGTGGTCACTGCGGCCAACGTCGCGGATATAACCCAAGTCGACAAATTGCTACACGGTGCTGAGAACGTGGTCTGCGCCGATGCAGGCTATACCGGTGTCGAGAAGCGCGAAGAGCATGCGGGACGCCACGTCATCTGGCAGATTGCAGCCCGGCGCAGTACCTACAAAAAACACGGTAAACGCAGCGCGTTGTACAAAGCGATGCGCAAGATCGAGAAAGCCAAGGCCCAGTTTCGCGCCAAGGTTGAGCATCCATTTCGGGTGATCAAGCGCCAGTTTGGTTATACGAAAGTGCGCTTCCGAGGCTTGGTGAAGAACACTGCTCAGATGGTGACGCTGTTCGCCCTGTCAAACCTGTGGATGGCGCGTCGATATTTGCTCTCCAGCGTAGGAGAGGTGCGTCCGTAATGAGTGAAATAGCTGCTGCGAGGCGCGTGCAGCGGCAAAAATGGATGGAATAGGCGGCAGACTTGATCGATTTTGAACGGCTGCCGTTTTTTGAAAGCGCCTATGGCTCAGCAGTCGAAAAATAGCGGCCTACTTCAGACCATCCCTAAGGAAGCTCCGATCAACTTGCCGCAACCGCGCAGTAAGTTGAAAATCCCGCTGAATTTGGCGCTATTGACCGCGAAATATCCCGTACGCGCCACCTTGGCGAGCTTGTCAGCCCATTTCTCCGTGTTACGTGCGTAATTAGCCCATACCCATCAGCTTTTTTCGAGCCATCCATAAATTGGACAAGGCAAACAGCGTGGTCAATTGAGCGGTGTTTTTCATCAGGCCGCGAAAGCGCACTTTCACATAACCGAACTGACGTTTGATCACCCGAAATGGGTGTTCGACCTTGGCCCGTGTCTGGGCCTTGAGGTACTCGATTTTGCGCTTGGCTTTGTACAGCACGCTGCGCTTGCTCAGCTTGGAATAGGTGCTGCGTCGCGCGGCGATTTGCCAAACCACTTCACGGTTTTCATGCTCTTCGCGCTTCTCGACACCGGTGTAACCAGCATCAGCGTAGACCGCGTTTTCCTCGCCGTGCAGCAGTTCGGCAACCTGAGTGACATCGGCTACATTCGCCGCGGTGCCGTGAACGTGGTGAACCAGCCCCGACTCAACGTCGGCACCAATATGGGCCTTCATTCCGAAGAAATATTGATTGCCTTTCTTCGTCTGATGCATCTCTGGATCGCGTTTACCGTGCTCGTTTTTAGTCGAACTGGGCGCGTGGATAATCGTCGCATCGACGATGGTGCCCTGGCGCAGCGAGAGGCCTTTCTCCTGCAAATAACCGTTGATGACCGCCAGGATCGCCGGCGCCAACTTATGATTCTCCAGCAGGTGTCGGAAGTTCATGATCGTGGTGTCTTCAGGGATCGGCGCGCTCAGGGTCAAGTGCGCAAACTGGCGCATGGGCGTGATTTCATACAGCGCTTCTTCCATGGCAGGATCGCTCAGCGAGAACCAGTTTTGCAGCAAGTGAATGCGCAGCATGGTTTCCAGCGGATACGGTTTTCGGCCACCACCAGCCTTCGGATAATACGGCTCGATCAACGCCAGTAAACCGCTCCAGGGCACGACCTGATCCATCTCGGCGAGGAACCGTTCGCGGCGTGTTTGCTTGCGCTTGCCCGCGTATTCGAAATCGGAAAAGCTCATCTGGCTCATGACGCACTCGGGGCAGGTGGTGAGGCTGTATTTCAGCATACTTGGAGACTTGTTCGGAGTTTCCCTAAAGCGATTTGCGCCTCACTTAGCGCCTGATGAAGATTCAGCTGAGTACATCGATTACCTAACATGGATTCACTTTTCAGAAAGCTCAGCAATGCTGCCATTTTTGTTGAAGGTATTTAACGAATTTGAAATTAAATCTGGAACTGATCTCAAGTTTCTCGAAGATTACGCCGGAGCGGAATTTGATAAAGTTTTTTCATATTTAGACGACTATCTAAAGGGTAGGAGATTCTTAGTCGAAGATCGACTCACAGGAGCAGACTTCATGCTGGGGTTTGTCGTGAAAGGCGCACTCAATTGGCTAAAACCTGGGAGCAAATTACATATTGAGCGCTATGTTCGCAACCTTGAAAATCAGAATAGCTATATACGCGCACTGAGAATCGACGCAAACTGAATCGCTCCTAGTACGGTCCACTTTTAGTACGCTTCTCACTATCGCCACCGACCTTTGTTGGTCGGAAGCGGAGCATCAGAGCCGCGCCCTTGCTGCACTGATGCTGCTCTGATTTACCATAAACCCCTTCACGCCCTGGGCTTCGGCAAAGCGTCCCACGGCGGTCAAACTGGCCCAGGTGCGCAGCGCTTCGCGCCGCGAGCGGATCGGCAGCCAGCGTGATCCGGCGCCGCCCAGGCGAATCCCCAAACCCCATTTTTCGCCGTGCCGGCTGACCAGCACCTCACGCACCGCGCCGCCCTCGAGCATGGCCCGTAGCGCGTCTTCGTGAATGCCTTCCCTCATGCCGGCCCCACACTGGATGGGCCGCCCAAAGTGGCGGCGTCAGAGAGGAACGTCTCTACCTCCGTGCTTAGCAACGCTTTGGCGTGGATCAAGCCCATCATCCATATACCCAGACGCGTGACACTACCGCTGTGCTGCGCGGCAATTGCGTCCAGGTGATCGAATAAATCCTCGATTAGAGTCGCGGTGGATAGGGTCATGACTTCAGTACGTAACGCCACAACAATGCGTCCGGCCAAGTCCGCGCAGCCTGGCGACACGTTACGGAGGCACTCCAAACGCAGACGGTAAGGATTAGTGATGGTTAATGGCATTACAGCGTTTCCTATCGGGGAAGGGACGACCTGTGGATTAACCACTCGCACTATGACTGATGGACCAGTCTATAGGGTTGTGGCGTCCAGCCGACGCAAAAAAGCCCACCGCAGTGGGCCTGTTTGTGGGGGGCGATTGAACGAAAACGCCGTTATGATCAGTCCACTCAGCCATACCCCGCGCGTGCATCGACGAGGTAATCCAGCGCGTCGGCCTTACGCTCAGCCGAGCAATAGGCATGCTTGACCAGCGTCTCACAGAAGCCAGCGTCAGCGTTGACCAAGGCGCGCAGCAGGCTTGAGCACAAGAGAACTTCATCGTCGTAATTGTCCTGCAGCTGCTGATACTGGGCTTTCAACTCGGCAATGCGCGCTTGAAGTTGCTCAGGGGTTTTCTCGGTCTGGGTCATGTCGTGGGGTCTTTTCTGTTCGTCAACAGACCACGCTCGGTAATGAACAGTGTCTCCGGCGCCATGCTCCATGCCTCACTTTCTTGAAGGGGAGTTTTGAGCATAGACAAAGATGATGCATAGCGTTTCTGAATGCTTGCTTGTCAGAAATCCCATGCACAAGGTGGGTCAGAGCTCATCAATTGGTGCTGTTCTCTTAAATTGATATGAGTCATGTCGCGTCAAAGTTAGACAAAACTAAGGTTTATTCGAACTGTTGCAGAGTGGCGTATGGTGAGTGTATAGGCACATAAACACCTTTCGACGAGAAAATCATGAAAACCACTCGCTGGAACGTCGCTGTCTCCACCGACACTGACCAATCGCTTCGCATGTTTCTAGCCAGCCAAGGCGGTGGACATAAGGGCGATCTGTCGCGCTTCATCGAAGAAACGGTGCGGGCACACATCCTTGTACTGAGCGCCGAACAGGCCAAGGCCGCTAACGCCCCTCTGAATGAGGCAGAACTGACCGAAGCAGTTGATCAAGCGCTCCACTGGGCACGTAGGCGCTGATGCGGGTCGTGTTGGATACCAACATCTTGTTCAGCGCGCTGATTTCACCGCATGGCGCGTCCGATGCGATCTACCAGGCTTGGCGGGCGGCACGTTTCGAGGTAGTGACCTCACGGGCACAGCTCGATGAAATTCGTCGCGCCAGTCGTTACCCCAAGCTTCAGGCTATCCTGCAGCTTGCCAACGTGGGTGCCATGATCAATAACCTGCAACGGGCGATGGTACTGGAGCGGTCTGCACCGAGGTACTGTGATCGATGCCGGTTGACTTTCTGACTCAAGAGCAACGCGACGGCTTTGGTCGCTATGTCGATCCTCCTAGCCGCGAAGAGCTGGAACGCTATTTTCACCTGAGCGATGACGACCACAAAGCCCTCCTGCCGCTGCGCGGCGAACACAACCGCCTCGGCTACGCCACGCAACTGACCAGCGTCCGCTACCTGGGCACCTTCCCTGAAGACTTTTCAGCCGTTCCGGATGAGGTGCTGCAAGCGCTCAGTCGTCAGCTCGGCATCAATGATCCGACTTGCATCCTGGCCTATGCTGAAACCCGTCAGCGTCAACGTCAACGTCAACGTCAACGTCATGCCGGCGAGATTCAGGAGCGTTATGGCTATCAAGTGTTTGCTGACTCCAGCGTCGGCTTTCGACTTGCTCGCTGGCTATATACGCTCTGCTGGACAGGGACAGATCGTCCTGGTGAGCTGTTCAATCGGGCGACGACCTGGTTGCTGACGCACAAGGTTTTACTGCCTGGCGTAACCGTACTGGAGCGGTTTATCGCGCAACTGCGCAGTCGGGTCGAAGAACGCCTCTGGCTCACCTTGAGCCGCAGCGTGACCGATGAACAGAGACAGCACCTGCAAGAATTACTGGTAGTAGTCGAAGGTAACCGCTACTCCCGCCTGGATCAATTGCGCTTCGGCCCGGTGATGATCAGTGGGCCTGCACTGATCCGAGCGCTGCGGCGGCTCGATGACGTGCGTGGCATCGGCATCACCTTGCCCGCAGCGGCGCATATCCCGCCCAGCCGAATCGCGGCCCTGGCACGCTTTGCCAACACGGCCAAGGTCACAGCGATCAACCGGCTGCCGGCATCGCGGCGGATGGCAACGTTGGTGGCGTTTGCGCTTTGTCTGGAGGCGACTGCGCATGACGACGCCCTGGAAGTTCTGGAAGCTTTACTGCGCGACCTGTTCAGCAACGCAGAGAGGGCCGACAAGAAAGCTCGGTTGCGTAGCCTAAAAGACCTGGATCGCTCGGCAGCAACGCTCGCCGCCGCCTGCAAGGTGGTGTTGGATAGCTCAATTAGCGATGACAACGTCCGCGCCCGGCTGTTCAACGAACTGCCACGTATCACTCTGGAGAAAGCCCTCGAAGAGGTCACCGCGTTGATCCGTCCGGCCAACGATGTGTATTACCTCGCCCTGGAGGAGCGCTACCGCAGCGTGCGCCGTTTCCTCCCCGACCTATTGAAGCATATTCGCTTTGGCTTCAGTCCAGCTGGCAAGGGTGTGGCGGCTAGTCTGGACTGGTTGCAACTGAACCTACCTCGTAGAAAACCGGAAGACGATGCTCCACAGGAGATCGTGGCCAAGGCTTGGCAGCAGCACATCACCCGCGAAGATGGCTCCCTCGACATGGGTGCCTATGTATTCTGTACGCTTGATGCACTGCGCACTGCCCTACGTCGTCGCGATGTCTTTGTTTCACCCAGTTGGCGCTATGTCGACCCGCGTATCGGTCTGCTCGATGGCGCTGAATGGCTGACGGCACGACCGATCATCTGCCGCTCGCTGGGCCTGACCATCGATGCCAAAACCACCTTGGACGCCTTGTCTGTCGAGCTGGATGCAACGTGGCAGGCAGTCGCTGCCCGCTTGCCCGAAAACCCTGCCATCCAGTTGAGCGAGAGCGCTGATGGTAAAACTGAGCTGTCCCTCGGAGCGCTGGACAAGCTGGAGGAACCGAACTCGCTACTGCAACTGCGTGCGGCCGTGGCCGACTTGATGCCGCGTGTCGATCTACCAGAAATCCTGTTGGAAATCGCCGCCCGCACCGGCTTTGCTGAAGCCTTCACCCATGTGTCCGAACGCAATGCGCGGGCCGATAACCTAGTGACAAGCCTGTGTGCCGTACTCCTGGGGGGAGCCTGCAACACCGGCCTGGAGCCACTGATACGCAATGATAACCAAGCGCTGCGCCGTGACCGACTGTCCTGGGTCAGCCAGAACTATCTCCGCGACGACACCCTGTCAGCAGCCAATGCCATTCTGGTGTCTGCGCAAAGCCAACTGGAGCTGGCTCAGGTCTGGGGCGGCGGCGAGGTGGCCTCCGCCGATGGCATGCGTTTCGTCGTACCGGTGCGCACCGTGCATGCCGGTCCCAACCCGAAGTATTTCGGTACCGGACGGGGAGTCACCTGGTACAACTTGATTTCCGATCAGTTCTCCGGCCTGAACGCCATCACGGTGCCTGGCACCTTGCGCGACAGCCTGGTATTGCTAGCGGTCGTGCTGGAACAACAGACCGAATTGCAGCCAACACAAATCATGACCGATACCGGTGCCTACAGCGATGTGGTGTTCGGGTTGTTCCGCCTGCTCGGTTATCACTTCTGCCCGCGCCTAGCCGATGTCGGCGGTACCCGCTTCTGGCGCACGAGCCCAGACGCGGATTATGGCAAGCTCAACGGACTGGCACGCCAGTCGGTAAAAATCGACCTGATCGCCGAGCACTGGGATGACCTGCTGCGTCTCGCCGGGTCGCTCAAGCTCGGTCGGGTACCGGCGACCGGCATCATGCGCACGTTGCAAATGGGGGATCGTCCGACCCGTCTGGCCCAGGCATTGGCAGAGTTCGGACGGATCGAGAAAACTCTGCACACGCTGACCTACATTGATGACGAATCCAAGCGTCGTGCCACCCTGACCCAGCTGAATCGCGGCGAAGGCCGGCACAGCCTGGCCCGTGCCGTGTTCCATGGCAAACGCGGCGAGCTTCGCCAGCGCTACCGCGAAGGTCAGGAGGACCAACTCGGCGCCTTGGGCCTGGTGGTAAATATCATCGTGCTGTGGAACACCCTCTACATGACCGCCGCCGTGGAACGGCTAAGGCAGCACGGCTACCCGGTGCAGGAGGAGGATCTGGCTCGGCTGTCGCCGCTGATCTATGAGCACATCAACATGCTGGGTCGGTACTCCTTCGCGGTACCGGAAGAGGTTGCTCGAGGTGAGCTGAGACCGCTGCGCAATCCAGACGACGATCAGTGACATCTCTTCGGTGAAAGGTCGCCTCCAGGACATCCGAGCTTAAGTGCACTTTCTGTTCCGTTGCTCCCCAAACCCCATGTTGACGGTGACGAGGCCGTCATGATCGATGCGATACCAGAGGGTCGGCTCGAAGTTCTGGCTGGCGATGGCTTCGGCGGGATCGAGAAGCCCAAGGCCGGAACAGGAAAACGCCAGGGTGAAGCCCGCGCTCGTGGCGCCGATCAGGAAGCCACGGCGTGAGATCGCAACCCCTTGGCCACCCGCCTCCTGCGGGTCATTCACGAACTTATTCATGGGTTGTGCCTTCATGGACTGTGCCGCTTCTCAACTCTGCCGCGGCGAGCTTGATCGCCTGGCGGATGCGTACATAGGCCATGCAGCGGCACAGGCTACCGTTCATGACGGCGTCGATGTCTTGGTCGCTCGGATCAGGGAAGTCCTTGAGCAGCGTGGCCGCCTGCATGATCTGACCCGACTGGCAGTAACCGCATTGGGGCGCCTGCGTCGCGATCCAGGCTTTCTGCAGCGGGTGTTGGCCTTTGGGATCGAGCCCCTCGATAGTCGTGACCCGCGCATTAGCCACGGCGCCCAGCGGGGTGATGCAGGAGCGGATGGCGCGGCCATCGATGTGCAGGGTACAGGCCCCGCACAGGCCGATCCCGCAGCCGAATTTGGTGCCGGTCAGGCCGAGGTCGTCACGGATCACCCAAAGCAGCGGGGTATCGTCGGCCACCTCGACCGAGACGTCCCGACCATTGAGTTCGAATCTGGTCATGATCTTGCGACTCCGAACAACGTTTCCATCAAGGGCTCAGGTCAGCAGAGCCAGCACTTTCCCTGCGGATTGCCGCCACCCTCGCTTCCAGCTGCTCCCAGGCGGGCAGCTCGGTGCGTGTTCGGCGCAGATAGTCGGCAATCTTCGCGATTTCGCCATCGTTCAGCGCCTGCGAGAAAGCCGGCATGAGCACGTTGGGGATGCCTTCTTCCAGACCTATTCCAGCCATCACGATATGGATGAACGTGTCGGGGGTGGCCGCGGTGAGCGCACTGTTGAGGGCAAGCTCCGGTCGCACGCTGAGAGGCGTCGTTGCGCTGTTGTAGTGGCATGACCCGCAGGCTGCCCAGTACAGGACGGCTCCGGCGTCGGGTTCCAGGCGGCTGCCGAGAGCGGAGGTCGCCAGCGCTTTGGCCAGCGCTTCATCGCTGCCTGTCTTCAGTGCGGAGGAGCCGTTGAGGTCGGCAAAATAGACGGCTATTGCCTGGATATCGGCGTCGGGAAGCCTGCCCAGGTCGTGCACGACGTCCGACATCTTGCCCGCGGCAACGCCGTGCAGGGCAGTCGCTCCGCTGCGCAGGTAGGTGAACAGCTCGTCTTGGGTCCAGGGTAGCGGTGTGGTATTGGCAGCCGTCAGTGCCGGCGCGAACCAGCCTTCGATCATCGCGCCCGCGTAGCTGTCGTCAGCGGCTTTCTCGGCGCCCAGCACGTTGCGTGGCGTGTGGCAGGCGGCGCAATGGCTCAAGCCCTCGGCGAGATAGGCGCCGCGGTTCCATGCTTCGCTCTTGCCGGCGACCGGCCGATAGCGGCCCTGGTCCATAAACAGCAGCTTCCAGCCGGCTTGCAGGACGCGGATGTTGAAGGGGAACGGCAGGGTATTGCGCTGCGCCGGCGCGCTCACCGGCTCACGCGTCATGAGGAAGGCATAGAGTGCCCTTACATCCTCGTCGGCGACCTTGGTGAAGTGGTCGTAGGGGAATGCGGGATAAAGATGCGAACCATCGCGAGAGACGCCTTCGTGCATCGCACGCATGAATGCCGCCTCGGACCAGCGGCCGATTCCGCTATCCGGGTCGGGTGTGATGTTGGTCGAATAGATGACACCGAAGGGGGTAGGCATTCCATAGCCGCCGGCATAGGGCTGTCCGCCCTTCACCGTGTGGCAGGTCGCGCAGTAGCCTGCGCCGGCCAAGGCTTCACCCTTGGCAACCAGCTCGGCGGGGAAGCCCGCAACCGAGCCCGGAGCGATGGGGGCGATGGTCGGCCGCCAGACCAGGGCGAAAAACAACGCCGCACCCAGGACGACCAGAATTGCCAAGCCGATGTAGATCCGCTTAATCAAGACCGACCTCCTTAGCCCGGAGAGCTGATCTGGCTGAGTATAGCCGTGCTCGGCTCCTGTCCATTCAGGCTGACGTGTGGCAGCTAAATCTGAGGTTGGCACAGCGCGGTTAAATCATGAAACGAGCGCCGAATAGAGGCATATGCCGACTAGAAAAGCCGGAAAAGAGCTTGAGCCTGTCTCCGAAAACTCCTCCTGAATGACCATCAACACCATGCTGCCGGTCACAAAGGAGAGCAGAAATGTCACGATCGGTGGTGATATCACCGTCATCAGCCCAATGGCCCAGCCAAGAGGAATCGCTGCTGAGAGGACCCAGCGACCGGTACTGAGAAAAGAGCTCTTGTGCAGCTCCAACAAGCGGTGGTCGACGACGAGAAAGTGCATGGCGATCGAGTGGGTGAAGAGCTGTGTACAGAAGTAGCCAGACTATCCATTTACGTCGACCACTAAGCGGCCACGAAGCTTGCCATCGATGATCTTCTGCGCCGCCCCCACAACTTGGTCCAAGGGAATGGTTGCGGCGAGAGACGAAAGAGTCTCTCGGTTGAGATCGCGGTCCAGGCGTTTCCAGGCCGCGTCACGGAACTCGTGGGGGGCCATGACGCTATCAATTCCCGCAAGGGTGACGCCTCGTAGAATGAAGGGGGCGACACTGGCGGGAAACTCCATTCCTTGAACGAGTCCGCACGCGGTGACTATCCCCCGGTAGCGGGTCTGGGCGCAGGCGTTGGCCAGGGTATGCGAGCCGACCGCATCGATCACGGCTGTCCAGCGCTCCTTCTGGAGTGGCTTGCCGGGAGCAGCCAGTTCCTCGCGCTCGATAATGTCCGTGGCGCCCAACTGCTCGAGGTAGTAGCGCTCCTGAGGTTTCCCAGTGGCTGCAACCACACGGTAGCCTTGGGCCGCCAACAGCGCTATGGCGATCGAGCCGACACCGCCTGTTGCACCGGTAACCAATACTTCACCGTCCTCGGGTTGTACGCCATGCTTCTGCACGGCATCGACCGATAGCGCGGCTGTATATCCTGCCGTACCGATAGCCATGGCTGCCCAAGTGCTTAAACTGTCGGGGAGACGAATCAGCCAGTCGGCTGGTACTCGTGCACGCTGGGCCAGACAGCCCCAGTGGCGCTCGCCGGCGCCCCAGCCATTGAGTACGACGCGCTGACCGGATAGAAAGCGCGGGTCGTCGCTTTCCAGCACCAGGCCGGCGCCATCGATTCCGGGCACCATGGGCCATTGACGTACCACAGGCGAGTGATCTGTCAGGGCTAGCGCATCCTTGTAGTTGAGGGTCGAGTACTCAACGCTGATGAGCACTTCACTACCGGCCGGTAAGTCCTCATCCTCCAGCTCAGTCACACGAGCAGAGAACCCCTGCTGGTCCTTGTTAAGCAATACTGCCTTGAAACTCATGAGCAATCCCCACGGATAATGATTTGATGCCTCACCACGCCGGCTTATGCTGACATGACGAAGTCAGGTAGAACGAACTGACCGAGTTCCTCAATGACCTCACCTGCGGGGCGTTGGCCGTATTTCAAATTGATGATCACATGGTTAACGCCGATCTCCTGCAAGCTGTGCAGCAGCGGGATCAGGTGATGTCGCCCCAGTTGATAGCCCAGGTGGATCGGCCGAGGTGGTGTCTGCGGGTTATCTGTCAGGTCGATGTATAGCGACTGGGTGAAGGGTTTGAACAGTTCACCACATTCGGCACGAACCGCCTTGCGCCAGTCCTCGACAATCAGCTGCTGAGTCTTCGGTGCACGCGGATAGCTGATCCAGCCATGACTGCAGCGGGCGATCCACTCCAGCGTCTGGCGGCTATGGCCGGTGACGAAGAAAGGAATTTCCGCCGTCGTCGGCTTGGGAATCAGATCGGCCCCCTCAAGCGTGCCGCCGGACCAGGTCAAAGGCACGAAACTGCTGCGCTGAACCTCGCGAAATACCTTGAGGTATTCGCGGAACAGGCTGTCGCGTTGCTCCGGGTCGACACCGAATGCCGGAAACTCTACTGGACGGTCACCGGAAGCCACGCCGAGTAACAGGCGGCCACCGCTGAGCTGATCGACACTAGTTGCGGCCTTGGCGGTGTGTAGGGGATTGCGGATTGGCAGGATGACCGACGCGGTGCCCAGCGCAATCGAGCGAGTGTGTGCCGCCATAAAACCCAGGTAGACCCAGGGATCGAAGACCTGGCCCGAATCACCGAAGCTGGGGTCGCGTAACGGCACGTCGCGAAACCAGAGGGCAGAGAAACCCAGCTTCTCGGCGCGTTGGGCCAGGTTCACTTGGTCGAGCATACTCGGCGTATCGCCGGTAAAGGCTTCGAGGGGGAAGAAAAGACCTAGGCTCAGGCGGCCTTGGCGGTAGGTGTGCTGAAAGCCAGGTTGTTGCTGATAGGGAATGGAATTCGGAGTTAACATCTTCTCTCCTACATATTTCAAAATATAGATTTTGAAGGGCTGAAAAAACGCCTGCGAGCAGGCATCAAATCAGCGCTTTCAAGGCCACCTGGAACGCCGCGATGTTCTGCTCATGGCGTTTGTAATAAGTCCAGGGACCGATGCGTTGTGAGGTCACCAGTTGCGCCCGCTGCAAGGCAGCGAGATACAGCGAGACGGTCGACTGCGACAGGCCTACCCGATCCTGGATGATGCTCACGCAGACACCGACCTGCTCAGGATCCACCTCCTGCTCGGGGAAATGATGACGCGGATCCTTCAGCCAACTGAGGATGTTCAGGCGTGTTGGGTTGTCTAGCGCCTTCAGCGCTTCGCTTACGTCGATACTCATAGGTCACGCACGATAACTATTTTTTGCTATATTACGATATGCCCGCTCAACCGACAATGCGCCGGCCCCCGAACCGTATCGCTCGGGGGCCGGCACCTCGAGCGGACTATCCGCCATAGGTCGGATAGTCGGTGTAGCCGACAGCGGTTCCGCCGTACATGCTGGCCGGATCGACCGGGTTCAGCGGCCAGCCATTGGCAATCCGCTTGGGCAGGTCCGGGTTGGCGATGAACGGACGGCCGAAGGCGACCAGATCGCCCCAGCCCGCCTCGAGCACACGCTTGCCTCGCTCGGCGGTGTATTTGCCGGCATAGAGGATGCGCCCGCTGAAGACCTCGCGCACCGCGCTGCGGAAGCTTTCCGGCAGCTCCGGTGCGTTTTCCCAATCCGCCTCGGCCAGCGACAGGTAAGCGATGCCGACTTCTTCCAGCACCTTGACCGCTTCGACATAGGTCTCGTGTGGGTTTTCTTCGACCAGGCCGAGATATACGCGGGCCTCGTCGGTGCTGGCGAACAACGGGGCGAAACGCACGCCGAGCCGGTCTTTACCGACCACCGCGGCCACCGCCTGGGTCACCTCACGGAGGAAGCGCAGGCGATTTTGCAACGAGCTGCCGTACTCGTCGTCGCGCTGATTGCTGTGCGCGGAAATGAACTGGTTGATCAGATAACCGTTGGCGGAGTGGATTTCCACGCCGTCGAAACCGGCGTCGAGGGCGTTGCGAGCGGCCTGTGCATAGAGCTGTACCAGCTCCTTGACCTCGGCGGTGGTCAGTGCACGTGGCATCGAAGGCGGCGCCAGGGCGCCGGTGCCGGGACCTGTCTCGATGAATACGCTGACGCCCTCGGCCGGGATCGCCGATGGCGCCACCGGGGCTTCGCCATTGGGTTGCAACGAGGTGTGCGAGACCCGGCCGACATGCCAGAGCTGAGCGAAGATGGTGCCGCCCTCGGCGTGTACCGCATCGGTCACTTTGCGCCAGCCGAGGATCTGTTCGGCACTGTGGATGCCCGGGGTCCAGGCGTAGCCCTGGCCGCGCGGCTCGATCTGGGTGCCCTCGGTGACCATGAAGCCGGCACCGGTACGCTGGCGGTAGTAGGTCGCCATCAGGTCATTGGGAATGTTGCCTGGCTGCGAGCTACGCGAACGGGTCAGCGGCGGCAGGACGATGCGGTTTTTCAGGCTGTAGGGGCCCAGCGTGGTGCTTTCGAAAAGAATGGAATCTTTCATGTGTAACTACCTATATATTTGCGTTTGTAGATAAATAGATGCTAGTGCCTGGACAGGCACCTCTCGAGCGCTCCGTTTAGAACAGGCCGGTGGACGTCCAAGCCCAGTCGCGTCCCTGCCGCCGCAAAGCGGCAGGGACGCGACTGGAGCGCCTTGTTGGGTTTGCTTAGCCGGGTAGCTTGGCCGCCAGGACGTCAACCTTCTCGATTGACGGCGGTTTGGCAAACAGCTCGGCAGCCTTTGCCATAAGCGCCGCTGCGACCTTGCCCGAAAGATGAGCCTGCCGACCTGCTTCATCCGGGAAGGCGTCAAAGATGCCAAAGGTGGACGGCCCCAAGCGGATTCCGAACCACGCCGTAGTGGCTGGCTCTTCCTCCACTATTGGAAGGCCATCCAAGAGAAAGTTCTCTACCTCTTTCTCTTTCCCAGGCTTTGCTTCCAGACGAACGAACAACGCTACTTTGACCATGACGTACCTCCTGTTGTTACGACGACATCACCATGCGTGACGTATTCCAGTAAGCCCAACGCGATATTCGCCGATTTGCCGCCCAGCTCCAGCGTGGCGGGGATGAAGGGGCAGCGTCGAGTCATTTCCGCAGTCGCGGGAAAGGCGACTCTGCCCTCTCCTGGTCTTTCACGAACTGCCTCTACCGAGATACCGTGACGACGATCTTGCCGAACTGCTGGTTCGATTCCATGTAACGGTGCGCTTCGACGATCTGCTCGAAGGGGAAGGTCTTGGCAATGATCGGCTTCAGCTGTCCGGCCTCGAGGCCGCGCGTGATAAAGGCTTGCGCAGGCGCCAAGCGTTGCGGATCACCGGTCAGTTCGAACAGCGTGTAGCCGCGCACGCTCAGGGCCTTGTTCATCGCTACCAAGGCCGGGAACGGCGTCTCCTGACCGCTGAGATTGCCATAGATGAAAAGCAGGCCCTGCTGACTCATCGCTTGCGCCAGTGTTTCGACTTGCGGCCCCGCGACCGGGTCGAAGGCGATGCGCGCGCCGCGGCCGTCGGTGATCCGCATTACCTCCGCGACCAGGTCCTGCTCCTCGGTGGCGATCACATGCGCCGCCCCCGCCTCGCGTAGCGCCGCCTCCTTCGCGCGCGTCCGGGTCGTCGCGATCGGAATGGCGCCGACGCTGTTGGCGATCTGGATCGCGGCCAAGCCGACGCTGCTCGAAGCCGCCGTGATGATCACCGCATCACCGCGCTTGAGTTGGGCAATCTCGATCAGTGCGCCATAGGCGGTCAGATACTGCATCCAGATCGCCGCCCCCTTCACCGCGCCGACGCCCGCCGGCCGCTTCAGAACCCCCGTGGCCGGCACGATCGCCTGCTCGGCATAGACGCCAAACTTGTTCATGGAAAAAGCCGGAATCACGCTGACCGCTTCGCCAACCTCGAAGCCGTGAACGCCGCTGCCCAGCGCCTCGACGATGCCGGAAGCTTCGTAGCCGAGCCGGGCCGGCAGATGCGTCGGCTCCAGGTACACACCCGAGCGGAACATGGCTTCCGCGCGATTCAGGCCGATCGCCTCGACGCGGATGCGCAGCTCGCCGGAGCCCGGAGCGCCAACTTCGAGCTCTTCGATCTGCAAGACTTCGGGGCCGCCGATCTGATGAAAACGGACAACACGGGTCATTTTGGGTCTCCTTCTATTGAGGGATGGGAGCAGCGAGCCAGCCCTTGGCTGGCGCAGGTTAGCCGCCCCGCGCGTTACAACGTCGCTTCAGTCTGTGTGTCCGGTGCGTGGCTACTTCACGGACATGCAAATGCTATTCGCCATATATAGATTTGTAAATATGTAATTTTAATAATTTTATGCCCGTCCCTGCTCCCCCTATCTACGCTGCCTATGAACTCTCCCTGTCGAAAAAAATGCTGCCATCCGCTAAGTGCGCCACGGCGTGGTTCGCTCTTCGCCGGTCATCTGGGTCGCCTATGTAATCATGCCGTTATTTGCGCTCGCCAATGCCGGCGTAAGCCTTGATGGCGTCAATCTGGCCAATGAAGGCTCTTTGACGGTCATGCTCGGTGTGTCGTTGGCACTGCTCCTGGGCGCAAGAGCGCCAGCTATTCAGCCCAGCAGGTTTGCCTCACTCGGACGGCCGGGTACCTGGCAAACCTTCGGCTACTTTCATGCACGAAGGCAAACGCATGACAAACACCCACACTGACCACCACAGCCCGTGGTCTGTCTTTCTCATCTTTCTGCGCCTTGGACTGAGCTCCTTCGGCGGCCCCATCGTGCACTTAGGCTATTTCCGTGACGAGTTCGTCACACGACGGCGCTGGTTGTCCGAACGCAGTTATGCAGACTTGTTGGCACTGTGCCAATTCCTGCCAGGGCCTGCAAGCAGTCAGATTGGTATGGCCTTGGGTCTGTCCCGCTCGGGCTACGCTGGAGCCATGGCGGCTTGGGCAGGATTCACACTGCCCTCAGCCATTGCCCTGGTCCTGTTCGCGCTGGGTATATCTAACTAAGGCGATGCCGTCTCGTCGGGAGCGCTCCACGGCCTGAAAGTGGTGGCAGTACCTGTGGTTGCCCAAGCTGTATGGGGCACGCAACCTGTGCCCGGACGTATTGCGTGTCACCAGCATGGCGATTGCTGCCTGTGTCGTCCTACTTATGCCATCTGCGTGGGGGCAGGTCAGCATGATTGCTGCTGCTGCCATCGCTGGCCTGCTGCTGTTCAAGCCTACTCAGGACTGCGCACACGATCCGCTGCCGATCGCGGTAAGCCAGCGTGCCGGAGTGATCTGGCTAGCACTGTTCTGTACGTTGCTGATGGGGTTGCCTGTCTTGGCCCAACTGCTGCCGAGTCATGCCGTAGCAATGGTGGATGCCTTCTTCCGTAGCGGGTTACTGGTCTTCGGTGGCGGCCATGTCGTGCTGCCGCTGTTGCAAGCTGAGGTGGTGCCCTCCGGCTAGGTCAACAATGACGCGTTTCTTGCCGGATACGGTGCTGCGCAAGCGGTGCCCGTGAATCGCCCCTGATTTTCTAGACACTCTCCAAGCTCATTGCATAACGCCCATTCAAGATGCCAACGGCGGGTTCGGTGGCAACGTTCTGAGTTCCACAAGTTGGCTGTTTAACACCGCGTTGTCTTGGAGCAGACGTTGTTGCTCTCTGGCAAGTTCGGTCAACTGGGATTCTGCTTGGGTGAAACGGTCTGTCAGAAGACGCCGCTCCCGCTCGGCCACAGCCAACTTCGTCCGCGTATCAGCCAAGCACTGTTCGTCCTGGACATGCCGCTGCTCCAGTGCCTGATGGATCTGTTTCAGCTCGGCGAGTTGCCGTGCCAACTGCTCCTGTGCGCTGCGGCTGAGGATCAGCGACTCCTGGGACGTGCTCTGCAGTCGATCGTGGTCCTGCGCCCAGCGTTGTTCCTGTGCGTGCAGTTCGCCCAGGTGGGTTTGTTGTGCGAGCAGGCGCTGGCGGAGCTCTGTCAGCTCCTGTTCCAGGTGCTGCTGGCGTTGTTCCGCGGCCTGGCGCTCGTCGGCGCGCTGTTGCGCGACCGATGCCTGGTAATGCTCGAACTGCCCCTGCGCTTGCTGCAGGTGTTGGCTCAGTGTGGCTATTTCCGCGACGCGGTCGACCAGGCGCTGTTCGAGCCCGAGCTTTTCGCTGCCCAGACTGACCAAGGTGATTTCCTGCCGCTGCACGGTTTCTTCCAGCCCTTGGCTGCGTGCTTGGGCGGTGGCCAGCGCCTGACTTTGTTGCGCCTGTGCGTTGAGTAAAGCGTCCCGCTCGCTGAAAACCTGCTGCAACTGCTCCTGCAGCACGGCGGTGGCTTCGCGATGGGTCTGCTCCGACTGCTCGACTTGGAGGGTCGCCTGCGCCTGCACTGTTTCGTAGACCCCTTTCAACGCCAGGACCAGCTCGGCAGGCAGTCCAAGCTCCGCGTGCGCCACCGTGTCTTGGTGGGCTGCTTTCCAACGTTTTAACAGCGGCGCGATGGTGCTCTTGCTGCCGGTTCCGCCCAAGGCTCCGCGGACGCTGTCGATCGTTGGATTTTTGCCTTGAGCAACGAGTTGGGCGGCGGCGACGTGGACATACATGATCCCTGGGCGGGCCATAAGCACCTCGGATTTTTTCGTACCGTAGTATGGAAAACGTAATACTGCAGTTTAAGTACAGAATAGAACAGCCCGGCGAAACCCTCGGCGAACCGACGATAAGCGTGGTTATCGTGAGTTACTGGTTCACGATCGGCATCCGCTCCTGTAATCTGCGGTACACGCGGCCTAAACAGGCGTTTCTTGATGACTACAAGAAATAACGATGAAATAGCCACCCCGGTACTGCTCGACGAGCGAGCAGCCCTTGCGCGTACCAACGGTACGCTCGCTACCCCGGAGCAGTTGGCCCAGCGCTACCAGCGCTTTCTCGCGGCCGCCACCGCCGACAACACCCGCCGCACCTACCGCTCGGCCATTCGCCACTTTCAGGCCTAGGGCGGCGTGCTGCCGTGCGATGAAGCCACGGTGATTCGTTACCTGCTGACCTTCGCGGAAGCGTTGAACCCGCGCACTTTGTCCCTGCGCCTGACCGCACTGGGGCAATGGCACCGCTATCAGGGCTTTGCTGACCCGACCGCCAGCGCCACCGTACGCAAGACCTTGCGCGGTATCGAGCGAGTGCACGGGCGCCCGCGACAGAAAGCAAAAGCGCTGCTCTTGGAGGATTTGGAGCGCATCGTGGCGCACTTGAGCGTGACGGCAGGACTAGCTGCATTGCGTGACAGCGCACTGCTTCAGGTGGGTTATTTCGGCGCGTTCCGCCGTAACGAACTGGTGGCTCTTGAGGTTCGCTATCTGCAGTGGGAGCGGGAAGGTCTACGGATCACGCTGCCGCGCTCCAAGACCGACCAGGAGGGTCAGGGCTTGGACAAGGCGATCCCCTACGGCGACAACATCTGCTGCCCAGCCAAGGCTTTGCGGTGCTGGTTGGATACCGCTCAGATTGAGCAAGGCCCGCTGTTCCGCCGCATCAGCCGCTGGGGTGTAGTCGGGGCTGCTCCGCTGAACGTGGGTAGCGTCAACGCCATCCTGGCGGCTCGCGCCCAGGAAGCGCGTCTGTCGCATGCCCCAGAGATGAGCAGCCACAGCCTGCGCCGTGGCCTGGCAACCAGCGCCCATCGCGCCGGTGCTGACTTTCTCGAGATCAAGCGCCAGGGTGGCTGGCGGCATGACGGCACCGTGCAAGGCTATATCGAGGAGGCCGGCGCCTTCGAAGAAAACGCGGCAGGCTCGCTCTTACGGCGTCAGCAAGATCCATGAGTCGACCGGAAGAAACTGCCTATCCGCGTCTTAAAACCGAGTTCAGCCCACAGGAACTCGGCGCGATTTATACACCCGGCCCTCAGGAGAAAGTCTTGATCTTTGGCTGGTATCGGCAAGCCCCTACGCGCGTCTGCCTCCTGATCCAGCTGAAACTCCTGCAACGGCTCGGCTATTTCCTTCCACTCGCAGCCACGCCACCGGCAATCCTTGAACATATCTGCCGCCTTGCAGGATTGCGAGTTCCCGCCAAGGTCGCCCTGCAGCGTTACGACCAATCCGGCAGCAAACCACGCCACCAGCAGCGGCTTCGCGTGCATCTGGGCATTCAGGTGCTGGATGCCGAGGGCGATCAGTGGCAGGACGAGGTCGCTCATCAAGCCGCCACCTCGAAGCAGGAACTACCCGACATCATCAACATCCTCATTGAAGAGCTGGTTCGCCGCCGTTATGAACTCCCGGGTTTTACACGGCTCAGCCGTCTGGCCCAGCAGGCCCGTGCCAGCGTCAACGAGTCGATTTATCAGAGTGTCGCCAATGCATTGCCAGCCTCTGCCACGGCGCGACTGGATCAGCTATTGGAGCCCCAGGGGCGCAGTGCATGGGATGGCCTCAAGCGCGAACCGAAGCGTCCCGGCGCTCGTGAGGTTGCAAGCTTTCTCAAGCATATCAACGGACTGATCGAGCTGGCCGATGGACTTCCCTTGCTGACGAATATCGCGATCAGCAAGCGCACCCAGATGGTACTGGAAGCGCGAGCGCTCGATATCGCCGAAATGCGGGCGATGAAGGCCAACAAGCGCTACACCTTGGCCGTGCTCATGGTGCAGTCGCAACTGCAGAAGGCCATGGATGACGTGGCCGAAATCTTCATCAAGACCCTGCGCAGCCTGCACCGGATTGCCGAAGAACGCTTGCAGCAGTACCACCTGACCCATGTCCAGCAGGTGGATCGGCTGATCGGTCAATTCCGGGAGGTGCTCACCGTCCTACAAGCGCCTTTGCCGTCAGATGAGCGACTCGCACAGGTCGACGAAACCCTTGAGGGCGATCCTGCCTCCTGGATCGTCCAGTGCGATGAGCACATGGCCTTCGCCGGCAACAACTATTATCCGTTCATGTTGCAGCCATACCGCAGCAAGCGATCGTTACTGTTTCAGTGCCTGGACGTGCTCGCACTCAAGTCCAGCTCGCAGGACGACGCGCTGTTGCAGGCGGTTGACTGGCTGCAGCGGCATCGCAACAGCCACCGCGAATACCTCACGCTCGGCGCGGACGAGTTTGCCGAAATGGCGCTGGAGGGGCTGCCCGAAAAGTGGCGAAAACTGATCTTCGCCAAGGGCGACACCGCCAGCAGTGAGACCTTGATTCACCGTAAGTATTTTGAGCTCTGCATCTTCTCTCAGGTTATGCAGGAGTTGAAATCCGGCGACCTCTACGTTGAGCACAGTGATCAATACGACGATTACCGCGAACACCTGGTGAGCTGGGATGAGTATCAGGAGGAAGTGCTGCGCTACGGCGAACTGGTGGGCATGGACGTCAATCCGGCCGCGTTCACCCAAGGCCTGCGCAACCAGTTGAGCGCGCTCGCGCAAACGGTCGACGACCACTTTCCGGATAACGAGCATGTGGATTTGACTGAATCCGGGCTGCTGATTCGGCGAACCGAACGAAGGGAGCCGCCGCCCCAGCTGCCCATCATCGATCAAGCCATCACGGCAACCGCCGAACCCAAAAGCATCTTGGACGTACTGACTGAAACAGAGCGTTGGCTTGACCTGCACCGCCTGTTTGGCCCGCTTTCTGGCTTCGAGGCCAAGCTCGATGAGCCACGTAAGCGTTTCATCACCACACTGTTCTGCTATGGCTGCAACCTAGGCGCATCCCAAACCGCGCGTTCGGTTAAAGGTTTCAGTCGCAAACAAGTGGCCTGGCTTAATCTCAAACACGTCACCGAAGAGCGGCTTGACAAGGCCATCGTGGCGGCTATCAACGCCTACAACCGCTTTGCCTTGCCGCGATATTGGGGGAGCGGAAAGGCCGCCTCCGCGGACGGCACCAAGTGGAATGTCTACGAACAGAATCTGCTTTCCGAGTACCACATCCGCTACGGTGGTTACGGCGGTATCGGCTACTACCATGTTTCCGACATGTATATCGCCCTGTTCAGCCGCTTCATTCCCTGCGGGGTCTACGAGGCGGTTTACATCCTGGATGGCCTGGTCAAAAACGACTCGGATATTCAGCCGGACACCGTGCATGGTGATACCCAGGCCCAGAATGCCCCTGTGTTTGGTCTAGCGCATCTGCTCGGTATCCAGCTGATGCCGAGAATTCGCAATATCAAGGAGCTCGTTTTCTTCAAACCGGAGAAGGGAAGCCACTATCGCCATATCAACAGCCTGTTCAGAGCCTCCATCGACTGGGCGCTGATTGAGCGCCACGTTCCAGACATGCTTCGAGTAGCCATCTCGATCAAAGCCGGCAAGATCACACCTTCAATGATCCTGCGCCGACTGGGGACCTACAGCCGGAAAAACAAGCTGTACATCGCCTTCCGCGAGCTCGGCCGCGTGGTGCGTACGATGTTCCTGCTGAATTACATCAACGATATCGAACTCCGCCGGAACATCCACGCAGCCACCAACAAGAGCGAAGAGTTCAACAACTTCACTAAGTGGCTGTTCTTCGGCGGAGAGGGCATCATTGCCGAGAACGTGCGGCATGAGCAGCGCAAAGTCATCAAGTACAACCACCTAGTGGCGAATCTGGTGATCCTGCACAACGCGCAGGAAATGTCAAGGGTGCTCAAGGATCTGCAGCGGCAGGGACACCCAGTGGATGAGGCGGTGCTCAAGGCGCTGTCGCCGTATCGGACGAGTCATATCAATCGTTTCGGCGACTACACCCTGGACCTCGATCGGAAGATCAAACCGATTGACTACAAGATTCAGTTTTAGCTTTTAAATCATAAGCTTAATTGCATTTTGGCGAATTTGGTGCGAATCCCGGCCAACCCTCTTGTCGATAAGAACGTTCAAGGCAGTCGACGGCGCATCTGGATTGACGCTCAAACTGCATGTTCCACACCCTCGAGGAACTAAATGCCTGGCTGGGCCAACGCTGTCGTGCGTGCGCTCTGGAGCGAGCTGCTACACCCCTAGTGCAACGGGCTGACGGTGGCGGACGTTTTGGAGCTGGAGCGGGTCGAAATGGATGCCGACCACCTTTGATGGCTACGTCGAGCACACCGTAAGGGTCTCCAGCACCTGCCTGATCTGCGTGGCACGAAATCGCGATTCGGTGCCGTGTGAGCGAGTCGGCCAGTGGGTCAGCAGCCGTCTATATCCCTCCCGGATCAGGGTCATCGCCGATGACACGATGATTGCCAGCCACGAGTGCCTATTTGATCGAGATCAGGTCAGTTTTGACTGGCAGCATTACATCCCACTCATCGAACGCAAACCCAGTGCACTGTGCAATGGCACGCCGTTTGCTGATCTGCCCACTCCGTTGCGGCTTCTCAAGCGGGGCCTGAGACATCACAGCAACGGTGATCAAATTATGACGTAGGTATTGGCTGCTGTGCCCATCGCTGGTCTCGACCCGGTGCTGGTAGCGGTAGAACTGGTGCTTGAGTCGGGACCTTCGGTCCCCCTGTGTGAAGCGCTGAGCGCGGCACGCGCGAAATCGATTGGCGCTTGCGAGGATTGTCTGGCGCCCTGAGTGCCGATCACATCCTAAATGTTCTCGCCCGACTCACCGCCACTGCACCGCCGCTCTCCGTAGAAACCAGCCTACAACTTAAGGTGGCACCCGTTGCCAACACGGCCCGATATTACCAACTCCGTACAACAGATGAGGAGAGCCGCCTGCCGGACTTGGAAATCAGGAATGACATCCTTTGACAGCCTCATCAACGCTGGGACAGGTTTATTCTTGCCTGCTGGATGTCGACAGTTCGCATGCTGAAGATTCCAGACTGAATGGGATTAGACCAGTCAATGGTAAGCTTTTCACAGGCTCGCCCCCCCTATCAACAGTGACTTCCGGATGAATGGTATTCTCTCGGCCGGCTATGTCACTGTTACGACGATACGCCAGGACGGTTCGCGGCAAGTGTTTAACTATGCAGACAGCCGGCTTTCTGGAAACCACCAGCGAAATTCCGGAGCCGCATGGGTTCAAAAGTAGCCGTTGCTCTGCCATCTAGTGAACGGACCGTCGAATTCACGGAGCATGCTCACAACAACCTTGAAGTGGATAGCCGTGACCACAACATGCGAGCTGCTTATATTCACATTATTGGGAACACGGCCGTGTCGGTGAGGACCATCATCGGCTGGCTGTTGGCATAGGCGCTTGGCTGGCTGTGGATGGCCCAGCGGTTCGAACATCTGCGCCACGTCGCCATAATCCGGATCGTAGAAAAGAATGTCACGCATCCAGAGCGCACCAAAGTCCAGCGCTTCGACGCGTTGCGCCATCTCGAAATGACCGCGCATGGTCGGGGCCGCTCGGCCGGGATGGGTTTCCAGCGGCAAAATCGGACCGATAGTGAGTGCTTCTGGTTGAAACAGGCGTTGAAAAACGGGATGACGCTCCTGGGAAGGATGAGGAGTCGGCTACATCTGTGGTAAAAAGGGCGTCGACAAAGCGATCGGTAAACCACAACTCCACGTGCAGCTCAGGCCACTGCTTCAGATAGGCATCAAGGATCGGCAGGACATGGCGCTGACCAAAGGACAGCGGGACCGTGAGTTTAAAGGTACCGGTCGGCCGCCCACGGCCCGGACCATGGTCACCTCGACCTCATCAAGATCCTCGATAATCTGCCGCCAGCGCTCATACGCAATCTGCCCCTCGTTTGTCAGGCTCAGTTTGCGCGTCGTGCGATTGAGCAACCGTGCGCCCATCCGGTCCTCCAAGCGAACAATGCGGGTCCATGCCCAGTGTAATCGCCGCGGCGGTAAAGCTTCCCGCCTTCACGGTAAAAACAAACGGGTTGATATCACCGATATTGGTTGGCTTGCGTGGAAGTTTGGCTCCAGGCCAGACATTCGAAGTATTCAATAGTGCTAAAGCTTAGTCGCTCGCGCCCGTGCCTTTGCGCAAGGGCACAAACGGCACAGGTTAACTATCAGAAGTCTTGCGCCGTCGGACGCAGAACAATCTCGTTGATATCGACATCGGCAGGTTGCTCGATCGCGTAAGCGATGGCCCGTGCAACCGAATCAGCCGGGATGGCCTTCTTGTAAAACTCGCCAACGACCTCGGCGCTCGGCTGGTGCCCGCTGCCGAACTTGAGCTCGGAATCCACCGCGCCCGGCTCGATGGTCGTCGTGCGAATATTCCCGCCGACTTCATGACGCAGGCCATCGGAAATAGCGCGCACCGCAAATTTGGTACCGCTGTACACCGATCCACCGGGGCTGAACACCTTGATGCCGGCAACCGACGAGATGTTGATGAAGTGACCGCTGGCCTGTTGTTCGAAAAGCGGCAACGCGGCCGCGATGCCATACAACACGCCCTTGATGTTGATGTCGATCATGCGATCCCACTCTTCGACGCGCAGCTGCGAAATCGGAGAGATCGCCATCAGCCCTGCATTGTTAATCATCACATCGATGCGACCGAATGCCTCGACAGCCTTGGCGACCAGCGCAGACAAGTCCTCTTTGTTTGTGACATCGATCGGATGGGCAATCGCCTTGCCGCCTGCTGCGGCGATCTCCCGGACAATCGCGTCCAGACGATCCTGGCGACGGGCGCCAAGCACTACATGGGCGCCGAGCGCTGCCAGATGACGCGCCGTTGCTTCGCCCAGACCGCTACTCGCACCGGTGATAACGACCACTTTACCCTGGATGTTTTTACTCATGTTCAGCGCACCTGTTGAGACCTGTTTGGGTTGATGAGTGCAGTCTGCGCTGGTTTTATTCGTCAGAAAATGGAAGAGTTCGGATTTGAGAATTCCATTTTCTGGAACGGGAGTTGACGCCAATGCTCAATCGCATGGAGCTGATTCGGATCTTTTCGGTGGCGGCGCAATCGACCACGTTTCGCGATGCAGCCACCCGCCTCGGCACCTCTCCGCAGACCGTGACACGCGCCATCAAAGAACTGGAGCGCACGCTTGGGGAGCTGTTGTTCCACCGTAGCACGCGGCAGGTTCACGTCACCGCTTTTGGTGCCAAACTCGCCTTGCAAGCCCGGGAAACCCTGGAACGGGTGGATCAGTTGTTTATCGCCAACAGTAAACAGGAGGCAAAAGGCGTCGTCGGCATCACGGCCCCCCACGCCATTGGCAAGCTGTATCTGATTGAGTTTCTGAAACCGCTGATGCGGGAGAATCCCGGCCTGAGCATCGACCTGAGCCTGGATGACCAGCTCACCGACGCGGTGGCCAACAAGATTGACATCGGTATTCGTGTTGGAACTGTGCGGGATCGGCGCTATATCGCCAGAACGGTGGCCCATGTCGACCTGAAAATCGTCGCGGCGCCGTCACTCCTCGACACCGTGCAATGCCCTGGCAGCATCGAGGATCTGAAACGCTTGCCCCTGTCGATGCTGATCGATCGCAAAAACGGCCGCCCCTGGCCGTGGGTGCTTGCCGAGGGGCAAACGTTCCTGCCTGCCTCCCCGGCATTTACCTGCGACGATCCAGAAACCGAGCGAGAGATTGTTCTGGCGGGAATCGCCTTTGGGCAAATGCCCGGTTATCTGGCAGAACCCTATCTGTCTGAAGGGCGACTGGTCGAGCTCATGCAACACGATGCCCCGCCGCCTTCCGAATTGATCATGTATCGCCCGCAATCAGGGCCCGTGGCACCGAGAGTGAGGCTGGTGTACGACCACCTGGTCAACTGCTTCTCAGATCCGCGTGTTTTTGCGCAGAGCGCGCGCTGAAAGAGTTGGGTGGAAAAACACCCGTGAGCCTCATCTTCCTTTTTCGTCGTACTGGGACAGGATCGTTTCCAGCAGGCCCGGAAAACGGTGACTCAAGTCTTCCCTACGCAACGAGTTCATGTGGGTCGTGCCGATGGTCTGGGTTTGAACCAGTCCGGCATCTCGCAGCACCCGGAAATGGTGGGACATGGTGGACTTCGCACGGCCACCGTCCAGCTCGCCACAGCTGGCCTCTCCCAGCTCGGCGAGGCGCCGGACAATCTCCAGGCGTACAGGGTCGCTCAAGGCGTAAAACAGACGCTCAAGAACGAATTCACTGAGAGGAAGGTGTTTGAAGGGGCGCATGAGCGAATCATACACGGGTTTGCTCTATGTCAATAGTTCGAATATTATCGAACAAGAGAAATAGTATCCCTCGGAGAAAAACCTAATGTCTGCGCTGTTCCAACCTTTCACGCTCAAGGATGTCTCCCTTCGCAACCGGATCGCGATTCCCCCCATGTGCATGTACTCGGCCAATGATGGCCTGATCAACGATTGGCACACTGTGCACTATGCCACCCTCGCGCGTGGCGGCGCAGGACTGGTGGTCGTCGAGGCGACTGCCGTATCACCCGAAGGACGGATCACGCCTGGCTGCGCTGGTATCTGGAATGATGAGCTCGCCCGTGCCTTCGTGCCGGTGGTGCAATCGATCAAGGCTGCCGGCGCAGTGCCAGGTATCCAGATTGCCCACGCGGGGCGCAAGGCCAGTGCGAACCGTCCTTGGGAAGGTGACGATCATATCGGCGAGGATGATGCGCGTGGCTGGCAGACCATCGCCCCGTCGGCTGTTGCCTTTGGCGCTCAGCTCGCCAAGCAGCCGAAAGCCATGACGCTGGAGGATATCGCCCGGGTGCGCGAGGATTTTGTCTCAGCCGCTCGCCGTGCACGTGAAGCTGGCTTCGAGTGGTTAGAGCTGCATTTCGCCCATGGCTATCTGGCCCAGTCATTCCTCTCTGAACACTCCAACCTTCGTGACGACGCCTATGGCGGAAACTTCGATAACCGTAGCCGCTTTCTGCTGGAAACACTGGCGGCGGTTCGCGAAGTATGGCCAGAGCACTTGCCGCTGACCGCTCGCCTGGGTGTTATCGAATACGACGGCCGGGATGAACAGACCTTGTCAGAGGCTATCGAACTGACACGTCGTTTCAAGGACGGTGGTTTGGACTTGCTCAGCGTCAGTATCGGGTTCACCATCCCTGAATCCAACATTCCTTGGGCCCCCGGTTTCATGGGCGAAGTTACCCAGCGGGTACGGCGCGAGACGGGGATTGCGGTGGCCTCGGCATGGGGCTTCGGCACGCCGAGCGTCGCCGAAGAAGCGGTGAGAAGTGGTCAACTGGACCTGGCGATGATTGGCCGGGCGCACCTGGGCAATCCTAACTGGTCCTATTCAGCCGCCCAGGCGCTGGGTGTAGAGCGTGCTGCCTGGACCTTGCCCGCTCCCTATGCCCATTGGCTTGAACGCTACAGGTGATCCCGCCGGAGCGAGAGCGCTCGCGTGGCCTTAGGGCTATCAACTTGGTCGAATGCCCAAGTGGGCAAGATTGTTGTCGCGCTCTCACCCGGATTCAGGTTTTTGGCCGCATGGCCGGCATGGACATCTTCGATACACCCGTGCCAGCCAATGCTCCCTCTTCATATCGCACACAGACAGGAGGTTTGATGACCACCCCTCTGACACTGATTGCCACCTTGGTCGCCAAGGCCGGCTTCGAAGTCGAGCTCGAGCAGACGCTGCAGGGCCTGCAAGGCCCAAGCCGAAGCGAAGCGGACTGCATCCAGTACGATTTCCACCGTGATGCCGAGCAGGCTCGCACTTTCCACATGATCGAGCAGTGGCGGGACGAAGCGGCGCTGACTGCTCACGAAGCGACACCGCATTTTCAGGCAGCGCTCCCTTTCATCGAACGCGCTGCTGAAAAGCTCACCATCACGAAAATGTATCGCATCTCCTGAGGATCTTCGAATGAAAGCCATTGCACACTTCAAATGCCTGCCTATTGAACATCCCGACGCCTTGGTGGAGATCGATATACCCGAGCCAGTGCCGGGGCCGCGCGACTTGCTCGTAGAGGTAAAGGCCGTATCGGTCAATCCTGTCGATACCAAGGTGCGGCAGGGCTACGTACCGCACGAGGACGAAAGCCAGCCGCGCATCCTCGGTTGGGACGCTGCCGGCGTGGTCAAGTCGGTCGGCAGCGACGTAACGCTCTTCAAGCCCGGTGACAGGGTCTGGTACGCCGGATCGCTGATCCGCCCGGGCAGCAACAGTGAGCTGCAACTGGTGGACGAGCGTATCGTCGGCTCAATACCCCAGTCGCTGGATTTCAGCGAGGCTGCGGCATTGCCACTGACTTCCTTGACCGCTTGGGAATTGCTGTTTGATCGCCTCGGTGTTGCACGCGATACCACCGACCGGGGCGAAACGCTGCTGATCATCGGCGCTGCAGGCGGGGTGGGTTCAATCCTGACTCAGCTGGCGCGTCAGCTAACCGGGTTGACGATCATTGGTACGGCTTCGCGCCCTGAAACCCAGACCTGGGTCACCGAGCTTGGTGCGCATCATGTCATCGACCATACCAAGCCACTCAGCGAGGAGCTCAAGCGCATCGGTATCGCACAAGTCAGCCATGTCGCTAGCCTGACCCAGACCGATCGGCACTACGAGCAAATCATCGAATCACTGAAGCCTCAGGGCAAGCTGGGCCTGATCGATGACCCGGCCACGCTTGACGCCGTACCGCTCAAGCGCAAGAGCCTGTCGTTGCACTGGGAGCTGATGTACACCCGCTCGCTTTACGAGACAGAGGACATGCAAGAGCAGCACAACATCCTCAACGAAATTGCGCGGCGCATTGATGCGGGTGACTTGCGCACCACCGTTGGCGAAAACTACGGGCGCA
The DNA here is from genome assembly GCF_037055275.1 of Pseudomonas sp. ML2-2023-3. Taxonomy (NCBI): domain Bacteria; kingdom Pseudomonadati; phylum Pseudomonadota; class Gammaproteobacteria; order Pseudomonadales; family Pseudomonadaceae; genus Pseudomonas; species Pseudomonas sp. ML2-2023-3. The sequence continues at coordinate 4,026,082 of NZ_CP146343.1, forward strand.
TCAGCGCAGAAAATCTTCGTCGAGCCCATGCTCTGCTGGAAAGCGGCAAGGCGAAGGGCAAGATCGTGCTGGAAGGCTTCTAAGAGGGCGTAGACAAAATAAATCAAACCGGCTGCACCACCTACCTAATGTCCTGAGCGTCGGGCGGATAATCCTGCACAGAAGCACCCGTGTTATCGGGTGCCTTCCTCAGCGTGGCCGGACTGAAAGCGGCTATTCGTCCTCATGACACTCGTTAGAGAAGCGGAATGCTATAGCTTACAAAAACTCGGTTCTGATCTACGTTACGAGCCGCTTCGCTGTTGGACTTGCCGTTACGCCAGCCGAACCCGACACCTTTAAGCGCTCCGGACTGAAGGACGTAGTCCAGGCTAATGTCTCTTTCCCATTCCTTTTGGTTGTCGCCGGACGTAGTTTTAATATTATCGCCGGAGAGGTACATGACCGAGCCTTTCAGGCCAGGAACTCCCAGAGCGGCAAAGTCGTAAGCATACTGACCGAAAGCTGTGCGCTCGCCTGCGCGGGTGAACGTTTGGATCAGGCGGTCTGTATACAGATACAGGCTTGCTCCACCGGCGCCCTTGTCTATCAGGCTGCCCTGATTGAGTTGAGTGAAGTTGCTGCCATCCGACACACTTTGGTACCCCGCAGTAATCGCGTGGCCACCCAGCGTGTAAATCAACGCGGCACTCCAGGTACGGTTGTCGATCTCTCCATCACCGTTTTTGGTGTAGCCATTAATTCTGTAGCCTGACGTACCGGAGCTATTTGCACCTGACGAGTCAGTTTTGAAGTAGCGCAGGTCGGTTTTAAGGGACTGATTGTCCGAGAGCGCAAGGGTGTGAATCAATCCAAAAAAATGCTGCGTATAGTAGTTATCGAGGTTTGCGTAGTAGTACTGAGCTGTCAGATCCTTGGTGACACTCCAATCGCCCCCGGCGAAGTCAAACTGATTGCTCTCACGCGTACCACCAGCAACGGCCAACCCCGTCTGATCGCTTGAACCACGCCCTGTCGCATGTTCGATCCGACCTCCAGTCAAGGTCAGCCCCTTGAACTCGCTCGAGGTGATTTGACCGCCCTCGAAGGTTTGTGGAAGTACGCGCCCATCGTTGGCAACCAGAATTGGGAGTTTCGGAATCAAGGTGCCGTAGCGAAGTTCAGTTTTCGACATTTTGACTTTTCCGGTCAGCCCCACCCGGCTCCACTCGTCGACGGCACGGTTGTCACTGTCAGAAGGCATCATGGTGCTGCCGACATGCCGTCCTTTGCCGCTGTCCAGGGTAACCCCCAGCAATCCCAGGCCATCGACACCAAAGCCAACCATGCCATCGGTATAACCCGATTTGAAGTCCAACATGAAACCCTGCGCCCATTCTTCGGTTTTGGAAGGGGCGGCAGTGCCATCGCGGTTGTCGTTATTGAAGTAGAAGTTCCTCATCCCCAAGGTGGCCTTGCTATCACTTAGAAAGTCAGCATGCGCCTGTGCACTCAGGGTGATACCAAGAAACACCGAACTTGCAGCAATTTTTTTCCTATTCAATTGTATAGCGCTCCCTTTGTTATTTTAAAGTAATAGAAGCAACGCAAAATCTTAGAGGTCAACGCAACGCACACGAAGGACCGGTACTTAGTCAATTTCAACTAGCCCGATAATTGGCACGCCATCTTATTCTTCTGAACATTCTGCTCCATGGCAGCGCGTTGGAAAAAACCACCGAGGTGATCTGCACATGAGCATGAGGTGAACGGATGATCGTCGCATGTAGCGTACCCGGAGGGCGCCGATATGGCAGGTCTGCCTTTCGATAGCAGGTGGGAATCTGGTCATTTTTCGTGGCTCTTGTTGTTTTACAGCGCGAGAGCGCTAGAGCCAAGTGTGTGTGAAAGGCGCAGGGAGCGCTTTGCCTGGGGAGATGGAGTTTTGCGCCGAAGTCTGGAAATTTGTCTTTGCGTCTGATTTAAGGGGCTGGGACCCGACACAATTCCGGTCATGTTCGACGACTTCGATGACTTTATGGATAGCGACCGGGCTCTATAACTTTTGAATTTTGAGTGTTCATCACATAAGTGGCGAATGCAGATCCTTCGCGGTTTCCCACAAGGCACTTTGGCCACGATATTTATCTTAAATACAAGTATTTCATAGGATTAACCTCTCCCATTCTGATATGGTTTTTTCGACTATCTGAGCCTTTTTCGTGAATCGGTAGTCTATAAAGTGCACGCCCGATGTTCTTTAAAACAACAAAAAGCAGCCAACTAATTTTGGCGCTCGGGCACACTGACGCGCTCGAGAACTCAGACCATCTCAGGATCAGAAATAAAACCTTTCTTTATAAAAAGAAATGGCACAAATAACTATTCACTTGATTTGGAGAGGGCGCCGTGCGAAAGCTTAGCTTGGGCTTACTGGTAACTAACGTTTTATGGCAATTATCAGCTCTACTATGGATCTACACGTCCACAGGACCAACTTGTGAAAATAACGTCGACAATTCATACATCCAGCAAAAAGTGACAGACTTCGAGCACGAATTTGACGACATTGCTAATAAAGTTGCGACAGAGATCAGTACAAATCTTCCCGACGAACTCACGCCCCTTGCAAAAAACGAATCCCGCACACCCGACTCAACGGAGGCTGACGCCGTACAGTTTTTGTACGAAAAGCCAGACGAAACACCAGTACTTACGCTGTCCTCTTTACCCGCACAGGCACGCATATGGACAATCATCCTCAGCGGGCTGATTGCCTTTACCGGCCTGCTCTTGGCAATCTTCGCCCGCAAAAGAACCGATGATCCGCAATGGCATGTCTTTGGCACCGTACCAGGCTCGCTAATCACGCTGGAACGCACGTGCTTGACGTGCGGCGGCTACATTTTCCACGCTAAAAACGCAGCTCCAGCCACGCCTTCATTCGGCCTTTGGGTGATCGAAATTGCATTGAATACGCCCAGCCGCCATCGCGCACTAAAAGCCATTCAGCAACTGGAGTTGCCGGTAGCGCGTAAAGAAAACAACTTTGTCGTCATAGGCCCATATAAACATAAGCAGGACGCGGCTCGAGTCGTGAAAGAGCTGAGTGAAAGTCATGGCGTTCGAGGATGGATGACGGCAGGAAATTGACATAGTCCAATTTAGCGCTGGGCCGACCTTGAACAACCAGCTACTTATTGCATGCCACAAGAGAGCATTCATGATCGCAAAAGAACTTAGAGCCGAACTTGCCCTGAAGAAATTCCTGGACGCCAATCTATGGATTCAGCTTGAACTCAGCGAGCTGAATTACAGCCTCGCTTAAAACTGCAGGCTCTCGCCAGAAGAATATCGCCTTAAATTTCTGAAAGAAGCTTTTGAAACAGAAGCGGATGCTCACGACTGCGATTGCTGGGATTTTATCCTGCAGTGGGTAGCTGAAACCAAAGAAGAACTTGAGTTGATGCGCGAAGAACGCATGAAAGAGATCTATGATGCTCTCGACAATTAATAGACTCTACAAGTTTGGTCGTCTATAAAAACCGGCAATTTCAAGATGAAAGACTAACTTCATCGGCGGGAGTATTGCCCAATACCCCCCGCCCTCCTCTCGGTTCAAGCCGTCGTATAACAATCCACTACGCGCCGATACTGGCTGGGTGAAGCTCCGATGTGCTGACGGAAAAACCGTGTGAAATGACCTTGCTCGGAGAACCCGAGGTTCTCCGACAACAGGCCCAACGTTCCACTGCGCTCACGTTCCAGCCAGGCAAAAGCCCGCCGCATGCGCGCATCGTTAAGCAGCAGGGTCGGCGTCAGGCCGGTATCTTTTTTGAACAGCGCAAAGAAGTGCGCCCGCGACAGACCACAAGCCCGCGCGGCGTTGTCGATCGGGTTCGGATCATCGAGGTGCTCAAGCAACCATGCGGTGCCACGACGCACGCGCGCGTCACGGAACTCAGCTGAGTTCGGCGCACCGAGTAGCGATAAATGCCGCCAGCTGGAAAAGTCCTCGATCAGTTCAATCAGGAAGTCGAACAGCATGAATTCCATGCGCTCCTTCGGCACGATCCCGCAGCCATGGGCTTCGGCGACCAGGATGTCGGCCAAGGTGCGATTACGGCTCTTCAATTCGATGCACGACTGGGCAAAAAAATCAGGTCGGGCGCTGAGTGCCAGCGACTGCTGAGCAGTGGCCAGCCAAGCGGGCTCGATGTAAAGCGCCAGGATTACGGTGGCACCGGCGCCTGGCTGCGGATCGTAGAAATGCGGCTCCCAGGCGTTGACCAGCACCGTCGTGCGATCGCTGAGTGGAACCCGCCGACCGTTGACGTTGAAATAAGTGTCTTCGCCGGACACCTTGACCAGCACATGGCATTCGGAATGGGTGTGGGTAACCAGCGAACGATCCATATTCAGCAAGGCGACCCGGCCAAACCTGCCGTGGAAAACCCGTTGGGCTATGGACATCAGATTCCTCCGCTCGCTTGAAGCGATGTTGTTATCGGCCACAATGAAGAATAATCGCGGCGCCTATCTGTTTCTAGACCCCGGCGATCTCTCAATGTTGGCTGGCCACTATCGCGCGCGAATGACCGAGCGTCTACCTCGACTTTCGCAGCCCCCGGAACAACCACCAGCAGCGGAAAACGCTTGGTCACCCTGTATCAGGCCAACGCCAATTGGACCCCGACCGCTAACGTTTTCGTTGACTCCGACTATTTGTTCTAAGACATCGGTTCCGCGATCAAAAGCGCCGGCGGCAACAACTCGCAAATACTGGTGCTGCGCTCCACGTTTTGCTTTTAGGCATCAAACACATCCGGCACGCCACGACCGCGGTTACGGCATCAGCCGATAACCGCGGATTCGCCGCTCTCATTGCAAGAGCCTGATCTTCAGAGCACCGAGCGTAAAAAGTCTGCCGTTCAGCTTTTTTTCGGACGGTCGAAGATCTGCTCGGGAGTTCCTGACTCGTGAATCTACCCTTTTGCCAGAACGGCGCCCGGCATGGACATCGACGCAACAGCCTTACCAGAGCGGGAGGCTGTAGCTGACGATCAGGCGATTCTCGTCGATTTCACTGGCAAAGCTCGAGCGATAAGTCGCGTTGCGCCATTTGATGCCGACATTTTTCAGCGCGCCACTCTGGATCACATAGCCGATGTCGGTATTACGTTCCCACTCCTTGCCGGTTCCCGAAGCGACTCCCAGGTCGACCTGGTCGCCTTTTACATAGCGGGTCATAAAGGTCAGGCCAGGAATGCCGAGGCCGGCGAAGTTGAAGTCGTAACGGGCTTGCAGGGAGCTCTCGTCCTGATTGCCGAAGTCGTTGATTTGCAGCAGGTTGACCAGGTACGGATCGGTGCCCTGAACGTTGGCGAAACCGGTATCGCCGCTCATTTTCTGGTAGCTGAGACCGAAGGCGTGCGCACCCATTGAATAGGTGAACATGGCGCCGAGCATTTGGTTGTCGACATTGCTGCTGCCGTCATCGGTCGAACGGGCCCAACGCAGATCGGATTTCAGCGCCTGCCCCTCGGCAATAGGCAACACATGCATCACCGTCAGATAATGCTGCTTGTACAGGTCGTCCAACTGCGCGTAGTGGTAGCCAGTACTGAGCGTCTTGCTCCACATGAAATTGCCACCGAGAAAGTCGAACTGGTCGGTGGTGGCCCTCGCCCCGGTCACGATGTTGCGCCTGGGGCCTTTCATGACGGTCATGTCTTCGCGATTGGTCGAGTCGCGCTGGTTCACCTGGGTGAGGCGACCGGCGTCGAAGGTCAGACTCGCGAGGTCCGTCGAGTTCAGCCAGCCCCCCTGGAAGGTCTGCGGCAGCAGCCGTGTATCGTTGGGCTGCAATACCGGCAGCTTGGAAATCAGGGTCCCCCACTTTGAGGGTGGACTTGGAGACCCGGAGCTTGGCAGTCAGGCCAAGCTCGCTATTGTCATCGGGTGCCCTCCTCGACTCGGCGCCACGCGGTAGCAGACCGGTGGCGCCCGCGCGATCCGGGCTCGAATCCAGCTTGATGCCGAGCAGGCCAAGCGCATCGACCCCGACGCCCACCGGTCCTTCGGTGTAGCCGGATTCGTAGCGCAACAGGAAGCCTTGCGCCCACTCCTCGCCCTTGTTTTGTGGGGCCGCTGGCTGGCGGAAGTCTCGGTTCATATAGAAATTGCGCATGTCCAGACTGGCCTTGTTGTCCGCAAGGAACGCAGCCGAAGCGGATGAACAAACGCCGAAAGCCCCAGTAAGGCCTGACAGCAGAAAAACTTGGGTGGGACGAAGTACGTGCATAGCTCTCTCTTCTTGTTAGGTGGTAAATCGGCGATCCCAAACGGCACTACGTCGAGATACCCGGCGAACCGACAGGCATCAGCATCTGCGGATGAGGCCTTATATCGCCTGGGTGGTACTGCAACCGTTCAGCAGACGTTGAATGCCCAGCGGGTTGGCATTCCTCAACGCCTGCGGCAGTAGCGCGTCCGGGTAGTTCTGGTAGCACACCGGGCGCAGGAAGCGGTCGATGGCCAGCGTACCGACGGAGGTGCCGCGCGCATCCGAGGTGGCGGGATAAGGCCCGCCGTGCACCATGGCGTCGCACACCTCGACGCCGGTCGGGTAGCCGTTGAGCAGTAACCGGCCGGCTTTCTGCTCCAGCACCGGCACCAGTTCGGCGAATGCAGCCAGGTCGTCTGGCTCGGCAATCAGGGTCGCGGTGAGCTGACCGTGCAGGCCATGCAGCGCCTTGATCAACTCGGCCTTGTCAGCCACTTCGACCAGGACGGTGGTCGGGCCGAAAACCTCTTCCTGGAGCAACTCGTCGCCTTCCAGCAGCAGGCTGGCATCGGCCTGGAACAACTGCGGCCTGGCTTGCTTACCTTCCTGTGCCTGGCCCCCCAGATGCTTGATGGCCTTGTGCGCATGCAGTGCCGCCAGCCCCTTCTCGTAACTGCGCAGGGTGTCGGCATTGAGCATGGTTTGCCCTGGCTGATCGCCCATCAAGCCGGCGAGTTTTTCAATAAAGCGGGAGAACTCTGGCGAGCGAATGCCGATCACCAGGCCGGGGTTGGTGCAGAACTGGCCACAGCCCATGACCACCGAAGCGGCCAGCTCGTTGGCGACGCTGGCACCACGCTGTTTGAGCGCTTCGGGCAGCACCAGAACCGGGTTGATGCTGGACATCTCGGCGAACACCGGAATCGGCTGCGGCCTCGCCGCAGCCATGTCGCACAGCGCGCGACCGCCTTTGAGCGAGCCGGTGAAACCAACGGCCTGGATCGCCGGGTGTTTAACCAGTGCCTCGCCGACGCCTGCGCCGTAGATCATGTTGAACACGCCTTTGGGCATGCCGGTCCGTTCCGCGGCACGGATGATGGCATCGGCCACGCATTCGGCGGTCGCCATGTGGCCACTGTGCGCCTTGAGTACCACCGGACAACCGGCAGCCAGGGCGGCGGCGGTATCACCGCCTGCCGTGGAGAATGCCAGCGGGAAGTTGCTGGCACCGAATACAGCCACCGGGCCAACGCCCATCTTGCACTGACGCAGATCGACACGCGGCAGCGGCTTGCGATCGGGTTGCGCCAGGTCGATACGGGCACCGTAGAAATCGCCACGGCGCAACACGTTTGCAAACAGCCGCATCTGGCCGCTGGTACGGCCACGCTCACCCTGGATACGGCCGGCAGGCAGCGCGGTTTCGCGGGTTACCAGGGAAACGAAGTCATCACCCAGTGCATCCAGTTCGTCGGCAATAGCGTCGAGAAACGCCGCACGCTTGACAGCCGGCAGTGCACGAAAGGTGGGATAAGCCGAAGCGGCGGCCAGGGCAGCCGCATCGACTTCGGCGGGGCTCGCCTGGACGAAGTCATAGGGTAACCGCTCGCCAGAGGTCGCATCGTAGCTGTGCAGATAGACGCCGCTTTCACCGCGACGTGTACCGCCAGTGTAGTTATGGCCGAGAATTTTCATGGGTGTCTCCTCGCTCAAAAGGCAGGGATACCGAAAACACCGGGCCGTCGTGATCGCCGCCGACACTGTCCGCGGCTGCAACGTCACTCGACCTGGATGAGGCATCCAGTTGAATTTTTTTTGCACAACATCGCGCAAGCCCGACCAGGCCTACGGAAACCGGAATTTCAATCTCGAACGTCCTTCAATCGATCGGGGTGGCCGCATCTTTCGAAGCCAGCCGCAAGGCATGTTCACGCAGTTCGACTTTGCGCACCTTGCCAGTTGCCGTCTTGCTCAAATCCCCCACGATGACCCGCGTCGGCACCTTGTAATGGGCCAGGCAGGAGCGGCAATGGGCGATGAGTTCCGCTTCGCCGATGCTCGCGTCAGGGCTCGTCTCGACAAAGGCACAGGGGGTCTCGCCCCACTTGGCATGGGGCATGGCCACCACCGCCGCGGTACGGACAGCTGGATGGCGGTAAAGCACTTCCTCGACCTCGACCGAACTAATGTTCTCACCACCTGAAATGATGATGTCCTTAGCCCTGTCTCTGATCTGGATGTAGCCGTCCTCATGCACCACGGCAAGATCGCCGGAATGAAACCAGCCACCCATAAAGGCCTCGGCGGTGGCCTGCGGATCCTTCAGGTAGCCCATCATCGTCATGTTGCCGCGGAACATCACTTCGCCAATGCTGCGGCCATCGCGCGGTACCGGCGTGAAGTCCTCGGGGTCCAGGACCGCCATATCTTCCTGAGCCGTATAACGCACGCCTTGTCGACCTTTGCGTTCGGTCAGCAAGTCGGTGGAAAGCTCGCTCCATTCCTGGTGCTCGGCACATACCACAGCGGGACCGTAGACCTCTGTCAGACCGTATATCTGCAAAAGATCGATGCCCATTCGATGCAACGCCGCGATCACCGGCAGTTGGGGCGGAGCGCCACCGATCAGGCCATGAACACGGTGGCCGATCCCGGCTTTCCACTCCTTTGGCGCATGGGCCAGCATGGCGTGCACCACCGGCGCGCCGCAGTAATGGGTAACACCGTGTTGTCGAATCATCGACAGCACGCGTTGCGGTTCACAGCGGCGAAGACACACGTGAGTGCCGGCGTTGACCGCGATGGTCCAGACGAAGCCCCAGCCATTGCAATGGAACATGGGCAGGGTCCACAGGAAGATGGAGTGCCGCGGCATTTGCCAGTCGAGCATATTTGAAAGTGCCGCCAGATAAGCCCCTCGATGGTGATAGACCACCCCTTTGGGACGCCCTGTGGTGCCCGAGGTGTAGTTCAGGGCAATCGGCTGCCACTCGTCCACAGGTTCCTGCCAATGCTTGTCTGTAGAAGCCGCGCCGATGAACGCCTCGTAGTCGAGCTCACCCAGGCGCTCGCCGCCCGGCCCCTCGGTGTCATCGATGTCGATCACCCTGGGCCGGTGCTCCAAAAGTGCCAGCGCCTGGCCGACGGCGCTCGCGTATTCGGTGTCGCTGATCACGAGCCGGGCTTCGCAATGCATCAGGATGTAGGCGATTGCCGCAGGATCGAGCCGGGTGTTGACCGTGCACAAGACCGCGCCACACATCGGTACGCCGAAATGCGCCTCGATCATCTCCGGGGTGTTGGCGGCGATCAATACCACCGTATCGCCACGGCCAATGCCCGCGGCCTTGAGCGCAGATGACAGGCGGCAGACCCGGTCGTAGGTCTCGGACCAGTTGTATCGACGCGCACCATGGATAACCGCCAACCGTTGCGGATATACCTGGGCGGTGCGGGCTATGAAGCCCAGCGGCGTGAGAGGCCGGTAGTTGACCGGACTTTGCTCAAGGCCGAGGTCATAAGGATTGGAGCCTGGCATGCTGATTTTCCCCGAAGAAAGCTGAACGACCGGCTCCCCAACGGAACCGGCACAGGCTGCAGGACGCGTTTAGCTCAGCACTTGCCTGGAAATGATCATGCGTTGGATTTCGGAAGTGCCTTCGACGATCTCCAATACCTTGGCGTCGCCGAAAGCGCGTGCGACCGGGTATTCAGTCATGATGCCGTTGCCGCCATGGATCTGGATCGCCTGGTGAGCCGCCTCCATCGCCCTCTCGGTAGCGAAGAGCTTGGCCATGGACGCCTCGACATCACATGACAAACCGGCGTCCTTGCGCGAGGCCGCGTCGTAGAGCATCAGGCGGGCGGCGTGGGCATGGGTGGCCATGTCGGCGACCTTGAACTGCAGCGCCTGAAAATGTTCGAGCCGCTTGCCGAAGGCGCTGCGATCCTTCAAGTAGGCGACCGAGCGTTCCATGGAGCCTTGCAGAATACCCAGCCCCAGCGCGCCGATCAGGATGCGCCCGGTGCTTATGTTGCCCAGGGTCTGCTTGAGCCCCGCGCCTTGTTCGCCGAGTAGATGGTCGGCCGGCAGCACGCAATCTTCGAAGAACATTTCATAAGTGGTCGATCCGCGCCAACCGATCTTCTGCAGCTTGCGCCCCAGACTGAAACCGGCGGTATCGGACGGCAGGATAAAGTTGGAGATTTCCTTGCGCCCGTCGTCCCGCGTGCCGGTAACGGCTGCGATCACGATCGGGCCGGTGATGTCGGTACCCGAATTGGTGATGAAGGTCTTGGAACCCTTGATGATCCACTGACCGTCTCGCAGAACGGCACGGGTCTGGATATTGGCGGCGTCCGAGCCTGCATTCGGCTCGGTCAGCCCAATGCAGCCCACCTGCGTCCCGTCGATGATGGGGCGCAAGTAATGCTCCTTCTGCGTGGGAGTGCCATAGTTGTTGATCAGGCTGGCGGGCGTGGAATTGGCCATCATGGACGATGCCACAGCCGCGTCTACGCGGGCGATTTCCTCCAGCACAATGGTAAAGCCAAGCCAGTCCCCGCCACCGCCACCATGCTCCTCCGGGTAGGGAAGGCCGAGGAAGCCCAACTCTCCGGCCTGCTTCCAGACCTGATAGGCAAACTCCTGCTCCTCCCAAAGGCGTTCGGAGACCGGTGCAATCTCCTGCTCGGCGAACCGCCTGACGGCATCGCGAATCATTACATGTTGCTCATTCATCAATAAGACTCCTCGAGCATCCGCAGGTAGTCCTCTGCGGTGGCAGGACGGGGGTTGGTGGCGTGGCAGTGGTCTTTGAGGGCTGCCTGGGCAATCTCAGGCAGCGCAGCCCGGTCCAGGCCCATCGCGCCAAGGCTTACGGGCAGACCCAGGCGGGCGGTCAACCGGGCAATGGCTTCATCCGGGGCGACGCCTGCACTCAGTCCCATGGCTTGGGCCAACGCCTCGTACTTGGCACCGACGGCTGGCCGGTTGAAACGCATCACTGCCGGCAGCAGCACCGCATTGAGGGTGCCATGGTGCAAGGAAATGCCGGGCACGGCCCCCAGGGGATGGGACAGGGCATGCACCGCTCCCAGTCCTTTCTGAAACGCCATCGCGCCTTCAGTCGCCGCCATCATCATATTCCAGCGCGCCTCCCGGTCACTGCCATCGATCGTCGCGCGCTCGATATTGGCCATACCCCGACGCAAACCATCCAGGGCGATGGCCTCGGCGGGCGGGTTGATGGCAGGCGCCAGGAAAGTCTCGATGCAGTGGGCGATCGCATCCATGCCGGTAGCCGCTGTCAACATCGGCGGCAGGCCCAGCGTCAGATCCGGGTCGCAAATGGCCACTTTTGGCAGCAGATAAGGGCTCAACAGGCCAAGCTTGCGCCCCGACTTCATCACGATAACGCTGGCCCGCCCTACTTCGCTGCCAGTCCCTGCCGTCGTGGGAATCGCCACCAGTGGCGCGACTTTGTCGGTGATTCGCCCGACACCGCCATCCACCACCGAATACTGCTGCAGCGGCGCAGGATGGGTGGCCAGAAGCGCCGTCGCTTTGCCCAGATCGATCGGCGATCCGCCACCCAGGGCAACGATGCCATCGCAGTCGTTGTCCTTGAACATCGCAGTAGCGGCGATGACCGCCTCCTCGGTGGGATTGGCTGGCGTCTCGTCGAAGATCGCGCCGGGCGGCGAGGCCAGGGTCCCGAGTACGCGATCAAGCAGCCCGGCAGCGCGCACGCCCTGGTCGGTGACGATCAAGGGCCGCCGTATGCCCAGGCGGTCAAGCTCGGACGGCAATAGCTCGATTGCGCCCTGTTCGAATTGGATGGTGGTCAAATAGTTGATAACAGCCATAGCGTGGAATCTCCTCGTTTATTGGCGCGACGATGGCGTGCTCAGGACTTGAACACGGCCGCATTCATCAGGGGCAAGGGGTTGGCTATGCGCACCGGGGCATAGTCCATCAGATCGAGTACCTGGCTTTGCAGGTCGATCCCGGGAGCGATTTCCGTCAGCACCAGCCCATCGGGCTCGATGGCAAACACCGCCCGCTCGGTGATGAGCATGGCGCGCTGGCCACGCGTGGCGACGTTGAGACGCACCGGATAGGTAATTTCCTGCACGTGGCGGGCGAACTTGCGTACCGATCCTTCACGCACGATGCGCAACTCGCCGCCCTCGTACGCCACCTCCAGCCCACCGGTCGTGAAGGTGCCGGTGAAAATCAAGGTTTCAGCGTTGTAGGCGATATCGATGAACCCGCCAGGCCCCGGGTTCGCAGCGCCGAATCGGCTGACGTTGACGTTGCCGTTTTCATCGAACTGGGCGAACGCCAGCGCTGCGACCTTGCAGTTGCCGCCATTGATGAAGTCGAACTGGGCCGGGCCATCGAGCAGCGCCTCCGGATACTTGTTGGCGGAGAACTGCCAGCCGCTCATGACGATGCCACCGAACGGACCGTGCTCCGTCGTAAAGCGGTGACGCAGGAGTCCGTCGCCATCGAAGGCGCCCTCTTCCATCATCACGCTCGGGATATCGGAAGATGCGCCGAAGCCAAAGATGCTCGGCACGCCCGGACGAATCTCGCAAGCCGCCCGCCGGGCGATAATCTTGTCGGCACCGGCAGGCAGTACTGCCGTGCAGCCACCAGGAAAGAGCTGCCCCCCCAGGTAGCTGTCGTCATACACGACCTCGGTGGTCATCATGGCTTGAGGGGCAACGACAACACGATCCACCAGTTCGCCGGGAACACGCACAGAGTGCACCGGCCGCGCCTGGCGGGGGACGATCTTGCGGACCTGCGCGATCACTGTGCCGCCACAGGCCTTTACCGCGAGCGCCATGGCCAAGGCGCTGGAAGTGATCGGCTCGTCTTCGAAGCTGAGGTTGCCGTACTCATCGGCACTGCTTGCGCGCAGCAAGGCTACGTCCACTGGCCGAGCGGGATAAAACAGATATTCCTGGCCTTCGAACTCCACCAGCTTGACCAGATCTTCCTCAGCGCACGCCGTATATTTACCCCCTTGCTGGCGCGGGTCGATGTAACTACCCAGGCCGATGCGCGTGAGGTAACCCGGACCGCGGCGCGCCACTTCCCGGAGCCAATGCATGGTCGCGCCGATGGGCCAGCAATAGGCTTGGACCTTGTTCTCGCGGATCAAGCGCATCATTTGCGGACGTTTTCCGGTCTTCGGATCCAGCGTATTGATGTAGTTGCCCGAGATGACGCGCTTCATCAAGCCTTCTATCGCGACATGATCCATCCCGCGGATGTCCATCGCGTCGCCAACGCTGACCGGAAAGAAAAAAGTCAGATCCCGGGGCGAGGCACTCTCCTCGAAACGCTGCGCCAGCGCCTGCAGCAAGGTATCCGGCGTGAGCCATCCGATAACACCGACACAGCCAACCGTCTGGCCAGACTGAATATCGGCCACGGCCTCGGCAGCCGAGCATATTTTGGTCATTACACTCTCCTCTTGTTTTTATGAGTGCCGAGGGCGTTACTCTTGGAAGTGAATGATGTGGGTGCCGACGCACACGGTGTCGCCGTGCTGGTTGGTCAGTACCGCCTCTGCCCAAAGCCGCTTCTTCTCATCATCGGCACGGGCGATGCGGTAGCTCACGGTCAAGGTGTCACCAATGAATACGGACTGGGTGAAACGTACCCGGTCGTATCCGTAGGAAACGGCCGGGCGGTCGATCAGCCCCAGGTACTTGGTGACGGCGCCAGCGATGTAACCCACCAACATTGCCCCCTGGGCCACCCGAGCGCCCAAGCCGACGCGCTTGCAATACTCCTCGTCGACATGATTGGGATGGTTGTCACCGCTGATCCCGGCAAACGCGTAGATATCGTATTCACTGACTGTGCGGGTGTAGCTGGTCTGCGTGCCGATGAGGGACGAAACCTCTCCGCGATGAGGGCTATTGAACTCACGCATGGTTGTCTCCTTGTGACTGATTTGTGTGCTCATACCCGCTCGGAAGCCAGGCGACCGTCGAGCACCAACAGTGCTTCGAAAAGAAAGTAGTCACCCCAGATCAGCTCGTTTTCCATCGCGACACCGAGCTTTCGATTGAAACAACCATGGGTGAGGATGCCGACGGGACGGGAGTCGCTAGCATCGACCGGGGTCTGATAGCGCAGCACCAATGCCTCGACGATCGCCTCTGCGGACTGCCGATAACGCTCACGTCTTTCCGGCAGGCAGACAGCAAGCTTTAACAATGCGGCGGCGGCGATGGCAGCACCCGAGGTGTCGCGACTGGTATCGGGAATTGCCGGATCATCGAAGTCCCAGTACGCCACATGGTCCTTGGGCTGATGTTCCAACCACCAGTCAGCAACCTGAATGGCGACGTCTCGGAATTCCATTTCTCCGCGATTGAGCGCCTGAGCGAGAGAAACCATCGCCCAAGCCTGCGCACGAGTCCACGTGCTTTCGCCGTGAATGCCCTTGTGGGTGTAACGGCGCAGCAATGCCCCGGTTTGCGGATCGAAACTGGCGGACTGACAGACAGATCCGTCATCGCGCACGCAGAGTGCGATATGTTGGCGAAGGTGATTGCGAGCAATCTCGAGGGAGTCAAGCGCTGCCGCATGCTTGATCAATAAAGGAACCGGCCCTGGCAGCGCATCGATGTTTGCCTCGTTGCTGCCGACATCCGAGGCCTCCTCGGCCTCTTTGCCCAAGGGAATCAATTGCGCTTGGGGGTTGTACATGTCGAGCAATCCGCGAGTGCCTGCCAACGACAAATTGCGCGCCGTTTCGTCGTTCAGAAGCTCAGCGCCCAGCTCGGTGCCATACCAGAAGAGAAAGCCCTTGAACGCCGATTGGGACGAAGCGCGTGGCCCAAGGCGCTCGGCCCAGATCCGCGCTTGATCATGGTAACGCGGCTCTTTTGTATGCCAGGCGGCAAGCCAAAGCATGCCCACCCAAAACCCCCCCGTCCAGTCGCCTGCCGGACTACGAGTCCATTCACCAGTGGTTTGGTCGGCGTAATGGGGAAACCCTTGGCCGGGCTGATCGAGGGTCGCGTCAATGCGTGTCAACACTCTATCGATTGCGCGCTTGAGAATCTTGTTATCCAACTTATCTCTCCTATAGTTGCGCCGTTTGCAAATGGCAGAAAATGTCTTCCGATAAGAGCCGAATCAATGTATTGAGCCACTGTCTTGAGGCCACGGAAGACATGTTACGAGTTGACTTCCGAGACTTCCAATATATAATTTGATCAAGAATAATATTAAAAAGGTATTAATATGAACCTGCGGCACATGCGCTATTTTATTGCAGTTGCGGAGGAGCTGAGTTTCACTCAGGCCGCGTTACGACTGCACATTGCCCAGCCGCCTCTGAGTCAACAGATTCGTCAATTAGAAGAGGAGCTCGGCGTAACGCTATTTCAACGGACCAAGCGCCATGTGCAACTTACAGATGCCGGCCAGGTATTTTATATTCATGCCAAGCAGATTCTTCGGGCCACGGATGTCGCGGCACTGGAGGCACAACGCGCCGAACGCGGAGAGATTGGCCGGCTGTCCGTGGGCTTCTTCGAACATATGTCCTATACCCTGCTGCCGCCGATTTACCGCGCCTTTTGCGAACGCTTCCCGGATGTGGAAGTGGTCCTGCGCTGGTTCCCTGTGGTGGACCAGGCCGATGCGCTCCTGCGAGGCGATGTCGATATCGCCTTCATGCGCCCCACATCGCAATTCGACGGAATCAGCACCGAGACGCTGCTGACAGAACCCTTCGTACTTGCGATCCCGGAGCACCACCCGCTGGCGTCCCAGGACAGCGTGGCGCTGAGTCAGTGCGCCACCGAGCGCTTTGTCCTGTACGCGCCCAAACTGGCTCCCGATTTTCATACCATGATTTATCGCCTTTGCGCGGAAGCAGGTTTCACACCCAACGCGGCACTGGAGGTCGGCCAGATTTATGCCTGCCTGGGCCTCGTCAGCTCAGGCGTAGGCCTGGCCCTGGTACCGAGTTCTGTTCAGCGCATTCACCTTGAGCACCTTACATACCGGCCTATTCAAGGGCAGATGCCCTTGGTAAAAGTGATGCTTGGATGGCGCAGCAGTAACACTTCGCCGCTATTGCAGTCGTTTATTGATACCGCAAAAGAAGTGATGACGGCCTTCGAGCACGAGCGACTTTAATAATTGACAAGGCGCCCTCTGTGGCGCCATAACTTGCAAGGAAAATGTTTTAACTCTTATATCCAGCCACCCAATATCGCTACCGCGAATAGCACTATAGCTCTCCCTTTGTTCTAAACCGGCCAAGCCAATGCTCGACCGGCTTGAAACCCCAGTGCTTATTTCAAAGTAACAAGCGAGCAACCGCCTGCGGACATCGGCCGAAATGCTTCATCGGCAGGTATTGTGGACAGCAACTTATAATAGTCGCCAGGGTACTTGGACTCGGAGGGCTTTTTCACTTCGAAGAGATAGAGTGGGTGGATCTTGCGACCATCGGCACGAATACTTCCCTCGCCGAAGAGCTTATCCTCGGTTTTGACCGCCTTCATCCGGGCGACGACTTCTGCGCCATTACCATCGTCATTGTTGACGGCAACTGTTCGCAGATAGTTCGTGACGGCGGAGTAAACACCAGCCTGCGCCATTGTCGGAAATTTCCCGCCGTTGGCAGCAGCGAATGCTCTGCCGAATTCACGGCTCGCGTCATTCATGTCCCAGTACCAGGCAGCAGTCAGCATCAACCCTTGTGCCGCCTCCAGGCCCAACGCTTGCACGTCGCTAATGAACACCAACAAACCGGCTAGCTTCTGGCCACCGGCGGTGATGCCAAATTCAGACGCTTGCTTGACGGCGACAATGGTGTCCCCACCGGCATTTGCCAACCCGATTATCTGCGCCCCGGAAGCCTGGGCCTGCAACAAGTAAGACGAAAAATCGGTGCCCGGGAACGGATGGCGAACCTTGCCCATCACTGTTCCGCCACTTTTTTCAACGACCGACGCCGTATCACGTTCCAATGCGTGACCAAAAGCGTAATCCGCCGTCATGAAAAACCAGCTTTTGCCGCCACTCCCCACCACCGCTTTACCGGTACCGTTGGCAAGCGCCCATGTGTCGTAGGTCCAATGAATGGTGTTCGGGCTGCACGCCTTACCGGTCAGATCGGAACTGCCGCCACCGGATACCAGGAGCACCTTGTTTTTTTCCCTCACCACTTCATTGACGGCCAGGATGACCGACGAAGTCGGCACGTCGACGATCACATCCACCTTGTCCACATCGAACCAACGACGGGCCACACTGGCCCCTACATCTGGCTTGTTCTGGTGATCAGCCGCCACGACCTCGACCTTCAGGCCATGTTTTTCAGGCTCGAAGTCGGCCACCGCCTGCTTTGCCGCCCACACCGAGCCCGGACCGGAAAGCCCGGCATAGGTACCTGACAAATCATTCAATACGCCGATACGCACTACACCATCTGAAACCTGGGCTTGCACGGCCGGAGCGGCTACCAACAGCCCGAAGCAGATCTTGCGCAGATGAGTATTCAGTTGTTTGATCATTATTATTTTCTCCTACTCGTTCATTCGGGTGTTTAGTACGGGTTTTTTTATATTTTTCGAAGTTGAATGCTCGACATCCGCATCACGGGTTCGCCTCCCTCGCCGAACCATCCGCTCCCCTTGCACCGCCCCCTTTGCGAGAGGCCCCAAGAGACTTTCGGCGGTTTGCATCAGCGCGCCTTGCCGCCAGCCTGCTTTGGTAGAAAGCCGCAAACTCCCCGGCAATACCGCGGCGAAAGAGCAGCACGCAAACGATGAAAATGACGCCCATGATGACTGGCAAGAGCGCGCCCACCTTATCGGCCAATGCGTTCTGCAGAGTCACAACGATGGCGGCCCCTATCAGTGGGCCGAAGACGGTGCCCAGGCCTCCGAGCAGGGTCATCAGCACTACTTCGCCCGAGGTCTGCCAATGGGCGTCGCTCAAGGTCGCGAACTGAAACACCACGGCTTTTGTACCGCCAGCGAGCCCCGCCAGAGCAGCCGAAAGAACGAAGGCCAACAATTTGTATCGGGCTGCCTGATAGCCCAGGGAAATCACCCTCGACTCGTTTTCTCGAATGGCTTTGAGAATCTGGCCAAAAGGAGACTGGATAACGCGATGAATCAACCAGAAGCCAAAAACAAAGATGGCAAACACCAGGTAGTACAGATTTACGTCGTTGCTGAGGTCGATAAACCCAAATAACAGCCCGCGCTGCACACCTTGTAAACCGTCCTCCCCTCCGGTGAACGGAGATTGCAGGAAGACGAAATACATCATCTGCGCCAACGCCAATGTGATCATCGCAAAGTAGATGCCTGAGCACCGTATCGCCAACAGGCCGAATCCCAACCCCAGCACGGCGGCAGCCACAACCGCTGTGAGGATCCCCAGCTCGGGCGGGAAGCCCCACACCTTGATGCTGTAGGCGCTCACATAAGCGGCTGCGCCGAAAAAGACGGCATGACCGAACGAAAGCAAGCCGGTATAGCCAAGCAAAAGATTGAATGCACAGGCAAACAGCGCAAAACAAAGCACCTTCATGGCCAGTATCGGGTATATGGCGAAGGGGACAATAGCGCCGCAGATGAGCAGAAGGATACAGCCTAATAGTCGCGTTCTCGATGACATGTTACTCAGCCCTCCCAAATAGACCGGCCGGCCGAAATAACAGGACGATCGCCATGATAATAAAAACAATGGTTGCGGAAACTTCCGGATAGAACAGTTTGGCCAAACCCTCAATCACGCCGAGTGAAAGACCGGTAATAATGGCACCAAAAATTGAGCCCATCCCGCCAATCACCACTACCGCAAATACCACAATAATCAACTGCGAGCCCATCATGGGGCTGACTTGTAACACTGGCGCAGCCAGCACCCCGGCAAAACTGGCCAGCGCAACACCGAAACCATAAGTCAGCATCACCATGACAGGTACATTAATGCCGAAGGCCTGGGTCAATGCCGGGTTTTCAGTGGCAGCACGCAAATAGGATCCCAAGCGTGTCCTTTCGATCATGAACCACGTCAGGGCGCATACGGCAAGCGAGGCCACAATCACCCAGCCTCGATAGACGGGTAGAAACATGAAACCCAGATTCATTGCCCCTTTCAATGCTTCTGGGACTGCGTAGGGTTGACCTGAAACACCAAATTCATTACGGAAAACGCCCTCGATGATGAGCGCCATCCCAAATGTCAGCAATAAACCGTATAGATGATCGAGCTTATACAACCACTGCAGCAGAGCGCGTTCGATCACAACACCGACAATACCCACCGTGAGTGGTACAAGCAACAATGACCACCAATAGTTGACGCCAAAATAATTGAGACACATCCATGAAAAAAACGCTCCCATCATGAAAAACGCACCGTGCGCGAAATTGATGATGCGAAGCATGCCAAATATAACTGCCAGGCCCAGGCTGAGGATCGCGTAAAACGAGCCGTTAACCAGTCCTAGCATAAGTTGGCCTGTCAAGGCCGACAATGGAACATCGAAGAGTGTTGCCATATTGTTTATCCTGACGATTTGTTATTAGTAGGATATTCGCCGAAGAGCCTGGAATACTTATAGAGCCACACGCTTCAGCCTTGTACCCAGAAGGTGCGTTGTAGGGGTTGCAGGCTTTAAATCCCTTGGCTCGCCGTTGGAACCGTCTAAACCAGACAAGTGCTTTAGCCGATATTAGATCCCTAAATATTCTTGAAGCAGATCGCTTTTTTGCCCAACTTCGTGCTGGTGAATCTCAGCGATAATCTTGCCGTGCTCGACGATGTACATGCGATCCGCGAGGGGGGCGGCAAAACGTGAATTCTGTTCGACCAGAAGAATTGTGAAGCCCTTGCTCTTGAGCTGGCGGATGATTTCGGCGAGCCGCTGGACGATGACCGGTGCAAGTCCCTCGGATATCTCGTCAAGTAGTAGAAGGCGCGCACCAGTGCGCAGGACTCGGGCCAGGGCCAGCATTTGCTGTTCACCACCCGACATGCGGGTACCTTGGCTGTGACGACGCTCGTAGAGGTTGGGGAACATCTCATAGATTTCCTCCAGGCACATTCCATTGTTTCCTAAACGCGGCAGCAACAGCAGATTTTCCTCACACGAAAGACTGGCATAGATGCCTCTTTCCTCTGGGCAATAACCCACACCCAGGCGCGCAATCTTATGGGGCGATAGATCGATGGTTTCAGTACCGTCTATTATGATCGAACCCTGGCGCTTCCCCGTGAGCCCCATAATGGCTCGCAAGGTGGTGGTGCGGCCTGCGCCATTGCGACCTAACAAGGTAACGCATTCACCCTGTTTCACAGTGAAGTCAATGCCGTGGAGAACGTGAGACTCACCGTAGAAGGCTTGCAAGTTGGCAACTCGCATGTATTCGGTAGCATTGGTCATATCAATGGCTCCCTGGAGAGCGCAGCTCACTGTCGGCACTCCCCATATAGGCTTCGACCACGAGTGGATTGACTGAAACTTCAGAATAACTGCCCTCGGCGAGCACACTGCCGCGAGCAAGTACCGTGATCGTGTCGCAAATCCCCTCTACAACCTTCATGTTATGCTCGACCATCAGGACAGTGCGGTTGGCGGCGACATTCTTGATCAGCTCCATGACCCAATCGACGTCTTCATGCCCCATGCCTTGGGTGGGTTCATCGAGCAACATCAACTCAGGGTCCAGCGCTAAAGTGGTGGCTATCTCCAGCGCTCGCTTGCGGCCATAAGAAAGTTCCATTGCTGTTAGATCGGCGAATGACTCCAATCCCACTTGGGCGAGCAACTCCATCGCTCTATCGTCAAGAGCGGCAAGTGCAGCGCGCGACTTCCAGAAATGGAAGGAAGTCCCCAGGCTTCGCTGTAGCGGAATATAGATGTTTTCTCGCACGGTAAGGCGAGGAAAGACTGCCGATATCTGGAAAGAGCGAATCATCCCTCTGCGCGCTACTGCAGCCGGGTGCTCACGAGTGATGTCCTGGCCGTTGAAGCGAATAGTCCCTTGGGTAGGATCGAGAAACTTGGTGAGCAAGTTAAAACATGTCGTCTTTCCGGCACCGTTGGGACCGATCAGGGCATGAATTGAGCCACGCTTCACACGCAAGTTGATATTTTCAACAGCGGTAAATCCTTTGAACTCTTTGGTCAAACCAACAGTTTCCAGAATCGCATCATTAGCCATATTATTTTTCAACTCACGTTCTTGCTTTTCTTGTAATGTGAATCTAAGTCGTCGACTAATACTGGTCCAATATTATTTTAAGGAATTATTTATACGTAAAAGGTCTTTATTTTCTCGAGTCCAGCCATTTTCAGTATTGTGACTGGGGAAGGTTAAGCGGCTATAGACATAGCCAACGCTTCTGCCAACGACACCCAGCCGCTATCATTAGAGCCGAGTGTGGGAGAAAGGCACGAGGGAAAGCTTTGCCTTGAGCGATGGAGTTTTGCGCGGACGCCTGCAAGTTTGCCTCGGAGTCTGAATTTCACGAAATAACCTGAGCAGGCCAGGATTGAGGCGATATTCAAACCCCCGCATAGCTATCCACTACCCTTCGGTACTGGCTGGGAGAGGCGCCGATGTGCTGACGGAAAAAACGCGTGAAATGACCCTGCTCGGAGAACCCGAGGTTCTCCGACAACAGACCCAAGGTTCCAGTGCGTTCACGCTCAAGCCAGGCAAAAGCCCGGCGCATGCGCGCATCGTTGAGCAGCAGGGTCGGCGTCATGCCGGTATCTTTTTTGAACAGCGCAAAGAAGTGCGCCCGGGACAGGCCACAAGCCCGCGCGGCATTGTCGATCGGGTTCGGATCATTGAGGTGCTCAAGCAACCAGGCGGTGCCACGGCGTACACGCGCGTCCCGGAACTGACCAGAAGTCGGCGCTCCAAGTAGCGACAAGTGCCTCCAGCTGGAAAAGTCCTCGATCAGTTCAATCAGGAAGTCGAACAGCATGAACTCCATGCGCTCCTTCGGCACGATCCCGCAGCCATGGG
The DNA here is from genome assembly GCF_037055275.1 of Pseudomonas sp. ML2-2023-3. Classification (NCBI taxonomy): domain Bacteria; kingdom Pseudomonadati; phylum Pseudomonadota; class Gammaproteobacteria; order Pseudomonadales; family Pseudomonadaceae; genus Pseudomonas; species Pseudomonas sp. ML2-2023-3. The sequence continues at coordinate 4,048,394 of NZ_CP146343.1, forward strand.
CTTCGGCGACCAGGATGTCGGCCAAGGTGCGATTACGGCTCGACAATTCGATGCACGACTGGGCAAAAAAGTCAGGTCGGGCGCTGAGTGCCAGCGACTGCTGAGCAGTGGCCAGCCAAGCGGGCTCGATGTAGAGCGCCAGGATTACGGTGGCACCGGCGCCTGGCTGCGGATCGTAGAAATGCGGCTCCCAGGCGTTGACCAGCACCGCCGTGCGATCGCTGAGCGGGACCCGCCGACCGTTGACGTTGAAATAACTGTCTTCGCCAGACACCTTGACCAGCACATGGCACTCGGAATGAGTGTGGGTAACCAGCGAACGATCCATATTCAGCAAGGCGACCCGGCCAAACCTGCCGTGGAAAACCCGTTGGGCTATGGACATCAGATACCTCCGCTCGTTAAGAGCAATATCGTTATCGGCCACAATGAACAGTGATCGCGGCGTCTGTCTGTTTATGGACTGTGGTGATCTCTCAATGGTTCAGAACAGTTGGCCCACCACTATCGCGCTCGAATGATGGAGCGTCTACCTCGACTTTCGCAGCCCCCACGCTCGTCGGAAAAACCGACTCACAAGGCATGGCGTTCTCTGCCGTGATAAACACGCAGGATATCGGCCACCACTGCCAGAGCGATTTCCGCCGGGGCCTTGCTCCCTAGGTCGAGGCCGATGGGCATGTGCAAACGGGCGATCTGTTCATCCGTCAAACCACCGATGCGCTTGAGTCGTTCGGCGCGCTTGGCCGAGGTTGCCTGAGACCCCATGGCGCCAATGTAAAACGCCGGGGTATGGACCGCTTCCATCAGCGCCAGATCATCGATTCGTGGATCATGAGTCAGCGCCACCACGGCGGTCGCCGCGTGGCAACCTGCGGCGGCAATAAACATTGAAGGCAGCACACGTTGCATCTCCACGCCTTCGAGCTGGACATGCAGCATCTCTTCCCGAGGGTCGCAGGCGATGACTTCGCAGCCGATGGCGCGGGCAAAACTGGCGCAGGCTTCCGCGACCGGCGAGAGCCCTGCCAGAATCAGGCGTAACGCCGGGCCAACACTGATGCGCACTCGCTCATCAATGACTTGCACCCGCTCGCTACCGTGTCCGCTGTCTGGATCCAGGCGCACTGCACCGCTGCTCAACTCGATATGGCGCTGCAGACGGCGCTGACCCAGCAATGCCGCTTGCAGACTCTCCAGATGTACGATCCATTCAACACTGGCAGCGCGGTGCTCGACCAACACGATGAGCACGCCACCACAAGGCAATCGCAAACGATGCCGTTGCTCTACGCTGTCGCCATAACTGACGATCTGTGCCGGTTCACGTAATTCTCCACGCGCCAGGCTTTCAAGAAATTCTTCTTCGACGCAGCCACCGGACAACGAACCGACGTGTTCGCCCGTGCCATTGGTCACCAGCATCGCACCCGGTGCACGCGGCGCCGAACCATAGGTGGAGAGCACTGTGCACAGCCACTGCGCCTGCCCTTCGCGAGCCCATTGCAGTGCCTGTTGGATCACCTGAACATCAAGATGACGCATGATTTCTACACCTCAAGCAAAGCGTGGTGCTGCCTGCAGGGTTACGTTTACGGTAACCTGCGAGCAACCTTGTTTAAACGTTGGTTCAACATGTCGCCACAACCGTTTTTGCACCTTGGGTCGCTGCGCCTGGAATATCGCCACATTCGTGCGGCTGACCCATCGCGACCGACGCTTGTGCTGTTGCACGAAGGCCTCGGCAGCGCCGACCAATGGAAAGACTTCCCCCTGCGTCTGGCCCAGGCCAGCGGTTGCGGTGTGGTCACCTACAGCCGTCAGGGTTATGGGCAATCGAGCCCGGTAACCCTGCCGCGTCCGCTGAACTACCTGAGCAGCGACGGCCCACGTGAACTGCGGCAATTGCTCGATGCCCTGCAACTGCCGCATGTGGTCTTGCTCGGTCATAGTGACGGTGCATCCATCGTCCTCGCCTATGCCGCCGCCAACGATCCACGGGTGTTGGGCAGCATTGCACTGGCGCCTCACGTGATTGTCGAGACCGAGAGCCTCGATGGCATTCGACATACCACCGAGGTTTGGCATCAGGGCGAATTGCGCGAACGCCTGGCACGCCACCATGGGACCAATGTCGACAGCGCTTTTCACGGTTGGAGCGACAGCTGGTTGCACCCGGACTTTTCCCTGGACGATCTTGAAGCGCAGTTGGCTTATATCGAAAAGCCGCTGCTGGTCATTCAGGGTCGTGAAGACCACTACGCCACGCCCGAGCAACTGGTGGTCATCGAACGACAGGTGCCTGGGCCGTGCCGCTGTGTGTTGCTGGATGACTGCCGGCACTTTCCCCAGACCGAAGCGACCGAGCGGACCTTGGAGCTGGTCTGCGAATTCCTGGAGCGCCTCCCCGCCTGAATGTACCGAACGTGACTCAACCATCGACCACCTCATCAAGCGTTGCTACGCGCTCCGGCCGTTCACGCCAGCGACGGACGACACCCAGTTCGATATCGAACATATCCAGCACCCTGCCAACGGTGTGATCGATCATGTCTTCCAGGCTGGTCGGCTTGGCATAGAACGCTGGCACTGGCGGCGCGATCACTGCACCGAGTTCGGCCAACTCGGTCATGCTGCGCAGGTGATTGCGGTGCAGTGGCGTCTCGCGAACCATCAGCACCAGGCGCCGGCGTTCCTTGAGCACCACGTCGGCGGCGCGAGTCAGCAGTGTTGAAGTCACGCCGCTGGCAATCTCCGACAAGCTGCGTATCGAACACGGCGCGATGATCATGCCCATGGTTTTGAACGAGCCACTGGCGATTGCCGCGCCAATGTCCTGATTGACGTAGCTGACGTCCGCAAGGGTCTTGATCCGGGACCAGGACATATCGGTTTCATGGGCCAAAGTAATCAGCGCCGATTTGCTGACCACCAGATGGGTTTCAATCGGCGTGTCGCGCAACAGCTCCAACAGACGCACGCCATAGACGGCGCCTGAGGCACCGGAAATTCCTACGATCAGCCGCTGCGGCCGGCTATTACCGGGAGTGACCATGGTTGCCTTCCTCTATCGGACCTTCTTTGTAGAAATGGATGGTGTCGAGTGCGGTGGTCATGGTTTTGCCGATCATCTCGATGAACAGCATTGCCGCCGGGGTCAATGGTCGACGGGCGTCGTGCACACAGACCATGCGCCGGCTGATTCCTGGCGCGGCCAGCGGATAGGCGCGCAACGCGCCTTCGTGCAATCCGCGATGCAGGATGGTTGCCGGCAGCACGCTGACCCAGTCGCTGCGACGCAAGAAGTCCTCGATGACCGCCAGATCGTCCACCTCCAACTGCGGGGTGACTTCAATGCCCTGGGCAGCAAGGTGCTGGTCAATCACCCTGCGCAACCCGTGACGACGCGAGGGCAGCACCAGTTTGAATCCCGCCAGACTGGCCAACGGCAAGGGCAACGCTCCGTTGAGGCGATTGGCTGCACCGGTGGCGACCAGTAGCTCCTCATCGAAGATGTCGTGGCCGATCAGGTGCTCATGCTGAAAGCTTTGGTTGATGACCGCGAAATCCAGCACGCCGGTCAGGACCTTCGCGATCAATTCCTGGCTGTAGCCCGAGGTGACGCTCAATTCAACCTGTGGCTGATGCTCGACGAAATGCGCCAGCGTGCTCGCCAACGCGTTGTTGGCGGCAGACGCGATCAGCCCGGCGCTGATGCGTCCGCCAATCTGGCCGCTACGGTCGATCAGGGTCTGACGCGCCGCCAGCAGCTGGCCAAGGATCGGCATGAACAAGCGATAAGCCTGATCTCCGGCCTCGGTCGGCGCCATGCCCTTGGAGCTGCGCTCGAACAACGTCTGCCCGAGTTCTTCCTCAAGCCTGGCGATCTGCATCGACAACGCCGGTTGCACGATATTCAAGCGCTGTGCCGCCCGGGTGACGGAGCCCTCCTCGTAGAGGCAGGTAAAGTACTTCAGATGGCGCAGCTCCATAATCACCCTCGCGTTCGCGCTCAACCCAGCGTGCCGACGTTCTGATAAACGTGTTTGAGCTCGCTGAAATCCAGCAGCGCATCGACCCCATGCAGGCGCCCCAGACCACTCTTTCGGTAGCCACCGGTTTCCGCCTCGGCGAACAATTTGTTGTGCTCATTGAGCCACACCGTGCCGTTGCGCAGTGCCCGAGCGACACGCCAGGCGCGAGCGCCCTGCTCGGTCCAGACACTCGCGGACAGACCGAACTCGGTGTGGTTGGCGCGCACTACCGCCTCTGCCTCATCTTCGAAGGACTCCAGTACCAGCAACGGGCCGAAAATTTCTTCCTGACAAAAGAACGCGCTGCTGTCGCGATGGACGATCAGCGACGGCGCGAGAAATGCACCTTTGCTCAGTTCACCCTGCGGGCGGCCACCGGCCAGCAGCACTTCATCACAGCTGTCCAGCGCTTCGCCAATGCGTCGCTCGACGTTGTCCCGCGATTGCCAGTCGATCAGCGGTCCCATGTTCGTCGCTGGATCGAGGCCATTGCCCAGGCGGATCTGCCCAAGTGCGGCGCTCAGGGCGGTTTTCATTTCGGCGAAACGGCTGGCATGCACCAGCACGCGCCGGGCGGCGGTGCATTGCTGGCCAGAGATGATGGTGGCCGCGACTGCCAGTTTCGGCGCGATGGCGGCAATATCAGCGTCTTCAAAGACCAGGCAGCAGGACTTGCCGCCCAGTTCCAGGGAAAGTTTTTTCATGGTCGCGGCGGCGTCGCGCATGATGCGCTGACCGGTAGCAGTCGAGCCGGTGAAGCTGAGCACATCCACCCATGGCGAAGCCACCAAATAGGCTGCCCCGGCATGCCCGCTCTCGGCGAACAGATTGACCGCCCCTGCCGGCAGGCCTGGCAGCGCGAACAACGGTTCAAGCATCGCAGCATTGAACAGCGCGGTGAGCGGCGAGGGTTTGATCACCACCGTACAGCCCGCCGCGATCGCTGGCGCCAGCGCACGAACCAGCAGCACCGCCGGGGCATTCCATGGAATGATCAACCCGGCCACCCCGGCGGGTTCGCGCAGCATGCTGGAGAACTCGCCGGGCGCCACTTCGAGCATGTGCCCCGGGTTGTGCCGGGCCAGGCCGGCGTAATACAGAATCTCGGAAATAGCCCCGCCGATCTCTCCTCGGGACTGCGCCAATGCCTTGCCGTTCTCACGGGTCAACAACTGCGCGAGGGGTTCCTGGCGCGCCTTCAGGCCGGCCGCCCACTCCAGCAACAGCTGCTGACGCAGGCGTGGATTCTGCGCCCATTGCGGGTCGTTGAAGGCTCGGGCGGCAGCGGCCACGGCGGCTTGGGCTTCGGTCTCGCCGCCGTCGGCAAAGCGCCCTATCAGCTCGCCGTTTGCCGGATCGAGACTGTCGGTCCAACGATCCGCAGCGGTCCATTGTCCATCGATGAAGTGTTGGCTTTGCATGAATCCTCCTCGAATCAATGGGTCACGGAGCCGCCGTCGACCACAAGGGTCTGGCCGCTCATGAAATCGCTGTCGGCGCTGGACAGAAACAGCAGCGCGCCGATCAGGTCCTGCGGCACCGCTTCACGCTTAATGCAGCGACTGGCGATGTTGTTGCGCACGATGTCCCCGGCCCAGGCGGCATTGGCCTGGACGTTGGCGCTCATGGTCAGGCCGGGTGCCAGGCAGTTGCAGCGGATGCCGGCGTCGCCGACTTCTCGCGCGATCGAGCGTGTCATGGCAATGACTGCGCCCTTCGACGCGACATACGCCGCCATCATCGGCGCGCCTTTGAACGCCGTTGCCGAGGCAATGTTGACGATCTTGCCGTAGCCCTGACGGCGCATCACCGGCATGACCGCCTTCGCGCACTCGAAGGAACCGCGCACGTTGACCGCCATGATCCGGTCCCATTCCGCCGAGCTGGTCTGCTCGAACAGTTTGAGTTCCAGGGTGGCAAACAACGCCGCGTTGTTGATCAGTACGTGCACACCGCTGAACTGCGCCACGGCTTCCTCGACCATGGCTTGAACCGCGGCACCGTCGGTCACGTCGCAAGCGATTGCCAGGGCCGTACCGCCCTTGTTGCGGATCGCGGCAGCGGTGTCATCAGGCGCCTTCAAATCGCAAAGCACCACCTTCGCGCCCTCGGCCGCCAGGGCCTGGGCATACGTGGCACCGATGCCTTGCGCGGCACCGGTGATGATCGCGACTTTTCCCTTCAATCTGCTCATTGCGTTTTCCTTTACTTGAAGTTGCCTTGGGTTTCCGGAATCACCACGCTGCCGATCAGGTAGATCACCGACAGGCCGGCAGCGAACATCGCCAGCACCATGGGGATTTGAGCCGGGCTGCTGCTGAACAGGGACACAAAGGTCGGCATGGTTCCGCCGAGGGCGAAGCCGATGTTCCAGGACAACCCGGTGCCGCTGGCACGCAGCTCGGTGGCAAAGCGTTCGTTGAGGAAGATCAGGATCGGCGCGATGATCGCCCCGCCCATGAAGGCAATGCCCACGCAATACAGCGCAGTGCGGGCCAGCGAACCCGGCTCGGCGACACCGAGGAACATCATCGGCAAGCTCACCAGATTGAGCACACCCAGCAGCATGAAGGTCTTCTTGCGGCCGATCAGGTCACTCAGGTAGCCGAAGGCCAGTGCTCCGACAATGGTTGCCACCGACCCGTACATGAGCAGCTGCGAAGTCTGCGTATGGGGTACTTTGGCGACCACGTTGAGCAAGGTCGGCAGATAACCGCACGCCAGGTAATACGTAGCCCCGCCGCCGAACGTAATCAGCAGGTTGACCAGCATCACGCCGCGGTACTCGCGACCGAACAGACGCTTGAGTGGCGACACGGCCACCACCGCCGGCCCCTTGGTTTTGCGCGCTTGTTGCAGTTGCTGCCAGACCGGGGTTTCTTCCAGGTAACGGAACATCACCAGACCGAAGAACGTGCTGAGCAAGCCGCAGAAGAACATGAAGCGCCAGCCCCAGACGTCAAATTCCTCCCCGGGAAAGATCTCCGACAACACCAGATAAGTGAATGACGCCAACAGCGCGCCCATGCCGGCACCGGCGCCACCGATCAACCCGGACATCAAGCCGCGATAGCGCGGCGAGATGGATTCGGTGCCGATGGTGTGAGTGGAAGCGACGATGCCGCCAACGAAAACGCCCTGAATGATCCGCAAGATCAAAAACAGTATCGGGGCCAACACCCCGACCTGGTGAATGGTCGGCAAGGCGCCAAACAGTGCCGTGGAAATACCGACGCCGACCATCGACACCATCAACGCACGCTTGCGGCCGTGTTTGTCGGCATACGCGCCGAAGATCGCCGAGCCCAGCGGACGTACCAGCAAGGCCACGGCGAACGAGGCATACACCGCGGCCAGCGACAGTGTCGGGGTGTCCGAGGGGAAGAACATACGGCCGATGATCGGCGCCACGTAGAGCAGAATGAACAGGTCAAACAAATCCAGCGCCCAGCCGAATGTCGAGGCAAATGCCGCAAGCAAGGCCTTGCCCGGTGGAATCTGCGGTGTATCGGTAGCGGCGCTGGTTGGCGGCGCAGTTGTTGTTGTCGTGGTCATGATTGCCTCACACAAGACGTGTCTTGAGCTGGTTGGAACTATCGGGAACAGGCCGCTGAACACCAGCGACCTCCGGGTTCAATCGTGCTTCTGGAGCACGCACTGCCAGTCCTGCGGCGCCGCGTGCGCCACCTTGTCGAGCTCGACTTCCTGTTGGCCCGGCACCTGGATTCGCTTGAAGCGCATGGTCGGTGCCGACAGCGGCACCGTGGCGTCGTAGCCCATCTTCGAGCCGACACCGTCGCGGGTGGACGGATCGAGTTTCGAGCCCTGGGATTCATGGATCAGCACCAGGTCGCGGTCGGCCTGGAAACGGGTGGCAATAGCCCACTCGACTTCGATGGGGTCATGAATGTCCACATCCATATCCACCACGGTGACGTGCTTGATGTCGTAGTGACCGCCCAGCGCGCCGAGGATGACGTTCTTGCCCTCGCCTTCGGAGCGTTTGTCGATCTGCACATAAAGGTGATAACGACACACTCCGCCCTTGCTCAGGTGCACGTCACGCACGCACGGAAAGCTGCGGCGCAAGTGCGCAAGCATGGTCGCTTCGCGCGGGATGCCGCCGAGCAGCAAGTGTTCCAGGCCGCCGCCGACGATGGTGTGAAAGATCGGGTCGTGACGATGGGTTACGGCGTCGACTTCGATCACATGGCGTTCGGCGCGCTCGCCGTAGTACTGCGGAAACTCGCCGAACGGGCCCTCCATCTCCCGCGCCTTGGCCAGCAGCCGGCCCTCGATGACGATCTCGGCGTCGGCAGGTACGCGAATCTGGTTGGTGACACAGCGCGTCACCGCCAGCGGACGGCCATGCAGCGCACCGGCAATTTCCAGTTCGTCGTGATCGATCGGCACGATGGCCTGGGACGCCAGCAAGGTCAGCGGATCAGCGCCAATGACCACCGCCACGTCCAGATCCTCTCCCAGCGCCTCGACTTCCTGAAAGAAGGCCAGCGCATGGCGTGGCAGCAGCAGTGCGCCCAGGCGATTTGGGCTGCTCACTTGCAAGCGGTGAATCGAAACGTTCTGTACCCCGGTGCGCGGGTTTCGGGTAATCAGCAGGCCAGCGGTGATGTAAGGGCCGCTGTCGTGCTCGTTGTGGGTGGGAATGGGCAGCAGTTTGTTCAGGTCGATCTCGCGATGCACCACTTGCTGACAAGCTGCATCGCCGACTTCGCGCCACGGCAGCGGATTGAGGCTGGCGGCTTCGAAACGCGCCAACACTTCAGCGGACTCCACGCCCATGGCTTCGGCCATCCACTGCCGGTCGGACAGCAGGCCGGACACCACCGCGATCGAATGGCCGCCCGGCTGGGGGAACAGTGAAGCGCTCTTGCCGTCCAGACGATTGGCAATCGCTGCAACGCCGAAACGCAGGTCCACGCCGGGACGTATCATTGTCAAACGCTGCCGGCGCTGCAAATGGTCGAGCCAGCCACGCAGGCTGGCGCCTGCTGGCAGGTCCCCGGCCCTGTCGGCTTCGGGGGTGGAAAGAGTCACAGGCTGCATGGCCTTACCTCGTCATTATTGTTTTGGTGGCATGCCCGGTCACCCGGCGGCATGCCCGTTTAAATCGTTGGGGTTCAGCGTCCGGTAGCGCTCGCACTGATGGGTTTGGCGCTGTCGGTGTGTTCAGGTTTGCCACCGCGCAGTATATGGCTCAGGGTCATGATCACGAGTGGCGTGGCCAGCGCGATGTAGGCGTTGTCGATGCCGTAGGGATTGCCCATCAGGAACCAGCCGATGGTGATGATCAGTGACGCGATGATGCTGATGAACGCACCCTGCCGCGTGCCGAATGTCGGCGCGTAAAACACCATCAGCACCAGCACCGCGAGTGAGGCGCGCAAGGCTTTGGCGAGGAAGGTCACCACCAGCACGTCGGAGGCGTACAGCGCCAGCGTGATGGGCAGCAGGCCGGCGACGATGGTCGCGGTCCGGGCAAAATTGAGGTTCTTGCGATCATCACCTTGTGGGTTGAAGAACGGCTGATAGAAGTCCTTGAGCAACAACGTGGCGATGCCCATGGTTAGCGCGGCCATGGTGCCGAACAGCGCCCCGGTCAGTCCTGCGACGACGATCCCGGCCATCCATTCGTGCATGTGCCCGAGGATTTGCGGAAAGGCCTGCAACGAAGGAATCTGCGGAAACAGCACCGCGCTGCACATCCCCACCATCGCAGCGATCAAGCCGTAGGGAATCAACATCAACGCGCAGTAGAAACTCGCGTGCTGGGCCTTGCGCCCGTCGCTGACGGTATTCACCGCCTGGACCACGTACTGGGTGGCGAACGTCGCGCCGATACCGGCCACCAGCCAGGCGAAAATCTTCGGCCAACCGACGTTGCCGACTTCGAACATCGGCGCTGGCAGTCGCGCCACCAACTCGCCCATGCCGCCAACCTTGCTCAAGGCAAAACCCAAGGCGAGGATGATCCCGGCGTACATCATTAGCGCGTGCAAGACGTTGGTATAGATCACCGAGCGCATGCCACCGATGCCGACGTACAGCACCGAAACAATACCAACGATGATGATCGCGGACGTCCGCTCGATGCCCAGCAAGGTCGCGAGCACTGCCCCGCCGCTGGCATAGATTGAGACCGCAACGATCGACAGCGCGCAGATCATGATCACTGACGTGGCGAAGCGTACCGGCTCGCCGTAAGTGCGGGCCAGCGCCCCGGAAATGGTGTTCTCGCCGAGGTCCTTGTACTTCTTCGCCAACAGCATGGAGAAGATCACAAAACCGACGCCCAGGGCGGCGATGTTCCAGGCAGCGGAAATGCCATAGGTGTAACCCGCCTGAGCCGTACCAATGCTCGCGGTAGTGCCAATGAACTCGGACATCATCAGAAAACCGATCAGCACCGCCGGGAAGTCCTTGCCTCCGGTGGTGAAGTTTTTCGCGCTTTGTGTAGAGCGTCGAACCCAAAAACTGATCAACGCCAAGACCACCATGTAGGCGGCCACGATGGTTAATACCAGCCAGCTAGAAGCCATAAGTGGAACTCCGATTTTTATATTTATTGGACGGATTTCGATGCAGCCGATCTCAGCCTAAGAGCCCCGCAGCGGGTTTTCTATTAACGAATATTGATGCGCCCTATCAGTTTCAGTGAAGGGGCGGCAGGCCCCGCTCCGTAGGGGCGCACGCCGTTTCCGACATGCTCCCGGGCCTGCTCGCTGGTACGCATTTACTCGCCGGTGAACACTGCCGGACGCTTGCTGTGAAACGCTTCGACGCCTTCCTTGAAGTCCTTGGAGCTGCGCAGTCGGCTGTAGCAGTGACCTTCCATTTCGATCGCGACGGTCAGCGGTGCATCTTCGTTGTCGTTGATCAGTTTTTTCGCCGTGCGCTGAGCCAGCGGCGAGAAGCGCCGCAGCTCATCTGCCAGCGCATCGACGGTGCTTTCGAGTTCGGCATCCGGCACGACCTCGGTTGCGATACCCCAGGCATAGGCCTGGTCGCCCGTGATGCGTTTGGCACGCATCACCATGTGCTTGGTGCGGGTGATGCCGATGATTTTCTGCAGACGTGCAGAGCCACCCGAGCCGGGGATCTGACCCAGGTTCTGCTCAGGCAAGGCGTAGCGCGTGGTTTGCGAAGCAACGCGGAAATCGCAGGCCAGGGACAGTTCGAAACCGACGCCGAAGGTGTAACCACGGTTGGCAACGATCACCGGTTTTTCGCAACGCGCCGGTGCCGCAACGTTCCAGGCCAGCTTCGAAACGTGCTCCGGCGAAGCTTCGAGGAAGCCCTTGATGTCGCCGCCGCTGGAGAAGTGTTCACCCACCGAGCGCAGCACGATGACGCGCACGTCTTTGTGTGCATCGAGGGCTTCGAAGACCAGGCGCAGTTGATCGCGCTGGCCCATGGAAATGACGTTCAACGGCGCCCGGTTGAGGATGATGTCGGCGCGCTCGCGGGACACATCGACTTCAACCTGGAAGCCATCGAACTGAGTGTCGAGAAATTGCTGGATTGCTTGTTGTTGCATGGGAGTGTCCTCTGGATGATTAGCTGATGGCCTTCAAGGCCTGTTCCTGAAATTGGGCCAGCAGCACGCGTCGCAGCACCTTGCCAACTGGAGATTTGGGAATCTGATCGATGAACTGGTAACGCCGTGGCCGCTTGAATTTGGCCAGACCCGAAGCGATGCAATGGGCATCGAGGTCGCATTCCGAGACCTCGGCGCGCAGCTTGATAAACGCAGCAATGATCTTGCCCCACTGCTCGTCCGGCAGGCCGACCACCACCACTTCTTCTACTGCTGGGTGCAGGGAGAGCATGTTTTCGATTTCCGCCGGGCTGACGTTTTCGCCGCCGGTGATGATCAAGTCATCGACACGCCCCGTGACGAACAGATCGCCCTCCAGATCGAAGTAGCCGATGTCACCGGTGAAATACCATCCGTCACGCAACGCCCTGGCGGTCGCTTCGGGGCGGTTCAGGTAGCCTTCGAACGCCTCGTCACTCGCCAGGTCGGCGATGATCTGGCCCTCCTCCAATGGGTTGGCCTGCACGTCCACCGTTTCAGCATCGATCGGCACCACGCGCACTCGCTGGTTCATTGCACTGCGCCCTGACGAGCCGGGTTTACGGCTGGCCTGCTGGTCGATGGTGAAGGTGTAGATCTCCGAACTGCCATAATGATTGACGAACAATTGCGGCTGGAACGCCTGCTCGACGCGACGCATCAAGCCATCGCTCATCGGTGCGCCGGCAAAGCCAATTTTCTCCACACTGGCTACTCGCTCGCGGGCAAAGGCCGGGTGTTCGATGAGCATGTGGTAGAGCGTCGGCACCAGGTATAGGTTGGTGACCTTTTCCCGTTCGATGGCCTGCAGCGTGGCTTCCACGTCGAACTTCGGCACACAGACGAAATGCCCGTCGATCAGCGCCATGGACAGCAACGAGCGCACGCCCATGGTGTGGTAAAGCGGCATGACACCCAGCGTGCATTCACTCTGGCGGTAGAGGTTTTGCGCTACGTGGGCAACCGCCGCGGCGCGTTCGGAACGGTGCCGACGGGGCACCCCCTTGGGCTTGCTGGTGGTGCCGGAGGTGTACAGCAGCAGTGAAAAGTCTTCGGCGTCGGCCTGCAAAATGATTCCGGACGGGGTCTGCGAACACAGTTCCTCGAAACTCAGGTCGGTGTCGGCGGCACGGATACCGGCGGCGATCCGTGGCAGCCTTGTGGCGGCGCTGCAACCGGCCACCGCGGCCACCGTCGAGTCGTCGTAAGCCAGTGCACGGATTTGTGCATCTTCGATGCAGTAGCCCAGCTCATCGGCAGTCGAGCGCCAGTTCAACGGGGTCATGACGATGCCCGCAAACTGACAGGCCCAATGCAGAGTCGCCATCTGCCAGCGGTTCTGCATCGCTACCAGCAGTCGGTCACCCCGCTGCAGCCCGAGGCGTTGCAAGCCCCGAGCTGCGCTCTGGATATCGACGAACCAGTCTTCATAGGTTTTCTTCAACGCACCGTCACTGACCGCCACGGCGTGTGGTCGGCGTTCAACGGCAGCGAGGAAGCTGCGTCCGAGATCGAACATTATTGTTATTCCCCTTTGTTCGTTTGGCGCTGGGCAGCTACTTCGAGCACGGCCTGGACGATGCCGGTGTAGCCCGTGCAGCGACATAAATGCCCCGAAAGCATGTCGCGTACCTGGGTCTCGTCCGGGTTGGGTACCCGTTCGAGGAAATCCACGCAGGACATGAGAATGCCCGCAGTGCAAAAGCCGCACTGCAAGGCGTGATGACGGCGAAAGGCTTGTTGCAGGTCGCTCAGTGTGTCGTCGTCGGCCAGGGACTCGACGGTCTCGATACGCCGCTCGTGCCCCTGTACCGCGAGCATCAGGCAGGAACGCATGGCGACCCCGTCCACCAGCACCGTGCAGGCACCGCAGACTCCGTGTTCGCATCCGACATGGACACCGGTGGCACCGAGGTCGTGGCGCAGGAAGTCGCAGAGTTGGGTCCGCGGTTCGGCCAGCGCTTCGCGGGTGCGGCCATTGAGTTCCAGGCGAATCGCAAAGGTTTGTTCGGCAGTTACACGCATGTTCAGACTCCTTCGATCAGCTGATGACCCAGCTCGCGAATTAGTTGGCGGCGATAGGCAGCGCTGGCGTGCACGTCGTCTTGTGCATCGAGCGACCAGGCGGTTTGATTGAGCGCGTCTGGTAACGCCGCACCACGAGGCAGGCTGCGACGTTGCGGACGGTCGGCGACCCCGCCGATGCCGAGTTCGACCTGGTCCGTGCCGATGGCTGCGGCCAGGGATACAATTGCAAAGTCGCCGTGACGCATGGCGATTTCGCGGAAGCGATAGGTGATGCCTTCGCGCTTGAGCGGAAAACGCACCTCGACGACCAGTTCATCCGCACGCTTTTCAGTGGTGAGAATGCCTTGAAAGAAGTCCGCAGCCTTGACGATGCGCTTGCCTTTTTTCGACTCGAGAACGATCTCGCCGCCCAGCGTCACCAGGCACAGCGGCAACTCGGCGCTGGGGTCGGCGTGAGCCACCGAACCGCAGACTGTGCCGCGATTACGCGTCTGGAAGTGGCCGATCCAGGGCATCGCCAGTGCCAATAAAGGCACCTCGTCCATCAGGGTCGAACGCGCCAGCAACTGCGCCTGTCGCACCCCGGCACCTACAGCCAGGCAATCCTTGCGCAGTTCGATATAGGCCAGGTCAGCCACATGATTGATATCGATCAGCAACTTGGGTTGAGCCAGGCGCATGTTCAGCACCGCCATCAGCGATTGGCCACCGGCGATGATGCGAGCCTCTTGGCCGTACTCGGCGAGCAACTCAACCACCTGACGACGGGTGTCAGCCCGAACGTAATCGAAAGCAGCCGGTTTCATTGCGCACCTCCCTTGCCAAACAGCGCGCCAAGCGAGGCCCGCAGTCGCGCCCACCAGCCGGTGGAGATGGCTTGGCCGCTGACCCGTTGCGACAGGCGAGTAAAAATTTGTCCGATGATCACTTTCGAGGCCCCTTGCAACATTCGGCCGCCGACCGCGGCGACTTTGCCGCTGACCGCCACCTGGTATTGGTATTCCAGGCGTGTGTGGCCATTTTCCAGTTCGACGAAACGCACCTTGGCCTGGCCTTGGGCCGAGCCCATCGAGCTGCTGCCGGAACCGGACAGACGCAATGAATGCGGAGGGTCGAGATCACTCAGGGCAACCTTGGCCTCGAAGCGCGCACGGATCATGCCGACGCCGACGGTGACGTCTGCGCGGTAACGGTTTTCGCCTTCAAGCACGAGGTCGTGACAACCGGGAATGATCGCCGCCAGCGTCTGTGGGTCGAGCAAGGTATCGAAGACCTGCTGCGGCGGAGCAGGAATCACCACCGAGTCGTTGGCCCGCAATGCCGGTCCACCGGCAGGTGCTGCGTCCAGGTTTTCATCGGGCTCCATACCGGCGGGCCGTGGTGGTTCGTCGATCCCGATGAGCGTGCGTACTTTCGATGGCGTTAGTGGCAGACGAATGTCCGAGCGACCGAGGGCGTCGGCCACCGCGTTGGCGATGCACACCGGCGTGCTCATATTGTTGCCCTCGCCCACACCTTTGGCGCCCAGTGGGGTGAATGGCGATGGCGTTTCCATGTGCAGGATCACCGGTTCGATCACTTCCGGCGCGGTCGGCACCAGATAATCGGCGAAGGTCCCGGAGAGGAAGCTGCCGTCCTCGCCATAGGCGAACTCTTCCATCAGCGCCGCGCCGAGGCCTTGGGTGAAGCCACCACGAATCTGGCCATCGACCAGTGCCGGGTTGAGCAGGCGGCCAGCGTCATGGCAGGTGACGTAGCGATCGATGTGGATCTCGCCGGTCATGCGGTCGATTTCCAGACCACAGATGTCGAAGACAAAGCCGTAGCACAGCGAGCTATTGACCTGATCCTGGTCGTCCGGTGCCACCAATTGCGGCGGGCTCCAGAAGGCGGTTTCGCGCAGACCGCCGCTTTCACCTTCCGGCAGCAGGCCCGGCGACCAGTGGGTCGCACCGGCAATCCGATGGAATGGCGCCACCGCCCCGCCATTGACCACAAAAATCTTGCCGCCCGCGAAACGAATATCCTCGGGACTGGCCTGCAATTGCTCGGCGGCAATCGCGGCGAGGCGATCACGGATCTTCAGCGCTGCCTTGTAGACGGCACCAGCCACAGCACCGGCGAAGCGGCTGGAATAGTTGCCCGAGGCAATCGACCAAGCGTCCTTCTGGGTATCCAGTTCGACGTTGACCACGATGGACTCCAGCGCAACCCCGAGCACTTCGGCGACGACCTGAGCGACCGTGGTTTGATGGCCCTGCCCTTGCGGTGCCGAGGACACGTGCACACTGACGTCACCCAATGGGCCGACGTTGATGGTTGCGGTTGCGACAGCGCCGTTTTTCGGACCGGCCTTGCGTCGCTCTTCGGGTGTCATCGCGGTGGTGATGTAACCCATGTTGGAAATCGACGGTTCGATGACGGCGGCATAACCGATGCCATAGATTCGGCCTTCGGCACGCGCCTGATCACGACGCTTGAGCAACTCGTCGAGACCGCCATCAGCCGCCGCCAAGGCAATGCCAGCTTGGTAGTTGCCGGAATCGAGCAACGCACCGGCGGCCGCGCGATATGGGAAGGCATCGGCCGGCACCAGGTTGCGGCGGATCACGTCCAACGGATCAAGCTTCAACTGCACGGCGATATGTTGCAGCAGCCGCTCCAGGGCGAAATATACCTGCGGGCCACCGAAACCACGGTTCAGGCCGGAAGGGGTTTTGTTGGTCAGCACCACGCGGTTGCGCACTTGCAGATTGCGGATCGCATAGGCACCCGTCAGGTTGCCGTGCATGCGGTAGAAAGTCGCCGGTTCAGGCGCTCTAAGGTAGGCACCACAATCGTCGATCTGGTCATAACGCAAAGCGGTGATGCGCCCGTCTGCTTCTACCGCCGCTTCAATTTCGGTCACCCGATTGGTCGCCGAAGAAGCCCCCTGAAGATGTTCCAGACGGTCCTCGACCCACTTCACCGGTGCGCCGACCTTGCGTGACGCCAGCCCCATCATCACCACGTAAGGGAAAACCCCTTGCTTGATGCCAAAGCTGCCACCGGAATCTTTCGGTGTGCGCAAACGCAAGCGGTTGCCAGGCACATTCAGAGCCCGGGCCATGACCGTGTGTAATGCATAGGGGCCCTGGAAATTGGCCAGCACGTCATAAATGCCGGTGGCGCGCTCGTACTGAGCCAACACCACATAGCATTCAATGGGTGTGCAGGAACTGCGCGGAAACTTCACTTTGAGCGAGACCTTGTGCGGCGCCTGCTCGAAGGCCTGCTCCGGCTCGCCATAACGAAAGCGTCGTTCGTTGACCACGTTGCTGCCGACGGCTTCGTGCAGGATAGGCGCCTGTTCGGCGGTGGCCCGTTCTGGATCGATGATCGGGGGCAGCGGCTCGTATTCAACGCGCACACCTTCGATGGCGTCTTCGGCCAGATAGCGGCTCTCGGCGATCACCACGGCCACCGGCTCTCCGACGTAGCGCACTTTGTCGACGGCGACGCACCAGTGCTCCATCGGCTGACGTACACCCACCGGAAATGGCAGCGCCCAGCGTTTGACGTCTTCGCCGACCAGCACGCCGTGCACGCCTTTCATCAGCAGCGCACTGGAAAAGTCCACCGAGGTGATCCGCGCATGAGCGTGGGGTGAACGGATGATCGCCGCATGGAGCGTCCCCGGCGGGATCGCAGCGTCATCGGCATAGCAGCCGAGACCGCGCAACAATGCGGCGTCCTCGACACGGGCCTGACGGGCGCCGATGTGGCCGGTCTGATTTTCGGTAGCAGGTTGGAAACTAGTCATTTTTTCGCGGCTCTTGTTGTTATGCAGCGCGATAGCGTTAGAGCCGAGTGTGTGAGAAAGGCGCAGGGAGCGCCTTGCCTGGGGAGAGGGAGTTCTGCGTTGGAGTCTGACAATTTGCCTTAGCGTCTGATTTACAGGACTGGGACCCGACAGAATGGCCGCTCAGGGAAGGGACGCGGGATGGCTCAGGAACGCTTCGATTTCTGCGTAGGGCATTGGTTTGGCAAAGTAATACCCCTGAAAAATATCGCAGCGACTGGGTCAATTCCGCATGAGCAGCAACATCGAGTCAGCAACAACAATTGTTTTCATAAGGTACTTTCTGGAGGGGATTCAGTTGTTGCAGTGAACGACTGGAGCAATCTCATGCTGAACATTTGTTCATTAGCAATATTTTAGTTTTTTTCACAGCGCTGATCACTTCTCCCCTCCGGGCAGACATAACCCATCCGCTCCATCAGAGGAGCTTCAAAGACCCGATTTTTTGGGGCGCGGTTGAGTAGCTGGCTTGCGTGCGGCGTTGCGAGGCCGTGATTAGGCCGTCCAGTTGGGCCAATACTAAAAAACTCGAATGGAATCATTATCATTTTTTGCTGTCCACTATCGACCAAAAAAGTCAACATAACGACCACGATTGGCTTTTGGCATTCAGAGCGGCAGTTCCTGTGCGGAGCATTGAAGCATTGGTAGCTGGAGCGACCTCACCGAGCGAGGAATCCAGAAGATCAGCGGCTGCCATCAGCTTGCTGGGATAGAGATGCCTCGCGGGAGGCCTTCTCCATGGGAAATGGAGGTCCGACCTATATGTCTGTGCAAATTTTCAATCCGCAAACTAAAATCTTTTATAGACCCATAGATGCAGCATTACGTTGGTGTAACCTCATTCGCCACGAAGCAGAAATAATACGAGCTGATGAGGTCTGCCCAGAGAGGCTTGGAAAAATTTTCCCGCAATGGCCGTGCTTGCGGGCAACTACTGAAGCAATTTACGACGCAATACGTAATGGTGAACTGCCTTATGGTTGTCTCGGCATTTCGGTTCCCATGGGGACTTACGTAGAACCTTTTCAGTTGACGATACGCCACTCCGATTTTCGCCACTGGATGCAGCTTTATTACCCGGATCAAAAACCTGCATTTTTGTTTGAATCCAGCAGCGACGGGCATGAAAAAATAACACTAGGAACTTTTCTTGCGTTACAAGCAGAGCGTGATGCGCTTATACGAGAGCTGGACGCTCTGCAACGTCATCATCAAGAGATTTTACAAGATCTTCAATTGATAGGGCTCGAACGGGATGACCTCAAAGCAATCGTCAAAAATCATGGAGAACTCAGCGAACGAAGTGAACAGACGTATCAGAATATAATCGGAGTTTTGCTCAACTTGTTCCTGGATCAGTCACCTGCGGGCAGGCCGTTGTCTGTGTTCAAGAACCAAGCGGCAATCGTCGATGCACTCGTTGCACGTTACAGAGAAATTCCCGGCCTAAGTAAACGCACGTTGGATGCAAAATTTGCTGCTGCAAATCGCAGCCTTAAAAAGATTAAGTAGGACGAAGCATTGCACTGCAATCCTGTCCGTTGCAGTGCAATGACTACCTCTGTTTTCTGCTATTCAATTCAGGTCACTTCCCACCAAGCGCCAAACGACGCCAGGAGTGACCATCATGTCCAGCCAATCCTCACCCATCGCTGAAGCACCTCAACCGCAGGTAGAACGTCACATCATGCGACGTGACGAGGTGGAGCGAAAAACTGGCTTTAAACGCGCGCACATCTACAACCTGATGAAGGAAGGTAAATTCCCTCAAGCCAAACGCATTGGATTGCGGGCAGTCGGCTGGGACTCGCTGGAAATCGAGCAGTGGGTCGTTGAACGCTTAGGCCAACAGGCCTGATGCCATGCGTGTGGTATCGGTGGTTTCCACCAAAGGCGGGGTGGGCAAAACCACAGTAGCCGCCAATCTCGGCGGCCTACTGGCTGACGCAGGCCTACGCGTCCTGCTACTGGATCTGGATAGCCAACCCACCCTTTCCCTCGGGGTCCAGAACTGGAGCGGCTGTCCGATCCAGTCATCGACACACCTATGCTGGTCACTCTGGAGCAGTTGCGGCCCTATGAACACAACCCGCGTTTCATCCGTAATCCGCTGTATGACGATATCAAGGCCTCGATCCGTGAACGCGGGCTGGATCAACCACCGCCGATTACCCGTCGCCCAGGAGAAACCTATTTCATCATCCGCAACGGCGGTAATACGCGCTTGGCGATTCTCGGCGAGCTGTGGCAGGAAACCCGCGACGAACGTTTTTTTCGCATTCACTGCCTGTTCCGACCCTGGGCCAATGAAATCACCGCCCTACTCGGCCATCTGGCCGAAAGCGATCTGCACGGCCAACTCACCTTCATCGAGCGTGCTCTGGCGGTAGCCAAACTCAAAACCATGCTCGAACCAGATGGCGCTGTGCTCTCGCAACGTGAGCTGGCACGACGCCTTGCCGCTGGAGGCTATCCCATTTCGCAGTCGCACATTAGCCGGATGCTCGACACCCTTGAACACTTACTACCCGCCATTCCACAAACCCTGTATGCCGGATTGGGTAAGCCGCAGATCGAACGCCTGATCGGCCTACGTAGCCAGGCTGAACGAACCTGGAACCGTTATCCAACCGCCACCATTGCGTTCGCCGAATTTTGGCTCGATACCCTGGGTTACTTCGATGCCGAACCCGAGTCCTTCGATCTTGAGCAGATCCAGGATGAACTGCTCGAACGCATGAGCCGCTTGCTCGGACAGTCCTACCGTATGTTGGCGCTGGAACTGAGCGACACCCAACAGGTCATCTCGACTCCTGGCGTTGTCGTCACCACACCCTCAGAGAACAGCCATCCGCCGAGCGTTGGTGAAGCCGCGCCAGGACCTCCCTCCTCCGAGTCCCGTCCCAAATCAACTGAGACCAGAACCCAGACCGAAACAGCGCGAGAGGAAGTGCTCACACCACCTGAAACGAATGTTGTATCAGCGATCAGCCCTCCGTCACGCGTTCAACAGATTCGCGAACAGATCGATCGCGAGACCGCCACCGAAACAGCACCGACCGACGAGAGCTGCACGATCGACGACATCTGGCCCATTGCACCAGCACTGGATAGCCCCGAACAACTGCGTTTAGCCATCGCCGGACTGGCGCGGGAAATGGCCGCCTATGCCGGACATCCCGAGAGCATCATCGATCAGAAGCATGGCTTGGGCTTCGCCCTCGACATCGAGCGACTTGATCTTGCAGCGCCTTGCGCGACCGGCATTCACCTACTGCTCCTGGCCCTGTTGCGCGCTCAAGACGACGTGAACTGGGAGGATCGCAAGCAACTGCCCTCAGCCCTGTTTGGCCAGCTGTTGCTGGGGATCTATCAACTCCCGCTGACAGGTCGTCCCGCCGTGGACGTAGGACTGGAGCGACTGCCCGACAGTTTGTTAATCAAGCTGTATCGGCTGATTCGTTTGGCTCGCCGTCTGATCGACTTAACGCTCCCCCCTGATGACAACTCACCGAAGGAGCTGCCATGAGCCCGTCCTTCAATGTGCTCAACCAGGCCATGCTGACCCAGGTACTGCATGAGCTACGCCTGGGTAATCTGCAACGCTGTAAGGCACTCGGATTGAGTGAGGACGACATCTACCTGCTGCAATCTTTACCCCCCACCACGCTGTCGCGCCTGGCCCATGCCACCGTGTCTTGGGTCGAGGTCAAGATCGACTCGCCAGTGCTGCACCGGCTGATCGAGCAAGCCGACCGCGACGAGCAGAACGAGCGCTTGATCAACCGAGCGCTCAAGCTAGGCGCCAGCAGCACCATCATGTATCAGCGCTTCGGCTTGGCGCATTCGGAAACCGCCCTGCGCCGACGTCTGCTCAAGATAGAAACCCGTAAGGGTCGCCCTCAGCATTTGAGCGAAGCGCAGGAACATGCGCTCTGGCAGCGATGGTGCCAGCTACGCGCGCAGGACGGAACTGAGGATCAGCTCGACGCCATGATGATGCTGGCCGAAGAACAACAGATCAGTTTGACCATCGTTTGGCAGCAGATCGACCAGTACAGCAACGGAACATGAACACTGCCCCTTCCAGTCGCTGGCAGCGTGTCCTGCAGCAATGCACCCAGCAGCTGAGTGAACGCTGGCCCGCACGCCCTACCACTGAACAGCCCTCCTACCAGGCTCTGCAGGCTGGCTTTCTGTTCAGCGGCCAATCACACGAAGTCGTGCCACGTCGGTTGCTGTTGGATAATCGTCTGACGCCATTGGAACGTAATGCCTGGCAGGTGTTTCGACTCATGCTACAAGGCCAGGGTGTGGTCACACCCCGCTATGAGGATTTGCAACCTTACCTGTCGAGCGTGCCCTATGGCGCGTCAGCCTCCCGTGAAACCATCGCACGCGTCTTGACGATGCTCAGGCTGACGCGCTGGCTCAGCTTGGTGAGTCGTGGCCGCGATCAGCTCAGCGGACGCCTACAAGGTTCTCTGTACGTCCTGCACGATGAACCGTTAACCCCCGCCGAAGCCATGGAGCTGGATCAGGATTACCTGGAGCTGGTCGGACATTGCCTCACCCATAAAGCCAAGGCGGTGCGAATTGTCGCTCAGCACGTTGTGACAGAGGTCCGCCAAGACACGGATAACCCCCCATAGCAAACTGCCCGAAGTCCTGCCGAACGAGCGCGCACTGCGCAAGGTTCAAAGCCTGTACGAAGGCGGAGGTCGCGGCGCCACGCTGGAATCGGCCCAAGGAACTGCGTGGGGCTTGCTCAATGCTGTGACCGAGTATGTCGATCACGAACGCAGGGCTCGTAGTAACGAATACCGCATGGACTCTGCCTGGTTCGGTCAAGGTGCACAGATCAAGCAACGGGCGCTGGAGGCTGCGCTACAACTTGCAGCTTAGCCCCTGTTTTCGCTGTCTTCATCAACCTCACCCCCTTCTCATTCTTCTCACTCCTTAAAACGTCTGGTAAGCCTCGTGCTGGTCGGGCGTTTTTTATGCCTCAGGAAATGATCATGAGCACTCAATCGCTGCAAAAATTCAGTACTAAACCCCGTCCGGCGTTGCGCCTGGTGGGTACCCAACAACTGCCGCGTGAGGACTGGCTGGCCGTGCGCAAGCTAGGTATCGGCAGCTCGGATGCGGCCGCTGCCGTCGGGCTTAACCCGTACAAGTCCCAGTTGGAGCTGTGGATGGAGAAAACCGGGCGTGATGAATCACTGCCCAAGCTCGATCCGCAAGACGAGGAAAGCCCGGCTTACTGGGGCAACATTTTGGAGCCTATCGTGGCTGCGCATTACACCAAGCGTAGCGGTCACCGGGTGCGACGGATCAATGCCGTGCTGCAACACCCGGCTCCGCAGTTGAACTGGATGCTGGCCAATATCGACCGTGAGGTGATCGGCGCATCAGAAGTGCAGATTCTCGAATGCAAAACCGCCGGCATAAACGGCGCACGCCTCTGGAAGGAGGGTGTGCCCGAGTATGTGCAGTTGCAAGTCATGCACCAGCTCGCCGTCACCGGCAAGCAGGCCGCTGATGTGGCGGTACTGCTCGGTGGTCAGCACCTGGAAATCCATCGCATTGAACGCGATGAACCACTGATTGCTCGGCTGATCGACCTGGAGCGGTTGTTCTGGGATTACGTCGTCAGTGATACCCCGCCGCCGGCAGACGGATCTGCCTCGGCGGAGCAGGCGTTGCGCTGCCTTTATCCGCAGGACAGTGGGCAAAGCCTGGACTTCAGCCATGACACGCGGCTCTGTACGACCTTTACCGAACTACAGCGCGTGCGAGAATCGATTGCTCTGCAGGAGAAGCAGGAAGCTCAGCTCAAGCAAACGTTGCAACAGGCCATGGGCGATGCCAGTCGGGCGATCTTCGCAACTGGCTACATCACTTGGAAGAAAGCCAAAGACAGCGTGGCCCTGGATATCCCCCGTCTGCTGAAAGAAAAGCCCCATCTGCAAGTGCGCTACTCGACCACCAAAACCGGCAGTCGACGTTTTCTGCTGGCCTGAACGTTTGTTCGCTCCTCCCTTATTCCCATGCCCTTTCTCTCCAACGCCCCCCTGGCCGTTTGCGCGGTCTCGGTGGCGTTTTTATTTCAGATACAGGAGAACTCTCATGCTCAAAGGTTTAGCCATCACGCCCCCGATTTTGGGCCGCATTTCCATCGGCAAGGTCGTCGAAAAGAACGGCAAGCGTCTGCCGGAAAAGGACGATCAATTCACCCTCACCTCCCAAGTACAGAGCCGCGAGGGCTGGTTACTGCATCCACTCAACGAGGAGCTGCGCAATGGCCAGGACGGCAAGCTGCGCAGCATTCCGATCCGGCTGCTGTTCAACGAGCCCGACCTCAACTTTCGGGCTGACTATAGCCTGTTCGACCGTAACACCGGACGACCAGTCTGTGTAGGCAACGGTGAGACCTGCAAGCGTTTGACCAAGGACGGCATTCAGTCGTTGCCCTGCCCTTCACCGGATGGTTGTTCATTGGCTCAAGGCAATGCCTGCAAGCCTTACGGCCGGCTGAACGTGGTGATTGGCGATGACGATCCGTTGGGCAGCTTTGTCTTTCGTACCACGGGCTACAACAGCATCCGTACCCTGGCGGCACGCCTACATTACCTACAAGCCATTTCCGGAGACCGTCTCGCCTGCCTGCCGCTGGAGTTGCGTCTTCGCGGCAAGTCCACCCGCCAAAGCCACGGCACGCCGATCTTCTACGTGGACATCACCGTGCGCAGCGGGTTTAGCCTAGAAGACGCCTTGCTGGAAGCCAAACAACTGGAGGAAACCCGGCAAGCCGCAGGCTTTGATCAGACCGCCTTGGATCACGCGGCACAACAGGGATTTAGCAACGGAGCTTTTGAAGACAGTGATGAGGACACCGGGGCCATCGTCGAGGAGTTCTTTCCCGCAGCTGAAGATCAGACCAGCAAGACAGAAGCAGCCCCCAAACCAGCGGCCCCTGCCAAAACCTCACTGGTACAAAAACTGGAATCCAAATCCCTCCAAAGCGGCAGTGACCACTCTGCTCGCGCCCACTGATCACGCGTCCAACCTGACCCAATGTCTTCCAATTCAAGAGAATACCCATGAAATATCACAAGCTCAAAGCCGGTGAAACGACCGGCACCTATGTCATGGACTCCCCGGTTACCGAAGCCGATATCTTGCAGATGGCGCAACAACTGGCAATGAGCCGTCTGTCTAAAGGCAGAGCATTGACTGAGCCGAAGCAGGTCTTCAGCCACCTGCAAACACTGTTGCAATACCATGAGCACGAAGTCTTTGCTTTGCTGCTACTCGATACCAAGCACCGGGTTATAGGCTTTAGAGAACTGTTCAGAGGCACGCTGGATGGGGCCAGCGTATATCCACGGGAAGTAGTCAAGATCGCTCTGGAGCACAACGCGGCAGCCGTGATCTTGGTTCACAACCACCCCTCTGGCGATCCAGAACCCAGCCAAGCCGATCGCACACTGACTAAAACCCTCAAGAATGCCCTCAACATGGAAGGCACTCAGATATTGGATCATGTCGTCGTGGGATGTGAAGGCTGCGTGTCGTTGGCTGAACGAGGCTACCTGTAATCTCTATAGGCACGCCGTCCGATAGACTGCCCTTGGCTGATGCCTGGGCGGTCATCGGCACGGCCCCCAATTACTTATTTTTTGTGGTGATCCAGCGTTTGTACTCAGCTTCGGCTGCAGCCAAAGCCATGGCTGCCATCCACAAAGACCTTGGTAGCCGACTTGCAGAGATAACTTGTTCGGTGGAAGAACACAGCCTGCCCAACCAAGTCGTCACGACGTAAGTGGTAGTAGGGATTCGGCGGGATCTCGACCAAGCCGCTGACAGCCCCTACTGATAGGCCCAAGGCGCTGGCCCATGCCTCCACCAGACGGTTGAACATATTGTCCCTGCCGGGCTCAAACTTACCCAGCGCGTTGAAGGCATCGTAGTTCAACAGGATAGCCAGATGGTGGTGCGGCTTGCAGTGCTGGCCATGCTCTCGCGCCCAGACGTATCGGACCTTGCTGTCGTGAGTATAGGGATTGGATTGGCGAGCTATGTTGCGGTTATGTCGGATTTAGGCTTTAAAAAACTCGATGAAACGCTCAATGACCTGGTTCGTGTACGTGTAGTCAGGTAGCTGAACTCCCACAGGCATCCGGTATACCGCGCACAGGATTGCATCGGCGCAGCGGTCAATGGTGAGTGTCATGGCAGCACCGGCGCAGCGCAACCCCAAGCGGCCTGCTATGGCCGGATGCTCAACGGCCAATGCACTGGGCCACAGTTCTGATTTGACTCCCCCATGCTCGCTTAGAGCGCGATTCTGCCGGCAGCTCTCTTTTCAACAGAATCGGCCAAAAACGGTCATTTACAGTCTATGAGCTCAGGGCAGTTGGACGCGACGAGGCTCCCCATGAACACTGTGAATGCAAGCGGACAGCCCAAATCTTTTGATTTGCACTTGGCATCTGAAAAAGCGATCCTACCGATGCGAAAATGCCGGGATTGGTAGTCATCTCTTTGTTTGGCGAGAGAGAAATAAGGAAATTCAGTGCGAATAACAGACATTCTTGTAATTCGAAGCTTGAAAGGTGTCGGCAACCGCACCTTGGTGAAACTCATTGAGTTTTACCACGCTAACAACCTGAAGACGATTCGCGAGCTAGATTTCGCTAAGGTACCAAAACTCAGCAGCTCGATAACGCAGACAGTCGAAGATTTATTCGCCAGCGGTAAATATGACGCGTTGAGCTTGGACTATGAGAAGTCCATCTCCAAATGGAATGAAGCGGGAATCCATGTCTTGGTTTACGGCTCTGCCGAATATCCCAGCCAGCTCAATTCACTTTCCGACCCGCCACCGCTACTGTTCTGTAAAGGCAATTGCGACCTTATAAAATATCCCAAGTCCATTGCGGTCGTCGGCACCCGCAACAACACCAGACTAGGCGAAATAATCGCTTACAAAACGGTGGAGCACTTTTCCAAACAAGGGTTCTGCATAGTCAGCGGCCTAGCTCTCGGCATTGATGCCATCGCACACCGCGCAGCCCTTGATAACCATGGCCATACCGTAGCGGTACTGGTCGACTTGATCAGTATAGCCCCGACCAATCACCGTGGCTTGGCAGAACAGATACTTAGCCAGGGCGGTCTGCTGGTTTCGGAAAACCCACCCGGCACCAAAGTAATTCCTGCCTTTTTCGCCAAGCGCGATCGCATTCAGGCAGGACTCACGCGGGCGGTTTTTGCCATTGAAACGGCCATCGACGGCGGAACCATGCACGCGGTCAAGGCGGCCAACTCCATGCATCGCAAGGTCTACGTCCCCAATGCTAGCGCCGCCGGGTATCCGGACCTCGGCATCGAACAGATCAGCGGCACACAGCAGTTGGTGAATTCCGGAATAGCAACGCCATACACACGTGACACCTACGCGGAAATCTCCCTGGAGCTCACTCAGCTGGCAGCATCCTTTGAAGAAAGGTCGAGGGAAACAGGAAGTTCTCTATGATCAAATGCATTATTGTCGATCTAGATGGAACGCTTGTTGATACCTCTGCCGTAGCGGAGCTGCGTGCCCAAAAAAGATGGAGGGAAGTGGAGTCCAATATCCAGCGCTGCACACCCTATCATGAAGCCGTTGACTTACTTAACACAGCCCGCGCCGCCAGCATCAAGGTGGCCCTTTTTACAAACTCTCCTTTGAACTATGTTCGGAATATTCTAAAGCACTTTCAACTTGCCGTTGACTACATCGTTGCGTATCACGACGTTCGGAATCGCAAGCCGGCAAGCGACGGCGTCGAAAAGATACGACAGCATTTCGGAGTTTCCTGCGAAGAAACGATTTATATCGGCGATAGCGAGCAGGATAGAGAGTGTGCACTCAATGCCCAGGTGAAGTTTTTCGCAACCGGCTGGGGAGAGGCTCCTGATATCGGAACTCACCGATCAAGCGCGGCCGAAATACTTGAGTGCATCGAGACCAGCATCGGTCATAACCAGCCGAAGCAATTTCGCACCAACCTCATTCAGAACGGCCACAGACTCCACCTAGGCTATTATCTAGGCGACATCAAGCAGGAAGTCTGGGCCTTCAAAAATCACGAGAAAAAAGCGGTTGAACGCTGGATCAACAAAGCGCTGGAGGTTTGCGACTCCCTACCACCAATAGACTTCGTCGTAAGGGCCTTCGGCCATGCGGAGCTGGATACCTCTGCCAACACCACCCCATTAGATCTACTCGGCGCCAGGCTGGCCGCCTCGATCGGCGCCGACTACCGCCCTGATTGCCTGCACAAGAGCCGCCCATTTGTTAAGTCAACGATGTGCTCGGCAAAGGAACGTGCCCAACAGGCGCACGGCGCGTATATCGCAACCCCAAGCATTGCGGTGTCGCAAGAGGATAGCGGACCGACCTTCCTGGTTGTCGACGATGTACTAACTTCAGGCGCCACAACCGGCGACATTGTCCGGGCGCTTTCGGAGGCGTATCCCAGGGCGCGGGTATTCATCTTTACACTGGTCAAGACCCTTTACCGGGCCGAATGCGAGCACAACAGTACCGAAGCACAACACAACGCCCAGCTCTTTCAAAACCTTTACAGTTCAACGCAGAAGCTGCCTGAGGCAGCTAGCGTAAGGACTGATGCACCTCGCCACTCAGGCAGAGCACGTCTGGTCAGCAAAAAGTTCAGTGCAAACTACGCAAACACCAACCACAACTTCGTTTTCCACAACCTCAGATCCTACTCCATTGCATCGGAACCTGAGTCGAAGCCAATCCTCGATGTTGTGTATGTCCTCAGGAATATGCTCCAGCGTGGCAAGCCCACTATCGCCTCACGTAGACTGAGGAGTGCGTTTGGGCTCAAGTACTGCCAGAGCGGACTGGAGTTTGCCAGCCAAGCACTTATTTCGCCCAAGCCTCTTGATTGGCGACGGTTGATCAGAGGAGATAGCAGAACCGGAAACTATCCGGCCAAGCGCTTTTTCGACGAGCTGATGAGGAAGTATTTTGGTGAATATCAATTCGTCAAACAGCTTACCCTGCCCGAAGTTAATATTTTCGAAATGACGCAAGTCTACGTCGATCAGTTCCAAAATCGGCAGGTAGATTTTTTCATTCCGCAGGCGGGACTGATCTTCGAAATTGATGGTAAGCAGCATGAAGCGTCAGTGGATGACAAAGGCCGCGATGAGTTCACCCAGACACTTGGCTTGAAAACCATTCGATTCACAACCGAAGAGATTGCCACCGAAAGTCAGAGCTTCATTGGCAAAATGTCCAGCGCTGTCGATCATATGAGAATGATTGACCGGCTTGAACAAGAGGGGATACTGAGCCCTCCCAACGGGCTGACTCTCCGGGACTACCGGCTCGCCTACAACGAGGGTGTCGATATAGGCAGCCCCAGCATTCGATTGACGGCTGCGATCCGCTTTCAACTGCTTGTTCTGGAGCTGATCGAATGTGGCGAAATCCGGCTGGGTGAAGCAAAAAAGCTTGCTTTCCTAAACCGCGACGGTATCGATTTCGCGCATCAAGGCATCGGAGATCTGGCAGAACTGCTGTCGCAGCTACTGACGCTCAGGGGGCTGCCGAAGCTGGAGCTTAAAGTGGATCTGGAGGAGATCGAAAACTCAGTAAGCTTTCCCTCGGACGATGCCCTACTAATAGATTTCAGCATTTTGGAGCGCTTTGATGACTCGTTCCAGGTCAACCCAAATGTCATCTATGCACGTACTCACTACCTCGACTTCTATCGCTGCTTTGCCAACTCCAATGCGCTCTCCATGGAGAATTGCGCGCTTGTTGACTACGACTTCTTCGAGATGTCGTGCTCCGAGCCCATTTGCTATCAACTCGATTTAAGCCCGGGAAGCAGTCAGAGGGAGGCGTTGAAATTCTTCCTCGGAAACCTTTTCCTCCCTCTGCTGGACGATGTGAATTTTCGAGAGGGTCAGCTCGGAATCATCGGCTCCGCATTGTCGAGGAAAGGCACTATCGGTCTGTTACCAACCGGAGCAGGCAAGTCGATCTGTTATCAGCTTTCTGCGGTCCTGCAGCCCGCTATCAGTTTCGTGGTCTGCCCAATCAAGAGCCTGATGTATGACCAGAAGGCTGATCTGGACACCATCGGCTTTATGCGTAGCAATTTCATCACCAGCGATCTGAAGCCTGATCAGAAAATTAGGATCCAGAATGACTTCGGGCGGGGCAAATACTTCCTCGTGTTTATCTCCCCGGAGCGGTTCCAGACGCAGAGCTTCCGAAGTGAGATGACCGCCATCGGTCTTGATCGTGCCTTTGCCTATGCCGTGATCGATGAGGCCCACTGTTTATCCGAGTGGGGACACGACTTCAGAACCTCGTACCTAAATCTGGCCAACACCATCGAGAGGCTCGCTCCCGATGCCAGCTACATCGGCTTGACCGCAACCGCTTCCGTCAATGTTCTCAAGGACATTCAGTCGGAATTCAACATCCCTGATGAAAATGTGCGCACACCTCTTGATTACACCAGGGAAGAGCTGTCATTTCATGTGATTGATGACCGGGGCCACAAGACTGACGCACTGATCCAACTGGTGGACGAGATGGAGGCCAAGTGGAACGGATCTGCCTCGGCAGAGCAAGGATCGAAGGCTGGTATCATCTTTACTTCGACCGTCAACGGGCAAAAGGGCTGTTACAAGCTGGCAGGAAAGCTCTCCTCCACATTGGGCATGGATGTCCGCTTTTTTTCAGGCTCAGCGCCGTCAAGCGGAAGCATGGGGGGCGACGCATTCGATGCCTACAAGCGAGAGGTGCAAAACGACTTCAAGGCCAGCAAATACCGCCTGCTGACCGCCACCAAAGCCTTTGGCATGGGGGTCAACAAAGGGAACATTGCTTATACCGTTCACTATGGCATTCCCGGATCCATGGAAGCCCTCTACCAGGAGGCCGGTCGGGCGGGTCGGGACAAACGATTGTTTACAGACGCCCCTGCCGACTGCTACGTACTTCTGACAAAGGAACGAAATATCGGCCTGTTGGACAAGGTCTGGGATGCTGCAACCTCGGTGGCCGAGCTCAAGGAGTCCGTCAAAGGTTTGAGCCGCGAAAGCGATGTAAACACCAACCTTTATCTGATGACGCAAAACCTCGACACTATAAATGATGAGTTCAAGCTGCTGACCGCAATCTATCAGTATTTCTTGCAGAACAGCGATGTCCAGACCATCTCAGCAAGCGCCTCCCAGTTTGGTACTGACAAATTCAAATTTGAAAAGGCGGTTTATCGACTCTTCCAGCTCGGCATCGTTTTAGACTGGCTCGTTGAAGATTTCTTCAAGGGCCGGCTGACGATCGAGTTCAGTTGCCCCGATGAAGAGCAACTGCAGAAGAATCTTGAGATTAAGCTCAGAAAATACGATACCAGCTTCAAGCTGAGCGACATCTTCCAAAGCAGCAATCAGTACCACAGGATCCTGTGCGAGCGCTTGGACAAGGGGACGATCGACAAAAACCAGTTCATCTTTCTTGTTCTACTCCTCTGGTCATACGATCATTTTGCGTATAACCGCCGCCAGTCACTAAAAACAGTGTATGAGCAATGCAGCGATCTGGCGGCCGGCAAGATCAGTGAGGAGGACTTCAAGAACCGCCTGGAAGGCTATTTCAAGTTCAACGAGTCCAGCCATCTGATGGCTCACCTTGCGGAAAATCCTGATGACATCTCTGTCTGGCTATCTATCTTTTTTGAGGAAGATAGCGCATCCGACTCGAAGGAAATCATCAGCACAGCGAAGCTCTCCACTCTGAAAGAGCAACTCTCGCGCTTTCTGGAGTCCTACAAGGACAATATCTGCCTGAATTACTTAAGCGGCATACTCCGTCTGACGACCGATGAATTCGATGACGCTGATGGAGAGCGGCGCATGGCCTCGTCCCTGGAGCGTCTCAAACAGCAGTGCAGTGAACAGGTCGAAGCGTTGATCCGGGATACCTTGAAGCTCAAACCGCTGTTCTCGGTTGATGCCCAGTGCCGTTTCGCAAGGTTGATTAATGAAAAATTCCCCGAATCGCCTTTCCTTGAAATAATAAATGCCGAATTCGAGGATCCCTATTCCTACCATCAGCTTTTGACTCCCCTGCTTACGAGGCTCGCCAAGCTCACGACTATTTATAAAGGAATCGAGTGGTGAACGACTTACAAAAACTGAACAAAGTCATAGGTTCGCTTGAGGAGCAAGCCTCCCAAGTAACGGAGTTCAATGGAATTCTGCGAGCGATAAACGATGCGCGCTCGGAGATTAATGCGAGCAATGGCGCCCTAGCATCACTGTCCAATGAACAGAAGCAACTCATCAAGGACTGTTACGGCAAGTTTGATGACTTTGACAAACGCTTTTCCGATCTCGAAAAGAAGCTGACTCACTTGGAAGAAGGCCAGGATAGAGTGCTGCGAATCATCGGCGAGCTGAAGATCCTCTCCCCTGACCAGTTCGAGCATGGGCGAGACAAAATCCTGTTGAAGCTTACCGAGCTCAATTTCCTGACCCCGGTCCAGTACGACGAAGGACGTCAAGCTGCTAATGAAGAGTTGAACTATACGATTAGTGAACTGGCGCAGAAGATCGAACAGGCCAATCGCGCTCATCAGGCGTCACTCAAGTCGCTAAAGGCAATGACTGTCTTGGGTATACTTGCGTTGGCGGGAGGTATCACATTTCTCGCGTATGTCTTACTGCACTAGCGAGAGGACGTTGGTTATTATGTCATGGAGTCGCCTGTCACTGAGGCCGACATTCTGCAGATGGCTCAACAGCTGGCGATGAGTCGTCTGTCTAAAGGCCGGGCACTGACTGAGTCCAAGAATGTTGGCGCCGACGCGGAATTGACGCAGTGCCGAGATGTCAGTGACCCAGTCTGATACTTCGCGAGCTATTACCTTTGCCGGATTTGTGCGGTTTTGGAGATGGGTCAGTCTTGCATCAGCACGTGGGTCAATTCGGCACGAGCGCCAACAGTCATGCGAAAGAAGTGGTGGAAGCATGGCGAACAAAAATCCTTAGTACGGGCGGTCCGGCGAGGCGAAGATTGCCAATGATTTACGCATTGTGCCTCTCTCCCTATTTCTCGATGTAGTTATCTCGCCAGCCGTCTGAAACGGTAACTTGTATCACTGACTTAGGTATCGACTTCAAAACCTTCCCAAGATTGAGGAAGCTCAAGCCGTAAGCCACTGACAAACGGTCGAAATCATTTCTCACAAGCCCTGGGGCATCAAGTCGCTTGGGTAGCTCCAACGGCCTGACTTTCACTCTCATCCACTCGTACAGGCTGGGATGGTTGTTCAACGTTTCTTTCAATCGACCGTAAAACGGCATACGGCTCCCTCCCCCGCACAGATATACAGGAATATCTGTTAGCTGCTCCCGCGTCAGGTAGCCTCGTGAGGTCTTCCAATATGTTTCGTGCCCCACTTGCTTAAACACCTTCCCGTAAAACTGTCGGTCTGAATGTTGGCGAGGATCTAAAAATTGGACCTTGGCCGCTGAGAAATAGGCTTCAAGCTGTTGTGGCATTCCTTCCTCGCCATCTGTCACCTTTCTTGCAGCTGAAATCGCCTCCAGAAGATCTTCCCGATTGGATGTTCGCTCTTCAATAGCACGAGCCCACCAGTCCAGACGATTTCGATGCAGGTTGACAGCGCCAAGGGGCTCAACAGTCGCGGTATAAAACTCAAAGTCCCATTTACCGCGGCCTCGCTTGACGTGAAAAAGAGAAGCATCAATGGTCCCCGCGCCTATATCCACCATCATGAAGTTGTTAGCGGCATTATTATCAAACCGTTCCGAAGCGACATAGCCGTAGATCTGCGCTGCGATTTCTGGGACGACGGAAAGCTCCACATCCTCCTGATCGGACGGGAGCTCTCCCGCATCAAGCGCCTCAGCACGGTGTAATGCAGCGATAACCCCAATGTCATCAATTTTTTCTTCTGAGCTTCCAGCCAAAATCCAGGCCGCCGCACCCAGTAACCTAAACCCCTTCGTTTGTTCAGGATCCAAGTGGTTGGCCGTAGGGAATCCCAATGCCATTCGCCAGACAATATTACTCGAGCGGTAAACTACTTCCTTTTCGCTAAACAGCCAGGCACGCGCTCTTCGGATAATTAGAGCGAGAAACGCTACGACTCGCTGCTGGTACTTAACAACTGTAGGGTGGGCAAGGAAAGCCAACTTGATATCAGCCATTGCTCTACCCCCATCTTCAAGCGAAAACACTCCTCCCTCTTTGTAAAGCCGGCACGGCAGCAAAAAACTCGGTAATCCAGTAGCATTGCGAAATGGCACAGCAAATGCTTTTTCCAAAGCACTGTCACCGATAACGACCTTCACACTGGAGCTACCAAAATCCAGTCCGAGGACCAACGCCCGATCCTCCTGAGCAGTAATTCCCTCCTTCGGTATCGGCTGAACCTGTTGCCCCGTTAGTTCGAGTTTCAGTAACTCCAGTGTTTTCATTCCATCAGAGTGCCCCCAGCACGGTGCAGAGTCAGCACCAAGTGACATTTCATATCGATTATCAGGGCTGGTACTGGCATCTCTAGTCTCACGAGGATTGACGCCTTGGCGGTAAACGCTCAAGTCAATACTCAGTTGCTGAGCTGCTGCATTGGGTTGCTTTGACGACAGAGGCGGCCGCGCCTTCTCTACCTTTTTCTTTTTACTTGCGGCTCCTTGTCGGGACGCCGGTGTCTGTTCTGTTATTACTTCGGCCGGTGCCTGGCCCCGCTCGGGTTTGCATTCTGCGTGCTGATGGCGCCCAGCATGCCCGGGCTTATGCCCCGTCGATTGGATAGTTAAAGGTCGAACAGGCAGCTCCTGCCCTATCTTGGCGAAGGCTTCTTTAAGCTTTTCTTCTAACGTCACGCGCATATGTCAGTCCCTTGAGATCAAAGCAGCCGAATTACACCACCTGTTACGAAGTTTTTGTCTGAGCTTCCACCGCTCTTCAGTTCAAGCTCAGCAATGCGCTCTTGAAATCTGTTACGCAATTTTTTCAGCTTCCCCTCGGCTGCTGGAATCATGCGCATGCGTCGCTCCTCACCAGAAGAGCGGTGCGACTGGATTGTCGTTATGAGTCGCTCTACTTGCTTGTCCAAATGTGATTGGAGAGCCTTTTTCATCATCTTTAGCCGATCACGATCCTCCCGGCCTTGGGCGCTTTGAAATTCATCAAAACGTTCATCCAACTGATCACGACAAGCATCGAAATAAGCGGCTGCAGCTTCGGTGTCTAACTCGTTGGCAACACTCAACCACTGGCTCCCACAAAGTGCTGCGGTATTAACAAGATGCTCTGCTAGCTCCCCATCGACGAAACAATCGTTCTGAAAAGGCCGAACAACATACTCCAATCGCTCGATGTCGCGGGTACCGGAAACGGTCCAGCGATAGATGCCAAAGACATATATGCCAGGCTCAAAACCTTGCACCTCAAATGCGGCAAGGTCGATCGCTGAAACCGGGAACTTTGCCGGGCTTTTGCCCGCTTGGCGAAGACGATCGGTGACAAATCGAATCAGTGGATGATCCTGCGTTACACGCTCAAAAGCACTGGACGGATTTCCCTGACGGTTCTCGAAGAGCAATGGTTTAGGACGTTGACTCAACAGCTGGCTTCGCCCCTGTAAGCGATACAGATCTACAAACTCAGCGAACTCGACTCGAGCCTGCACGGAAAGCTCAAGGTCATATTCCATTGGGTCTCGATCAGACGGCACAAAACGTGAGCCGGGATAGTGCACGATCAAAAAATCACGTGCATAGCTCAACAAGTCTTCCCCCCGGATGTACCGGCCCAACTCCTTGGCAGCCCGCACCTTGTTCTGGATGAAGTCACTATGCGCGATTAACTGAGTAGCCTGAGCCTCGAGCTCCTCTTGCTGCCGATTGGTGTTTTCAATCGCGAGGCTGGCTTGATTGATACGTTGAGTCTCTTCTTCCGGAGTCAGCTTATGGGTAAGTAGGTCTTGAGTTAGCTCCCGAATTTGCTCTCCAAGAATCCCCTCCATACTACCCAACGCGCACGTGAATATATTCAGCCTATCCAGCAAGCGGTCATAGACTCGTTCGTCGATGGTGTCGGCATACATAAAATTCCAGATCATGATCCGCTCAGCTTCCTGGCCGATGCGGTCAATTCGACCTATCCGCTGCTCAATGCGCATTGGGTTCCAAGGAAGATCGTAGTTGATGACCAAGCTGGAGAACTGTAAATCGACCCCCTCTGAAGCCACTTCAGAAGACAACAGAATACTGGGGCCCTGAGGTTCTTGAAAGCGCGCCAGCGCCTGCTGTTTATCCATGCCCCCCTGGACCAACACAGAGGCATAGCCATCTTCACGTAAACGTTCAGCAAGGTAGGCCAGGGTCTGCCGGTAGAACGCAAATAAGACTACCTTTTTACCTGGGTTGTCAGCCCAATAGATACGCAGATTCTTCAGCAACTCAGCGTACTTGCTATCGTTGTGCCTCAGCGTTTCGTAATCGCCCACCTCTCGGGCAATATCCACCAACGCCGAGAGCAGCGACCCCATCTCATCAGGCTGTGGTGCCTTCTCTTCCAGCAGATCACCTTGTAAGTCATACAAGGTCTCCTCAAGTTCATCCTGCTCCAGAGCAGCATGTTTTTTCTGCCAGGCTCGGCAGGCTGCCGCCATACAGCTGGACATCTGTCGCTGCGGGATAGTCAGCATGAAGCCAGTGGATACAGCACGCGCCACACAGTACCCACGAATCGCTTCAGTGACCTGCTCGTAAAAATCGGACTCACTACCGCTCATGGTTGCGCGGATCGCGTATGGCGCACGCACTACCCGCCCTTCGTGCACGTCCCGTTTTAGGGTACGGGTCACTACCTTACTGAGCGGGTTTATTCGGTCTAGTTGATCAGCCAGCTCTGCCCGCCCTTTGGGATCGGCCAATCTCTTGTTACTGGGGGCATGCCCCCGCAGATAGGTGATCTGCTCGTTATCCTCGAAAAAGCGTGCTTCAAGCGCCTCATCCAGGCCTTCGACAAAATCCGTGCGCGTAATTGGCCCAGCCAAAATTCGATCTCGCAACCTTACAATAGGAGCATTAGCCTCAAGGCTGTATCGAAAGCTCTCCTCGTAGGGGAAGGCATCTTCGTCGATCAGATTGAGCAGGTTGAATAAGTCTGAACTGCGCAGTTGGATGGGTGTGGCCGAAAGCATGACCAGACTTGAGGCTACGGGGCGAAGCAACCGTCCCAACAGATTGGTCTGAGTACCCTTGTTACGCAGATAGTGCGCCTCATCGACCACAACCATATCCAGCAACGGCTCGTCCACCTCTGCATCTTCGAGAAATCTGGCCAATTTAGCAGCAGAGCGCTGACTGACTTGATCCGGCGAATTGAAGCCACGAGGTGGGCGCAACCCTTGCATGCTCGCGATGACCGCGAAGCCATCCTGTGGTCGCTCCCGCACTGCCTGAAGCTTCTTCAGCAAATCTCCTGCATCGACCATCTCCGCCAGCACACCAAAGCGGTTGGCCAGCTCATCACGCCACTTCTCCCTCAACATAGCCGGGCAAACAACCAATAATCTCTTTGCATCCAATCGCGCGCGCAATTCAGTCCAAATCAAGCCAGCCTCAATGGTTTTGCCTAGACCCACTTCATCAGCAATCAGAATGCCGTTGCAGGGCGAATCGAGAAACTGCAACACCGGCTTGAATTGATACGCCAGAAACTGGGTATTGGTAGTGTTGAGGCTGTAGATCAAGTTGGCCAGCTTGCCACTGAGCCGGTGAAAAGTAATCGCCGCCCGCAGGTCATCCTCGCCACTGAACCGTCCCCGTTCAATACATTCGTAGGGGCGTAGAGGCTTGTTTTCAACTTTTTCGAGGGTCGAGGGCAAAACGAAATCCTCGCTGCCATCGAGAAACGAAACCAACACCCGCTGTCGATGTGCAGGGCCATCGGTTTCGTTACCCAAGATGCCGAGCCGCGCCGGATTGGCTTTCAGCCTGACCTTGTCGCCTGGATTCAGAATGCTCACTCCGGAGCTCCCTGCATTTTCCGAATTAACCTATCTGATTCCATGCTCAGCTCAGCCCCTTCAAATGTTTCAATGAGCTGACCTGGGAAATGCTTTTCGTACCACTCAAGCTTGGTTTCCCGATGGTTGCGGTAACCCTCGTCGGAAATCATGCCCCAGTGCTCCCAGATGTACGTTTGCCCTTGGCAATGAACCAGGAAGTCAGGCAGGTAAAATGTTCCATCTTTCGCGTATAGAGGCTGCTCATACTCGAAGGGAAGTTCACGCTCGAACAGCATGTTCGCGATGATGACCTCTGACTTCGATCGCACCATGAACTGGGCAAGCGTATGATGAATTTTGCCCTCCTCATACCAATCACACTTTCTGCTGAGCAGTTGCGAAACAGGCCTCATATCAAACAGTGAGGAGTTGATAACTACCAGATGTGACGCTTCAGGGCGACGCAGAGTTAACAGTGGGGAAAGGTCTTCTTCGATCAGAAGCGTGCAGTGCTTTTTGGCACGCGTCAGACCGGTATAGAGCAGCTCAGGTGAAAGCAGTGCCTGTTTGCTCTTGGGCAGCACGAAGTAAACACGCTCAAACTCGCTACCTTGAGACTTGTGCACTGAAATGGCATAGGCAAGCTCCAGGTTATCCTCCACTTTCTCGTCCCCAATCCATTTTCCATCGGGTGTTTTACCCAGAGAACGCCCATAGCCGATCCAGAAGCTCTCCTTGCGGGAAAAAAGAACTTGAAAATGCTTAATTCGGAACCAGGGTCCAAACGCATTTTTCCCATCCAATGCATGGGCTTTGACAAACCCGAGCTCGCCGTTGAAAACCTCTACAGGTTTGTTTGAGCGTCCATGAGTATCCCAGGCCCACAGAGGCTTGGAGCGCGAACGATTTCGGATTTGCATGACCTTATCAAACAGCGCTACCCCATCAATCAACCGATGTGGATCCGGCCTCCGTCCCTTACTGGCGACCTGAAGCAGCCCGTTGAGATGATCAGTACCGAAAAACTCACCGCGATATGGCGAGATAACCTGGGATTGCTCAGGGCGATCTACCCCCTCCTTATTCTTGAAGGCTGCTCGCCATAGCTCATATGGCTTCTCGTTATTGAGCGTCAGGCCCGTATCAGCTTGCATATCCGACTGCAGACTAGACACCAGCTTGTCCTCGAGATCCTGCTGGCCACTCCAATAGATAACCTGCAAATCCTCGTCGACCTTCCCTCCCTCTTGAACTCGGGCAAGCATCTGTTCGGCATGGGCCTTCTGAAGCTCTACCTCGCCACCGCTGTTACGCCGAATGAACAGCGAGGCTAGGTCAATAATCCCGGTGCCCGTCTTCTGGAGACGGTTTTCCATTTGCCGCACATTAGTGCACAGGGTCCCCAGACACTCGGGATAGTCCTTACCTAGCCAATCGATCAAATCCGCAAACACCTTGCCGCGACCTATTGGTGGCAGCTGGCTGGGATCACCAACCAGAATGAGTCGCCTCACCGAATTCCAATTGATGGCTCGGAACAACGCGGCAACCAACGTAAGGTCGAGCATGGAGGACTCATCGACGATGTAGGTCTCTATACCCTCCTCTCGAAAACCTCCCTGCCGCTTGAAGGTCAGGTTGTCATTCAACCAGCCGCGCTGAGCCAGAAACGAGTGGATGGTGGAGGCAGCTTTGCCCGTTTTTTCACGGATGCGATCTGCGGCCTTACCTGTTGGGGCCAAAAGCTGAAAAGATGCTCCGCTGCCGTGGACTCTTTCGACAGCATGAATCAATGAGCGAATAACGGTCGTCTTTCCGGTCCCAGCAGAGCCAGCCAGCACACACAATGGCCTGACAAAAATCTGCTGACAGACTGCAATCTGGCCCTCTATCGCCTCCCGGTACTGATCAGCGTCCATCCGGCTCAGGATGCTGCAGTCATCGCGAAGGTAATCGCCCCAATGAGACTCCGTCAGAGGCACCTTAAAGCTGATGTCGGCTCGCTTATTGAGCTCACGCAAGCACTTTGAAACCAGTTGCTCGTCTTCCCAGGCAGAGCGCAGGTACACGTAGCGTTGCCCTTCGTGCTCCCGAAACTCGAGAGCGCCCAGCATGTGCTCCTTATCGACCTCGTAGTAGCGCTCGGTAAACTGGTGTCGTTTCCACTCAGCGACAAAGCTCAAGTCATGGTTAACGTCATGCAAAACCTGAGATAACTCGAGGAATGTTTGCGTCGACTTGATGAGCAGCTGACCGACCGTGAACGCACGCAGACGCCTCCAGTCGTCCACCTCATACAAGAAAGCCGGCGCGAT
The DNA here is from genome assembly GCF_037055275.1 of Pseudomonas sp. ML2-2023-3. Taxonomy (NCBI): domain Bacteria; kingdom Pseudomonadati; phylum Pseudomonadota; class Gammaproteobacteria; order Pseudomonadales; family Pseudomonadaceae; genus Pseudomonas; species Pseudomonas sp. ML2-2023-3. Next base: position 4,088,305 of record NZ_CP146343.1, read on the forward strand.
GTTGGGCGATGGGAAGATTCCGTGTTCGATCTTGCTGAGCCCAATGGTGTCATCCGGTCCGTCGCCGATATATGACTCGCAAAGGATGTAGGGGTTGTCGATGATCTCACTCAATTTGGCCGGCAGGCCATAAGTCGTTCGATCCTCCCCTAGCAAGCGCCTCACTTGAGTGCCATCCAAGCCGAACCTAGGTAACAAATCTCGACTGAGTGCTCGCTCCTCATCCGTCCTTAGCTGCCACTGCCGCTTGACCTTACTGACCTCATCGCTGTTAAGGGCAAGTCCATCAAACGCTTTTGCAGTACCATCGAGAAAGGCAAAAACAGCATCCTTGATCGCGACAGCCTCCTCAGCTTTCGCCTTGACCAAGCCAGGGATGGCGGCCTGAAAGCCGATGACATCAAGCACAGCCGGCAACCCGGGATAAAGCCCTCGACCTTGCCAAAGCTCGGCAATCACTGATTGGAGCCAGCTAATCCGGCTGCCCCAGTTTTCGCTATCGTCGCCCAGCTCTTGCAGACGGCAAGCAACCCCAAGTAGCTGCTCTACCAGAATGAGGGCATCGTCGTCAGATACATGCCTCGCTGCGTACTTGCATACTCGTGGGTTCGCCGGTACAGCAAGAATCTGCTCCAACACCTCCGGCTTATCCGTATAGCGGTGATAAGGGATCCGCATGCCCTGATCGGGGTAGTGGCTGGATACCACTCGCTGCCAAACGAATCCACCATATCGGTCTATGGTCTCCTGGCTGCATTCGTCATAGAACAGCTCCTCACCCAGAGCCTTGACCCGCGAGACACCAAGTAGCACATAGCGCTTGTTGTCTTCCTCACTGAACGGGTTGCTGAAGTTAGCGTAGTAAAAAACCAGGCTTCGACCGACCTCAACCTTGGCAAAAAAATTCCGAACCGCGGCCAAACGTTTGTCTGGATCGTATCCCCCCCTGGCTAGCTTGACCTCATCCTTATACATCTCCTCATAAGGCCAAATGCTGCAACTGGACGGTGGCATATCCCACTCGCGGCGCACGCCATCAGGACTTCTATCTTCCTTACGAAAGAACTCCGGCGTATCAGCAAAGGCATGAATCCTGTCCTGGCCGAAAGCATTGATGCTATACATGCAAGGCGGTACATCCTTGCCCAACTTGCTACACCCTTGACCACATACCTTCTGTTCTTGGGCCAAATCGCGCTGCTCGCCGATCATGGTGCCTGGATAAGACTGTTGTCCGACACAAAAGGTATTGGCAGCAGGGTCCTTACAAACATGACCATTCCAGCCATCTGCATGCCAAGCCAATCGAGCGGTGATATGCGTAGTCATTACTGCTGCTCCTTACTCATCACCGGAATCCCTATTGCCGCGCTTCGGAATAGACTTCTTCGGCACTGGTGGTAGATGGCACCAGCCTAGCTTTTCCTCAAGCTGTCGCCAGGCTTGATCGATCAAGGAACGCTCAGCGCGTTTGAAAACTCCATCGCGCAGGACCGATAGTGGTAGCCATTGACCGTCTGTTTCCGGATAGAAGAAATGCGTGTAGGCGTTACCTGTGTGCGACAGACGATGGGTCTCGTACTGTTCGGAGAGCATCGTGAAAGCATGGTTAGGACTCTGCGCCACCTTTTTTGGAAAGCCCTCAGGCATCTGGATGGGGCTGCATTCCAGCTCGCAGCGGTCCAGGCCTATCTGACGGAGCCAAAGGCCGCCCTCATCCTCAGCGAACAGATCATTCTGGCGTTTATTCTTTGGGCCGATGTGCACGGTGACGAAACGGGTGCAACCGGGTGGCCGATACTGCAAAGGGATATTCGGCATACCAGTAGGTTCGGCCTGCTGCAAGGCATACCCTCGGTCACTAAGCGCGACCAGCAAGGGCGCCCCCATTGGCAGCACCTCAACAGACAGTTCCTGGCTTATCAGCTTCAGAAAGTCACGATCCTGGATGGAATCCATGTTGACCACCAGGTCGGCAATAGCACCATCGCGCAACGGAACATCACCACCATAGAGGAACTCCCACTGCCCGTTAACGCGCTGCATCGGCAGGCTAATTCTTCTACTTCCCTGTCCATAACGCATAGTTCAATTCCCCTCGGCCTATTCGGCGAAAAACGCCCAGGCGATGCGATAGTCGGCTTCGCGGTTGGCCGGAATAAACCAGGCGCTGTCCATCACATCGGTGCTACCGCTCTGCTCGCCTGCAGCTTGCTGGCCGTCATCAGCATCATTGTCTTCGTCGTCATCGACGTCATCGACGTCATCGACGTCGTGGCCTTTTTCTTCGGCGCAGGTTGGACCTCGTAGGAACTAAAGCAAGCATGCTTGTTGGTGAAGGAGTAATCGTGATGGACCATCCTTGGGATACTGCAGCCTTTTTAATACGATAGCAGTCACATTATCCGCGTTGCCCTTCAAGCGTAAAGCCACCGGTACAATTTTCCCTTCATATCAATCATGTAAATCGTCATCTACATGACTGCACTTAGCTGGACGTGCCCCCCTGAAGCCGACGCGGCAGGGAACTTGAGTCTATGGAAGTCTTCAGTCGACACCTGGCTCAGCCTCCGGCCCGACTAAGGTATTTTTTCAGCCGATCAGCCTGGTTAACCTCCTCGAGGTTATCGAACCCGATTCGCGCCTTACTCCAGCACAGAAAGCAATCATCGAAACCGATTACGGCATGCTGAACGGCCAACTGCTGATTCCTACTCGCAAGGCGCTGGTGCAGTATGTATTGCAGTGTTATCAGATCGACCCTACAAAAATGGAGCCCCGACCTGAATCCCAGCAGATCGTCGTGAGAAATCTGACTGAACTGGAGCCATGGCTGTATAGCTGATAGTTGGGCTAGGCCGGACCCGTACTTCCGTACTGAGTACAGCCTGTCTGACCATGCAACGGGACGACCGCGCTACGTGGGTAATAGCGAAACCTGCAAACACTAGTGCGAGGATTGCATCAAGTCACTCCCCTGCCCTTCGCTGGCCGAAGGCAATGCCTGAAAGCCCAGGGGACCCAATGTGTTGATCGATGACAATGACCGTCTGGGCAGCTCCGTTTTCCGCACTACAGGCTTCGCCAGCATCCGCACCACGGCGGCATCCATGAGTGTCGTGCACTTTATTATTTTCTGCTCAAGCTCCTGACAATGCGGCCCGGCCAAGTGAACTTGTAAATAGGGCTTAGGAATTGCGCTCGCTAAAAATCGATCGACGTTATTTTTCACGCACCGGGCGCCGACGCTATCAGCAATCCACGCGAAACCACTCAAAACGCAAAAAACTTTACAGTAAATAAATTTACACTGATGCCTCGTATCAGGCATCATCTGGACCAGCTCACATTCAGGAATGCCAATGCCGCTCCCCAAACACGAAGCCCTCCTCAGGCTACGCGCGATAGAGCTAATCAGCTATTGGGAGGGTCGCCTCGTCACCACTCAGTTGATGACATGGTTTGGCATAAGCCGCCAGCAAGCTTCTTCCGACATCAATCGCTATAACAGCGAATTCAATCCAGGCTCGCTAATTCACAGCCCTGCAGTTAAAGGCTATGTCCCGACGGCTGGCTTTCAGCCCCTACTGAGCGCTGGGCACATCAATGAGTACATGGCACTCATCTGCGATCAATCTGATCAGCCCGTGTCTGAAATTTTGGAAGCTCACCCCAGCGTCACTACTGTCCAACTTCCAGACCGTGCAGCCCGCCCTGAAGTGGTTCGCGAGTTAATCAGAACCTGCCGCAATGCCGGCAGCCTGAAAATACTCTACGCCTCCATGACCAACCCGCAAATTCATGAACGTGTGATTTCACCTCACACTCTCGTTTATACGGGTTTCCGCTGGCACGTTCGCGCTTGGTGCCATAAGCGCCAGGCCTTCCGCGATTTTTTACTCTCACGTATCTATCGCACGCCAAAATCGTGCGACGCTCACGCTCCCTTATCGAGTACAGACAGTGACTGGCACGACCAAGTCAACCTGACACTAATCCCTAATGAACTACTCAGCGATGCCCAAAAGTCTTTAGTTGAGCGCGATTTCGGTATGCCAGAAGGCCGCCTACAGCTGACAGTTCGTACAGCACTTGCCCACTACACCCTTCAACGATATCAGGCTGCCATCACCTCAGAAGAAGCCGAGCGAGTACGCGAGCATCCTTTGCAATTGCTTCCAACTGATCGCGCCAAGCTAACTCCCTTCCTCTTTAGCAGTGATGGGAAATAGGCATGCATAGCTTCCATTACGACTCCGACTTAATCGGCGGCTCGTTGCAGGTGCGTGAATCACGCATCGTTGCAGACCTGCTGCTACAGGACGCTAGCCCTGAGCAATGGCATGAGGTCATACAGCAACAGAACCGGCTGCAGAAACGCGCACCAGCTTCGGCCAAGCGTGTGGCTCAAGCCATCCGCAAGCGGCTGGAGCGATTGGATGCCCCTTTCTGGCGGGCAATTCGAGATGGAGATGATGAACTCGCTACCCAAGTGGTGTTCTGCTCGGCCTTGGAGCGCAACCTGCTCCTCGTCGAATTCATCGAGACCGTCCTCAAAGACGCTTTCGTCACCCGCGCCGGCGTGCTCGAATCCTACCACTGGAATGAGTTTCTGGATGAACGCAGCCATCGAGATTCGGCCATCACCACCTGGACGGAGTCCAGTCGCAAGAAGATGGCGCAGGTCGCCTATCGCATGCTGACCGAGGTCGGCCTGTTGAAAAGCACCCGCAACATGAAATTACAAAACCTGATGATTCGGTCAGAGGTCCGCGTATTGCTGGATGACAGCTACCGCAATCGCATAAAAGCCTGTTTGGAAGTATCCAATGCCACCGGATAGTAGGCGTGGAATAAGGAGTGTTCGCATGAATCAGCAACTGCAGGATCGGCTAAACCAGATCCCAGACAAGATCCTCACCGAAGAGTTCTTGAGGAGCCAAGGATTGGGCAATGAGCTCGGTTTCTGGATCTTCGACTACGCCCCCGAGGATGAGCTGCAGGTGCGTGAATACCTCAGTTTTCTACAGGGGTTCCTCGCCAAGAAGCATAGCCAGCTCAAAGTGGCTCATATCAATTTGCTGCAGGCTATGCGCGAATATCTGGATCAACGCAGCTTCACTGAAAAAGCCATTCAGATGCAGCAAACCAAAGGTGACCTCGCGTTGCTCAAGGCGCTGTCCGGACCGCTGCATATGGACAAATTCGCGCCCTTCCTAATGGAACACAGCGACGCCGATCAACACGACGTGGTGCTAATCAGTGGTGTGGGCTCAGTTTGGCCGGTTCTTCGCGCCCACAACCTTCTCAACAAGCTACACGCGCTGCTTGGCCACAAGCCTCTGGTTCTTTTTTACCCCGGTCATTACTCAGGGCAGTCACTCGCCTTGTTCGACCGCATTCCCAGCAACAACTACTACCGCGCCTTCAAGCTGGTTCCCTGATAAATAAGGACGATTGCCGTGAGCATTAAAGATATTTTCTTCAAGGAACTCGATCGCCCGATCAACGGCGTGGTTAAGGCGGATCAGTCCGACGACGCAACCGTGCACCAAGAGCTGGATGAGTACGTTGTCACCAACGAGCTGGAAAAACACTTCCGCAGCTTCTTCGAGTCCTACAGTACTGACTTGAACGATCCCTCCATCGCCAACCGCGTGGGCGTATGGATCAGCGGTTTCTTCGGCTCGGGTAAGTCGCACTTCCTCAAGACCTTGTCATACCTGCTGGCCAACATCGAAGCACGCGACGACCAGGGCAACGCTCGCAAGGCTGTTTCCTTCTTTGATGCGAGCAAACTGCGTGATGCCACCATCCGTGCCGACATCGACAAGGCCGTTGCCAACAGTGCCGATGTCATCTTGTTCAACATCGACAGCAAAGCCAGTTCCAACGATGCTGGAAACCCGATCCTCAATGTCTTCCTACGGGTGTTCAACGAACATCAAGGTTTCAGTGGCGACCATCCTCACATCGCCCACATGGAGCGTCATCTGGCCCAGCGCGGCGTCTACGAGCGATTCAAGCAAGCCTTTAATGATTCCACCGGGATGGACTGGACTGAGGAGCGTGATGGCTATCAGTTCTACCAGGATGACATTGAGCAAGCGGTAGCCGCAGCCCTCGACTTATCTGCTGAGGCCGCGCACAAGTGGTTCGAAGACTCCGAACAAACGTTCAGCGTCTCGGTCGAAAACTTCTGCAACTGGGTACGCGAATACCTCGCCACCCAGCCAGCCAAACACCGCGTCCTATTCCTTGTGGACGAAGTCGGCCAGTTCATCGGCAGCGACACCAAACTGATGCTAACCCTGCAGACCATCACCGAAAACCTCGGCACCATCTGCAAAGGCCGCGCCTGGATCATTGTCACTTCTCAAGCCGATATGGATGCCGTACTGGGTGAGCTGTCCGCCTCCAAGGCCAACGACTTCTCGAAAATTGCCGGGCGCTTCAAAACCCGACTTTCACTGTCCAGCTCCAACACTGACGAAGTCATCCAGAAGCGTCTACTGCGTAAAACACCGGAAGCTGAAGCCGAACTTCGCGCCCTCTGGGAACATAAAGGCGACATCCTGCGCAACCAGATCACCTTCGACCGCTCCGGCCCGACCCTGAAGAACTTCGATGGTCCGGAAAGCTTCATCAGCAACTACCCCTTTGCGCCGTACCACTTCCAGCTGGTGCAAAAGGTCTTCGAGGAAATCCGCAAGGTCGGTGCCACCGGGGCACACCTGGCCTACGGCGAGCGTTCCATGCTTGATGCCTTCCAGATGGCAGCCATGGCCATTGCGGAGAAACCGCTCGGCGCGCTGATTCCCATGTACAGCTTCTACCGCGCCGTCGAAGGCTTCCTCGATACAGCCGTCAAGCGCACCATCGACCAAGCGGGCGAAAGCAGCGTCCTCGACGCCTTCGACGTACAGATCCTGCGCACCCTGTTCATGATCCGCTATGTCGACTTGATCAAGGGCACCCTCGACAACCTCGTCACCCTCTCCATTGAACAGGTCGACGAAGACAAACTAGCGCTACGTCGCCGCATCGAAGAAACCCTCCAGCGCCTTGAAAAGGAAAGCCTGATCACCCGCAACGGTGACGAATTTGTCTTCCTCACAAACGAGGAACGCGACATCACCCGCAAGATCAAGGCCACAGAGATCGCCGGTTCAGAAGAGAACAAGGCACTGTCGGACCTGATCTACAAAGACCTGCTCAAGGACAAGAACAAGTTCCGCTACAGCGTCAACAAGACCGACTACAGCATCGGTCGCTACCTCGACGGCCACAGCCTGGAAGGCCGTTACGAGCACGACCTCCGTACCGAAGTGATCTCGCCACTGGATCTCGACTACACCCTCTATGGCGAAGCCGGCTGCATCAATAAAAGCAACGAAGCTCCTGCCGGCATGGCACTGTTCAAATTACCCGATAGCAAGGATTTCTTCACCGAGCTGCGCACCTGGCTGAAGACCAACAAGTTCATCCGCCTCAACGACGACGGCAGCCAGCCTGAGCTGAGCAAGATCCTCGCCGAACGCGGTCGCGAAAACCAAGAGCGTAAAAAGCGCCTGCGCTTGCTACTTGAAGAGCTGGCCGAGCGCGCAGAGGTCTATGCACAAGGGCAGCACCTGAAACTCAAAAGCAACAATATTGTTAGCAAGTTCGACGAGGCGTGCCAGTACCTCCTTGAAAACACCTTCACCAAATTAGGCTACTTGCGAGTATTACAGCAGGAGCCCGAACGTGAACTCCACGCCATTCTGCACACTAACGACATAGGCCAACTCGGCCTGACCCTCGATGGTGATGAAGGCAATCCGCAGGCCATCAAGGAAGTTGAACAATTCATCTCGCTGCGCGCCTCCGGCAACGAACGCTTACTGGTCGCAGACATCATCGAGCGTTTCAGTAAGCGCCCCTATGGCTGGCCGGACGGAGAAATCCTGCTGGTCCTCGGTCGCCTGGCCGCTTCCAGCCGTATTTCGTTCCACGCCGCAGGCCCGAGCATGCCGCTGCCGGACGCCTTCGAGTACCTCACCAACAGCCGTAAGCGCCGTGAAGTCTCGGTGCAAAAGAAGCGCCAGACCGACGAAGGACTGCTCAAGCAAGCACGTAATCTGACCCAGGAGCTGTTCAACGCTCTTGGCCCAGCAGGCGAGAAGGAGTTGTTTGAGTATTACTGCGTGCACTTCGGCAGTTGGAGCACCAACCTGGAAAAATACAAAGCAACGGTTAGCGCCGGCCGCTTCCCTGGCAAAGAGTCCATAGAACAGGCCTTGCTCAGCCTGCAGCGCCTGCTGAGCAACACTGATAGCGTCGACTTTTTCAAGGCCGTGGTCGACAACAAGGATGACTTGTTGGATCTGGAAGAGGACTACCGGGATCTACACGAGTTCTTCACCAATCAGCTACATACCTGGCAGCAACTGCAGCAGGCCTTGCGTCGTTTCGAGAAGAACAAACCAGCGCTAGATAAAGACGAGAAAGCCTGCAAAGCGCTGGCCGAGTTGAAAGCTATTGAGCAGAACACCACGCCCTACGGTCAGCTGCACCAGGTCGCTACGTTGGTTGAAACGGTAGAAGCCATTAACGGCGCCATCCTGACTGAAAAGCGACAACATGCCCTGGTTCGTGTCGACGAGAAAATCAACCAGCTGCAAGCCGAAATTGCCAAGAGTGGTATCGAAACCGCCGAACTGGGTAACCGCCTTCTGCGCCCACTGCAGCTGGTCAAGGCAGATCTGGAGACCGAAACCAGCATCGCCAACATCTACATGTTGCAAACCCAGACTGCCGACGAGCGCCTACACGACGGTGTGTTTGAGCTAGAGCGTGCTATTCAGGCCGAGGCCGAACGCCAGCAGAAGCTTCAGCAAGAGCAGGCCAAGGCCGTACAAGCAGCCAATTCGGCAAGCGGCGCCAAAGAAGACCGGGCGCTTGCTTTGGTGCCAACGCCCAAACCTGTAGCTCCGCCAAAGCCTGTGGTGGAAGTTGCAGCCACCAGTGTGTTCAACAAGCTTGGCAACGGCTTGTATCTGGAAAGCCAGAATGATATCGATCGTTTCATCGAGGCCCTCAAGGCCGAACTGGAAAGCGCTATTCAGCAAGATAAACGCATTCGCATTCGCTGACCCCTTGCTGCATGGAAAAGGGTCTGCCCTCTCCAAGCTGCAAACTGCGCCAAAGCCAGCTCAAAAAGAATTAGGAAACGCCCATATGAACACCAGCAGCATCAAAAACTACGCTCCCAAAGCGCGCACAGCCTTTATCGCCGCCATGACCAAGCGTGCTGAGTTGTTTGGCATCCGCGAGTCCAGCACCCCCAGCATGGGCATCGCGCCAGTAGAGCAAAAGGGTGATCTGGCCCTGATCGGCGAGCGGGCCTTTCCTGCCAGCATCATCCGCCCGCGCGCTGCGCTGGTGAAAAAGGTCGAGCAACTGGGCTTCGCCCAGGCAATGGAACAGGCCGCCTATAGCTGGTTCAACCGCCTCTGTGCCATCCGCTATATGGAACTCAAGGACTACCTCGACCACGGTCGTCGCGTACTCAGCGCCGCCGATGGGAGCGCTGGCACACCCCAAATCCTCGACGACTGCTTGGATATCGACCTGCCAGACCTCGACAAACAGCACATTACCGAGCTAAAGCTCGACGGCAACAAGGACGAAGAGCTCTACCGCGAATTGCTGCTAGCCCAGTGTCACGCCTTGCATCGGGCCATGCCATTCCTCTTCGAAGCGGTGGATGACGCCACCGAGTTGTTGCTGCCGGACAACCTAACCAAGACCGACTCACTGATCCGCGAACTGGTCAGCGCCATTCCCGAAGAGGATTGGGCCAATATCGAGATCATCGGCTGGCTCTACCAGTTCTACATCTCGGAGAAGAAGGATCAGGTCATCGGCAAGGTGGTCAAGTCGGAAGACATTCCGGCGGCGACCCAGCTGTTCACGCCGAACTGGATCGTCAAGTACATGGTGCAGAACTCACTGGGCGCGCAGTGGCTGGCGACCTATCCCGACTCGCCACTCAAAACGCAGATGGAGTACTACATTAAGCCCGCCGAGCAGACTGGCGAGGTCAAGGCGCAGCTTACCGCCATCACCCCCGAAAGCCTCAACCCCGAAGAGTTAACCCTGATCGACCCGGCCAGTGGTTCTGGGCACATCTTGGTAGAAGCCTACGATCTGTTCAAAGCCATCTACTTGGAGCGCGGTTACCGCCAGCGCGACGTGGCACAGCTGATCCTGCAGAAAAACCTGTTCGGCCTCGACATCGACGAACGAGCAGCGCAGCTGACGGGTTTTGCGCTGATGATGAAGGGCCGTGCTGATGACCGTCGACTGTTCGAGCGAGGAGTAAAGCTCAATGTGATGGCGCTGGTGAATAGCACGGGCTTCGATGCCGAGATGCTGGCTAACGGCGTTAAGCTGTTGGACTACAGTCTGCAGCTGAGCGACCTCACGGAGCTAATACGGCTGTTCGAGCACGCGACGACCTTTGGCTCGTTGATTCAGGTGCCGGAGGGAGTAGCGGAGAAGCTGCCGGCGCTTAAACAGCTGTGCGAGGCGACCAGCCAGGATCTGTTTCTAGCGGAGGAGCTCAAGCGCTTGTCCCCATTGGTGCAGCAAACCGAGATGCTGGCAGTACAGTACGATGCGGTGGTGGCGAACCCGCCGTATATGGGTGGCAAGGGGATGAATCCCCAAGTGAAGAAGTTCTCGAAGGACTACTTCCCGGACTCCAAGGCTGACCTTTTCGCATGCTTCATAGAACGTGGCTACACACTCGCTAAGGACGCGGGATTCAATGCCATGGTTACGATGCAGAGCTGGATGTTCCTGTCCTCGTTCCAGAAGACGCGCGAGCGTATGCTCAAAGGGAAGACCATCTGCACCATGACTCAGATCGGCTTCAACAGTTTTCCGTCACTAAATTCGAAGTTTGCGGTAGCGGCCGTCTTCTCGCTGAGAAACCAACTTATCTCTGGGCATGCGGGCGTCTACGTCGACCTCAATAGCGCGCCTCAGTCTGCAGACAAAGAAGAGGTGTTCTTAGCAAGGCAACCTTCAATATGTTTTGAGGCTTTAGCCGACGATTTTCAAAGGATTCCTGGTAGCCCGATAGCATATTGGGCATCCGAAAAAGTACTGACTGCGTTTTCATTGCCAAAGCTGGGCAGCGTAGGGGCAGCTAGGCAGGGCCTGCTGACCACAGACAATCAACAGTACTTACGGTCATGGTCGGAAGTCGCGTTCGACTGTGTGGGCATTGGCTTCTCTAGAGCCGAAGCCAAGGCCTCGGGCTTGCGGTGGTTTCCGATCAACAAGGGCGGCGACTACCGTAAATGGTACGGAAATCTTGAACATGTAGTTGATTGGAAGGACGACGGAGAGACTCTTCACGAAGTGGTGGTTCGGAAGTATCCATATCTCAACGGAAACTCAGGGCTCGTTTTGAAGAGGACGAACCCTTACTTCGAGGCGGCAGCCACCTGGAACGATATTGGCATTGCTTTTGGCGCAAGGTACCTGCCAACAGGAATGCTCTACGAAAAGGGTGGGTCAACTGCGAGTTGGCGCGCCCCTGAAGCAAGCACTGCGCTGCTGGCCGCGAAGACGACTCAGTACTTCCTTGGGTTGATCAACCCAACAATACATTTTCAGGTTGGGGATATTGGCGCAATCCCAACGCCCCCGCCTCACGTCGTCGACTCGAGCGTGCCGAATTCAAAGTTGCTGATTGCAATCGGCAGTGCCGACTGGAATGCCTACGAGCGCTCCTGGGACTTCCAATCCCTCCCCATCCTGACGGCTACCCCCGAGCCCACTCTCACCCTCGAATCCAGCTACACCGCTTGGGTCACCCAGAACCGCGACACCATCGCCGAGATGAAGCGCCTCGAAGAAGAGAACAACCGCCACTTTATCGAGGCCTACGGCTTGGCGGATGAGCTTACCCCCGACGTATCCATCGAGCAGATAACCCTTACTGTCAACCCGGCCTATCGCTACGGCGGCAAGCTGGCGGAAGACGAGCTGTGGACGCGCTTTCGTGAAGACTCGATGCAGGAGCTGGTCTCTTACGCCATCGGCTGCATGATGGGCCGCTACAGCCTTGACGCACCAGGCCTGATCTACGCCAACAGCGGCAACGAAGGCTTTGATGCTAGCCGATACCCTACCTTCCCGGCAGACGACGACGGCATCGTCCCGCTCACCGACAAAGAGTGGTTTACCGATGACGTGGCCAATCGCCTGGTCGAATTTATAGCACTGGCCTGGGACAAAGCCCACCTCGAAGCCAACCTACGCTTTCTCGCCGACAACTTGTCGCCGAAAAAAGGCGAAGGCAGCCGCGACACCCTGCGCCGCTACCTGTGCGACAGCTTCTTCAAAGACCATCTGCAAACCTACAAAAAGCGTCCGATCTACTGGCTGTTCAGCTCCGGCAAGCACAAGGCCTTCCAGTGCCTGGTGTATCTGCACCGCTACAACGCAAACACCCTGGCGCGCATGCGCACCCTGCACGTCATCCCGCTCAGCGCCAAGCTCAACAGCTACGCCCACAAGCTCGAACAGGACATCGACGCCAGCACCAGCACCGCCGAGAAAAAGGCTCTGGAAAAACAACTCGCCACCCTGCACAACCAACAAGCCGAACTCGCCACCTTCGACGAAAAACTCCGTCACCACTCCGACCAACGCATCAGCCTGGATCTGGATGATGGCGTGAAGGTGAACTACGGCAAGTTTGGGGAACTGTTGGCTGAAGTGAAATCAATCACTGGCGAGAAGGCGGAGTAGAGGTATGACGGCTCATAATAATTACCTAGCTTCGCTCGAAGCCTGCAAGCGTATCGCCAAAGAAGAATATGAGACTGTTCATGCTCACTTTGAGCAATGCGACACCATTATTGATGCGCTGAGTAAAAAACTGCAGGGCGTGATTAATCATGGCCGCCAGACGCTATCCGAAGACAAGATGGTGGAAGATGGTCTGACCAACATGCTTCAGGATCTTGCAAACGACTACGGAAAGCTGCTCTCGAAACGAAACACCAATCTCGGCAAGCAAAAACGAAGCCTTGACTGCTTCAATGTCATGCTTTTCGGTCGAACAATGGCTGGTAAAAGCACTATACGCGAGGCCATTACACGAGGGGATGGTAAAACCATTGGTAAAGGGGCGCAAAGAACAACGCGCGACGTTAAAGAGTATGAATGGAACAACCTGAGGATCATTGATACTCCCGGCTTCGGAGCCTATAACGGCCAAGAAGACACCGAGGTAGCACACGAGATCCTTGAGCAATCAGACGTTGTGCTGTTCATGCTCAACAGCGACAGCATCCAAGAATCGACCTTCGTTGAACTTGAACATGTCCATAAGCTCAACAAGCCTCTGATCTTCGTTTTAAACATGAAGAAGGATCTGGAAAGCGAAGGTAACCGGCGACGAGCACTGAAGAGCCCGGAAAAGTATATATTCAAGGAAGAAGATATCCAGTCCCATGGTGACCGACTTAAGAGTCTTGCCGCACGCGCAGGCATCAATCCAAGCACAGTTCGAATCATCCCAATCCATGCTCAAGCTGCTTTTTTAGCAACAAAGATTACGGGCGAGGAAGGTTCGCAACTGAATACACTGAGCAGAATCAATGACCTTCTAAACGCGCTTATTGACGAAGTTGAAATTAATGGGCCGACTCGAAGGATCCAAACGTTTCTTGACTCTAGTCTCCATCATATCGATGAGCAGAGCTTGCTCATTCTCAGCCAAAGGGATCGGCTTGCCAAACTTTTGCCGCAGTATGAAAGTAGCTACACTCGCATATCCCAATGGAAAGTAAAAACCCTCCGGGATGCACCACGACTACTCTCCAAAGAAGTTGATTCTGCTTTTAAACCTCTAATCGACTCTGTTGCAGACTTTGTTGATGATCATATTGAAGACAAAAATGCAGCCGGGGCATGGGATCGTCACTACAAAAGCTTCAATATTGCAAAAAAAGTAGAGCGATCGACACAAGCCTTAGCAGAGCAAGTGGTAGAAGAGCTTCAAGACTTTAATCGAGAAATGAACGAAGGTTTGGATATAACCTTGTCTTTCGAGGTTGTCCATGATGGTAAAAATTTCAGCGAATCCGACTTCAGGCGCATAAATGGTTGGGGCTCTGCGATAGCTGGAGTTGTGAGTGCCATTGCTTTTTTCAATGCGTGGAATCCAGTAGGTTGGGTAGCTGCCGGCATTGGTTTAATTTTTACGGTATTTTCTTTTTTTTCTGATAGCCGCGCTAAGAAGCTCAAAGACGCCAAATCCAAACAGCGCCAGGCCCTGCTTGAAGATATCGAGAAAAGCAAACGAAAAATCAAAACCAATCTAGAAGGCTGGTTCGATACAAACCTTCATCGCGCTATCATCTTACCGACAGAACACAATCTGTCACTTCTTTGCCTGTCACTCAGTGGCTTTATAACCGAGTTAGATGATACTGATAGCCAACTCCACGCACTGAAGCACGAGATTAATTTTCGCCTACTAAATCGAGTCGCTTACGTCATCACAAAACAACACTTCGCCCTACCAAAAACTATCAAAATAGTTAGAGCCCCTGGATATGCTTGTTATTTTTTGATTTCAGATTATTTCCGCAATACTGAACTTCTCAAGGCTATGAGTAACGCCATGAGAGAAACAGTTCTTGCAGTGTATAACACCAGCCTGGATAAAAAAATCTCCCATCTTTACAAGGGACTTGTAGAAAAAGTCGAAATTTACGAACAAGATAAAGTATCTGTGTTCGCCCAGAAGCAAAATCTTAGCAAGATCATTGGAAAAGATCATCGTCGAATAAAAATGGTGGCTGCACTTTGCTCCTGTGAAATCACCCCCATCGCCATTTAAGGAAAAATCATGAGCGAGATTTGTTACAGCATTCTCAAAGAAAAGGTCGAAAGTCTTTACCTGCGCTCTAACGTGCTCTGGAGCGCCAGCAACTTCAAAGCATCGGAGGCAGAGTTCGATATTGATTTAGCGCCTTTGAATCTTGTTTTTGCCGGCCAGTACAGCGCTGGTAAGTCCTCCCTAATTAAGATGCTGACAGGCATTGAGCATATTAAAATTGGAGCTGGCGTAACAACAGACTTTGTCACTCAATACCAGCATAAATCGTTAAATATCTGGGATACCCCTGGAATCCTTGCTGGTGAGTGCGAGCAACATGATGCCAAAGCGCTTGAAGCCATAGCGAAAGCAGACTTGCTGGTTTACGTAATCACCAATGAACTGTTCGACGATGTAGTAGGCGCCGCCTTCCGCAACCTCTGCTTTAACCAGGGTCGCGCGAAGGAGATGATGATCGTCATCAACAAATTTGAAAGTGACTCGGCCGACAAAGAGACCAAGATCGCCGGCATCACCCAGGTACTTGAGCCAAAGATCCCAGAAGACTTCCCCATCGTCTTTACTGACGCACAGTCATTCTTCGACGCATTCGATGAGGATGACGAGCAAGAGCGCTATGAGTTATTAGCGCTTTCTAACGCTGAAGGGTTCGCCAAAGCAATTGATGACTTTGTCGCGCAACGCGGCTTATACGCCAGACTGACGACCCCGCTCCAGCAGCTTCAAATCAAGCTGGAGTCAAAAATTGACGATCTGACCATTTCTGACCCGCTGCAAAAGGGCTTGGTTAGCTTGCTCACGCAAAACAAACGCGTGTTTCAAGTCAACAGACGGGACCTCATCAAAAAGGTCAACGCGGACTTAGACAAACTGAACAGCCAGATTGTTGAACAAGGAAATCGGCTTGCCGATACTTTGGGTGGAGAGCAGGAAGAATTTGAAAAAATACAGGACAGTTCGACTCACGAATGTGAGCGACTGATAACTTCTGCCCTGGAAGATCTGCAGGTCACTGTGGACGAGTGCCTTGTAGACCTCGAGGCGGAGCTAGTCGAGTTGGCAAATACCCCAGCCAGCTTGAAAATCAATGAAGCCCTGGAAGCTGCAAAGAACTTTAATCCAGAAGCCGAGCAAGAGAAAGTCGGCAGCGTCTCCAAAGATGATCCCCTGAAGCTTAACAGCGCTCTCAGCCAGAGCATGACGAAATCCGCAGAAAAGGGATTCTCATTCCTTGCTAAAAGCGCTGTTGGCGATGCATCTAAAACAGGGCTCAAATCAGTTTCAGGCAGCACGCTACATACCGCTATTAAAGAGATCGGCGGCTTCTTTGGCTACAAATTCAAGGCTTGGGAAGCTGTGAAAATAGCGGACAAAATCGGTAAAGGCGCCAAATTTCTAGGCCCGGCAATGGCGATCTTCGGGGTTGGCATGCAGATGTATGACGACTATCAGCAATCTGAACATGAAAAAGAGATTCGTAAAATAAAGCGGGATATCCGAAAAAACTTTAAAGATTACAGCGATTCCGTGCGTAAGAGTATCGACGCTCAGGTCGAGAAGCTACTTGATAAAGGATTTGATCAATCCATCGTGAATATTGACGAAGCTCTCCAGGAAATACGAGCTCAGTCTGTCGACAAATCAGACAGCGCAAACGCCCTCCGCGCTGAACTGGCTGAGGTGACAAAACTTCGCGAAGAGATCCAAAGCGCCTATTAAGATAAGCCTAACGTAAATTTCATGCCTGAGATTCTGCTGTAGGCCAAGGATTTAATTATGGATACACAACAACTTAACCAAGGGCTGCGGCAGGCATTTTTCAAAGAAAGCCATCGCATCGTTTTCTGGTACGACCCTGAGCAAGGCTTCATGGATGTGCTCGAACAGCTTGATTTACCTGGCGTCCAGGTGCTGAACATGCAGGGGCATTCCACCTTCGGTACCAAGCTCAAGCTGGAGCTTGAGGATACTGAAGGTAAGTACCTGCTCTATTTCCCTTGCTCCGAACCAGACGCGAATGATGACTGGCTGCTGGACATCAAGCTGTACTCGCGCAGTTTCTACGCCGACAACGTGTCACTGATATTCAATGACCTGGGCTTACACCAGCAGGTGCTCCGTGAACATCTAGCCAAGCGTGAGCGCTTCCTTGGCAGCAAGGCTCGACTAGCTAGCCTGAAGCGTTTGATCCAACCAACTGACACTGAGCATGAGTTGGATCTGGCGATGATTGCCGTTGTGCTGGGTGCAAGTGGCAGTGACGTCATGACGCTGCTTTGCACCTTGGCCGATGGTGCCGTACGTGACGATTTGGGTCTTGAGCAGAATCCAGCGATCATCGATGAACTGTACAAGCTCGACCTGATGCCTGCGCTGCTGCAAGCCCTGCGTGACGAGGTAGGCTATCCAGCCTCCATCGAGGAAATCAGTGGCGATAAACCCTTCAGCTTTGGGCATTTCCTAATTCGACTTCTGGCAACCGGATACTGCGAAAGTATCGGCGATATACCCAGCTGGGCCTCAGCGATTGCCATCCCCTCAGCCAGCGCACGTGCTACTTCACGAGCACTGCTTTCCCGCTGGCGTGACAGCTCACGATTTTACCAAGCCTATGATGAAGTTTCTGGCTGGGTCGGTGAAGCCCTGCATATCACTCAGAAAATTTGTGAAATCTCGTTGGAGAACTTGGCCAATGTTGCAACCTTCGAAGCCGTCGAGCGGCAGATCATTGTCGATCTGACCAAGGCTATTCCGGAGGCAGATCCGCGTGACCTTAGTCTGTTTGCGAAGATCATTTCCGAGCGACTGGATAACTATTGGGCAACTCGCCATAAGGACGATGAGACACGCCGCAAGTACCGGCTGCTATACACGGCGCTGTCGGCTGCGATCGACCTGTTTACGCAGCGCCACAAGTACGCGGCTGGCTTCCACTTCACCAGTTCAGAGGCACTGTACAAAGCCTATGAGAGCGAGTTGTATCGATTTGACACGGCTTACCGCCATTATTTCGCCGCCTCCCAGCGCGCCCACGTTGAGCTGCTGAAGAAGCTTGATGAGGCCGTAGAGCAGTGCTATGCGTATTGGTATCTCGATCAGCTCGGACGCTCCTGGGGCGACCGCGTTGAGGCCGAACAGCGCTTGGAGCACTGGAAAATATCTGGCGTTCCTAACCAGCATAATTTCTATGAGCGTTGGGTAGCGCCCTTGTTGGAGGGGCATCGTAGCAAGCGCGTTGTAGTGATCATCAGCGATGCCTTCCGCTATGAGGCCGCCGTCGAGCTGTGCCAGCGCATCAATGAAAAGCGTTACAGCAAGGCCAACCTGAATAGCCAGTTGGGCGTATTGCCGAGTTATACCACGTTGGGTATGGCGTCCCTGCTGCCACACCAGACGCTGGAGTATCGCGAGGGCAGTGATGGTGTTTTTGTAAACGGACTCAATACTGGCAACACCATCACTCGCGACAAAGCTCTTGCCCGGCATGGCGGTATGGCCGTGACCGCACTACAGGTCAAAGAGTGGTCCCGTGACGCTGGGCGTGAAGCGCTGAAGGATCAGCAGCTGGTTTACGTCTATCACAACGTGATCGATGACCGCAGTGACAAAGGCGGCGGCTCCGAGGTGGATACCTTCCACCACGTCGAGTTCGCCATTGAGGAGCTGACCGAGCTGACCCGCAAGATCCTCATGCACTTCAACACCAGCACGGTATTGATCACGGCCGATCATGGGTTCCTCTTTCAGCAGAGTAAGCTTGAGGCGGCGGATCGCACCTCACTCGCAGAGAAGCCGGATAGTGCGATCAAGAGTAAGAAACGCTATGTCATTGGCCATACTCTGCCTGTTGCCAAGGATGTCTGGCAGGGATCGACCAAGCAGACCGCGGGCACAACATCGGACACTCAGTTCTGGATACCCAAAGGCGCGAATCGTTTCCACTTTGTCGGCGGTGCACGCTTCGTTCATGGCGGGGCCATGCCTCAGGAAATCGTTGTACCTGTGCTGACGGTAAACCAGTTGCGCGGTGAGAAAGCGGAGAAACGCACTAAGCGCAAAGTCGGGGTGATCTCGCCGAAGTCAGCCCTGAAGATGGTCACCAATATCCAGCGCTTTGACCTGATCCAGACCGAGTCGGTAAGCGAACAGGTGTTGCCGGTTACGGTTGCTGTGTCGATCTACGAAGGGGAGCAGCCGGTCTCCAGTGAGGAGGTCGTGACGTTTGACTGTGCGACGGACTCCATGAGCGCGCGCCTTAAGCAGGTACGCCTGTCACTATCAGGCAGCGATTTCGACCGGCAGAAAGATTACTTCCTGGTGATCCGCGATAAAGATTTGAACACTGAGCTTGAGCGCTACCGTGTGACGATTGACCTGGCCTTCACCGACGACTTTTTTTGAGAGCACTACACTAGATGGAAACCCAAGTGGATAAAGATCTCGATCAGTTGCTTAACGAGCACTTTGCCGGTCGCGTGGTGCGCAAGGATCTGACCAAGCTGATAAAGGAAGGCGCGAACGTACCGGTTTACGTGCTTGAGTACTTGCTGGGTATGTACTGCGCGTCCGATGACTCAGAGGTGATCGAACAGGGCCTGAAGAACGTCAAGAAAATTTTAGCGGAGAACTATGTTCGACCCGATGAAGCCGAGAAGGTCAAGTCTCTAGTTCGCGAGCGCGGCACGTACAAGGTGATCGACCGAGTCACCGTGCGACTGAATGAAAAAAAAGACCGATACGAAGCCTCTTTCAGCAACCTTGGCATCAAGGACGCTGAAATCTCTGCTGGCATCGTTAAAGAATACGAAAAGCTCCTTGTGGGCGGCATCTGGGTGATCGCAACGCTGAGCTACTACCACGAGGAAGGCCAATCGGGATCTCCTTTTGGCGTCACGCTGCTCAAGCCTATCCAGATGCCTAACATGAACATGCAGGAGCTGTTCGAAGGGCGCGCAGCACTGAGTACCGTAAACTGGCGCGAGACACTGATTCGCTCCATCGGCATGGAGCCATCGACGTTGGATGAGTCCGTACAGTGGCATTTGCTAGCCCGGATGATTCCCTTCGTGGAGAACAACTACAACGTTTGCGAACTCGGTCCACGCGGTACAGGCAAGAGCCATATCTACAAGGAGTGCTCACCGAACAGCATGCTGGTGTCCGGCGGCCAAACCACCGTTGCTAACCTGTTCTACAACATGAGCAGTCGCCGCATCGGCCTGGTCGGTCTTTGGGATGTGGTGGCCTTCGACGAAGTGGCAGGCATCAACTTCAAGGACAGGGACGGCGTGCAAATCATGAAGGATTTCATGGCCTCCGGCTCCTTCGGTCGCGGCCGTGAGCAGATGGAAGCCTCCGCTTCCATGGTCTTCGTCGGCAACATCAATCAGAGCGTCGAATCGCTGGTGAAAACCAGTCACCTGCTCGCCCCCTTCCCTGAGCAGATGATCGACGCAGCCTTTTTCGACCGATTTCACGCTTACATTCCTGGCTGGGAAATCCCAAAAATGCGCCCGGAATTTTTCACCAACAGGTACGGGCTAATCGTCGATTACCTGGCAGAGTTTTTCCGCGAAATGCGCAAGCGCAGCTTCGCCGACGCCATCGACAAACACTTCAAACTGGGTAACAACCTAAACCAGCGCGATGTGATCGCAGTACGCAAAACAGTATCCGGCCTGCTCAAGCTGCTCTACCCGCACGACGTATTCACCAAAGAAGACGTGCGCCAGTGCCTCGAATACGCACTCCAGGTCCGCCGACGTGTGAAAGAACAGCTAAAGAAGATCGGTGGAATGGAGTTCTACGATGTTCACTTCAGCTACATCGACAACGAAACCCTCGAAGAACACTTCGTCACTGTGAAAGAGCAAGGCGGTGGTGGCCTTATCCCAGAAGGGCCGGGAAAGCCCGGTTTCATCCACACTATAGGCTTGAGCGGCAAAGGCATGCCTGGGTTATATCGGATCGAACTGCAGGTGACCAAGGGTACTGGCAAGCTAGCTACCTCCGGCCTATGGAACTCCAGCTCTGCCAAAGAACAGGTGAAAATTGCCTTTGACTACTTCAAGGCCAACGCCTCGCGCATCAGCGCCTCGGCTAAGGTGCTGGAGCACGACTTCCATTTACATGTGGTTGAACTGCAAAACACCGGCCCTCTTACTCATATGGCACTACCCAGCCTAGTAGCTTTTGCTTCCGGCCTAATGGGCAGGCCTGCGCAAGGTCAAATGGTCGTGCTCGGTGATATGAGCTTGGGCGGCAGCATCACGCCAGTTGAAAGTATCGCCGAGTGCCTGCAAGTGGCTTTCGACGCGGGAGGAAAGCGCGTTGCGCTTCCTATGAGCAGTGCCAAGGACATCCCCAGCATCCCAGCCGAACTGTTCACCAAGTTTCAGACCAGCTTTTATGGCGAACCAGTAGAGGCTGTATTTAAGGCAATGGGCGTAGACTGAAACAAGGCCATCTAATAGCCCGCTTACGGATTTGAGGTGGGCTGCTTGTGCATTATCTGCAATGCGGAATCAGAATCGGCTTTGGTTCCGCCGTGACTTGCTGGTGCTGCACAGAAAGCTGCTCCACCACGCCGACGCCACCAAACTCACTGAGCCGGGTGGTATCGACATGGTCGTTAACCCGGCTGATCGCCGGGTCGCACGGATTGAGCATGATATTGCGTTCAAAAGGTAACACCGCAGACGGAATGACCAGTCCAATTTACGTATTATCCTTAGCAAAGTGCCGCTATAGGGACTGGCACGATGCTAAATCGGGAAAAAGCCACGACGACCCTCTGCTTCACCTACGCCAACAAACTCTGTATGAGCGAGACGCATCTGCAACTGACCGTCTGGCTCCTCATTCTCTAGCACAATGATCTGACCAGACTCCTGCCGATCCGCGAGCCAAGCGTAGAATTTGTCCTTAACGGTCGGATCAAGAGCCTCTTCCGGATTGTTGCTGCCATGCTTTGGATCTTTGTAAGTAACCACTGGGGAGTCGATGACGATCAATCCAAGGTGAGGATTTCCTTGGTGGAGTGCACGTTCCATTAATGCAACAGCCAACGCGGTCAGGAAGATCCCGCGCTTACCCTTTCCGAACGACACGCGCTGTCGATTGTTGATGTGGATGTCAGCGTCGTCTTCGTCAAAATGGACCGACTCCACCATTGGTACACCCCATGCCGTCAGCAGCTCCGAGATTCGGCGACAAAGCTCAGTGGCGCTGGTGGAGAAGTCGCGTGAAATAGATTGTTTTTGTCGCTTCGTCTTTGCCTTCATACCAACAAGACGCGCATTGAGCGTATCAATCCGCTCGAAGTTCCTGGCTGCCATGGCCATCTCAGTTCGTCGTGCGGTAAGTGTTCCTAAATAGTCGGCTTCCATATTGGGCGAAGCCGGGCGAAGAAGCCTAGCTTGCTCGCTCAGATTGGCAGCGGCTTCACGCTGAAAGCTCGTTTCCCGACAGCGCGAACTCTCGATGTCATCATCGATATCTGATAGTGCGATCGCAAGCCCTTGCCTCAGAGCATTGATCTTTGATACCTCCGCGCGAGCCGCCTCCCGTAGCATGTCGCCCTGCTCTAGATGGACATGGTTACGCTTATGATTCAGATCCGTCCGACACAGTGGGCAGGGCTGGGATTCGAAGGTCTCGACAATCTCCGAGGCCGTGATCAACGAACTGAGTCGATGTACGTCGTTTTGATATTTCTCGTCCAGAAGCACAAACCGGCCCTTCGCTTCTAATACCTCGGCAAGCTCTGCCTGAACACCCCTAAGGCCGTCTTCGAGACTTTCGTGCGCTGTCTTTAGCTCCGTTAACTCCTGAGCGTTAGTCCTAAGGAATGTCCCGACTTCTCGAAGTTCATGCTCAATCTTCGTAAGTCCTTCTGCGCAGTCCTCTTTGGACCATGTGCTCGGAATATCGGCATGTAGCACTTTCAATTCGTCTTCGATCGCCTGCACATGACCTTTAGCGATATTACGTTGATCAGTTTTAACTGTGAGAGTCGCTCCCGAATCATCCACTCCAATCAAAGCCAGCATAATCACGGACTGAAAGCGCATCTTGAGAAGCTTGTCTTTCCCTTTCAACGGGACCTTATCTAAGGTACGAATTTCGTCAAAAAGACTCAAAAAGCGCAGGTCGTTCGCAGTCACGTTACCGAGAGTTCCGGCTTTAACGAGAATCCTGTTCCCTGACGCCCTACCCCATTCAATTAGATATGGGCCAATTTCTTCTGCGACAGGGGATTGAGACGACAGCGGTGGCAAAGAATGGAAGCCCGAGTAAACGACTTGACGCTCCTCCAAGAGATCCCGAAAGAAAGTGTACTCAGATCCATCCGGTCCGAGGACTTGTAGAGCCGCGCGCGTATAGCCCTCTGAAAAGCCAACATTTCGCGGATGTTCGTCGCCACCTAAGCAGTAGGCTATGCATTCCTCAATATAAGACTTGCCCGTATCAGTCGGACCAAATACAAGGTGCGACTCCCCGACGGGTTTCAGTTCGGCATTGGGTTTATCGGGTCCGGTAAGCAC
Source organism: Pseudomonas sp. ML2-2023-3 (assembly GCF_037055275.1). NCBI lineage: Bacteria > Pseudomonadati > Pseudomonadota > Gammaproteobacteria > Pseudomonadales > Pseudomonadaceae > Pseudomonas > Pseudomonas sp. ML2-2023-3. Next base: position 4,111,762 of record NZ_CP146343.1, read on the forward strand.
CAGTCCATGGATTGCGATTCTCATACTGCCCTCGGCAAGCCTTCCTTCCCAATGAAATGTGTTCGCCAAAGTCTTCCCTTAGCTCCAAAAACTTCTTCTAGCTGAAAATCGGTGTGCCCCCCAAAGTGTTCCGAAACCCAGTTACATCGATCACGTAAATCCTTGGTGTACTGACCTCCTAGCAGGTCGACGAGAGCCGGTCCACTCTCGCCAATGCCATACTTGATTCCCTCTTGTGTAGCCATAGCGTCGACAAATGCTCTGAATGCCATGAGAGACAGACCATGCTCAATTATTTCTCGCCGACTAATATATTCGGCACCACGCAGCGGAACCGGTGTGTGCAGACTTGGCGGTCCATTCAAGTCGCCGGTGTAGATGACTGCGTAATCCAGATACATCAGGGTCTGTAAATCGGCCTTCCGTGGATGCAGCGCGTTCAGCAGAAAGACCATTCGCAGTCCTAACTCGAACGGGGTATTGAAGACTTCTGAGCTACTCATCGGTGTCTATCCAGCTCAGGCGATCTTGGTTGGCAAGATGATGACAGGCACCTTGGAGGTCACCGGCCTGCAACCGAGCATGCAAGGGGTTGTTAACGACTTGAAGTGCATTGGCGATGGCCAATGTCTCCGTTAGTCTAATCATGCCGCTATCGTGAGGGGTTGCCACTATACCGCCAATACCAATCTCGACCTCAGTGAGGAGCCCATCAAAGGCACCGGAGAGCTTATCTCTGCTGAAGCGGTTCAACCCCTCAGCGCTGTAGAACAGCCGACGTTGTGCCACGAAATGCCTCTTCAAATTCCGAGGGATCTCAGGCACCACAGCAACGCAGTTTCCACACTGCTCCTCATACACCAGCAGTAGAGCATCAACATACCGCTGTTCAATGGGGTCTGGTTCCTCGGGCATTTGCGGGTTCGATCCACGCACGTCAAGCACGCCGAAGTGCTCCCAGTGCTGCGTCTGACTCCTCGAATGAATCTCCAGCAGTTCTTCGGGAGTACGGCGGCCAATAATTTCGAAGGGAAATGTCTGCACAAATAACTTTAGCGCCGGATCTAGACTCCGTTTGAACGTACCGAATTCCCCTTTTTTTTCCTCCCATTGCGCCAGTATCCAGGTGCGCATGATCTCTGGATTCAGGAGGTAATCGAGCAAAGTCGCCCCAATTCGTAGTGCACAAAGATAATAGCGCCTTGGACAGGTATAGCTTCCGTCCTGCACGCAAGAAAGAAACTTGGCCAGCTCGCCTACGATTTGGCTCGGGGAGAGAGTGCTGCTGTAATACTTAGCTTGGTATAGGTCCCAAGTATCCGAAGCAGGTGGATGTACCGTGTACCCACATATATCTCGCCCCTTGTCATTTGCGCCTCCTAGCTTCAGAACCTGCGCGTATTGGCCCTCCTTCTCGAGCTGGCGTGCGCAGCGCTCTATAAACGACTCCCACTGCACGTCATCCATCAGTAGCAAGCGCTGCTGTGGAGTTGGTTCTACCGGACCTGGATGATAAGCACTACTCGAAGACACGGGCCCCTCCTGGGTAAACTCCATTGCGAATTACACCGCGATCACAAGATTGATTGAACCATATACAGATGCTATCCAGGCGTCCATAGACGCTTGCTTAACACAATTCGACTTGGCTCGTTCAGATCGGTGAAAAGGCAGCGTCACTGCAGGAACGGACGGCCTTGGTGATAGGTAGCGACGCCTCTTCGAGCAAGCAGGCACTGACGATGGATGGGCGAGCAGCTACATCGAATCTACTCAATGTGACGAGCATCGAGAAAGCCTTACTTTGCCAGTCGCTTCGAGCTTTGCCTGACTACCCAGTTCGGGCCTGCCTCCGAACAAGAGAAAAACCGACCTCCCACAACGCTCTTCATACGACGATCTCCGCTCAAGCAATGCCTAGTGATGGGTTCGCGCTTGCGCCGCCTCCTGAGACCATCTGGCTGGCGCCATCCACTTTCACTGTTGCGACAGGTATGGGAACTCTGCCAGCTGCACAAAAACACCCACCGCAAGCAGTTGGTGATCGACCTCGCCCTGATTTGCCATATCTTTCTGGTGGTGATCAGAAAAAAATTTCAAGACAGCTCGTCGTGTCGATGCCAGCCAGTGCTCGCCAAGAGAAAGTTCGCGAAAAGGAACAGATCGCAGGTAACCGTCCGGCCAGCACCCTCTGCTGACAGCCCTCCGAATTGGCCAAGATAGTGGACACCATTTTTTAGTGGACACTATCTTGGATATCATTGCCCCAGCCCGTCGACCCGGTCGTCGCCCCAACTTCCCGCCAGAGTTCAAACGCAAAGTTGTCGAAGCCACGTTCCAGCCTGGCGCCTCCGTGTCGTTGATCGCTCGTGAGCATGACGTCAATGCCAACCTGGTCTTTCGCTGGCGGCAGCAATATCAAGAGGGCTTGTTCGGCCCGGCCAGCCAGAGTGCAACGCTTTTGCCTGTCCAGGTGATCGAGGCGCCAATAGATTTACCGCAAGTCATTCAGTCACCGCCTGAGTGTCATTCCGTGATCGTTGTTGAGGCGGGAAAAGCCAAGCTGCGCATCACTGGCACGCCTGACCCGCAGACCCTGCAACTCATCTTGCAGCAGTTACTGCGATGATTGCTCCGCCCGCTGGAACCCGCATCTGGATCGCTGCCGGCGTCACGGACATGCGCCGTGGCTTCGACGGTTTAGCCGCACTGGTGCAGACTCAGCTTGAAGCCGATCCGTTCTCCGGTCAGATCTTTGCTTTTCGCGGACGGCGCGGTGACCGGATCAAATTGCTATGGTGGGACGGCGACGGGTTGTGTCTGTTTTGCAAACGGTTGGAACAAGGACGCTTTGTCTGGCCGCAAGCAACCAGCGGCAGCGTGTCGCTGACGGCTGCGCAGTTGTCGATGCTGTTGGAAGGCATTGATTGGCGCAGGCCAATTCGTACAGCACCCATCCTCGCGGTCTGACTTGCCACGCTGAAAAAATCCCAAGTAACATTCGGTCATGACGCTCGCGACCGACTCTTTGCCTAACGATCTTCAAGCCTTGAAGGCTCTGGTCTCTGCCCAGCGGGCAGAGATTGAGCGCTTGAAAATGATGATCGCCAAGCTGCGTCGTATGCAGTTCGGTCGCAGTTCCGAGCAACTGGACGCCATGATCGACCAACTCCAGTTGAGCCTTGAAGAGTTGCAAGTCAGCCAGACTGAACTGACACCACCAATCGAACCGCCCCCTCGCGTCGTCTCTCGGCGCAAGCCGTTGCCTGAACACCTGCCTCGCGAAATTCACGTCCATCAGCCCGAATCGCAATGCTCCGGTTGCGGTGGGAAACTTCGCCATTTGGGGGAGGATGTGTCTGAGGTGCTGGAGTACGTCCCAGCGCGTTTCAAAGTGATCCGCCATGTTCGCCCCAAGTGGGTTTGCCGCTGCTGCGAGCACATCGCTCAGGTGCCGGCACCGAGTCGCCCGATAGCCCGAGGCCTTGCAGGCCCTGGGCTACTGGCCCACGTGCTGGTCTCCAAGTTTGTTGACCATTTGCCGCTGTATCGGCAATCCGAGATCTACGCCCGTGAGGGCGTGGATCTGGAGCGCTCAACTCTGGCCGACTGGGTCGGCCAGAGCAGTCAATTGCTCAGGCCGCTGATCAACACCCTTGAGCGTCATGTCATGAGCGGCCATAAAGTTCATGCCGACGACACGCCGATTGGTGTACTTGCGCCGGGCAACGGCAAAACCAAAACGGCTCGCCTATGGACATACGTGCGGGACGACCGACCTGCCGGTTACACGACACCGGCGGCGGTCTGGTTTGCCTACTCGCCGGATCGCAAGGGGCAACATCCCCGTGCTCATCTCAAGAGCTTCAGCGGGATCTTGCAGGCTGACGGCTACGCCGGTTTCGCTCAGCTGTATGCTGCAGGCAGCATTCAGGAAGCCGCCTGCTGGGCTCACGCCCGCCGCAAGTTTTACGATGTCTACAAAGACCAGGCTTCACCACTTGCCAGTGAGGCGCTGCAACGGATTGCGGCCCTGTATGCCATCGAAAGCGAGATCCGCGGACAACCGCCAGATCATAGAAAAACGGTTCGGCAAAGTCGGGCGAGTCCACTGCTGGAGCACCTGCACGCGTGGCTTAACCAGACGCTGGCTCAACTGTCGAAAAAATCGACATTGGGCGGTGCAATCCTCTATGCCCTCAACCGGTGGCAGGCTTTAACGCGCTACTGCGATGACGGCCGAATCGAAATCGACAACAACGCCGCCGAACGGGCGCTGCGCGCCGTCGCGCTGGGCCGCAAAAACTACCTGTTTGCCGGTTCCGATGCCGGCGGAGAACGAGCGGCTGCGATTTACAGCCTGGTGGGTTCGGCCAAGCTCAACGACCTGAACCCGCAAGCCTATTTGACACACGTGCTGGAGCGCATCGCCGACTACCCAATCAATCGGGTCGACGAACTGCTGCCCTGGAACGTTTCTCTCACACTGACTGAATTCTGCGAGGCTGCCTGATCCATGGTTAAAACTGTCCGTTTACCCAAACCCGCCCCCGACCTGTTGCTGCTGCACATTGAGCTGAAGTGGATCACTCCGACGATCTGGCGTCGGTTCGCGGTGCCTGAAAACATCACCTTGGGCAAACTGCACCATGTCATCCAGGTCGTGATGGGCTGGAGTGATAGCCATCTGCATGAGTTTGAAATTGCCGGTGAGAATTACGGCATGCCCGACCCTGATGGTTGGGGGCCGACGGTAAACCCTGAAGCCCGTAAAACGCTGATCAAGGCGCTGAGCGGAAAGCGGACATTTAATTATCTCTACGACTTTGGTGACAGTTGGCATCACAGTATCAAGGTCGAAAAGACGTTACCGGCGGTTGCGTGTCCTCAGGTGCCGTACTGCATCGATGGCGCCAATGCTTGCCCACCGGAAGACGTGGGTGGCGGGCCTGGTTATGAGGACTTTCTGGAGGCCATGGGCAACCCCAATCATCCAGAGCATGACGACATGGTTGAATGGCATGGCGATGTTTTTGATCCGGCGGCATTTGAGTGCGAGCGCGTGAATCAGTGGCTTAAACGGATTAAGGTTTGAGTTGCAAGGCGGTGTAGTTCGGACGCTTACGATCGCAGCCAATACAGTCAGAACTGATCAGCCTTGACAGGTTTCAACGCGACGAAGCCCCGCCAGGCACTTTACGAGCTTTTTGCTAACGGTGACCCAACGGTGACCAAAATGATCAAATCCTAGAAACAACAAAGCCCGATCGTTTCCGAACCGGGCTAAGTTATTGAATTATATGGTCGGGACGGAGTGATTCGAACACTCGACCCCTAGCACCCCATGCTAGTGCGCTACCGGACTGCGCTACGCCCCGACTAGGCGTTACAACTTGCTAGAACGTCGAGAAATATACCTTAAGCTTTTGAAATACGGAAGTATTTTAAACGCAGTAGTTACTTTCTAAGAACCAGCAAAACATCTTCCAACTCGGAAATGGTTTGGCGAATTAATTGCTTGTACTGGGTAGTGTCATCTTTGGCTTCATCCCCAGAGAGTCGCAAGCGCGCTCCTCCAATGGTGAATCCTTGATCGTAAAGCAGTGCACGAATTTGCCGGATCATCAGCACATCCTGACGCTGATAATACCGGCGATTTCCGCGACGCTTCACAGGGTTGAGTTGAGGAAACTCTTGCTCCCAATAGCGCAGCACGTGCGGTTTTACCGCACAGAGCTCGCTGACTTCGCCAATGGCGAAGTAGCGTTTGCCTGGGATCGGCGGGAGCTCGTCGTTATGACTTGGTTCCAGCATAAGCCTCTACTCGGGCCTTCAACTTCTGCCCTGGACGAAAAGTGACTACACGGCGAGCCGTGATCGGGATTTCTTCTCCCGTTTTCGGATTGCGGCCTGGCCGCTGTCGCTTGTCACGCAGATCAAAATTGCCAAAACCTGACAATTTGACTTGCTCGTTGTCTTCAAGAGCGTGCCTGATTTCTTCGAAAAACAATTCCACCAATTCTTTGGCTTCTCGTTTATTCAGGCCCAACTCTTCATAAAGACGTTCCGCCATTTCAGCTTTCGTCAGAGCCCCCATACGTCACTTCCTTAACGTGGCGTTCAACCTTTTTTCAAGCGAGGTGAGAATATTTTGCGTCGTGGCGTTCACCTCATCGTCATTAAGAGTGCGCGATGGATGCTGCCAGGTCAAGCCAACTGCAAGGCTTTTTCTATGCGGATCAATACCTTTACCCTGGTAAACGTCAAATAACCTTAGCTCCGTGAGCCACTCGCCTGCATTTTCACGAATTACATCCAGTACAACACTGGCTGCAACGTCACGATCGGCCAACAACGCCAAGTCACGACGCACTTCAGGAAAGCGCGATAACTCATGGAATTTAGGCATTTTACCTAGCGCCACTTCAGCCAAAACCAGCTCGAAAACAAACACTGGTCGATCAAGGCCCAGGTTTTTTGACAGCTCCGGATGAATGGCACCGACATAGCCGACTTCTCGACCATCACGTTCAATACGAGCGGTCTGGCCTGGGTGTAGTGCAGGATGCTTTCCTGGCACGAAACTGAATGCATCCAGTGCACCAGCAAAACCCAAAACAGCCTCTACATCCGCTTTGACGTCAAAGAAGTCAACGACTTCGCGCCCTTGCGCCCAACCCTCAGGAAGACGACTGCCGCAAACCACACCTGCGAGCATCGGCTCTTGCTTAAGACCTTCAAGCTGACCTACAAAACGTAAACCACTTTCGAACAGGCGAACGCGATCTTGCTGACGGTTCAGGTTGTGCTGCAATGACTTAACCAAGCCTGGCCACAACGAGGCGCGCATAGCTGCCATGTCGTTTGAGATCGGGTTTGCCAGCAACAGTGGCTCAACACCCGGGCTGAACAGTTCGAACTGTTTCGGGTCGATGAAACTGTAAGTGATCGCTTCCTGATAACCACGCGCTACCAGCAGACGACGCAGTTCAGGCAGGTCGCTGCGCGCTTCAGCCTTGGCTTGCGGTGCCAGTCGGGCCTGCGGATAACGAACCGGCAGGCGGTTGTAGCCGTACAGGCGGGCCAGCTCTTCGATCAGGTCAACTTCCAGGCTGATATCGAAGCGATGACTAGGCACTTCTACGCGCCACTGCCCTTCACCTTCCGCGGTAATGGTCAGGCCCAAGGCGCTGAGCAGTTGCTCAACTTCCGCCAAGTCCATTTCCATGCCCAGCATCTGGCTGATACGAGCCGCACGCAAAGTGATCGGCGCAATCGATGGCAGATACTGCTCATTCACGGTTTCGATGATCGGGCCGGCTTCGCCGCCAGTGATCTCCAGCAGCAGACCAGTAGCGCGTTCCATCGCTTCACGGGCCAGCTTCCAGTCAACGCCACGCTCGTAGCGGTGCGAAGCGTCAGTGTGCAAACCGTATGAGCGGGCCTTGCCAGCGACAGCAATCTGATCAAAGAAAGCACTTTCAAGGAAGACATCGCGGGTTTTGGCTGTTACACCGCTGTGTTCGCCACCCATTACACCTGCAATCGCCAAGGCACGGGCATGGTCTGCAATCACCAGTGTGTCGCTACGCAGGGAAACTTCCTGGCCGTCGAGCAAAACCAGCTTCTCGCCTTCTTCAGCCATGCGCACACGAATGCCGCCATTGATTTCGGCAAGGTCAAACGCATGCAACGGTTGGCCCAGTTCCAGCATCACATAATTAGTGACGTCGACAGCCGCATCGATGCTGCGCACATCGGCGCGGCGCAAACGCTCAACCATCCACAGCGGCGTTGGCCGGGACAGGTCAACGTTGCGGATTACACGCCCCAGGTAACGCGGGCAAGCAGCAGGAGCCAGAACCTCGACAGAACGGACTTCGTCATGTTCAGCCGGTACAACAGCCACAACAGGGCGAGTCACTGGTGCCGCGTACAAAGCGCCGACTTCACGAGCAAGACCTGCAAGCGAGAGGCAGTCACCTCGGTTAGGGGTCAGATCTACTTCAATACTGGCGTCTTCGAGGCTCAGGTAAACCCGAATATCTTCACCCACTGGAGCATCTGCAGGCAGCTCCATCAGGCCGTCGTTGCCTTCACCCACCTGCAGCTCTGCTTGCGAGCACAACATGCCGTTTGACTCGACACCACGCAGTTTGGCTTTCTTGATTTTGAAGTCGCCTGGCAGCTGGGCGCCGATCATGGCGAACGGAATCTTCAGACCTGGACGCACGTTAGGCGCGCCACAAACCACCTGAAAAGTCTCAGAACCATTGCTGACCTGGCAAACACGCAGCTTGTCGGCATCGGGGTGCTGCTCAGTGCTCAGCACCTCGCCCACGACCACACCACTGAATACACCGGCGGCCGGCGAAACGCTGTCGACCTCAAGACCGGCCATCGACAGACGAGCAACCAGCTCGTCGCGACCTACCTGCGGGTTTACCCAACCACGCAGCCATTGTTCACTGAATTTCATCCTGCTCTCCTAAGAATTCGTTACGACTAGCGAAATTGCGCGAGGAACCGCAAGTCGTTGTCGAAGAACAGACGCAAGTCATTCACGCCGTAACGCAGCATCGCCAGACGCTCAACGCCCATACCGAAGGCAAAGCCCGAAAACTCTTCCGGATCGATTCCGGACATGCGCAGCACGTTCGGGTGAACCATGCCGCAGCCCATGACTTCCAGCCAGCCCGTCTGCTTGCAGACACGGCAACCTTTGCCGCTGCACATCACGCATTCCATATCCACTTCAGCGGAAGGCTCTGTGAACGGGAAGTACGACGGACGGAAGCGCACGGCCAGTTCTTTTTCGAAGAACACCCGCAAGAACTCTTCGATAGTCCCTTTCAGGTCCGCGAAGTTGATATCGCGATCTACCAGCAGGCCTTCAACCTGGTGAAACATCGGCGAGTGGGTGATATCGGAGTCGCTACGATACACACGGCCCGGGCAGACAATGCGGATCGGCGGCTGCTGCGATTCCATGGTGCGGACCTGTACCGGCGAGGTATGGGTGCGCAACAACATGTTTGCATTGAAATAGAAGGTGTCATGCATCGACCGGGCCGGGTGATGGCCTGGGATGTTGAGCGCTTCAAAGTTGTGATAGTCGTCTTCGACCTCAGGGCCTTCGGCAATGCCGTAGCCAATATGGGTGAAGAACTGCTCGATACGCTCCAGAGTCCGGGTAACCGGATGCAGACCGCCTGAGGTCTGGCCACGACCAGGCAGGGTCACGTCAATGGACTCGGCAGACAGTTTGGCGGCTAGATCAGCCTCTTCAAACAGTGCCTTGCGTGCATTGAGAACCTCTGTGACACGTTCCTTGGCAACGTTGATCAGGGCACCCACCTGCGGACGCTCTTCTGCCGGCAGATTGCCCAGGGTCTTCATCACCTGAGTCAATTCACCCTTTTTGCCAAGGTATTGAACCCGGATTTGCTCCAGGGCATTGATATCTTCAGCGCTTTGCACAGCCTCTAGTGCTTGAGAGACCAGCGCATCCAGGTTTTCCATGTACAGACTCCAGATACAAAATAGGGGAAGAGCTTGAAGGCTCTTCCCCTATTTAAGACGTTTAGCACCTGGGCTCACACAGGCAAGCCCAGGTGAATGTCGGGGATACTTAAGCCAAGGTGGCTTTAGCTTTCTCGACAATCGCAGCAAACGCCGCTTTTTCGTTCACTGCCAGATCAGACAGAACCTTACGGTCGATCTCAATGGAAGCTTTTTTCAGGCCGGCGATGAAACGGCTGTAAGACAGACCGTTGATACGTGCACCAGCGTTGATACGAGCGATCCACAGAGCGCGGAACTGACGTTTTTTCTGACGACGGTCACGGTAGGCGTATTGGCCTGCCTTGATTACCGCTTGCTTGGCAACACGGAATACGCGTGAGCGTGCGCCGTAGTAGCCTTTAGCCAGTTTCAGAATTTTTTTGTGACGTTTACGGGCGACAACGCCACGCTTTACACGAGCCATGAGTTACTTCCTCTATTCTTGACCGAAATTAGCAAAGGCGCAGCATGCGCTTCACTTTTGCCACGTCAGACGGATGCAGCAAGCTGCTACCGCGCAATTGACGCTTACGCTTAGTCGACATTTTGGTCAGGATGTGGCTCTTGAAAGCGTGCTTGTGCTTGATGCCGTTAGCAGTTTTCAGAAACCGCTTAGCAGCACCACTCTTAGTTTTCATCTTTGGCATGTTCGGTACTCCGCATTCAGTTGATAAACATAATCAAAAGGCCTGCCGTGCCCTAGTGATTACTTCTTCTTTTTCGGGGCGATGACCATAATCAGTTGGCGTCCTTCCATCTTAGGATGCTGTTCGACGGTCCCGTATTCAAGCAGGTCACCTTCAACCCGCTTCAACAGTTCCATACCCAGCTCCTGGTGGGCCATCTCACGGCCGCGGAATCGTAAAGATACCTTGGCCCTGTCCCCATCACTCAGGAAACGTACCAGGTTGCGCAGTTTTACCTGGTAATCCCCTTCCTCCGTCCCTGGACGAAACTTGATTTCTTTAACCTGGATCTGTTTCTGGTTTTTCTTTGCAGCGGCAACCTGTTTCTTCTTTTCGAAGATAGATTTGCCGTAGTCCATCAGCTTGCAAACTGGGGGTACTGCATCAGCGGAAATTTCCACCAAATCCAGTTTGGCCTCTTCAGCTTTAAGAAGCGCGTCTTCAATTGACACAATCCCAAGCTGCTCGCCTTCAGCCCCAATTAACCGAACCTCGCGTGCCGAGATATTCTCGTTGATCGGGGCTTTCGGTGCAGCTCGTTTATCTTGTCTCATTTCACGCTTAATAATAATTACTCCGAATCATGGCGACCACGCCGGGAAACCGCTTGTGCGAGGAATTCAGCGAATTGCGCGACGGGCATCGAGCCCAGGTCAGCACCTTCACGTGTACGCACAGCGACAGTCTGCATCTCGACTTCCCGATCTCCGATAACCAAGAGATAAGGAACCTTGAGCAAAGTATGCTCGCGGATTTTAAAGCCGATCTTTTCATTTCTCAAGTCAGACTTGGCACGAAATCCGCTCTGATTGAGAGTTTTTTCAACTTCAGCAGCAAAATCTGCCTGTTTATCAGTGATATTCATGATCACTGCCTGAGTCGGCGCTAGCCACGCAGGGAACGCACCTTCGTAATGCTCAATCAGAATTCCGATGAAGCGTTCGAACGATCCGAGGATCGCACGGTGCAGCATAACGGGTTGCTTGCGACTGTTGTCTTCAGACACATATTCTGCGCCAAGACGGATCGGCAGGTTGAAATCGAGCTGCAGGGTACCACATTGCCAGACACGACCCAGACAATCTTTCAGAGAAAATTCAATCTTGGGCCCGTAAAAGGCACCCTCGCCCGGCTGCAAATCATAAGCCAGGCCAGCGCTATCAAGGGCTGAAGCCAATGCGCTTTCAGCGCGATCCCACAGTTCATCAGAACCAACGCGCTTTTCAGGACGCGTCGACAGTTTGAGTTCAATGTCCTTGAACCCGAAGTCTGCGTAGACATCCAGCGTCAGCTTGATAAAGGCAGCAGACTCGGCCTGCATCTGTTCTTCGGTGCAGAAAATATGCGCATCGTCCTGCGTAAAGCCTCGAACACGCATGATGCCGTGCAAGGCACCCGACGGCTCATTACGATGGCAAGCGCCAAATTCCGCCAGACGCAGTGGCAGCTCACGGTAGCTTTTCAGGCCCTGATTGAACACTTGCACGTGGCAAGGGCAGTTCATCGGCTTGATCGCGTAATCGCGGCTTTCCGACTGAGTCGTAAACATGTTGTCGGCGTAGTTGGCCCAGTGCCCGGACTTTTCCCACAAGCTGCGATCTACTACCTGGGGAGTCTTGATCTCCAGATAACCGTTTTCGCGCTGCACTTTGCGCATGTACTGCTCAAGCACCTGATAAAGCGTCCAGCCATTAGGGTGCCAGAACACCATGCCCGGAGCTTCTTCCTGGGTGTGGAACAGACCAAGACGCTTGCCGATTTTACGGTGATCGCGCTTTTCAGCTTCTTCAATGCGCAGGACGTATGCCGCCAGCTGCTTCTTGTCAGCCCAGGCAGTGCCGTAGATACGTTGCAGCTGCTCGTTTTTCGCATCGCCACGCCAGTAGGCGCCCGACAGCTTGGTCAGCTTGAACGACTTCAGGAAGCGAGTGTTCGGGACGTGAGGCCCGCGGCACATGTCGACGTACTCTTCGTGAAAGTACAGACCCATGGCCTGTTCGTTCGGCATGTCTTCGATCAAGCGCAGCTTGTAGTCTTCACCACGAGCGGCAAACATCTCGATCACTTCGGCACGCGGAGTAACTTTCTTGATGACGTCGTAATCTTTTTCGATCAGCAGCTGCATGCGCTTTTCGATTGCAGCCATGTCATCCGGCGTAAACGGACGCTCATAAGCGATATCGTAATAAAAACCTTCGTCGATAACCGGACCGATCACCATTTTGGCCGTCGGAAACAGTTGCTTGACTGCATGGCCAACCAAGTGGGCGCAAGAGTGGCGAATAATCTCCAGCCCCTCTTCATCCTTGGGCGTGATGATTTGCAGGGTGGCGTCGTTTTCAATCAGATCGCAGGCATCCACCAGCTTGCCGTTGACCTTGCCGGCCACGGTAGCTTTAGCCAGGCCAGCGCCAATCGAAGCGGCGACCTCGGCAACTGATACTGGATGATCGAAAGAGCGTTGACTGCCGTCGGGAAGAGTAATAGTTGGCATGGCGCCTCCTCTCCTAGTGGTGACCCCTACCAAAGGTCACGTGGGTTGGGATGAGCCAGTACGCGATTCGGTGGTATGCCTGCCTCACAGTGGCAGGAGCCTTGCGGCCAACCTAAAACCGAACCAGAGTGACTGGAGTTCAAATCAATAAGGTTAATGGCATTGCCCTGCAACTCTGAGAGCATGCAAACACACAAAATAGCCAAGGGCGGCATGCTAGCACAGATGCACGCGCCCTGTTATACGCACTGCCCTGCATCCAAAATAAAGGGAGGTTTTTTACAGATGGGTGAACTTGAGCTGCACTAACCTCTCAGATACTCAGTGATACACACTCGGTTTTAATGCTTACAAGGAGCATCTTATGCGCATGATCCGCTTACTCGCCTTCGCAGCACCTTTGGCAATGCTGTTACCCCTGAGCGCCCAGGCCGACAACTGGCCAGCCGGCGCAAAAAAAGACTACATGAAGGACTGCGTAGCGGCGGCAAGCCAAAGCGTCGACGTAAAGACAGCCCAACAGCATTGCGCATGCGGAGCGGACAAGTTGTCCGAGAAGTTTTCGACTGCCGAAATCCAGCAACTGATGAGCAAGACAACCCAGCCGAGCGCAGAGCTTAGAACCAAAGCTCTGGATGCAATACAGGCCTGTCGAGCCACTAAATAGCCCTCATCCCCATGACGAATCGGGACCTGATTGAGGGCAAAACAGGCCTAAAAACCTGTTTTGCGTAAAAAACATGCATTCGGGCGTGCTTTTTTTTTAAGTGCTTTCAACCCTCAACCCCCCGTAAAACGGGGGTTTCGAGAGTTTTTAACAGTAAAAGAAAGCGAACATTGCAGCAATCTGCAGCTCAGGGGGGCTCCCAAAGCGCACATTTCGACTATGATACCTCGGTGTGCCCAGTTGGCCTGAGCAGCACAGTACTACTGAAAATATAAGTTTCTTGGAGATACACCATGTCTAATCGCCAAACCGGCACCGTAAAATGGTTCAACGATGAAAAAGGCTTCGGCTTCATCACTCCTCAAGGTGGCGGTGACGACCTGTTCGTACACTTCAAAGCTATCGAAAGCGACGGTTTCAAAAGCCTGAAAGAAGGCCAAACCGTTTCCTTCGTGGCTGAGAAAGGCCAAAAGGGTATGCAAGCTGCACAGGTTCGTCCGGAGTAAATCTCCCTCGAACAAAAAAACCCCGTCCATGTGACGGGGTTTTTTATGCCTGAAACAAAGCCAGCCGTGCTGCTTAGCCGCAGTTCACGCGGGTAATGACTGCATTGTCGTCAGTATTAAGATTCAAGCGGTCCGAGCGATACTCGAGCGTCATGATGTCGTGCGGTGACAAGAGGCGTGCATTCTGCGCTCCCGCCTTGACACGAGCCTGCTCCAGGAGCTGCGCCGACGCTTTTTGGCCAATCACAAATGCTGCAGCTTTAGCATCGCAACGACTATGCCCTGCCTCAGTGACGGGGTCCTTATCCGAATTCGACGTGCTGCACCCTGACAGCGCTACGACCGCCAACAACGAACCCAATGACACTAGCTTCCAAGACATGAAGCCTCCTTAAAATAAATAGTCCGAACCCTTGCGACAGCTATATCGCAATTAGGTTTCATGGTGCCTGATAGCATCTTCTGATTGCTCAACGCACGAACAAGTGTGCCCGAGCAGGCATTTAACGCGCACACCCAATCATTGCCAAATATGTGGGAATCAGTACACATCAATGTAGTCAAATGGCGGATTAGGCCAATTGTCTTTAAGGGCATTGGAGATCTGCATCACCCAGACCTCATCACTTGCCGCAACTTTCCCGACATAGCCTGAACCTGCCGCCCATGTCTCCAGCCTGAAAAGCAGCCCGTCGATGTCTAAACCGCCCACCACACCCGATGAAATGTAGGCAATACCCGCCTTGGTCACGCGCAACTGCGTATGTGCATCGTCACTGGCCGAAGCCAGTAACTGACGTACAGCAGCAAGGGTTAAACCTTCAGGGTCGTTAAGATCAATTTGCATGGCCTGCACCACTCTTGAAAAGTGCAAGTGTGGCATGCAGCATGGATCTCATGGGAAAGTTGAGGCCCCAAAATATCAGTCACACGATTTACGGTGGTCTCGTGATAGCTTCGGGACGACTTTTTGCTAAAATCTCTTTCCCACGCCCCTTATCATGAGCACCCAATGACAACAGTCAGCATCGATGCAGATATCAAGGCCAAATGGCATCAAGGGCAATGCTCCTACAGCCCTGGCAGCCCTGAAGAGCTGGCCATCATCGGCATCGACCTTTTAGTCAAGGAGCTTGGGACAGAGGCTGCCCGAGCTTTTGTCAGCCAGGTTTTCGAAAAGTACAAACCGACTGAACTGTCGAAACTGACCTGACTCTGCGCCCCGCCAAATCACTTCAACCGACCCAGGCGCGTCGTCAGCAAATCGAAAAAACCTTGCGCGTCGCCGTTCTCGACCCAAAAGGCGTTTTTGGGTTGGTTCAAGGTGTTGTACCAGTCAGCAATTGTCTGGCCAAAGGTGGGGCCTTCACGGGTATCCACGACCAGATTGACCTCACGCCCGGAAAACAGCCCCGGATTCAGCAGGTAGGCAATAACACTGGCATCGTGGACAGGCCCACCCGGCAATCCGTAGTGCGCCATATCCCCTTTGACATATTCATTCAGAATATCGCCGACCAGTTTTCCAGCCGTATTGCCCAACGCTGCGATCTGCTTGAGACGGGCCTCGCTGGTCAGGATCTTGTGCGTCACATCAAGTGGCACATAGGTCAGTTTCACACCGCTCTTCAACACCACCTCTGCAGCATGGGGATCGGCATAAAGGTTGAACTCGGCGACCGGAGTAATGTTGCCCCCGTTGAAGTGAGCGCCGCCCATGACCACGACTTCCTTGATTCCCCGAGTAATGTCAGGCGCCTGGATCAAGGCTAGCGCCAGGTTTGTCTGTGGGCCGAGCATGGCGATGGTCACACTGCCAGGCTTGGCAGCACGCAGTGTCTCGATCAGGTAGTTAACCGCATTGGCTGGCTCAAGCCCTTTTGCAGGCTCATGGACAGGCACACCTGTCACACCTTCCTGACCATGAATGTTCTCGGCATAAATCGGGGAACGCACCAAAGGCTTGGGCGCCCCGGCATAAACAGGCACGTCTTCACGCCCTGCCCACTCCCGAGCCAGACGGGCATTACGCGAAGTCTTGTCCAGCCGCACATTACCGGCCACGGTTGTGATTGCCCGCACATTCAGTTGCTCGGGCGAAGCCAGGGCCAACAGCAGCGCAACAACATCGTCAGCACCGGGGTCGGTATCGATAATCAAATCAATCGTGCCTGCGGCTTGAACACTTGAGATCGTGATGGCGGACAAGAAAAGGACACTCCTTAGCAATGGCTGAACAATCTGTTTAAAGCGCGACACGACTAACTCCCTGTAAAAATCATTCAAAAGGTTACGCCTGAGACCAGGGCAATATTGCTATACGGACGACACTCTCCAGTACGAACGATCACTTTTGCCTGCAAGCACAGCTCCTTGAAAGCGCTGTGAGTAAGCGTAAGCCTCGAACCCAACTCGCCCGCACTGGCAAGCGCCTCGATGCACATGAGAGCCGGACAAGGTGCGAGCAGTAGCTCACTGGCCAACACATGGCTTTGCACCTGCATCTCGCTGAGCAAGGTACGCAAGGTACTGGCGACATCCGGAATGCCCTGAGTCAGAGCCAGATCAATCAGCTCTACCCCCTTGGGCACCGGCAATCCGGCATCTGCAATGACCACGATGTCGCCATGCCCAAGCGAAGCAACAAGCCGCGACAGAGCAATATTAAGCAGGGGTGTTTTTTTCATGGTGTGGCAAAGCCCTGGACATCACGCAATGAGGGAATGGAAGGCTGAGCGCCCGCACAGGTTACCGACAAGGCTGCAGCGACTTGAGCAAAGCGAATGGCGTCGTCTTGATCCATGCCCGCCGCCAACCCGGCAGAAAATGCCCCGACAAATGTATCGCCTGCCGCCGTGGCATCCACCGCTTCAACCTTGGGCGCAGCAAAGTGCGCAACACGCTGCGCACTGACAAACAGGGCGCCCTTGGCCCCCAGGGTCACAATCACCTTGCGCGCCCCAAACTCGACCAACCGGCGAGCAGCCAGTTCCGCCGATTCAAGTGAGTCGACGGTCACGCCACTCAGCGCCCAGGCTTCACTTTCATTGGGAATCAGATAATCGATGGCGCCGTACCAGTGCTTGGGCAACGGACCACTCGCAGGCGCGGGATTAAGAATCACGATTTTATCCAGTTCTCGCCCACGACCAAGGACGCAGCCGACAGTCTCCATCGGCACTTCAAGCTGACAAACAAGTACTTTCGCGCCTTGCAGCACCTGATCACACGCCTTGATATCTTCAGGTTCAAGACAACCATTGGCTCCCGCCACGACCACAATCGTGTTCTGGCTGCCGGCATCGACCGTTATCAGCGCCACACCGCTTGCAGTACCGGGCACGGTGCGTACGGCCAGGCAATCAATCCGGTCAGCCAGCAGCCCTTCACGCAACTGCACGCCATAGGCGTCACCACCGAGACACCCGACCATGGCCACGCGGGCCCCCAGGCGCGAAGCGGCCACCGCCTGGTTCGCGCCCTTGCCTCCGTGCACGGTGCCAAAAGACTGCCCGAAAACCGTTTCTCCCGGGCGAGGCAGTCTCTCGGTACGCGTGACCAGATCCATGTTCAGACTGCCAACCACCACTACATTTGCTTGCATGTATCGGCACTCATCCATTGATATTTTGGGGATACTTAAAAGGTGCCTCGACATAGGCTCTGGTGGACTCTCGCAACACGATGTCAGGCTTCACGATCCGCTGCTCTACCGCTCGCTCGGGCGATGCAATGCGGCGCAGCAAGAGTTGTGCTGCCATTTCGCCCAATTGCAGAATCGACTGCCCGACCGTCGTCAACGACGGATAGACATAACGACTCATCTGCACATCATCAAAGCCAATGACCGACAACTGTTCCGGCACCCGGATGTTGCGCTCCGCTGCGGCCCGCAATACACCAATCCCCATCATGTCGTTGCAGGCAAAGATAGCCGTGGGCCGATTGTGCTCCAGCAGGCCGACAGCGGCCTGATAGCCACCCACACTGCTGAAGTCGCTCTCGACCATCCAGCGCTCATCCGCGATCACACCCGCCTCTGCCAAGGCCCGCAGATACCCGGCCGTGCGCAGCTGCGCTACACGGGTGATTGCCGGCCCACCAATACAGGCAATGGCACGGTGCCCCAGGTCGAGCAGGTGACGTGTAGCCAGATACGCCCCAAGCTCGTGATCGATTCGCACCAGATCAGCCTCGACACCCTCAAGGCTGCGGTCGACGATGACCATCGGCGTTCGAACCCCGACCAGCCCGCTTGCCATGCCCAAGTCGCCACCGGCAGAAGCGACCACCAGGCCGTCCACCCGTTTTTCAAGCAGTACCCGCAGGTAATTGCGCTGCTTCTCAGGATCGTCGTCGCAGTTGCACAAAATCACGCAGTAATTGTTGCGCTCGCAGTAGTCCTCAATCCCTCGCGCCAACTCGGCAAAGTACGGATTCAGGCTATTGGCAACCAACAGACCGATAGTCGCCGTGGTTTTAGCTTTCAACGAGCGCGCTACAGCGCTGGGGACATAGTCGAGGCGCGCGATGGCCTCCTCGACCTTCAAGCGAACCGGCTCGCTCACTGGGCGCGTTTTATTCAGAACATGGGAAACCGTCGTGTACGAAATGCCCGCCATTGCCGCGACATCTTTAATAGTTGCCATCGCTTAGTTCCGTCGCTGTGCACGTTGACTGCGGTAGGTGTCCAATACCACTGCTATCACTATGACAGCACCGGTAATGATACGCTTCGTAGGCTCAGTCGCGCCGATTTGAGCGAGTCCTGCGGCCAATACCGAAATAATCAGCACACCGAAAAAAGTACTGATGACTGAGCCACGCCCGCCCATCAGACTCGTACCACCGATCACCACCGCCGCAATAACCTGCAACTCAAGACCCGAGCCGGCATTGGGATCCGCAGCCTCCAGCCGGGAGATCTGGAACAGCGCCGCGACCCCTGCCAGTAATCCCATCACGCTGAAGACCAGAATCTTGTAGGGCTTGGGATTGATACCGGCCAGACGCACTGCTTCTTCGTTGGTCCCGATGCCTATCATGTAGCGACCAAACACCGTGCGTGTCAGTACCGCTTGAGCAATCACGATAATCAGCAATGCAATGATGAACGAGGGCGAAATCCCGAAGGCAACCGGGTTCGAAAGCCAGGCGAAAGCATCACCTATATAGGCTGTGCGCGAACCTGTCATTTGATAGGCAGCACCCCGGGCCATCTCCAGCACCCCCAGCGACACAATAAAAGAGGGGATTTTCCAGGCCACCGTAATTGAGCCCGTAATCGTACCCGCAAGGGCTGCACACCCCATGCCCAGCAACGCGGCAGGCATCACGCCCCAGCCCCAGCCCAGAATCGCGACACTGACCGCTGACGCGGCCAGGGCCAATACCGACCCAACCGACAAATCGATGCCGCCGATAATCAATACAAACGTCATGCCCACAGACAGCACCATCAAATCCGGAATCTGATTGGCCAGGGTGCTCAACGTGTCATAGGAGAAAAAGTGATCACTGAGGCTGGAGAACAGAATAATCATGACCAGCAAGGCGCCCGCCAATCCCAGATATGTGCCCGTTCCGTAATAGTTGTGTGCATTTTTTTGCGGCACGAGGGTGGCTTTCATGAGGCTTCCTTTGGCGCGGCTTCTGCGAGCAACGCATCTCGTTTTTGATAACCGGCAAAGGCTGCTGCCAGTAACTGTTCCTGGCTCCAGCTGTCACGCTCGAAGGTATCTATCAGACGCCCCGCAGACAGCACGCCGATGCGATCACAGATCAACATCAATTCTCGAAGGTCGCTCGACACCACGACCAGCGCCTTGCCTTTGCGCGTCAATTCGCCCAACAGTCGGTAAATATCGAACTTGGCACCGATGTCGATACCGCGAGTGGGTTCATCAAACAGCAGGACCGTACAATCGCGCTCCAGCCAGCGGCCAATAACCACTTTCTGCTGGTTGCCGCCGGACAATTGCGACACCACTTGTTCCGGGCCGCTGCTGCGGATCCCCATTGCGTCGATCTGGCGCCGGGCCAGCGCGGCTTCCTGCTGACCATTCACCACCCCCGCGCTGGAGATACTGTGCATGTTGCCCAGGCTGATGTTGGCACTGATCGACTGGGTCAATAGCAAGCCCTCGCCCTTGCGGTCCTCCGTAATCAGGGCGATACCCTTCTTCACGGCATCAGCCGGCGAGCGGATACTGACCACCCGCGTCGGCGAGCCCACCGCCACGGTACCGCTATCGGGCAGGTCAGCACCGTAGATCAATCGCAAAAGCTCGGTGCGCCCTGCCCCGATCAGTCCCGAAATACCAAATATTTCACCCTGTCTTACTTCAAACGAGACATCTTGAACCTTGTTCGAGCGACCGATCCCACTCACTTTGAGGGCCGTTTCACCCAATGTGCGCGGCCCCAAATCCAGTTGGTCTCCCAACTCACGGCCCACCATCAGATTGACCAGTTGCTCGCTGCTGTAATCGGCAATGGGTTCGACACAGACCAGACAACCGTCGCGCAGTACGGCAATCCGCTGCGCTACACGCGCCAGCTCTTCAAGTCGATGGGAGATGTACACAATCGCCACGCCGCGGGCCTGAAGCCGTTCGATTTGCACAAACAGCATTTCAACTTCACGGGCCGTGAGCATCGCGGTGGGCTCATCCAGGATTAGGACATGACAGTCCCCAATCAGGTTGCGGGCGATTTCGACCATTTGCTGGTGGCCAATCCCCAGCTCCCCGACCAGGGTGTCGGGATCTATCGCCTCCAGCCCCACCTGGGCCATGGCCTCAATGGCCGACGTGCGTAATTGCTTGCGGCTGATCCACCCCATGCGGCTGGGCAGATTGTCCAGAAACAGATTTTCCGCCACTGTCAGTGTGGGCAGCAGGTTCAGCTCCTGCATGACCATGCGCACGCCCTGCTTCTCGGCGTGGGAGCGACTGCCAGGGGCATAGGCCTGGCCATTGAATTGCATCTGACCGAGAGTCGGAACTTCCAGGCCACCGATAATTTTCGACAGAGTGCTTTTTCCGGCGCCATTTTCACCCGTCAAGGCCAGCACTTCGCCGCGATACAGCGACAGATCGATATCGGCCAGCACCGCCTGCTGTGTGTACGTTTTACCAATCCCGCTGACCGTGAGGACCACGCCGGCATCAGGAGCAGACATATCATTTCTCCCGGCACCCGCCCTACCGGACGGGTGCCTGCGACACCGAGTGGAATTACTTGTTGATGACCAGTTCGACAGGGGTATCGATGACACCGTCCTTCAGGTTTTCAACCGGCTCTTTCTTGACCAGCTTGAGCGCGGTTTCAATGCCAAAAACCGCCTGCTTGGCTGCAGCCTGGTCGGCCGTGGCTAGCACCCGGCCATCTTTGAGCATCGGTTTTATCGCATCGATATTGTCATAGCCGACCACTTGAACCTTGCCGACCTTGCCTGCTGCACGGATGGCCGACACCGCGCCCAGTGCCATGCTGTCATTACCCGCGAGGATGGCCTTGAGGTTGGGGTACTCGCTGAGCATGCCTGCCGCGACCTTGTTGCCACCGTCGATTTCCCAGTTACCCGACTGCACCGGCACAATTTTCATACCGGCGGCGGTCATGGCGTCCTTGAAACCTGCCGTGCGCATTTGTGCATTGGTGGTGGTCGATACACCCTCAATGATCCCTACTTCATCGCCCGCCTGGAGTTTTGTCGCCAGGTACTCACCCACTTCACGGGCGCCCTGGCGGTTGTTTGGCCCCACAAACGGCACGTCGATGCCTTTGCTTTTCAACACGTCGGGGTCCAGCTGGTTGTCAATGTTGACCACCACGATCCCGCGGTCCTTGGCTTTCTTGATGGCCGATACCAAAGCCTTGGAGTCCGCCGGTGCAATCACCAGCGCATCGACCTTGGCGATGATCATCTGATTGATGATGTCGATCTGGCCTGCTGTGTCGGTTTCGTTCTTGATCCCGTTGGAGACCAGGTCGAAACTGGCCGCATGGGCTTTTTGGTAGTCCTCACCACCCTTTTGCATCGTGACAAAGAACTCGTTTGCCAACGACTTCATCACCAGCCCGACTTTGGGTTTTTCAGGCGTATCCGCATAAGCGACAGGGAGGGTAAGGGATGCCGCAGCCAGCATGGCGACAGCGAGGAGGCGTCCAGCAAATGGCAGCTTCATGGAAGTAACTCCGATCTTATGATTATTGTGAGCAACGTCCTGCTCGCGCTACGCCTGACTGCCAAAAGCCGTGTGACTGGCAATAGGTCATGATTCATGAACCTGCCAGGGCTGGTTCAAAAAACGCCGCGCAAACGTTTGCTTGAACCTCACTATGGAAAGCCGGCTGTTATTTGTCAATGTGAAAAAAGGACGATGCCAGACCGGCGGTCATTCGAATCTCCGAACGCAAAAACCTTTTTTGTTCGGGAAACCGTACCAATTCAATACAAAAAATTTCATGCGTTTATTTTTACCTTATAAATCAACGGCTTATCATAGATTCCGAGCGAGCGTGTACTGGCATAAATAATGCTCCCCTACACCGCTCACGGCCATATGGATCACTTGTGCCGTGTTTAGTGTGCGAACACCGGCACACTCACTAATAAGAGAAAAAACAATGAAAAATGCTGTGTTGAAAACCATCGTTCCGGGCGCACTGGCCCTTCTGCTTGCACTGCCAACGATTGCTCAGGCGCAAGAAACCGCCACCAAGCCCAATGTCGTCATTCTTGCTACAGGCGGCACCATTGCCGGTGCAGGCGCAAGCGCTGCAAACAGCGCAACGTACACCGCTGCCAAAGTGGGTATCGACAAACTGATTGCCGGTGTTCCCGAGCTGAGCCAACTGGCAAACGTTCGTGGCGAGCAGGTGATGCAAATTGCATCCGAGAGCATCACCAACGAAAACCTGCTGCAATTGGGCCGCCGTGTAGCCGAGCTGGCTGACAGCGATGATGTCGACGGCATCGTTATCACCCACGGCACCGACACCCTGGAAGAAACCGCTTACTTCCTGAACCTGGTCGAAAAAACCGACAAGCCAATCGTCGTGGTCGGCTCCATGCGTCCGGGCACCGCCATGTCGGCTGACGGCATGCTGAACCTGTACAACGCCGTTGCCGTTGCCGGCAGTAAAGACGCCCGTGGCAAAGGCGTACTGGTCACCATGAACGATGAAATCCAGTCCGGCCGTGATGTCAGCAAATCCATCAACATCAAGACCGAAGCATTCAAGAGCCCTTGGGGCCCACTGGGCATGGTCGTTGAAGGCAAATCCTACTGGTTCCGCTTGCCAGCCAAGCGTCACACCATGGATTCGGAATTCGACATTAAAGACATCAAGAGCCTGCCAAACGTAGGCATCGCCTACTCCTATGGCAACGTCGATGACACCGCCTACAAGGCATTGGCACAATCCGGCGCCAAAGCCATCATCCACGCGGGCACCGGCAACGGTTCGGTATCTTCCCGCGTTGTTCCGGCCTTGCAAGCACTGCGCAAGGATGGCGTACAGATCATTCGCTCTTCCCACGTAAACAACGGCGGGTTCGTACTGCGTAACGCAGAACAGCCTGACGACAAAAACGATTGGGTTGTAGCCCACGACCTGAACCCACAGAAAGCCCGCATCCTGGCGATGGTCGCACTGACCAAGACCCAGGACAGCAAAGAGCTGCAGCGGATGTTCTGGGAGTACTGAGTCGCACGCGTCAGCGCTCGCGGTTTGAACTCGAAAAGGCCGTCTCCCCCCGGGAGGCGGCCTTTTTATTTGGCGCTGAATAACCACCGGATGTACCCGCCCGCGCACCAAACAGTTGCCAAATCTTACACAGTTAAATACTGTATGCGCATACAGCACACCAAGGATCGCATCATGGCTAAAAAAGCGGCGAAAGCGCCTACCCTACCGAGCCCCTACGAAATCTTCGGCGCACGCATACAAAAAATCATCAGTTCGCCCAAAGCCCAAAAAGACAAAATGGCGGTGCTTGAGCGACTCGAAGGCGACAATCCCGAGTTCTGGGAACGCCTGCTGGAAGAAATTTCCGAAAACGACA
Source organism: Pseudomonas sp. ML2-2023-3 (assembly GCF_037055275.1). Lineage (NCBI taxonomy): Bacteria > Pseudomonadati > Pseudomonadota > Gammaproteobacteria > Pseudomonadales > Pseudomonadaceae > Pseudomonas > Pseudomonas sp. ML2-2023-3. The sequence goes on from NZ_CP146343.1 coordinate 4,135,754, forward strand.
ACGTCACCGTTGCCCATCGCGATGATGGCAGCGTCAATATTTTCTGGACCGTGCTTGAGGAAGACTGAGTCAATGAGGTTTTGTTTACTGGCACTGTTCAGTCTTTTTACCGTTGCAAGCGCACATGCTGCTGCCCCACAAACCTTCAGCGAAGCCAAAAAAGTCGCCTGGAAACTCTACGCACCCCAGTCCACCGAGTTTTACTGCGGTTGCAAATACAACGGCAACCGCATCGACCTAAAAGCCTGCGGCTACGTCCCACGCAAAAATGCCAACCGTGCCGCTCGTATCGAGTGGGAACATATCGTTCCTGCCTGGCAAATCGGTCATCAGCGCCAGTGCTGGCAAAGTGGCGGGCGGAAAAACTGCACCCGTAACGACCCGGTATTCAAAGTGGCCGAAGCTGACCTGCACAACCTGGTGCCCAGCATTGGCGAGGTTAACGGGGATAGAAGCAACTTCAGCTTTGGCTGGCTGCCCGAGAAAAAGGGCCAGTATGGTTCGTGCCTGACACAGGTCGATTTCAAATCCAAAAAGGTCATGCCCCGCCCCAACATTCGCGGCATGATCGCTCGTACCTACTTCTACATGAGCAAGCGCTATAACTTGCGCCTTTCAAAGCAGGACCGGCAGCTCTACGAAGCCTGGGACAAGTCCTATCCCGTTCAGTCCTGGGAGCGTCAGCGCAATCAGGCGGTGGCATGCGTGATGGGTCGCGGCAACGAGTTCGTTGGCCCGGTCAACCTCAAGGCCTGTGGCTGAAACCCCTCTGCTCGACTGCAACAGCCTTGAGCCCTGATGTCAGCGCAGGCTCAAGGCGTTTCTCCTGCCATTGAATGTCCACCAACAGCCAATGAATTATGGCTTTTTCAGGGGGGCGCACATTGCCGAACCTGCATTGCTGAGCTATTACTTGCGGGATGATCAAACAGGTTCGATTTACTAAAAAACAACGGGTGGTCGACGAGCTCGTCCATCGTATCGAAAGCGGGCTCCTGGCAGACGGACATCTGCTACCGGGAGAAGACCAATTAGCTCAAGAACTGCGGGTCAGCCACAGCACGTTGCGCGCAGCACTGGCCGAACTGGAAAGGCGAAAATATATCGCTACGCGAACAGAAGGCGGCGCCATCGTCACGTATGACGGTATTACGCTGGACCAAAACAACGGCTGGACCCAGGCGCTGGCCAATACGGGCGCCCGCATCCACACAGAACTGCTTCGACTTGAGGCCATCGAGCGCCCGGATCTGCTCCATCAATTGGGCTTGAGTCAGTTTGTCATCCTGGAGCGACGACGCCGTCGGGACGATGGCACCGCGATTTCGCTGGAGCGCTCCTTCATGCCCGCCACGGGCGGCCTGGAAGGCCTGCCACGAGTAGGGCTGATCGACGACTCGCTCACCATCACCCTGGCGGCCTACGGCTTTGTCGGCGACCGGGGCGATCAATGGATTGGCGCCGAACCTCTCAATGAAGAAGACGCGCTATTGCTTGGACGCCCTGCCGGAACCGTTTTCCTCAAGGCCCTGCGCACCACTTACGACCGCCACGGACGTTTCATGGAGCTGGTCGAAAGCTGGCTTGATCCGGTGCACTTTCGCATGTACCACTCGTTTGGAACGCCCACATGACGCCCACTGACCGGGCGCTTGGCGCGTTTTACGGCCTGGCACTGGGTGACGCACTGGGCATGCCGACCCAGTCATTCAGTCGGGGGCAGATTGTGGCCCGGTTCGGGCACATCACGACACTTGAAAACGCCCCGGCCGATCAACCCATTGCCCCGGGCATGGTGGCGGGCTCAATCACCGACGACACCGAGCAAGCCATTCTGGTGGCGCAACTACTGGTGGAAGGCAAAGGCAGCATTGACCCCGACCAGCTTGCCCGGCGCCTGATCAGCTGGGAGTCCGCCATGCAGGCCAAAGGCTCTCAAGACCTGCTCGGGCCCTCCACCAAGCGCGCGATAGAGATGATCCTCGCGGGCCACAGCCCCGAAGAGTCAGGCCGCTACGGCACCACCAACGGCGCCGCCATGCGCATCGCCCCGGTGGGTATCGCCAGCGACATTGCCCATCCGGAACGCTTTATCAAGGCCGTTATTCAGGCGTGCCAGGTCACTCACAACACCAGCCTGGGGATTGCCAGCGCAGCCGCCGTCGCCGCCGTGGTCTCCAGCGGGATCAATGGCAAAAAACTGGAGCACGCCCTCAATGCGGGCACCGAAATGGCGTTCATCGCCGAGCATCACGGCCACTGGGTTGCGGGCGGCCGAATGGGCCCGCGCATTCGCTGGGCCAGACACGCAAGTACCGAGTGCAACCCTGACAATATTGGCGACTTGTTGTATGACGTGATCGGCACATCAGTCGCATCCCAGGAATCTGTCGTCGCAGCGTTCGCCCTCGCACAGCGCGTGGCAAGCGCCAGCATGAGCAGTTTTGACGCCCTGTGCATGGCCGCCAGCCTTGGCGGCGACACCGACACCATTGCCGCCATTCTCGGCGCCATGCTGGGCGCCTGTGGTGGTCTGGATCATTGGCCAGCGGCGCTGATCGAACAGATCACCGAGGTCAACAGCCTGCAACTGGAACCGTTGGTCCACCAACTGCTGGCCCTTCGTAATCAATAAGCAGCCTGCCAAGGGCAGCAAAGCGACTGGCCTTGCAGTCCTGCCCTGGACACACCCTGCTGATAACGAGAACAACCGCATCAGGAGCCACTCTCCATGACACCTCCTAACGCCGGGCACAGTGCCGGGCAACTGGAAACACGCGGCATAGAGCCCGTTCCCGAAAATGAGTGCCACGGCAACCCCCTGCAACTGTTCTGGGTCTGGTTTGCAGCCAATATCAGCATTCTCGGCTTGCCACTGGGTGCGACCCTGGTGGCCTTTCATCAACTGGCCATTTGGCAGGTCGTCATCGTCGCCCTGATCGGTGCTGCCGGCTCGTTTGCCGTGGTCGGCGTGATCTCCATTGCCGGACGACGGGGCCGAGCACCAAGCCTGACACTGTCGCGAGCGATCTTCGGGGTACGTGGCAATATTGGCCCCACACTGGTTTCACTGATTTCACGTATAGGGTGGGAAACAGTGAATACCACTACCGCCGCATTCGTGCTGCTTGCACTGTCCTCCATCGTATTCGACACCCCTGCGCAAGCCAAAAACGCACCGGGGCTTACCCTGCTGTTTATCGGCATTTTCACGCTGCTGACCCTAAGCGTTTCCGGACTGGGGCATGCAACGCTGCTGCTGATCCAGAAATGGGCAACCTACGTGTTCGGCGCGCTCAACTTGCTGGTTGGCGGTTTTCTGTGCGCCACCATCGACTGGCAAAGCGTATTCAACACCCGCCCTGCCCCCATGAGCGCGGTCATTATCGGGATCGGCATCATGGCGGCTGGCACCGGCATTGGCTGGGCCAACGCCGGGGCTGACATGTCGCGCTACCAGAAGCGCAGCGTCAGCGCCTCGCAGCTGGTCGCCTGCGCGGCCTGGGGGGCCGGGATTCCACTGGTGTTGCTGATTACCCTTGGCGGCTTGCTGTCTGTCGGCAACCACGACCTGGCTTCCGCCACCGACCCTATTGCCGCGATCCGCAACATGCTGCCCTCCTGGATGGCCATTCCCTACCTGCTAAGCGCATTTGGCGGCCTGTTACTGTCCAACCATCTGTCAGTGTATTCGGCAGGCCTGACCACCTTGACCCTGGGCGTGAAGATCAAACGGGTTCAGGCCGTCGTCGTCGATATCGTGGCGATTTCTTGTGGCTCGATTTACTTCATGCTGTTTGCTGGCAGCTTTTACGGCCCCTTCATCACCTTTATCTCACTCACCGCCATCCCGATTACTGCCTGGGTGGCAATCTTTGTCATCGACCTTGTTCACCGCCAGTACTACAGCGCCAAGGACCTGCTGGACGTCAGCGCCAACAGCGCCTACTGGTACAACGGCGGCATTGAATGGAGAGCATTGGGAGCATGGGCGCTGGCCCTGGTACTGGGCTTTTGCTTTACCCGTGTGGGCAGCAGTGACGCAGACTCGTTTGTCGGACCACTGGCCGACTCCTGGTTGGGTCATAACGGTTTGGGCTGGGTCGTGACATTCGTCGTGGCTGGTGGCTTGTACGCATTGCTGGGCGGTGCCAAAGACCGTCGCCAACCTGCATCGGATAACGCCCATGTCTAGATTGCTGCATACCGGCCAGGTCATCGTCGATCTGGCAATGGCACTCGACACTCTGCCCCGTTCCGGTGGCGATACATTGGCCCACAGCGCCCGCTTTCACGCAGGCGGCGGTTTCAACGTGATGGCCGCGGCCCAGCGCAATGGACTACAGACTGTGTACCTGGGGCGTCATGGCAAGGGCCAGTTCGGTGAGCTGGCCCGCCAGGCCATGAAGACCGAAGGCATACAGATGGCCTTGCCCATCGACCCGCACAAGGACACCGGACTGTGCGTAGCCCTCACTGAAGCCAGCGCTGAGCGCACATTTATTTCCTGCATCGGTGCCGAAGGCGGGTTATCCGCCCAGGATCTGGATCACGTCACCGTCCAGCCTGACGACTACGTGTATGTCAGCGGTTACAGCCTGCTCCATCCAGACAAGGCCAGGCCGCTATTGAGCTGGATACAGGGCTTGCCCCCCAGCGTACATCTGTCGTTCGACCCTGGGCCCTTACTGGCCGATATCGATCCGCACCTGCTCAACCTCCTGTTGCCCCGCCTTGACCTCTGGACCAGCAATCGGAGCGAAGCGCAGGTCTTCACCAACAGCTCCTCCCTGGCGGACGCCCTGACCCTCCTGCCTGCACGCCTGCCCAACCAGTGCCTCACGGTTGTGCGCGATGGGGCGCAGGGCTGCTGGATCATCGAGGGCCACGGCCCGCAGCACATGACCGGGTTCAAGGTACAGGCCGTCGACAGCAACGGTGCCGGAGACACCCATGCCGGCGTGATGATTGCCTCATTGGCGACCGGTTGCAGCTCGGCGCATGCGGCTACACGGGCCAATGCCGCAGCGGCGCTGGCCGTCACCCGCCACGGCCCCGCCACAGCACCAGGCGCCGACGAGGTGGATGCTTTCCTGAGAAAAATAGAAAAGCCCTACCCGCAACACGACCAAAGACTGTAAGCAGATATGTTCAAAAAGATCATGAAAAGCTGGAAAATGCGCAAAGTGCTGCACTAACCTTACGCCTTGGCTCCCATCAAGCGACACCAGCGCCCGATAACTCCTACAGGATGTCGGGCGACTTGCGTGTATGCAGGGCTGCGTTTCACCTGACTTGTGACGATACTTTTGAAACTCATCATTATTGCTGTCTATGTTTTGTCCATCGCCTACGTCCACCTGCGGGGCTCTGTTCGCCATAAGCTGGGACGTCAGCTGAGCGATCACTCCACCTTTCTGGCACCCATCAACTGCTTTCTGTACCTGTTCTCCAAAGTACCGAGCCAGCCGTACCTCAAACCTTCAGACTTCCCCGAATTGCAGCCCCTGCAAGCCCATTGGCAGGAGATCCGCGAGGAAGCGCGAAACCTGATGCAAGCGGGCCAGATCAAACGCTCCGAACAGCCGAACGACGTGGGGTTCAATTCGTTCTTCAAAAGTGGCTGGAAGCGGTTTTATCTGAAGTGGTACGGCGACAATCACCCGTCAGCGATCGAACTGTGCCCGCGAACCATTGAGTTGCTCAACGGCATTGGAACCGTCAAGGCCGCCATGTTTGCCGAGTTGCCACCCGGTTCGAAACTGGTACGCCACCGCGACCCTTATGCAGGCTCGCTGCGGTTTCATTTGGGCCTGGACACACCGAATGATCCGGGCTGCCATATCAATGTCGACGGCCAGAGCTACGTCTGGCGTGACGGCGAAGCCGTGATGTTTGACGAAACCTTTATTCATTACGCCGAAAACACCACCGACAAGAACCGCATCATCCTGTTCTGCGATGTCGAGCGCCCGATGAAATATCCCTGGGCCAGCGCCTTCAATCAGTGGTTCAGCCGCACGGTCATGGCCTCTGCCAGCTCACCCAACGGTGCCAGTGATAAAACCGGTGGCCTGAACCGCGCGTTTACCCGGCTGTACAAGATCCGCCTGCGCGGCAAGGAGCTGAAAAAGCGCAACCGCGCACGTTACTACCTGGAGAAATGGCTGGTGTTTGGCGGTTTGCTGGCCATTTTTTTACTGGTCTAGGCTTGTAGCCGCCGTACTTAACCCACCACCAACGGCGGCAAAGTGCCAAGCAACGAAACCGCTGCCACTGCCGCCAGTCCAAACAGCCACTCAAGGGCAACACTGCTGCGCAACATTGCGATGTGCCCCAGGCGGCTCATGACCAGATTGAACAGCGCCAGCAGCAGCATCACCCCCACCAGAGTCACTTTGATCAACAGGATCAGTGCGAACCCTTCAAACAATGGCGTGGGCCAGAACGCTCCGGTCAACACCCGGGTGTTGATCAGCCCGGTCAGAATGATCCCGGCAACCAGCACAAACCCCAGGTTGCTGAAGCGATGCAAAACCGTGGTCACGGCTTGCCCGGCCGGGCGTCCAAGGATCAGCAGCAACCCCATCAGGCCACCAAGCCAGGTGGCGACACACAGCAGGTGAATCAGTTGATTGAGCATCAACAATTGACCGCGCCAGCCATCCAGCATCGCGCCGTGACCAACCGGCGCCAACGTGGCCAGCAGCAACAGGCTCAGCAACCCTGTGAGGTAAAAACGGACGGGGGCATACAAGGTGATCAGCAACAGAACGCAGAACACCAGATGAAAGGCCCAGACCTGCCCGAAAAACGTGCTGCCCAGCACCAGCCACAACGTGGCGGGCTCCAGGGTTTCGGGCCAGCTACCGGCCATCGAATGGGTGGTCAACAGTAGCCAGGCCACGCCACTGCCAAGCCCGACCCATGCCAGGACGCGATTGACCTTGCGCAGCTGTTGGTCAATCTCGACTGATGGCCAGGCACCTAACAGCAAGGGCCTGAAAACACAGGCCCCGAACATCAGCAGCATAGCGCAAAAATGCACAAAACGGCAGATGACCATTTCACTGACAATCAACTCAGTTGCTCACCGTAAAGCTGTAATCGCCGGTGCTTTTGTGAGTGTCGACCGACACTGCATTCCACTTCACCTGATAGGTGCCCGCTGGCAGCGGCTGGGCCGGGGTCACGATCAGAACTTTCTTGTTGGCAGGCTCGGTCTTGATGCTGCTCACTGCAACCGGCGCCTGGTCACGGGTCACAACGACCTTGGTGAACGCCTGCTCCACACCCTCGGTAAAGACCAAACGCAGTTCGCTGGCACGGTTGACGGTGCTACCGGCAGCGGGCGTCGACTGTTCCAGATGGGCATGGGCAAACGCCGCGCTGGCACCGGCCATCAGTGTCAGCAATGCAGCGGTATTGAGGACTTTTTTCATGAGAGCAGCAGCCATTGCACAGTACCTTGAGAGTGAAATACGCGGTCATAATACTCGCCTAAACTGATTGAAGGGCGAGCGCACGCAACAACCCGGAACCTGACCCGACGCCTCCCCCGCAAGGATCCCAGCATGCCCACACGCCTGAGTTTTATCTGTCATGCCCGCACTGAAGCCCAGCGTCTGGGCCGCTTCGCACTGGATGAACCGGCAGAACCAAAAGGCTTGCTGCTGGCAGCCGAACTGAGTGCGAGGCTGAAAAAACCGGTACGCATACTCTGTGCGCCCGAAACCCGGACCTTGCAAACTGCCCAGGCACTGGGCGGCGAAATAGAAATCGTACCCGCCCTGGGAGACTACGATGTCGGCGACTGGCAGGGGCTGCGTCTGTCGGACCTACAACAGAGCATGCCGCAGGTGCTCACAAACTGGATCAACAACCCGTTTTCAGTGCCCCACGGCGGCGAGTCCGTGCAAAACCTTTGCCTGCGCGTCAGCGCCTGGCTCGATGAGTTTCGCGAAGAGGGCCACTTTGCCGTGGTGACTCATCCCTTTGTGATCCGTGCCGCCATTTTGCATGCACTCGCAGCGGACACGTCCTCCTTCAACCTGATTGACGTAGAACCGCTGTCGGTGGTTGACCTGCGCTTCAATGAACGCTGGCGGCTGCGGGTTTGAATCACTCCTCCAGCGTTAGCCCACCCGGTGGCAGCGGCAAGGCGGTTTTGTAGCGCACCTGTTTGAGGGCGAAGCTTGAGCGGATATTGGCCACACCCGGAACCTTGGTCAAAAAGTCCATCATGAAGCGCTCCAGTGCCTGAATACTGGGCACCAGCACCCGGATCAGATAGTCCGGGTCGCCTGCCATCAAATAGCACTCCATGACTTCATGGCGATCGGAAATCGCCGCTTCAAAATGCTGCAGGGCCTCTTCGACCTGTTTCTCCAGGCTGACATGGATAAACACATTGACGTGCAACCCCAGCATATCGGCGTCGAGCAAGGTCACCTGCTCACGGATCAGGCCGCGCTCTTCCATCGCCTTGACCCGGTTGAAGCACGGCGTCGGCGACAGATTGACCGAGCGCGCAAGGTCCGCATTGGTGATGCGCGCATTCTGCTGAAGGCTGTTGAGAATCCCGATATCCGTTCGATCCAGCTTACGCATGAGATAAAAACACCTGTTTTTTATGTTTATAAAGAATTCTTATCCTTAAATGCTTCAAAGCACAACGAACTACAGAGAAATATTCTTCAGCGTCAGGAATATGATTGTTGTAGGACAAGATCTTGGTCTTATATCAGACAGATCTTCGACGTTTCACCTAGCTCCCGCGCCTAATAAACACGACAAGATCGAGCGTAGAGAAAGCCATGAATGAATATGCACCGCTGCGCCTGCACGTTCCCGAACCGTCTGGCCGCCCAGGCTGCAAGACCGACTTCAGTTACCTGCGCCTGACCGATGCAGGTCTGGTACGCAAACCCCCCATCGACGTGGAACCTGCCGACACGGCTGATTTGGCCAAGGGCCTGATTCGCGTGCTCGATGATCAGGGGCAAGCCCTTGGCCCGTGGGCCGAAGGCGTTTCAACCGACGTGTTGCGTGCGGGCATGCGCGCCATGCTCAAGACCCGCATTTTCGACACCCGCATGGTGGTCGCCCAGCGCCAGAAGAAAATGTCGTTCTATATGCAGAGCCTTGGCGAAGAGGCCATCGGCAGCGCCCAGGCCCTGGCCTTGAATATCGACGATATGTGCTTCCCGACCTATCGCCAGCAAAGCATTTTGATGGCCCGGGACGTACCCCTGGTCGACCTGATCTGCCAATTGCTGTCCAACGAACGCGATCCGCTCAAGGGTCGGCAATTGCCGATCATGTATTCGGTACGCGACTACGGCTTTTTCAGCATTTCGGGCAACCTGGCGACCCAGTTCGTGCAAGCCGTTGGCTGGGGCATGGCCTCGGCGATCAAGGGCGACACCAAAATCGCCTCAGCCTGGATTGGCGACGGCGCCACTGCCGAATCCGACTTCCACACCGCCCTCACCTTCGCCCACGTCTACCGCGCCCCGGTGATCCTCAACGTGGTGAATAACCAGTGGGCCATTTCGACCTTCCAGGCCATTGCCGGCGGCGAGTCCACCACCTTCGCCGGGCGCGGTGTGGGCTGCGGCATTGCTTCGCTGCGGGTTGATGGCAACGACTTTATCGCGGTGTACGCCGCCTCGGCCTGGGCTGCCGAGCGGGCCCGACGCAATCTGGGGCCGACCCTGATCGAGTGGGTCACCTATCGCGCAGGCCCGCACTCCACTTCTGACGATCCATCCAAGTACCGTCCTGCCGATGACTGGAGCCACTTCCCGCTGGGCGATCCGATTATTCGTCTCAAGCAGCACTTGATTGCTACCGGCAACTGGTCGGAAGAAGAGCACGCTGCGGTCAGCGCTGAACTCGAAGCCGAAATCATTGGCGCGCAAAAGGAAGCCGAGCGTTTCGGCACCCTGGCCGGCGGTCAAATACCCAGCGCCGCGACAATGTTTGAGGACGTATACAAGGAAATGCCCGAGCATTTGCGTCGGCAACGTCAGGAATTGGGGTTATAACCAGATGAACGACAACAATAAAATTCAGATGGAGAACGCCGTGAGTACCAGCACCATGACGATGATCCAGGCCCTGCGCTCGGCCATGGATGTCATGCTTGAGCGCGACGATAACGTGGTGGTCTTCGGCCAGGACGTGGGCTACTTCGGCGGCGTATTTCGCTGCACCGAAGGCCTGCAGGCCAAGTACGGCAGCTCGCGGGTGTTCGACGCCCCCATCTCCGAAAGCGGGATCGTGGGCGCTGCCGTGGGCATGGGGGCTTATGGCCTGCGCCCTGTGGCCGAAATCCAGTTTGCCGACTACTTCTACCCGGCTTCCGACCAGATCGTTTCCGAAGCGGCGCGTCTGCGTTATCGCTCCGCCGGTGAATTTATCGCCCCGATGACCATTCGCATGCCCTGCGGCGGCGGGATCTACGGCGGCCAGACCCACAGCCAGAGCCCGGAGGCCATGTTCACCCAGGTCTGCGGCCTGCGCACCGTGATGCCATCCAACCCCTACGACGCCAAAGGGCTGCTGATTGCCGCCATCGAGAACGATGACCCGGTCATCTTTCTGGAGCCAAAACGCCTGTACAACGGCCCGTTCGACGGCCATCACGACCGTCCTGTCACCCCGTGGTCGAAACACCCGGCCAGCGCCGTACCCGACGGCTATTACACCGTACCGCTGGACTGCGCCGCCATCGTGCGCCCCGGCACCGAAGTCACCATCCTGACCTACGGCACCACCGTCTATGTGGCGCAAGTGGCTGCTGAAGAAACCGGCATCGACGCTGAAGTCATCGACCTGCGCAGCCTATGGCCCCTGGACCTGGACGCCATTGTCACCTCCGTCAAGAAGACCCGCCGTTGCGTGGTCGTGCACGAAGCCACCCGCACCTGCGGTTTTGGCGCCGAGCTGATCGCACTGGTCCAGGAGCACTGCTTCCACTACCTGGAAGCACCAATCGAACGCGTCACCGGCTGGGATACGCCGTATCCCCATGCTCAGGAGTGGGCCTACTTCCCCGGCCCGGCGCGAGTGGGTGCTGCTTTACAACGGGTTATGGAGGTCTGAATGGGTACGCACGTTATCAAGATGCCGGACATTGGCGAAGGCATTGCTCAAGTTGAACTGGTGGAATGGTTTGTCAAAGTCGGCGACATGGTCAGCGAAGACCAGGTAGTGGCCGATGTCATGACCGACAAGGCCACCGTGGACATTCCTTCCCCCGTGGCCGGCAGAGTGCTGGCCCTGGGTGGCCAGCCCGGCGAAGTCATGGCCGTGGGCAGTGAATTGATCCGCATCGAAGTCGAAGGCGCGGGCAACCTGCGTGAAAGCGCCCAGCCTGCTGCGGCACCTGCACCTGCACCAGCACCTGCCGCCACCCCTAAAACTGCGCCACAAGCCCGGGTCGAAGTTGCCGTGGTTTCGGCGCCCGCGATTAAAACCGCAGCAGTGCTGCGGGTCGCGCCTGTTGCTCGTGTAGCCAATGAACGCCCGCTGGCCTCCCCGGCCGTGCGCAAGCGCGCCTGGGATGCCGGGATCGAGTTGCGCTTTGTCGTGGGCAGCGGCCCTGCTGGCCGTGTGCTGCATGACGACCTGGATGCCTATCTGGCACAGGACTCCAGCCCCGCCGCCGCACCGGCCAGTGGTTACGCCAAACGCAATGACGAGCAGCAGATCCCGGTCATCGGCCTGCGCCGCAAGATCGCCCAGCGCATGCAGGACGCCAAGCGCCGCGCTGCACACTTCAGCTATGTCGAGGAAGTGGACGTCACCGCGCTCGAAGAACTGCGCGCCCAGCTCAATCAAAAATGGGGCGACAGCCGCGGCAAACTGACCTTGCTGCCATTTTTGGTACGGGCAATGGTTGTCGCCTTGCGTGACTTCCCGCAGATCAACGTGCGTTACGACGACGAAGCCCAGATCATCACCCGCTTTGGCGCGGCGCACATCGGCGTAGCAGCGCAAAGCGACGCAGGCCTGATGGTGCCCGTGGTTCGCCACGCCGAAACCTTGAACCTGTGGGGCGCCGCCGATGAAATCGCACGCCTGGCCAACGCCGTGCGCACCGGCAAAGCCACCCGTGAAGAACTCTCCGGCTCCACCATCACCCTGACCAGTCTTGGCGCGCTGGGTGGTATTGTCAGCACCCCGGTGGTCAACCTGCCCGAGGTGGCGATTATTGGCGTTAACCGCATCGTCGAGCGCCCTGTCGTGGTCAAAGGCCAGATCGTGGTGCGCAAAATGATGAACCTCTCCAGCTCCTTCGACCATCGCGTGGTCGATGGCATGGACGCGGCGCAATTTATCCAGGCCATGCGTGGCTTGCTCGAACAACCTGCCAACCTGTTTCTGGAGTGAACATGCAGCCAACACAACACACCACGCTGCTGATTATCGGTGGCGGCCCTGGCGGCTATGTCGCGGCGATCCGTGCCGGTCAGCTGGGGATCCCGACGGTCCTGATCGAAGGCCAGTCCCTGGGCGGCACCTGCCTTAACGTCGGCTGCATTCCGTCCAAGGCGTTGATTCACGTTGCCGAGCAGTTCCATACCACCCAGCGCTACAGCACCAACAACTCGCCGCTGGGGATCAAGACCCAGGCACCGACCCTGGACATCGGCCAGAGCGTGCAATGGAAAAACGGCATCGTTGATCGCCTCACCTCCGGCGTGGGCGCACTGCTTAAAAAGCATGGCGTCAAGGTGATACACGGCTGGGCCAGGATCCTCGACGGCAAGGCCGTTGAAGTCGACGGACAGCGCATCGAATGCGAACACCTGCTGCTGGCTACCGGCTCGCAGACCGTCGACCTGCCGATCCTGCCCATTGGCGGAGCGATTATTTCGTCCACCGAAGCCTTGCAGCCCACCGCCATTCCCAAGCGCCTGACCGTGGTCGGGGCCGGATATATCGGTCTGGAACTGGGTATCGCCTACCGCAAGCTCGGCGCCGAAGTCACCGTGGTCGAGGCTCGTGACCGAATCTTGCCGACGTACGACAAGGATCTCACGCTGCCGGTGGCCGAATCCCTCAAGGCTCTGGGCATAACCCTGTACCTGTCCCACAGTGTCGAGGGTTTCCAGGCCAGCACCAAAACCCTTTCCATGCGCAACGCCATGGGCGAGAGCCAGACCCTGGAAACCGATCAGGTGCTGGTGGCTGTCGGCCGTCGTCCGCGCACTCAGGGCTTCAACCTTGAAACCCTGGCACTGGCCATGAACGGCCCGGCCATTCGCGTCGACAACCGTTGCCACACCAGCATGCGCAACGTGTGGGCGATTGGCGACCTGACCGGCGAACCGATGCTGGCTCATCGGGCAATGGCACAGGGCGAAATGGTTGCCGAGATCATTGCCGGTAAACAGCGCGAGTTCAGCCCCACGGCCATCGCTGCCGTGTGCTTTACCGATCCGGAAATCGTCGTGGTGGGTAAAACCCCGGCAGAAGCCGAGGCGGCGGGACTGGACTTTATCAGCGCCACCTTTCCGTTCTCAGCCAATGGGCGGGCCATGACCCTGGAATCCAAGACCGGGTTTGTGCGGGTCGTGGCGCGCCGTGACAACCACCTGATCGTCGGCTGGCAAGCTGTGGGTGCGGGGGTTTCGGAGTTGTCGACTGCCTTTGGCCAGTCAATGGAAATGGGCGCCTGCCTGGAAGACATTGCAGGCACCATTCACGCCCACCCGACACTGGGTGAAGCCGTGCAAGAAGCCGCCCTGCGCGCATTGGGGCATGCGTTGCATCTGTAAGGGGTGCATTTGTAGTTGCTGTCGAGGCACGAGGCTGCGATCGGCGACGGAGTCGTCGTAAATTCAGGTTGTGCGGTATGTCTGTCGGCACGGGGCTCAGGATTTACGATCGCTTCGCGACCGATCGCAGCCTCGTGCCTCGTCAGCGACTACAGGCATCCAGCATTGCTCCAGCAATCCAGCGCTGGGCGTAATGGCCCAAGACCAGTAGAATCGCGCTCTTTTTTCCAGGGCGCTCGCCATGACCTCTCTCAACACCCCGCCTGAAGCCGAGTCCCAGACCAGCGAGCTGGTCTTCGGTCTTGAAGACCGGCCCAAGCCATGGATTGGCTTTCTGGCCGCTCTGCAACATCTGCTGGCGATCATCGTGCCTATCGTCACCCCCGGCCTGCTGATCTGCCAGGCGCTGGGTGTGTCCAGCCGCGATACCAACCTGATTGTCTCCATGTCGCTGGTCATCTCCGGCATCGCAACGTTCGTTCAGTGCAAACGCTTCGGCCCTTTCGGCGCCGGGTTGCTGATCGTGCAAGGCACCAGCTTCAACTTTGTCGGCCCGCTGATTGCGGGCGGCGCACTCATGGTCAAGCAAGGCACCCCAGTTGAAGGTGTGATGGCGGCGATCTTTGGCGTGGTGATTGCCGGCTCGTTTGTCGAAATGGGTATCTCCCGCGTTCTGCCCTTTGTAAAACGCATGATCACCCCGCTGGTCACCGGCATCGTGGTGCTGATGATTGGCCTGACCCTGATTAAAGTCGGCCTGATCAGCATGGGCGGCGGCTTTACCGCGATGGCCAACGGTACGTTCGCCAACGGCGAAAACCTGATGCTGTCGGGCGTGGTGCTGGCAATCATCGTTATCCTCAACCGCATCCCGCTGGTATGGATGCGCAGTTGCGCCATCGTCATCGCGCTGGCCGTGGGCTATGCACTGGCGGGTTATCTGGGCCGCCTGGATTTCACCGGCATGCACGAGGCAGAACTGTTCCAGGTGCCAATGCCGTTGCACTTCGGTCTGGGTTTCTCTTGGTCCCTGTTTATTCCGATGCTGGTGATTTACCTCGTGACCTCCCTGGAAGCCATTGGTGACGTGACCGCCACCAGCAAGGTGTCGCGCCAGCCGGTCGAAGGCCCGATCTGGATGCAACGGATCAAGGGCGGCGTACTGGTCAACGGTGCCAACTCGTTTCTGGCGGGCATTTTCAACACCTTCCCCAGCTCGATTTTCGCCCAGAACAATGGCGTGATTCAGCTCACCGGTATCGCCAGCCGCCATATCGGCGTATGGATCGCCGGCATGCTGATCCTGCTGGGGCTGTTCCCAAGCGTGGCAGGCGCCATTCAGGCCGTGCCCGAGCCGGTATTGGGCGGTGCCGCCATGGTGATGTTCGGTGCCGTAGCGGCCTCGGGGATCAACATTCTGGCCAGCATCCACCTGGACCGTCGCGCCCTGCTGATCATTGCCGTCTCCCTGGCCTTGGGTCTGGGTGTGTCCCAGGTGCCCGAGTTCCTCGCCCACATGCCCGCTGCCCTGCGCAACGTGCTGGAGTCCGGCGTGGCCACAGGCGGCATCTGCGCGCTGCTGTTGAACTGGTTCCTGCCGCCAGTCGAGAAAAACCCGGCGTAGTCAGCACTCTGAAAAAGGCAGGACCGCCTTGCGCCGTCCTGCCTTTTTTTTGTCTGAAATCAGCCAACCTGCAGGGGCTGTTGACGGCTGACCTTTCCCTCTTACACAGCTTGAATTAATCTTTGCATGACGACCATGTTCCTATTCAGGTTACGCACATGAGTACCTACGGAAAACGCCTCAGAGAAGAGCGCCTGCGCCTTGATCTGACACAACAGCAACTGGCGCTGGCCGGAGGAATCGGTCGCAACACGCAAAGCCTGTATGAGCGGGACCTGAGCCTGCCCCGAGCCGATTATCTGGCGTTGATCACCCTGCTCGGTATTGATGTGCTCTACATCCTGAACGGTCGCCACACCCTGTATCGCCCCCCCTCTGCCACTGTGCCTGCTGGCAATGGACAGCTCACCAAAAACTGATCTTGAACTCAGCAACATGACCTTATTCAATCAGGAGTCTTGTGTGACCGAACCCGGAACAAATCATCAAAAAGCCCTTGATCGCTTTCTCGCCGAACACCCGGAGCTGGCCGCAGAACTTGAAACGTTAAACCCGTTGGCTGCCCGCGCTGTCGGCCAGTCGATGAAGGAGTATCGCCAGGAACGCTTGAACGAAGCCTTTGAGGCCGAGGCCGAGCGCCTGGGCTTTTTTGCCTGGGAACTGACCCTGCAATTGACCAGTGCAAATGCCGAAGAATTCGAGGCCCAGCGTCTTGAGGTTCACCGCGAAGTGGCGCAAATGGCGGGCATGGACTGGGCAGAATATTGCGAACTACATGGCCTTGAAGGGCGCTGATTTCATAGGTTCCACACGTCACCTGAAACACCGCAGCGCCTGCATCGCGAGCAAGCCCGCTCCCACAGGGGGGTTGCGCTGTGGCTACAGGATTTACGCAACATTCACTGCGCCACCCAAATACTCGAACATACCTTCTCCAGCAGCGCCTTGTTGTGGCTGAACACAATCAGCCCCAACTCACGATGCCTGGCCTCTTCCAGCAAGACTTGCCAGACCTGGGCCTGAATATGCGGGTCCAGCTGGGCAGTGACTTCGTCAGCAATCAGGTAACGGGTGCGCGGATCAAGGGCCCTGAGCAAGGCTATACGCGCCAGTTCCCCGCCCGACAACTCATCCGGACGTCGCGTCAGCCAGCCGGGATTCACGGCAAGGCGCGCCAGCCAGGCAGCGTCCGGCGACCAGGCATCGCGCAGGCTTTCGCCCGTGGTGCGATAAGGATTGAAGGACTGCTCGGGATGTTGCGGCACTAACTGGACCGGGCAATAACCCTTTTGCGACAGGGGCTTGCCATCCACAGTGACCCGGCCCGAGGTTGCCGACTGCCATTGCGCCAGCACCCGGCCCAAGGTGGTCTTCCCATAGCCGCTGGGCGCCGAGATGCCCTGACGCTCTCCCGGCCGGACGTGAAACGACACCGAATCCCAAAGCCAGCGACCGTCCTGCACGATACTCAATTGCTGGACTTCAAGCATATTCAGGCACCCTGCGCGCCAGGAACTGCTGCTCGGGCAACGCCGCCCACAGCGACTGCAACCAAGGACTGCCACCGTTCTCCCGTAGCTCTGTCGCACACAGGGTTTCGTGCAGTTCGCCCTGGTGCAATACGGCGATCCTGTCGGCAAAACGTGCCGCCAGCGCCAGATCATGGGTAACCCACAATATGCCGCGCCCCTGCAGGCAAAAACCCTTGAGCTGAGTCAGCAACTGACAGGCGTGCTCGTCATCCAGCCACGAGGTGATCTCGTCAGCGAGGATATAACGCGTATGGGTCAGGGCCGCGCAACTGGCCAGCACGCGCTTGGCCATCCCGCCCGATAGAGTACGCGGAAACTCATCCACCAACTCCGGCTGCAAGTTGTAGTGTCTGAGTTGCTCAGCCACATCCCCCATTCCCAGCCTGGCTCCGCTCAAGCGTGCGGCACGCATCAATTGCGGCCCGACCTTGATCAGCGGATTCAAGGCGCTGACGCCCTGGGGCACATAACACACCGTTTTACCGCGCTGATCGACCTTGCCGGCATCATCCAGTACCTGCCCGTCGAGCACTATGTCACCGCGACAGCGCATGTTTTCGGGCAGCAAGCCCAGGGTGCTTTGCAACAGCAGGCTTTTACCCTCACCGCTGGAACCCACCAGCGCCACCAGCTCGCCGGGATGAACCTCAAGGGAGATATTGCTTAGCAATGGATGCCAGGTTTTGTGGCCCAGCCAGTGGTAATGAGCAACATCGATCGAAAACTGGTCGAATTTGAGCATCAGGTAATCCTTATCCAGAGCTGCTGCAATGCTCGTGCAAATTGGTCAAACACCAACACCAGACTCACCAGGATCAAACCCGGGAAAAACGCCAGCCACCAGGCGCCACTGCTCAAATACCTCAGAGCATCAGCCAGCAACAGGCCCAGGGACGGGTCATGGGGGGCCAGGCCAAAGCCCAGAAAGCTCAACGCCGCCGAATGCAAAACTGCGTGGGGGAACATCAACAAGGTCCCGATGATCCACTGCGGCAACAGCAAGGGCAGCAAGTGATGGCGCCAGCGGTAGAAGTTGCTGTTGCCCAGGCGGTGCGAGAGCATCACGAAATCCGTCTCACGGATACGCAGGATCTCGCCACGCAGGATCAATGCCAGCCGCGGCCAGTGGGTCAGGGCCACCGCCAGAATCACCCCCTGTTTGCCACCGCCCAGGGTGAAACAAATCAGCACCAGCAACAATAAATGCGGCAACGCCAGCATGCTGTCGATAAGGCCGCGAATCAGGTAATCCAGGGTTTTGTTCAGCGCACACAAACTGGCGGCCAGCATGGCCAGAAAACCACTGCTGAAGGCCGCGGTCAGGCCGATCTGCAGGCTGGTGGTCATCCCCTGAAAGCACCGTAGCCAGAGATCGCGTCCCAGGCTGTCGGTACCAAACCAGTACTCGGCCGACGGTGGCAGACGCCGCGCCAGCAGGTCCATGGAGACATCGACATTGATGATCGAAATGCCATAGGCGATCAACACCAGCAATATCAATAGCGAGAGGCAGAGCCTGAGCAAGGCGCGATTCGGATCGTACGTCATGACTGGCGCGCCGCCCCACGGTTGAGGCGCAATAACAGCGCGTTGGCAATGCTGTTGCCGGTAAAGACCAACACCGCGCAAAACATCACAATCCCCATCAATAACGGAATATCACCGCGCAACCCTGCATCAATCGTGGCCTGCCCCAGGCCTGGATAAGCGAATACTTTTTCAGCCAGCAACGAGCCCCCTATCAACTCCCCCACGGATGCAAATTGCAGACACACGGCAGGGGTCAGGGCATGGCGCACGATATGGAAGTTGATCAAAGGCCAGCCCTTATCGCCCTGGGCACGGGCGTACCGTATGAACTCGCTGTTCATCACCTCGGCCACCCGCGAGCGGGTATGCAGGGCGATATTGCCTACGCCCAGCATGCCAAGCGCCAGCATGGGCAGAATCAAGTGCCTGAGCTTGTCGCCCCAGGTGGCGGTTTCGGCATTACTGCCAGGGGTCCAGGCGCAGCAGATCGGCGCCCAGTTGAGGGTTACGGCAAACAGCGACAGGAGCAACAGGCCAATCCAGAAGGTCGGCAGGGAGGCGAGCACATAGGACAGGGTCGAAATCAGCCGGTCAGGCCAACGGTTCAAGTAGCGCCCTGCCGTCAGGCCCAGGACCATGCCGACGATGCCGGAAAACAGCCAGGCCGAGAACAGGAGTGCGAATGAGGTGGCGAAGCGCTCGCCGATCACCTGCGAGACCGGCGCGTTATAGAGCATCGAGTAGCCAAAATCCCCTTGCAGCATTTGGCCGAACCAGCGCAAGAAGCGCTCCCACAACGGCAGGTCGAGCCCCCAGCGCGCGGCAATCAACGGGTATTGCTCGGGCGGCACGTGCAGCAAGTCGTTGCCTATATAGGCGCGTATCGGGTCCACCGGAGAAAAGCTGAGCAACGCAAAGGTGCCCGCTGCTGTCACCAGCAGCAAGCCCATCAAACGCACAACGAAGAGCGAGAGCCCGCGTATCACTTGCAGGTCCATTTCCAGCCATCGATGCTGTTGAGCAGCGACCAGGACCCGTGGATTTCCGGCGCGCCTTTGCCCAGATCCACACACTCATCGGCCAGATAGGTGTGTTGCACGTTCAGTAGCCAGGCCCAGGCCGCATCGCCTTTGACGCCAACGCCGGTCTTGCCGTCCCACTCCACTTGCTGCCAGAACGGCACCGCCTGCTGCCAGGTCGGCGCATCCAGTGCTTGCTGGAGATGCTGATCGACTGCCGGATTTTTGTAATAGCCGGGGTTGTAGTACTCGACGCCCGCCGCCTGGCTGCTGTAGTGGTGGTAAAGCTCCATCGGGTCAAGACTGCCCCAGCCAAAGAGCGTCGGGTTGGCGTGCATATTGCGCTCGACGGTCTCCCAACTGCCGGACTTCAGGTCCACGTCGATACCCACGGGTTTGAGCATTGAACGCACGGCCTGGGCCAGGTCACGACGGGTGGCATCGCCACTGGCGTACCACAGGGTGATTTTGGCCGGCTGGCCATTTTTCTCACGGACACCGCTGGCGATTTCTACCCAACCGGCCTGATCCAGAATCTGCTTGGCCTTGGCGATATCGCCGTCCTTGAAGGCCGCATCCGGGTTAGCCCACGGCAAGCCCTGGACGCCGGAATACGCCGGCACAGCATGCCCTTCGAGAATCTGATCGGCGAGCAGTTGACGATCGATTGCATAGTTGATGGCTTTGCGGATGGCGACATCTGCCGTCACATCATTGCCAATGGGATAACCGTGGGCATCTTTTTTACCCGAGGCGATGGTCGGCATCACAATGCCACGATTTTCAACGCTGGGGCGCACCCACAGTTTCATGCCGGGTGCCGGAGTCACTGCCAGCGAAGGGGCAATGCGCACAATGCCCAACTGCTTGCTTTGGGCGGCAGCAAAAGCGCTGTCTTCATCAAGGAAAACAAACACCAGTTTATTGAAATCGTTCTTTTGCCCCGCGTAGAACGGGTTGGCCTCAACAATCAACTGCTGGCCCGGCTGATAACTGACCAGTCGATAGGGCCCTGCGCCAATCGGCTTTTGCGCGTAGGTTTTGGCATCGTATTTGTCCGCCGAAACAATACCCAACGAGCCGAGCACATTGACGAAGGTGCTTTGCGGCGCCTTCAGCTCGATACGCACGGTGAGTGGATCAACCGCCTCGGCCTTGAGGAAGTTACCCATGTCGACCTTGCCGCCACTGGCCGCCGCATTGTTGTAGGTGTAGGCCACATCCTTGGCTGTCAGGGGAGAGCCGTCAGAGAACTTGAGGTCGGGCTTGAGCTTCAGGGTCCAGGTCTTGCCATCGTCACTGGCCTGATAATCGCTTAGCAGAAAACTGCTCCAGGACAAGTCTTCGTTCTGCTTGAGCAACGGGCTGTGCAACAGCAAGTAACTGCCGTGGCTCCATCCCAACATAGGGTCAAAACCCTCGGTCGGCTCATCGCCAATGGCCAGTTGCAAGGTGCGGGCCTGAGACGAATAAGCCGGCGCTGCCATTACACTCAGCAAAGCAGCAGCCACCAAGGTGTTACGCATCCATGCAGTCTTTGACATCAATCCTCCCGATCAGAAATAGGCTCGCCCAGACAGCCTGAAAAGCGGCTATGCGCACGTCATCGCGCCCAACAGTAATAGCAGTCTGACTCTAAATAGCCAGTTATCCATCTGATTTTTTAGGGTTTTTCCGGCCTTCTGGCATCACTTTGTAACAATTGCCCCAGGTCAGGTTCCAGCCGTATGACTGTGCTATACCAATGGGGAAGATTATTCAGTCACGGTAAACAGACTCAACTGACAGAGGTTCGCATGTTCAAAGGATTAGCCGGTCACCTCAAAGATAAAAACGTCCACTCGATCAACGCCCTGCCGTCCAACAACATTGAACTGTTCGACTGCTATACCGGTTTGATCCTGGGCCATCTTTACCGCAACTTCCCCTTGCCGATCACCCTCACTGCAGAGAGCTTTATCGATTACAAAACCCTGGGCGACCGCGACCGCGAAGCACTGGAAAAGGAAGAAAACCTGTTCCTGGCCACCGTCAAATGGCTGGCCGATATCGGCTACATCCACTTCGACGGCATGTCCGGCGTGGCGTTTTACGAAGTCGTACTGACCAACAGCGGGCTACTGATCTTGCGCGCCTACCCTGAAGGCACCGACTGCGCCCCGACCCTTGGCGAGAAACTGGCGCAGTGCATCAAGGACGAAAACACCGCTGACCTCAGAGCACTGGTGACGCAAGCGCTCAGCTTGGGAGTGCGGATGATCAGCCCGATGAGTCGGTCGGGGATTTAAGCCAGATTTGACGAGTACTTGGCCACAAGGGGTAGTGGCCAAGCACTCGTAGACCGCCGTTAATCATCCATTCACCACCCTGCGCCCTCCCACTCGCCACCCCAATTGAATCCCGGCAGCAGCGACCAGAATCGCGCCAACCCCGATCCATTGCAGAAGTTCCAGGCGATGGCCAAAGGCAAACCAGTCCACAAATATCGCGGCGATGGGGTAGATAAAGCTCAGGGCTCCGATCAATGCCGTGGGCAATTTCTGGATTGCGCCGTAGAGAAGTACGTACATAAGACCGGTGTGGACGACGCCCAGCGTCAGCAATGTGCTCCAGGCCTGTGTGCCCGTGGGTAGTTCCGTGAAGTTGGTCATCGGTGCCAGCAGCAGAACTCCGGTGCTGACCTGGATCAATGCGATCAGGTGCGGGGGCACGCCTCGCAGACGCTTGATGATCAATACGGCCACGGCATACATCAGCGCCGCACTCAACGCCAGGGCAATCCCCAGCAAATATTGCGTTCCGCTCTCCCCTTGCCCGTGATGGGCGCTGACGATGGCCAGCATTCCTGCGAAAGACACCCCAAGCCAGGCCAGTTTTTGCAGGGTGATTTTTTCGCCGAGAAACAACGCCGCCAGGCCAAGCAAAATGAACGGCTGGACGTTGTAGACAGCAGTGCCAATGGCGATGGAGGCCCGTGAGTAGGAGGCAAACAACAGCACCCAATTGGCGACGATGGCTACCCCGCTCAACACAATCAGTAGAAAACTATGACGATTCAATATGCCGGGACGCAGGAAACCCATCAGCGCACAAATCACCAGCAACGTTGCCGCACCGAATACACAGCGCCAGAACACGACGTCCAGTACCGCCTGCCCGGAGAGCAGGACCAGCCAGCCGATGGTGCCGGAAATCAGCATGGCAGCGACCATCTCCAGCGAACCGCGCTGCGTTGTTTTGTCCATGTTTGCCTCCTTCAAAGTAGGAAACCAGTATGGCAATCTCGACGCACGCAGCTCCATAATCCAGAAAAGGCAAATCAACCTATTTGCCTTTAGTGTTGAGGCATTCTGCTGGTTTTGCCTAAGGAGCAAAAAATGAACGACGAGATAGATCAGCTATTGATCAGCGCCTTGATGGAAGACTCCCGCTGCTCCCTTAAAACCCTTGCCAGCATCAGCGGCCTGTCGTCACCCAGTGTTGCGCAGCGAATACACAAGCTGGAGGAGCGCAAAGTCATCACCGGTTATACCGTGAACGTTGATCCCAAGGCCTTCGGCTATCAGCTCCAGGCCATCATCCGCATTCGACCGCTACCCGGCCAGTTGCAGGAGGTGGAGCGCCAGATCCAGAACACCCCTCAGTTCACTGAATGCGACAAGGTCACGGGGGATGACTGTTTTATCGCTCGTTTGCATGTGCGTTCAATCGAGCAGTTGGACAGCCTGCTCGATGGCCTGAATGCCTATGCCGAAACCAATACGTCAATTATCAAGAAAAGCCCGGTCAAGCGCCGCTTGCCGCCCATGGCGTGAACTTCCCGGTTGAGGCCCTGCCCGCCCTAAGCATGGGCTTGAACCACCCATTTCACTTTGGCCAGGCCCTCTCGCAGTGAATTCATGTCCACCGAGCCCAGCGCCAGCCGAATCGCATGGGGCACATGAGCTGAGGTGGCAAACGGCTGGGCGGTTGAGACCGATACTTGCTCACGCAGCAACGCCGCAACCACCTGATCCGCCCTGGCGTCCTCCGACAGGGGTAGCCAGACAAAGTAGGAAGATGGATGACGAACTGTATGCAGCCCGGCCAGTAGTTCATCAGCGATAAGTTGCCTTGCTTGTGCGTCCTTGCGCTTTTGCGCCTCCAGGCGGCTTACGGTGCCATCGTCAAGCCAGGCGCTGGTGATTGCGGTCATCACGCCGGGGGCGTTCCAGGCGGTCACCCTGATGATTCGCTCCAGTACACCGACTTTTTTTGCGGGTGCAACGATAAATCCAACCCGCAGGCCCGCCGCCACACTTTTGGAAAACCCGGAAACGTAGACCGTCCTTTC
Organism: Pseudomonas sp. ML2-2023-3; assembly: GCF_037055275.1. Taxonomy (NCBI): domain Bacteria; kingdom Pseudomonadati; phylum Pseudomonadota; class Gammaproteobacteria; order Pseudomonadales; family Pseudomonadaceae; genus Pseudomonas; species Pseudomonas sp. ML2-2023-3. The sequence goes on from NZ_CP146343.1 coordinate 4,159,582, forward strand.
AGGTGCCAGCTCGGCCAGGGGCGTAGGTGGGTTTTCGACTAAAAAAGCGTAGGCAGCGTCTTCAATGATATGCAGATCATGCTTGCGGGCGATCGCTACCAACTGCTCGCGCTGCTCAAGGTCCATCACCCAGCCCAACGGGTTATGCAAGGTGGGCATGCTGTAGATCGCACGCACCGAGCGGCTGCGGCAGAGCTTTGCAAGGGCATCCAGATCGGGCCCGTTTTCTGTTGTCGGTATCGGCAGTATTTCAAGATGCAGGGCAAGGGCCAGAGCCTTGAAACCCGGGTAAGTCAACCCGTCGACTGCGATGACATCCCCAGGTTGTAGCAAGGCCATCAGGACGACGGTCAATCCGTGTTGTGCGCCATTGACGATCAGCACCTGTTCGGCAGGCACGTTCAGCCCGCTCATGGCCAGATGCCGCGCCACCGACGCCCGCTCATGCAGACGCCCGCCATGGGGCTGGTAGCGCAGCAGCGACTCAAGATCACCGGATAACGCAAGCTGACGCAACGCGGTGCGCAGCATATCGGCCTGGCCCGGCAATGAGGGGTAGTTGTAGTTGAGGTCCAGCATCCCGGCAGTCACATCGGGCTGGTCAATGCCGTGGCCAGGTGGCAGCGAGGTTTCCCTGACGAACGTGCCACGCCCGGTTTCGCCACTGACCAGCCCCATGGCCTCAAGCTCGGCATACACCCGGCTGGCCGTAACCAGCGCAAGGCCTTCGCTGGCCGCCAACTGGCGGTGCATAGGCAGCCGCGTGCCTGGAGGCAAACGCCCTGAGCGAATATCAACTGCAAACGCGTCGACCAGCGACTTGTACCGGGATCGAGACATCGAACTTGTATCCATGACAATATTTTGATTGTCATTAATCATCAGCCCTAGGATGTGCTGCATGCAATCCCGCGATTAGCCGTGAGCGTGAGACTCGATGGAACGTACCTCCAAGCTGCAAAACCCCAGTGCTGAAAAAAACCTGAGCGGCTGGATCAACGGGTTTATTGGCGTGGTCATTTTCAGCGCTTCACTGCCCGCGACCAAGGTGGCTGTGCAGGCGTTTGATCCGGTGTTTCTGACCCTGGCCCGCGCCAGCATTGCCGGTGTGATTGCGTTGGCCATGCTGGGGTTGCTCAAGGCACGGCGGCCGCAACGAAGCCATCTGGTCCCGCTGTTACTCGTGGCAACCGGTGTTGTCGTCGGATTTCCCTTGTTGACCGCACTGGCTTTGCAGCATGTGACGTCGGCCCACACCATTGTTTTTCTCGGCCTGCTGCCTCTCTCCACGGCAGCCTTCGCCGTCGTCCGTGGCGGGGAGAGTCCAAGGCCTGCGTTCTGGGTTTTTTCCATCCTGGGCAGTGCGTTCGTGGTGGCTTATGCCCTGTCCCAGGGCCTGACAGCGGCTCCTGAAGGCGACATCCTGATGCTCCTGGCCGTCCTGATCTGTGGCCTAGGTTATGCCGAAGGCGCAAAACTGTCCCCCACGCTGGGCGGCTGGCAGGTGATTTCATGGGCGCTGGTGCTATCGCTGCCCATCATGGCTCCACTGGCATGGCTGTGCGCCCCGTCTTCATTTGCCGGCATCAGCCCCCCGGCCTGGTTTGGCCTGGCTTACATTTCGGTATTCAGCATGCTGATCGGCTTCATATTCTGGTACCGCGGACTGGCCCAGGGCGGGATCGCAGCGGTTGGGCAACTACAGCTCCTGCAGCCTTTTTTCGGGTTGGCACTGGCGGCCACGTTGCTGCACGAAAGCGTCAGCATGGGCATGTTTGGCGTCACCGCGGCGGTGATTCTGTGCGTGGCAGGTGCCAAAAAGTTTGCCCGGTAGCCTGTAGCACACGGCGTTAATCCGCGGATCAGTCGGTGCTGACTATGCCGATGACACTTTTGGAGCGAATCACATCAACCGCTGCCTCGATAATCACGACTAACTGATGACAGGTCGAGGTTCAGCATGACGAGCGTATCCACAGAGCAGGTCAGCCCGAAAACGCTGAGAAAAGTAATCGCCGCCGCCACCATCGGTAATTTCGTCGAATGGTTCGACTTCGCCGTGTATGGCTTTCTGGCCACCACCATCGCCCAGCAGTTTTTCCCCAGTGGCGATACCAGTGCCGCGCTGCTCAAGACGTTTGCGGTGTTTGCCGTGGCCTTCGCATTCAGGCCACTGGGAGGGATTTTCTTCGGCATGCTGGGTGACAGAATCGGGCGCAAACGCACACTCGCCATGACAATTCTGCTGATGGCCGGTGCTACGACCTTGATCGGAGTGCTGCCCACTTATGCCGCTATCGGGGTTGCAGCGCCGATTCTTCTGACCCTGATCCGTTGCGCCCAAGGGTTTTCTGCCGGGGGCGAATATGCGGGAGCCTGTGCCTACCTGATGGAGCACGCGCCCAACGATAAAAGGGCCTGGTACGGCAGCTTTCTTCCCGTGTCGACATTTTCCGCTTTTGCCGCCGCGGCCGTGGTGGCCTACGCACTTGAGGCTTCATTATCGGCCGAGGCCATGGGCAGCTGGGGCTGGCGCCTGCCGTTCCTGATTGCCGCCCCCCTGGGCCTGGTGGGGCTTTACATGCGCTGGAGGCTGGACGAAACACCGGCGTTCCAGGCGGTGACCGAGGAACATGAGATTGCCCACTCCCCTCTCAAGGAAACCTTGCGCAACCATGGCTCGGCCATCTGCTGCCTGGGGGCCTTTGTGTCGCTGACGGCGCTGTCTTTTTACATGTTCACCACCTACTTCGCGACCTACCTGCAAGTGGCAGGAGGGTTGAGTCGCGCCACCGCCTTGCTGGTGTCGCTGATAGCGCTGATCTTCGCCGCTGCAATATGCCCGCTGGCCGGGCTCTATTCGGACCGGGTCGGGCGTCGGGCTACAGTGGTGACGGCATGCGTGCTGCTGATCGTCGCGGTGTACCCGTCGTTCATGATGGCCAGCTCCGGAGGGTTCACAGCGTCCATCATCGGCGTGATGCTCCTGGCCATAGGTGCGGTGTTGTGTGGCGTGGTCACCGCCGCGTTGCTCTCGGAAACCTTCCCGACACGCACTCGCTACACCGCGTCGGCAATCACCTACAACATGGCCTATACCCTCTTCGGTGGCACGGCTCCGCTGGTAGCTACATGGCTGATCAGCTCCACGGGCAGCAATCTGTCGCCTGCGTTTTACCTGATGGCAGTGGCACTGCTGGCTCTGACTGGCGGCCTGGCATTACCCGAGACCTCGCGGATTTCACTGCATGATGTTGCCACGCCGGAAAAAGGGAGCGCGGCGGCGGCAACGGTCTGAAGGATTGGAAGAACAGGACTGAGAAGGGATGGCGCCGAACCAGGGCTCGGCGCCAGCAAGATCAGGACACGGCGTCCAGGGCGGCTTTTTGCGCCTTGGCAATGGAACGACCACGCACCCAGTTGAAACAAATGGCGAGGATCAGGGCGAAACCGACGTAGCCCAGCAGCGGGTAGACAGTGCCTACCAGCTTGCTGAAGCCGCCCAGGCTCAGGCCCAGCCCCACGCACACCGTCACTGCACTGATCATTTTGAAGCGACTCGTTTCAGGCTTGGAGAAACGTGCGCTGAACGCAAAGAACATCCCCACCGCCGTGCTGTAGACCATACACACCAGCGCCACCGACATCACCACCGAAAGGATTGGCGAGATGCGCCCCGCCAGTGCCAGGGATGGCATTTCAATGCCCTGCAACTGGTTGATGTTGGCAAACAGGCCGATATTCAACAGCAGGATCAGCGCGCCCAACCCCAGGCCGCCGAGTACGCCGCCGAGTGCAGCAGCCTTGGGCTGCTTGGTCATGCCGCCAATCACAGCCAGCATCGGGAAGCCAACGGCAATATTGAACGATGCGTACAACAATGCGCCGACAAACCAGTTACCAGTGACCGTCTCGTTGTTTTCGCGGGCCACTGCATCGAGGGTCTCGATCGGGGCGTTGTAGCTGAAAATCGAGTAGGTGGTGATGATCAACACCATCGCCAGCAGGAAAGGCATCACCGCGCTGATCAAATCAATGATTCGTTTGACGTTCATGCACAGGGTAGCGATCACCAGTACAGCCATCAGTGCACCGCCAAACAATGGAGACAGGTCGTATTGCTGGGCAAAGATCGAACCGCTACCCGCCAGCATCACCACTCCGACGCCGTACAGGAAGAAGGACAGCACGACATCAACAACCCACCCCAGACGTGCTCCGAACAGGATGTAAAGAACTTCCTTGTGGGAGTTCGCTTGCATCTTCGAACTCAATCGAGCGATCTGCATACCGAGGAATGCGAACATCAAACCGCTCACCAGAGTGCCTACGATGCCTATCAACCCATAGCCGGTGAAAAACTGTAGCACCTCCTGCCCGGAAGCGAAGCCACCGCCAATGACGACAGACATGTATGCAAGAGCAATCTGGACCGACTGTTTATTCATTACACTTTTCTCATTCTTAGACTTATTAGGTGCACGGGAAAAGTGAGGCCATTAATGCCCTATCCTTTCCGCAGAGCGACTATCTCCATGGCAGCTCAAAAAAACATCGTGCTTTTTCGAACGGTGCAGGTACGCAGACGCCGAGCGCAGTATAGGAAGTGTTGAGCAGTTATTTTCACCATATAAATCACAAAATACGGAGAAAAATCCGTAAAAACCATTTATCTACAGCAAATAAAAACAGAACATGGCGAAAATAACCGCAAAAACACTCGAAACATTATGAAACAAGTATGTTTTTACAAATCAAACACTTAGCCAATTTCGACAAAAAACCCAAGCGCGCACTCTCGCAGCGCAAGGCCTGAAGCCTGCCATCCCTCGAATCAGGCCAGGTGCAAAAATACGCGTCATTTACTGAGCGTTCCTTGCAAAAATAACTGACAATTGCCGTTACAGAACACCGCTCCATAGCGTCCATCAACGCCCGTGTGGAACAGCACTTACACGCCGAGTAGAAGACATGAACCGTCGCAAGAAAATAACGCAGCTATTGAAGGCTCACGCCAAGAAAGCCAGTGCCAAGCTGGCACCGAAAAACAAGGTCAAGTACATCAGCAAAGCTGACCGGCTGAAGCTGGCTGCCGAGACCAGCCAGGACCCGATCACCTCATCCGAGAGCTGACGGATTTCAAACGCTGATTCAGCCAAGCGCCCATAGGGATCAGTTGCGCCAATGAATCAAGCGCTGCAGCCAGGATGAATTGACAGAGAAAGCATCACGCAATTGCTTGGCAGTGATCGTTCGATCTGCCACATCGAAAGCCAGCGCCGTTCGCAGGGCTGACCAGCAGTGTTTCGGCATGTTCTCAGGCGCTTGCAGCTCGCGCTCCAGATGCTGATTGCGGGCGTGATTCGAGGACACTCGGCGAAAAGGGTGCTTGCCCTGCGCCAGCTCGTAGATCACGCAGGCCACGCCGTACACATCGGCACTGGCCGACAGCGCTTGGCCATCAAGCAGTTCCGGGGCCGCATAGCCCGGCGTCCAGCCATTGAAGCGCTCGCGGCTCAAGTGCGGCAGACCGTGCAGGATGCCCTTCTGCGCCTGGCCGAGTCCGAAGTCAAACAGCCGCACGCCTTCTTCGCTGAGCATCACGTTGCTCGGCTTCATATCACCATGCAGCACGCCGCGGGCATGGGAGTAGGCCAATGCATCGAGCAACGGCAGCACGATGTCGTGCAACTCCTTCCACGGCAGGCCCAGGGGGCGATCGCAGAGCAAGTTATCCAGGGTCAGGCCATGCATGAACTCCATGGTGACAAATGCTCGTTGGCAGTCCGTGTCCACTTCAAAGGTGTACAAACGCAGTACGTTGTCGTGGCGCAGGCACCGGGTCAGGGCGAACTCGTTGTAGAGCAGCGCGCTGGCGTCCGGCGACTCGGCAAATTCTTCGCTGAGCACTTTCAGCGCGACGTAAGGGTCGGGATCGCCGAACTGTTCTCTCAGCAAGTCCCGTGCACGGCAAACAGCACCCATACCGCCAGCACCGAGCAGACGCTCGATGCGGTAACGGCCTGCCAGCACCTCGGGTAGTTCACCGGTACTGGTCTTGATTGGCGTCAGCGCTGTACGATTTAGCAAACGCAAAGCAGGTCAGGCTGCTGCCCTGCTCTTCGCTCTCCAGCAGGTCGCTGATCGGTTGCATGTGTTCAGTCATTGGCGGATCACTACAGCTGTCAGGTTGTCCCGAGCCGAGCCCCGCAATGCGCCGTCAAACAATCGTTCCAGCGCAACATGCGGGGCGGTGAGGCTCAAGGCATTGCCGAGTGCATCGCTACCGAGCCCTTGATACAACCCATCGCTGCAGAGCAAAAACGCATCGCCGGGATACACCTCCAGTTCCAGCACATCCAGGATCAGTTGCTCGGCAGCGCCTACAGCGCGGGTCAGAGCATGAGCTGCCGGATGGTCCTTGGCCTACTTTAACGCGGGCATCATGTCCTCGATCCTCTGGAAGCCGGGGTGCAGCACCATCAACGACCACGGTTGTGCCGTAGCGCTGAAGGCAACCGACGGTCTGCCCTCCCGTGGCCCATTCTTGCGGTAGGTGATGGATAATGCCCACCACAAAATGGTCCTCAGCTACATTCCAAACTGCTGGGCCAGCTTGCGCCGCTGGCAGGCTGCTCAGGAGTCCAATCGCTCATTGGTGACTATTGATGAGTTTGAGCAGGTGGATGAGGCATTAACCAATGCCAAGCGGCAAGTACTCACTCTGGAGAGCCGTCTGGCGGCGAGCTCCGACATATATGTCCGTAATCAAGCCGCGGCGATGGCCGCTCTTCAACAAGAGTTCCGCAACATAGAGATCACGCGCACGCGGCTGAGCGAGTTACGGGTTAGCCGTGTCAGTGAGGCCGATGTGTATGGCTTGTTCGCGGGACTACCCGAACTGACTGATGAGGATTTGCCTCGTTGGAAAGCTCATGCAGAGAACACAAGGGAGGAACAAATAGCAATGGCCCCGCCATCTGCCGACGATGATGAGCGGGCGATAGCAGCCATTATCGGAGTCCGCATTCCGGGAACACCCTTCAATTTTGATATTGATTCGATTGTCTAGCCTGATACCTGCAGTGTGTGAGCATTTCATGCAACTGCGGGCTAGAAAATGGCACCTAAAGCGCCCGTGCCCCCCCGGACGCCAACAAAACTTACATCTGGCAAGCTCTGGGCATGTCCCCATGCCTTGCACCGTTACGGCATGAACTTCAAGGAAAAACGCCGCTGACCTCATCATGAGAGAGCGGCGTCTTTCTGGCTAGAGTCAGCCAGGCACCAAACACCTTTGAGTGACTGTAAAGGCTACTGACTCCAGACGATTCACAATGACTGATCCCAGTTAGTCATCAAAAAGCTGAACACGGCAAACACGACCAGAACAATGACAAATATGTGTTTCTTATGGATTTTAGTTTTCATATCGCTCCCCTTTTTGGTCTAAAAATGCCTCGGTAGCCAAAGCCAAGGATTGAGCATAGCTAATCAGGCCAAACCGTTGTGCCTTTGCTCCTCGAAAACACTGCCTTAACGTTTTTATCGGCGCAAAAGCTCGTCCGAAGGTTAGCCCCTACCCCTTCTCCAAAGCCTCAAACCCGCGCTGCAGATCCTCGATCAAGGCGGCGACATCCTCCAGCCCGATATGCAAGCGCAACACAGGGTTCAGTGAGCGATCAGCCGCACTGTTGCGATCTTGTGTATCGGCTACGGTAATCAGACTTTCAAAACCGCCCCAGGAAGCACCCAACCCGAACACCTGCAGCGCATCAATGAAGCGTTCAACGCAGGCGGTGTCCGTGTCGTTCAACTCAAAAGACAGCAAGCCATTGCTACCCGTGAAATCCCGCTTCCAACAAGCATGATCAGGATGATCGGGCAAAGCCGGATGGAACATACGTTTCACCTGCGGTTGCGCCTGCAACCAATGGGCGACTTCCAGGGCCTGACGCTCATGCACTTCCAGTCGGGGCGCCAGGGTTCGAGCGCCGCGCAGGACCAGGTAGGCGTCATCGGGGCTGACCGTTGCTCCAAAGTTGTCGCTCATGGAAGCGAGTGCCGGCCATGCCTCTTCACGGGTGCAGACACTGCCCATGAGCACGTCGCTATGGCCGCTCAGGTACTTGGTCAGCGCCATGATCGAGATGTCTGCGCCAAGCGCCAGCGGTCGGTACAGATAACCCGAGCCCCAGGTGTTGTCGACGGCCACCAGGATGCCGCGCTTTTTGCACAGCGCCACAATGGCCGGCAAATCGCACAGTTCATACAGCAATGAGCCTGGCACTTCGGTGTAGATCATTTTGGTGTTGGCTTGCAGTTGAGCCTCAAGGTCGTGGCCGTTCGCAGCGAAATAGCTGACCTCAATACCGAAAGGCTGGAGAAACTCCCGCGCCAGACGCCGCACCGGCGCGTACACCGCATCGGTAATCAGCACATGATCACCGGGCCGCAGGTACGCCACAAACACCTGCGCCACAGCCGCCAGGCCGGTACCGAACAACCGCGTGCGGTACCCCCCCTCCAGCTCAGTGACCAGGTCTTCGAGGGCGAACGCCGTCGGGTTGCCGCGAGCACCGTAGCTGAGCACGCGCTCATGATCGCGCCGGGCCCGGGCGTCACGCATCTGTGCCAGGTTATCAAACAGCACGGTGCTCAGACGAGTGACCGGCACATTGACCGCCCGCCCGCCGATACCCTGGGCCCGTGCCGCATGCACCAAGCGCGTGCGCACCCGTTCATCTGGACGTACTGTCGGCTGCAAAGGATTGAGGCTGGCGATTTCGTCGGCGCTCATTTGCGCCAGCAGACCGATTTCCCAGGCAAGGTACTGGCGCGCCGCATCCTTGTTGCCCGTGTGGCGATCATGGGTGAAGAACAGAAAATCGATGCATTGATCATCGGATGGACTGTCCGGGCTTTCCTCCACGGCGAATCCTGCTGCACGCCAGGCCTCGAGTCCGCCGTCCAGTAGTTGCACGTGCGCACGCAGGGCTTCGGGCAATTCACGGGCGGCAAACGCAGCGAGTTGCGCTTGATCAGCCAACAACACAACCGGTCGCTGTTCACCCGCCACATGCTGCGCAAGCAACGAGCGGATCGACCATCGTGAACCGGCAATATGGCCTTTGCGATAGGCACTGCTCGCACGCAGGTCGATCAACGCAACCGCCTTGTCTTTCAGTGCATCCGCCAGTGCCTGCGCCGAGATCAATGGCAGCGCCTCGTGACCGACCACATCGCCCTCGGGTAACGCCAGACCGCTGTTCACGCCCTCTGCCAGCAGATACACCTCATGGCCCAACTGGCGCAGCCAGCTCGCAACAATCGGCGCACGTACGCCATCGCTGTCAATCAGCACCACCCGCGCCTGGCGCACACCGATATACAGGTCGGTCGATTGAATCAGCTGTCCGCCCGGCGTATGTTGCGCGCCGCTCAGGCTGCCCGCGGCAAACTCCTCTGCAGTGCGCACATCACACAGGAACAGGCTGCGCCGCGCATCCGCAGCCCACTGCTCAACCTGGACCGCGGCTACCGTTTTCACCCCCGCCCGTTCCGCCAGTTGCGAAGCGGCCAGCCGCTGCGCAGGCAATGACGCCGTGGTCACCCCATCGGCATAGCGACGGCGGCTGCCGTGCTCCAGCTCAAAGTCTTCAAGATCCCAACCCTGAGTGCCGTTTTCCAAGGCATAGACCGGATTCTTCACCCCCAAATTGATGAGGGTTTGTGCGCCGATGATGCTGCGGGTTCGCCCGGCGCAGTTGACCACGATCGGTGTTTTTTCGTCCGCCAACAGGTCATGGATGCGATAACCCAACTCACCGTTCGGGCAGCACACAGAACCCGGAATGGTCATTTTGCGGTATTCATCGAACGGACGACCGTCGAGTAGCACCAAAGGCTCGCCCCGGCTTTGCCAGTCGGCCAGTTGTTGTGCGGTGACATGGGGCGTATGGCTGACCTGTTCGACCAATTCGCCAAATGCCTTGGACGGTACATGTACCCCGGCAAACAACTGATAACCAGCAGCCTGCCAGCCATCGGCACCGCCCTGAAGCACGTGTACGCGTTCATACCCCAACGCCTGGAGGCGCCGGGCTGAACGTGCAGCAACATCGCTGCCGTTCTGGTCGTAGATCACCAGTCGCACCTGCAGGTTGGGCGCCAGTCGCCGAACCTCCAGTTCCAATCGGCTGTACGGCAGGTTGATCCCGAAAAACAGATGGGCCTCTCCATACTGGCCATGCTCGCGCACATCAAACAGGGCGATTTCCTGCCCGTCGAACAGCCACTGCTGCAAGTGTCCCGGGGTTACAGTCTGGCTCATGGGAATTCCGTTAAAAAATGATGGATGCGCCGCAAGGCGCTTATGCATAGGCCTTGATCGACGGCGCCATTTGCGAGGCGTTGTAATTGAGAATGCGCCCGTCGGCCTCGACGCCGTAGCGACCATTGAGCGACTCCAGCGGCAAACCGTAGAGATGGAAATGCAAGGTCGCCTGCTCGCCTTCGACGCGAATGCCGTGCAGGTCGTCGCCCAGAAACGAAATCGACGTGCCAGGTTGCACGACCACTTCCTGCTGCAGGTGCAATGTCGTGAACCCTGGCTCGCGACCTTCGTCGTCACGGCCATACACGTAGTTGATCTCCTGGCCTTCAACAGCGCTGATAATTGCCCAGGTTTCATGATTGTGAGCAATCGTGCTTTTGCCCGGTAGCAACGAGTTCAGGTACAGCGTTGGGGTGTCGCCATCGTCATTCAGGCGGTAGCGAAACGCGGTGGTGCCCTGCCCCGGCACCGGTGCCGGAAATTCATCGAAATTGAACAGATCACGACGCTCGGCCAGTGCCTCGAGCAGGGTAACGATGTGCACCAGTGCGGAACGGTCGACACCGGATTGGTTAATGACACGGATTTTCTTCAGGAAATCCTCGATGACGGCGGCACGGTTTTCGGTACTCATTGGCAGGCTCCTCGTTATTAGACAGACAAGCTGTAGCGACCCAGATTGGTCAGCAGGTACGGATCGTTGGCAACGACGGGACGGCGTCCCGGATCGCCCAAGGCATGCCGCAGGAATGCCTGGGTGCGCACGCTGGCCGGGCGTTGAAAAATCTGTTCGGCGCTGCCGTGCTCGACGATCACGCCGTTTTCGGTGAAGTAAACAATGTCACTGATCTCTTCGGCGAAACGCATCTCGTGGGTGACCAGCACGCACGTCATGCCCTCTTCGGTCAACTCGCGAATCACCGTTAGTACTTCGCCGACGGTTTCAGGATCGAGAGCAGAGGTCACTTCATCAAACAGGATCAGTTCCGGGCGCATCGCCAGGGCCCGGGCAATTGCCACGCGCTGTTGCTGGCCCCCGGACAGTTGTCCCGGATAGGCATCGGCCTTGTGCTCCATGCGCACTTTGGCCAGCAAGGCGCGGGCGTCTTTTTCGGCATCGGCGCGACTGCGCCCCAGCACTTTGCGTGGCGCGATCACCAGGTTCTCCAGCACTGATAGATGCGGGAACAAGTTGTACTGTTGAAAGACAAACCCCACGCGCTTGCGCAACTCGATGCGCTGCGGTTCCCGGGCCATCTTGTGTACCTCGGCGGCACCGACGCGCAGGGTGCCGCGCTGGGGCTGCAACAGCCCGGTGATGCAGCGCAGGATGGTCGATTTGCCAGACCCCGACGGGCCGATGATCGATACGGCCTGACCTCGATACACGTCCAGGTCAATGCCCTTGAGCACCGGGTTACCGCCAAACGACAGGTGTACATCGCGCAGGCTGACCAGAGGCTCGGCGACGGTTTCAATAGAAGGCATAACGTCGCTCCAGGCGCTGGGTGAGACGGGAAATCGGATAGCAATATGCAAAGAACATCACCAGCAGACTCAGGTAAACCACCACGGTGAAGCCGGTCATGTTCACGGTGTTGCTGGCAATCTGGGCGGTATCGATCACGTCGTGCACGCCCACAAGCGAGGCCAGCGCCGTGCCCATGGTGATCACCGCATACAGGTTCATCCATGGCGGCAACATGCGCTTGAAGCACTGGGGCAGGATGATCGAGCTGAAAATCTGCCAGCGTGTAAACGCCAAGGATCGCGCGGCTTCCCACTGCGTGCTCGGGATCGAAGCAATGGCGCCGCGGAAGATTTCAGCGACATTGGCACTGGCCGGCAAGGCCAGCCCGATCGTTACCTTGACCCAGTCCGGAAACGGGAGGTAGGCGCTGCCGATCTTGATCTCGAACGGGAATACATAAGTGGTGAAATAGATCAGCACCAGCCAGGGCGCATTGCGAAAAACGTGCACCCAGATTCGCGCAGGCTGTCGCAGCACCCACAATGGCGACAAGGCCAACGCCCCCACCAGCAACCCCAGCACTGAACCCAGCGTGATGGCGACCAGGCTGATCAGAATGTTCTGGCCAAAGCCCGCAGCCAAGGCTGGCGACCATTGCACAAGCGCTTTCAACACCGGGCTTTGCGGGGTAAACCACAACAGCCAGAATACGGCGCCGAGCAACAGCAGCAGCGTGCCCAAATGCCGTCGCGACCAGGCCTCTGATGCAGTGGCAGACGATTCAATGGCCATAGCCGGGCATCCTCAGGCGCGCTTCCAGATAGCGCCCCACTCCATTGACGATAAAACTCAGCAGACCAAAAAAGCTCAGGATCAGGATCATCAGTTCCAATACGTTATCGCTCTGCGTCCAGATCATGATCGACGCGTAGGTGATGTCGCCGACGGCAATTGCCGAGGCGACGGCGGTCATCTTTACCAGGTCGATCAGGTTGTTGATCAACGACGGCAATGCGAAGCGCAGGGCCAACGGCAACTGCACGTGCCATAGCAACTGGCGGCTGCTGAATGCCAACGAACTGGCGGCTTCCAGCGTCACTGCCGGCACAGCTTCGATGCCCGCACGCAGGGCCTCTGCATGAAAGGCCCCCTTGTGCAGCGAGATCACGATCACCACCCAGGCAAAGGGCGTCAGCGGGTTCGACGCACCGACCGCCTGGGTCAGCAGCATGTTCAACACGAGAAAGGCGCAATACAGCTGCACCAGGGTCGGCGTGTTGCGGGTGACTTCGACGAACACCCGCGCAGGTTTTGCCAGCAACGGGTTTCCCGATGTCAGCATGGCCGCCAGTCCAACCCCGGCGAGCAAACTGCCGATGATGGTGAACAGGCACAACCACACCGTGGTCAACGCCCCTTGCACAAGGGTGCCCCGCTGATAGGCATCCAGCAGAAAGTTGTAGTTCAGACCAAACCCGGCGGCCCAGTGGACGAAAATCTCCAGCCAATGACTCATGGGCAACTACCTTGGAGGGCAGCCGCAATGCGGCCACCTGTTAAATACGATGGAGGGGAATCAGGCGCCGTCGCCCTGGAACTGCTTTTGCAATTCGACCAGTGCAGGTGACGCGGGGGTGATGTGATTGCGGGTCTGGGCTTCGATCAGCCAGCCGCTGCGGTGCAGCTCCTTGACGATCGGGTCAAGCCTGGCCTGGGTGTCGCTTTCACCACGACGCGTCCAGATCACGGACGGTGCCGGGTTGAGCTCCGGACTTAGGGCACGATAGCCTTGCCATTCGGGGTTGTCGGCGATTAACGGATTGATCAGTGTGGCGTCATGTACCGCCGCAACGCAGTTACTGCCACGCAGTGCCAACAAGGATTCGGATGAACTTTTGAACGCCTTCAACTCAACGCCCAACTCGGTCAGCGGCTTGATGTAGCTGCTGCCTTGAGAGGTGCAGACGGGTTGCCCCTTCAGGTCTTCCCAACGAGTGATCTTGCTGTCCTTGAGCACCGCGGCGGTACCGCCAACCCGGTAAAACGGTGTTGGTACAAACCCGAGGATTTCGCCGCGCTCTGGCGTCCATTCCATGTTGGCGATCAGCAAGTCCACTTTGCCCTGCTGTAGAAATTGCACACGGTTGGCAGGTAATACCGGCACCAGTTGCACTTCAACATTCAACTGCCGACCCAGTTCCTGAGCGAGTTCAACGTTCAAGCCGCGCGGCTTCTGAGTGCTCGGGTCTATACCGCCAAAGGGGCCGCCTGACAGCAGCACGCCAACGGCCAACAGATGACGCTGCTCGATCTTGTCCAGTGTCGCGTCAGCCTGGACAGCAGTGCTGGCCGCCAATGAGACCAAGGCGCCCAACAGTACAGGCAATAGACGTCTTACAGGCGCGCGCTCAAGCAACATGGATTTCCCCTCATGAATGACCGGGAAAAGCCCGATCCAATAAGTGGACATCCTGCGTACAGCACGGAGGTAACGGAAATACAAATATCTAATATCGTTATAACTGAGCCGGTTTAAATTTTTAGATAAATGCTTATAAGCCTGGATTCACGGGCAAATGTGAGTATTCAAAGAAATAACTTCGTGCAAACACATAAAAATATGTAATGTTTAGGTTCTCACTCCTGATATAAAAAAGCCTCCATGTCGACCCTGGATCTCGAGTTACTGCGCACCTTCATTGCCGTGGTCGACCACCACAGCTTTGCCGAGGCCGGCGTGCAACTGGCCCGTACACAATCGTCGGTCACTCAGCACATGCAACGCCTGGAGCAACAGGTCGGGGTTATCCTGTTTGAAAAGCGCGGCCGACAAAAACAGCTCACGGAAGCCGGACAGCAGTTGCTGCGCCATGCCAGACAGATGCTCTCGCTCAACAATGACGCGCTTAACTCCTTGCGCGAAAGCAGCCTGAGCGGCGTGCTGCGCATTGGCTCACCCCATGACATCGCGGACACCATCCTGCCCCCCATCCTGAGCCACATCGCGCGCTCGGCGCCGCGTTTGCGCCTGGAAATCGACGTCGGCAGAAGCCCTTTCCTGATGGACGACCTGCACCGGGGCAAGGTGGACATGGTGATTTCCACTCGCGAAGACCCGAACCTGGAAGGCTTTACCCTGCGCACCTCACCTGTATGGTGGATTTGCTCCGCGCAGTACCTTCACACCCCCGGGGAGCCGATACCGTTGATTCTGGTGGATGAGCCCAGCATCTATCGACGATATGCCCTTGAGGCACTGGAGAGCGCCAACATTGCGTGGCGCCAGGCTTACCTGGCATCGAACTTGATCGGCATCAAGGCGGCAACACGTGCAGGCCTTGGCGTCACTGCCAGAAGCATGGAAATGCTGGGCCCGGATATGCGGGTGCTGGGTGAAAGCGATGGTTTGCCTCGCCTGCCGGACGTCACCTACTACCTGTGGATTCGGCCCAACACCCTGAACCCCCTGGTTCGTCGGGCCTATGAGTTGATTCGCAGCCACCGCGGGCACTGAGCGCCGCTGAAGCCTGCGGCACAGGTCAGTCAGCACGAACGAAGCAAGGGGCAACGGCGTGGCTGCCCCTTGATAATGGATCAGGCTCACTAAAACGAAGGCACAAAAAAGGGCACCGCGTTAGCGTATGCCCTTTTTTATCGAATCTTGGCGGAAAACCAGGGATTCGAACCCTGGGAACGCTATTAACGTTCGTCGGCTTTCAAGACTGGCGAGCTTCCCAGAAAAACAATGAGTTTGACATTGATCGTTTCCGCATCTTAGCATTTATGACTGGCCTGAAACCCGCGCAGATCAAGGGGTGCATATTGAGTTGCAGAAATGATTCTGCCCCTCTCCCGGCGTCCTGCCGAACGAATAAACCTTCATTTCTTCACCCCTACATACCCAATGAGTCACCACTCGCCCCCGGTGTCAGGATAGTTGTCGCCTCTCCGATTTTTCCTGAAAAAGCATATCGGGGGCGGAAAGAGACTGGTCGTGCCGTATTATTCATCTGAACGTAGAGCCGCATTGCTCAAGATGCTGCTTCCCCCGCTGAGCCTGACGATGGCCGAGGTTTCCCGGCGCGAAGGGGTCAGCGAAATGTCTTTGTCCAACTGGCGCAAACAGTTCAGATCCGAAGGGAATGTAGTGTCCGAAACCAAGCCGTCATCCCAGAACTGGTCAGCCGAAACCAAGTTCGCCATTGTCCTTGAAGCCGCCGGTTTGGCCGAAATCGACCTGGGAGAATATTGCCGCCGCAAAGGACTTTATCCCGAACAGATCGCCACCTGGCGACAGTCATTTATCAGCGGCCAAAAGTCTGAAAAGTCCCAGCAAAAAGACGACCGCGAACAAGCGCGTAAAGACAAGAAACGCATCCAGGAACTTGAGCGTGAACTGCGCCGCAAAGACAAGGCGCTGGCCGAAACCGCCGCGCTGTTGGTGCTGCGAAAAAAGCTCAACGATTACTGGGGGATCGACAGCGAGGACAACTGACCTCTTTGCCGGAACGGCAGTTGCTCGTAGCTTGGCTGGTCGAAGCAGTGGTGGCCGGGGCCCGAAAAGTCCTGGCATGCCGAGAGGTAGGGCTGTCGCTCAGAACCTTGCAACGGTGGACCGAAACGCAGGTGCTTCAAGCCGATGCCCGCACGACCACCGTGCGGCCTACGCCGCGTAATGCCTTGAGCGAGATCGAGCGGCAAGCCATCGTGACGCTGTGCAACAGCCCGGCATACGCCCATCTGCCTCCGAGCCAGATCGTTCCGCGTCTGGCTGACGAAGCACGTTATCTGGCGTCGGAGGCCACGTTTTATCGCATCTTGCGAGCGGCGGGCCAGCAACAGCATCGAGGCCGTAGCCAGCGTCCCCGGCGCTACGCAGCACCGACAACGCACGCTGCGCAAGCGCCCAACCAGGTGTGGTCGTGGGACATCACGTACTTGCCGTCGCCGATACGGGGCAAGTATTACTACCTGTATTTGATCGAGGATATTTACAGCCGCAAGGCCGTGGGCTGGGAAGTTTACGAAGAAGAAAGCGGCGAAAAAGCCGCTGCGCTGCTGCAGCGCAGCGTGATCGGCGAGCAGTGTTTATACGAGCCGCTGGTGCTGCACTCGGACAATGGAGCACCGATGAAATCGCTGACGCTGTTGAGCAAGATGTACGACCTGGGCATTACGCCGTCCCGTGGTCGGCCG
The DNA here is from genome assembly GCF_037055275.1 of Pseudomonas sp. ML2-2023-3. Taxonomy (NCBI): domain Bacteria; kingdom Pseudomonadati; phylum Pseudomonadota; class Gammaproteobacteria; order Pseudomonadales; family Pseudomonadaceae; genus Pseudomonas; species Pseudomonas sp. ML2-2023-3. The sequence goes on from NZ_CP146343.1 coordinate 4,176,585, forward strand.
CGAGTGAGCAATGACAATCCGTACTCGGAGTCACTGTTTAGAACGCTGAAATATTGCCCGCAATGGCCGCAGGCAGGCTTCGCCAGCCTGGATGCCGCACGGGTCTGGGTGAGGGATTTTATGCGCTGGTATAACAACGAGCATCGGCATAGCCGGATCCGCTTCGTCACGCCGTCAGAGCGCCATCGTGGGTTGGATCATCAGATCCTGGCTCGGCGGCATGACCTGTACGAACGAGCTCGGAAGAAAAGCCCGGAACGCTGGTCAGGTCAGACGCGTAACTGGGAGCCAATAGGGACGGTGATGCTAAACCCGGATCGGGAGCAGCAGGCCGAGAAAAGAGCGGCATAGTTGGATGGTTGACGCGACAAGTACCTTGAAAAACGCCGCTCGCAACCTGCAGCATAGGGCGCCAAAACTTCAAAAACAGCAAAAACAGACCAACCCTAAATTTATTTAAGACTTTTCATGTATGATATTAATTGACAAACACATAAAGACCAGCCTATCTAAAAAGGAGTGAATATGGATATTTATGCAATTATTGGGGCCGGAGGTTTTGGCCGAGAAGTCTTGCCACTTGTAAAAGAACGAGTTGGCATGTTTAGCGAAAGCCCATACCGAATTATATTTGTAGATGATGGCATTAACGCCAAAGAGATTAACGGCACAGAAGTAATTACTTCATCTGAGTTTAAAACCATTACAGGCACCAACAAATTTTTCAACATCGCAATTGGCAACAGCAAAGTGCGAGAGACCATTGCACAAGACATGATCTCGTCCGGTGCAAAGCCATTCTCTATTTCATCGATCAGCCACAGTGTGACGTATGAAGGAAGTATGATAAGCGAAGGGTCAATTCTATGCCCTTTCACGACAATTACTTCCAATGTAAAAATTGGAAAATACTTCCATGCAAACATCTACTCCTATGTTGCACATGATTGCGTGATCGGCGACTTCGTAACATTCGCTCCCGGTGTCAAGTGCAACGGCAATGTAACCATCGAAGACCACGCCTATATCGGGACCGGCGCCATTATCAAGCAAGGCACCCCAGACAGGCCCATTGTGATTGGCGAAGGGGCTATTGTAGGCATGGGCGCAGTGGTGACTAAAAGCGTGGCCGCAGGATCCGTGGTGGTTGGAAACCCCGCAAAACCACTTCGCAAAGGTCTTGGCAGCTGATGGATCACCCTACCCTTACCTCAGTGCCTATTGAAGAAATTAAAGTTGGGATGAAAGCCAGTTACTCCCAAAAAATATGCGACTCAGATATCAGGGACTTTGCCAGAATCAGCGGCGATCACAATCCTGTACATATTGATAGCGCCTATGCTGCTGAATCACGTTTCGGGAAGCGCATCGCTCACGGCTTGATGTCTGCCGGATTTTTCTCGGCGCTGTTTGGAACACGAATACCTGGCCCAGGTTGTGTTTACGTATCCCAGAACCTTAAATTTATTAAGCCTGTTTACATCGATGACACCGTGACGGCTGAGGTTGAAGTGACTAAAGTTGACCTGGTAAAACATCGTCTTTTCTTCAATACCACTTGTAGAGTGGAGGGAAAAAAAGTAATTACCGGATCGGCAGAAATCTACATCCCAAAAAAGTAGTCTACCCCCCGCATATGCGGGGGAAGTTGGCTCGAACTGTGCCAACTACAACAGCAACATCAGGCCTAGCGCCAACTGTTTAACATCGATAATACCGTGAGCTACAAGTTTCCAGCGAGCACCGTCCATGGCAACAATTACAGTGCCCGCGTTATCAGAACTTGTTGTACCCGCCTGGCCAACAAAATACTCCCCGCCACCACCCACCCAATCACCGTGATATTCAGAACGAAAGCACGCTGATTACGAGTCGGCGAAAGAATGGCGTCTGATTTGATCTTGCCCAGCGAACAGCCCCAACAGGATACCGTGCCGACATTTTGCGTTGAACCCAGGAACATAGCCACCGCGTTATTGGCGTGGCGCAGGGGGGGGGCTGCACGTAGCAGGGGATGATGCGTTCCGGCCCCATACAAACCTCCGTCACGGGTTTCGAGTGGCATTGGTACTGCGAATCCCACTCGTTGATGGTGCAGGTTTTCTTGCGGCGGCCGGCCAGTTCTGCGGCACTGAAGCGCTCAGGCCATGCGCTACCGGCGTAGCAATCGACCAACGTACCGAGCGGTGTAAAAAGGCAATGCCGGTTTTTGTCAGTTGATAATCAACGCCCAGCACCAGCCATCGGGCATGTTTTCCAATACCGGAAAACACAACTTGCTGATCACGAATCTGTCGGAGTTGCGCAAACCGCCCGAAATAATGCGAAAGCAATGTAAAGCTTTGCCTCGGCCGCCTCCAAACCCCAGAAACACAAAAGCCCCGCTTTCGCGAGGCTTTCGTATGAATTTTGGCGGGAAACCAGGGATTCGAACCCTGGGAACGCTATTAACGTTCGCCGGTTTTCAAGACCGGTGCATTCAACCACTCTGCCAATTTCCCGTACTTCAAATGAATCACCGCCAGCGTGCTATTGGAAAGCACCCGGGATAAAAAAATCATGAACCTGTTACAGTCTACGACTTTCAAGACTGCTGCTTTAAAGCAACAAGCCCTACCCCCTACCGTTGTTTCGGGCGCCATAATACCTGAATGAAACACGTTGTCAAACTCTCTTGATCCCTTGTTTCAGAGCCTCTGCTATGATCTTTGCTACTTAACATTTCTAACCACAGGAGTATCGCCATGCGCGAACAGGATTACGCAGTTAATAACAGCGTGCAGGCCGAGCAGCTAGAGGTTAGCCGCGTCCTGCGCAACACGTACGGCTTGCTGGCTCTTACCCTGGCTTTCAGCGGTGTAATGGCTTACGTCTCGCAGCAGATGCGAGTCGGCTACCCAAATATTTTTGTTGTACTCATCGGTTTCTACGGCCTGTTCTTCTTGACGAACAAGCTGCGTGATTCGGCATGGGGCCTGGTGTCCGCCTTTGCCCTGACCGGTTTCATGGGATTCCTGCTGGGCCCGATTCTCAACCGCTACCTGGGCATGCAGGGCGGCGCTGAAGTAGTAAGCTCGGCATTTGCAATGACTGCTCTGGTATTTGGTGGCCTGTCAGCCTACGTGCTGATCACCCGCAAGGACATGAGCTTCCTGGGCGGCTTCATCACTGCCGGCTTCTTTGTTCTGCTGGGCGCGACGCTGGCCAGCTTCTTCTTCCAGGTCAGCGGCCTGCAACTGGCGATCAGCGCAGGTTTTGTATTGTTCTCTTCGGTCTGCATCCTGTTCCAGACCAGCGCCATCATTCATGGCGGCGAGCGCAATTACATCATGGCGACCATCAGCCTGTATGTTTCGATCTACAACCTGTTCATCAGCCTGCTGCAAATTTTCGGCATCATGAGCCGCGACGACTGATCAACAACCGCTACACAAAAGCCCGCTTCGGCGGGCTTTTTGTTGTCTGCTGCAAGCATCTTTGGGCATCTGGCTTTATCATTACCGCAGATTTGCTGACAGAGCCCACCATGAAATTTGCCATTGCCCTTTATTCGGCAGCCCATGCGCCCTCCTCCCGTCGCGCCCTGCGTTTTGCCCAGGCAGCACTGGCGGGCGGCCATGAAATTGTCCGACTGTTCTTTTATCAAGACGGTGTTCACAGTGCTTCGAGCAATATCGTGACGCCCCAGGACGAACAGGACATCGCACAACAATGGGCGACCTTCGTCAGTCAGCATCAGCTCGATGGCGTGGTGTGCATTGCCGCAGCCTTGCGCCGGGGCGTGCTGAATGAAGACGAAGCAACGCGCTATCAGCGCCCGGGGGTCAACCTGAAAGCACCGTGGGAATTGTCCGGACTGGGGCAATTACACGATGCCATTCAATCTGCCGATCGACTGATCTGCTTCGGAGGGCCTTGAAATGCCCAAGTCACTGTTGATTATCAGCCGCCAGGCTCCGTGGTCTGGCCTGGGGGCAAAAGAAGCACTGGACATCGTTCTGGCGGGCGGTGCATTTGACTTGCCTATTGGCCTGCTGTTTATGGATGACGGTACTTTCCAGCTCGCTCCAGAACAAAACGCCGGCGCCCTTCAACAAAAAAACCTCACCGCCAACCTGCAAGCCCTGGCCATGTTTGGCGTTGAGGATTTGTATGCTTGCCGCCACAGCCTTGACGAGCGTGGAATCTCGCCCGCAGGGCTTGCAGTCGCTGACGTACAGCCACTGTCAGCAGATGAAATGCGTGCAGTCTTTGACCGTTATGACCAAGTGATCACCCTCTGATGTCGACCCTACACGTTGTGAGCCACTCACCTTTTTCAGACACCCGCCTGGGCAGCTGCCTGCGCTTGCTGGGCAGTGAAGATGCCGTGCTGCTTTGCGGCGACGGGGTATACGCCCTGCAGCTACAAGGCAGCGCCCTCACATCCCTGGAAGAAAAAACCGTTTTTATCCTTGAAGAGGACTTGCAGGTGCGCAACCTCAAATGCCCGACATGGGCAACGGGTGTTGATTACCCAGCCTTCGTCGAGCTGTCGATTCGTTATGACAAGGTCAACACCTGGCTATGAATGTGCTTACTCTCAGCGGCAAAAGCATCGAACTGGACAAGGACGGCTACCTGCTGGACCTCAACGATTGGTCTGCCGAAGTCGCCCAGGCACTGGCCGCACAAACGGGCATCGAGCTAAGCCCCGAACACTGGGAAATCCTTGAGTTGTTGCGCAGCTTCTATCAAGAGTTCCAGCTGTCTCCTGCCACGCGCCCACTGATCAAGTACACCGCTCTGAAACTGGGGCCCGACAAAGGCAACAGCTTGCACCTCAACCGACTGTTTAATGGCACCCCAGCCAAACTCGCCGCCAAGCTGGCGGGCCTGCCCAAGCCGACCAATTGCCTATGAACACTCCCGCTGCGCTGACTCTCGAAACTCCGGCCGAACACCCGTTTGCTCAATTTGTACGCATCCTGGGCAAAGGTAAACGGGGTGCCCGCAACCTGACCCGCGAAGAAGCTCGCGAGGCAATGGGCATGCTGCTCGACGACAAGGCAGAAGACACCCAGCTGGGGGCCTTTCTGATGTTATTGCGGCACAAGGAAGAAAGCTCAGAAGAAATGGCAGGTTTCACCGAAGCCGTCAGAGACCGCCTGGCAGCACCCGCGATCAAGGTCGACATCGACTGGCCGACTTATGCAGGCAAAAAGCGCCACTTGCCTTGGTATCTGCTGACCGCCAAGTGCCTGGCCCAGAACGGCGTACGTATCTTCATGCATGGCGGAGGCGCTCATACGGCGGGCCGAATGTACAGTGAGCAGCTGCTTGAGGTGCTTGGCATCCCGCTGTGCCGCAACTGGCAGGGCGTCAATGAAGCGCTGGACACAGGCAATCCGGCGTTTATGCCGCTGCAGGACTGGGCGCCGCAATTGCAGCGCATGATAGACCTGCGCAACACTCTGGGCCTGCGCTCGCCGATCCACTCCCTGGCACGCATTCTCAACCCCCTGAGTGCCCGCTGCGGCCTGCAAAGCATCTTCCATCCGGGCTATCAAAGCGTGCACCGAGAAGCCAGTGGCTTGCTGGGAGACACCAGCATCGTGATCAAGGGTGATGGCGGCGAAGTCGAAATCAATCCCGACACATCAAGCCATCTTTACGGCACAACGGCAGGCGTGAGCTGGGATGAAGAGTGGCCCGCCTTGTCGTCACAACGCCATGTCAAACCCCCATCGCTGGAGCCGGAACATCTCAAGGCGCTTTGGCGTGGCGAAGTCGAAGACAGCTACCCCCAATTGGCCCTGTTGTCGACGATGGCCCTTGCATTGCGAGGGCTGGGCACCCCCCGGGAGCAAGCCTTTGAGCTGGCACAGCGCTATTGGGACAATCGTGACACATCGATCTAAACCTGTTGCTGGCCACCCGACTCTGCCTTTTTGCGAGACCACACCATGCTCATTCCCTACGACCAGCTTGAACCCGACACCCTCACCCGCCTGATCGAAGATTTCGTAAGCCGTGATGGCACTGACAACGGCGATGACACGCCTCAGGAAACCCGCGTGCTGCGTGTCCGACATGCGCTGAGCAAAGGGCAAGCGGTTATTTTTTTCGACCTTGAAAGCCAACAGTGCCAGCTGATGCCCAAGCACGCAGTGCCAAAAGAGTTCTTTGATTAATCCTTTGCAAGTTCGCCGCTGGCAAGGCGCCCAGCAGTGCGGTCTCGTATCCGCTTATAGATTTCATCGCGATGAACACTGATGTCCCTGGGGGCCTCGACCCCCAGGCGCACGCTTGTACCGTTTACGGCAATAACGCACAGCGTTATTTCTGATCCGATTGAAATACGCTCGCTTGCGGCACGACTAAGTATCTGCATGGCTGTCATCCTAGGATCTGAGTAGGCATAAAGACTGCACTGCGTAAAACTACCCATCAATCCCTACAAATGAATTCAGCGCACGCCTACTACCTCCTCGGATACCTCCTACAGGCTAACGGGCGAACAAGGCTTTAAGGGCTTGAAAAGCGCGGTCCCAGCAAGATGATGGTGGCGCCAATCACACACAACCCTACCCCAATCCAGTCTGAACCCAGTGGTCGAATGCGCTCAACGACCGCCAGCCAGGCAATGGACGTCACAATGTAAATCCCGCCATAGGCGGCATAGGCACGCCCGGCATAAGCCGCTTCGACCTTGGTCAGCAGCAAGGCAAACAACACCAGACTCACGATCGCCGGCAACGCCCACCATGGGCTTTTGCCCTGGCGCAACCACATCCAAAATCCATAGCAACCTGCAATTTCAAACAGGGCTGCCAAAAAAAACCATACGTAGTTGAGCATGCGCGTGTCTCCATATATGCAGCGCGCCACCCTACCTGCGGGTCTGCTGGTGATCAAGGTCGAAGTCTTTTAAGACCGCCCTGAATAAAAATTGAATTATTTACCTTGCGCTCGAGTCGGATTTTATAAGCACTGCCCACCCCTGTATCTCAAGCGGCGCCCCAAAAAACTGCCTATCGGCGCAACACAATAAAGAAGGAAATATTCATGACCACAATTCTTCTGATCGTTCTTATTTTGCTGTTAGTCGGCGGACTGCCGGTGTTCCCGCACTCAAAAAGCTGGGGATACGGCCCCTCGGGCATTATCGGGACCGTGCTGGTAGTGCTGTTGATATTGCTCCTGCTCGGCAAGATCTGACGTCTGCAGCGCAATAAAAAAGAGGCCCTGAGGCCTCTTTTTATTTATCGGGCTGATTACTTGGGATCAGCCACGCCTGCGGTGTTATCCAGCAGGCTTTTGGTAGCGGTTTGCAGGAAGGATTCGAGCTTTGTCTTAAGCTCGGTCGCTTCAGGCGAATCGGTTACCACTTTTGCGTCAGCATTGGCGCCCAATTTGTACTGCCAAACCTTGGCCGGCATATCCTTGGGTTGAACCAGCAAGTAGTCGTCACTGATGATCGCCACGGTCTGGTCACTGCCGGACGGCTTGATCACACCGCTGCCCTTGTCGCCTTCTGGCAGGGTCAGCAGGTCACGGCCCCAGCATTGCTGACGGAACTCGCCACCCAGACGACCCATGATAGTCGGCACGATATCGACCTGAGTCCCCACGGTGTCATTTCGGGCACCGAACTTCTCCTGAATACCAGGCCCGATCAGCAGCAATGGCACGTTAAAACGCCCAAGGTCCATCTCGGAAATTTGCTGTTCGTTGCCGAACCCGTGGTCGCCGACCACGACAAACAGGGTTTCCTTGAAGTACGGCTCTTTACGCGCTTTTTCGAAGAACTGCCCCAACGCCCAGTCGGAGTAACGCATCGCCGTCAAATGCTCGTTGAGCGAACCACGATCAGTCACCGGCTCAACCGGCAACGGCGTAGGCAAGGCATACGGCGTGTGGTTGGACAGGGTTTGCAGCAACGCATAGAAAGGCTCTTTACCTTCACGCTTTTTCAGCTCTTCGAGGCCACGGTTGAACATGTCCTGGTCAGATACGCCCCAGGTAGGGTCCGAGAACACAGGGTTAACGAAATCGTTACGACCCACAAAAGTAGTCATGCCCTGGTTGCTGAAGAAGCCCGACTGGTTGTCCCAGGCAAAATCACCGTTGTAGACATACACATCATCGAACTTGCGGGCACTCAGCAATTCCGGCAGGCCGGACAACTTGTGGCTACCTTCCGGGGTTTGCATCAGGTATTCAAAACCCGGCAGGTTCGGGAAGCAGGCCATAGTGGCGAACATGCCCTGATGGGTATGGGTGCCGTTGGAGAAGAAGCGCTCAAACAGCAAGCCTTCCTTGGACAGGTTGTCGAAGTAAGGCGTGATATTGCCCGGGCGACCCAGCGCACCCACCGAGTGTCCGGCGAAGCTTTCCATCAGGATCACAACAACGTTCTTGATCGGCAGGGTTTTTTCCGCAGGCGGCGTGGTGTCACGGCGCACAGGGGCCGTATCCGGATCGACCAGCTTGTCGTGTTCGGTCAGCAGCATGTCGCGCACGGTCTGCTGAGCCACAGGCTCTTCCAGCGTGGCCTTCCAGATATTGGTGCGATCGTCACCGAAGCGGCTTTTGGCAGCAGCAATCAGGGACAGGGAACCGTTGAGACCCAACTGGTTAGCGAAGTTGGAGTCCGTTGTGTAGGCATCACCCCAGCGCAGCGGAGGCCCCTGACGCAGGGTACCGCGAGCCGCAACCACACACACCAGCAGCAGCACCATGAACACGGCAACACGGCCATACCACGGCGCTACAGTGCGCGAAGTGCCCGAGGCAACTGCGCCAGCACTTGGACGGGTTACGCGGTCTGCACCACGGAATGCGAAGTACAGGATCACGGTGCCTACGGCCCAGGCCAACAGGTAACGCACTACCGGGAAGCCATACCACAACATGCTCATGACGGTTTTCGGGTCTTCCTTGACGTACTGGAAAACCAGGCCGTTGAGGCGTTGATGGAACTCACGGTAGAAGTCCATCTCCATCAGGCCCAAAAACAGTGCCAGGCTGGAGGCTGCGAGAAGCCAGAAGCGCAGCACCCCGCGCATGGCCATTGCCTTGACACTGAGCAGCGCCAACAGCAGTGGAATGCTGAAGTAAACGACAATGCGCAAGTCGAAACGCAGGCCGTTGGCGAACGCTTCGAGGAAAGTCGAGGCCGGGGTATCGAGGATCATTTCCCGGTTGTAAACCAGCAATGCCACCCGTAGCAGGGTGAACATCACCATCATGATCAAGGCACAGAGCAGCGTAAACGCCAGATGCGATTTGACGGTCGGTTGCAACACACGCGTGGCAGCATGTTGTTGGCTTGGGGCGTCCGGGTTTGCCATGTCGTTTTAGGACCCATTGGTTCAAGTTGAAGTGGCTTTATTGAGCATTGCCCTGCCCTTGGCACCCATGCGCTTTGGCACAGGCAGAGAGGTCACTCATAGGGGGGCAAATGTTGCATGATCACCCGTGGATTTCCACTGGAACATCGCTCTTCTTTACGCAGGATTTGGCCCGACACTAACCGCTAAACACCGGACTAGAGGCGTTTACACGTTGTGAAGCCGAAAATTTGCGTGCGAATTGTCTTAAAGTTTCCGTGAAAATTTCGTTCAAAGCACATCTTGATACACAAGAAAGGGCCATCAGGCCCTTTCCAGTCATTGCGTCGCCGTTGAGTGTCAGCACCGCCGATTGATCGCGCAGCAGCTTAAATCCGCACATTACCCCGCGGCCCGGCGATGGCCCAAATGACCAGCCCCAACACCGGCAGGAACAGAATCAGCAAGATCCAGAGGATTTTTGCCCCGGTACCCGCACCACTTTTAAGCACGTTGATGATGGCCCAGATATCGAGAGCCAGAATGATCAAACCGATCAGACCATTAAACGTTGAACCCATGATGACGCTCCTGAGTGAGTACGTGTGCACATAGGATAGTCACCCGCAGCCAGGGTTCCGCTTTTAATTGCACAGGCATGGTTTCAGCCGTGCACGGCAACCTTCAAGGCTTCGAGCGAAGGCGCTGCCGCGATACCCGCCTGGGCACACAACTCCAGCACGCGAGGCACGTCGTTGCCATACACCAGTACCACTTGAATCTCGTCATCCAGCGGCTGGCTCAGGTTCAACAGCACATAACCCCCCTTATCGGCGCTCATGCTGCCCATCTGGATCTGGATCCGGTTAAGCGCCGTCAGCGGCTCGGTCTTGGCCAACTGCTTGGGCTTGATATTGAACGCTACGTCCGGGCCAAACGAGGCTACGATCTGGGCAAACAGATCCATGTACGTATCTGCCTGGAACAACACCGTGTCCGGCAAGCTACCCACAATCACCCACTCGCCCAGCGGGATAGGGAAGCTGTCGTCGTAGTTGATATCCGGATTGGCGGCCAGAAAGCCTGCCTGATCAGCGTAAGCTTGAGCCGCCTCATCAGCGATTGTGGCGATTTCGTCGTCGCCCATGCACCCAGAGCTGATTTTGCTGATGAGTTCAACGAGAGTGGTTTTCATGGGCGAGGCCTGTCACAAGGAAATTTAAGGGCGCGCAGGATATAACAATTGCGCCCTTCAAGGGCAATCAGCCCGACAGCTTCTCGAGTTTGGCCACAGCGTCGGTTGCGCCCATGGTCTTGGCCGCATCCAGTGCCGTGATGCCATTGGCATCCTTGGCCTTGGGATCTGCACCCTTGCTGATCAGGTAATCAATGATCTCGGTGCGATTGAACATGGCGGCCATCATCAACGCGGTCCGGCCATCAAACGAAGCGCCTTCGACTTGTGCACCGCCCTCGACGAGGGTTTTGACCATGTGCAGATCACCCTTGAACGCAGCACCGGCAATCGGGCTCTGGCCGTTTTCATTGCGGATTTCGGGATCGGCATTGTGCTCGAGCAGCACCTTAACTGCCTCTACGTGCCCGTGATAGCTGGCCAGCATCAGCAAGGTATCGCCCTTGTGATTGCGCAAGTTGGCCGGCAATCCCTTGCTCAACAGAGCGGCCAGCATCGCAGCATCGCCGTCGCGCGCCTTGTTGAACACCTGTTCGGCAAAGTCGGCGGCCTCTTCAGGGCTCATCTGCCGGGCTTGATCTGCTGGCTTGTTGTCTGACATGTAAAGCTCCACCTTCGCTACAAAAAAACCTAGTTTCCTGAGACGGAGCAAAGGTGTCATCCCTTTTCTTCGCAAGATGACCATAGAAACAATCAATCGACGCTCAGACGCTCATATCAACTGGGCAAAATGCAGGATGCACGATGGCCCTTCATGCAAAATGCACGACAAGTGCATTTTGCATTAAATACAAGCTATTGATTTATAAGGATTTTCTAAAAAAAGAATAGTGGCACAATCGCTGCAACCTCTCCTCCATAGAAGCCCTTCAAGAGCTATGGAGCAAAACACATGAGCCTGATCCAGGAAAAATTCGCATCGTTGTTCTCCAACCACACAGTGACTGTCAAACCCCGCCCGGATGGCGGCGTGCTATTGACCCTGTGTGACAGCGATGGAAAACAGACCCAGCGCACGATCTCCTACGCCCAGTTGCATACCGCAGAACAATTGACGTGGGCCATCAGCGCCATTCGCCGTGACCTCGCCGGCACTGCCAGCGAACTGCCAACGATTTCGCTGCTGCAAAGCCAGCACCGCTTCGCCCTGCCGACCTACCACACCCGCTGATACCGAATGCCTGATGCAAAAAAGCCAGCGATCGCTGGCTTTTTGCTGTGCTCGATTCGGTCGCCTTAATCATCAAGGCCCGGGAAATGGCTGGCGATGTCTGCTCCCGTCGGATGAGCAACCATGCCCTGGGCATTGCCGAACATTCTGATGGCTACAAGGTGCGGGTGCTCACCCATATCAAACCATTGCGCCATGCCGGCAGGCACCGAGAGCAGATCGCTGCGTTCGCACAGCACTGCATAGAGATAATCACCGATGTGCAGCGAAACCAGCCCACGCCCGGCGACAAACAATCGCATTTCATCAGCACCGTGACGATGCTCGTCCAGAAACCTGGCGCGCAACTCGGCTTTTTGCGGGTGTTCGCTGCTGACACTGACAACGTCAAGGCTGGCGCAGCCGTGTTCGCTCATCAGCCGATCAATCGGCTCACGGCAGGCCTGGACCACTTCGTCCTGGCTGGCGCCCGGCCGGATCGGTGTTGTGGTTGGCAGGCGATCAAAACCCACGCCCTGTTCGGCCAGTGTAGAAACGATGTCTTCAAAGTGGGTCAGCACCTTGTTGGGTAATTCAGGGCTCGATACGTGGTAAACGGACAGGCTGCTCATGGGACGGGGTTCCTTGGCTTGGGCGTGCATTCGGCTGTTGCGGGCAAGGCTCAGTGCCTGTCCTCTTTCAATCGAGTGGCAATGATAACGGCTGCGGTCAGAGCTGCGACGCTTGCCATACTAAAGGTGAAGGTGGGACCCAGGGTGTTCCAGCTATAACCGGAATACAGTGCCCCCACTGCGCCGCCAATCCCGGCCAGGGTGGCGTACAAGGCCTGGCCCTGCCCTTGCTGGCCCGGGCCAAAACTGCGCTGTACAAAGGTCATGGCCGAGGCGTGAAAACTGCCGAAAGTGGCGGCATGCAGCAGCTGCGCCAGCAGCAATACCCACAGGTGCTCGGCAAAAGAACCCAACAATAGCCAGCGCACGGCGGCCAGCATGAAACTGAACATCAACACCCGGCGCACGGAGAACTTGAGCAGGATGCGGCGCATGGCCAAAAACATCAGCACTTCGGCGACCACCCCCAGAGCCCAGAGCAGACCGATCACGCCCCGGCTGTAACCCAGGTCCTCGAGGTGCAGGGTGAGGAAGGTGTAATACGGCCCGTGGCTCATTTGCATCAACGCGACACAGGCATAAAACGCCAGTACACCGGGGCTGCACAATTGCTTTAAAAAGCCGCCCACGACGGCTGCACGCCCCTGACTGGAAGGTTGCGCATTCGGTACCCACAGGCTGCACAGCACAATGCCGCCCATGATCACGATCAGCGCTACCGGGTAGATATCCAGGCTCAGCCACTCAAACAGGCGTCCCAGAATCACCACCGCGAGGATAAAACCGATCGAGCCCCACAGGCGAATCTGGCTGTAACGCTCAGGCTGCTCGCGCAAGTGGGCAAAGGTGATGACTTCGAATTGCGGCAATACGGCGTGCCAGAAGAACGCGTGCAGCGCCATCACCAGTGCCAGCCAGGCATAACTCTGGCTGACGAAAATCAGGGCAAAGCTGAGCAAGGTGCAGAGCGCGCCCAGCCGCACAATCAACAGCCGCTTGCCGGTGTAGTCGCCAAGCCAGCCCCACAGATTGGGGGCCACGCAGCGCATCAACATCGGGATGGCCACCAGTTCGCCTATGCGCGCACTGGAGAAGCCGAGGTGATGAAAGTACAGCGCCAGAAACGGCGCTGTCGCGCCGAGCAAGGCGAAATAGAAAAGATAGAACCCGGACAGGCGCCAGTAAGGAAGTGTCGCCACGGTCGTCAGACCGTGGCGCCCAGCAACCCTTGCATTACAGCTGGCCCAGCACAGGCGTGCTTACACGCACGTCGGCATTTTGCCCACGATGACGCAGCAGGTGGTCCATCAGCACGATGGCCATCATGGCTTCGGCAATCGGGGTGGCACGAATGCCTACACACGGGTCATGACGGCCCTTGGTGATCACGTCCACCGGATTGCCATGCACGTCGATCGAGCGGCCCGGGGTGGTGATGCTCGATGTTGGCTTGAGGGCCAAGTGTGCAACGATCGGCTGGCCGGACGAAATCCCGCCCAGAATGCCGCCCGCGTTGTTGCTGAGGAAGCCTTCGGGAGTCATCTCGTCGCGGTGCTCGGTGCCACGCTGGGCAACGCTGGCAAAGCCGGCGCCAATCTCGATGCCCTTGACCGCGTTGATGCTCATCAGCGCATGGGCCAATTCAGCGTCCAGGCGGTCGAAAATCGGCTCGCCCAGACCCGGAATCACACCTTCGGCGACCACGGTGATTTTGGCACCGACCGAGTCCTGATCACGACGCAGTTGATCCATGTAGGCCTCAAGCTCCGGCACTTTGTCTGGATCAGGGCTGAAAAAGGCGTTTTCTTCAACCGAGTCCCAGGTCTTGAACGGGATTTCGATCGGGCCCAGCTGGCTCATGTAGCCGCGAATCACAATGCCCTGGGTTGCCAGGTACTTTTTGGCAATGGCACCTGCGGCCACACGCATCGCCGTTTCACGGGCCGAGCTGCGACCGCCACCGCGGTAATCCCGCTCGCCGTATTTGTGATGGTAGGTGTAATCGGCGTGGGCCGGACGAAACAGATCCTTGATCGCCGAGTAGTCCTTGGACTTCTGGTCGGTGTTGCGGATCAACAGGCCGATGGCGCAACCGGTGGTGCGACCTTCAAACACCCCGGAAAGGATTTCGACTTCGTCGGCTTCCTGGCGCTGGGTGGTATGACGGCTGGTGCCGGGCTTGCGTCGATCCAGATCACGCTGCAGGTCTTCAAGGGACAGCTCCAGCCCTGGCGGGCAGCCATCAACAATGGCGACCAACGCCGGACCATGGCTTTCGCCAGCGGTGGTGACAGTGAACAGCTTGCCGTAGGTATTGCCGGACATGCAGGGCGCTCCGCGAAAATCAGCCGATAAAGTTCAGCCCGAAATCGGTTCAAGTTGTGTTGCAGCCACAACAGAAGTTGAACAGATCCCAGATAACCAAATGCGCCAGTATACGCAGGCTACCTCCGTAGTTCATCCTCGAACCTTACTCATCCGGGTTTGTCCAACCGGCACACTAGACAATGATGGCGCTATGATGCTGCGAATACTCTTCTTTGCACTGACCTTGCTTGGCTTTGGCTCCCAGGCCCTGGCAGCCCCCCCTTCCAATGTCTTGCTGCGGCCCATTGAGCTGGATACCGGCTCCGGCACGCTGTATGGCTCGCTGGTATTGCCCAAGAGCGACAAGCCCGTACCTGTGGTGCTGATCATTGCGGGTTCCGGCCCGACCGACCGCGACGGCAACAACCCCATGGGAGGGCGCAATGATGCCCTGAAAAAGCTGGCATGGCGCCTGGCCCAGAGCAATATCGCCAGCGTGCGTTTCGACAAGCGCGGCATTGCCCAAAGCCGGCCTGCCGGGCCTGATGAGCGACAGTTGAACCTGGATCAATATGTCACCGACGCGGTGGCCTGGGGCGAGAAGCTCAAAAGCGACCCGCGCTTTGGCAAGGTGTTTGTGCTCGGACACAGTGAAGGCGCATTGATCGCAAGCCTCGCAGCGCCCAGGATTGGCGCCGCCGGGGTGATTTCCATTGCGGGGACTGGACGTCCGGTGGGCGTCTTGTTGCGCGAACAATTGCAACGCAATCATCTGCCACCGGCACTGCTCAAACGCAGCTTCGAGCTGATCAGCACCCTCGAGGCCGGTCGCACCGACGATAACGTGCCTGACGACCTGCAACTGGTGTTCCGTCCCAGCGTGCAGCCGTACATGATCAGCCTTCTGCGCTACAACCCTGCTACCGCCTTTGCTGCGCTGAAAATGCCGGCGCTGATCATTCAGGGCACTCATGACATCCAGGTTGAGGTCAAGGATGCGCGCCTGCTCAAGGCAGCCAAGCCCGATGCCGTTCTGACGCTGATCAATGGCATGAACCACGTGATGCGGATCGTGCCAATGGACATGAAGCGCCAGATACAGTCCTACAACGACCCCAATCAGCGTCTGGCGGGAGAGCTGGGCGATCGAACTGTGCGCTTTATCACGAAAGTGAACGCCGGCCAGCCCTACAGTCCTGCGCATAACGGCCGATAAACCGGTGTCGGCCGCCTTTGCTTTGCTGACATTTCGGGCTAGCACAGGATTGAGCCGCTATGAGCGACACCCCATCACAACCCGCCGGGACTGAGGCACCGGCAGCGCCCGAGGCGCCGCCCCTGCCTTGGGCTGACGTGCAGCCCGAGCATTTCAGAATGCTGCGCCTCGCCCCTCTGCAGACAGACCGCAGCACCGGGGCACGCCCCCTGCGGTTTGTGCAGTTCGGGTATGCCGAACGCAACAGCAAGGAACTCAGCCTGCTGCGACTGGCTGTCTCCTTGCCTGGCCAGCGGGTACGCGAGGAGCAAAATCATCTCGATGTGTGGGTCGACCACCTGACTCACCGCGTGCGCTTGAGCCCTGAGCGCGGCCTGCAGATTGAACCCCTGAACCGCGGAATAGGCCGCTTCTTACTGGCTCAAGCTGCAAAATGGGTGCAAAAAAGGTGGGCTCAGTACCGCATTGACGGGATCGACCTGCCCAGCAGGGACGCCCTGAACGAAGACAGCCGCCTGCGCCGCGACCATTTTTTGCGCGTGCACGGGTTTGATGTGGTGTATGCCGATGCCCAGTTTCTGAAAGCACGACTGGAAGACGTACAGGCAGGCGAATTACTGGACAGCTGGAACGTCGAGAAACTTCAGATCCTGGAGATTCTTGATGCCGCGCAAATGCTCCAGCAGGCTGAGCAGAACCTGCAGGAGCAAGATGTGAAGCTGCGGGACAAGGAAGAAAAACTCAGCAGGCACCGGCGCGAAGAGACCGGCTTGCGTTTTACCATCACCTGCCTGGTGGCCTTTTCAGTGTTCCAGGCAGGCTTGTTGATCTGGATTGCGACACACCGCTGAAGCAGGTCGCAATCCGTAGCAGCCTTCGTTCCTAGGCAGCGGCTACTCACCTGCCATCAAACCCGCGAAGCGAACAGCGCCTGATGCTCTCGGCACTGCTCGGCGGTCAGCATGAACACCCCATGACCACCACGCTCGAAATCAAGCCAGGCAAAGTCGACTTCCGGGTACAGCGACTCGACGTGAACCTGGCTGTTGCCCACTTCAACAATCAGCAGGCCTTTTTCGGTCAGATGGTCAGCCGCCTCGGCCAGCATCCGGCGTACCAGGTTCAGACCATCATCGCCGCAAGCCAGGCCCAACTCCGGTTCATGCTGGTACTCGGCAGGCATGTCGGCAAAATCTTCAGCATCGACATACGGCGGGTTGGACGCGATCAAGTCGAAGCGCTGCCCCGGCAAACCATCAAAGCCATCGCCCTGAACGGTGTATACGCGCTCGTCAACGCCGTGACGCTCAATATTCTGGTTAGCCACTTCAAGGGCTTCAAACGACAGGTCGGCCAGCACCACTTCGGCGTTCTGGAACTCATAGGCACACGCAATACCGATGCAGCCCGAACCGGTGCACAGATCTAGAATGCGCGCCGGCTCAGTCCCCAGCCACGGCTCAAAACGTTTTTCGATCAGCTCACCAATGGGTGAGCGCGGAATCAGTACGCGCTCATCAACAATAAACGACATCCCGCAGAACCACGCTTCGCCCAACAGATAGGCTGTCGGTACCCGCTCTTCGATGCGGCGCTTGAGCAAATGCTGCAGGTTGACCAGTTCATCGTCTTCAAGGCGGCAATCGAGATAACTGTCCGCGATTTCCCACGGCAGGTTCAGTGCACCCAACACCAGTTGACGGGCTTCGTCCCAAGCGTTATCGGTGCCATGACCAAAGAACAGCTCTTCCCCATGAAAGTGGCTAACGGCCCAGCGAATATGGTCGCGCAAAGTGCGCAGGCGGGAAGTGATCAATGGTCTTACTCCTCAAAATCGATTGGCGATTCTAACAGCCAAACCTCGACGCGCCAAAGGCAGGCCACCGGTCTACACACCCCGCTGTTTTAAAACGTCAGAACACGTCCATGAAAAACCTGAAATCGCTCCAATTTGTACATTTTTACCTTTCTGCGTTACTCCTTGACATCGCTACAGGCCAACAACCACACCGCTTGCACGACAGGCCATTCACATAAACGCTCCGCCAGTGGAGAATGTCTCAAAAGCCCCATTCAAAGGAGCCCCCGAATGCCCGCTTTAAAGACGATGTTTCAACTCACTGGACGTGGTTATGCCGCGGCCAATCTGAGCAATGCCAGCCTGCTGATCATCGATGCGCAAAACGAATATCTGAACGGGCCCCTGGCCTTGTCCGGCATGGACGCTGCCACTGCCAACATCGCCCTTTTGCTGGAGGCTGCCCGCAAGGCCAAGCGCCCGGTGATCCATATCCGTCACCTGGGCACCGTTGGCGGCATGTTCGACCCGCAGGGCGAACGAGGCGCGTTCATCAAAGGCCTTGAACCCCAGGGCGATGAGCTGATTATCGAAAAGCGCATGCCCAACGCCTTCAATGACACAGGCTTGCAAAAAGCACTGGAGAACCTGGGTTCCCTGGATGTGATCGTCTGCGGCTTCATGAGCCACTCCAGCGTCAGCACCACCGTACGCGCAGCCAAAGACTATGGCCTGCGCTGCACCTTGGTCGAAGATGCCTGCGCCACCCGAGACTTGCCTACCCCGGACGGCATTATCAGCGCAGAGCAGGTTCAGAAAGCCGAGATGGCGATCATGAACGACAACTTCGCCACCCTGACCCTGACTAAAAACCTGATTTGATCTGAATCGGCTTCTGACGGGCGGCCTGCGCAACCGCCCATCAATAAAGACCGTCCACCTGCACGCAGCTTCCTGTTTCCCCCCTCCCAGGAACAACCTGCCCAATTCCCTGTCGAAGGGCCGATACCCTTTAAGGAAAGATCGGAATGAAGATCTCCGATGGTTTTGATGCTCGACGCTTACGCCCCAAGGCACACCGTGACTGGCGCTCACGCCTGGTACTGGTGTTTGCCGCGCTGATTGCGCTTGTGGGCGCGCTGTTACTGGTGGCAGGTGCCGCCAGCCTGATTGGCCGCCCCGGCGCCCTGGGTGAGCTCAATGCCAGCCCGGCGGGTGCAACACTGGTACTGGTGCTTGGCATACTGGTCTGCTGGCTGGGCGTCTGGATGTGGCGTCGTCGCCGTCGCCTGATGCGCCAGCCACTGGGCCTGAACATGGCCCCGCACCTGATGAAAAAACAAGACTGACGCACATCCGCCGCCCGATTGTCGTCGACTTGGGTAAACTAGCCGCCCTTCACGGAGGCTGACATGCAAGACGACGATTTTTCCCTGTTCAAAAACGAGATTCGCGGCGTTAAACCGATCAAGCATGATCGGGCGGACACCGGCAAACCCAAAGCTGACCGTGCACAGCTGGCAAAACTGCGTCAGTCAGCCACTGTGCGCACCAATGCGGCCATCATCGACGGCCTGTCAGACCAATTCGTGATCGATGTTGGCCCCGAAGATCAACTGAGCTGGGCCCGTGATGGCGTGCAAGAAAGCCAGATGCGCAAGCTCAAGCTGGGCCAGATCAGCTTCGAAGGCAGCCTTGATCTGCATGGCATGACCGTCGAAAAAGCCCGCGAAACCCTTTGGGAATTCCTCAGCGAAGCTACCCGGCTTGAAGTGCGCTGCGTGCGCGTCACCCACGGCAAGGCCGTACGCCTGGACGGCAAGCGTCCAATGATCAAGAGCCACGTCAATACCTGGCTGCGCCAGCACTCACAGGTACTGGGCTTCTGTTCTTGCCAGGCCAAACATGGCGGTGCCGGCGCGGTGTATGTGATGCTCAAGCGCACCATGATGGAAGGTCGAGACGAATAACACGCTCTGCAAGGATTTAAACCCGCTTGCCTCAGGCAAATCGGTCAAGTCGAGCAGTTATCCACTAACTGCTCAATAAATGCATACTTCATCCGCCCTCTCCAATCCTGACGACTCGCTAAACTTCGCCCCCCCATTAAACTATCTAACTATGCAAAAAGTATGGCTACCCTCGCCTATTAACCTGCTGGATAATACGGGGTAATCGGCGCTTATTTAGCCCTCCACAAATGGATAACCTTTTTGTGACCCCACACCCTCCCAAAACACGCATATTAGTTGTCGACGACCAACCGCTTATCGTTGAAGAGATGTGTGAATTTCTAGAGAGTAACGGGTTCACCTGCATTCCCAGTTACAGTAGCCGCCAGGCCATTGACCTGTTCAACGAAGACCCGTCGATCGCCCTGGTGGTGTGCGACTTGCTGATGCCCGGTTTCGACGGCATAGAACTCATCCAGAGGCTCAAGCAATACTCCAAGAAGCATCGCGTCTTCGATGCCGTCCTGCTAAGCGCCCAGGGCGAAAAAAAGGATCTGGTCCGTGCTCTGCGCGAAGGTTTCTCCGACTACCACCAAAAGCCTGTCAACCCCGACTCGCTGCTTCAGACGCTGAAGAAACTCGAAGAAAAGCAAACAGACAGCGCAGCACACAATCAGAGCACCGAGGCCTTGAGCAGGCGTTTGCAAGGCCTGATAAATTCCATAAGCGACATACATTCAGATATTAGAAAAGCCCATCCGCCCCGTACAAGAAATACCAGCAGCCCATCGGACACCGAACAAACGGACTATAAGGAATTTTTATTCAGCAAGTTATCACCTCGCCAACTGCAAGCGGCACAACTTGTCAGCGAAGGTAAAACAAACTACGAAATCGCCAGCGACATGGGCATTACGCCAAATACAGTAAAACTCTATATTTCACAAATACTGAACTTGACGGGCGCCTCCAATAGAACACAGTTAGCGCTCGCTTTAAAATCACATGGATTGAGTCTATAAAGCGATGAACATACGCTACAGCAAAGGGGTTGGCTCCTTTATCACTATTTGTATGCCGGACGCGGTGAGGGTCGGTTTACACCGTCAACTGAATGCAATTAAGAGCGCCAGGAACAGCCTGCAGGTACGCCTGGCCAGTGAGCGCGCAGAGGGCTTTAGTGAAGCACTCAAGACCCTCGATGTATTAACCTGTGAAGATATGGCCAGTGTCTCCCAGGTGATACACGCCGTGGTTCAAGCCAGAACCCAGGCGCTGACACTGTAACCGGGCCATGCACCAAAAAACTCACGGGCCAGGCTGGCGGTGGTCACGATGATTGGTTGAGCGCGCGCCTGGTCGAGTCGGGCTTATTTTCAAGAAGCGCCATCAAATCTGGCCCTCAAAGTGCGCCGACAATACAACTGTCGCCATACCTACGCTACCATGTGCCTCATGGCAGGCATGAACCCTGCGTTTATCGCCAATCAGCTTGGCCACGGCGTGCAGATATTGCTCTCGACTTACGCTAGATGGCTCAATTCCAGCACAGACTGGAGCGAGCTCGGGAAACTCGAAAACAGCATGATTGGTACAAAATTGGCACGACCCGACGAGGTGCCACTATGAAACCCGCATGGAATATAGCCCTGTGACATTGGAACAAAACTACACCGCGATCCTCGGTCAACTCGGCGAAGACGTTTCCCGTGAAGGCCTTCTGGATACGCCAAAGCGTGCAGCCAAAGCCATGCAGTACCTTTGCCGTGGCTATGAACAAACCCTGGAAGAAGTCACCAACGGTGCCTTGTTCAGCTCTGACAACAGCGAAATGGTGCTGGTTAAAGACATCGAGTTGTACTCGCTGTGCGAACACCACCTGCTGCCGTTTATCGGCAAAGCCCACGTGGCTTACATTCCGAGCGGCAAAGTGCTGGGCCTGTCTAAAGTGGCGCGAATTGTCGACATGTACGCCCGCCGCTTGCAGATCCAGGAAAACCTGAGCCGCCAGATCGCCGACGCAGTGATGCAAGTCACCGGCGCCCTGGGCGTTGCCGTGGTGATTGAAGCCAAGCACATGTGCATGATGATGCGCGGTGTCGAGAAGCAAAATTCGTCGATGATTACATCGGTGATGCTGGGTGAGTTCCGCGAAAACGCCGCCACCCGTAGCGAGTTTCTCAGCTTGATCAAGTAATTGGCGACCCGAAAAAGGCCGGCGTTTATCGCCGGTTTTTTTTCGCCTGCCTGTTTTCAGGTAAGCTGCGCCCCTTCTTACTTGCCCATGAGGCTTTTACTGTGTTTATCAAAGCGCTTCGCGTAGGCCTGGGTCAGCTCATCATCGCTGGCGATTTTGTTACCCGGCCCAGCAAAAAGCAGCGCCCGGCAGCCGCTCAGGCGCTGGTCGATCAAGCTGCAAAAAGCCTGACCCTGTACCAGTTCCACGCGTGCCCGTTCTGCGTGAAAACCCGCCGCACATTGCGCCGCCTGAATGTGCCGGTAGCCCTGCGGGATGCGAAAAACAACGAGCAGGACCGTCAAACCCTGCTGGAGCAAGGCGGCAAGATCAAAGTGCCGTGCCTGCGCATTGAAGAAGACGGCAAGACCACCTGGATGTACGACTCCAAGGTGATCATTGAGTACCTGAACCAGCGCTTTGCCAACGTTTAAAGATCACGCCCCTCCCGCCCATAAAAAAACCGGCTCAAGGCCGGTTTTTTTTATGGGCGATCAGCTCAATCGAGCATCCCCACATGCCGCGGATGGCTGGCCACTCTTTGCAGCCAGGCCTGGATGCCGGGATAGCCGCTGAGATCAAAGCCGCCCTGATCGGCCACATGGGTGTAGGCGTACAACGTCACGTCAGCAATCGAATACTGCTCACCCACCAGGTACGGGGTGCGATTGAGCTGTTGCTCCATCACATCCAGCGCCTTGTAGCCGCGCTTTTGCAGTGTGCGGTACTCCTCCAGACGCTCTTGCGGCAACCCCAGGTAAAACTGGATAAACCTTGCCACCGCAATGTAAGGCTCATGGCTGTACTGTTCGAAAAACTGCCATTGAAGCACCTGGGTGCGCAAACGCGGCTCAGCCGGCAAAAACTCGCTGCCGTCGGCCAGGTAGTTGAGAATCGCGTTGGACTCCCACAGGCACGTGCCGTCTTCCAGCTCCAGCACTGGCACTTTGCCGTTCGGGTTTTTCGCCAGGAAATCCGGGGTTTGTGTTTCGCCCTTGAGGATATCCACCGCGAACCACTGATACTCAATGCCCAGCAAATGCAGCATCAGCTTGATCTTGTAGCAGTTGCCCGAATTGTAATCGCCATAAACCTTGAGCATCGTGCCTCCTTTAGGCCGCTTGAGCGGCCTGAGCCTGACGAATAACGTTAGCCAGGCGCTTGAGGCCTTCGTGCAGACGCGCCGGGTCGATGTGGCTGAAGTTCAGCCGCAGGCTGCCTACGTTCTGGTCCGGGTTGGCGAAGAACGGTTCACCCGGCATGAATGCCACGTTCTGCTCCAGCGCAGGCTTGAGCAACGTACGGGTGTCGAACGGCTGCTTTAGGGTCAACCAGAAGAACAGGCCGCCCTGTGGCACATGCCAGTCCGCCAGGTCCGAGAAGTGCTCTTCCAGCGCCAGCTGAAAACCGTCACGGCGTACGCGGTAGAAATCACGCAACTCGGCCAGGTGGTTGGTCATTTTCTCGGTGCCGATCCACTGCAAAGCCTGCCATTGGCCAACACGGTTGGTGTGCAGGTCAGCCGATTGCTTGAGGCGCAGCAAATGGGGGAACAGATCAGGGCTGGCAATCAGGAAGCCAACGCGCAAGCCCGGCAACAGGGTCTTGGACACGGTGCCGGTGTAGATCCAGCTGGCTTTTTTCAGGCGGCTGACAATCGGCGTTGCACTGCCACCGTCAAAGTTCAGTTCGCGGTACGGCTCATCTTCAATCAGGGTGACGCCGAACTCGTCGAGCAAGGCCGCTACCGCGTCGCGCTTGGTTTCGCTGTAACGCACGGCAGACGGGTTCTGGAACGTCGGGATCAGGTAGATGAAGGCCGGGCTGTGTTTTTCCAGCTGCACACGCAAGGCGGCCAGGTCCGGGCCGTCGGCTTGCAGCGGGAACGTCAGGCACTCGGCGCCGAACAGCTGGAAGATTTGCAGCGCCGCCAGATAGGTCGGCGCTTCGAGCATGATTTCAGTGCCTTTGTCGATGTACAGCTTGGCTGCCAGATCCAGCGCCTGCTGCGAACCGCTAAGTACCATGACCTGGCTCGCATCGCAATCAACGCCCAATGCGCGGGCCTCTGCGGCCAGTACTTCACGCAGTGCCGGCTCGCCTTCACTCATGCCGTATTGACCCATCGAGGCCGGCATGTCGGTCCAGTCGACCTTGGGCAGCATGGCTTCAGCCGGTAGCCCGCCAGCGAAAGACATGACTTCCGGGCGTTGGGCCGCAGCCAGAATTTCACGAATCAAAGAGCTTTTCAGGCGGGAAACACGTTCGGAGAAGGCCATACAGATCACCGGTAGCGGAAGTAATTGGAAATAAGTCAAACTGGTTGACCGAAACTACGCCGCGAAGCCTAGATACGTCAATATGCTTGACCTTAAAAATCCGACCACTCAGCGTGCCGCCATGGAAGCCTTCTTCTTTGGCTATCAAGCGTTTACTGCCAAGGCAGACGAAATGCTGGCGCGCCGTGGGCTGAGCCGGGTGCATCAGCGCATCGTTTTTTTTATCGCCCACCATCCCGGTGTAAGCGTCAAGGAACTGCTGACGCTGCTGGGCGTAAGCAAACAAGCCCTCAATACGCCATTACGCCAGCTGATCGAAATGGATCTGGTGCGCAGCGTCGCGCCCGAGACCGACAAGCGCAAACGCCTGCTGGAGCTGACCGCTGACGGCGTCACCTTCGAGAAAAACCTGCGCCGCGAGCAGGTCAAACTGCTGCAACGGGTGTTCGCCCAGGCCGGTGACGACGCCGTCAATGGCTGGCTGGCAATCAATCATGCCCTGGGCCAAAGCCGCCAGCCCTAGCCTGGATACTGGAGCAGGGCTCCCACAACAAGCCCACTTCCACCCATCACTTTCGGCCACAATCCAGAAAACATTATTTGCTTTTTTTGTATACAAAAGCATAATTCATCTCGCCTGCATTCTTGACCCAAAGGTCAGAAAAATGCTGCGTGCCTCACCAGTGCCCTTAAAAACAATAAAAGCCTGAGGAAAAACCGTGGACAGCCAAAAGTCAGAAGTACCCGCCGTTGAACTTTCTCCCCCCTCCTCCCGCGGCTGGCTGGAGCGCCTGTTCAAACTGTCGCTGCATGGCACCACGGTCAGGACCGAGCTGATCGCCGGGCTGACCACCTTTATCACCATGGCCTACATCATCTTCGTCAACCCCAACATCATGGCCGACGCGGGCATTGATCACGGCGCAGCCTTTGTGGCGACCTGCATCGCCGCTGCCCTGGGCAGCCTGTTAATGGGGCTCTACGCCAACTGGCCAGTAGGCCTGGCGCCAGGCATGGGCCTGAATGCGTTCTTCACCTACACGGTGGTCGGGACGATGGGCTACAGCTGGGAGACCGCCCTGGGCGCGGTCTTTGTCTCTGGCGTACTGTTTCTGATTCTGACCCTGTCACGGGTGCGCGAATGGCTGCTCAACAGCATTCCTGCCAGCCTGCGTTATGCAATGGGTGCGGGGGTCGGTTTGTTTCTGGGAATCATCGGCCTGAAAACCTCGGGCATCATCGTCGATAGCCCGGCCACCCTGATCAAGCTCGGCTCCCTGCGCGACCCGGCGCCGTTGCTGGCCGCCGTGTGCTTTTTGATGATTGCGATTCTTAGCTACCACCGCGTGTTCGGCGCGATCCTGATCAGCATTATCGCCGTCACTCTCGCGGGCTGGGGCCTGGATCTGGTGCACTACAACGGCATCATGTCTGCGCCGCCAAGCCTGGCTCCGACCTGGATGGCGATGGACCTCAAGGGTGTGTTCAATATCAGCATGATCAGCGTGGTGCTGGCCTTCCTGTTTGTACACATGTTCGACACTGCCGGCACCTTGATGGGCGTGGCCCAGCGTGCCGGCCTGGTCAAGGCTGACGGCAAGATCGAAAACCTGTCCAGGGCACTCAAGGCTGACAGCGCCTCAAGCGTGTTCGGCGCCGTGGTTGGCGTGCCGCCCGTGACCAGCTATGTCGAAAGCGCCGCAGGGGTCGCGGCAGGCGGTCGGACCGGGCTCACCGCCGTCACCGTGGGCGTGCTGTTTGTTGCCGCGATGTTCTTCGCCCCCCTGGCTGGCATGATCCCCGCTTATGCCACAGCAGGCGCCCTGATTTACGTCGCGATGCTGATGATGGGCGGCATGCAGCACATCAACTGGGACGAACCCACCGACTGCATCCCGGCCATTGTGACCATGATCATGATGCCAATGACCTTCTCGGTCGCCGACGGGATTGCCCTGGGCTTTATCAGCTATGTCGCACTCAAGGCAGGCACCGGTAAATACCGCGAAATTTCTGTCAGCCTGTGGGTGCTCTGCGCTATTTTCATCGCCAAGTTTATTTACCTGTAAACCGGGCGATATCAACCGGCCCCGCCAATGACGCGGGGTCTTTGTGCTATGGGAGGAAGTGATGAGTCTGGAAACCTGGCTGCTGTTCAGCAGCGCGGCATTGGTGGTAATCCTGATTCCGGGGCCTTTGTCGTTATTGATGATCAGCAACAGTTTGAACTACGGCTTGCGCCGTTCTTACCCGGCATTTCTGGGGGGTGTATTTGCCTCGATTTGCCTGCTCAGTGCTTCGGCACTGGGTTTGGGGGCTTTGTTGCTGGCCTCGGAAAAACTCTTCAGCGCCCTGAAAATCGTCGGCGCGTTGTATCTGTTTTATCTGGCCTGGCAAAGCTGGAAACAATCGCGCCAGCCGGCCACGGTCACCAACGTGCCTGAAGCCGCACCAAAACCGCGCTTCAGCGCCCTGTTCGGGCGCGCGTTTGTACTGGGCGCCAGCAATCCGAAAGACATTTTGTTCTTTGCTGCCTTCCTTCCGCAGTTCCTCAACCCTGACCTGCCCTTCCTTAACCAGTTGCTGGTGATGATCGCCACCTGGACCGTACTCGACCTGCTGTGCAAGCTGGCCTACGGCCTTGGCGCCCATGGTGCGGCGGGTTATCTGCGCAGCGGCAAGGGCCAGAGCTGGTTCAACCGCATCAGCGCCGGGTTGTTTGGTGTAGCGGGAACGGCGTCACTGCTAAGCCGCTGATACAGCACCGCCTGTGTGGGAGCGGGCTTGCTCGCGATACAAGCGCCGCCGTGTGTCTGGATGACCGCGTCGATGCCATCGCAAGCAAGCCCGCCCCCACAAGTCATGTGTAGACAGGCAAAAAAAAGCCCGCAGTGTGAGCGGGCAAATAACCACATGCGCAGATCGATATCTTCTAGCTACCGCGATAGGTCGAGTAGCTGTACGGCGAAATCAGTAGCGGTACATGGTAGTGATCCTGCTCGGAACTGATCCCGAAACGCAGTACCACCACGTCCAGAAACGCCGGCTCCGGCAATTTCACACCCCGCGCGCGGTAGTAATCACCGGCACTGAACTGCACCTGGTAAACCCCCGAACGGTACGTATCCCCTTCCAGCAACGGCGCGTCGCAGCGGCCATCGCTATTGGTCAGCGCTGTAGCGACCAACTCCAGCCCCGAACCTTCAACCCGATACAACTCGACCTTGATCGAGCTGCCCGGACAGCCATGTGCGGCATCCAAAACGTGCGTAGTCAAACGTCCCATAGATTGTGCGACCTCCCGAGTCGGTGAAAAAAATGGCCACTGCACCCCTTTGGCGCACCAAAAGCATCAGCGAGAACACGATTAAGACATTTATCAAAAAAATTGTACACAATTAAAAAGCACAATTTCAGCCAGCCCTTGAGCCGCACCGCCTGCACGGTATTTCCTGTCAAAGCCGCAGGGTTAGCAGACTTCTTATCCATAAGCTGACCAATCAGGCAGGTTTCTTGCAAGTACCTTTCAGGCGCGAAGCATGGTAGAAATAGAAAAAATCAGGGTTACAAATAGATTATAAAGTTGTATACAATCAAGCCATCGCAGTGACGCCAGGTCTGGCCAATCGACTGTTAACACAAACAATAAGGAAGACTGTAGTGAGCGCTGACTACCCACGCGACCTGATTGGTTACGGTCCAAACCCTCCGCACCCGCATTGGCCGGACAACGCCCGTATCGCCCTGTCTTTCGTACTCAACTACGAAGAAGGCGGCGAGCGCAACATCCTGCACGGCGACAAGGAATCTGAAGCGTTCCTGTCCGAAATGGTCTCGGCGCAGCCGTTGCAAGGCGAGCGCAACATGAGCATGGAGTCCTTGTACGAGTACGGCAGCCGCGCAGGCGTGTGGCGTGTACTCAAACTGTTTCGCGAATTCGACATCCCGCTGACCATATTTGCCGTGGCAATGGCCGCCCAGCGCCACCCGGACGTGATCCGCGCCATGGTTGCTGCCGGGCATGAGATTTGCAGCCACGGGTATCGCTGGATCGACTACCAGTACATGGATGAAGCCCTTGAGCGTGAACACATGCTCGAAGCCATCCGCATCCTCACCGAAATCAGCGGTGAACGCCCCCTGGGCTGGTACACCGGCCGCACCGGCCCCAATACCCGGCGCCTGGTGATGGAAGAAGGCGGTTTCCTGTACGACTGCGACACCTATGACGACGACCTGCCCTACTGGGAGCCCAACAACCCTACCGGCAAGCCGCATCTGGTGATCCCTTACACCCTGGACACCAATGACATGCGCTTCACCCAGGTGCAGGGTTTCAATACCGGCGAGCAATTTTTCCAGTACCTCAAGGATGCTTTCGATGTGCTGTACGCCGAAGGCGCAGAGTCGCCGAAAATGCTATCCATCGGCCTGCATTGCCGCCTCATTGGCCGCCCTGCGCGTCTCGCCGCCCTCAAGCGTTTCATTGAATACGCCAAGGGTCATGAACAGGTCTGGTTCACCCGCCGCGTGGACATCGCCCGCCACTGGCACGCCACCCACCCTTTTGTTGCAGAGACCGCCAAATGAGCGCCTTCAAGACCCTCAAGCCTTCACAACTGAGCCGTGAAGCGTTCGTGGCAGCCTTTGCCGATATCTACGAACACTCGCCCTGGGTAGCCGAAAAAGCCTGCGACCTGGGCCTGGACAGCAGCGTCGACACCATCGAAACCCTGCACCAGCGCATGAGTGACATTTTGTTGAGCGCCGATCACGCCAGCCAGCTGGCATTGATCAATGCTCACCCGGACCTGGCCGGCAAAGCAGCCGTCCAGGGCCAACTCACCGAAGCCAGCACCCATGAACAAGCTGGCGCCGGTATTCACCAATGCACGGCCGAAGAGTTTCAACGCTTCACCGAGCTGAACGAGGCCTATAAAGCCAAGTTCAAGTTTCCCTTCATCATGGCGGTAAAAGGCAGCGACCGGCACCAGATCCTCGCCGCGTTCGAGACCCGCATCCATAACCCGGCAGACGTCGAGTTCAAATGCGCGTTGGCAGAAATCAACAAGATTGCCCTGTTCCGATTACTCCAGCTCTAAGCCGAACCGGCACGTGCCGGTGACGCATCTCCAGCCACTTAATTAAAGGCAGACAAGAAGAATGAAAGCTTACGCCGTACCTTTCGAGAAGTTCGTCAACCTGGCCGATGCCCGCCTGGGCACCAAAATCGTTTCGGTCACCGATGACTGGTTCGCCGACGCCAACCGCCTGTTCCAGCCGACCCCGGCCGTATGGAAGGAGGGCGTTTTCGATGACAACGGCAAGTGGATGGACGGCTGGGAGTCCCGCCGCAAGCGCTTCGAAGGCTATGACAGCGCAGTGATCCGCCTGGGCGTTCCGGGCTCGATCAAGGGTGTGGACATCGACACTTCATTCTTCACCGGCAACTTTCCGCCGTCTGCCTCGCTGGAAGCCTGTTTCCTGGCCTCGGGCGAACCCAACGAAAACACCCAGTGGGTTGAAGTGCTGTCGGCTGTCGAGCTGCAAGGCAACAGCCATCACTACCACGAAATCAGCAATGACCAGGCCTTCAGCCACCTGCGCTTCAACATCTACCCGGATGGCGGCGTAGCGCGTCTGCGCGTGTATGGCGTGCCGTTCCGTGACTGGTCGGCAGTGGGTGACAACGAGCAGATCGACCTGGCAGCCGCCCTCAACGGTGGCCGCGCCCTCGCCTGCTCCGACGAGCACTTCGGCCGCATGAGCAACATCCTCAACCCGGGCCGCGGCATCAACATGGGCGACGGTTGGGAAACCGCACGCCGCCGTACTCCGGGCAATGACTGGGTCATCGTGGCGCTGGGCCATGCAGGCGAGATTGAAAAAATCATCGTCGACACCCTGCACTTCAAAGGCAACTACCCCGACAGCTGCTCGATCCAGGGCGCGTTCGTCAAGGGCGGTACCGACAGCCAGATCGAAACCCAGTCGCTGTTCTGGCGTGAGCTGCTGCCGAGTCAAAAAATGGAAATGCACGCTGAGCACACCTACAGCGAGCAACTCAAAAACCTCGGCCCGATTACCCATATTCGCCTGAACCTGTTCCCGGACGGTGGTGTAAGCCGCATTCGCGTACTGGGCAAAGTAGCGAAGTAATGCTGAGCCTGTAGTCGCTGCCGCAGGCTGCGAAGGGTTGCGGAGCAACCCGTTATCTCACTCGCAGCCTGCGGCAGCGACAACAAAAGCAACACGATGACCTGACAGAAACCCGAATAAGAAGACCACCATGCGCACATTGATGATTGAACCGCTGACCAAAGAAGCCTTCGCCCCTTTCGGCGATGTGATTGAAACCGATGGCAGCGACCACTTCATGATCAATAACGGTTCGACCATGCGCTTTCACCGTCTGGCAGAAGTCGAAACGGCTACGCCAGAAGACAAGGCGATCATCAGCATTTTCCGCGCCGAGGCGCAGGACATGCCATTTACCGTTCGCATGCTGGAGCGCCATCCGCTGGGCAGCCAGGCGTTTATACCGCTGCTCGGCAACCCCTTTCTGATCGTGGTCGCGCCACTTGGCGATGAACCTGTATCAGGCTTGGTCCGCGCCTTTGTCAGTAATGGCAGGCAGGGCATTAATTACCATCGCGGCGTTTGGCACCATCCGGTGCTGACGATCGAAAAGCGGGATGACTTCCTGGTGGTTGATCGCAGTGGCACAGGCAATAACTGCGATGAGCATTTCTTTAAAGAGGATCAGTTGCTGTTCCTCGCCCCCCACCAATAAGAGAAGGTCCAACACTCATAAAAGAGTGACGGGCAAGAGGTAAAGACTGTGGAAGCACATCTAATGGAATGGCTGAATCTGAGCGTGCGCTGGATTCATATGATCACTGGTGTGGCCTGGATCGGCGCATCGTTTTATTTCGTCTGGCTGGAGAACAATCTCAACCGTGCCAACCCCAAGGATGGCCTGGCAGGCGATCTATGGGCGATTCACGGCGGAGGCATTTACCACCTCGAAAAATACAAGCTGGCCCCACCCACCATGCCGGAAAACCTGCACTGGTTTAAATGGGAAGCCTATTTCACCTGGATGTCAGGCATCGCCCTGCTCTGCCTGGTCTTCTACTTCAACCCCGCGCTGTACCTGATTGCTCCCGGCAGCAGCCTGAGCGGTCCCGAAGCAGTGGCCATCGGGATCGGTTCGCTGATCGCCGGCTGGTTCATTTACGACTTTCTCTGCGACTCCGCCCTGGGCAAGCGCCCGGCGTTGCTCGGTTTCGTCCTGTTTGTGTTGCTGGTTGCGGCAGCGTTCGGCCTGAGCAAGGTGTTCAGCGGGCGCGGTGCTTACCTGCATGTGGGCGCCATTATCGGCACCATCATGGTCGGTAACGTGTTCCGCACCATCATGCCCGCACAACGCGCTCTGGTAGCCGCGATCAAGGAAGGCCGCAGCCCCGATCCAGCCCTTCCGGCCAAAGGACTGCTGCGTTCGCGACACAACAACTACTTCACCTTGCCGGTGCTGTTCATCATGATCAGCAACCACTTCCCGAGCACCTATGGCAGCCAGTACAACTGGCTGATCCTGGCCGGGATTGCGGTGCTGGCGGTGTTGGTGCGTCATTACTTCAACACCCGTCACGACAGCCACAAATATGCCTGGACCTTGCCTGTGGCAGCGCTGGGCATGATCTGCCTGGCTTACGTCACCGGGCCAAAACCGGTGTCGACCGCGCCCGAAACGGCCAAGGTCATCAAGTACCAGCCGCTTCCAGAAACCGCGCTGGGCGGTGTCAAAGCCGCGGATGCTCCGGCCCCGGTCACCGCGCCCGCTGCCCCGGCAGCACCGGTGGCCACCATCGATTTCGAGAAGGTCCATTCGGTGATCCAGGAACGCTGCACGGTCTGTCATTCCGCCACCCCTACCAGCCCGCTGTTCAGTGCAGCCCCGGCAGGCGTGATGTTCGACACCGCGCAGCAGATCAAGCTCATGGCCCCACGTATTCAGGCCCAGGCCGTCGCCACCCCGATCATGCCGCTGGGCAACATCACCCAGATGACCCAGCAGGAACGTGACCTGATTGGCGCCTGGATCAGTGCGGGAGCCCAGACCAACTGATGCACATACTTTGCGGGCGCAGCCTGGTTGCGCCCGCAAGTACACACCACTAGCTCACAACAATAAAAAATGACCGAGGTGTTGCATGTCCGATTTAACCGAACCGCGCATACCCGCCATAACCGCGCCGCCCCCGCTGGCGCGGCTACCCATGCTGCAACTGATCCTGGTCGGTTTGCAGCATGTGCTGCTGATGTATGGCGGCGCCGTGGCCGTGCCGCTGATCATCGGACAGGCCGCAGGCCTGAGTCGGGAAGAAATCGCCTTTTTGATCAACGCCGACCTGCTGGTGGCGGGTGTCGCCACCATCGTGCAATCGTTGGGGATCGGCCCCATGGGTATTCGCATGCCGGTCATGATGGGGGCCAGCTTTGCGGCCGTCGGCAGTATGGTGGCAATGGCCGGGATGCCGGGCATCGGCCTGACCGGGATCTTCGGCGCGACCATCGCCGCAGGCTTTTTCGGGATGATCATTGCGCCGTTCATGTCCAAGGTGGTTCGCTTCTTTCCACCCCTGGTCACCGGCACCGTGATTACATCGATCGGCCTGTCCCTGTTCCCCGTTGCGGTCAACTGGGCCGGTGGCGGCAGTGCTGCTGCGCAGTTCGGTTCCCCGACGTACCTGGCCATTGCGGCACTGGTGCTGGGAACCATCCTGCTGATCAACCGCTTCATGCGTGGCTTCTGGGTCAACATTTCGGTATTGATCGGCATGGCCCTGGGCTATGTCCTGTCAGGCGCCATTGGCATGGTCGACCTCTCCGGCCTGGACAACACCCCCTGGCTTCAGGTCGTCACGCCGCTGCACTTCGGCATGCCGGAATTTCATCTGGCCCCGATCCTCTCGATGTGCCTGGTGGTGGTGATCATTTTTGTCGAGTCCACCGGGATGTTCCTGGCACTGGGCAAAATCACCGACCAGGAAGTCACTCCACGCATGCTGCGTCGCGGCTTGCTGTGTGATGCCGGGGCGTCGTTCATTGCAGGTTTCTTCAACACCTTTACCCACTCCTCATTCGCCCAGAACATTGGTCTGGTACAGATGACCGGCGTGCGTTGCCGCTCGGTGACGATCATGGCCGGTGTCTTTCTGATCACCCTGAGCCTGCTGCCCAAGGCGGCGTATCTGGTGGCCTCGATTCCGCCTGCAGTTTTGGGTGGCGCCGCCATCGCCATGTTCGGCATGGTCGCGGCCACAGGCATCAAGATCCTCCAGGAAGCCGACATTGCCGACCGCCGCAATCAATTGCTGGTGGCCGTCAGCATCGGCATGGGCCTGATCCCGGTGGTACGCCCCGAGTTCTTCGCCCACCTGCCACTGTGGATGGACCCCATCACCCACAGCGGCATCGCCATGGCCGCCGTCAGCGCGGTATGCCTGAACCTGATGTTCAACGTACTGGGCGGCGCCGAGCGCGCAGCCATGAGCGGGCACGTGCATCAGCACTGACCTGTGGGAGCGGGGTTGCTCGCGATCGGATCACCGCGGTTTACCTGAACAACCGCAGTGCCTGAGTCGCGAGCAACCCCGCTCCCACAGATTTGCCAGCATCTGACACAAAACAATAATAAAAGGGAGTTATCCATGAACTGCAAACACTGGGGCGTCACGCTCGCGGGTGGGTTTCTGGCTGCCAGCCAGGCAATGGCGGGGGATCTGTTTCTGTGGCAAACCAACAGCCTGACTTACCTGTACGGCAAGAATTTCGCGATCAACCCTTCGATCCAGCAAACCGTCACTTTCGAACATGCCGACAAATGGAAATACGGCGACAACTTCCTGTTTGTCGACCGCATTTTCTACAACGGCAAGGATGACCCCAACAAAGGCCCGCACACCTACTACGGCGAGTTCAGCCCACGCCTGTCGTTCGGCAAGATCTTCGACCGCACGCTTGAGTACGGCCCGATCAAGGACGTGCTGCTGGCCATGACCTATGAGTACGGCGAAGGCGACAGCGAGGCGTATCTGATCGGCCCCGGCTTTGATCTGGCGGTGCCGGGCTTTAACTACTTCACCCTTAATTTCTATCGTCGTCATACCGAAGGGCCGCGCCCTGGTACCGGGGTTTGGCAGATCACCCCGTCGTTTTCCTACACCATCCCCATGGGCCGTTCCAACCTGCTGATCGACGGCTACATGGACTGGGTGGTGGACAATGACCAGAACTCACGCGGCACCTATCACGCCAACCTGCACTTCAACCCCCAGATCAAATATGACCTGGGCAAGGCCCTGAACCTGGGTGAAAAACAGCTGTATGTCGGTATTGAATACAGCTACTGGAAGGACAAGTACGGCATCGAAAGCAGCAGCCGCCTGGACACCAACCAGAACACCGCCAGCGCCCTGATCAAAGTCCACTTTTAAGTTAAAGACAGTGCACGCTCTGTTGTCCCTCACCCAGGGTGATAACAGAGCGCTTGAGTGCAAACGCCTGAGCCAGTATTCTCCGCGCCCGCTCGAACGCCAGTAATATTTAAAGTTGACTCAAGAGGCAACTTTAAACCTTTAAATCAAAGGCTTACTGACTGTTTTAAAGCACGGACCAAGGCGCCAATACAGAGCGCCACGTTCTCACTACTGCACGACTTTTTACTTTTTTGGAGCTAACCGAATGAAGCGCACTCTTACCAGCCTGATGCTTGCGGGGAGCATGTTGGGCGGGGCTCCGGCAGTCGCCGGCGACCTGCTGCAATGGCAAACCAACAGCCTGACTTACTTGTATGGCAAGGACTTCCAGGTCAATCCAAAGATTCAGCAAACCCTCACCTTCGAGCATGCTGACAGCTGGAAGTACGGCGATAACTTCTTCTTCCTCGACCGCATTTTCTACAACGGCAAAGAAGACGGTAACGTTGGCCCGAACACCTATTACGGCGAGTTCACGCCTCGTTTGTCGTTCGGCAAAATCTTCGACCAGAAGTTTGAATTTGGCCCGATCAAAGACGTGCTGCTGGCCATGACTTACGAGTTTGGCGAAGGCGACACCGAGGCCTACCTGATCGGCCCGGGTTTCGACCTGAACGTGCCGGGTTTTGACTACTTCCAGTTGAACTTCTACCAGCGCTTCCCTGAAGGCAACCGTGCTGGCAAAGGCGTCTGGCAGATCACCCCGGTGTGGTCCTACACCCTGCCCCTGGGCAATTCCGATGTGCTGATCGACGGCTACATGGACTGGGTGGTGGACAACGACCAGAACTCACGCGGCACCTACCACGCCAACCTGCACTTCAACCCGCAGATCAAATATGACCTGGGCAAGGCATTGAGCTGGGGCGCCAAGCAGTTGTACGTCGGCGTTGAATACGACTACTGGAAAAACAAGTACGGCATCGAAGACAGCGGTTCATTCAAAACCAACCAGGACACTGCGAGCCTGCTGGTCAAGTACCACTTCTGATGCGCGAGCCCCGGGCGCCTTATCGCGCCTGGGGCACCTGCAACAAACCCCGCAGCATCAGGTCCAGACTGTCCAGCGCAGCCGCCAGACGCTGCGGCGGGTTGTCGGCCTCGGCAATCCAGAACGACGCATCCATCAAGCCGCCCTGAATCAGGCGCGCCAACGCCTCGGGGTCGGTGCGTTGAATCACGTGTGTATCCATCAAGCCCTGCAGCATCGCCGCCATCGACAGACAGCACACTGACTGAGTGTTCTGCACGTATTGCGAGCCCAGCACCGAAGGCGCATCCCGCAACAAAATACGCTGCACTTCGATTTGCAGAGCCATCTCCAGATACAGCCGGCACTGATCCTGAAACCCTTGCCACTGGCTGTCGGCTTGCTCAAGCACCTGAGCCAGTTGCGCATCCAGCTCGGCATCGATTTGCTGGGCCACCGCCTGAAACAAACCCTTCTTGTCACCGAAATGGTGATACAGCGCGCCGCGCGTCAAGCCCACCGAAGCCGTCAACTCATCCATCGAGGTCTGGGCGTAGCCCACCGAACCAAAGGCCAGCCGTGCAGCTTCAAGCAGCTTGCCACGGGTTTCTTCGATCATTTGCGACCGCGCTTTGGGCGCCATGCCTGCCACCTTTAATTTGGGATACACGACGTATGTTAATTGACATACGCCATGTATGCGTATATTTCTACATACGCCGCGTATGTAGCATTCACGAAAATATGTAGTCGCTGCCGCAGGCTGCGAAGGGAGCCGCGGAGCGTTTTGGAAAACGGGTTGCAGAGCAACCCTTCGCAGCCTGCGGCAGCGACTACAGAATCAAAGTGTGTCCACCCAATGTTCCGGAGCTTGTATGGCTAACCCTTATCGCGAGATTTTCAGCGCCCCCGGCACCAAGGCTTTCAGCGGCGCGGGCCTGATCGCACGGATGCCGATATCCATGGTCGGCATCGGCATAATCACCATGCTTGCGCAGTTGCAGGGCTCCTATTGGCTGGCCGGCGGCGTGGCCGCCACCTTTGCCCTGGCCACTGCCCTGCTGGCGCCGCAGATCTCACGCTGGGTCGACCGCTACGGCCAGAGCCGTATCCTGCCAGGCGTCACCGCCATTGGCGTCAGCGGCCTGCTGGCCCTGCTGCTGTGCAGCCACTTTGGCGCGCCGGACTGGACGCTGTTTGTGTTCGCCGCACTGTCGGGCTGCATGCCCAGCATGTCGGCGATGGTCCGGGCACGCTGGACCGAGCTGT
The DNA here is from genome assembly GCF_037055275.1 of Pseudomonas sp. ML2-2023-3. Lineage (NCBI taxonomy): Bacteria > Pseudomonadati > Pseudomonadota > Gammaproteobacteria > Pseudomonadales > Pseudomonadaceae > Pseudomonas > Pseudomonas sp. ML2-2023-3. The sequence goes on from NZ_CP146343.1 coordinate 4,213,447, forward strand.
ACCGCGGCTCGCCCAAATTGCACACCGCGTTTTCATTCGAGTCGGTACTCGATGAGGTCAGCTTCATTATCGGCCCGCCGATTTCCGTAGGCCTGAGCGTCGCCCTGTTCCCCCAGGCCGGGCCACTGGCGGCAGCCATCCTGCTGGCCATTGGCGTCAGCGTGTTTGTGCTGCAACGCAAAACCGAACCTCCGGTACATCCGCGCAGCAACGAACACGGTGGCAGCGTACTGCGCCAGGGCGCCGTGGTGATCCTGCTGCTGGCCTTGCTTGGGCTGGGGACGATTGTAGGCACAGTGGACGTGGTCAGCGTGGCCTTTGCCCAGCAACAGGGCCAGCCTGCGGCTGCCAGCATCGTACTGTCGATGTACGCCTTCGGTTCCTGTGTCGCCGGGCTGATCTTCGGCACGCTCAAACTGAACATGCCGCTGCCCAAACTGTTTGTGCTGGGGGCACTGGCCACATCGGTCACGATGGTGCCACTGATGTGGGTCGACAGCGTCGCCACGCTGGCCTTGGGGATGCTGGTCGCCGGGCTGTTTTTTGCGCCAACCCTGATCACCGCCATGGGCCTGGTGGAAAACATCGTACCGCCCGCCAAACTGACCGAGGGCCTGACCTGGATGATTACCGGCCTGGGCATGGGGGTTGCCCTTGGCGCCGTCCTGGGTGGCTGGGTGGTGGACGCTTACGGCGCCCAGGCGGGCTTTACCGTGTCCCTGGCTGCCGGTGGCGTGATGGTGCTGTTCGCCGTGCTCGGCTACCGCCTGCTGCAGGACAGCACCGTACCCCGCGCCATAGCGGCCTAGCCTTTGACCGTACGCCAGACCTTGCTCACACCAGACACCACCGCCAGCACCACTGCGCCGGCAATAATGCCGGCCACGGCGTTGAGCAAGGTCGGCACGATTGCCGAGGCCACGCCCAGCCATTGCGCGCTGCCTTGCGCCACGCCTTCAACCCAGTGATGCAGCGCCGGCACGCCATGGGTCAGGATGCCGCCGCCGACCATAAACATCGCCGCCGTGCCGATCACTGTCAGGCTTTTCATCATGTAAGGCGCAGCGCTCAACACGCCGCGGCCAAAACTGCGCTGGAACCGCGGCCATGCACCGTCGCCGGTTTTTTTGCTCAAGTACAAGCCACCATCGTCGAGCTTGACGATACCGCCCACCACGCCATAGACGCCGATCGTCATCACAATCGCGATCCCCGACAACACCACCACTTGCTGCATCAGCGGTGACTCGGAGACGATTCCCAGGGTGATGGCAATGATTTCGGCCGACAGAATGAAGTCCGTGCGCACTGCGCCCTTGACCTTGTCCTTTTCAAACGCCGCCAGGTCGACTTCAGCGCCGGCCAGCGACTCTTGCAATGCCTGGCGCTGGTTTTGGGCGTCAGCCTTGCTGTGTGTGAGGCTATGGGCAACCTTCTCAAAACCCTCAAAACACAGATATGCACCGCCCACCATCAACAACGGTGTCACCGCCCACGGCGCAAATGCGCTGATGGCCAGTGCTGCGGGCACCAGGATCAGCTTATTGCGAAACGAGCCCTTGGCCACGGCCCACACCACCGGCAACTCCCGGTCGGCCCGCACGCCCGAGACCTGCTGGGCGTTGAGTGCCAGATCGTCGCCCAGCACCCCGGCGGTTTTTTTGGCGGCCACTTTAGTCATCAGTGCGACGTCATCGAGCACGGCGGCAATATCGTCGAGCAACATCAGCAAGCTACTGCCAGCCATAGAAAAACGTCCTTTGGGATTGAATGGCCACAAGCATAGCGCGTGACAGCCCGAAAGCTGCAATCTTGAGCCACTTGCAAGCCCGGTGCTACCATGCCCGACCGCCCCAGAAGGCAAGGACATATCGGGTTTATGAGCAGTATCCGCGAGCGTAATAAAGAACTGATTTTGCGTGCCGCCAGCGAAGAGTTCGCTGACAAGGGTTTCGCCGCCAGCAAAACCAGCGACATCGCGGCCAAGGCAGGCGTGCCCAAGCCCAACGTCTACTACTACTTCAAATCCAAGGAAAACCTCTATCGCGAGGTACTTGAGAGCATTATCGACCCGATTCTGCGGGCTTCGACACCGTTCAATGCCGATGGCGAACCGAACGAAGTGCTGAGCAATTACATCCGCTCAAAAATCCTCATTTCCCGCGACTTGCCGTTTGCCTCCAAGGTGTTTGCCAGCGAGATCATGCACGGCGCCCCGCACCTGAGCGAAAAACAGGTCGAACAGCTCAACGTCCAGGCCAAGCACAACATCGACTGCATCCAGATCTGGATCGACCGTGGCCAGATAGCCCCGATCGACCCCCATCACCTGATGTTCAGCATCTGGGCGGCGACCCAGACCTACGCCGATTTTGACTGGCAGATCACCGCCATCACCGGCAAGGCCAAACTCGAAGACAGCGACTACGAAGCCGCGACCCAGACCATCATCCGGCTGGTGCTCAAGGGTTGTACTCCAGACTGAGCCCCTCTTAGAAACCTGTGGGAGCGGGCTTGCTCGCGATGGCATCACCGCGCACTCCTGAGGGACCGCGCCGTTTGCATCGCGAGCAAGCCCGCTCCCACAAGGCCCGCCCCGCCTCAATACGGTCTCTGCGTTTAGACCACCACCCCCGCATCCGCCCGCAAGCCCAGCGCTTCCACTGCACTGATCGCGCACTGCTCGTCAATGTCCGAAGTATCCCCGCTGATCCCGATCGCGCCGACCACTTGCCCCGATTGATCACGTATCAACACCCCACCAGGCGCCGGTACGACGTCGCTCTGCCCCATCCCGTTAAGGGCGGCATAAAACGCCGGGCGCTGCTGTGCGTCGAGCGCCAGCAAACGCGAGCCCTTGCCCAGGGCAATCGCGCCCCAGGCTTTGCCAATCGCGATGCTGGGACGCAACAGGCTGGCGCCATCCTCGCGCTGCAGCGCCAACAGATGTCCGCCACTGTCGAGCACCGCCACCGTTAACGGTGCCGCGCTGATCTGGCGCCCTGTGCTCAAGGCCTGAGCAGTAAGGTCTAAAGCGACTTTCAAGGTTAAAGCACTCATGGTTGCCGTCCTTATCTTGTTATGGAAAGCCTTTCGCGCGCCGTTTCAAGGCGCATTCAATGCAGTCAATAGAACACAATATAAAATTGTTTTGTATACAATTTTAATAAGCCAATCATTTAAAAAATACCGGCAGTGCCTGAATACAGGGACTGGGACTCATCAGTCACAGATTCAACAAAAGCCATTGACCTGCACCGCGGAGGATGAATACACTCGCTCAACAGCCACTTGTATACAATTACAAAACGAAAGAGGCACAAAACAATGAGCAAAATGAGAGCAATCGAAGCCGCCGTTCTGGTGATGCGTCGCGAAGGTGTCGATACCGCATTCGGTATCCCGGGTGCCGCAATCAACCCGTTGTACTCGGCCCTGCAAAAGGTCGGTGGCATCGATCACGTCCTTGCTCGCCACGTGGAAGGCGCCTCGCACATGGCCGAGGGCTACACCCGTACCAAGGCCGGCAATATCGGCGTGTGCATCGGCACTTCGGGCCCGGCAGGCACCGACATGGTGACGGGCCTTTACAGCGCTTCGGCCGACTCGATCCCGATTCTGTGCATCACCGGCCAGGCACCACGGGCGCGGATGCATAAAGAAGACTTCCAGGCAGTCGATATCACCACCATCGTCAAACCCGTCACCAAGTGGTCGACCACCGTGATGGAACCAGGCCAGGTGCCTTACGCCTTCCAGAAAGCCTTTTACGAAATGCGCTCCGGGCGTCCAGGCCCGGTGCTGATCGACCTGCCGTTCGATGTACAAATGGCCGAGATCGAATTCGACATCGATGCCTACGAACCGCTGCCACTGGCCAAGCCGTCGGCGACCCGGTTGCAGGCTGAAAAAGTCCTGGCCCTGCTCGATCAGGCCGAACGCCCGCTGCTGGTCAGTGGCGGGGGCGTCATCAACGCCGACGCCAGTGAGTTGCTGGTGGAATTCGCCGAGTTGACCGGCATCCCGGTCATCCCGACCCTGATGGGCTGGGGCACGATTGCCGACGATCACCCGCTGATGGTGGGCATGGTCGGCCTGCAGACGTCCCACCGCTACGGCAACGCCACCCTGCTCAAGTCCGACGTGGTACTGGGCATCGGCAACCGTTGGGCCAACCGTCATACCGGTTCGGTCGACGTTTACACCGAGGGTCGCAAGTTCATACACGTTGATATCGAGCCAACTCAGATCGGCCGCGTGTTCAACCCGGATCTGGGCATCGTTTCCGACGCAGGTTCCGCGCTCAAGGTATTCCTCGAAGTGGCCCGCGAATGGAAGGCCGCCGGCAAGCTGAAAAACCGCAGCGCCTGGCTGCAAGACTGCCAGCAACGCAAGGCCACGCTGCACCGCAAGACTCACTTCGACAACGTGCCGGTCAAACCCCAGCGCGTGTACGAAGAGATGAACCAGGTATTCGGCAAAGACACGTGCTACGTCAGCACCATCGGTTTGTCGCAGATTGCCGGTGCGCAGTTCCTGCACGTTTACAAGCCGCGTCACTGGATCAACTGCGGTCAGGCCGGCCCTCTGGGCTGGACCATTCCTGCGGCGCTGGGCGTGGTCAAGGCCGACCCCGACCGTAATGTCGTGGCGCTGTCCGGCGACTATGACTTCCAGTTCATGATCGAAGAACTGGCCGTGGGCGCACAGTTCAACCTGCCGTATATCCACGTCGTGGTGAACAACTCCTACCTTGGGCTGATTCGTCAGGCGCAACGCGGGTTTGAAATGGACTACTGCGTTCAGTTGGCTTTCGACAACCTCAACGCACCCGAACTCAACGGCTATGGCGTTGACCACGTTGCCGTCGTTCAAGGCCTGGGCTGCAAGGCCTTGCGTGTGTTCGAACCGAGTGAAATCCAGCCTGCACTGCGCAAGGCCCAGGAGCTGATCAAGGAGTTCCGCGTACCCGTGATGGTGGAAATCATCCTGGAGCGCGTGACCAATATCTCGATGGGCACCGAAATCAACGCCGTGAACGAATTTGAAGACCTGGCGCTGGTGGGCAACGATGCACCGACCGCCATTTCGATGCTGGATTAATTGACTGCCCCTCTCCTTAAGGGAGAGGGGCCACCTATTTGCAGGAGTTCACCATGCCGCGTTTTGCCGCCAACCTGTCCATGCTGTTCACCGAACAGGATTTCCTTGTCCGTTTTCAAGCGGCTGCCAACGCTGGTTTTCATGGCGTTGAATACCTGTTCCCTTACGACTACAGCTCTGCCGAGATCAAGGCGCAGCTCGATGCCAACAAGCTGACCCAAGTGCTGTTCAACCTGCCGGCCGGTGACTGGGCCAAGGGTGAGCGCGGGATCGCCTGCCATCCGGACCGGGTCGAGGAGTTCCGTGCCGGGGTTGACCTGGCCATTGCTTACGCCCAGGTACTGGGCAACGACCAGATCAACTGCCTGGCGGGGATTCGCCCACAAGGCGCAGACGAAGCGCTGATCGAAAAAACCTTCGTCACCAACCTCAAATACGCGGCCGACAAGCTTCAGGCGGCGGGCATCAAGCTGGTCATGGAGTCGATCAACACCCTCGACATTCCGGGCTTTTACCTGAACAACACGAAACAGGCCCTGGCCATTCAGGAAAAGGTCGGCAGCACCAACCTGTTCCTGCAATACGACATCTACCACATGCAAATCATGGAGGGCGATCTGGCCCGCACCATGCAAACGCACCTGGGGCACATCAACCATATCCAGCTGGCCGATAACCCGGGCCGCCATGAGCCGGGCACTGGCGAAATCAACTACCGCTTCCTGTTCGATCACCTGGACCGCATTGGCTATCAGGGCTGGGTGGGTTGCGAATACAAGCCACTGACCAGCACCGAAGCCGGTCTGGTGTGGCTCAAGACCCATAACGCGGTGTAACCACAAAACACTGTAGCCGCTGCCGAAGGCTGCGATGGACTGCGCAGCAGTCCCCCTTGAAGGCCCTGCGGGCCTTATCGCAGCCTGCGGCAGCGACTACAAAGACCCCATAAAACAAGAGGATTTGTCATGGCTAAAATCGGATTTATCGGCACAGGCATCATGGGTTCGCCTATGGCCAGCAACCTGCAAAAGGCCGGGCACAGCCTGTTTCTGTCGACCCATCACGGAGCAGCACCGGCCGATCTGGTCGCCGCAGGCGCAATCGCCCTGACCAGCCCGCGAGAAGTGGCCCAGGAAGCCGAATTCATTATTGTCATGGTGCCGGACACCCCTCAGGTCGAAGACGTGCTGTTCCGTGAAGACGGCATCGCCGCAGGCCTGAGCCCGAACAAGGTGGTGATCGACATGAGTTCGATCTCGCCGACGGCAACCAAAGCCTTCGCTGAAAAAATCAACGCCAAGGGCGCGCAGTACCTGGACGCCCCAGTGTCTGGCGGTGAAGTGGGCGCCAAGGCCGGCAGCCTGAGCATCATGGTCGGCGGCGACGAAAAAACCTTCGCCCGCGCCCTTCCCCTGCTCCAGAGCATGGGCAAAAACATCACCCTGGTCGGCGGCAACGGCGACGGTCAGACCGCCAAGGTGGCCAACCAGATCATCGTTGCCCTGAACATTCAGGCAGTGGCTGAAGCGTTGGTGTTTGCCGCCAGGAACGGTGCCGACCCGGCCAAGGTTCGCGAAGCCCTGATGGGTGGGTTTGCTTCGTCAAAAATCCTTGAAGTCCACGGCGAGCGCATGATCAAGGGCACCTTCGATCCGGGTTTCCGCATCAGCCTGCACCAGAAGGACCTCAACCTGGCCCTGGCAGGCGCCCGCGAACTGGGGATCAACCTGCCCAACACCGCCAACGCCCAACAAGTGTTCAGCACCTGCGCCGCCATCGGTGGCAGCAACTGGGACCACTCGGCGCTGATCAAAGGCCTGGAACACATGGCCAACTTCTCGATTCGCGACAAGTAACCCCGCCGGTCTGCCCTTTTTTGGGGAGACCGCACTACCTGTAGTCGCTGCCGAGGCACGAAGGCTGCGAGTTCTTGATCATGCAGGGAGCCAATCAAGAGCTCGCAGCCTTCGTGCCTCGGCAGCGACTACCAGGTAACAATCATGAGTTCACACCCCTGCCCCGACTGGGCGACTGCCCTGTGCGCCGGTTTCAGCCAAATCTTCCTCCAGCGCCATCCGCTGTGCGGAGTGATGTGCCTGCTGGCGATTCTGCTCAGTGCTCCCACCCTGCTCGGTGGCGCCTTGCTGGGCGGTGTTGCGGGGCTCTTGACCGCACAACGTCGCGACTACCCCAAAGCCGAACGCCAGGCCGGGCTCTACAGTTACAACGGCATCTTGCTGGGGTTGCTGTTAAGCCACCAACTGGAGTGGTCCGCCCTGTTGCCCCTGCTGATTATTGCCAGTGCAGGATTGAGCACGATGCTCGTTCACCAGTGGCTAAAACGCGCCGCCCACGGGCAAAGCCTGTTGGCCTATACCGCGCCGTTTGTGGCACTTGGCTGGATCTTGCTGCACCTGAACAACACCCCTGCCCCTGCCCTGAACCCCGATCAGGCCGTCAACAGCCTGACGCTGGTACAGGCCGTGTTCAAAGGCGTGGCCCAAGTGATGCTGCTACAGCACCCCGTTGCCGGGCTGCTGATTGTGCTCGGCCTGTGCCTGAGCAGTCATCGGGCGGCGCTATGGGCCATTACGGGTTCGCTGGCGGGCCTGGCATTTGGGCTGTATCAACAGGACACGGCCGCCGCACTGGACGGGCTGGCAGGCTACAACCCTTTACTCGCCGCATTGGCCCTGAGCCAGCAGCGACGTCGGCCGTGGCTTCCATTAGTCGGCATCCTCGTCACCCTGTTGCTTACACCCGGGTTTACCGCCCTGGGGCTTGCGCCATTAACGGCGCCGTTTATTCTCAGTTGCTGGCTGGTACATGCCAGCGTACGGATACTCAGCCCCCAGGCACTCGATACCGAAGAACAATGCAGGTTGCGCATTGAGCGTTAATACTCGAACCTTCTGACATTTGGGCATCGAGCAACCTGCATGGACAACAAGGATTGGCGCCAGCGCCTGTACATCATGGTCTTCCAGGCCGACACACCCGCAGGACGGCGCTTTGACACCGCTCTGCTGCTGATCATCATGTGCAGCCTGGTGGTGGTGGTGCTCGACAGCATCAACAGCATTCACCGCGACTACGCCAACATGCTGGCCTATATCGAATGGGGCTTTACCTTTGTCTTTGCCATCGAGTACGGCCTGCGCCTGTATTGCTCCCCCAAACCGCTGCGTTACGCCTTCAGCTTCTACGGGCTGGTGGATTTGCTGGCCATCGTGCCGGGGATCCTGGCGATCTATTACAGCGACGCGCAGTACCTGCTGATTATCCGCATCATCCGCATGCTGCGCATTTTTCGCATCCTCAAGCTGCGACCCTACCTGAGCCAGGCCAACTACCTGCTCGCGGCCCTGCGCGGCAGCAAGCAGAAAATCATCGTGTTCCTGGTCAGTGTCTCGACCCTGGTCACGGTGTTCGGCAGCCTGATGTACGTGGTCGAAGGCCCGGAAAACGGCTTTACCAGCATCCCGGTGAGCATTTACTGGGCCATCGTCACCCTGACGACCGTGGGCTTTGGCGACATCGTGCCCAAGACCGTGCTGGGCCAAGTGATCTCGGCCATGGTAATGATCACCGGCTACTCGATCATTGCCGTGCCCACCGGCATCTTCACCGCCGAGCTGGCCAATGCCATGCGCGGCGAACAGCTCAAGCACGACTGCCCCACCTGCAAGAAAAACACCCACGAACAATCGGCTTCTTTTTGTTCCCGTTGCGGCAATGCACTCTTTGCTAAAAATGCATAACCACAGCACTTTTTAATCTTTTAAGGACTATGCGTCAGCCGCTATAGTTGCTGGCAAATTGCCCTTATTGCTCTCCATAACAAGGAATTCGCAGTGAAAAAACTCTTTAGTGCTTCAATTCTGGCCGTAGGCCTGGCCCTCGGCAGCGTCGCTCACGCAGCGACTCCTCCGCCGTTGCTGAACGTGTCCTACGACGTGATGCGTGACTTCTACAAGGACTACAACGCGGCCTTCCAGAAGCACTGGGCACAAGAGCACAACGGCGAAAAGCTCAACATACAAATGTCCTTCGGCGGCTCCAGCAAACAGGCCCGCTCAGTCATCGACGGCCTGCCGGCTGACGTGATCACCATGAACATGGCCACCGACATCAACGCCCTGGCCGACAACGGCCAGCTGGTCCCGCAAAACTGGGTCACACGCCTGCCCGACAACAGCGCGCCGTTCACCTCGGCCACTGTGTTTATCGTGCGCAAAGGCAACCCGAAAGCCCTGAACGACTGGCCTGACCTGCTCAAGGACGGCGTACAGGTAATCGTGCCCAACCCGAAAACTTCGGGCAACGGCCGCTACACCTTCCTCTCGGCCTGGGGTTATGTGCTGAAAAACGGCGGTGACGAAACCAAGGCAAAAGACTTTGTCGCCAAGCTGTTCAAGCAAGCGCCGGTACTCGACACCGGCGGCCGTGCAGCCACCACCACCTTCATGACCAACCAGATCGGCGACGTGCTGGTGACCTTCGAAAACGAAGCTGAAATGATTGCCCGTGAATTTGGCCGCGACCAGTTCGAAGTGATCTACCCGAGCGTATCGGCAGAAGCCGAGCCGCCAGTGAGCGTGGTTGACAAAGTGGTCGACAAAAAAGGCACCCGCGCAACCGCTGACGCCTATCTGAAGTACCTGTGGTCCCCTGAAGGCCAGGAAATCGCCGCCAACAACTACCTGCGTCCACGTGACAAGGCAGTACTGGCCAAATACAACGACCGCTTCCCGAAAGTCGACTTCCTGTCGGTTGAGAAAACCTTCGGTGACTGGCGCGACGTGCAGAAAAAGTACTTCAACGACGGTGGCGTGTTCGACCAGATCTATAACGGTCAATAATCCCACCAACCTCGACAGCGCCGTAGTCGCTGCCGAGGAACGAAGGCTGCGAGCTCATGACTCCCGTCGCTGCAAGTTAAAAGCTCGCAGCCTTCGTTCCTTGGCAGCGCCTACGGGAAGAGCATTACCCTCCCCGCAATAGCTGTACAAAAAACCAGTAAAAACACTTGCCCTCGCGCCCGTCTCTGCCCATGCTGTGCGTCTTCTGCGCACCCTGAATGAGTTGAGCGATGCGGTTGTTTTTGTGTGAAAAACCCTCCCAGGCCAAAGATATCGCCGCCGTACTCGGTGCCAGCCGACGCGGTGATGGCTGCTGGATCGGCCCCGCTGCCACCGTCACCTGGTGCATCGGCCACCTGCTCGAAACCGCCCCGCCCGACGCCTACGACGAGCGCTACAAGCGCTGGGTACTGGCCGACCTGCCGATCGTTCCCGAAAAATGGAAAATGCGCGTCAAGCCCAAGACCGCCAGCCAGTTCAAGGCCGTCAAGCGCCTGCTCGGGGAAGCCAGCGAACTGGTGATCGCCACCGACGCCGACCGTGAAGGCGAGATGATCGCCCGCGAGCTGGTCGAGCACTGCCGCTATCGCGGCCCGATCCAGCGCCTGTGGCTGTCAGCCCTGGACGACGCCTCCATTCGCAAGGCCCTGGCCGCACTCAAACCGGGGGCCGAAACCTTCAACCTCTACCACTCGGCACTGGGACGCTCACGGGCCGACTGGTTGATCGGCATGAACATGAGCCGCCTGTTCACCCTGCTCGGTCGCCAGTCCGGCTATCAGGGCGTGTTGCCGGTGGGCCGGGTGCAAACCCCGACGCTGCGCCTGGTGGTCGACCGTGACCGCAGCATCAGCGACTTTATCCCCGTGGCCTACTGGGCCATTGATGTGCAACTCAAACACGACGGGCAGTTGTTCGCCGCGCAATGGCGCGCGGATCCCGACACGTGCGACGACCAGGACCGCTGCCTCAACCAGGCCCATGCACAGCAGGCCGCCGCCGCAATGAACAACGCGAGCAGCGCCCGGGTGATCAAGCTGCGCACCGAGCGCATGCGTGAAGTGGCACCCTTGCCGTTCGACCTGGGCACGCTGCAAGAGGTGTGTTCAAAAAAACTCGGCCTGGGCGCCCAGGAAACCCTGGACGTCGCCCAGGCCCTGTACGAAACCTACAAAGTGATCACCTACCCGCGCAGCGACTGTGGCTACCTGCCACAAAGCCAGCACGGCGAAGCACCGTCGATCCTGAGCGCCCTGCAGCACGCAGACCCGGCATTGGGGCCACTGGCCGCGCATCTGGACCCCCAGCGCCGTTCACGGGCCTGGAACGATGCCAAGGTCAGCGCCCACCACGGCATCATCCCCACGGCGGCTGCCAAAAACCTCGAACGCCTGAGCGGCAAACACCGCGCCGTGTATACGCTGATTCGCGCACGCTACCTGGCGCAATTTCTGCCCAACCACGAATACGACCGCACCCAGGCCGACTTCGATTGCGCGGGACAAAATGTGCGTGCCGTCGGCAAGCAAATCGTCGAGCCCGGCTGGAAGCGCGCACTGCCCGAAGCCCTGGCCCCGGCCAAGGGCCGCGAAGCCCCGGCACCACAACCGTTGCCTGTATTGCGCGAAGGCCTGGACTGCGCGATTGTCGGGGTCAACCTCAAAGACCTGTGGACCCAGCCACCCAAGCCCTTCACCGAAGGCGACCTGATCAAGGCGATGAAAAACGTCGCCAAGCTGGTGCAAGACCCACTGCTCAAGCAAAAACTCAAGGACACCACCGGCATCGGCACCGAAGCCACCCGGGCAGGCATCATCCAGGGCTTGCTGGACCGCGGTTACCTGATCAAAAACGGCAAGGCCCTGGCCGCCACGGCGCCCGCCTTCAGCCTGATCGACGCCGTGCCCCGCGCCATCGCCGACCCCGGCACCACGGCCATCTGGGAACAGGCGCTGGACATGGTGCAAAGCGGCGAAATGACCCTCGACGTATTCGTCGCCAAGCAGGCGGCCTGGATGAGCAAGCACATCGAGCGTTGCAGCGCCCTGACGCTGACCATCAGCGGCCCGGCCAGCCCGGCAGGTGCGGCACCTGCCTGGAAAAAGAAACGCAAGGCCGCAACCGGCAAGGCCAAGCCAAAACGGGCGGTGAAAGCCAAGGGAGCATGAATGCTAAAGCGAGAGTTGCCCCGAAATACAGGTCACTGCTGAGCCGCCCACCCAGATATCGTCCCCGATCTGCTCAATGGCTACGCGCCCTGCTCGTCCCATTGCCGTCCCTTGACTGGCCACATAGCGCGCCGGGGCCAGACCGTCGCCGATCAACCACTGGGCCAGCCCGGCATTCAGGCTGCCAGTGACCGGATCTTCGGGCATGCCTTCACCGGCACAGAACGCACGCACTTCAAACTGCGCCTCATCGCCATCACGCCCGGCATTCCAGGGCGCGACCACCCCGATGGACAGGCCCATCAATTGTGCGTAATCAGGGTTTAAAGCCAGTACCTGCTCGCGGTCGCGCAGCATCAGCGCCACCCAGCCGGGACCGTTGTCGACCCAACGCGCCAGCACCACCGCCTGCAACTCGATACCCAGGCCACCACAGATACGTTGCAGCAATTCACTCTCGACAGCGCCGGTACGCAACAGAGGCGGCGCCGTAAAGGCCAGTTGCCCGGCGTCGCGGCGGATTCTGATCAAGCCTGCGCTGCATTCCTGAATGATTTCTTCACCCTTGGGCGTGCCCCCGGCTTCCAGCCAGGCGTGACAACTGCCCAGCGTCGGGTGCCCGGCAAACGGCAGTTCTTTCAGGGTGGTAAAGATGCGCAAGCGGTAATCCGCTTCAGGATTTTGCGGTTTCAGCACGAAGGTGGTTTCACTGAGATTGGTCCAGCGCGCAAAGTCGGCCATCTGCCCGTCGGTCAGGCTGTCAGCGTTCAACACCACGGCAACCGGGTTGCCCTTGAGTGCAACCGTACTGAAGACATCAACTTGCTTGAATTCAAATGGGCTCATGGCCAGCTCCTGATAACGACCCGTAGCACCCTACACAATCAGGGGAAAAATGGCGCGATTTTGTCGCGGGTGCAGAAACACAAAAGCCGCGATCGGCTGTACAAGCAGATCGCGGCCTTCTCGTCTTAACCCCTGTTACACGGGTTAAACCAGATCTGTACCGTCACGCCTGGCCTTGCGCATGTCGCGCCACAGGCTCACGCACAGTGTCAGCATCACCACGGCCGCGATGGCCGGCCAGATCAATACATAAGCAGTCAAAGCGAAACTGGACATGGGGAGGCTCCGTTTTCAGTGTCAGGTTCAGGGTTGTGGTGAAAAGCCACCACCCGTTCGTTGATGCAGTCAAAATCAAATGTCTGGTTGGAACGCAAACTCACCAGCACACACACCACCGTACTGACGCCATAGGCCGTCAATGAGCTGAGCAGTACCGGGTAATCACGTAAAAAACCAAACGCAAAGGGCGCAAACACCATAAAGGCCAGCGCACCCAGCACAAACCCGGCGCGCTTACCCAAGAAGCCGAATGCCATCAGTCCGATCACCACCCCGCCACCTATCGAGGCGCAACATTCGAAAAACAGCGCCACCAAACCCTGCATCTCCAGCAACTCGAACCGCGCGACCAAAAACATCACAAAGCCTGCGATCGCCGCACTGGTAAACGCTGCATTGGTAATCCGTTCCCAATACAGGCTGGCGATGACAGGGAACACGATGGCACCCCACAGCGCACCGACAAAAATCAGCATGGTCAGAATGTCGAGTTTCATGCTGGCGAAAATCATTGCCAGCATCGTTGCCAGCACCATGGTCAGGCGCCCCACAAACAACATGGTTTTGGGGTTTGGCTTGCCCTTGGCGATGTTCTTGCCATACACGTCGGTCATGACCAGTGCCGACAACGCGGACAGATCCGAGTCGGCAGTGGATGACAGCGAACCAATCACCATGATGAAAAACAGCCCCACCGCAAAAGGCGGCAAATAGGTCGAAGCCATTTGCGGAATCAGGTTGTTGAGATCGCCGTCCAGCGGTTCGATACCGGCCAGCAATGCCATAAAGCCCAGCATGCCAAGCCCGATCACGATTGAGGCATAACCGATGGTGGCCGTGACAAAGGTCGACTTCATCAAATCCTCGCGCACGGCAAACAGGCGCTGGGCGATGGTCTGATTACCGATGGCGTAGGCCAGCACGGCGACGAAGTACGGTGCACCCTGCTCAAGAATCGCGGTTTTGGAATAGAAGCTGGCTTGCTCGGGCGTGATCTTCGGCATGCCCTGGGCAAAGAGTTCCGGGCCGCCCAGCTGAAAGAAAATAATCGGAATGATCACCACGGCAGCGAAGATCATGGCGAACAGCTGACCGAAATCTGTGAGCACCGACGAGCGAAATCCCGACCAGATGGTGTAGGTGAGAATACCCACGCCCGCAATCAGAACGCCGTGGGTAAAGCTAAGCGGCGAGAGCACCGCCACCAACGCCCCGGCGGCGGTGAAGTTGACCATCAGGCTGATGAGGCTTCCGACAATATTGGAACCCGCCAGAATCATCTGGCTGGAGCGCCCGTGCCGTGCATGCATGATTTCAGCGAGCGTGTGGGCCTTGGGTGCCAGTTGCCGAAATCGCCGGCCAAAGGGGTAAATGAACAAAATCATCAGCGCGCCCCAGAAGCCGTAGTGCAGCGCCCCCGAGATCCCGAATTTGTAACCCGCAGTGGCGGCGGCATAAAACGATGCCGCCCAGATCCAGGTGGCCGTCATGCTGGCGGCTGACATGCCAAAACCGATGGAGTTATTGGAAACCATATAACCATCGACATTTTCTTCCTTGCGACCCACACGCAAAGAAACCAGAAAAGTCAGGCCATAGAAACAAAACATAAGCAGCAACACAGTGAGGGTGGAAAGTTGAAACATTCCTTTCTCCTTTTTATGTGCGCGCAATCGCTACTGACGCAACGAAAGGCCAGGAATCGGCAAGCGCAACAACCCGGAATTCCTGACAGGCAGGCGATAGCGGACAGAGGTCCGTGGGTTGTCAGAGTGATGGCTGGCAAGTGACGGAACGCAAGTGGCGTCCCAGGTCAAAAGGCAAAGCGTGCGCTAGCACGTTGAGCCCGGTGCTTGCAGCAATGGCCGGCAGGTGCCGGGAGATAAGTCCTGCATCAGAAGCGTAAAGCCCTGACGCGGACGGATGTGAAGTATACAGATTCGAGTCAAATTGTGCTGGTTGGCACCCAACGTCCGACCACAAACAAAAACGGCGACCCGAAGGTCGCCGTTGAGCACTACTTGAATTGCCGACTCAACCCTGGCGGCACGCCGCTGATGTCAGTCTCTTCCCACGGCCCGTTGGGGCTCACCGAACGGCTCCAGCCGTTGTCCCAACGGTAGTAGGCACGCTGGCGGTAGAAAATGTTGGTCTGGTTGTCCAGCACGTAAACGCCCATGCGCGCATCCCAGTGGCTGGGGCCACCCGGCGGCGGGGCGAAGGTGGCCGAGGTGCGTGGCAAGGGTTTCGGCGCCTTCGGGATCGGCATGTCCGGCAGCGGTTTGCCGGAGGGCTGGGGCGTCGGCGGCGGCATCGGCGTTGAGGGCGCCGTCGGCTCATAAGGCTGATGAACCGCACAGGCGCTCAGGCCAAGGACCAGGCTGAGCAGGGTGATGCGTGCAAATACGGCCATGGTGACTTCTCTTGTGAGTCATTATTTATTGTGCCGGCTAAACCTCTGTCTGCGGGAGCGGGCTTGCTCGCTCCCACAATCAGGAAATTACTTGTCCGGGCTGTCGATCGTCAGCTGTTGCAGCTCTTGAGTGCTGCTGGACAACGGCTGGCTACGCCCTACCCACTCGCCCGCCGTCGGCTGACCAGCACGGGAGATGCGTGCCATCAGTTGGACTTCAGGAAAGTTGGACAGTTTCAATTGCGGCATCATTGCGTCGACATCGCCCAGCTCAACCGTGATCGGCAGGTCCGCAACGGTCACGCGCTTGACCGCGAGCGGTGCCGGTGGACCGGATACCGCACGGGCGAAAATGAATACGCTGTCGCCCGGCAAGGCACTGGCCTTGACCGCATCCGCCAGATCGACGCTCACCTTGATCGACGCCATCGCCTTGACCACCGGCGCCGCCTCCACCTTGGCGCCGCTGGCCTGCAGCTGCTCGCGGGCTTTCGCGATACCGCCTTCGAGGGCAGAACGTGAAGCATCGCCATCGGGCAGCTCATCCATCAAACGCTGCCAGTAGCCAATGGCCTCCTGGAAGCGCCGCTCTTCAAAGGCGGCAATGCCCAGCAGACCCAGGCTGGTGACTTCTTTCGGGTCGGCCTTGAGGGCTTCGTCGGTCAGTGCCTTGAGCGTGTCACTCCACTTTTTGTCGTCGGCGAAGTACTTCGCCTGCGCCCACTGGCCCAGCAATTCAGGCTGACGCCCGGCCAGGTTGGCAGCGCGCTCGAACACCTTGGCCGCCTCCGCCGGACGGTTTTGCGCCATGTAGGCGCGACCCAGGAAGTACAGGCCTTCGGCCGAATCCGGTTGCGCAGCAGCGGCACGCTCCAGGCGCGCGACCATTTCTTCAAGGGATTGCGGCGGTTGCGAAAACTCGCGGGTCAGCTCGACTTTATCGCTGGAACCAAAGTGCAGGTACAGCCCCAAGCCCAGCACCGGCACCAGCACAGCCGCCAGCAACGGAATGGCCTTGCCCAGGCTGGAAACCCGACCCGGAGCAACGCCTTCGGTGTCAGCGAGCAATTCGCGGGCCGCTTCGGCGCGGCCGGTTTCAAATTGCTCGGGGGTCAACACGCCCTCTTCGCGCTGCTGCTGCAACTCGGCGACACGCTCCTGGTACAGCGCGACATTCAATGCGGTGCGGTCTTCTTCGCGCTGGGCGCGGCGGCCACGCAATACCGGGATCAATAAAAAGCTGAGGGCTATGAGTAGCAGCAGGCCTGCTGCGAGCCAGAAATCAATCATCTTTGGTTTTATCCAGCAAAGTGTCGAGCCGCTTGCGCTCCTCGACAGAAAGTGTGTCCGAGCTTTCGGTCTGCCCTGTGCGACGACGGCGCCCCACGATGACGCCAATCACTACCAGCCCCCCCACCAGCAAGGCCAGCGGGCCAAACCAGAGCACTGCCGTCTTGCTGGTCAGGGCCGGTTTGTAGAGCACGAAATCGCCGTAGCGGGCGACCATGAAATCGAGGATCTGCTGGTTGTCCTTGCCCTCGCCCAGCATGCGGAAAATCTCGCGGCGCAGGTCGGTGGCAATCGGTGCGTTGGAATCGGCAATGTCCTGATTCTGGCACTTGGGGCAGCGCAGCTCCTTGGTCAGTTCGCGAAAACGCTCGCGCTCGGCGTCGTTGGCAAACTCGTAGGTATCGATGGCGGCATGGGCAATACCCGTCAACGTCAACCCGAACACCACAGCGGCTAGCCAGCGCTTCATGGTTTGGCCTCGTCAACCAGTGCCTGATATTTGCCCGCAAGCTGCTCGCGCCACACGGTTTCGTCGATCACACCCACAAACTTGTGGCGAATGATGCCCTTGCTGTCGATCAGGAATGTCTCGGGCGCGCCGTACACGCCCAGGTTCAGGCCCAGGGTGCCGTCAGCATCGTCGATGTCCAGCTGGTACGGGTTGTGGAACTCCTTGAGCCACTTTTTCGCGTCCGCGTTGACGTCCTTGTAGTTCACGCCGTAGATCACCACGCCCTGCTCGGCCAGCTTGGTCAGCATCGGATGTTCGACCCGGCATGAAATGCACCAGGTGGCCCACACGTTAACCAGCGCGGGCTTGCCCTTGAGGTCGGCCTCGGTCAGGACCTTGTCGCCCTCCACCGCAGGCAGGCTGAATGCCGGGAACGGCTTGTCGATCATCGCCGACGGCAACTCGGTCGGGTCCAGGTACAAGCCTCTGTAGAGAAACCACGCCATGCCCAAGAACACGGCCAGGGGGATCAGCATCAACCAGCGTCTCATGCCGTGGCTCCTGTCATGCCCAATGCTTCACGCACGCGGCTTTTAACCTTGACCCGGTAGCGACGGTCCATCGCTGCCAGCAATCCACCCAAACCTGTGAGCAGGCCGCCAAACCAGATCCAGCGGACAAACGGCTTCACATGCACCCGCACCGCCCAGGCGCCATCGCCCAAGGGCTCGCCCAGGGCGACGTAGAGATCACGGGTGAAACCGGCGTCGATCCCGGCCTCGGTCATCATCGAGTTCTGCACCGTGTACAGGCGTTTTTCCGGGTGCAGCACGCTGACTTCCTTGCCGTTACGGATCACACGCACGGTGCCTTTGTCCGACGTGAAGTTCGGGCCCTGGAAGTGCTTGGCACCTTCAAAGATGAAGTGATAACCGCCCAGCTCCATCGACTCGCCCGGCGCCAGGCGCAAATCGCGCTCGGCACTGTTCTGGCTCGACAGCACCACACCCAGGGCGCACACGGCGATACCCAGGTGGGCGATCTGCATGCCCCAGTAGCTGCGGGTCAGGCTACGTACGCCTTTGACCAGGCCTTTGTGACGGGTTTTGTCACCAATGTCGCGCACCCCGGCCAGCAGCACCCAGGACGCCAGCATAAAGGTGGTCAGCACGGCCCAGTTGAAATCGCCATAAGCCACGCCGGCAATCGCCGACAGCGCGGCGCTGCCCAGCAACACCGGGGTCAGCATGCCCAACAGCCATTTGACCGGGGTGTCTTTCCAGCGCACCAGCATGCCCACCGCCATCACCACCATCAGCAACCCCATCAGCGGGATGAACATGGCGTTGAAGTACGGCGGGCCCACCGACATCTTGGCGCCGCTGATGGCATCCACAATCAGCGGGTACAGGGTGCCGAGCAGAATCATCGACGCGGCCACCACCAGCACCAGGTTGTTGCCCAGCAGCAAGGTCTCCCGCGACCACAGCTTGAAGCTGACGTGGCTTTTGACCACCGGCGCACGCAACGCAAACAGGGTCAGCGAGCCGCCCACCACAAACAGCAGGAAGATCAGGATGAAAACGCCGCGCTCAGGGTCGGAGGCGAATGCATGCACCGAGGTCAGTACGCCGGAACGGACCAGGAAAGTACCCAGCAGGCTCAGGGAAAACGCGGCAATGGCCAGCAGCACGGTCCAGCTTTTGAACACACCACGTTTTTCGGTCACGGCCAGCGAGTGAATCAGGGCAGTGCCCACCAGCCACGGCATGAACGAGGCGTTCTCCACCGGGTCCCAGAACCACCAGCCGCCCCAGCCAAGTTCGTAGTACGCCCACCATGAGCCCAGGGTGATGCCGATACCGAGGAAGGCCCACGCCACGATGGTCCACGGGCGGGACCAGCGTGCCCATGCAGCGTCCAGTCGGCCGCCCAGCAAGGCGGCAATGGCGAAAGCAAAGGCCACCGAGAAACCGACATAACCCATGTACAGCATCGGCGGGTGAACAATCAGGCCGATGTCCTGCAGCAGCGGGTTAAGGTCATTACCGTCCGAAGGAATCTGCGGCAGCAAGCGTACGAAAGGATCCGAAGTCAGGATCAAAAACAGCAGGAAGCCCACGCTGATCATGCCCATGATCGCCAGCACCCGCGCCAGCATCACTTGCGGCAATTGCCGCGAGAAGATCGACACGGCGAAGGTCCAGCCGCCCAGAATCATGGCCCACAGCAGCAGCGAACCTTCGTGGGCGCCCCACACGGCACTGAACTTGTAGTACCACGGCAACGCACTGTTGGAGTTGCTCGCCACGTACGCCACCGAGAAATCATCGGCCATGAAGGCATACGTCAGGCAGCCGAACGAGAACAACAAGAAGGCAAACTGCCCCCAAGCGGCGGGTTGCGCCAGGCTCATCCACAATTTGTCGCCGCGCCAGGCTCCCAGCAGCGGCACGATGGCCTGCACAATGGCAAAGCACAGCGCCAGAATCATGGCCAGATGGCCCAATTCAGGAATATAGAGTCCAGACATCAGTACTTACCCTCACTCGCCGGCACAGGCGCGGACAGGCCGCTTTCATTCAACGCCTTGGTGACTTCAGGCGGCATGTATTTTTCGTCGTGCTTGGCCAGCACTTCATCAGCCACTACCACGCCCTGGGCATTGAGCTTGCCCAGCGCGACGATGCCCTGCCCTTCACGGAACAGATCCGGGAGGATGCCGCGGTAGGTGATGGTCACGGACTTGTTGAAATCGGTGACCACAAACTGTACGTCCAGCGAGTCGCCCGAACGCTTGAGCGATCCGGCTTCAACCATGCCACCAGCACGGATACGGGTGTCCAGTGGTGCTTCGCCATTGGCGATTTGGGTCGGGGTATAGAACAGGTTGATGTTCTGCTGCAAGGCGCTCAGGGCAAGGGCCACGGCAGCGCCCACACCCACCAGAATCGCCAGGATGATGATCAAACGTTTTTTACGCAGCGGATTCACTTCATATTCTCCCGACGCAAACGACGCGCCTCTTGTTGCAAATAACGTCGGCGCGCCATGATCGGCAGCGCCACGTTCAACGCCAGTACCGCCAGGCAAATGCCGTAGGCCGACCAGACATACACCCCGTGATGGCCCATGGCGATGAAGTCACCAAAAGAAGCAAAACTCATCGCGCGCCCTCCAGTGCCTTCAACACCTCAGCCTTGACCCAGCTGCTGCGGGCCTCGCGCTTGAGTACTTCCAGGCGCATGCGCAACAGCAGCACTGCGCCAAAGAAGCAATAAAAGCCCAGCACCGTGAGCAGCAGCGGCATCCACATTTCCATGGGCATGGCCGGTTTTTCGGTGAGGGTGAAGGTCGCGCCCTGATGCAGGGTGTTCCACCACTCCACCGAGTACTTGATGATCGGGATATTGATCACGCCCACAATCGCCAACACCGCGCAGGCCTTGGCCGCGCTGTCGCGGTTAGTGATGGCATTGCCCAGGGCAATCAGGCCGAAATACAGAAACAGCAGGATCAGCATCGAGGTCAGGCGCGCATCCCAGACCCACCACGAGCCCCAGGTCGGCTTGCCCCAGACGGCACCGGTGACCAGCGCCACGGCGGTCATCCAGGCACCGATGGGCGCGGCAGCCTGCAGCGCCACGTCGGCGATTTTCATCTTCCAGACCAGACCCACCACACCGCACACCGCCAGCATCACATAGCAGGACTGCGCCAGCATGGCGGCCGGAACATGGATATAAATGATCCGGAAACTGTTGCCCTGCTGGTAGTCCGGCGGCGCAAACGCCAGGCCCCAGACCACCCCGCAGGTGATCAGCAACACGGCAGCAATGCTTAACCACGGCAACAGCCGCCCACTAATGGCATAGAACCATTTGGGCGAGCCGAGTTTGTGAAACCAAGTCCAGTTCATCACGCTGTTTCCATCACGGTGCCGGTCACGACAGGTCGAGTGTCATGCCAGCCAGGGTCTTTACTGGTCCACGGGGACCAGACCTCATTATTCACCGACGCTGATTTTCAGGCCGGCAGCTATAGCAAAGGGTGTCAGGGTTACTGCCAGGGCGGTCAGGCTACCAAGCCACAGCAGATAACCGGTTGCGGGCATGCCCTGGAGTGCCGCCTGCAAGGCGCCACTGCCCAGGATCAGCACCGGGATATATAAAGGCAAAATCAGCAACGCCAGCAGCAGGCCTCCACGCTTGAGACCAACGGTCAGCGCAGCCCCCACGGCCCCGAGCAGGCTCAATACCGGCGTCCCGAGCAGCAACGACATCAGCAACACCGGCAGGCAGGCTACCGGCAGCCCCAGCATCAAGGCCAGCAGTGGCGACAGGATGACCAGCGCCAGGCCGGAGAACAGCCAGTGTGCCAGCACTTTGGCCAAGACCAGTAGTGGCAGGGGGTGCGACGAAAGGACCCACTGCTCAAGGGATCCGTCCTCAAAATCACTGCGAAAAAGCCCGTCCAGCGAGAGCAAAACCGCTAAAAGCGCCGCGACCCACAGCAGCCCCGGAGACAAGGTTTGCAACAATTGAGTCTCGGGTCCGACCGCCAAAGGGAACATGGCGATCACAATTGCAAAAAATACCAGGGGGTTGGCCAACTCGGCCGGACGGCGAAACAGCAAGCGCGCCTCACGTGTTACCAACGTTGCGAACACACTCATACAGCCCACTGTCCCAGGTCGATATTGCGATAACCGGCCGGCATCCGGCTCAACGTATGGTGTGTGGTAAGCACCACCATGCCGCCGCTTTCGCAGTGGCGGGCCAGGTGTTCTTCGAGTTGCGCCACGCCTTGTTTGTCGAGCGCGGTAAAGGGCTCGTCGAGAATCCACAACGGCGGGCTGTCCAGATACAAACGGGCCAGCGCCACACGCCGCTGCTGGCCGGCCGACAAGGTGTGGCACGGCACATCTTCAAAGCCCTTGAGCCCTACCGCCGCCAGTGCCGTCCAGATCGCTTCGCGGGTGGCCGGGCGGTGCAACGCACAGAGCCAGCCCAGGTTTTCTTCGGCGGTGAGCAAATCCTTGATCCCGGCGGCATGGCCGATCCACAGCAGGTTGATCGTCAGTTCATGGCGCTGACTGCTCAAGGCCTGACCGTTGAGGCGTACTTCCCCCGCCGTCGGCTGCATCAGGCCCGCCAACAATCGCAGCAGGCTGGTTTTGCCGCTGCCGTTGGGGCCGCTGATTTGCAACATGTCACCGCTGGCCAGACGCAATTCGAGGTTCTCGAACAACATCCGCCAGTCACGCTCACAGGCGAGCGATACGGCTTCTAAAAGAGGGCTGGTCACGTAATTGAGGCCTTCACGGTTCAAGTCGGCTCAGGCGCGGCCGTTAAAGTGATGCAGAATAAATGCATTTGCGGCCGGTTTCAGAGAGCTGGATCAAACAATTGCAATGTTTTCATGCCCTCTGAACGACGGGGCAGCATTATACATGCCATGTCCTACGCTAAAGAGGGCAATTTCGACAGGTTGTTACGATGAAAGGCGACATGAATATTCCACCTATCCCACAAACCACGCCCAGTAGTCTGCGCCCCGGTCTTGTGGGCGGTGAAGTGCTCAAGTTGTTACAGCCTGCAGAAGGCCTGATAAGACCCGGCCAAAGTGCCCAGGCAGAAGTGATATCGCTCAAGCAAAACGATCTGGCGTTCCAGTTGCTGCTCAAGCTGACCCTGGCCGGTGGCCGGGAAACCAACGTCCAGGCCAGCAGCAACTTTCCTTTGCCCGTGGGCACACAGTTGGCTGTGACCCAGACTTCAGCAGGCAATCTTGCGATCAGCCTGCAACAGGCACTGAGTAGCAGCGTCGCCACCCTGACCCGCCTTGATACGCAACAAGTACCCGTGGGCACGCTGCTCCAGGGCAAAGTGCTGACCACCCAGGCGTTGGCCCAACCCGCCGGGCAACCGGCAATCTATCGCTCGTTGGTCACACTGCTCAACAGCGCCTTGAGCGGCAGCACCCTGACCCTGGACAGCCCGCAGCCTTTGCGGATCGGCAGTTTGCTGAGCGCCCGGGTGCACGATGCGCAAAGCCTGAACTTTGTCCCGCTCAGTGGGCGCCAGGAGCAACTGGCCGTCACGCAGCAACTCGCAATTCAACAAAGCCGCCAAGGGTCACTGGAGGGACTGCTCAGCGCCCTGCAAAAACTGCCGCCCAACGCACAGATGCCTCCTGAACTACGTGCCTCTATCGACACGCTGTTGGCTCAATTGCCTACACCCTCGCAACTGAGCAGCCCCAAAGCACTGAGCAGTGCCTTGCTCAACAGCGGCGCATTCCTGGAAGCCAAGTTGCTCAGCGGTCAGGTACAAGCACTGGCTCCGGACATGAAGGCCACGTTGCTGCGACTGATTGCGCAGATTCTGCCCGGCGTACCGGCCAGTACCGGTTTCAATCCCGGCATGGCCGCCAGCACCCAGGCCCAGGCACTGCCGACCTTTGTGCGCAATGCCCTGGGCATGCTCGGCCAGGTCAGCGCCAAGCCGCAGCTGGGCGGTTTCCCCCTGCCCCAGCGTTCGGTGCAGAGCGGCGAACATGAAGACAGCCTGGAAAACTTGCTGAAACTGGCAGCGGCGGCCATTTCACGCCTGCAAAGTCATCAGTTGTCGAGTCTTGAGCAAAGCGGACGTACGGCCGATGGCGGCGTGCTGACCACATGGCAACTGGAAATCCCCATGCGCAATGCCCACGAAATCGTGCCTTTGCAGGTCAAGTTTCAGCGAGAAGACCCGCCCGAAAAAGAGCCACAAGACACACCCGAGCCCCGGGAAATAAAGGACCCGCTGTGGCGGGTAGAACTGGCCTTCGACCTCGCGCCTCTGGGTCCGCTGCATGTGCAGGCGCAACTGCTGCGCGGCAACCTGTCGGGCCAGCTGTGGGCCGAACGGGCCTCTACGGCGCACTTGATCGAGAGCCAGCTGGGCGACTTGCGCCAGCGTTTGAACGACGCAGGGTTGAGCGTGACCGATCTGGACTGCCACCAGGGCACCCCGCCACAGAGCGGCCACACCCGACTGGAACAACGCTGGGTGGACGAAACCGCATGAACACAGAGTCCGTACCCCGCCAGGCGATAGCCCTCAAATACGACGGCAAACAGGCCCCTACCCTCACCGCCAAAGGCGACGATGAATTGGCGCAAGCCATCCTCATACTGGCCCGCGAGCATGGGGTGCCGATCTATGAAAATGCCGAGCTGGTCAAATTACTGGCGCGCATGGAACTGGGCGACAGCATCCCGCAGGAGTTGTACCGAACCCTGGCAGAAATCATTGCCTTTGCCTGGCAGCTCAAAGGCAAATTCCCGGCAGGGTTTGATCCGGATGCCGAGCCGCAAGAGCGGGATATCACCCCCTGACAGCCTCAGACCTTGTAGTCGCTGCCGAGGAACGAAGGCTGCGATCGACGGCACAGAGCGGTCAGTCAGTCAAACCGTGTCGACACCCTCGCGAGCAAGCCCGCTCCCACGGGCATGGTTTGACACCCTCACGATCGCAAAGCCCTGTCCACCTGTTGCGTAGCCTCAAGCAGCGCACTGTCCTGACGAAAACCACCAATCAGTTGCAACCCCACCGGCAGTTCACCCGGCTGTCTGGGTAAGGGAATGTTGATTTGAGGCAGCCCGAATGCCATCCAGCATTTGCAAAAGTCCGAAGGACCCGTCGTTTCCAGCCCCAGGGGCGCAACCATGCCGCAGGTGACGCTCAGCATCGCATCGAAGGGTGCAAAAATCGCCTGCAGTCTCGGTGCCTGCGCAGCCAGGCGAGCCTTGGCCGCTGACTCCTGCTCCCATGTCGTACCCCTGGCCCGCTCGATCATGGCCACCACTGACGGGCTTAGCAGTTCAGGGCTGGATTGCCACTCTTTGGACAGCGACCGTGCGCCCTCGCAGTCATTGATCAGCAGGTGGTCGTCAAACACGTTCGCAAAATCATCCGGCAGGTCCACTGTGGTCACGGTGTGGCCTGCAGCCTTCAACCTCTGGACCGCCGCCAGTAAAGCGTCAGCCACCACCGGATCCACCTGGTCCCAGCGCGCAGTACGACAAAACCCGAACGTCCTGCTGCCGCTCTCCCGAGCCGATTGCGGCAAACCGGGCACCAGTACCTGAGCGACGAGAGCCAGGTCGCGAACCGACCGGCCATACCAGCCCAGCGTGTCGAAGCTGGGCGCCAAGGGCTTGATCCCTTCCAGCGAAACCAGCCCATAGGAAGGTTTAAACGCATACAGCCCGCAATAGGACGCAGGCTTGAGCAGCGAGCCCGCCGTTTGCGTGCCCAGCGCCACAGGAAAGAAACCCGCGGCCATGCCTGCAGCAGAACCGGCACTGGAGCTGCCTGGAGTCCGGTCCAGATCATGGGGATTGCGGGTCGGCCCGGTTTGCATATAGGCAAACTCGGTGGTGTGGGTCTTGCCCATGATCACCGCTCCCGCCTGACGCAGCAGCGCAACCACATGGGCATCGCGCGACGGCCAGTTGTTGTCATAGATCGGGGAGTAATAACCCGTGGGGTGGTCGCGGGTATCAATGATGTCCTTGACCCCAATCGGCACTCCGGCCAGCAAGCCGTTGATCCCGGGGCTGCTCAGCCCCTGTGCCTGTTTGCGCACCACCTGCGGGTCGAGGGCGACGAACGCCCGGATCGTAGACTCACGGGCGTTTGTCTGACTCAGGAAATGCTCGGCCACAATGCCGGGGCTCAGGTGTGCGGTACGGACCTGTTCGGCAATCGAGTGGGCGTCCGCCGTGTCGAGAAAACTCATGCTGTATTCATCCTCTGCTCATGACTGCGTTACTGGGCATACACCGACGCCCACTCTGTAAAACCCTTGATCTCGATGGGGTTGCCCGAAGGATCGAGGAAAAACATCGTCGCCTGCTCCCCCGGGGTCCCGACAAAACGAAGGGTCGGCTCCAGCACAAACTCCACGCCGCGATCCATCAGTCGTTCTTTCAAGGCCAGCCAGTCAGGCATGCTCAGCACCACCCCGAAATGCGGCATGGGCACCCAGTGATCGCCCACCTTGCCGGTGTTGCTGACGGCAAACGGCTCACCCAGGTGCAAGGACAATTGATGGCCGAAAAAATCGATGTCCAGCCAGGTCTCGGTACTGCGACCCTCAACACAGTCCAGCACATCGCAGTAAAAGTGGCGCGCCGAGCCCAGATCGTGAACGTGATAAGCAAAATGAAAGAGTGATTGCACAGTAACCTCCTGAAACTTGAAATAGCCCAATGCCCCTGCAGGAAATCATGCAGCGCGCCATTCAAAAGAGATAACCTGTTATTTTTTCCATCAAAGAAAGAAATTCTTATGGATACGCGCTATCTCAGAAGCCTGATCGCCGTGGTGGAATGCGGGTCAATCGCCAAGGCGGCCCGCCTGGAAAACCTGACGGCTGCCGCGGTCAGCCAGCGTATTGTGGCGCTCGAACGGCAGTTGGGGCTCCAGCTTCTGGTGCGGGTCGGCCACGAGGCCAAGCCCAGCCTGGCCTGCATGGACTTGCTGCCCAGGGCCAGAGGCATCGTCGATGAAGTGGCGCTTCTGGCAAGTGACGTCGACGCCCTGGGCCTGACCGGCCCCTTGCGCATCGGTGCGATTTCAACGGTACTCACGGGCCTTCTGCCCCAGGCCTTGCGCAGCCTGACCCGCTCAACTCCCCAGCTGAAGCCGGTGATCGTTCCAGGGACATCCCGTTCGCTGTATCAGGCGCTGGAGGCCAACGAACTGGATGCCGCGATAGTGGTCGCGCCGCCGTTCACGCTGGCCAAGACCTTCAATGGGGTATTGCTGCGCAAGGAACCCTTGGTGTTTATCTCCAATGAGCACTCAAGCCAAAGCATCGACGCGCGCCTGCAACACTGCCCGTATATTCAATATGACCCGGATGCGTGGGGGGGCCGGCATGCCGTCCAGTACCTGCAAGACCAGGGGCTGAAACCAGCCGCCCTGCTGGATCTGGATGCGCTGGAAACCATCGCCCTGCTGACTGCGCAGGGGTTGGGAGTCAGCCTGGTGCCTTGCTGGTCGGGGATTGAGCGCTGGACGGACAGTTGTGTCGTGGAGCCTGTGGGTGACGAACGCTATGACCGCAGGATTATGCTGATCAGTCATGCACAAGGGCCACGGGTGCGAATGGTTGAAGCGTTGAAACAGGCGCTGCAGGAGAAGACGCCATGACCTGATCTGTGGGATCAGGATCAGGCTCAGCCCTTGTGCATCTTGCTCATCAACTCGGCCTCGGCCTGAGTCAAACCACAGGCCTGGGTCAGTTCGTCGACGCTGGCGCCCATGCTGACCAGGCGCGCTGCCTGGTTGAACGACAGGCTGGTGGGGTCGCGCTGTTCCAGCTGGGTCAGCTTTTCGGGCAGCGGTGCGACCACCGCGCGCAGCTCGTGCAGGTCTTCACCCATTTGCACATTGCCGTTCTGGTAGGTGTCCAGCCGCCGCGCCAGTTCCCTGAGGCGCCGGTCACGCTGCTCATCGCCCGCAACCTGCTGCGCCGCGAGCACGCGCTGACGGCGCACATGGCTCACGAACAACCACAGGGTCACAGCCCACAACAGGCCCAGGACGATTACCGCCACCTCAAGGATCAATCAGATGTTCTCCAGATCCGACCATTCTTCTTCGGTCATCATTTTGTCCAGCTCAACCAGAATCAGCAGTTCGCCGTTCTTGTTGCATACGCCCTGGATAAACTTGGCCGACTCGTCGTTGCCCACATTAGGCGCCGTTTCGATTTCAGACTGACGCAGGTAAACCACCTCGGCCACGCTGTCGACCAGAATCCCGACCACTTGTTTGTCCGCTTCGATGATGACGATGCGCGAATTGTCGGTGATTTCTGCGTTGTAGAGGCCAAAACGCTGACGCGTATCGATGACCGTCACCACGTTGCCGCGCAGGTTGATAATGCCCAGCACGTAGGAAGGCGCACCGGGGACCGGGGCAATTTCGGTGTAACGCAGCACTTCCTGCACTTGCATCACATTGATGCCGTAGGTCTCGTTGTCCAGCTTGAAGGTCACCCATTGCAGGATCGGATCTTCACTACTTTGTTGTGCGGCTGACTGTTTCATACACCAAACCCTTGACTGAATACCGCTGATTTAAATAATTACTGCTTGCCCTTGGCAATCAACTCGGCCAATTGCGCCACGTCCAGCAATGCGCACATGTGTTCAATCACGGTGCCCGCCAGCCACGGCCGCTGCCCACGCTGGGAGCGCCATTTGATTTCGTTCGGATGCAGGCGCAATGAGCGGCTGACTTGATGCACCGCCAACCCCCACTCGTAGCCCTGCACGGAAATAACGTATTGCAGGCCCTCGCGAAAATCATCGCGATAGCGCTCGGGCATCACCCAGCGCGCGGTATCCAGCACGTTGAGCTTGCCGCTCTGGCTCGGCAGTATCCCCAGGAACCAGTCCGGCTGACCAAACAGCGGCGTCAGTTCACGACCGGCCAGCGAATAGATAGAACCCAGGCACACCAACGGCACCGCCAGGGTCAGTCCGGCCACGTCGAACAGCAGGCATTCGAAGGGTTCTGCGGCCCACGCGGGGCGGCCATCATCGGGTATCGGCAAATGCGCTCCGGGCGCACTTGGCCGATGAACCTCGACCAACGGATGGGCCAGCGCCTCGGCGGGCACGCCCACTTGCGAGAGTTCCACCGGCATGGCCAACGGCGCTTCAACAGGCGCGTCAGTGGCCGGTTCAAGTTCCGGCGCAGCGGGTTCAACCGACTCCAGCGCCTGGGTTGCATCAAACAGCAAGTCGTCCAGATACGACTGCAACGCCACTTGCGAGCGGTTGGAAAGTGCTATCGGCTGCGTCATAAAGTGCCCCACTCAACAGCCTCGCGACAGAGACTTGTAGACGTTATCGGCCACACGGGACCGATACTTGAATAACCGTCCACCTCAAGCCACCTGAGGGGCAAGCTGGCGGGTCAGTACGTGCTTGAGCAACGCACGATAGGCGATTACCCCCCGGGTCTTGTCATCGAACTGCGAAGGCGTCTGCCCTGCCCGGCTGGCATCACGCAAGCGGGTGTCGACCGGGATGAAGCCCTGCCACAGGGTGTCGGGATACACGTCGCGCAACACCCGCAAGGTGCTCATCGAGGCCTGGGTACGGCGGTCAAACAAGGTCGGCACGATACAAAACGGCAGTTCCTGCGCCCGCGAGCGATTGATCATGCGCAGGGTGTGGACCATGCGCTCCAGGCCCTTGAGGGCCAGATGCTCGGTCTGCACCGGAATGATCAATTGCTGGCTGGCCGCCAATGCGTTGACCATCAGCACACCCAGGATCGGCGGGCTGTCGATGATGGCGTAGTCATAGTCCTGCCACAGTTGCGCCAGGCTGCGCGCAATCACCAGGCCCAGGCCACTTTGCCCCGGCGCCTGACGTTCCAGGGTCGCCAGGGCGGTGGTCGCCGGCAGCAAGGCAATCTTCTCGTGGCTGGTGGGCAGCAGCAATTGCGCAGCCAGACCTTCCGGCACTTGGCCCTGATGCAGAAAGAGGTCATACACGCTGTGTTCCAGACCATCGGGGTCATACCCGAAATAACTGGTCATGGAGCCGTGCGGGTCGAGATCGACCACAACCACCCGCTTACCCGCTTCTGCCAGCAAACCGGCCAGAGCGATGGATGTGGTGGTCTTGCCGACCCCACCTTTTTGATTGGCTACTGCCCAGACTCTCATTCAGTTGTTCCTCCCGGCTGCATGCGTGCCGGCCGAGACTATAGGGTTGGTGACGGGGAATTGACGGCATTCCCTCTAACCAGTGGCTGTGTCTGTGGCGGTGCAGTTTGTGTGCCAGCACGCTTGAGGGCGGCATCCGGTGTCGCGTTGGCGGTTCCCGTACCGGTCAGGCTGCGACGCACCTCCAGGTTGCGCGACACCACCAGCACCACCCGGCGGTTGAGCGCACGCCCCTCCGGGGTTGCGTTATTGGCCACCGGCTGGAACTCGCCGTAACCCACCGACGCCATGCGCCCCGGGTTCACGCCCTGCATCGCCAGCATGCGCACGATGCTCGCCGAGCGTGCCGACGACAGTTCCCAGTTGGTGGGATATTGCGCGGTACGGATCGGCAGATCGTCCGTAAAGCCCTCGACGTGAATCGGGTTTTCGAACGGCTTCAGGATCGCTGCCACCTTGTCGATAATGGTGAACGCTGCATTGCTGGGCATCGCGTCGCCACTGCCGAACAGCAAGCTTGAGTTGAGTTCGATTTCGACCCATAACTCATTGCCGCGCACGGTCAATTGTTTGGACGCGATCAAGTCGCCAAACGCATGGGTGATGTCATTGGCAATGGTTTTAAGCGGGTCATCGGGGACTTGCCCAAGGCCCGCGTCGGTATGTTCACTGTCTTTGATCAAGGGTTCGGCAGGCGCGACCGTCAGCGGGCGTTCCTGACCAATGGGCACCGGCTTGATGCTGCGCTCGGTGTCATTGAACACGCCCACCAGCGCCTGGGAGATCACCCGATACTTACCTTCGTTGATCGAGGAAATCGAGTACATGACCACGAAGAAGGCAAACAGCAAGGTGATGAAGTCCGCGTAGGACACCAGCCAGCGCTCGTGATTGATGTGTTCATCCGCAGGGCGACGGCGACGGCTCATAGTTAACCCGTGAAGCCTTGAAGCTTGAGTTCGATTGAGCGCGGATTCTCGCCTTCGGCAATCGACAGGATGCCTTCGAGCAGCATTTCGCGGTACAGCGACTGGCGCATGGCAATGGCCTTGAGCTTGCTGGCGATGGGCAGCAACACCAGGTTGGCACTGGCCACCCCATAAATGGTCGCCACAAACGCCACCGCAATTCCGCTGCCCAGTTGTCCCGGATCAGCCAGATTGCCCATCACATGAATCAGGCCCATGACCGCACCGATAATGCCGATGGTCGGCGCATAACCGCCCATGCTTTCAAATACTTTGGCGGCTTCGATGTCGCGGCTTTCCTGGGTCATGTAATCGACCTCCAGCACGCTGCGAATGGTTTCTGGCTCAACCCCGTCAACCAGCAACTGCAGGCCCTTGCGCGAATAATTGTCGGGCTCGGTGTCGGCCACGCCTTCCAGGCCCAGCAAGCCTTCCTTGCGCGCCGTCAGGCTCCAGTTGACGACACGGTCAATGCCCCCCGCCATGTCGATACGCGGCGGAAACAAGATCCACACTACGGTCTGCATCGCCCGCTTGAATGCGCTCATGGGCGACTGCAACAGTGCCGCGCCCACCGTCCCGCCCAGCACGATCAGCGCTGCCGGACCATTGGCCAGGGCGCCGAGATGGCCGCCCTCCAGGTAGTTGCCGCCGATGATCGCGACAAACGCCATGATGATGCCAATCAGACTGAGCACATCCATCAGTGGCAGGCCTCCACCAGGTGTTTGCCGATGTCATCAAGGCTGTACACCGCGTCGGCCAGGTTGGCTTTGACGATGGCCATCGGCATGCCGTAAATCACGCAGCTGGCTTCGTCCTGTGCCCACACCTGACTGCCGCCCTGCTTGAGCATGCGCGCACCTTCACGGCCGTCCGCACCCATGCCGGTCAGGACCACCGCCAAAACTTTGTCACCAAAAGACTTGGCAGCCGAACCGAAGGTGATATCCACACACGGCTTGTAGTTCAAACGCTCGTCGCCCGGCAGGATGCGTACCGCGCCGCGACCGTCAATCATCATCTGCTTGCCGCCCGGTGCCAGCAGGGCCAGGCCGGGGCGCAGGATGTCGCCGTCTTCGGCTTCCTTGACGCTGATGCGGCACAGCTTGTCCAGGCGCTCGGCAAACGCCTTGGTAAACGCGGCCGGCATGTGCTGCACCAGCACAATCGGCGCCGGAAAATTGCCCGGCAACTGGGTCAACACCCGCTGCAAGGCCACCGGCCCGCCGGTCGAGGTGCCGATGGCGACCAGTTTGTAGGCCTTGCGCTTGGGCATGCCCGACGTTGATGCCGGTGCAGGCGCGCCACGGCTGGCAATCGGCGTGGTGCGCGCAGGGGGCAACGAGGCGGTCGGCGCGGGGGACACAAAACCGCCAAGGGCAGGCCGAGGCACAGGCGCAGGGGCTGAGACCGCAGGCGCTGGCGCGCTGTAGCTGGACATTCGGCGGTTGCTGCGCGAGATGCTGTGAACCTTCTCGCACAGCATCTGCTTGACCTTCTCGGGGTTGCGCGAGATGTCTTCGAAGTTTTTCGGCAAAAAATCCACCGCCCCGGCATCCAGCGCATCGAGGGTCACGCGGGCGCCCTCGTGGGTCAGCGAGGAAAACATCAATACCGGGGTCGGACAGCGCTGCATGATATGACGCACGGCCGTGATGCCATCCATCAACGGCATCTCGTAATCCATCGTGATCACGTCCGGCTTGAGCGCCAGCGCCTGATCGATGGCTTCCTTGCCATTGGTGGCGGTGCCGATCACTTGAATCGTCGGGTCAGCCGACAGAATTTCCGAGACGCGGCGGCGGAAAAAACCGGAATCATCCACCACCAGGACCTTGACTACCATAAACACTCCGTTAGGCGGTGCGGGGCGCAAAAGCCCCGGCTTACCAGAATCAAATACGCCGTGATGCGTAGTGCTTGAGCATGCTCGGAACATCCAGAATCAAGGCAATACGACCATCACCGGTAATGGTGGCGCCCGACATGCCTGGCGTGCCCTGGAGCATTTTGCCCAACGGCTTGATCACCACCTCTTCCTGGCCGACCAGTTGATCGACCACAAAACCGATGCGCTGGGTACCGACCGACAAAATCACCACATGCCCTTCGCGCTGTTCTTCATGGGCGGCAGACGCCACCAGCCAGCGCTTGAGGTAGAACAACGGCAGGGCCTTGTCGCGCACGATCACCACTTCCTGGCCGTCGACCACGTTGGTGCGCGACAGGTCGAGATGGAAAATCTCGTTGACGTTGACCAGAGGGAAGGCAAACGCCTGGTTGCCCAGCATCACCATCAGGGTCGGCATGATCGCCAGGGTCAACGGCACCTTGATGACGATTTTCGAGCCACGACCCAGCACCGACTCGATGCTCAGCGAGCCGTTGAGCTGGGCGATCTTGGTTTTCACCACGTCCATGCCCACGCCACGTCCGGACACATCGCTGATCTCGGTCTTGGTGGAAAAACCCGGTGCAAAAATCAGGTTGTAGCAGTCGCTTTCGCTCAGGCGATCGGCTGCGTCCTTGTCCATCAGGCCTTTTTTCACCGCCAGGGAGCGCAGGAAATTGGCATCCATGCCTTTGCCGTCATCGGAGATCGACAGCAGGATATGGTCGCCTTCCTGCTCTGCCGACAGCACCACTCGACCGCAGCTTGGCTTGCCTGCAGCAGCACGTTCTTCCGGGGTTTCGCAACCATGGTCGACGGCGTTGCGCACCAAGTGGACCAGTGGATCGGCCAGGGCTTCGACGAGGTTTTTATCCAGGTCGGTCTCTTCGCCCACCAACTCCAGGCTGATTTCTTTCTTCAACTGACGCGCCAGATCCCGCACCAGCCGCGGGAAGCGACCGAAGACTTTCTTGATCGGCTGCATCCGGGTCTTCATCACTGCGGTTTGCAGGTCAGCTGTAACCACGTCGAGGTTGGACAGGGCCTTGGCCATGTCCTCGTCATGGCTGTTCAAGCCCAGGCGCACCAGACGGTTACGCACCAGTACCAGTTCGCCGACCATGTTCATGATGTCGTCCAGCCGTGCGGTATCGACCCGCACGGTGGTTTCTGCCTCAGAGGCAACCGGTTTTTCCGACGGTGCAGCTGCCGCCCGGGCCGGGGCAGCACGCGCAGCCGCAACCGGCCTGGCGGGCACAGCCGCAGCGACAACGGCTGCGGAGTCCGGACTGAACTTGCCTTTACCGTGCATCTCATCGAGCAGGGCTTCGAATTCGTGATCGCTGATCAGGTTCGGGTCGCCCGCTGGCTCCTCGGCCGGGGCAACAGGTTCGACGGCCGCAGCGCCCAGTGCGTCGGTGTTGAACGCACCCTTGCCATGCAATTGATCGAGCAAGGCCTCGAATTCATCGTCGGTGATTTCATTGCTGACTTCAGCTACGGCTACCGGCGCTTCGTCGGGCACTGCGCCGACCACTGCGGCATCCGCAGAAAACTGGCCCTTGCCGTGCAACTGGTCAAGCAGCAACTCAAATTCGGCGTCGCTGATTTCGTCACCCGCCGAGATGTCTGCCGGGACAACCGGCTCGGGCTCGTGGGCAGCGGCCTTGACCGCATCGAGGGATTCCAGCAACTGTTCAAATTCGCTGTCGGTGATATCAGTCACCGGAGCTGCGACTACCGCCACCGGCACAGGTGCAGCAACCACGTGAGCGGCCGCAGGCTCTGCCAGACGCGCCAGCGCCGCCAGCAACTCGGGGGTCGCCGCGGTGATCGGGCTGCGCTCGCGCACTTCGCTGAACATGCCGTTGACCGCATCCAGGGCCTCAAGCACCACGTCCATCAACTCCGCGTCGACGCCTCGTTCACCCTTGCGCAGGATGTCGAAGACGTTCTCGGCGATGTGACAGCACTCCACCAATTCATGGAGCTGCAGGAAGCCGGCGCCCCCTTTGACAGTATGAAAACCGCGAAAAATGGCATTGAGCAGGTCCGCATCATCCGGTCGGCTTTCCAGCTCGACCAGTTGCTCGGACAGCAACTCCAGAATTTCGCCGGCTTCAACCAGGAAATCCTGAAGGATTTCTTCATCGGCGCCGAAGCTCATGTACGTGCTCCTTGAGAAAGGCCCGCGACGCCAGGCAACAGCGCCCGCACGTCTATCGAGTCCTAAAAACCTAAACTGGACAGCAAATCGTCTACATCATCCTGACCGGATACGACGTCATTACGTGTATCGGCATGAATCTGCGGACCTTCACCCTTGGCCTGGTTTTTTTGCGAATTATTTTCAGCGCGCAACGCATCACGGTCGTGTTCGATGCCGGCAAAGCGATCCACCTGACTGGCCATCAGCACCAGTTTGAGCAGATTGCTTTCAACGTCCGTGACCAGTTGCGTCACCCGCTTGATGACCTGACCGGTAAGGTCCTGGAAATCCTGGGCCAGCAAGATGTCGGTGAGGTTGGCGGACACGACCTGACTTTGCTCGTCGCTACGCGTCAAAAAACTGTCAACCCGACGCGCCAGCTCGCGAAACTCCTCGGCACCGATTTCACGGCGCATGAAGCGACCCCAGTCTGCACTCAGGGCCTTGGCTTCCTGCCCCAGGCCGTTGACCAGCGGCGTGCTGTTCTCCACCAGGTCCATGGTTCGATTGGCGGCCGCTTCCGTGAGCTTCACAACATAAGCCAGGCGTTCCGTGGCATCCGTGATCTGCGACACTTCTTCGGCTTGCGGCATGCTCGGATCAATATGGAAATTGACAATTGCACTGTGCAGTTCACGGGTCAGTTTGCCGACTTCGCGATACAACCCGCGATCACGGGTCTGGTTGAGTTCGTGAATCAGCTGCACTGCATCGCCAAACTGGCCTCTTTCAAGGCTTTCGACCAATTCGTGAGCATGTTTTTTCAGGGTCGACTCAAAATCGCCCTGTGTAGATTCTTTATGCTCCATAGCGCCCCCAAGGCAACCGATCAACCGATGCGATCAAAGATCTTCTCGATCTTGTCTTTGAGTGCGATAGCCGTGAACGGCTTGACCACATAGCCGTTAACACCGGCCTGGGCGGCTTCGATGATCTGCTCGCGCTTGGCTTCGGCGGTCACCATCAGCACCGGCAAGTGCTTGAGTTTTTCGTCGGCGCGCACGTGGCGCAGCAACTCGATACCGGTCATGCCCGGCATGTTCCAGTCGGTCACCAAAAAGTCGATGTGACCCAGATTGAGGATCGGCAACGCCGTGATGCCGTCGTCCGCCTCGACCGTGTTGGTGAACCCCAGGTCACGCAACAGGTTTTTAATGATCCGCCGCATCGTTGAAAAATCATCAACGATAAGGATTTTCATGTTCTTGTCCAATTCGACCTCCAAGCAGTCTTAAACGCGCCCGGTCTGGGGACACGCCATTCAATCAATTCGTTTTCAAACACCGCCAGAATCGACTGTGGGAGCGGGCTTGCTCGCGATGCTGGCGGCGCGGTTTTTCTGATTCACCGTGTCGATCCCATCGCGAGCAAGCCCGCTCCCACAATAAGTACGCGTGTTCCGGTCAGTGCGCTCGCCACTGGCTCAGGCGTGCACGCAGCCGCGCTGCGCACTGGCTGTGCAGCTGGCTCACACGGGACTCGCTGACCCCCAGCACTTCGCCGATTTCCTTGAGGTTCAGTTCCTCGTCGTAGTACAGCGCCAACACCAGCCGCTCACGCTCGGGCAGATGGGCAATCGCATCGGCCAGCGCGCCCTGGAAGCGTTCGTCTTCCAGATCGCGGGACGGCTCCGGGTGAGCACTTGCGCCATCCTCATGCAGCCCTTCGTGTTCGCCGTCCTGCAACAAGTCGTCGAAACTGAACAGGCGGCTGCCCAGGGTGTCATTCAAGATGGCGTAATAATCATCAAGGCTTAACTGGAGTTCGGCCGCAACTTCATGATCTTTAGCGTCACAACCGGTTTTTGCTTCAATTACCCGAATTGCATCGCTGACCATGCGCGTATTGCGGTGGACAGAGCGCGGGGCCCAGTCGCCTTTTCGCACTTCATCGAGCATGGCGCCACGAATGCGAATCCCGGCATAGGTCTCAAAACTCGCTCCCTTGGTGGCGTCGTATTTGCCCGACACCTCGAGCAGCCCGATCATCCCGGCCTGGATCAGGTCGTCCACCTGCACGCTGGCCGGCAAGCGCGCCAACAGGTGATAGGCGATGCGCTTGACCAAAGGGGCGTAACGCTCGATCAGCTCGTACTGGCTGTCACGGGACGCCTTGCTGTACATGCGATAGCCACTGGCGGTCATTAAAAGCGCCCCCCTGCTTGCTGCACCAGACGCTCGACAAAGAACTCCAGATGCCCGCGGGGGTTGGCGGGCAGCGGCCAGGTGTCGACTTTCTGGGCGATGGCTTTAAACGCCAGGGAGCACTTGGAGCGCGGGAACGCTTCGTAGACGGCCCGCTGTTTTTGCACGGCCTTGCGCACGCATTCGTCATACGGAACGGCGCCCACGTATTGCAGGGCCACATCCAGAAAGCGGTCGGTGACTTTAGTCAATTTGGCGAACAGATTGCGCCCTTCCTGCGGGCTCTGGGCCATGTTCGCCAATACGCGAAAGCGGTTCATGCCGTAATCGCGATTGAGCAACTTGATCAGCGCATAGGCATCGGTGATCGATGTCGGCTCGTCGCAGACCACCAGCAGCACTTCCTGGGCGGCGCGCACAAAACTGACCACCGACTCGCCAATCCCGGCAGCGGTGTCGATCACCAGCACATCCAGATTGTCGCCGAGGTCGCTGAAGGCCTGGATCAGACCGGCGTGTTGCGCCGGGCTCAGCTGCACCATGCTCTGGGTGCCCGAAGCCGCCGGCACGATACGAATCCCGCCAGGGCCTTGCAGCAAGACATCGCGCAGCTCGCAACGCCCCTCGACCACATCGGCCAGGGTGAATTTGGGGGTCAGGCCCAGCAGGACATCGACATTCGCCAGTCCAAGGTCCGCGTCCATCAACAGAACGCGCCTGCCCAGCTCGGCCAATGCGATGGACAAGTTGACTGAGACGTTAGTTTTACCGACGCCACCCTTGCCGCCGGTCACTGCGATCACCTGTACGGGATGCATGCTGCCCATGATCTTTTTTTACCTTGTCTTACTTAGACGCGGCTACATGCGTTGGCTGCCCGTTCCCCATTGGAACAAAACCTTCAGACCATCAGATGTAGGTACATTGCAACGTAATCTTGACTACCTCAGCCTACCCGCTTGGGAGGGCTGTGATAGATATCAGCGAACATATCGGCCATGGCTTCTTCGCTGGGTTCTTCCTGCATTTGCACACTCACTGCGCGACTCACCAACTGGTGACGGCGCGGCAGGTGAAGGTCATCCGGAATCCTTGGACCATCGGTGAGGTACGCCACCGGCAGCCCGTGACTGATCGCCAGGCTCAACACCTCGCCCAGGCTTGCCGTTTCATCCAGTTTGGTCAGGATGCAACCGGCCAGCCCGCAACGCTTGTAACTGAGGTACGCCGCCGTCAGCACCTGTTTCTGGCTGGTGGTGGCCAGTACCAGATAATTTCTGGCCTTGATGCCCCGCCCCGCGAGGCTTTCCAGCTGCAGGCGCAACGCCGGGTCGCTGGCTTGCAGCCCGGCAGTGTCCACCAGCACCACGCGCTTGCGCACCAGTGGCTCAAGGGTCTGGCCCAACGACTGACCGGGGGCCACGTGGGTCACCGGTACGTTGAGAATCCGGCCCAGGGTCTTGAGTTGCTCCTGGGCGCCAATACGAAAGCTGTCCATGCTCACCAGGGCAATGTTCTGCGCGCCGTACTTGAGCACATAACGCGCCGCCAGCTTGGCCAGCGTGGTGGTTTTACCCATCCCTGCGGGGCCGACCATCGCGATCACACCGCCCTCTTCCAGCGGTTCCAGCTCAGGCGTGGCAATCATGCGCGCCAGGTGCGCCAACAGCATCCGCCAGGCCTGACGCGGCTCCTCGATGCCGGCCACTTGCGCCAGCAGATCACGGGACAGCGGCCCGGACAGGCCGATACGCTGCAGGCGACGCCACAGATTGGCCTGGGCAGGCTTGGCATCCTGCAACTGGCTCCAGGCCAGCGAGCCGAGCTGCACTTCGAGCAACTCGCGCAAACCGTTGAGTTCATGACGCATGTTGTCGAATGCGCGCTGATCAATCGTCGGTGCGGCTGGCGCAGGCGCAGGGCGCGGCGGTTCTTCAAGGGTCGGCTCGATCAACGGTTCGGCGGCGGTCAGCGGCAGACCGGCAAACAACTGACGGTTGTCCCCCGCCTCGCCCTCACCGCGCAGGCTCAACTCGGCCTGGGCCGAGACAATCCGCGATTGGGTCTTGCGCAGCTCTTCTTCGAGCTCAATGTTCGGTACACGGGGTGCCAGCGCGGACAGCTTGTAGTCCAGGGCCGCGGTCAACTCAACGCCCCCGGCTATCCGGCGGTTGCCAATAATGGCGGCGTCAGCCCCCAGCTCATCACGAATCAGCTTCATGGCCTGACGCATATCGGCGGCGAAAAATCGCTTCACTTGCATAAACCAAACCCTCAGCCGTTAGGGCCTACTGTCGCAACGATCGTGACCTGCTTGTTGTCAGGGATTTCCTGGTAAGCCAGTACATGCAGGTTGGGCACCGCCAGACGGCCAAAACGCGAAAGCATCGCGCGTACCGGGCCTGCCACCAACAAAATCACCGGATTACCTTGCATCTCCTGACGCTGAGCAGCGTCGATCAACGAGCGCTGGAGCTTTTCTGCCATGCTTGGCTCCAGCAACACGCCCTCTTCCTGGCCTTGTCCGGCCTTCTGCAAACTATTGAGCAATATTTGTTCCAACCTTGGCTCCAAGGTGATCACAGGCAGCTCAGACTCAACGCCTACAATGCTTTGCACGATGGCGCGCGACAACCCGACCCGCACAGCGGCAACCAAAGCGGCAGTATCTTGACTCTTATGGGCATTGTTCGCGACGGCTTCGGCAATGCTGCGGATGTCGCGCACCGGCACCTGTTCAGCCAGCAGGGCCTGCAACACTTTGAGCAGTTGGGACAGGCTCAGGATGCCCGGCACCAGCTCTTCAGCCAGCTTGGGTGAAGACTTGGCCAACAGTTGCATCAACTGCTGCACTTCTTCATGACCGATCAGCTCATGGGAGTGTTTGTACAGAATCTGGTTAAGGTGGGTCGCCACTACCGTACTGGCGTCCACTACGGTATAGCCCAGCGATTGCGCCTGACTGCGCTGGCTGACCTCAATCCACACCGCTTCCAGACCAAAGGCCGGATCCTTGGTGGTAATGCCGTTGAGCGTGCCGAACACCTGCCCCGGATTGATTGCCATCTCGCGGTCCGGGTAGATCTCGGCCTCGGCCAGGATCACCCCCATCAGGGTCAGGCGATACGCACTGGGGGCCAGGTCGAGGTTGTCGCGGATATGCACGGTGGGCATCAGAAAGCCCAGGTCCTGGGACAGCTTTTTGCGCACACCCTTGATCCGCGCCAGCAACTGGCCCCCCTGATTGCGGTCAACCAGCGGAATCAGCCGATAGCCAACCTCCAGGCCGATCATGTCGATGGGCGTCACGTCATCCCAGCCCAGCTCCTTGGTCTCCTGGGCGCGGGCAGGCGATGGCAACAGCTCCTGTTGGCGCTTGACCTCCTGCAGGGCCTGGACCTTGACCACGTTCTGCTTCTTCCACATCAGGTACGCGACGCCACCGGCGACTGCGGCCAGGCTGAGAAAGGAAAAGTGCGGCATGCCCGGCACCATCCCCATCACAGCCATCAGGCCTGCCGACACGGCGAGTGCCTTGGGTGAGGCAAACATCTGGCGATTGATCTGCTTGCCCATGTCTTCGGAGCCCGAAGCACGGGTCACCATGATCGCGGCAGCGGTGGACAGCAACAGGGAGGGCAACTGCGCCACCAAACCGTCACCGATGGTCAGCAAGGCATACACCTTGCCCGCTTCGCTGAAGGTCATGCCGTGCTGGAAGATACCGACGGCCATGCCGCCGATCAGGTTGATAAACAGAATCAACAGACCGGCGATGGCGTCACCGCGCACGAACTTGCTGGCACCGTCCATCGAGCCGTAGAACTCGGCCTCCTGGGCCACTTCCTGACGGCGGGCCTTGGCCTGGTTCTGGTCGATCAGACCGGCGTTGAGGTCGGCATCGATTGCCATTTGCTTGCCGGGCATGGCGTCGAGGGTAAAGCGGGCGCTCACTTCGGAGATACGCCCGGCACCCTTGGTCACGACCACGAAGTTGATGATCATCAAAATCGCAAAGACCACGATACCGACGACGTAGTTACCACCGATCACCACTTCACCGAAGGCCTGGATCACCTTGCCTGCGGCCGCGTGACCTTCATGACCGTGGAGCATCACCACCCGGGTCGAGGCCACGTTCAGGGCCAGCCGCATCAGGGTGGCGACCAGCAAAATGGTGGGGAACACCGCAAAATCCAGCGGCCGCAGGGCGTAGACGCACACCAGCAGCACCACAATCGACAGCGCGATGTTGAAGGTAAAAAACACGTCCAGCAGAAACGGCGGAACGGGCAACATCATCATTGCCAGCATCACCAGCAACAACAGCGGCACACCCAACTGTCCCCGACCGAGGCCGGCCAGACCGCTGCGTGCGGTGTTGATTAACTGAGAGCGATCCAGTGACATTGCGACAAACCTTTAGCAAACTTTTGACGCCATGTGCGCCGTAAAGCCTGCCTTTGCAAGAAACCTTCCAACTTTCGTCACTGGCCTCTAAAACAGTCGTCTGTGCAAGCGCCAGCCAGACTCAGGGCGCGCTCAACACCAGCGTGGCACTCCCCGTGAAAGGCCCTGCGGCAGGAAAACTGCCGGGTTTGCGGATCAGTGAAAACGCTACCGAGTCCCTCCCTGAACTGTTGCTGATAGTGGTCCTGAAAGAGCCTCCTACAGGCACTACCGAAGTGCCCCGACTCATGGTGGTGGCAAGATTGGCATTGCTGGTGGCCAGGGCACTTGAGTTGAACGAAGAGGCGGCCCCCCTCCACGAAACCTCTATGCCGGAAAAAATGCCTGGGGAAGGACATGTGTAATTGAGCGTGACAATTTTCAAGTTGGGTGAACTGTGTGGCGTTTCCCCTACCGCAACGGGATCCACCGGACCAAAGTCCACATCCAGTGGGTTATTATTGTTAATCGTGCAGGTTGACGGGCTCAAGTTGAGAGAATTGCGGGCAAACACATTGACAATTGTACTGATCTCCCTCTCTGCCCCCCAAAACGTAAAGGGACGTATACCCAAAGTAATGGTCGCGATGAGTGTCCCTGAGTCGATCTTGATATAACTACCCGGCGTCGTGGCAATGTTTAAATATGGCCGACCCGGCACACTCATATAAGGCTCATTTCTCTGTACTGAAAGGAGAATACCGCCTCTCACAGGGATCGGATAATAAGCACTCCCGTTCACGCTCAACCCGCCCTCGAGACTGCTGTAATTCGGACTCAGCCTTACAGCTTCGGGATAGGTCACTACGTGTTGATAGGGACTTGAAGAGCTAGGCATTCCATGCCTGCAGTCCATCGTATAGCCATCGAGCAAAATTTTCCCGAGACTGGTGTTCGCTGCCACCTCGACATAAACATTAAACCCATGGCCCGCCGGATTAACCCACTCGCCGCCATTTACCCGGCACTCCGCTGCGCTGGCAATCTGAGCCAGCATCAATATCATCAGCCCAATTAAATACTTCATATCAATCTCTTCACTATAAAATAGCCTGACAACAGGAATACCACTTTAAGGATAATTCAACATAAAGATCGAAGTAGCCGTAAAGTTTCCGGCCGTAATTGATCGATTGGTAATGGCCTGTGGCTCAGCTTTAATAAAGGCCTTAAAGGTAATTACATTGGCGCCATTACTTAATAGCTGCCTGTCACTGGCCACATTTAACGGCACCAGATTATCCCCGGGGGTTTCTATCCCGATGGCGACTCCCGCAGCTGTACTGCCACCGCCCAGTGCCAGCAAACCGGGCAGCGCAGGGTTCTCATTACCACTGAATCTGGTCGTGACAAAGCTGCTGATACTGGTGTCGCACCCTTCAAGGTGGATCTGGAAGAGCTTGCTGACCGTGCGGGCGTTCAGGTACAGGTATTGGCTCGAAGCTTCCAGCTGGTCCAGCACGATCGCCTCATCGCCGGGCCTGAACGAGCACGCCTCGGCCACCAGCCCCCCGCTGAAACGCAGATTGTCCGCAGCCCTGGCGCTGGCGGGCAACGACAAGGGCACCCCCATCAGCAATGCCAATGCCAAGGGTTTCCAACCTTGGGTTTCTATCTGAATGTGCATGGAGTACCCGCCTCTACTCGTAGTAGGCCAGCAACGTTGCGGAGGCCGTAAACCCGCCCGAAGCGAGCGAGCCCCCAAGTCGTTTGACCGGGACCGCTTGCAGTACCGGAGGGCTCGAAGGGTTGATCGATATCGGTGTGTTGAGCGTGAAAGCCACACCATCTCGCAAGAGTCGAACCCCCATGTCTGCAGCGCTGGTCTGCACGGCGGCCGGGTCAAACGTCGTTGCCGTGCCCTGCACCGTCAACATCATCCGCCAGGGCAATGGGCTGGCAGCGCAGTTGATCGTATAACTCAAGGGCTGAAGGTAGTTCACACCGTCGACGGCATTGATGCCCACGTTGTTGAAGTTGACATCGATCGTGCTGCCGCTGCTGATGGTGCAGGGTGGTGGCTCTACCAGCGTGCCGCGGAACGAGAGGTTTGCCATTGCGTCGGGGCCAAGACCCAAAGCGCATAGGGTAAAAAAAGCAGAGAGTTGCCAACGTTTCATATGTGAATCCTTCTTATCGCAGGGCAACCACTAACGTAGCGGTGGCTGAAAACGCCCCGCCAGTCAGTGTGCGTCCAGGGTTTTTCACCAGCACCGCTTCCATTCTCGGCAAGATGGGGTATGTGAAATTCAGCGCACGATTGAGGGGCCAGGCAACACCGCTTACCAGAAGCTTGACCCCGAGATCATTCTTGCTGGTGCGCAGAACTGCACTGTCAAACCCGGCCCCACTGCCCAGCAAGGTCAACGTCATGTTGTTCGTTGGCTGTGGCCCGCACGTCACCGTATAGGGCACAGTTTTGCGGTAGTTCGAACCGTCAACCTGGTTCGTGACTACTTCGCTGCCGAAAGAGATATCAAGCGTGCTGCCACCGTTGACGACGCAAGGCACAGGCGCCATGACCACGCCACGGATAGACACACTGACATCTGCCCGAGCCCCTTCGCAAAGGGCCAGCAGCAAACAACCACAGGCGAGCAGAACCCGCGAAACAGATGGCATGCTCATCGTTTTTCCTCACTCATACATAAGCCTGAAATCAACCGTGGCCCGAAAAGCACCATTGCTCAGTGCTGCCGATGTGCGGGTTGGCTGGACCTGCCACGTCAGAGCGTCATCGCCGCGCTCCAGAAACAAGGGTTCACCGCCCGACCCCAGGCGCACGTCCCGCCCAAGGGCATCGGTCAGGCGCAGTCCCATGCCTGTAACACCCTGCACTTTGACCAGCCGCGGATCGTCCGCATCGGCGGGCGCCACAAAAGCCACAGACACCACA
Source organism: Pseudomonas sp. ML2-2023-3 (assembly GCF_037055275.1). Taxonomy (NCBI): domain Bacteria; kingdom Pseudomonadati; phylum Pseudomonadota; class Gammaproteobacteria; order Pseudomonadales; family Pseudomonadaceae; genus Pseudomonas; species Pseudomonas sp. ML2-2023-3. The sequence continues at coordinate 4,258,160 of NZ_CP146343.1, forward strand.
GGCTGATAGGCGCTCCACACCAGCTTGCCCGTGCGGGCATTGAGGATGCTCCCGGAAGCGCGCTGGCAATCGAGGAAACGCAACTGAAAAGCCACGGGCGATGCCTGATCACCAGGGCGCATCAATTGGCTGCGCGGCACGCTGCCAAGGTCTATGGCCTGATCCGCCGAAGCCATGTCCAGCACACAGGGTGAATTGTGCAGTGAGCCCGATATATCCAGAATCCCGCTCATGCCTCCAACTTCGGCACGGCCCTGCACGGCATGCAATGCCAGCAACAAACAGCTCAGCGCCGTTACCCTGCCGGGTGTGACGGGGCGTCTGCGCACGCTATTCATTGGTTGAAGACGCTTGCTGGTTCACCTTGCAGGTATCACCGGTACAACTGAACACCAGCGTCGGACGGCCACCGTAATCATTGACATACGTCAGCAAGGGCGCGGTACCCAATGCAGTCACCGTCGCCCCCAACTTCAATGAATCCTTTGGCGAGACCATGAGCGGCTCGAAGCCCGGGGCGGTTTCTGCGTCCTTGCCACGACGGGCATCGATCAGGGTGATGTAGTAGGGGGTGGGGTTATTGACTCGATAGTGATCGCCCTCACGGGTAAGGGTCAGTTGTTGCTGCCAGGGGTCAGATTGCTCCTGCTGGCCAGGGACTATCGAAGCCGGGCGGTAAAACAGCTTGATACGGGTCTGCAAGGCAATTTGCAGGCTGTTGGCCTTGTCGCTGCGGGGCGAGATTTCACGCAGATTGAAGTAATAGACAGTCTCACGGTCCTGGGGCAAGGATTTGACTGCCGGTAGCGACTGGACTTTCACCTGACTGCGCTTGCCGGGTTCCAGGCGCTGGACCGGCGGCAGCACGATCAGCGGCGAGGTGATCTTGTTGCCCTGCTCATCCTCGACCCAGCCCTGGGCCAGGTAAGGCAACTGGGTGTTGTTGTTGGTGATGCTCATGCTGACGGCATCTTTGTTGCCATCAAACACCACCCGGGTGCGATCAAGGCCTATGGCTGCATTCGCGTTGTTGAACAGACTCAACGTCAAAAGGGCCAGCGTCGCAGGCGCACAGCGCAAATTCAGAATCATGTGGACTTTTTCTCCGTATCGATAAGTGTGGTCAGCGGCGCTGGCGCAGGGTCGAGGATTTGGCAGGGCAGCTTCAGGGTCGTGGTCAGTCCGTCATCCGGCAGGCTTGAGGGCATGACCAGCGTGCAGCGTTCAACCCCTCCCCAACTGACAGTCATCCGTTCCCCGGGGCGAATACCGCTCAGGTAGACGCTGCCGCCGTCATTGACGATGCCGGTGTCCTGCTGTTTTTCATTCTTCACCATGGCTCCGAATGGCGGGACGCTGCTGTCAGGCAGACTCAACAACACCATGGCTTTGTGGCCGGCAATCACATCCAGCGTGCGATAGCCGATGGCGCCTTCAGTCAGGGTCAGCTGGGTCACGGACTGCGTCGCTTCGACATTGGCGGGCAGGTTCTCCAGGTCAACACTGGCGCCCGTGCGCAAAAAGCTGCTGACATCGGCGATCACCGCCTTGCCAAACACATTGCTGCGGGTGGGCGTGCCATACCCCCGCACCGGTACATCGGGCACACCACTGGTGTCGATCAGCAACCGGGCGCCACCGGTGCCGGACGTTCTATGCCCTGCGCCGCCCCTGGACGTGAGGGTGGCACCGCCTCGAGCAGAAACGTTGAGGCTGGTGTAGTTGTTTTCTTGCTGGGCGACACTCGCAGAGATTTCAGCCTGATCACCGATATGGCTCAGATAACCGCTGACTGACGTATTACTGGCTGACAGTTGATAGCTGTAGCGCTCATCCAGCCGGTCACTGAAACGTGCGCCGTAACTGTTTTTGCCCGGCGAGTTGCTGGCGGTGGTGGTCAGGGTGCCCGAGCGGCCCAGCGGCAGGCTGAGCGACAGGTACATCCCGTTGCTGTTGTTGGAGATGCCGTTGTGCTGGTTGCGTTCCTGATTTCTGAACACGTTAAGTGACAGGCTCATGTTCTTAACCGTGCCCGCACTGAAATAGCGGGCCAGCGACAGATTCCATCGCTCGCTGGCCGGGCGATCCCAATAGGACTGGTTGCTGTAATTCAAATAGACGGAAAGCCCTGCATCGCGAAACTGCTTGTTAAAAGTCGCGGTGTAGAGTGACTTGCTGCCCCCCACAGGCCCGCCGTAATGACGGGCGTTCAGGTATTCACTCATGCTCAGGTAGTTTTTTTCGGAAAAACGGTAACCGGCAAACGTGATCTGACTGTCGTACTCGTCGAATTTTTTCGAGTAGCTCAGGCGATAGGAGTCACCCGACAAGGCCTTGTCGTGAAGTGTGGCGCTGGCCCGTGTGACATCGAATGACATCGCACCGAAGGCCAGCAGATCGCGCCCTGCCCCGACAGAAAGTGCTGTGTAATTGTTATCACTGATGCCACCGCCATACAGGGACCAGCCGTTACTGACACCCCAGGAAAACTCCCCCATCCCGAAGGTACGCCCCTGCCCGCCATCATGAAGGCTTGAGGGCTGGCCGGTGGCCAGCTTGTAGCGCACAGTGCCGGGCCGCGTGAGGTAGGGAATGCTGGCGGACTCAACCGTGAAAGTGGTGACGCTGCCGTCCTGCTCTTCGACCCGGACATCAAGCGTACCGGTGACGGCTTCATTGAGATCCTGAATGCGAAAGGGCCCCGCCGCGACCAGCGCCTCATAAAGCACCCGGCCTTGCTGACTGATGATGACCTTGCCATTGGTCTTGGCCACACCCACGACTTCGGGCGCGTAGCCGCGCAGGTTGGGCGGCAACTGGTTGTCATCCGAGCTGAGGGCAATGCCGTTGAAACGAAAGCTGTCGAACAGGTCCGAGTAGAGGTAGTTCTCCCCCAGCATCAGCCGCGACTGGATGGACGGCAACGAGCGATACGCATAAAAGCGGCTCCACTCAAGCCGCTGCTCACGGCTGACAGTTGCCTCTTCGATGCGACCTTGCCAGTCAGCGCGAAAGCGCCAAGGGCCTGCGTTGGCACCAAACGTACCGTTGCCCGTCAAGTTGGTGCGCCGGGCCGTGTCGCGCTGGTTGATGGACTGCGCCGTCAGGTTGTAATCGATCAACACACCGGGCACGCCGTCATCCCACCGCGAAGGCGGGTCCCAGTTCAAGGCGTTGTACTCCAGGTAAGCCTGGGGCAAGGAAATATAGAGAGTGGAAGTACTCAGGTCGCCGCTGACTTCCATCCCCGGCAGGCCGCTGATATCCAGGCACTCTGTACCCCTCCACCAATTGAGCCCGGCTTGTTTGTCGCTCTTGAGGCCCAGTTGTTCTACCAGATCAGGTGACAGGCAGGCCTGACTGCCTTTGGGGTCGTCGTCCGGAGGGTAAAAGGGAATGCGCTGCTCAGGCAGCAACTGCGAGTTGATCTGCACTTGCATTGGATAAGTACCCGGCAAGATAAATCCGCTACGCGAAAACTGTGATAAATCGATGTTGGTGCGATCGTTCAGATCGAGAATGTCGGTATTGAACTGAATGTCTTCAACGGCAAGCACCTTGCCTCCCATTGTCATCAGCCCGCTCAACACGCCCGTCCACAGAAGCGTTTTGGCAACTGAGTAGTCTCGCAAATCAAGCAGCCCGTACATGTCAGAAATACTCCAGCCTGAAACGCACCGCAGCACGATGAGATCCAACCGCCATAGGGCTTCCGTTGCCAACCATTTGAAGGGTGTAGCGCAATTCCTGATCTCCTCCGGAGAGAGACATCAGAGACATGGGTACGCCCGGTACACTTTGCTGCCCTTGCCCGTCAGTAATGCGCAAGGCCAGACCTCTTGTAGAGCCCGCAGCGGCAAACAACTTGCCGCCACTGTCGGCCTGCCCATCAAAGGTCACCCTGACATGCTGCCAATCGGGCAGAAACGCACCCGGGCGACCAGGATCAGGCCGTACCAATGAACACTTGACCAAACGTAATGTGAATGTACGCGGCGCACTTTCACCCAGACGAATAAGTTGCCCCATGGGCAATGGATCAAATTCAATCACTTGATAAATACTGTTTGCATCCAGTGCGCACGCAGAATCAATAACTTGCCCAACCAACGTGACTCGACCACCACCCTGATACAGTTGCTGCGCACTGACCGTATCAAACGAAACAGCAAACAGAATAAACGCGCAGAAAACTTTCAGCCTCGAGAGTATTTTCACACCCAACTCCCACCTGTAGTTGCCCTGCTACCGGGTGAGCGGTAGCAGGGTAATCACTTACTGATAAGCCAAGGAGAAGTTGGTCACAGCAGTAAACACGCCCGGCGTGATATCGCCCGTGGCCTTGCCTTTCAAGTAGGCACCATAGGTCAGGGTATTCTCGCCCGGCTGAAGGAGTTGCGGCCTGGTCGGCGTGCCCAGAACGATCGGGGTGCCAGCACCATCGACCATCATGATGCCCGCGCCCTGGGCTGTGCCGGCAATACCCAATGCCCCTGTCACGTCTGTAGAAGCTGCACCCGTAAAGGTGGCCGTGACTGTTTTATCGGTGAGTCCCGTCAGCACACATCCGGTCAGCTCGAATTTAAAGACCTTAGGGCTGGTAACACCACCAGTGCTCAGTTGCGACTTGGCAACCTGTCCCAATGGAATCGTCTGATCGACACTGGTTGGCACGATAGAGCACGCCGCTTCGAGGATTTCCCCCTCGAAACTGATCGTGCCTGTACCGGCACCAGCCGCATGAACTCCCGATACAGAAGCCATCAGAATAGCCATGGATGCCACGACTGTTTTAAATACAACATTCATCAAAATGTCTCCCACACAAACACTGTTAAACCATATAAAACAAATATGGATTTGAGTTGTTTATTTGATTCAGAACACAGTCAAACTTTCTTGCTGTGATCGAGTGCAGCCCCATAAAAAGAGCGGAGGGAATTTAACAATCAAATCATTAAAAAATATGCAAGACATTGACTATCAGCACGCAGGAACTTTATTACCGGCACGCAGGACAACTTCATAAGACACAAGGAAACTTCGAAAATAAACGTAGGAAACCAACAACAATTAAAAGCTTCTCAATCACCTACGCACTAAAGTAATAACTATATGTTTTTCACGAAACATATCGCAAGCACTTCAACTCCAATATATGTATTACTTAAGAATACTTATACGCACTTCATTCAAGCACTGTCTAATGCAATGAAAGAATTGACGGCTTCTCAATCATCGCGTTTCAAATCCGGCGGGATCGGCAGGTCCTTGAGCGCGTCCGGGTGCTTGCCCTTGCCCGCCTGGTGCTGGCGGATCTGGTACACGTAGGCCAGCACCTGGGCCACGGCCAGGTACAGCCCGGCAGGAATCTCTTGTTCCAGCTCGGTGGAGTGGTAGATCGAACGCGCCAGCGCAGGGGATTCAAGCAGCAGGATGTTGTGCTTTTCACCAATCTCGCGAATCTTCAGCGCCAGGAAATCACTGCCCTTGGCCAGCAACATCGGCGCCGCGCCTTTCTCCGGGTCGTACTTGAGGGCCACGGCGTAATGGGTCGGGTTGGTGATGATGACATCCGCATCCGGGATCGCCGCCATCATCCGCCGTTGCGACATATCGCGCTGCAACTGGCGAATCCGCTGCTTGACCTCGGGCCGCCCCTCCTGGTCCTTGTGTTCGTCGCGCACTTCCTGCTTGGTCATCAGCAGTTTCTGATGGCTTTCCCACAGCTGCACCGGCACGTCCACGGCGGCAATCAGGATCAGCCCGCAGGCCATCCACAAGGCGCTCCAGGCCACCACTTGCAGACTATGGATCACCGCCAGTTCCAGCGGCTCATGGGCGATGCGCAGCAGGTCGTCGATATCGGACTTCAACACCAGCAAAGCCACGATCAGGATGATGAAGAACTTGGCCAGGGCCTTGAGCAACTCGACCAGCGCCTTGGCCGAGAACATGCGCTTGATCCCCGCTGCGGGGTTCATGCGGCTGAATTTAGGGGCCAGGCTGCCAGCGGCGAACAGCCAGCCACCCAGGGAAATCGGCCCGACCAGAGCGGCGATCAGCAAGGTGACCAATACCGGCTGCAGGGCAAGCAGGGCGATTTTTCCCGAGTGGAGTAAAAACAGGCCCATGGAGTCAGGGTTGAGCAGCACCTCGCGGCTCAGGCTGAAGTTGTAGCGCATCAGCTCCATCATGTCCTGGGCCAGCGCACCACCAAAAATCAGCAAACCCGCCGAGCCGGCCAACATGATGGCCAAGGTATTCAGCTCTTTTGAGCGTGCGATCTCGCCCTTTTCCCTGGAGTCCTTTTTCCGTTTCTCCGTGGGGTCTTCTGTTTTATCGGCACCGCTTTCACTCTCTGCCATAGCGGTCTACTTCGCCTGTGCCAGCTCACGTAAAAACTGCAGGGCCTCGGAGGCCAGCGGTTGATACTGGTTGAGAATGTCCGCCATGCTGATCCACAGAATCACCATGCCCAGCACCAGGGTCAGCGGAAAGCCGATGGCAAAAATATTCAGTTGCGGCGCAGCCCGGGTCATCACGCCAAACGCGATGTTGACCACCAGCAACGCGGTGATGGCAGGCAGCACCAGCAGCAGCGCCGCCCCCAGCACCCAACCGAGCTTGTTGGCGATTTCCCAGTAGTGATGGCTCAGCAACCCGCCACCCACTGGCAAGGTGGTGAAGCTCTCGGTGAGTACCTCAAACACCACCAGATGGCCGTTCATGGACAAAAACAGCAAGGTCACGAGCATGGTGAAAAACTGCCCGATCACCGCCACGTTAACGCCGTTGGCCGGATCGACCATGGACGCAAAGCCCATGCCCATCTGAATTGCGACAATTTGCCCGGCCACCACGAACGCCTGGAAAAACAGCTGCAACGAAAACCCCAGTAATGCACCAATGATGATTTGCTCGGCAATCAGCATCAGGCCGCTGAGGTCCAGCGGGTTGACGACGGGTAGCGGCGGCAGGCTGGGCATGATCGCCAGGGTGATCGTCAATGACAGAAACAGCTTGATCCGCTTGGGCACCAGGGTCGTGCCGATGATCGGCATGGTGGTCAGCAGTGCGCCCACCCGAAACAGTGGCAGCATAAAGCTGGCGACCCAGGTACTGATCTGCGCGTCCGTCAGGGCCAGAAGCGACATTTAACCGATCAACTGCGGAATGCTGCCGTACAACTGCAGGATGTATTCCATAAAGGTCTGCACCAGCCAGGGCCCTGCCACGATCAGGGTGATCAGCATCACCAGCAGTCGCGGGAGAAAGCTGAGGGTTTGTTCGTTGATCTGGGTCGCCGCCTGAAACATGGCCACCAGCAAACCGACCAGCAAGCTGGGGATCACCAACACGGCGACCATCAGGGTGGTCAGCCACAGCGCACTGCGAAACAGGTCAACCGCAACTTCTGGGGTCATGACTCACACTCCGCCAAAACTGCTGGCCAGGGTGCCGATAATCAACGCCCAGCCATCCACCAGCACAAACAGCATGATTTTGAACGGCAGCGAAATGATCAACGGCGAGAGCATCATCATACCCATGGCCATCAGCACACTGGCCACCACGAGGTCGATGATCAAAAACGGGATAAAAATCATGAACCCGATCTGGAACGCGGTTTTGAGTTCCGAGGTGACAAACGCGGGCACCAGGATGGTCAGGGGAGCGGCATCCGGAGTGGCGATGTCGGTGCGCTTGGACAGGCGCATAAACAGCTCCAGATCGCTGGTCCGGGTCTGGGCCAGCATGAAGTCCTTGATCGGCACTTCAGCCTTGAGAATCGCATCCTGGGCCGAGAGCTTTTCGGCAAGATAAGGCTGCAGGGCGTCGTTGTTCACCCGGTCGAATACCGGGGCCATGATGAACATCGTCAGAAACAACGCCATGCCCGTGAGGATCTGGTTGGACGGTGTCTGCTGCAGGCCCAGGGCCTGACGCAGGATCGAGAACACGATGATGATCCGCGTAAAGCTGGTCATCAGCATGACGAACGCCGGAATGAAACTCAGCGCGGTCATGATCAGCAGAATTTGCAGACTGACTGAATATTCCTGCTGGCCATTGGCCCCGGTGCCCAGGGTTATCGCCGGAATCGACAGCGGGTCAGCCCCTGACGCCAACGGCGCGACAAGCGCCAACAACAGCGCGACAACTAAACGCATTACGGCTTGTCCTTTTGCTGACCCAGTATTTCCATCAGGCGCTTGGCAAATTCGGGGGTTGCAGGTTGCGCTGTGCCGGGCACTTGCACCGGCTCCTTGAGCACGTGCAGCGGGGTGATACGGCCCGGCGTCAGGCCCAGCAGGATCTGTTCATTGCCGACCTGCACCAGCACCAGCCGATCCCGCGCACCCAGGGCACGGGTACTGATCAGCTCGATCACCTGCCCCTGACGCGGGCCCGCCTGCTGGACACGGCGCAGCAGCCAGGCCAGGGCAAATATCACCCCCAGCACCAGCAGCAGGCCGAGCACCAATTGCGTCAATTGCCCGCCAATACTGGTGCCCACCACCGGAGCCGCGACAGCCGTGGCCACAGGTTCGGCCGCCAGCACGCTAAAGGGCAAGGCCACTAAACCGCCGAGTAACCGCTTCACTTAACGCAGCTTCTTGATGCGTTCGCTGGGGCTGATCACGTCAGTCAGGCGGATGCCGAACTTTTCGTTGACCACCACCACTTCGCCGTGAGCAATCAGGGTGCCGTTCACCAGCACGTCCAGCGGTTCGCCAGCCAGGCGATCCAGCTCGATCACCGACCCCTGGTTGAGTTGCAGCAGGTTGCGGATATTGATGTCGGTGCTGCCCACTTCCATGGAAATCGACACCGGGATATCCAGAATCACGTCCAGGTTGGGCCCATCCAGCGTCACCGGCTGGTTGTTGCGCGGCACACTGCCGAATTCTTCCATTGCCAGACGGTTGGGGGCCGGTTTGGTGACTGCATCAGCCGCCAGCAAAGCATCGATATCTGCCTGGCCAACATCGCCGGTTTCTTCCAGCGCCGCAGCCCATTCATCAGCCAGCGCCTGGTCTGCAGCAGTTGTATCGTGTTCGTTAGCCATGGGGTGTCCTCGGCGGGCAGTCAATCATTGGATGGGTGTGGAGCGGCTTAACGCCGCCCGATGGGCTCAACCACTTGCAAGGCAAGATTGCCTTTGTGGGAGCCCAGTTTGACCTTGAACGAAGGCACGCCATTGGCGCGCATTACCAATTCATCTTCCAGTTCGATGGGGATCACATCGCCGGGCTGCATGTGCAAGATGTCCCGCAGGCGCAATTGACGGCGGGCCACGGTGGCACTGAGCGGCACGCTGACGTCGAGTACGTCTTCGCGCAGGGCCTTGCTCCAGCGTTCGTCCTGGTCGTCGAGGTCGGACTGGAATCCGGCATCGAGCATTTCGCGCACCGGCTCGATCATCGAGTACGGCATGGTCACGTGCAGGTCGCCGCCACCGCCGTCGAGCTCGATATGGAAAGTGGACACCACAATGGCCTCACTGGGGCCGACGATATTGGCCATGGCCGGGTTAACTTCTGAGTTGATGTACTCGAAATTGACCTCCATGATCGCCTGCCAGGCCTCCTTCAAATCAATGAAGGCCTGCTCCAGCACCATGCGCACCACGCGCAATTCGGTAGGGGTGAATTCCCGGCCTTCGATCTTGGCGTGACGGCCGTCGCCGCCAAAGAAATTGTCCACCAGCTTGAACACCAGTTTGGCGTCGAGGATGAACAGTGCCGTGCCGCGCAACGGCTTGATCTTGACCAGGTTCAGGCTGGTAGGCACGTAAAGCGAGTGCACGTACTCGCCGAATTTCATGACCTGCACCCCGCCCACCGCCACGTCCGCCGAGCGGCGCAGCAGGTTGAACATGCTGATACGGGTATAGCGGGCGAAACGCTCGTTGATCATTTCCAGGGTCGGCATGCGCCCCCGGACAATGCGGTCTTGACTGGTCAGGTCATAGCTTTTGACACTGCCGGGCTCGGCAGCTGTTTCGGCCTGTACCAGACCGTCATCGACGCCATGCAACAGCGCGTCAATCTCATCCTGGGACAGCAGGTCTTGCACGGCCATGTCGTGATCCTACTGCAATACAAAGTTAGTAAAGAGCACCTGGTCGATAACCACTTTGCCGAGTTCTTTCTGTGCTACGTCCTGCACGCTGGCAGTCGTTTTCTGGCGCAGAATTTCCTGGCCCACCGGTGTTGCGAGGTCGTCAAAGGACTGACCGGAAAACAGCATCACCAGGTTGTTGCGAATCACCGGCATATGCACCATGAGCGCCTTCAGATCGGCGGGGTCGCGGGCCTGCAAGGTCACACTCACTTGCATGTAGCGCTGGCGGCCATTGGCGTTGTAATTGACCACGAAGGCCGGGGCCATGGGCTCATAGAGGGCGGCCGGTTTGACGTTGCTGTCCACTTGCGGCACAGGCTCGCTCTTGGGGCTGTGCATGAAATACCAGGTGGCGCCTACAGAAAGACCAATCGCCAGCATTACAGCCACGACGATCAGGATAATCAGCTTGAGTTTGCCTTTGCCGGCCGGTTCATCTACCGCGTCGCTCGTCGCCATGCCAATAATCCGTCACTATTTGGTTTTCACAGATGCCGGGGTAGGCACAGCAAGTGTTATGCCAGAAGCAGGACGGTGGGTGACTTTGTGGACGCGGGCTTGCTCGCGATACAGGCTATGGGGCACCGCCGTTACAGCGCGCCGAAGCCATCGCGAACAAGCCCGCTCCCACAGGATTTTTACTCAGGCGTAGTAATCCACTGCACTGGAGCCCAGTACTACGCTTGGCGCGACCGCCGCGACGTCCACTGGCTCGTCATCCATGACACTGTCCAGCCGCTGACCACCGCTTCCGCTGCGGGCCTGTTGCTCCCGGCCCTGCTGCCCTTGCCAGTTGCGCGGCTGGTCGGAGACGTTGACGTCCACCTGCCCCATCCCCTGTTGTGCCAGCATGTCGCGCAAGCGGTGCATCTGGCTGTCCAGCGCTTCGCGCACGCCAGCATGACCACTGACAAAGTTGACCTGCGCCGACTGGTCAGCGGCAATGTTGACCCGAATATCCAGGCGCCCCAGCTCCGCTGGCTCCAGCTGGATGTCGGCAGATTTGAGATTGGCGCTGGACAGGTACATCACCCGATTGACGACCTCTTCAGACCAGCCGCCCTGATGCATGGCCAGGGGCTGATTGACCGGCAGCGTGTTCACGGTCTTGGGCACTGCAGCCTGGGTTAGGGCCGCCAGGCGATTGGCGAAGTCATCGACCCGCGTATCGCTGGACGTACTTTTCAGATCCTTGAGACCGTCATCGAGCAAGCCCTTGAAAGCCTTCTCGCCGCCCTCACCGGTCGCTGACTCGCCAGCACTCCCATCGATCAGCATGGCGATGCTGCTGGCCTGCCCCTGAACCGTGGCCGGTGGGGTTTCGTTCGACGGGATCTTGACCGGGCTCTGGCTGCTGGCCGATACATGCCCGCCCTGCTCCATCGCCAGGCGCACGGCCGGCATCGCGTCGAGAGGATCCGCTTCGGGGTCGAAGGTGTCGTCGGCTGCCGGTTGCAGAAGCGACTGAACCTGAGCTTGAGCCACCCGTGGCTGTGCCGCTTGGGCCTGTGCAGCTACCGGCACCTCTGGTGTCTCGGGTACCGCCTCGACAACCGCCGCGGGAGGTGCCGTCACAGGCAGCAGCATGAGTGGATCGACAACGGCCAAGTCGTCGCCCGACTGGCCAGCGCTGTCATCCTGATCAGTCATGGCTGCATCCCTGGTCTTGCCGCCAGGCAATGGGTTGCCGCTATCGGCAACGGCTGGCGCCGGCTCAGACGCGCTGGCATACACCGCGGCAAAGGGTTGTGCCGGGGACGTGGCAGGTTCCGCAGGGCTGCCCGCCGCTGCTTTTGGCGCAGCAACGGCAGGTATCTGAAGCAAGGGTTGGGCGGCAACGGGCATTAACGGGTCTCCGCTGTACGGCAGGCATAGGTACAGGTCAGAGAGTCAGAGCAAGGTTCGGGCCAGCTTTGCGCAATCAGCTGATCACAAAATACGGAGGCCCTGAGCGATGGCGCTCGGCACGATAAAGTCGCCGAACCATCTGGTATTCATCGTCGATCTTGATCACCAGCTCCTGGATACCGGCCAGTTGCTTCTTTTGCGCACGCTCTTCGAGCAGGCCGCACAAGTGCGCCAAACGAATGGCACCCATGTTGCTGCTGCTGCCTTTAAAGCTGTGGGCAACCAGTGTCAGGTCGTCGGCTTCGCGGGTGTTGTGCAATTGCCCCATGCGCTCTTCGGAGTCAGAGAGGAAGGTATCGAGCAGGTCTGCAAAACCGCCCTCCATCACGTCTCGCAACGCATCGACCACTTTCGGATCCATATGAATGTCAGACACTTGTTCACTCCTTGATCAAGAATGGCCGGATTATGCCAGACCCCCCCATGAAAACTCTACGGTCGCACTGCGGCCATCAGGTGCCCAGCGGGCCGCAGGGCACAGTTGCCGGACCAAACTCACGCCACGCCCCGACAGACGGTCTGAATCAAGGGGTCTGGACATGACTTTGTCGACATCAAAGCCGGCACCACTGTCTTCAACCTGGATAAACAGGCGTCCGCTCTCCCCGATCGGCTCGACCTGCAACGACACCCGCACAAATCCGCTTTTGAGGGTCGCCAAGCGCTCCCTGCGCTGCTGGTAATAATGGGCAAACCCTTCTGTATCGCGCTTGAGCCGAGAGTCGAGGCCCAGCACCCCGTGTTCCAGGGCATTACTGTAAAGCTCGGACAGCACCGCATGGATCACCGGCCCCTGGGCACGCAATCCGTGGACCTCCATCAGCAATTGCAGCAAGAAAGGCAGTGGATTGAACTGTTGCAGGGTTCGCGCCCGAAACTCGAAACGGGACGACCAGTCCCGCGGGCTGCATTGGCCGCTGTCTGAATAGACGATGGCTGGCACACCCAGAAACTGCGGCAATTGTGAGGTGATATGCACCATGCTCACGTCATCCCGGGCCCGCCCCTGAAAATCGCGCAACGCCTGTTCGACCTCGGCAATCAGTTGCAGCGGATGGCGATTGGCATCGAGCACCCGCTCCAGACGTTCAACCCCGAACAGTTGCTGATCCGGGCCACAGGTATCGATCACGCCGTCGGTCAACAAAAACACCTGATCACCGGGCAGCATCGCAAAGACTTGAGTGGCATGGTCAAACACTTCAGCGCGCAACACCCCCAGCGGCAGGTGTTGCGACGTCAATGCCGTACGCTCACCACCGGACTGCAAGTAACCGTCGGGCATCCCGCCATTCCAGACCTCGACACAACGGCGCTGGGCGCTGACACACAGCAACGTGGCGCAGCAGAACATGTCGACGGGCAGGATGCGCTTAAGCTTGGCGTTCATTTCACGGAGGATTTCGGCCAGGCCATAGCCTTTGGCCGTCATGCTGTAGAACACCTCGGCCAGTGGCATTGCGCCAATGGCCGCAGGAAGACCGTGGCCGGTGAAATCAGCGAGCAGCAGGTGGGTATCCCCGGCGGGGGTGTAGGCCGCCAATAACAGATCACCATTGAACAAGGCATAGGGCGATTGCAAGAAGCGGATATTGGGGGCATCCAGACACCCTGAATGCGCCACCCGATCAAATACCGCCTTGGCTACCCGCTGCTCGTTGAGCAGGTAATCGTTGTGCTCGGCTATCAAGTCACGCTGCTGCAGCACGGTTTGCTGCAAGCGCCGCAGGCGCTCCATTGAGCGGCTCAATTGATATCGAACAGCTTGTCAAAGTTGGAAATACCGAGAATCTTGCGCACATCCGGACTGCTGTTGACTACCCGGATATCCGACTCATCGCCACCGGCGTGCTCGCGTAACAGCAACAACATGCCCAGCGCCGAACTGTCGAGGTAGGTCGCGTCTTTCAAATCCACTACCACGCAAGCGGGCTTGGGGTTCAATTCCTCATAGGCGCTGCGAAATTCCTGATGTTTGGCAAAGTCGAACCGGCCCTTGATTGCGATTGTCAGCTTGCTGCCATCTTCGGAGACTTCAGATATCACTGCCATGTGGATGCTCCCGAGGTTGTCCCAGCAACTATAGACGCTTTGTGTAGAGGGGTCAGTACACGTCTTTTCGCGGCAATCGCTGGGACAACTCGTCCATCAATTTTTGCTCGCGCTTGTCTTCCAGCTGGCGGGCTTCGTCGGCGTAACGCTGAACCAGCTTGCGCAGCCCCTCGACGCGGGCATAGGCCGTCTGCCACGTCTCACGGGCCTTGTCGAGGTTGTTCTGATGCCACACCAGACTCTGGCGCTGCTGGCCGACGGCGGTTTCCAGCTGGCCAAGGAAGTATTGATAGTTGCGCAGCCATTGGCCCGACACGCCCTGGCTGCCGCGATCAACCCACTGCGCCTGGTACTCGCCACGGAAGTTTTCCAGGTCCCCCAGCTTGCTGTTCGCCAGGTTGACCTGCCCTTGAAAGTGCCCCAATCGCTGGGCCGCCGCCTTCTCGGTCTTTTCGGCCATATCGACCACTGGCGCCAGGCGCACCGCCCTTGAATCACCGGCCATCGTCGATTAACCACCCTCTGCCGGGGCGAAGATGCTGCCCAGATGCCCGCCGCTCTCGGCCAGGCTGATGTTGTCGTTCAGCCCTTGGCGCAGGTACGCCACCATTGCCGGTTGCAAGGCAATGGCGGTATCGGTTTCACGGTCGCCACCCGGCACATAGGCGCCCACGCTGATCAGGTCGCGTGCTTGCTGGAAGCGGGACCACAGCTGTTTGAACTGCTGCGCACGACGCATGTGTTCTGGCGTGACCACCGACGGCATGACCCGGCTGATGGACGCTTCAATATCGATGGCCGGGTAATGCCCCTCTTCGGCCAGGCGCCGGGACAACACGATATGGCCGTCGAGCACGCCCCGCGCCGAGTCGGCGATGGGGTCCTGCTGGTCATCGCCTTCAGAGAGCACGGTATAGAACGCCGTGATCGAACCGCCACCGGCCTCGGCATTACCGGCCCGCTCCACCAGCTTGGGCAGTTTGGCGAACACCGAAGGCGGATAGCCCTTGGTCGCTGGCGGCTCGCCAATGGCCAGGGCGATTTCCCGCTGGGCCTGGGCGAATCGAGTCAGGGAATCCATCAGCAACAGGACATTCTTGCCCTTGTCGCGAAAATATTCGGCGATTCGCGTGCAGTACATGGCTGCACGCAAACGCATCAGCGGCGCGTCATCGGCAGGCGATGCCACGACCACCGAGCGCTTGAGACCTTCGGTGCCGAGGATATGCTCGATAAATTCCTTTACCTCACGACCCCGCTCACCGATCAGGCCAACCACGATAATGTCGGCCTCGGTAAAACGGGTCATCATCCCCAGCAGCACACTCTTGCCCACGCCCGTACCGGCAAACAGGCCCAGACGCTGGCCGCGTCCGACCGTCAATAAACCGTTGATGCTGCGAATGCCCACGTCCAGCGGCACGCTGATCGGGTCACGCTTGAGGGGGTTGATGGCAGGCCCGTCCATCGGTACCCAGTCTTCGGCCTTCATCGGCCCTTTGCCATCCAGTGCACGCCCGGCGCCGTCAAGCACCCGACCGAGCATGCTCATGCCCATCGGCAGGCGGCCATTATCGGCCAGGGGCACCACACGGGCGCCCGGCGCGATCCCGGCGACGCTGCCCACGGGCATCAGGAAGATTTTGCCACCGGAGAAGCCCATCACCTCGGCTTCGACTTCCACCGGGTGAAAACTGTCGTCGTTGATCACCAGGCAACGACTGCCCATGGCGGCGCGCAGGCCTTCGGCTTCAAGGGTCAGGCCAACCATGCGCAGCAATCGGCCTTCAACCACCGGCTGCGCAGGCAAAGACACAGCCGGGGCATAGGTGCTCAGGCGCTTGGCAAAGCTGGTGCGCTTAAGGTGCATCGAGGTCGATGTCGATGTCAGGCGCCGCCGGATGCAGCGACTGCTCGTGGAGCTGGTCGAGCAACTGGTTCATGGCCTGTTTGATACGGGTTTCGATGCTGGCATCGATGCGGCTGTGCTCGGTTTCAATCCGGCAACCGCCGGGCTGCAGGGTGTCGTCTTCGACAATCCGCCAGTGTTCGTCGTGGCGCTCGCGCAAGGCCTTGATCTGATCGAAATCCTGCGGATTGATGAACAGCCGAATGTTCTCGGCACCCATCGGCAACAGCTTCAAACCCTCGCGCAGCACTTTCTCGATCTGGGTCGAATCGGTTTTGAGCTCACGCTGGATCACTTGCCGGGTCATGTGCTCGACCAGCCCGACCATGGCTTTTTCAAGTTGCTGGTCCTGCTCGGCAAGCGGCGCCAGCAAGCTGTTCATCAAGCGTTCAAGGCTGGCAACCCTGGCGCTCAGGGCAACCTCGGCTTCCTGGCGAACCTTGAGCTGAGTGCTGTGAAAACCTTCTTTTTCGCCCGTGGCAAAGCCTTCGTTCCAGGCTTCCTGGCGAATGCTTTCGAGTTCTTCGAGGGTCAGTGGCTGGACTTCATCCAGCGGCACTTCTTCGCTTTCCACCGGCAGCTCTTCGACCGGCTCGGGCTCAGGCTCTTCGGGCTCGCGCCAAGGGTCAAAGCTGGGCAGGCCCCATACATCGAAGGCACCCACATCCTTGGCCCGAATCACATCTCCGGGGGAGTCACCGCTGCTCACTTAGATCATCTCTTCGCCGCCCTTCCCGCCGAGAACAATGTCTCCGGCTTCGGCCATACGGCGGGCGATGGTGAGGATTTCTTTCTGCGCAGTTTCAACATCACTGACACGTACCGGGCCCTTGGCTTCCAGGTCGTCACGCAACAGTTCGGCCGCGCGCTTGGACATATTCTTGAAGATTTTTTCCTGCACGTTCTCGTCGGAGCCCTTGAGCGCCAGCACCAGCACGTCCGAGGACACCTCGCGCAGCAACGCCTGGATCCCCCGGTCGTCTACGTCGGCCAGGTTGTTGAACACGAACATCAGGTCTTCGATCTGACCCGACAGGTCTTCGTCGATGTCGCGGATCGAATCCATCAACTGGGATTCCATCGAGCTGTCGAGGAAGTTCATGATGTCGGCCGCCCGCTTGACGCCGCCCAGAGAGGTGCGCGCCGCATTGGAGTTGCCGGAGAACTGTTTTTCGAGGATCTGGTTCAGCTCTTTGAGCGCCGCCGGCTGCACAGTATTGAGCGACGAAACCCGCAGGATGATGTCCAGGCGCGCCTTCTGGTCGAAGTGACCCAGCACTTCACCCGCCTGGTCCGGGTCCAGATACGCCACCACAATGGCCTGGATTTGCGGGTGCTCGAAGCGGATCACGTCGGCCACGGCACGCGGTTCCATCCACTTCAGGCTGTCGAGGCCACTGGTGTTGCCACCCAGCAGGATGCGGTCGATCAGGCCGTTGGCCTTGTCTTCGCCCAGGGCCGAGGTGAGCATTTTGCGGATGTAGCTGTCCGAGCCCACGCCAAGGCTGGTCTGGTCGCCGACGATCTCGACGAACTCGCTCATCACCTGCTCGACCTGCTCACGGTGAACGTTGCGCATTTGCGCCATCGCCACCCCCACCCGCTGGACCTCTTTGGGGCCCATGTGGCGCAGCACCTGGGCCGCGTCGGATTCGCCCAGGGACAGCAGCAAAATGGCGGCCTTGTCGACCCGGGTCAACTTGGCGTTGGCGCCCGCACGGTTATCACTCATCGGCATTGATCCACTCTTTTACTACCTGGGCCACACGGCCCGGATCTTCTGCGACCAGACTCTTGATTGCGTTCAACTGAGCGTCATAGCCTTCACTCGGGCTTGGCAACATGATGCTCTGCGGACCGCTGAGGCTGACACGGTCGTTGGCCAACTCACGATCGAGTCCGCCCGGGCCGCCCATCTCGGCATCGCTGCCAATGCCTGCCACTTGCTTGTTGCGACCGTTGCCGGTGATGTTGTTGAGCACCGGGCGCAACACACCAAACACCAGCACCAGAATAAACAGCACACCCAGTACTTGTTTGACCACATCCCAGAACCAGGGCTGCGAATAGAACGGGATGTCGGCGATCACTTCGGCGCGCTCGGTGGAGAACGGCACGTTGATCACACTGACACTGTCGCCACGGCTGGCATCAAAACCCACGGCGTCCTGCACCAGGCGGGTAAAGCGTGCCAGTTGATCGGTGCTCCACGGTACCTGGGTGATTTCACCGTTGGCCGGGTTGACGCTGATCTTGTCGTCGATCACCACCGCCACCGACAGGCGATTGACCCTGCCCTGCTGCTGCTTGGTGTGGCTGATGGAGCGGTCCAGCTCGAAGTTGCGGGTCGATTGCGAGCGCTTGTCTGCCGGGTACGGTGCCAGCATCGGCTGGCCGGTGCCGGGGTCCATGATTTGCTGACCGTTGGCATCGAGCAAAGGCTGACCCGGCTGGATCATGCCCGCTGCGGCGGCGCCCTGGCCGGTTTGCTGAGGGGCGGTGGCCGGGCTCGGCGGCTGATTGCTCAAGGCGCCGGGCACGCCTTGGGGGCCATTGCTGGCGGTGCGTTGCTCGCTGGTCGATTGCTCGCTGCGCAGCGCCGGTTGATCGGGGTTGAACTGCTCGGAGGTGGACTCGACGGCACTGAAATCCACATCGGCCGACACTTCTGCCTTGTAACGGTCATTGCCCAGCACCGGCTGCAGGATGTTGTGCACGCGCTGAGTCAACATGCCTTCCATGCGGCGGCTGTAGTCGAACTGCTTGCCGGCCATGGTCAGTTCGGAGTTTTCACCCTGATCCGAAAGCAGATTGCCTTTTTGGTCGACCACGGTGATCTGGGACTTGCTCAATTCAGGCACGCTGGTGGCGACCAGATTGACGATCGCCAGCACCTGGCCCGGCTCCAGCGAGCGGCCCGCGTAGAGTTCAACCAGGACCGACGCACTGGGCCTGCGCTCATCGCGCACGAACACCGAGCTTTTGGGAATCGCCAGGTGAACCCGTGCACCCTTGACGTTATTGAGGCTGGAAATGGTGCGCGCCAACTCGCCTTCCAGACCACGACGATAACGCGTGGCCTCCATGAACTGGCTGGTGCCCAGGCCCTGGTCCTTGTCGAGGATTTCGAAACCGATATTGCTGTCGGTCGGCGTGACGCCTGCGGCCGCCAGTTTCAGGCGGGCACGGGCAATGTCGTCGGCCTTGACCAGCAAGGCGCCCGAGTTGGGCTCAACGGTGTAGGCAATGTCGGCGGAGGCCAGGGTTTCCATGACCTGCTTGGCATCCATACCGGCCAGGCTGCCATACAGCGGCCGGTAATCGGGTTGCTGGGACCACAACACAACGGCAAAACCAATGGCCACGCTCGCCGCCAGGCCGACCATCAGGCCGACCTGACGCAGCATGGTCATATCGGCCAGGTTGTCCAGAAAAGACAGGCCAAACAGCGGCGGCTTGCCGCCGGCTGGGCCTGTTTGGGCCGGAACGTTATCCGGGAGTGCATCTGCCATGACTTGATATCGCCCTTAAACCGGCATCTGCATGATGTCTTGGTATGCCTGAACCAGCTTGTTACGGACTTGGGTCAACGCCTGGAAAGAAACACTGGCCTTCTGGGAAGCAATCATCACATCCGTCAGGTCTACGCCGGTCTTGCCGATTTCGAATGCGTTCGACAACTGGCTCGATGCCTGCTGCGTGTCGCTGACCTTGTTGATCGCATTGCCGAGCATGTCGGAAAAGCTGCTGGCACCGGCTTCGGGAACCGCCTGCACAGCCGATTTTGGCTGAGCCATGGCGTCCATCTGCATGGCCCGCATGTCCAACATCAATCGATTAAATTCAATACCCTGGCTCATGGACAACTGCCTCCGACGACCCGCAATTTTTTGACACTTTCACAGCGCTTACCGAGGTATAGCAACAAGGGTGCCAGCTCTTTGTCGTTTTATAACAATTACCGTTACAAAACGTCGCAGACAAGGATCACACCTAACCTGTGGGAGCGGGCTTGCCCGCGATGGCATCACCGCGCAACGTCTGATGCCCCGCGTCGATCAAATCGCGAGCAAGCCCGCTCCCACACTGGTTTAGTGGCGCTCTCAGGTTGCGGCAAACAGATAAGCCTCAACATCCATCCCCGCATCGCGCATCTGCGCCAGCTTGTAGCGCAAGGTCCGCGGGCTGATGCCCAGGCGCTCGGAAGCTTCCTTGCGTCGCCCCCGCTCGGCACGCAAGGTGTCGATAATCAGCTGGAATTCACGTCGGCGCAGATCATCACCCAGCGCCCCCGCCGACTCCACAATCTCGACCGGCGAAGCCAGTGCCGGCAAGGGCGCGCAGGCCACAGGCCCTGCCAGGCAAAAATCTGCCGCTTCGATCTGGCCGCCCTGCTGCAAAATCAACGCCCGCTGAATCGCGTTATCCAGCTCGCGCACATTACCGGGCCAGGGGTATGCGCCCAGGCACGCCCGGGCATCCGGCGAAAACCCGACTGCCGTGTGCTTCATTTTGCCGATGTACTTGGCCAGCAGCCGCTCAGCCAACGGCAGGATGTCGGCAGTACGCTCGCGCAGCGGGGTCCAGGCCAGCGGAAACACTGAAAGGCGATAGAACAGATCCTCGCGAAACCGTCCCGCAGCCACTTCGCCCGCCAGATCACGGTTGGTGGTGGCGACCACGCGGATATCCAGCACAATCGGCTTGCGCCCGCCTACCCGCTCCACTTCGCGCTCTTGCAGCACCCGCAGCAGTTTTGCCTGCAGGCCCAGAGGCATTTCGGAAATTTCATCGAGCAGCAAGGTGCCGCCATCCGCCTGCTCAAACTTGCCGGCCTGGGCCGCAATGGCGCCGGTAAAGGCACCTTTCTCATGACCAAACAGAGTGGCTTCGAGCATGTTGTCGGGGATGGCCGCGCAGTTGATCGCCACAAACGGCTGATCAACCCGACGGGAATGCTGGTGGATATAACGCGCCAGCACTTCTTTACCCGTACCCGACTCGCCCGAGATCAGCACCGTCGCATTACTGCGCGCCACCCGCGCCGCCAACTCCAACAGCTGGACACTGGCCGGCTCAACCGCCACCGGACCTTCAGTGTCCGCCACCCCCAGACTGCCCAGGGCATGGCGAGCCACCAGATCGAGCAAGGCCTTGGGTTCAAACGGTTTGACCAGATAGTCCACCGCCCCCTGGCGCATGGCATCCACTGCACGCTCCACGGCGCCATGAGCCGTCATCAGCAACACCGGCAACTGGGGCTGACAGGCGCGCAGGCGAGCGAGCAACTGGTGGCCATCCATGCCCGGCATGTTGACGTCACTGACCACCAGGCTGAACGCCTGCGAAGTGACCGCCGCCAGGGCTTCTTCCCCCGAGCTGACCGCCTTAAAGCCGTGACCGGCCAGCAATAGCGTGTCCGCCAGCGCTTCGCGCAACGCGTGATCGTCTTCGACCAACAGCACGTTAATTCGCATCACCATCAGTTTGCCTCCGCCACACCGGGAATCAGCGGCAAGCTGAGCAAGGCGCAGGTACCACGCCCCAGCCGCGAACGTAACTGCAAGTGGCCCTGATGCGCCCGTACCACCGCGTTGACCACCGCCAACCCGAGACCGGTGCCGGTCGCCTTGGTGGTGAAAAACGGTTCGCCCAAACGCGCCAGGACTCGAGGTTCAATGCCACTGCCACTGTCGCTCACGCACAGCCTCAGGCAGTTATCACGGCGGTATAAATGGACTTTAAGCCGCACCTGCACAGCACCCGTTTGCAGGGCGTTTTCGATCAGGTTCAGCAGCGCGCCCACCAGGGTGTCGCGATTGCACAGCAGCTGCCCCGTATAGGCATCGCACTGCCAGCGTATCGACACGCCCTGAACATGGGTTTGCGCGGCGGCCTGCAGGGTTTGCATCAGGACCTTGGGGCTGACCCGATCTGTCAGCGGCAATTCGCCCCGGGCAAAGACCAGCATGTCGCGTACTTGATGCTCAAGCTCGTGCAGACGCTCCTTGAGGCGCCCGGCAAAGCGCTGCTGGGTTTCCAGCGGCAGCGCCTGCTCGGTCAAATGACTGGCGTAGATCAGGGCCGCCGACAGGGGCGTACGAATCTGGTGGGCCAGGGAGGCAACCATCCGCCCCAAAGACGACAAACGCTCATGGCGGGCGAGTTGATCTTGGAGGCGCCGGGTTTCTGTCAGGTCATTGAGCAAGACCAGTTGCCCCGGCTCGGCATCCAGCGAACGGGTGGCAATCGACAGGCGCCGACCGTCCTTGAGGGAGACTTCGTGACCATCGTCTTCGCGGGGTGCAAAACAGCGGGCAATCACATGGCGCCACAGCTCGCCCTCAAGGGGCAGGCCCAGCAGCTCGCAGGCCGCAGGGTTGGCCTCGCGCACCCGTCCGCGATCATCGATGACGATGACCCCGCCCGGCAGCAGATCAAGCAGGTGTTGCAGGCGATTGGCCAGTCGCTCTTTTTCCGCCAGCTCAGCCATGCGCTGCTCGCTGACCACCGCCAGCTCCCCCGTAAGCTCCGAAACACGGGCTTGGAGCAGGCTATAGGGATCAGGAACGGAAGAAAGCTGGACGGCGGCTTGAGGCATGGTGCGTGCTCGCTTGGCTGACCGTCATAAAACGGTTCGTTGAACCAAGCGAAGCAATACCCGTGCCTGAATAGATAACACAAGCTAACCGCTATGCCGGCCCCGACTTATGTGGGAGCGGGCTTGCTCGCGATTTGGGCGCCTCGCAGTGTCAGGAATAATGCGGTGATGCTATCGCGAGCAAGCCCGCTCCCACAGAGACAGGTGTCAATCGTCTGCCTGTTCTTCGCCTTCACGACGGCTCATGCCGTACTTGCGCATTTTTTCCACCAGGGTGGTGCGACGAATCCGCAGGCGTTCTGCCGCGCGGGCGACGATGCCATTGGCGTCGTCGAGCGCCTGCTGGATCAGCCCCTGCTCCAGCCCACCCAGGTAGTCCTTGAGGTCCAGGCCTTCGGGCGGCAGCATCGCATTGGCGCTGGCGACGAAATCGGTAGTAGCGCTGTTGATGGCCACGCGCTCTTCCATGTCGCTGCGCAGGCTGTCGACCATCTGCTCGTCTTCGTCATCCACGTAGCGGAATTTTTTCGGCAGCTCAACCACGCCAATCACACCATAGGGATGCATGATCGCCATGCGCTCCACCAGATTGGCCAGCTCACGGACGTTGCCCGGCCATGCATGACGGCACAACGACATAATCGCGGCAGAATTGAAGCGGATCGAGCCACGCTTTTCGTGCTCCATGCGCGAAATAAGCTCGTTCATCAACAGCGGAATATCTTCGACCCGCTCGCGCAGGGGCGCCATTTCGATCGGGAATACGTTGAGGCGGTAATACAAGTCTTCGCGGAAGGCGCCGACTTCAATCATGCTTTCGAGGTTTTTGTGGGTCGCGGCAATGATCCGCACATCGGCGCACTGGGTCTTGTTGCTGCCCACGCGCTCAAAGGTACGTTCCTGCAACACGCGTAGCAGCTTGACCTGCATCGGCAGCGGCATATCGCCGATTTCATCGAGAAACAGCGTACCGCCATTGGCCAGTTCGAAACGCCCGGCACGGCTGGTGATTGCCCCGGTGAAGGCGCCCTTCTCATGCCCGAACAGCTCGCTTTCGAGCAGTTCGGCAGGAATCGCCCCACAGTTGACAGGTACAAACGGCGCGTCACGGCGCTTGGAGTGGTAATGCAGGTTACGTGCAACCACTTCCTTGCCGGTCCCGGACTCGCCGAGGATCAAGACGCTGGCATCGGTGTCGGCCACTTGCTGCATCATCTGGCGCACATGCTGAATCGCACGGCTGGTACCGACCAGGCTGCGAAACAGGTTGGGCTCACGATGACGGCCGCGCTCGCGGGCCTGGTCGTACATCTCGCGATAGACCTGGGCACGGTGCAGGGAATCAAGCAATTTGCTGTAGCTGGGGGGCATTTCAAGACTGGACAACACCCGGCGGCGTTGGTCTTCAGGCAAATCGACTGAAGAAACTTCACCTAAAAGCATGATCGGCAGGAACTCATCCCACACAGCCAGTGTCTTAAGCAAGCTTGAAAGACCACCCGCAGTACTCACCGTGCCTACAAGCACGCAGAGTACTTCACGACTGGACGGCAAGACTTTGACGGCTTGCTCCCATTCGTGGCTAGGACTGGCTAAATTTTCTTCACCAAGAAAATTCAGAATCACCGCCAGGTCGCGGCGACGGACGCTATCGTCATCGATCAACAGAATTTTGGTTTCACGCCACATGCAATAGCAACTTCCCTAGTCAACTCAATGCCCCGGATGGCAGGGCATATGTAGACGCCCTAACCCTGTTGGATATCTAAGACGACTGAATACAGAATAACGAGCTAGTTAAGTCAAAAAACTGTGCATAGTCAAATTTATGGCGGTTTAAAAAGCGATTAACCACATATTCTTTAGGCCTTAACCGAATAGATGGTAAACCTTTGACGCATTTTTTGCTTGATTGATCTGCCCCATTTGCTCAACGACTGACTGACGCTCATCGGTCGCGGCTTCCAGCAGCATGCGATACACCACCAACAGCCCTTCCAGATTCTCGCGCAACACTGCCTCATCCAGCGGCGCCTCATCCAGAACACTCTCGACACACATCCGACAAGCCGAGTCCAGCTCGCCGATGGCATCCCAATTGCGCTCGGCCAGAGCATCAATCAGTGCTACGCGGGTTTCCTGAATTCGTTGCAGTTGGCTCATGACACACTCCTCGGGCTTATTGCGGGGCAATGGCATCCCAACCACTTTTTACAGTGATCAGCAGGCGAGCCACTTCATCGATGATTTCAGGGTCGTTCTTGGCATTGGCCTGGGTCAAACGGACCGTCATGAATTCATACAGGCTGTCCAGCTGCTGCAACGCAGCCTTGTCATCGGTCTTGTCTTCATCCAGGCCCTGACGCAGGCCGGTGATGATGTCGATGGCCTTGGTGATCAACATGGCCTTCTGCGGGATATCACCACGGCTCATTGCGCCTTTGGCCTGGGCCATGCGATCCAGACCGCCTTCCATCAGCATTTGAATCAAGCGATGGGGGCTGGCTTCGGAGATTTGAGCGTGGGAATTAACCTTCTGATACTGACGAAGGGCGCGCATCGGGTTCATGTTTCGACCTCATTACGGTGACTGGCAAAAATCGCGGGTTCTTGATCTTTTTATCGACAGAAGCGGCCAAAGCTTTAGTGCCAGGGCCGGGTAAAATCAGTCGGATTTAGGGTTATTCAAGGAGTTGAGCGTGGTCATGATGCTGGAGCTGCTGGCGTTGATTTTGGCGATCAGGCCATCCATGGCCGTGTATTTGGCGGTCAGGGTGCTTTTCATGGATTCCATGCGCCGGTCCAGGTCTGCTTGCTGAGTGGTCAGCGTGGTCAGCTTGATGTTCAGATCCGTAGCCCGCGCCGCCAGCAACCCGCTGCTGCCGACATAGCTTTCGGTCGCCTTGGTCATACGGGTTATCAGGCCGGTATCGCCGGTAAACACCTTGGCAATCTCGATTGCACCGTTGGGTGTGGCAACTGCGGCTTTCCACTTGGTGTCATCCAGGGTCAGCAGCCCGGTTTTCTGATCGGTACTGATGCCCATCTGGGACAGGTTGCCGACACTCGACGTACCCGAGTTTTGCAGCAGCTCGCCGCGCAAACCGTTGACCAGCTGACGCATCGACGCGTCACCCGTCAAGGCACCTGCAGTGGTGGTCGCCGCATCACCGGTGGCGGTGACTTTGGTCTGGGTATTGATGCTGGTCAGCAGCGCGTTATAGGCACTGACAAACGACTGAACCGAAGTTTTCAGGGTGTCGGTGTTGGAGGCCACGGTGATGGTGGACGCTTTGGTATCGAGCAACTCAAGGGTCACGCCACTGATGGCCGAGGTGATCTTGTTGCTCGACGACTCCATGGCGATGTCATCGATGGTGTACTCGGCATTCATCGGCGGCTTACCGGCGTCATACCCGGTGGCCAGCTCCGAATCACCGCTGACGGTAATATCGGTGCCCTTGCCCGTGGTCTGCGAGCCGATCACCAGACGCGAGCCGTTGGCATCGGTCAGAACGTTGGCGCTGATACCCTTGGACTGCAGCTGCGTGTTGATCGCGTCCCGGGTCTGCTGCATGGTCGCGCCAGCCGGGATCTTGACGTCATAGCTATCACCGGACTGGGAGATGGTCAGGGTCTGGTCTTGCTCGCTCGAGTTGACCGACGCCGATGCGCCCCCTTCAAACACCTTGCTGGTGATTTTTGATGCGGTCGCCAACTGAGTGACGTTCAACGCGTATTTGCCGCTGGACGCCTTGTCATCGATGGTGACTTTAGAAATTTTTTCGTCATTGGACGAAGCGGTCAAACCGTTGAAACTGGAGACACTGTTGAGTTTGGCAATGGCTGCGCGATAGGTTTCGAGCGAAGCTTTGACCGTGCCCACAGCGGACAGCTGAATCGTGGTGTCTTTTTGTTGCGCAGTAATCTGGCTTTGCTTGGGCGCTTTTTCAGCATCCACCAAGGCTTTCACAATCCCGACAGTGTCAAAACCCGAACCGACACCGGTAATCGTTGAACTGGCCATCTGTATTCTCCTTGTACGGTGGCTATCGCTTTATTGACGAAGCAAGTGCCAAGGGTGCAGGCAGCTTCACAATTCGTGCCACCTTCAAGCAGTAAATGCTGAAAAAACAAAAGGGCACGTAAACGCGCCCTTTTGTTCTCAACCCAGCGCTGAAATTACTGAAGCAATTTCATGACAGCGGAAGGCAGCTGGTTAGCCTGGGACAGGATCGCGGTGGAAGCCTGTTGCAGGGTTTGTTGCTTGGTCAGCTCGGCGGCTTCGGAGGCGAAGTCAGTGTCCTGAACGCGACCCAGTGCAGCGGTGGAGTTCTCGGAAATGCTCTGCAGGTTGGCCACGGTGCTGGTGAAACGGTTTTGTACGGCACCCAGGGAGGAACGTTGGGTGTCGATCTGCTGGATAGCATCAGACAGGGCCTGGACGGTACGCTGGGAGTCAGCGGCGGTCAGGACGCTCAGGTCGGAGACGGTGGTTTCTACGGTGGTGGCTGTGGTTTTGCCGGTGCCAGTACCCGCCTGGGCTGCAGCGGTCAGACCCAAGGCCTCCAGACCAGTACCCGCAGCACCATCCTTCACGGTGATATCTTTGTTGGAGAACAGCTTCAGAGTGCCGTCAGTGTTCTTGCTGGCAGTTACACCGGTACTAGCGCTATTGATAGAAGATACGATGGAGTCGGCAGTGTCACCCTTCTTGAACTTAACTTCGACGCCGTTCAATTCGATCGATGTATCAGCTGTCAGCTTGGCCTGAGAAGTACCTGCCGACAGACCCAGCTTAGCCAGCGAGCCGCCAGAAACGTTGGCCAACTTAACGTCATTACCATCGGTAGACTTAAGCTCAATACGACCTTCAGCATTAATGGTCGCAGACTTAATCCCATCAACCGCCTTAAGTGACTTCAAAAGATCATCGACCGTATCACCGGCTTTCCAAGAGACCGCGCTACCGTTTACGGTAATAGAACCTGCACCCCCTATCGCAGAGCTGCCAACTTTAGCAGGACCTTCAGCAGCAAGGCCTGCTTTGGCGGCATCAGCCCCTCCAATAGCGATATCCCCTGTCGTGGAGGTCAGCGTCATGACCCCTTTGGATGGATCAAACGTCGCACTTACACTTGTGTCTGCAGCTGTAATAGCGTCAGCAAGATCGGCACCACTCATGCCAGCGGTAACTAAAACTTTATTGCCGTTGATGGTGATGTCGTCTGCAGCTGTTAACTTCGAAGTACCGCCAGTTGCCAAACTCGCAACAGCTACACCCACTGTGGTGGTAGTGGTGGTGGTAGAGGGAGGGACAGTGGGAGTAGTAGTGGAAGTGGCAGCATAAGTTCTAGCATCAAGGCCCACTTTAGCCACAGCGTTACCGCCCACTTCTATATCGGCATCCGACGTAAGTGTAAGTACTCCGTTGCCATCAATGTCCGCTTTCAGCTTTCCATTGGTATCTGTAGCTTCAATCGCAGCTTTAAGCTCATCCGGGGTCATGGTGGCCGCGAACGTTACTGGATTGTTGTTAATCGTCAGTGTGTCTGTACCCACCGTGAACGCTGATGACCCACCCGTTTTCAGGTCGGCCACAGCTGTACCGACAGCTGTGGCACTCGTAGTCGTAGTCGTGGCAGGTGCAGTGGTCGTTGTAGTCGTAGGGCTAACCACGACATTTTTCAGCACGGAACCAATGGTACTGGCTGACAGCTTTTCCATCGCCGCGCCGGCCACAGACGCTTCACTGTAAGAACCTTTCAAACCAGTAGCACTGATATCGCTCATACCAAACGAAATGGTCTGGTTGGCATCAGCACCCACCTGGAACGCCTGGTTCTGGAAAGAACCGTCCAGGATGTTACGACCACCGTAGGTAGTGGTTTGTGCGATACGGGTCAGTTCACCGGTTTTCGCAGTAAATTCTTGTTGCAGGGACGCACGGTCGGCGTCGCTTTTATCACCGTTCGCGGACTGCAGGGCCAGTTCACGCAAACGTTGCAGAATGTTGGTCGACTCTTGCATCGCGCCTTCAGCGGTCTGCGCGATCGAGGTGCCGTTGTTGGCGTTGGCGATGGCAACGGTCATGCCTTTGGTCTGAGAGGTCAGACGGTTGGCCATCTGCATGCCAGCAGCATCGTCTTTGGCGCTGTTGATTTTCAGGCCGGAAGACAGACGAGTCATCGAGGTGCTCAGTGCATCGCCGGCTTTGTTCAGGTTCTTCTGAACGGTCTGGGACGTGATGTTAGTGTTTACTGATAAAGCCATGACGAAATCCTCATTGGATGAATACTGCGGCTTCCGGCCCTGGCAACCGCCGGGTGTGGCCTAGAGAACCTTCGTAATAGTTATCGTCGTCAAAGCGGGTTGCTTGAGGGGTTTTTTGAATTTTTTTACTGGCAGGAGGCCATCCCTTGTATTTCAGGGGGTTAGCGAGGGATGACCTGCCAGGCATCCCTTGATGTGGGAGCGGGCTTGCTCGCGATTCGGGCGGCGCGGTACTTCAGGGAAACCGGGTTGATGCCATCGCGAGCAAGCCCGCTCCCACAGATGGCATCACCCCCCTGTCAGAACGCAAAACGCCCGTGGCTTTTTGGGCCACGGGCGTTTTGTGTGTCGGCTTGAAGCTTATGGGCGATAGATGATCGCCGAGCCCCACGACAGGCCCACGCCAAAACCGCTCAGCGCTACGCGCTTCCAGCTGGCTTCCATGACGTGTTTTTCCAGCAGCAGAGGAATGCTCGACGACACGGTGTTGCCCGTCTCGACCATGTCCTTGATGAATTTCTCCGGCTCGCCTTCAAAACGGCGGGCCACGGCGTCGACAATGGCCGCACTGCCCTGGTGGATGCAGAAGGCGTCGATGTCCTTGGAGGTCAGCTCGGACTCTTCCAGCAGCTCGTTCAGGTGCGCAGGCACTTTGAGCAGCGCGAAGTTGAAGACCTGGCGGCCGTTCATGAAGAACACGCCATCGCTGACTTTCAGGTGCGGAGCGCCGGAACCGTCGGTGCCGAACTTGGCCTTGCCCAGCTGCCAGGGAGCGTCTTCGCCCATCCAGGTGGCGGTGGCCGCGTCGCCGAAGAGCATAGTGGTGTTGCGGTCTTCAGGGTCGACGATTTTCGAATACGGGTCTGCGGTGATCAGCAGGCCGTTTTTCAGGCCCGTGGCTTCCATAAAGCCTTTCATCGCGTAGATGCCGTAGACATAGCCCGAGCACCCCAGGGAAATGTCAAAGGCAGCCACGTGGGTCGGCAGACCGAGCTTGTCCTGAACGATGGCGGCCGTGTGCGGCAGGCCTTCGGCGTCGCCGTTCTGGGTGACGACGATCAGCGCGTCGATGGATTCGCGCTTGAGCTGCGGATTGTTGGCGAACAGCGCGTTGACCGCTTCGACACACAGGTCCGAGGTTTCCTGGTCGGCGTCTTTGCGCGGAAGAAAGGCCGAACCGATCTTGCCCAGAATGAATTCTTCGTCCTTGGAGAACTTCGCGCCTTGCGCGTAGTTGTCTACACCGCTTGCTGGCACGTAACTGGCGATGCTTTTAATGCCAATCATTGTGGCTTCCCAATACTGAATAGCTGGAGATCACCCGCTCGCACAATCGAGGGGCGCTGACAATAAAAGGGCTTTATCGCGCAGGAATGCGGCGAATGTGGGTGCATAAAAATAGACAAAACAGCCTGAAAAAGGCCCGGCACCCGCCCGTACGTTTCACACGATACAGTGAAGATGCCCGTTATGACTCATAGGTCACGCTATTTTGTGTGGTTTTATACAAAACATTACGAGAGCACAGAACCAGGCCTGTAGTCGCTGACGAGGAACGAAGGCTGCGATCGAGGGCGAAGCACTCGTAATCCATTCACCCTCGATGCATCAGAAACACTGCGGGAACCGGGCTTGCGAAGACTGCGTATTCGATCGCAGCCTTCGTTCCTCGTCAGCGACTACAGGTCAGGTATGCCGTCGTTAATCAAAGCTGGTTAAACAGGCTCAGCTGGGAGATTTTGACGAACGCCAGTTGCGAGGCTTCGAGCATGGCTTTCTGGAATGCCAGTTCGATGGATGCCCCCGCCATGTCGGTGTTGCCAATGGCCGCCGTGGTGGAGTCGTTGGCCAGGCCCAGGCTGATGTTTTCGTCAGCCTGGATGTCCACCGTCTTCAAGCGCGCACCAATCGAACCCCGGGCGCTGTCGACGCCGGCACTGGCGTTTTTCAGGTTGCCGATCGCGGAGTTGATCGCGTCCTTTTGCGTTTGCTGGGCCAGCGGGTCTTTGTCGCTCGGGATCACCAGCGCCTTGCGCAGTTGGCTGATGGTGTCCAGCGCGCTTTGGCTCTGGTGGTTGTTGCGGTTGATCGCAAACTGGTCGCCCGCTTGCGCCGTACCGGTTAAGTCGAATTTGATCCCCAGCGCACCGTCGGTCACGTTGCCTTGGGCAATCGACTTGCTGTCGGCCGTCAGCGGCTGGGCATAGACCTCATACTCCGTGGCGCTGGTGAATTTGATCACCGCGCCATTGCTCGGAAAGCTATCGCCGTAGACCCCGGGGTCGGTCACGGTCGCGTTGGTGATCTGTGCGGTCGAGCCGTTGCCCGGCGTGCGCGAGGTGTTGAACGAGTCCGGCTTGGCCTCAAGGGTAAAGGTGCGCCCCGCCACTGCCGCATCCAGATCCGCCGCCGGGATGTCCTTGAGGTTGGGGGTGATGTCGAACGACACGCCGCGCAGGCTGATGTTCTGGGAGCCATCCTTGGTCGGGTCGAACACGCCATTGCCCGCCACCTGGGAGGTCAGGTCGTTGCCGTCGCGGTCGGTCAGGGTGTACTGGGTGCTGCTGCTGAACGTCAGCGTGTACGGCTGGCCTTCGGCAAAGCTTTTGTTGAACACCGGGCTTGAAGTGACCAGGCCAGCCGAGACGGAAAGCTTGCCATCATTGACCGATGCCACGCCGTCAGCGTCCAGCACCGGTACGAAAGTCGCCTGGGTGCGCCCCGTATTGACCGAACCTTCCATGAAGCTTTTGGCCGTGTCGCTGCTGGCCAGGGTCAGGGTGTCCGAGACTTTCAGGTTGAGCTGGGTGTCGTCGCCCTGATAGCTGTAGGTGCCATCGTTGTTACGGGTGTAGGGCGCAGTATCGGTCTTGGAGCCCGAGAACATGTAGTTGCCTGCGGAGTCCTTACTGTTGAGCAGGCTGAACACCTGCTCTTCAATGCTGCCCAGTTCGTTGGCGATGGCCGTGCGATCCGCGTCGCTTTTCCCGCTGCCAGCCCCAAGCGCCAGTTCACCGGCCTTTTGCAAGGCGGTGTTGATGCTGTCGAGCACCGATTCCTGAGCCCCCAGGGAAGACTTGATGCTGTTCATGTTGGTGGAATACTGGCCCAGCATGTCTTTTTGCTGTTGCAATTGCAGCAGGCGCGCGGCGCCCACTGGGTCATCTGCGGCAGTCTGGATACGCACGCCGGAATCGATCTGGCCCTGGGTCTTGATCACCGACGAGAAGTTGTTCTGGTAGGTGGCACTGGTCGATTCAAAAAACTGCGAAGTAGAAATACGCATCGTCGCGGGCTCCCTTAAAGACTGTTGATCAGCGTGCTGAAGGTTGCTTGCGCCGCTTTGATGATCTGCGACGAGGCCGTGTAGTACTGCTGGAACTTGACCAGGTTGGACGCTTCTTCGTCCAGGTTGACCTGGGACACCGAGCTGCGCACTTCCTTGGCGTACGCCAGCGCCGCGCCGTTGGCGGTGCCGTCGACGGCGGCCTGACTGGCCTTGCCGCCCACCTTGGACACCAGCTGGCTGTAGGAGGTGGCCATGCTCACGCCGCCATTGCCCTGGCTGTCCGCCCCCACCGTCGCTTTGGTCTGCAGGCCCAGCAGTTCGTTGGCGTTGCGGTTGTCGGCCTTGCCGTCCTTGTTGAACTGGATATCGAAGCTGTCGCCCTTGCCCGGCGAGCCGCTGAGGGTTGCATCGAAGCTGACATCGGTCACGCTGCCATCAGCGTTGGTGACTGGCACCTTGATAGTGACCGCGTTGTCCTGGCCCGGCACATAGGTGCCGTCGCTGATTTTTTCGCCTTTTTCGTTCAGCACCCGGTAAGCATGGGCGCCATCGCCATTCACACCATCAAAGACAATACGCACCGGCATCGCGGCTTCGATCTGGGACTGGCCCAGGTTTGTGCCGCTGTAAATATCCAGCGCCGATGACAGGTTCAGACCGCCCACCGCCCCGGTACCGGTGTTGGAGCCGCCCGCCCCCGCCACCAAGGGCCCGGCGAACGCCAACTTATTGGCATCGGTCATTTGCACACCGATATTGCTCGCGCCGCTGCGGGTGGGGCTGACTTTGAAAGTGTCGCCCGCCGCGACCGCACCGTCCTTCGGGAGCTGAAGGGTAAAACCGTCAATCACCTGCTTGTCACCAAGCTTGAACGGGCCCTTGGCATCCTGGCCGTCAGAACGCTGGATCGTGTATTCGGTGGCACTAGTGAATGTCACCTTGTAGTCGTAAGCCGTCAGCTGGCTGCTGTCGCTGATGCTCACGTTCAGGTTGCTTGAGCCGACGCTGTTGCCCGTCGCCGCCAGGCTGCGCTGGGTGATGGCCTTTTCGCTGTTGATGTTAGTGAACAGCGACGAACCAAACTCGCCGTTGGCATCCAGGCCCTGGCCCAACTGCTGGTTGATGGCATCGGCCACCACTATTGCCGTGCGCCCCAAATCGTTGATCGCCGGTGCAAGCACATCGTCGCGATAGCGCAGCAGGCCGCCGATCTTGCCGCCACTGAGCACCGAGGTCACATCGGAGCTGGACTGCTGGTAATTGATCTGGATGCTGTACTGGCTTTTATCGACCTGGCCCGGCACCGCCGAAAGGGTATTGGAGGTGGAGCCTTGCACCAGCGCCTGCCCGGTGCCCAGGGTAATGTCGTAAACGTTGTCGTGTTCCTGAACCGTAACGCCCACCAGCTCGTTGAGCGTGCGCACCGCTTCGTTGCGCGCATCCAGCAGGTTGTTCGGCGTATTGCCACCGGTGGTGGCCTGGGCGATCTGCTTGTTCAGCGAAGCAATGGTTGCCGTGTGCTGGTTGACCATCGAGGTCAGGGTGTCCAGCTGGCTGTTGATGCCTTCGTTCTGCTGATTGAGCTGGGACGAAATCGAGTTGAAACGGTTGCTCAGGGTTTGCGCGCTGGTCAGCAGCAACTGGCGAGCGGACACATCACCGGGGGCCGCGGCGGAGGTTTGCAGCGAGCTGAAAAAGCTGCTGAGTGCGGCCGAAACCCCGGTGTTTTTATCCGACAGCAGCTTGTCGACCGTGCCGATCTGATCCAGATACGCCTGGGCATCGCCATTGAGCGAGGTGGTGGTTTGCAACTGGGCGTCGAGGTAGGCGTTGTACACGCGGCGCACGTCGGCCAGGGTGGTGCCGGTGCCGATAAACACCCCGCCCACCTGTTGCGAGGCGCCACTGCCCTGGACAATTTGCTGACGCGAATAGCCCGAGGTATTGGCGTTGGCAATGTTGTTGCCCACGGTGGCCAATGCGCCCTGGCTGGCGTTCAGCCCCGACATCCCGATGTTGATCAAACTCGCCATGGTTCAAACCTTATAAATTCGTGAGAGAACCCGTCGAGGCGTAGCTCTGGTAGGTTTTCATTTGCTTGGCTATCTGAGAAATCTTGCTCGCGTATTCAGGGTCGGTTGCGTAACCGGCCTTCTGCAACTCACGTACAAACTGCTCCGGTTTATCGGCCGCATTGAGCACTTCTTTATAACGATTGTTGCTCTGCAACAGCGTGACCAGATCGTGGAAGCTGTCCTGATAGGAACCGTAGGAGCGGAAGTCCGCCGTCTCCTTGACCATCTGCCCGCCCTTGAACTCACTGGTGATGGCCCGCGCTTGCGCCCCCTGCCAGTTGCCGGTGGCCTTGATGCCGAACAGGTTATGGCTGCTGCTGCCGTCCTGCTGGCGCATCACCGACTTGCCCCAGCCGGTTTCCAGTGCCGCTTGCGCCACCAGATACAGCGGATCGACACCAATACGGTCGGCGGCCTGCTGCGCCATCGGCAGCATCGTCGCGACGAACGCATCGGGGGAGCTGAACGCCTGCTTGGCCGGGGCCAGTGGCGGCTGCGCCACGGCACGCCCGTAAATCTGCATCCGCCCTTGTGCGCCACTGGCGCTGAGCATCGGCTGGCGACCGCCCTTGAGCACCGCGTCCAGCCCCGGCGAAGTGCGGCCCGGCACGGCGCCCGTATTGAGGGTTGAGCGCGCAGGGTCGGCCGAAGGTACGATCCCGGCCAACAAGCGGTCGGTCAGCTTGGTGGGCAACGCCAGGCGCCGCTGATTGAGCATGGCCATGTCATTTTTGTGCCCGCCGGCCGCCGCATCCGGCGCGAGGGTGACCCGCGAAGCCCACAACGGACGCTGGCCACTGCTACGAACAAACGGGCTGTCGCCGGTGGCGGTGGCCGTCGGGGTTTTGACTTCGGCGGTCAGTGCCGTGGTCGCCGCAGCCTCCCCCGGCACGGCGGATTTGTTTTTCGACATCTGGCGCATCAACACGTCAGCCAGACCGATACCGCCGCCCTGGCGGGACAAGGTCACCGACAGTTGCTGGTCGTACATTTCCTGATACTGCTTGGCCGCAGGGGTATTGAGCGGGTTGTCCTTGCCCAGCACTTCATTGGCCGAGCGCATGGACTTGAGCATTTCATTCAGGAACAGCGACTCGAATTCCTGCGCCACCTTGCGCATGTTGGCATCGCTTTCACGGTCGCCGACCTTCAGGTTGTTCAGCCGATTAAGGTCGGTAAACGCTCCCGAATCGCTGCCACTGACCACCCCGCTCTTACGCATGTCCATGATGTCGGCCTCAGATCACGATCAGGTCGGCTTGCAAGGCGCCGGCCTGTTTCAGTGCTTCGAGAATCGCCATCAAGTCCCCTGGCGCCGCGCCGACCTGGTTCACCGCCCGTACGATCTCGTCCAGGGTGGTGCCCGGGCCGAACTTGAACATCGGCTTGGCTTCCTGCTGGGCATTGAGGCGCGAGCGCGGCACCACAGCGGTTTCGCCGTTGGACAGCGGCCCGGGCTGGCTGACAATCGGGTCTTCGGTAATGGTGACGGTCAGGCTGCCGTGGGTCACGGCGGCAGGCGATACCTTGACGTTCTGGCCGATCACGATAGTGCCGGTGCGCGAGTTGATGATGACCTTGGCCACCGCCTGCCCCGGATCGACTTCGAGGTTTTCCAGGATCGACAGGTAATCAACCCGCTGGCTTGGGTCCAGCGGCGCGGTCACACGGATCGAGCCGCCATCAATCGCCTGCGCCACACCCGGGCCGAGCAGGTCGTTGATCTTGTCCACTACGCGCTTGGCCGTGGTGAAGTCCGAACGGTTGAGGTTCAGGGTCAGGCTGTTGCCCTGGTTGAAGCCACTGGGCACCGCACGCTCCACCGAGGCCCCGCCCGGAATGCGCCCGGCCGACGGAACGTTGACGGTGATCTTCGAGCCGTCACGGCCTTCTGCATCAAAACCGCCCACCACCAGGTTGCCCTGGGCGACCGCATACACGTTGCCATCAATCCCCTTGAGCGGCGTCAGCAACAGCGTACCGCCGCGCAGGCTTTTGGAGTTGCCGATGGATGAAACGGTGATATCGATCACCTGCCCCGGCTTGGCAAATGCTGGCAAGTCGGCACTGATGGACACCGCTGCAACGTTTTTAAGCTGCACATTGCCCGAGCCTGGCGGCACTTTGATGCCGAACTGGGACAGCATATTGTTGAAGGTTTGCAGGGTGAACGGGGTTTGCGTGGTCTGGTCGCCCGTGCCATTCAACCCGACCACCAGGCCGTAACCAATCAATTGGTTGGAGCGCACGCCAGAAATGCTGGCGATGTCTTTCAACCGTTCGGCGTGCACGCCCAGGGAGGTCGACAACAGCAACACGGCTGCCAGCAGATGCTTGAGGTTGGGCATGGTGAAGTTCATCACTAAAAGGGAAACAGCGGGCTAAGGAAGAATCGGTCAAACCAGCCTGGCTGACTCGCATCGGCAAACGAGCCGGTCCCCGAATAGGTAATGCGCGCATCGGCCACGCGGGTCGAAGACACGGTGTTGTCGGTGGAGATGTCATCGGCGCGCACCAGGCCAGCAATGCGCACCAGTTCGTCACCCGTGTTCAGGGTCATCCACTTCTCGCCGCGCACGGCGATGATGCCGTTGGGCAATACGTCGGCCACGGTCACAGTGACGGAGCCGGTGAGGCTGTTGCCCTGCCCGGCCTTACTGTCGCCCTTGGTGGCACGGCTGCCGCTGTAACCGGCATTGAGGCTCAGATCACCACTGCCCAGGGGGTTGTTGGTGGTCAGACCGCTGCCAAACAACGAAGTCAGGCCAATACTGGTGTTGCTGTTTTTACCGATGGCCGAGTTGGCGTTTTTGCTCGCCTGCGTCCGCTCGTTCAGGGTGATGGTAATGATGTCGCCAATGCGGAACGCCTTGCGGTCGCTGTACAGGTTCTGCTCGAAGCCAGCCTGGTAAATCGAACCGTTATTGGCCGCAGCCGGCAGCGGCGTGCGCGGCAGGACCGGCGCGTAGTACGGATCGTTGGCCCGCGGCGGCGGACTGACGCAACCGGCCACAAAGGTAATGGCGCCCAGTGCCAGAACAGAAAACAAGCGCTTCATGAGCTCTCCCGCTATTTCACGTAATTACAGGTTTTGCGTGACGAACGACAACATCTGGTCAGCCGTGGAGATCACTTTCGAGTTCATCTCGTAGGCGCGCTGGGTGGTGATCATGTTGACCATCTCTTCCACAGTGCTGACGTTCGAAGTCTCAAGCATGCTCTGCATGGTCAAACCGAAGCCGTTGAGGCCGGGGGTACCAATTTGCGGCGCGCCGCTGGACGCGGTTTCCAGGAACAGGTTACCGCCCTGGGACTGCAAACCGGCCGGGTTGATAAAGTCGGCGGTCTGCACGTTGCCGATCACCTGGGCGGCCGGGTTGCCGGCGATGGTCACCGACACGGTGCCGTCCTGGCCGACGGTGAAGGTCTGGGCATCGGCGGGCACCACAATCGCCGGTTCCAGGGCAAAGCCGCTGGCGGTGACGATCTGGCCGTTGGCATCCAGGTGGAAAGTACCGTCACGGCTGTAGGCCGTGGTCCCGTCGGGCTGCATGATCTGGAAGAAACCACGGCCATTGATTGCCATGTCCAGCGGCTGGTCGGTGGTCTGCAGGCTACCGGCGGAGAAGTTTTTCTGCGTGCCTACGATGCGCACCCCGGTCCCCACTTGCAGCCCCGACGGCAGTTCGCTGTCCTGGGTCGACTGGGCACCTGGCTGGCGCTTGATCTGGTAGAGCAAGTCCTGGAACTCGGCGCGATCACGTTTGAAACCGGTGGTCGAAACGTTGGCCAGGTTGTTGGAAATGGTGGTCAGGTTGGTGTCTTGTGCAGCCAAACCTGTTTTTGCAACCCACAGTGCCGGAAGCATGGTGCTCTCCTCGCGCGCCGGTTTTTCGGCGCTGCGTTCAAGTAATTAGCTGATGGACAAGACCCGAGTCATGGCCTGGTCGTCTTCTTTGGCGGTGTTCATCATTTTGATGTGCAGTTCGAACTGCTTGGACAGAGCCAGCACCGAGGTCATTTCATCGACGGCATTGACGTTGCTCGCCTCCAGAAACCCCGAGACCACCTGCACGTTGGCATCGGCTGGCGCCGGTTGGCCGTCGTTGGTGTGGATAAGGCCGTCCAGGCCCTTGCTCATGGTTTTCAGGTCTGGCTGGACCAGCTTGATGCGGTCCACTTGCGCCATCACCCGTGGGCCTTCGCCCTGGGCACGAATGCTGATGGTGCCATCCTGGCCGACTTCGATCTGTTGCTGGGGCGGCACCGCGATCGGCCCGCCGTTGCCCATGATCGGCATCCCGTTGCCAGCACGCAGAATGCCCAGGGCATCCACATTCATGCTCGCGGTACGCACATAGGCTTCACTGCCGTCGGGTGCCTGCACGGCCAGCCAGCCATCGCCGGACACGGCCACATCCAGATCCCGCCCTGTTTCAACCAGAGCGCCGGGAGTGAAGTCGGTCGCGGGGCGTTCGCTCAAGGCAAAGGCACGCGCAGGAAAGCTGTCACCGAACACCGGCATCGAACGGGCCTGTTCCAGGTCACGCTGAAAACCGTTGGTCGAGATGTTCGCCAAATTGTTGGCATGGGCCTTTTGCGCCAGAGCGTTCTGACTGGCGCCGGTCATTGCCACATATAGGTACTTGTCCACAGTCTTTCCTCTGTCTGACGGACGCTTGCCGCCCACCGCTGTACTGCCGTGGTTAAAGCAATTTGCGCACCAACTATTTTTTGACGCCGTGCGGCGCGGGTTTGCGAGGAGATGGGGTGCGGTGCGGGGCAAGATCAGCGGGATGAAAACGGCGGGGTTATGCCGGTTGCGGCAATGCATGGCCAGAAACGTGTCGCTGACGAGGCAAAAACCGCAAAGCCTTGCGCATCTCTTGCCCCCAACCTGCCTCTGACAACCCTGGCGCCGACAATTCACGCAAACGCTCGGTATTAACCAGTGCGCAATAAGTTGCACACTTATTACAAGAACAAACTGGCGAACAGTTATCTGCCGACTAAAAGACAAGAAACCGAACAGTACTGCGCAACTTCTTGCGCACTTTTATAAGTTTCGTTTATTTGTTTAAACACTTCACCCCCCTGCATTGGCAAACTTATATCAACAGCCCAAAGAGCATTGATTTTATCGACATCAGACTTGATAGTTACAAGACGCCCGAACTTCAGCCGCGCTCGCGGGCATCTTAATAATCTCACTGATACTTCAAAGACACTTGGCAAACACCCACTGGCATTGCACTGGGCGCTGTTCTTTCAATAAGCCTGACAAGAGACAAGACCCACTCATGAACCGCTTGCATCTTTTGATATCAATCAGCGCCCTCTTGCTACAGGGCTGTGCCGACGCCTTGCCTGACCGACTGGGCGCGCCAATCGAGGGCTATAGCCATACCTCGGCGGCGATCAACCGGTTTTCGGTCAATGGCAATGGCGGGCCCAACATCAGCCCCTATGGCGGCGGCGCCAAACAGAACTGCTGCGCCACGCTTCCCGTGAAATGGCACCCCGGTTTGACCGTGGTGGTCGAGTGGGTGAAAGACCCTAATCCACATGCATATGCCGACTGGCCCAAGCCCCGCTATTCCGATGCCTGGTCCAAGGCCGCTCAAGAGCACGAAGCTCAATACACCCGCCATCGCGCCGTTGTCGCAGTGGCTCCGTATGAAGAGCTGGGGGCAATAGATGTGCATTTTCTGCCCTGTAATCAGGTGGCTGTATCAGCAGTTGCAGCTCTCCCCGGCCAGCCAGGTTACCCATTTAACTTCCCTCAAAAAATGCAGGAGCCCGCCACATGTCCGAAACCATGACTCGCTCACTGCTGGTGATGTTTATCGCCGGGATTGCGCTACAGGGCTGTGCCGACTCCCTGCCTGACCGACTGGGTGCGCCAATCGAGGGATATAGCCATACCTCGGCGGCGATCAACCGGTTTTCGGTCAATCGTAATGGCGGGCCCAATATCAGCCCCTATGGCGGCGGCGGCAAACAGAACTGCTGCGCCACGCTTCCCGTGAAATGGCACCCCGGCTTGACCGTAGTGGTCGAGTGGGAAAAAGACCCTGATCCGTATGCCTACGGAAGATGGCCTGAGCCGATGTTTTCTGATGGGTGGCGAAAACGTATGGATGAGCACGAAACCCACTACACCCGCCATCGCGCTGTTGCCGCTGTTGCGCCGTATGAAGATCTGGGACTTGTGAACGTGCATTTCTTGCCGTGTAACCAGGTCGCGGTATCGGCTGGAGCGACCTATCCCGGCCTGCCGGATTATCCGTTTCATTACCCTCAAAAAATGCAGGAGCCTGCCACATGTCCGAAACCATGACGCCGCGCCCTAAAAGATCCACTGGCGAATTTCTCAGCCTGACCCCCGACTTCAAAATGGGCGGGCTTTTACCCCAAACACCGGGAGATGTGCTTTTCAATTATCGAAAGCAACAGCAAGCCTTCGACCCGTTCGAACAACAAGCAATGGACGCTGCTCATGCAGCCGGATGGGCTTACGCGGGCCGGCCCTGTATGCAAATCGTGACGATCACCCTTTGCTTTGACGGCACCAACAACCATGAACCAACAGACAGCCTGGCTTTGCCTTCGACCACTACCAATGTGGCACGCCTGTATCACGCAAGTTTAGGCAGGGATGACAAGGAAACGTCTGAGAATGAAGGCTTCTATGCCTATTACATGCAAGGCGTTGGCACCGAGTTCAAGGAAATAGGCGAATTCAAACCAGATAGCCAAGGTTTGACGATGTCGACAGGCGGAGAGAACCGGATCAACTGGGGGCTGACCCGTTTGATAGATGCGCTGAAAAAAGCGTGCCATCAAAAGCCGCCGACCATGTCGGAAAGCTACGCTCTGGTACAAAAAATGGGCACCAGTCTCACCGAAGATATGCTCGCAGCTTCGGTCTTCAAAAACAGCTATACCCGCCGCAAGGAAGTGTTGGCCCAGCCCCTGGCCGAACTCAAAGCCCAGATCGACGCCGCTCATGCCGGCAAGACCATCCCGACCATCAAGACCATACGCCTGTTCGTGTACGGCTTTTCACGGGGCGCCGCCCAGGCGCGGGCATTTGCCAACTGGCTGGAAGCCCTGACCAAGGTCGAAGTGGAAGGCACCACTTGCTACCTGTTTGCCGGACTGCCGATCAAGATTGTGTTCATGGGGCTGTTCGACACTGTGGCCTCAGTGGGTATCCCCTATCTGGCGCCATTTGCCGCAGGCCACATGGGCTGGGCCGACGGCACCCTGCGCCTGTCCGACTCCGAAGAATTTCTGGAGCGCTGCGTGCATATGGTGGCAGCCCACGAGCAGCGCAGTTGCTTTCCCCTGGACTCGATCCGGCGCCAGGCCGATCCGGATGACCCGAACTGCCTGTCCACCTATCGCAACGGCACCACGGAATATATCTACCCCGGCATGCACTCCGACGTTGGCGGCGGCTACCCGCCCGGCGATCAGGGCAAAGCTGCAGCAGGTGGCCATGAGGTGTTATCGCAAATTGCCCTGCATCATATGTACAGCGAGGCGTACAAGGTTGGGGCGCCATTGCAGGCCCCGCAGTCGGCACTAGGCGCTGAGTTGGAAGTACGATGGCCGTGGTTAGTTATGGCCGGATCAACAGCCCGAGAATACGACGTCGACCCCACCCTGATCGAACGTTTCAACACCTGGCTCGACAATATGGACAACGGCCCGCTGGAAGAGGTCATGGCCCGCGAGGCCGGGGTGATTACCGGTTGGCGCATCAGCCGTTACGCCATGAACTGGATCAAGTGGACGAGTCTCAATCGGCGGGTGCTGCAAAACGGCCCCACGAGCGATATGAACGGCGACGAAGTCGACGCGTTCGAGGCCCTGCACGCCATGCAGCTCGAAGAAGATGCCGCCCTGCGCGCCGGCTCTAAAGCGCCGGTCTGGTCCGACGCCGAGCTGGCGTCGCAAAAAAAACATCAAGCCACAAAAGAGGCTTATGAAAAGCGCACCGGCACCCAACCTGCCGCCTCGTTCAACACCAGCAAAGTGTTCGAGCCCAACCTGGATTACCGCCAGTTGAGCAACGCCATGGCCGACTTTCGGCGCGACTACGTGCCGGAGTGGAACCTGACCTTGAGCGAGATGATCAGCTTTGGCACCCTCGCCAACACCCTGGTGGGCGGGCTGGTGTATATGACCAACGGCCAGGATGAGGCCGAGCACTATGCCAAGCTGCGCCAGGCCGGTGAAGAAAATTACGCCCTGCTGTTCGGCGCCAACGGCAAGCCGGTGAACGACAAAGCCTGGGCGATCGTGGGCCTGTTTGACGAGCATGTGCATGATTCCCGCGCCTGGTTCATGAACGCGGCCTTGAACGAGCGGGAGGTGTTTAGCGACTACTTTCGGTACCGCGGGATCTTCTTCGACACTCAATCCAACAACGAACTGTCGCTGCTGGTGAACGTTGGGCGTGTGGTGGGCGTGGCCCTGGCGGTGGCCAGTGTCGGCCTGACGATCAGGCGCCAGAACCCGCGTTATCTGGTGGGGCTGATTCTGCCAAGCCTGGGCACCCGGTGCTTCGCGGCAAGGTGGAGTTCCCGTTTATCAGTGCGTTTGACACCGTGACCCGCCTGTCACTGCCGATGATCGAAAACATAGAAACCGTATGCGCCTTTACCAAAAACACCGGCGACGCAGTGAAAGCGGCCCAGGCGCTGCCCGTGCCACCTGCACTGACCGAAAAAACCGCCACTACGGATAATTTGATTGCGATCCTCAAGGCCGCGCAAGCACTTGAAGCCAACAA
The DNA here is from genome assembly GCF_037055275.1 of Pseudomonas sp. ML2-2023-3. Taxonomy (NCBI): domain Bacteria; kingdom Pseudomonadati; phylum Pseudomonadota; class Gammaproteobacteria; order Pseudomonadales; family Pseudomonadaceae; genus Pseudomonas; species Pseudomonas sp. ML2-2023-3. The sequence goes on from NZ_CP146343.1 coordinate 4,301,201, forward strand.
CCTGCTGGAACAAGCGCTGCAAACACAAACACCCCAGGCCGAGCCAACCAAAGGCTGGCTGGATCAGGCAAAGGGCGTGGCGGGAAGTTTCAAGGGCTAGTTACCGAGCACTCCCCAAGGCGACACCTCACACACTAGCCCGGCTTGATGATGTCGTACTCACGCAGCTTGTTGGCGATGGTGGTGTGGGAAACCCCCAGTCGCTTGCCCAGCAATCGGCTGCTGGGGTGCTCGGAATACAGTTGCTCCAGCACCGCCTTTTCGAAACGACCGACAATGTGGTCCAACCCGCCTTCCAGCGAGAACTCGCCCAGCGGCTGGCGCACGCCGTAGTCCGGCAGGCGAATATGCTCGGCCTTGACCACGCCGCCATCACACAGCGAAACCGCCTGGAACAGCACGTTCTCCAATTGACGCACATTGCCGGGCCAGTGGTAGTGGCTCAAGCGGTCCATTGCGGCAGGCGCCAGACGCGGCAGCGAACAACCAATCTGCCGGCTGGCCTGATCCAGGAAGTGCTCGACCAGAGGCTCCAGCCCATCAAGGCAATCGCGCAGCGGCGGAATATGCAGGGACAGCACGTTGAGCCGATGGTAGAGGTCCTGGCGAAACTCCCCGCGGGCGCACAGCTCGGACAGGTCGACCTGGGTGGCGCACATTACCCGCACATCCAGATACACCTCTTCATCACTGCCCACACGCCGAAAGCAGCCATCCTGCAAAAAGCGCAGCAGTTTGACCTGCAAGCGCGGACTCATCTCGCCTACACCATCAAGAAACAACGTACCGCCTGCTGTCAGCTCAAGCAGGCCGAGCTTGCCTTCGGCCCGTGCGCCTTCAAATGCCCCCGGCCCATACCCGAACAGCTCGGTTTCAGCCATCGACTCGGGCAGCCCGGCACAGTTGAGCGCCATCAGTGGCGACTGCCCACGGGGGCTGGCCAGGTGGCAGGCGCGCGCCAGCAGCTCTTTGCCGGTGCCGGTTTCGCCTTCTATCAAGAGAGGCGCGTCCAGTGGCGCCATGCGCCGGGCTTCACGCACCACGGCAGCCATGACTTTGGAGCTTTGGAAAATACTGTCGAAGCCTCGCAACTCCTGTTTGCGCACGTTGTAGATTTGCTCGCCCACGCGGTCGGCACGGTGCAGGGTCAAGACGGCACCGGCCATCGCTTCGCTTTCATCGTGCTCCAGTTGCAAGGGCGCAATGTCAGCCAGGTATACAAGCCCCTTGATCTTGACCCGCAAGCCGTTGATCCGCGACTTGTTGACCCGCACCAGCTCGGGCAGGTCGAAGTCTTCGGCATAACGGGACAGGGAAATGCCCGGCACCTCGTCGACCCGTACCCCCAGCAACTGCGCAGCCGCACGGTTGGCGGCGACGATGCAGCCTCCCATGTCAATGGACAGCACCGGAAACTCCAGGGCCCCGAGCAAGGCATTGAGCTCCATATGCCTGCGCTCACTGGGCATCAAACCTACGCGCTTGACTCCGAACACTCCGGCGATGGTTTCAAACTTCGGACGCAGGGCCTGGAACTGCAGGTTGATCAGATTGGGGCAGTACAGATAAATCGCGTTGCCCTGATCGCCCCCGACCTCCCCCCGCTTCACGTTGATGCCGTAGGCGACCAACAGGTTAAGGATGTCGCGAAGGATGCCAATCCGGTTTTGGCAGTGGACTTTGATACGCATGGGGATGGCTCGGCAGTTCCTGAAAATGAAGATCAAAGGTGGGAGCGGGCTTGCTCGCGATTCAGGCACCGCGATCTGGCGGGTACACCTCATGGCTGCAATCGCGAACAAGCCCGCTCCCATATTTGGGGATATTTAATGCGCTGGCAGGCATTTCATCGTCACGATTTTGTGACAGTTGCGCTGTTTAAAACTGAGCAATGACAGCCAAACTCTCACATCGTAACGAATACTTTACGAATAATCGCCATCATCCCAGCATTACTGGCTTTAGGCTAGCTGCACGGAGCAATCACTTGGGGTATCACTAAGGCATCGCAACAACACCGAATAATAAAAACGATTTCCTTGCGGAGAGCCCCATGAAGCAAACGAAATACGTCGCCCGTGAGCCGGATGCCAATGGCTTTATCGACTACACACCTGCCGAACACGCGGTGTGGAATACGCTGATCACCCGTCAGCTCAAACTGCTGGAAGGCCGCGCCTGCCCAGAGTACATGCAAGGCATCGAAAAGCTGGGCCTGCCCCACGATCGCATCCCGCAACTGAGCGAAATCAATCAGGTACTGGGTGCCACCACTGGCTGGCAAGTTGCCCGCGTTCCCGCACTGATCCCCTTCCAGACCTTCTTTGAATTGCTGGCCAATAAGCAGTTCCCGGTAGCGACCTTCATTCGCACCCCTGAAGAGCTGGATTACCTTCAAGAGCCAGACATTTTCCACGAGATTTTCGGCCACTGCCCGCTGCTCACCAACCCGTGGTTTGCCGAGTTCACCCACACCTACGGCAAGCTGGGGCTGCAAGCGAGCAAGGAACAACGGGTGTATCTGGCCCGGCTGTACTGGATGACCATCGAGTTTGGCCTGGTGGACACCCCGGAAGGCAAACGCATTTATGGCGGCGGGATTCTTTCGTCGCCCAAAGAAACGGTTTACAGCCTGTCGTCAGAACCGGAACATCAGGCCTTCGATCCGCTGGAAGCCATGCGCACGCCGTATCGCATCGATATTTTGCAGCCGCTGTATTTTGTCCTGCCGGACTTGAAGCGTCTGTTTGATCTGGCCCACGAAGACATCATGGGCATGGTCGAAAAAGGCATGACAATGGGCCTGCATGCGCCCAAATTTGCGCCTAAACCGAAAGCGGCATAACACGTCTTTTTACATATCAATAAAAACTGAATTCAGGAATCCACCATGAACGCACTGAACCAAGCCCACTGCGAAGCCTGCCGCGCCGATGCTCCACAGGTCAGCGACGAAGAACTGCCGGTACTGATCAAGCAAATTCCGGATTGGAACATCGAAGTTCGCGACGGCATCATGCAGCTGGAAAAGGTCTTTCTGTTCAAGAACTTCAAGTTCGCACTGGCCTTCACCAATGCCGTGGGCGAAATCGCAGAAGCCGAAGGCCATCACCCTGGCCTGCTGACCGAGTGGGGCTCGGTGACCGTGACCTGGTGGAGCCACTCGATCAAGGGCCTGCACCGCAACGATTTCATCATGGCCGCACGCACTGACGAAGTCGCCAAAACCGCTGAAGGCCGCAAATAATGCACTTCGACGCCATAGGTCGGGTACCGGGCGACCCGATTCTCGGTTTGATGGACGCCTATCAGCAAGACAGCAACCCGGACAAGTTCGACCTGGGCGTGGGCGTCTACAAGGACGCCAATGGCCTGACGCCGATCTTGCAGTCGGTCAAGAAAGCCGAACAGCGCCTGGTCGATCAGCAGCTGACCAAAACCTATATCGGCGGTCATGGCGACAGCCGTTTTGGGCAATTGATCAGCGAGCTGGTACTGGGTGAGGGCTCGCCGCTGCTGGCGGGCAAACGTGCGGGAGCCACCCAAACCCCGGGCGGCACCGGCGCGCTGCGCCTGAGCGCCGACTTCATCGCGCAATGCCTGCCGGGCCGGGGCATCTGGCTGAGCGATCCGACATGGCCGATCCATGAAACCATCTTTGCCGCTGCCGGGCTGAAGATCAGCCACTACCCGTATGTGGGCCGTGACAACAAGCTCAACGTCGCGGCGATGCTTCAGGCACTGGAACACGCGCCAAAAGGCGATGTGGTTCTGCTTCACGCCTGCTGCCACAACCCGACCGGTTTCGACCTGTCCCAGGCTGACTGGCTGCAGGTGCTGGAGGTGGTACGCCGTCGCGAACTGCTGCCGCTGATCGACTTCGCTTACCAGGGCTTCGGTGACGGCCTGCAGGAAGATGCCTGGTCAACTCGCCTGTTCGTCAGCGAATTGCCGGAAGTGCTGATCACCAGTTCATGCTCGAAGAACTTCGGCCTGTACCGCGAGCGGGTTGGCGCCTTGATCGTGTGTGCCAATGATGCCGAAAAGCTGACGGATATCCGCAGCCAGCTGGCCTACCTGGCGCGCAACCTGTGGTCCAACCCGCCGGATCATGGTGCGGCGGTGGTCGCAACCATCCTCGGCGATGCAGCGCTTAAAAACCTGTGGATCGACGAAGTGGAAGCCATGCGCAGCCGCATCGCGCACTTGCGCAGCGGGCTTGTGGAAGCACTGGCGCCATTCGGGCTGGCCGAACACTTCGCTCACATCAATGAGCAACGCGGAATGTTTTCCTACACCGGCCTGACTCAGGAACAAGTCCAGTTGTTGCGCGAGAAACACAGCGTCTACATGGTCGGTTCTGGCCGCGCCAACATGGCCGGCGTCGACGGCACCCGCCTGAGCCTGCTGGCCAAGGCGATTGCGCAGGTTTGTACCCGTTGATTTTGTACTGATCCTGTACCTGTAGTCGCTGCCGAAGGCTGCGAAGGGTTGCGGAGCAACCCGTTGTCTCGAGCTCACCGCAGCCTTCACGCAGCCTTCGGCAGCGACTACAGGGTTCTTACGCCGCCAGATGAAATTTCGATACAATTCCCCCCAGACGCAATAAAAAGACAAATTGTCACACTCTGTCCTGTATCCTTAGCAAGCTACTTAAAACACACCTTGCGAGGAGCGCGACGATGCACGAGATCCCAAACCTCCCCTTCCCAAGCCTGCACGAAACCGAGCAGCCAGTCCCGCAACACACCAGTGGCGAAATAAGCGCTCTGGATGAGGCCTCAGAAAGCCTCCAGGCCGACAGCGAAGACTGACGGCTCACAATCAGACGGTGCGAAAAGCATCTTGTTTTTCATACCGTCTGACACAATCGCTCCACCCCCCTATTCCGGATTCAAGCGTGACTGACACTTTCAGCGAAACCCAAGCCAGCGTCCTGATCGGCACCGCCGAAAAAATGATCGACCTCTGGGAGCGTCTCAGCCCCGAGAAGCAAGCAACCTTGCTCAAGCGTTTCGGCACCCAGGAAAACGCCTTGGCCGCTTTAATCGCGACACAATTGGTTGCACCATTGTAATCTGCGTCAACCGCACCCCGCAGGACCCCTACCCCATGCCTGAAACACAGCGTCCTATGGCGATCACCCTGCAAGTGGTCTCCATCGTTCTGTTCACCTTTATTGGCTATTTGAATATCGGCATTCCGCTGGCCGTGCTGCCCGGATACGTACACAACCACCTGGGCTATGGCACCGTCATCGCCGGGCTGGTGATCAGTGTGCAATATCTGGCCACGTTGCTGAGCCGCCCCTACGCCAGCCGCATCATCGACAACCTGGGCAGCAAGCGCGCCGTGATGTACGGCCTGGCGGGCTGCGGCCTGAGCGGCGTCTTCATGCTGGCTTCCAGCTGGCTGACCGCGATGCCGGCGCTTAGCCTTGCCAGCCTGCTGGTCGGACGCCTGGTATTGGGCAGCGCCGAAAGCCTGGTGGGCTCAGGCTCCATCGGCTGGGGCATTGGCCGGGTCGGCGCGGCCAACACCGCCAAGGTGATTTCCTGGAACGGCATCGCCAGTTACGGGGCCATTGCCATTGGCGCGCCATTAGGCGTGGTGATGGTCGGGCACTTGGGCATGTGGAGCATGGGCGTAAGCATTATATTGCTGGCGCTGGTGGGCTTGCTGCTGGCATGGCCCAAGCGGGCAGCACCCATCGTCAGCGGTGTGCGACTGCCGTTCCTGCATGTCCTGGGGCGCGTGTTCCCCCACGGGGCCGGGCTGGCATTGGGCTCGATCGGCTTTGGCACCATTGCGACCTTCATCACCCTTTACTACGCGACCAATAACTGGGAAAACGCGGTGCTGTGCCTTAGCCTGTTCGGTGCAAGCTTTATCGGTGCACGCCTGGTGTTCGGCAATTTTATCAACAGGATCGGCGGTTTTCGGGTGGCGATTGCCTGCCTGAGCGTCGAGACCCTGGGCCTGCTGTTGCTGTGGCTGGCACCGAACCCGCAACTGGCACTGGCGGGCGCGGCCCTGAGCGGTTTCGGCTTCTCGCTGGTGTTCCCGGCGCTGGGGGTTGAAGCCGTCAACCTGGTGCCCGCCTCCAGCCGCGGTGCGGCCGTGGGCGCGTACTCGCTGTTCATCGATCTGTCACTGGGCATTACCGGCCCGCTGGTGGGCGCTGTGGCGGCAGGTTTTGGCTTTGCTTCGATCTTCTTGTTCGCGGCACTGGCAGCGTTCAGTGGATTGCTGCTGAGTGTTTATCTGTATCGCCAGGCTCAGAGAGCCCGAGCCTGACCCCTTCAGAAATCTACTTTGCCCCGCCCTGCCTTGATGCTGCCACGCTTGGTCTTTGATTCCAGGCGACGCTTCTTCGAACCCAGGGTCGGCTTGGTCGGACGGCGCTTTTTCTCCACCTTGGTCGCACTGACGATCAACTCCACCAGACGCTCCAGCGCATCCGCCCGGTTTTGTTCCTGGGTGCGGTATTGCTGAGCCTTGATGATCAGCACGCCATCACTGGTGATCCGACTGTCGCGCAGCGCCAGCAGCCGCTCCTTGTAAAACGGCGGCAACGACGAGTTGGGTATATCGAAGCGCAAATGCATGGCGCTCGACACCTTGTTGACGTTCTGCCCGCCCGCACCCTGGGCGCGAATTGCCGTCAGTTCGATCTCGGCATCGGGGATGTGCACGTTATTGGAAATCACCAGCATCAAAAATGGGTCCGTCTTCGGGGCGTGCAGGATACCCCACAAACAACAAACCCGGCGCAATGGCCGGGTTTGTCGGATTAACCGCTCAGCTTATTTGGCAGAGCTGTAAGCCGCAGCCGATGCCTGCACCGCGCGCTTGTTTTTGATCAGGTAGCACACCCACATAAAGACCACCCACACCGGAATCGCATACACCGACACGCGAATCCCCGGGATCAACAACATGATCACCAGAATGAACGCTACAAATGCCAGGCAGATGTAGTTGCCGTATGGATACCACAAGGCCTTGAACAGCGGGACTTGCGCCGTTTTGTCCATGTGCTGGCGGAACTTGACGTGGGAGAAGCTGATCATCGCCCAGTTGATCACCAGGGTGGCCACTACCAGGGACATCAGCAGTTCCAGCGCATCGTGTGGCATCAGGTAGTTGAGCAGGACCGCAATCACCGTGACGGCAGCCGAAGCCAGGATCGAGTTGACCGGCACACCGCGCTTGTCGATTTTGGCCAGCACTTTGGGTGCGTCACCCTGCTGAGCCATACCCAACAGCATGCGGCTGTTGCAGTAGGTGCCGCTGTTGTACACCGACAACGCTGCGGTCAGGACCACAAAGTTGAGGATATGGGCCGCCGTGTTGCTGCCCAGCATCGAGAACACTTGCACGAACGGGCTGCTGCTGTAGCTGTCGCCACCGGCGTTGAGGGTTTCAAGCAACGAGTCCCACGGGGTCAACGACAGCAGAACCACCAGGGCACCGATGTAGAAAATCAGGATGCGGTAGATCACCTGATTGATCGCCTTGGGGATCACGGTGCGCGGCTTGTCGGCTTCTGCTGCGGTGAAACCGAGCATTTCCAGACCGCCGAAGGAGAACATGATAAAGGCCATGGCCATGATCAGACCGGTCGTCCCGTTCGGGAAAAAGCCGCCGTGCTCCCACAAGTTGCTGACCGATGCCTGAGGACCGCCACTGCCGCTGACCAGCAGGTAGCTGCCAAGGGCGATCATGCCGACGATCGCCACGACCTTGATGATCGCGAACCAGAACTCGGCCTCGCCAAACACTTTGACGTTGGTCAGGTTGATGAGGTTGATCAGGACAAAGAAGGCTGCTGCCGAGGCCCAGGTCGGGATTTCCGGCCACCAGTAGTGCACGTACTTGCCGACGGCGGTCAGTTCCGACATGCCCACCAGAATGTAGAGCACCCAGCAGTTCCAGCCCGACATGAAGCCGGCAAAACCACCCCAGTACTTATGGGCAAAGTGACTGAAAGAACCGGCGACCGGTTCTTCGACGATCATTTCGCCGAGCTGGCGCATGATCATGAAGGCAATGAAGCCGCAGATCGCATAGCCCAGAATCATCGATGGACCGGCTGACTTCAGCACCCCGGCCGAACCGAGGAACAGGCCAGTACCAATCGCGCCACCGAGGGCGATCAGCTGAATATGACGATTTTTCAGGCCGCGTTTAAGCTCGCCCGAATGCGAGGTATTTCCACTCATTGAAAAGGTCCCACACAAGGTTTGATGTGATTCAGTGCGTTGTAGCTTGAGCACCAGAGGCAGTGATCGAAGGGTCTACAACACAAATCAAACCCCAGCGCAGGCGCCAGGAATCCAAGGTTGTTTCACGAGTCATGCGTCACCTGTTTGTTTTTATCTGTGACGGAATCGAACCCGCAACGCTTGTGGCATTGCGGAATTTTCAAGGCGTGCAGCCTTGGCAAAATGCGCGGGTACGCAATTGAGTCACAGTTAAAACGCGGCGCATTGTACACCCGCACGTAGGCAAGATCCCATCACACAGCCGATAGCAAGACGAAACAAGCCGCAATCTATGTAGGAAGTGTCCTAATTCTATAAAACTCGGCAAATTTTCATTACAGCGAAGTAATTTCAGCGGTTTAATGGCGGTAAGTGGCTGAATTCGTATGAATTTGTTGACGAGCTGTAACGATTATTTTCCACCTAATTTATTGCCTGCTGCACCTGCCGAAGGCTTTTTTCAGGCATAAAAAAACGCCAACCCCGAGGGGCTGGCGTTTTTTGTACAGCGCTTAACGCTTACTGCGGCTTGCGACGGCCAAAGCCTGGACGCTGGCCGGAACCGGCCGGAGCGCCACGACGCTTGCCCGACGGTGCATCGTCAACCAGCTTGGGGCCTGAACGGCTTGGCTTGGTTGGACGCTTGTTGACTTCGCTCGGACGCTCGGCAACCGGCGCACCACGACCCGCAGGTACGCGGTCAGTGCGACCTGCCGGCTTGCGTGCCGGACGAGCAGCCTCATCGCGGGCAGGACGCGCCGGGCGCTCGCCTTCGATGTGTGGCTGACGGGCTGGACGCGGAGCCAACGGGGCACCTTCGGCCGGACGCAGAACGCGGGCAACACGATCACCACGAGCCACAGGGCGCGAGGATTTACGCTGCATACGCTCCAGCTTGTCTTTGCTCTTGGCGTTCATCTGCGGCATGGCAACCGGCGTGAGGCCAACTTCAGCACTGAGGATATCAACCTCAAACTGGCTCATTTCGCGCCAGCGACCCATCGGCAGGTCGGAGTTGAGGAACACCGGACCGAAACGCACGCGCTTCAGGCGGCTGACCACCAGGCCCTGGGATTCCCACAGGCGACGTACTTCACGGTTACGGCCTTCCATCACTACGCAGTGGTACCAATGGTTGAAACCTTCGCCGCCCGGAGCCTGCTTGATGTCGGTGAAACGCGCAGGGCCGTCTTCCAGCACAACGCCGGCCTTGAGGCGCTCGATCATCTCGTCATCCACTTCGCCACGTACACGTACCGCGTATTCACGGTCCATTTCGTAGGAAGGGTGCATCAGGCGGTTGGCCAGCTCACCGTCGGTGGTGAACATCAGCAAGCCGGTGGTGTTGATGTCCAGGCGGCCGATGTTGATCCAGCGGCCTTCTTTTGGACGCGGCAGTTTGTCGAACACGGTCGGACGGCCTTCAGGGTCGTCACGGGTGCAGATTTCGCCGTCGGGTTTGTTGTACATGATCACGCGGCGAACCGATTCGGCTGCCTCTTCACGCTTGATCACCTTGCCATCGATGGAGATGGCGTCGTGCAGGTCTACGCGCAGACCCAGGGTTGCATCCTTGCCATTGACCTTGATACGGCCCTGGCTGATCCAACTCTCTACGTCGCGACGCGAGCCAACGCCAATACGGGCGAGGACTTTTTGCAGTTTTTCGCCTGCTGGGCCAATTTCCTGGCTGTCTTTAGGGTCTAGATCACTCATCTGGGCACCTCCCGGTGTGTCAATTCAGGCGAACGCCTGAAGTGTTAAAAATGGGCCTTGGGGCTCTATCGAGCGCCAAAGGGTCGCGAATCATACGCTGATGTTGGCCATTGCGCATCAAAGGCTAGTCACGAAGTGGTCGACTTACTTCTTTTTCCGCCGACCGGTGGCCTCAAACGCCAGCAAACGCAGCGCCGACTCCGCCAGTACTGCACGCTTTTCGTCTTTGCCGGGTTTCTTCCAGGCCTTGATTTCACGCTTGGTGCGCCCGCAACCGATGCAGATGTCATCGGTAAATTTGCAGACGCCGATGCAGGGGTCTTTGGGTGAAGTCATTACTGCCCTCCCACTTATGTGTAGTCGCTGCCGAAGGCTGCCGCAGTACCTTCGTTTTAAAAAGCACGACCCCTGCGGGCTCGATCGCAGCCTTCGGCAGCGACTACAAAGATTTGTCAATCTTGCTGCTCGCGGCGCTCCTGCTCGATGGCTTCAGCCAGTGCCTGAGCCTCACGCTCTTCATCGCTCAAGGCCGATCGCTGCTCAAGGGCCGCAACGGCAGCGCGCAATCGCTCGCGGGCCAGCTCGGCCGCAGAGGGTTGCGCCGGTTGTGGTTGCACCTCTACCTCTACTTCGACCTCTACCGCTACCGCTACCGCTACCGCTACCGCTACCGCTACCTCTGCTTCCGGCTCCGGAACATCGACGGGCACAGCGTCGCGCAGCAAATCGTCAAAGTCGGTCTTGAGACCTTCTTCCATCGAGTCCAGTTCCGTCAGCAGGGTACGGAAGCTGGTTTCATCCTTGGGCTCTTCCGGCTCGGCGCTTTCGTCGGCCAGGGCCTGAAGGTGCGCAGGCACCGGAGCGTCGTCGAAATCGAGGATCGGATCAGGCTCAAGCTCGCGCAACTCGGCCAGCGGCGGCAGTTCGTCGAGGCTCTTGAGGTTGAAGTGATCGAGAAAACCCTTGGTGGTTGCGAACATCGCAGGCTTGCCCGGCACGTCGCGATAGCCCACCACGCGGATCCACTCTCGCTCAAGCAGGGTTTTGACGATGTGGCTGTTAACCGCCACACCTCGCACGTCTTCAATCTCGCCCCGCGTGATGGGCTGGCGATAGGCAATCAGCGCCATGGTTTCAAGCATGGCTCGCGAGTAGCGCTGCGGGCGCTCTTCCCACAAACGCCCGACCCACGGCGAGTACTTTTCTCGAATCTGCAGGCGATAGCCCGAGGCAACTTCCTTGAGTTCAAACGCTCGGCCATCGCAGGATTTGCGCAGCAGTTCCAGGGCCTTCCTGAATACAGGCGGTTCCGGACGCTCACCTTCTTCAAACAGTTCAAACAGGCGCTCAAGGCTTTGCGACTTTCCCGAGGCCAACAGAAAGGCCTCAAGCAAGGAGGCAAGCTCGCGGGGTTCAGTCAAATTCATGGTTTCAGCTCTTTATTCGGCTCTTGCCCGCACATGGATCGGCGCGAAGGGTTCATTTTGCACCAGCTCGACCAGCGACTCCTTGACCAGTTCAAGCACGGCCATAAACGTCACGACCACGCCCAACTTGCCTTCTTCGGCAGTAAACAGCTCGACAAAAGGCACAAAGCCGCCGCCCTTGAGGCGTTCGAGCACGTCGCTCATGCGTTCGCGGGTCGACAGGGCCTCACGGCTGACCTGATGGCTTTCAAACATGTCGGTTCGGCGCAACACTTCAGCCATGGACATCAGCAACTCTTCCAGCGCCACATCCGGCACCAGCTTGCGGGCCCGGGCTTCAGGGGCATCGAGTTTGGGCACAAACACCTCGCGCCCTACCCGGCTCAACCCTTCAATCCCTTCAGCGGCAGCCTTGAAACGCTCGTATTGCTGCAAGCGGCGAATCAGTTCGGCACGGGGGTCGCCCTCGTCCTCTTCGATTTCGACCGAGCGAGGCAACAGCATGCGGGACTTGATCTCGGCCAGCATGGCGGCCATCACCAGGTACTCGGCGGCCAACTCCAGGCGCACGGTTTTCATCAGCTCGACATAACCCATGTACTGGCGGGTGATTTCTGCCACCGGAATGTCGAGGATATCGATGTTTTGCTTGCGGATCAGGTACAGCAGCAGGTCGAGCGGGCCTTCAAAGGCATCGAGGAACACCTCCAGCGCATCCGGAGGGATGTACAGGTCTTGCGGCATTTCGATGACCGCCTGGCCATAGACCATAGCGAGCGAGAGTTCTTGCTGGACACCGGCCTGGGCCTCTACCGCCTCAGGAGCTTGAACGTCAGACATCAGGCCTCGACCATAAACGGTTCAGGATCGCCGCAACCCACACGGACAATCTCGGGATCACCGCTGTCGACCAGGCTGATCACGGTCGAGGCCTTGTTGCCGCCAAAACCGCCATCGATAATCAGGTCGACCTGTTTTTCCAGGGCATTGCGAATCTCGTACGGATCTTCCATCGGCTCGCTTTCGCCCGGCAAAATCAGCGTCACGCTCATCAGCGGCTCGCCCAGCTCTTCAAGCAGCGCCAGCGCAATCGGGTGGCTCGGCACCCGCAGGCCGATAGTACGTCGCTTGGGATGCAGCAGCAGGCGCGGCACTTCGCGGGTGGCGTTGAGAATGAAGGTGTAAGGCCCCGGCGTGTGGGCCTTGAGCAAACGGAACGTGCCGGTATCGACCTTGGCGAACAGCCCCAGCTGGGAAAGATCGCAGCACATCAGGGTGAAGTTGTGCTTGTCGTCCAGGTTACGCAAGCGCTTGATCCGCTCGATCGCACCCTTGTCGCCCATCTGGCAACCCACGGCATAGGACGAATCGGTGGGATAAATCACCACCCCACCCTTTTTGATGATCTCGACGGCCTGCTTGATCAGGCGCGCTTGAGGGTTTTCCGGATGAATCTGGAAAAATTGACTCACAGTGTTTACCTGTTCAGACGTTAGCAGTGGGCTGTTCATATTTGAATCGACACCACAATGGCGGCAGATCTTCCGGGACCGGGCGGTACTCGCCAATCTCGGACCAACCTCCCGGACCATGAAAATCACTGCCGGCACTGACCAGCAGACCGAACTCACGCGCAAGGATCGCCAGGCTGCCTACCTGATCGGCTGGCTGATACCCGTTGACCACTTCAATAGCGTGACCCCCAGCTTGAATATAGTCGCCAATCAGACGTCGGCGCTTGCTGCGGGTGAAATCGTAGTGCGACGGGTGCGCCAGGCTTACCCAGGCCCCGGCTGCACGCAGGGTGGCGACCGTGTCTTCAAGGGTCGGCCAATGCAGTTTGACGTCGCCCAGCTTGCCCGCCCCCAGCCACTTGCGAAAGGCTTCGGCGCGATCCTTGACGTACCCGGCCTCGACCAGAAAATCGGCAAAGTGCGGACGGGCCGGGGCATTACCGCTGTCACCCAGCCCTTGCTGGATGGCCCGCGCGCCTTCAAGTGCGCCGGGCATGCCCTTGAGCGCCAGTTTGCGACTGATCTCCTCGGCCCGCAGCCAGCGACCCTCATGCAGTTTGGCAATGGCCTCGACCAACGCCGGGGCATTGACATCAAAACCGTAGCCGAGCACATGAATCGTGGCCCCGCCCCAGGTACACGACAATTCGACGCCGTTGATCAAGGTCATGTTCAGCGCCTGCGCCGCTGTGCGGGCTTCGTCCAGACCTTCAAGTGTGTCGTGATCGGTCAGGGCCAGGACTCGCACACCTTTCTCGAACGCACGCGCGACCAGTACCGCAGGCGCCAGGGCGCCATCGGAAGCTGTGCTATGGCAATGCAAGTCAATTTCCACGGGGATTTAATAACCTCTAGCTGACACTTTCGCTGTCATTGATGTTTGTTATTATGCCGCCACATCCTGCTTCTGGCTGCCACTGTGAAACAATTCATCGACTTCATCCCGCTGCTACTGTTTTTCATCGTTTACAAAACCGACCCACGCATCATCGAAATCGGTGGGCACAGCCTGTCGGTCGGGGGTATTTACAGCGCTACGGCGATGCTGATTGCCAGTTCGCTGGTGGTGTACGGAATTCTGTTTTTTAAACAGCGCAAACTTGAAAAAAGCCAATGGCTGACCCTGATAGCCTGCCTGGTGTTCGGCAGCCTGACCCTCGCCTTCCACAGCGAAACCTTCCTCAAGTGGAAAGCGCCGGTGGTGAACTGGCTGTTTGCACTGGTGTTTGCCGGTAGCCATTTTATCGGCGACAAACTGCTGATCAAACGCATGATGGGTCATGTACTGACCCTGCCCGACGCGGTATGGACACGCCTGAACCTGGCCTGGATCGCATTCTTCCTGTTTTGCGGCGCGGCCAACCTCTACGTTGCGTTCACCTATCAAAGCTTCTGGGTCGACTTTAAAGTGTTCGGCAGCCTGGGCATGACCGTGCTGTTCCTGATCGGCCAAGGCATCTACCTGTCGCGCCATCTGCATGACACCGATCCAACCACCCCCAAGACCAAGGACTGACATGCTCTACGCCATCATTGCAACAGACGTCGCCAACTCGCTTGAAGCTCGCCTGGCTGCCCGCCCTGCGCACCTTGAGCGCTTGCAACAGCTTAACGCGCAAGGTCGCATGGTGCTGGCCGGCCCTCATCCGGCCATCGACAGCAATGATCCGGGCGCTGCCGGCTTCAGCGGCAGCCTGATCGTGGCCGAGTTCGAATCCCTGACCATCGCCCAGGCCTGGGCCGAGGCTGATCCCTTCGTTGCTGCTGGCGTGTATGCCAGTGTCATCGTCAAGCCGTTCAAGCAAGTCCTGCCGTAACCCGCCTCCCTGGGGTATCTTTGCCGGTAGCCGACGTAGACAACGTCGGCACTGGTTAAATCGAGTAAGTCATGAGCGACCTGTTACTGATAGATGATGACGAGGAGCTGTGTGAGCTTCTCGTCAGTTGGCTGAGCCAGGAAGGCTTCCAGGTTCGCGCTTGCCATGACGGTTCAACCGCCCGCAAGGCGTTGAACGAGTCCAGCCCCGATGCCGTGGTGCTGGATGTCATGCTTCCAGATGGCAGTGGCCTTGAGCTGCTCAAACAACTGCGCAGCGATCATCCGGACTTGCCGGTGCTGATGCTTTCAGCCCGTGGCGAACCCCTGGACCGCATTCTGGGGCTCGAACTGGGCGCCGATGACTACCTGGCCAAACCCTGCGACCCCCGGGAACTGACTGCCCGCCTGCGCGCTGTATTGCGCCGCAGCCACCCGGCAGCGGTATCCAGCCAGATGGAGCTGGGGGATTTGTGCTTCAGCCCCATGCGCGGCGTGGTCACGATCGACCAGCGCGACATCACGCTGACCGTGTCTGAAAGCCGGATTCTTGAAGCCCTGCTGCGTCAACCGGGCGAGCCGCTGGACAAGCAGGAACTGGCGCAGATTGCCCTGGGCCGCAAGCTGACCCTGTACGACCGCAGCCTGGACATGCACATCAGCAACCTGCGCAAGAAGATTGGCCCCCACCCCGACGGCAGCCCCCGTATTGTGGCGCTGCGCAGCCGTGGTTACTTTTACAGCGCATAACCCCTTTTTGCCGGGAGCGTATGTAAATACCCCGCAAAACCGTCTTTACCAAAGCTTTACGCAGGGCTGACAGCGCTTGACCTTGATCTCCCTAAACTGGGCGCATCCGGATTCACCGGAACGTAATCGAAGGAGACACACCATGCGTAAGACTCTAATTGCTTTGATGTTTGCTGCAGCACTGCCAACCGTCGCAATGGCCATGCCTGGTGGCGACGGCTCAATGGGCCCACGTCACGGTGGCGAGCACCACGGTCGCGGCGAAGCCCCTTACAGCCAACTGGACCTGAGCCGCGAACAACGCCAGCAGATTGGCAAGTTGATGGGCGAGCAAATGCATGACCGCAAGCAGTTGGTCGAGAAGTACCTGGAAAAACTTCCAGCCGCTGATCAAAAAGCACTGAAAGACGAGATAAAGGCCAAGCACGACAAGACCCAGAGCGATATCCGTGCCTTGCTCAAGCCTGATCAGCAAAAACGCTTCGACGAGATGCAACAGAAACGCACCGAGCGCCAGGCTGAGTGGAAGCAGTTCAAGGAATGGAAAGCACAGCAAGCTCCTAAAGCGCAATAATCCACGCGCACATGAAGCCCAACGGCCTTTGGCCGTTGGGCTTTACTCGTTTTAACCCATTACCCGCGAGGAATTACCGTGCGATCACTGTTTTGGCGCATTCTTGCCAGCTTTTGGCTGGCGATTGCCTTGGTCGCAGGGCTTTCGATCCTGATGGGGCACATGCTCAATCAGGACGCGTGGATTCTTTCCCGCCACCCAGGGATCGCCAACCTGGCGCAACAATGGACTGAGCGCTACGAAACCCAGGGCGCCGACGCCGCCCAAGACTTCCTCGAAAAGCGTAAACGTCGCTATCACATCGACGTGCAGGTACTTAACGAAAGTGGCGACCCCGTGGTTCGCGGCACGTTCCCTCGCCGGGCAGCGGCCTGGGAAGCTCGCCAGCATCCGGGCGAAGAGCAGTTGCCCTGGCGCCGCCTGACGGTCGAATACACCAGCCCAAAAACCGCCGAAACCTACCTGCTGATTTATCGCATTCCACACCCGGAACTGGATGCCTGGCATCGCCAGAGCCTGATCTGGCCGCTGAGTGCCCTGGGGATTGCCCTGGTGGTACTGACCCTGTTCAGCCTGATGGTCACCCTCTCCATCACCCGGCCGCTGAGCCGCCTGCGAGTTGCAGTGCATGATCTGGGGCAAACCACCTACCAGCAGAACAGCCTGGCGCGACTGGCCTCGCGCCGCGATGAGTTTGGCGTACTGGCCACCGACTTCAACCGCATGGGCGCCCGCCTGCAAAGTTTGATCGGCAGTCAGCGCCAGTTGCTGCGCGACGTGTCCCACGAGCTGCGCTCGCCACTGGCCCGCCTTAAAATCGCCCTGGCACTGGCCGAGCGCGCCGGACCTGAGGAGCGGGAAAAACTGTGGCCACGGCTGACCCGCGAATGCGATCGGCTTGAATCGTTGATCAGTGAGATTCTCACCCTGGCCCGGGTTGATGCCGACCAGGCCAGCGCAGAGCACGTGGAGCTCAATGCCCTGCTCGCCGCGGTGCAAAAGGATGCGTCGATGGCGGCCCCCGAGCAAGCCGTGCAATTGCTTGCCGAGCCGGATTTGAGCCTCAATGGCTGGCCAACCATGATCGAGCGGGCGGTGGATAACCTGCTGCGCAATGCGCAACGTTTCAACCCGCCCGGTCAGCCGATCGAGTTGAGTGCGGCGCGCGAGGGCGAGCACATCACTATCAAGGTACGCGACCACGGGCCCGGGGTCGCCGAGGAGCACTTGGCACAACTGGGCGAACCGTTCTTCCGCGCGCCTGGCCAGACGGCCGCCGGGCACGGGCTGGGACTGGCCATTGCACGCCGTGCTGCGGAACGTCATGGCGGGCGCCTGGTGCTGGGCAATCATCCGGATGGTGGGTTTATTGCCACGCTGGAGTTGCCGCTGGAGCCCAACGGCAATCTGTAAATCTGATGCGGCGTTTGCGCTGCTGTTGTGGGAGCGGGCTTGCTCGCGATGCAGGCGACGCGGTTTGTCTGGATGACCGCAGTGATGCCCTCGCGAGCAAGCCCGCTCCCACAGGTTTCGAGATCCGGGATTACTTGACCGGCCACGCCTTCACGAACTCGGCGCTATCCACTTTCGGCGCGGTACGCAGTTCGTTCTGCGCGGTCCCCAGATACAAGAACGCGACCACTTCCTCGCCCTCGCCCAGCCCCAGTCCCTTGGCCACATGTGGCGCATAGGACAATTCACCGGTACGCCATACCGCACCAATGCCCTGGGCAAAAGCTGCCAGTTCAATGGCATGGGCTGCACAGCCTGCCGTAATCAGTTGCTCGGATTTCGGTACTTTGAAGTGATCCTGCAAACGGGCAATCACCACAACGACCAACGGTGCGCGCAAAGGCATGGCGCGAGCCTTGTCCAATGCCGCTTGTGTCACCTCGCTGCCCTGGGCCTGCACGGCCTCGGCAAGTATTTCACCCAGCTGGTTGCGCGCTTCGCCTTCAACCGTCAAAAAACGGTAAGGACGCAACTGGCCGTGGTCCGGCGCACGCAAGGCGGCCGCAAACAGTACTTCACGTTGCTCGGCCGTCGGCGCCGGATCAAGCAAGCGCGGGGCAGAAACACGGTTGAGCAAAGCGTCGAGAGCCTCCATTGGCCACCTCCTGAAGAAAATGTGCGGCTATTCTAACGGTATCTCCCGAGGGCCTGGCAGTTTACATAGCCCAGACCACAGGTAGAATGGCGCCCCTCTTTCATCCCCGAGCTGACTTCATGGCGTTGCCGACCTTACGCATCATCGGTTTTATTATCGGCATCTTCCTGATTACGCTCGCGATCAGCATGGCTGTGCCCATGTTGACCCTGGTGATTTACGACCACCTGGGCGACTTGCCATCTTTCCTGTGGGCCAGCCTGATTACATTTGTTGCAGGTTTGGCGCTGGTGATACCCGGGCGCCCCGAGCAGGTTCACCTGCGTCCACGGGACATGTACCTGCTGACGGTGTCCAGCTGGGTCATCGTGTGCATCTTCGCCGCACTGCCATTTTTGCTGACGCAGCACATCAGCTACACCGACTCATTTTTCGAAAGCATGTCCGGCATTACCGCCACCGGCTCCACGGTCCTGAGCGGGCTGGACACCATGTCCCCGGGCATTTTGATGTGGCGTTCAATGCTCCACTGGCTGGGTGGCATTGGCTTTATCGGCATGGCGGTAGCGATTTTGCCCCTGCTGCGAATCGGTGGCATGCGCCTGTTCCAGACCGAATCTTCTGACCGATCCGAAAAGGTCATGCCCCGCTCGCACATGGTGGCGCGACTGATTGTGGCCGCTTATGTCGGCATCACCATCATCGGCAGCCTGGCGTTCTGGTGGGCAGGCATGAGTGTGTTTGACGCGATCAACCACGCCATGTCGGCCATTTCCACCGGCGGGTTCTCAACCTCCGACCAGTCGCTGGCCAAGTGGTCACAACCGGCAGTGCACTGGGTGGCCATCGCCGTGATGATCATGGGCAGCTTGCCGTTTACCCTGTATGTCGCCACCTTGCGCGGCCATCGCAAGGCGCTGATCAAGGACCAGCAGGTTCAAGGTTTGCTGGGCCTGCTGCTGGTGACCTGGATCGTACTCAGCGCCTGGCTGTGGTGGACCACCAACATGCCTTACTGGGACGCCTTCCGCCATGTTGCGCTCAACGTGACGTCGGTTGTTACAACCACTGGTTTCGCCCTGGGCGACTACAGCCTGTGGGGCAATTTCTCGCTTATGCTGTTCTTCTATCTGGGCTTTATTGGCGGATGTTCGGGCTCGACTGCTGGCGGAATCAAGATTTTCCGTTTTCAAGTCGCCTACATCCTGCTCAAGGCCAACCTTAATCAGCTGATCCACCCTCGTGCAGTGATCAAGCAGAAGTACAACGGCCACCGCCTCGACGAAGAAATCGTACGCTCGATTTTGACCTTTTCGTTCTTCTTTGCCATCACCATTTGCGTGATCGCCCTGGCCCTTTCGCTGCTGGGGCTGGACTGGATGACCGCCCTCACCGGCGCTGCCAGTACAGTGTCCGGCGTTGGACCGGGGCTGGGCGAAACCATTGGCCCCTCCGGCAACTTCGCCAGCCTGCCGGATGCAGCCAAGTGGATTCTGTCCCTGGGCATGTTGCTAGGTCGCCTGGAGATCATTACCGTGTTCGTACTGTGCATCCCGGCATTCTGGCGGCACTGATCCACACATGAGGTCGCCATGGACCAAATCCTGTCACTGCGTCATTACCGCCAAGAGGTGATTGCTCACAGCCATGAGCACGCGCAGGTGGTGATCAGTCTGTCCGGCAAACTCGATTTCGAAGTGGACGGACGCGCCAGCCTGTTACGTCAGCAGCATCTGATCATTATTCCCGCAGGCGCTCACCACACCTGCGGCAGCCCGCAAGGCAGCCACTGCCTGGTGCTCGACGTTCCGGGGCAAAACTGGCTCGGGCAAACCCTGGGCGAGCACGCCGATGCCAGCCGTCGCCTTCTCGACACGACCGGTCACCTGGTCCTGGACCCCAGGCAACACCAATTGGTGAGCTGGCTGGCCAGCAGTCCTGTGAGTGATCCGCTGATTGCCCGCCAAGGTGCGATTCTGCTGCTGGCCAGCTTGAACCCGCTCGCGCCTGAGCAGGCACAAGCCCGACGCTTGCCCTACGCCGCCATGGATGCCTACATCGCACAAAATGCCGCCTACCCGCTTCAGGTTGCAGATCTGGCGCAGATTGCCGGTCTTTCCTGCGCCCGCTTGCACAGTCGCTTTGTCAGCGAGAGCGGGCAAACGCCCATGGACTACATTCGCCAACGCCGTCTGTACAGCGGCTTGACGCTGTTACGCCACAGCCCCCTGCCCATTGGCGAAGTCGCCAGCCGCGTCGGTTACAGTTCACAAAGCGCTTTTGCAGCCGCCATGCTCCGGGAATTCGGAGCCTCGCCTTCGGTACTGCGCCGCGAGTCTGGCGACAACTGACGCCAGTCTCACGACAGACAGCTCCCCGCCCCGCCCCTTAGACTGCACGCCTTGCCCGTATTGATTTAAGGATTGCAATGACTCCGCGTACCGCTTTGGGTGCCCTGCACATCGGTGCCTTGCTGTTTGGCCTGACGGGCGTATTCGGCAAGCTGGCGGCCGCTTCGGCTGCAATCATCGTCTTTGGCCGCGCCGCCTTTGCGGTTCTGGCCCTTGTCTGCTTCGCCGGTCTGGCCAAACGCAGCTGGTACACGCTGACCCTGCGCGATGCCCGCAACCTGCTGTTGAGCGGCTTACTGCTGGCCGGGCACTGGGTGAGTTTTTTTATCTCGGTCAAGATCGCCGGGGTGGCGATTGCAACCCTGGGCTTTGCCAGTTTTCCGGCATTCACGGTGATTCTCGAAGGGCTGATTTTTCGCGAACGCATTCGGCTCAACGAAATCATTCTGGTGGTACTGGTCAGCGTCGGACTGATCCTCGTCACCCCGAGTTTTGATCTGGCCAGCCAGGCGACCGAAGGGCTGCTGTGGTCGATCGCCTCGGGCCTGCTGTTCTCCCTGCTGTCACTGAACAACCGGGCCAACTCGGGCCGGGTACCCGCCGTACAGGCGGCAATGTGGCAAAACGCGGTGGTCGCCTTGTGCCTGCTTCCATTTGCCGCCCCGCAGCTAAGCGATGTCCGACCGCTGGACTGGCTGTGGATCTGCCTGCTGGGCGTGCTGTGCACGGGCGTGGCTCACAGCCTGTTCGTCGCCAGCCTCGCCGTGATCAAGGCGCGCACTGCCGCCGTGGTCTTTGCCCTGGAGCCGGTCTATGGCATCACCCTGGCCTGGCTGTTGTTCCACGAAACACCTTCGCTGCGCATGCTACTGGGCGGGCTGCTGATTATTGTCGCGATCGTGGTGTCGAGCCGCATGGCCGGCGGCCATGCTCCAGGCAAGCCCGCGCTGGATGCCGCGGCTCACTGAACCCGGTCGTTGTGCCCAAGGTCGCGCTGCGGGTCGATCTGGTCGCGAACCCGCTGCTTGAGGACCTTGGCCTCGGGAAAGCCGCCATCGGCCTTGCGCTCCCAGATTTGCACGCCGTCGCAGGTGATGCGAAACACCCCGCCAGTACCAGGCTCCAGCGCGACCCGGCCAAGGTCTTCGGCAAAAGTACTGAGCAATTCTTGAGCCAGCCAGGCAGCACGCAGCAGCCACTGGCATTGGGTGCAGTAGGTGATGACAATTTCGGGTTTGTTCGACGGCATGATTTCAAAGGCTCTTGTAGGAAAGGCGCCGCTATAATAGCCGCCTTTGTCGCTTGCCCAGAGATTCATGATGCGCCGCCTGCTGAGCTGTTTACTCCTGTGTTTATGTCCCCTGGTGCTGTTTGCCGCTGAAGCGGGCAAGCCCAAAATCGGCCTGGTGCTGTCCGGAGGGGCGGCCCGCGGTCTGGCCCACGTCGGCGTACTCAAGGCCCTTGAAGAGCAAGGCATCCAGATCGATGCCATCGCGGGGACCAGCATGGGAGCGGTGATCGGCGGCCTGTATGCCTCGGGCTACAAGATCGATGAGCTGGAAAAGCTCGCGCTGGGTATCGACTGGCAAGAAGCCCTGTCAGATGCCCCGGCCCGCGAAGACGTACCGTTCCGGCGCAAGCAGGACGACCGTGACTTTCTGGTCAAACAGCAACTCAGTTTCCGTGATGATGGCAGTCTGGGTCTGCCATTGGGCGTGATTCAGGGCCAGAACCTGGCGTTACTGCTCGAAAGCCTGCTGGCCCACAGCAGCGACATCCGTGATTTCGACAAGCTGCCGATCCCGTTCCGCGCCGTCGCCACTGATATCGTCAATGGTGAAAAGGTGGTGTTTCGCAAAGGCCATCTACCCCAGGTGATCCGCGCCAGCATGTCGATCCCGGCGGTGTTCGCCCCGGTTGAGATCAACGGTCAACTGCTGGTTGACGGTGGCATGGTCGACAATATTCCCGTGGATGTGGCCCGCGAGATGGGCGTGGACATGGTCATCGTGGTGGATATCGGCACCCCCCTTCGCGGGCGCAAACAACTCAATACCGTGTTCGACATCCTCAATCAGTCCATCACCCTGATGACCCGCAGCAACTCCGAGATACAGCTTGCGTCACTCAAGCCCGATGACATTCTGATCCAGCCCGCACTGGCCAGTTATGGCGCCACTGATTTTGGTCGCTCTCAAGACATCATCAACGCCGGCTACCGCGCCACACAGATTCTCGAAAAACGCCTGGCCAGCTTGCGCCATGACTCCAGCACTCAGTTGGCCGAGGCCCGCTCCCCCGAAGAGCGCACCCCGGTCATTACCGCGATCAGGATCGAAAACGACTCTAAAATCGGCGACTCGGTGATCCGCTATTACATTCGCCAACCCATTGGCGAACCGCTGGACCTGGGCCGCCTGCAACGGGACATGGGCACGCTGTACGGGCTGGACTACTTCGATCAGGTGCAATACCGCGTGGTGCACAAGGGCAAGGATCGCACCCTGGTGATCAGCGCCCGCGGCAAACGCAGCGGTACCGACTATCTGCGCCTGGGACTGAACCTGTCTGACGATATGCGCGGCGACAGCGCATTCAATATCGGCGCCAGTTACCGCATCAACGGCATCAATACCCTGGGCGCAGAGTGGCTGACGCGGGTGCAGATTGGCGACAAGCAAGAGCTGTACAGCGAGTTTTACCAGCCGCTGGATGCGGGATCGCGCTACTTCGTTGCGCCCTACATCAACGCCCAGTCACAAAACGTGGAAGCCATCCTCGACAACGACCCCATTGCCGAATACCGACTTGAGCGTTACGGTTTTGGCCTCAATTTTGGTCGTCAAATCGGCAACAGCGGCGAGATCCGTCTGGGAGTGGGCGAGGCATGGGGCAAGGCCGACGTGCGAATTGGGGAACGTGACTTGCCAAGTACCAGCTTCAACGAAGGCTTCTACGACCTGAAATACTCCTTCGACTCTCTGGATAACGTGTACTTCCCCCATTCGGGTGAAGACATCAGCCTGAGCGTGCGCCAATTCGAACCGGGGCTTGGCTCGGATGAGCGTTATCGTCAGTGGGAGTTCAATCTGGACAAGGCCCTGAGTTCAGGGCCCGACACCTGGATTCTGGGCGGGCGCTACGGGCGCACGCTGGACAAGGCCAATGTGGTGACCTCCAGCTTCCTGCTGGGCGGAGCACGGCAATTGTCCGGGTTCAGGGAGGACGGGATCTCTGGGCAGAACATCAGCCTGATGCGGGCCGTGTACTATCGTCGCCTCACACCGCGCTCGTATTTGCCGTTTGATTTCCCGCTGTATGCCGGTGCCTCGCTGGAGCGCGGGCGCGCCTGGAACAACGACAACGAGTTCGACAGCGGCTATATCAATGCGGCGAGTATTTTTATCGGCTTCGACACACCGCTGGGCCCGCTGAACTTCAGCTATGGCTTTAACGATGATGACCAAAAAGCGTTGTATCTGAACCTGGGGCAGACGTTCTGAAAGCCCGCCCACAGAGAGCTGTAAACAGCACAGAACTTGTGGAAGCCGGGCTTGCCCGCGATTGCATCGACGCGGCCACCCGGATGCACCACGCCGCCTGCATCGCGAGCAAGCCCGCTCCCACAGGTCTACATCAGTTCTTCTCGAGGTTATCCAGAATGCGCTTGTGGACGCGCAGGCAAATGCGCTGCTCTTCTTCATCGATACCCACAAACAGCTCCTGGCGCAACGCCGTGGCGATGGCTTCGATCTGCTCGATCAACGGACGGGCAGAATCACTCAGGACGATTTTCTTTGCGCGACGGTCTTCAACCACCGAGTGACGCTGAACCAGGCCCTGGGCTTCAAGGCTGTCGAGCAAACGAGCAAGGGTCGGACCTTCAACGCCAACACTTTGGGCCAGTTCGCGCTGAGTCGGCGCTTCGTCAAAGCGGGCCAGATGCAAGAGCACCAGCCAACGCGCCTGGGACAACCCCAGACCGGCAAGACGACGATCCAGCTCGGCACGCCAGCCACGAGACATTTGGGCCAGTTGCATACCAAAACGGTGCTGATCGGTTAACGGCATAAAAAACTCGATGATTAGACTGAAAATAGAGTGAAGCTAATTATTAGTCAGCTAAGCATGCCGCTTGCTCATAGGCAAGAGGTGCAAGTCAATCAATCGTTACAAAATCAGCAACATGGTCACATTTCAAACTCAGATTGCAGCGCCGCACGTACGCAATACAGCACGCCTTCCGGTACACGGCCCTTGAACTGCTCGGCGATGCTGGCCACGCTCGGCAATTCACCTTCACCATCCAGGAACGCATCCTGCACTTCTTCCATCAGGTCTTCAGGCAAGTCCAGAGCCTGTTCCAGCGAAAGCTCCTGACGACCAATGGCCTCGGCCAGCATTGTGTAAACATTCTTTTCAGAACACTGCAATTGCCCGCTGATCTGCAACGGAGTCATGCCGGCCCGGGCCAGGCTGATCAGCTCGTGACGGATATCGGCCACCACTTTTGGCGTTTCGGCCTGCCCGCCCAGCACTTCGAGGAACGCCTCGCCGTAACGCTCCAGCTTGCGCGCGCCCACACCGCTGACCGTTGCCATCTCGGACAAGGAAGTCGGCTGGCTGCGCAACATTTCGAGCAGGGTTGAGTCGGGGAAGATGACGTAAGGCGGCACGCCGTGTTCTTCGGCCAACTTGCGCCGCAACGCACGCAGGGCTTCCCACTGCTCGCGCTCTTCGCCGCGCACCAATTGACTGGCCGGGCTGGCAGAACTGCTCTTGACCGAAGTTTGCGGCTTGAGCTCGCGACGCAGTTCCAGGGTCACTTCGCCACGCAGCAACGGGCGACAGGTGTCGCTCAACCGCAAGCCGCCATAGCCTTCAATATCAATGTCGGCCAGGCCACGGGCTACCAGCTGGCGGAACAGCGTGCGCCATTCGCCTTCGCTGCGGTCTTTGCCAACACCGAATACGGACAGGTGTTGATGACCCATGCTGCGGGTTTTTTCGTTTTCTCGACCCAGCAACACGTCGATCAAGTGCCCGGTGCCATAACGCTGGCCCGTTCGATAAATCGTCGAAAGTGCCTGACGTGCAGGCTCGGTGGCATCCCAGGTTTGAACGCCATCCACGCAGTTATCGCAATGCCCGCAAGGCTGCGGCATGTCTTCATCAAAATACGCGAGCAGGGTCTGACGACGGCAGCGGGTTTCTTCGCACAACGACAGCATGGCATCGAGCTTGTGGTGCTCCAGACGCTTGTGTCGCTCATCGCCCTCGGAGTTTTGCAGCATTTGCTTGAGCATCACCACGTCTTGCAGACCGTAGGCCATCCAGGCATCAGCCGGCAGTCCATCACGCCCTGCCCGACCGGTTTCCTGGTAATAAGCTTCAAGGGACTTGGGCAAATCGAGGTGCGCGACAAAACGTACGTTGGATTTATCGATCCCCATGCCAAACGCGATGGTCGCCACCATGATCAGCCCCTCCTCGTTGAGGAAGCGCTTCTGGTTGGCGGCCCGGGTATCACTCGGCAAACCGGCGTGATACGGCAAGGCCGGGAAGCCCTGCTCGCACAGAAACTTCGCCACTTCATCGACCTTTTTGCGCGACAGGCAATACACGATGCCCGCGTCGCTGCGTCGCTCCGAGAGGAACGCCAGCAACTGCTTGCGCGGCTGCTCTTTAGGCACGATGCGATAAAAAATGTTGGGGCGGTCAAAACTCGACAGAAAGCGTTCGGCGTTCTGCAAATGCAGACGGGTAACGATTTCTTCGCGGGTGCGTTTGTCTGCCGTGGCGGTCAGGGCGATACGCGGCACATTGGGGAACACTTCGGCCAGCTGGCCCAGTTGCAGGTATTCCGGACGGAAATCGTGGCCCCACTGCGATACGCAGTGGGCTTCGTCGATGGCAAACAGGGCGATGTCCAGGCTCTGCAAAAACGCCATCATGCGCGGCTGTACCAGACGCTCGGGCGCCAGGTAGAGCATTTTGACCTCACCGCGCTTGATGCGGTTGGCCAGATCACGCTGCTGTTCGGCGCTGAGGGTCGAGTTCAGGGCCGCAGCCGCCACCCCGAGTTCTTCAAGGGTTGCCACCTGATCGTCCATCAGGGCGATCAACGGCGAAACCACCACGGCCAGGCCATCGCGCAACAATGCCGGTACCTGGAAGCACAGGGATTTGCCGCCGCCGGTAGGCATCAGCACCAAGGCGTCACCGCCACTGGCCACGCGCTCAATGATGTCACCCTGACGGCCACGGAAACTGTCGTAGCCGAAGATGTCTTTGAGTACGCGTTGAGCCTGTTCGAGCATAGAAACTCCAGAAATCGCCGAAACACCCCTGCGCCAGCGCGATCCGGCACGGCCGCAAACCTTGAAAAGGTTCGGGCACTGGCCACCGGTGCGCTACATTTGACGCAGGGCATCACAAAACGCGGCAGTATACCCGAGCACTCCCCCGCTGCGGGTTGTGTAATTGCAACACCGATAACCGGGAACTGATGGCAAATGTGCCCTGCGACTGGCTTGGAAGCTCAAGAAAGCCTAGAATTCACTATCGTTTATTTACTAGGTAGCACTTAATGTCCTTCGCTGAGCAACTAACCCGCCTGCAAGCCTTCCTCGACGCCGACGAGCTGCATGACGAGGCGCTGGACTACGTGGCCACCCACGGCTATCTGACTGCCCTGTCCATTTGCTCCGAAGAAGTTCCTGAGCGTGAGTGGATCGACGCAATCTTCTCCGAAGCCCCGCATTACAAAGACGACGCCCAGCGCGCCGAAATCGAAGGCACGCTGATCCAGCTCAAGGCTCACATCGCCCGCCAACTGGCGTCCGATGAAGAGTTCGAACTGCCATGCGACCTGGACCTGGGCGACGAGCCGGATGATTCCGACCTGCGCGGCTGGTGTGTAGGCTTCATGGAGGGCGTATTCATGCGCGAAGCTGCCTGGTTCGAAACCGCTGAAGAAGAAGTCAGCGAAATGCTGCTGCCAATCATGGTGGGTTCGGGCCTGTTCGATGATCAGCCTGAGTTCGAAGACATCGCCAAGGATGCCAACCTGATGGACGACATGATCGTCCAGATCCCGGAAGCGCTGACTGCCCTGTACCTGCTGTGCCAGGCGCCGGACGAAAAGCCTGCGATCCTCAAGCCACGTCACCACTGATTCAGTGACACCTCCCGATTTCGGCAACCGTTCGCGGTTGCTGCGCCACGTTCTGTTTGCCATCGGCTGGCTGAGCGTGGCATTGGGAGTGATCGGCATCTTCCTCCCTGTCCTGCCCACAACGCCCTTTCTGCTACTGGCTGCCGCGTGCTTTGCCCGCAGCTCGCCGCGCTTTTATCACTGGCTGGTCGAACACCCTCGACTCGGGCCGTGGATCCGCGACTACCTTGATGGCAACGGCATCCCGCTCAAAGGCAAGGTCTACGCCATCGGCCTGATGTGGTTGAGTATCGGCGTGTCGTGTTATCTGGTGCCTTTACCCTGGGCACGGGGGTTCATGCTGACCAGCGCGGTGCTGGTGAGCATTTACATCCTGCGTCAAAAAACCCTCGAAAAACCCTGAAACCTTTGTGGGAGCGGGCTTGCTCGCGATCGCATCAACCCTGCCCCCCTGACATACCCCGCCGCCTGCATCGCGAGCAAGCCCGCTCCCACACGTTACGACTTGTCCCCGTGATTTTTCAGATAGGTTTCAGCGCCCATTGCTTCGATCTGCCCTTCGATCAACGCCTCGAACGGGCGCAGCAACGACACAAACGACGTGGGCGGCTCCAGGATTTCCAGCGCCTGCACGATGGCTTCCAGGGTCGACAAGGCGCCCGGCCCCGGCGCTTTGCGCAGTCGGTAGCGCGACACCGCACCTTCGGGCAGCGTGACCCGTGGCAACTGTGCCAACAGAGGGTTGAGGTGCAACAACTTGCGGGCCTTGCGCCACGTTCCGTCCGGCACTACCAGCAGTAATGGCAGGCTTTCGCCTGGCGCAGTGCTCGCCTGGAGCAACTGTGCATCATCCCCCGGGAACAACAACCGCGCCTGATACCCCGGCGGGTTGAGCAACCTGTCCAGATCCTCAAACACTTCGCCCACCAGCAACTCGGCATTGATCAAACCCAGCGCCGCCAGCCGTGCAGTGTTCAGCGCATGATTGACCTCGCTCGGATGCTGTAAAAGCAACACACGGGTGCGACTGTCGAGGTGTGGAATCAAGTCGCACAAACAGTGCGACTGCGGGCGCAAGCAGCGAGGGCATTGGGCGCGTGACATGGGAATAAAGCTCTCGTTCAAGGTTGATTAAGCTGTGCTTTGAGCAGGTCGCGGAAGGTTTGAATCAGCGGCTCTCGGCTGCGACCACGGCGCACGATCATCGAAAACGGCGCCTGATAGCCAAAGGTCGCGGGGAGCAGCACCCGCAAGTCGCCCTTCTCCACCCAGGGCTCTGCGTAGTGCTCGGGCAAATAACCAATGTAAGCCCCCGAAAGCACCAGGATCAGCTGTGCTTCCATGCTGTCGACCGTCGCCGCGCTGTGCTTGAAGCCGTGACGCGCCAGTTCGGCCTGACTCCAATAGCCGCGCCCCACCATCCTCTGCTGAGTAATCACCGGCTCGGGAATGCGCCGCTCGCTGAACAGGGGGTGCCGTGTGCTGCAGTACAACCAGTGCTGCTCACGATAAAGGGGCTGGTAGACCAGCCCGCTCATGCGCGTCGAAAACGCACCGATGGCCAGATCAAGGCGGTTATCTTGCACGCCAAGCTGCAATTCGTAGGGGCTCATCACCGACAAATGCAGATGCACCGCCGGGTGCTCCTGGCTATAGGCGCCAATGGCCTCGGCAAAGGGCAAGGCCTTGTCGCTGACCGTGGAGTCGATAACCCCCAGGTTCAAAGTGCCGCGCAACTCACCCTTGAGTGCTGCGGCGTACTGTTCAAAACCTTCCAGCTCACCCAACAGGCGCAGAGTTTCCTGGTGAAACAGCTCGCCCTTGCTGGTAAGGCTGAACCCGCCGCGCCCGCGATGGCACAGCACAAGGCCCAGACTGGCTTCGAGCTGGCTCATATAGGTGCTGATGGCCGAGGTCGAGAGGTTTAGCGCCTGTTGCGCATTGGCAAACCCCTGGTGCCTGACCACGCTGGCAAATATTCGCAATAGTTTCAGATCGGGTAACGCGCTGGCCATCAATCACTCACTTGCCACGTTGGGAGCGGGCTTGCTCGCCATACAGGCGACGTTGAGAGCCAGAGTCTACCGCCATTAGTTTAGAAAAACCTGAACTAAGTATTTGCCCACAGCGATTCTTCCCGCCTCGCGCCTTTCGCAGAATCGAACGCCATAACCACAACAAACGACGAGGCCTTACCCGTGGACAAAATTCTTCATCAACCACTGGGCGGCAATGAAATGCCGCGCTTCGCCGGCATCGCCACCATGCTGCGCCTGCCCCACCTGCCATCGGCCAAGGGCCTGGACGCGGCCTTTGTCGGCGTGCCCCTGGATATCGGCACCTCGCTGCGCCCCGGCACCCGTTTCGGTCCTCGGGAAATCCGCGCCGAATCGGTGATGATCCGCCCTTACAACATGGCCACCGGCGCCGCGCCGTTCGACTCGCTGTCCGTGGCCGATATTGGTGATGTGGCGATCAACACCTTCAATCTGCTGGATGCGGTGCGCATCATCGAAGCGTCCTACGACGAAATCCTTGAGCACGATGTCATCCCCCTGACCCTGGGTGGCGACCACACCATTACCCTGCCGATTTTGCGGGCGATGCACAAAAAACACGGCAAGGTCGGGCTGGTGCATATCGATGCCCACGCCGATGTGAACGACCATATGTTCGGCGAGAAAATCGCCCACGGCACGACCTTCCGCCGCGCCGTTGAAGAAGGCCTGCTGGACTGTGACCGCGTGGTTCAGATCGGCCTGCGCGCCCAGGGCTATACCGCCGAAGACTTCAACTGGAGCCGCAACCAGGGCTTTCGCGTCGTGCAGGCCGAAGAGTGCTGGCACAAGTCCCTGGAGCCCCTGATGGCACAGGTGCGCGAAAAAGTCGGTAATGGCCCGGTCTACCTCAGCTTTGATATCGACGGCATCGACCCGGCCTGGGCTCCCGGCACCGGCACTCCGGAAATCGGCGGCCTGACCACCATTCAGGCGATTGAAATCATCCGCGGCTGCCAAGGCCTCGACCTGGTCGGCTGCGACCTGGTAGAAGTCTCGCCGCCCTACGACACCACCGGCAACACCTCATTACTGGGCGCCAACCTGCTGTACGAAATGCTCTGCGTGCTGCCCGGCGTTGTACATCGATAAGGACATCCTTGCGGTGCCATCAAGCCTTGCGCTTTACGGCACCAAGCCACCGTGCCTGCTGCATCCATAAAAAAAATAATCGGAGATTCGCCATCATGGCTTTAGATCTACTGGTCGTCCTTATCTACGCTGCGGCA
This sequence comes from Pseudomonas sp. ML2-2023-3, assembly GCF_037055275.1. Classification (NCBI taxonomy): domain Bacteria; kingdom Pseudomonadati; phylum Pseudomonadota; class Gammaproteobacteria; order Pseudomonadales; family Pseudomonadaceae; genus Pseudomonas; species Pseudomonas sp. ML2-2023-3. The sequence goes on from NZ_CP146343.1 coordinate 4,332,186, forward strand.
ATGCTGGTGCTGGGTTACTACGGCATGCGCAAGGCCAAGACCCACGAAGACTATCTGGTCGCAGGCCGCAACCTGGGCCCTACGCTCTACATGGGCACCATGGCCGCGACAGTACTGGGCGGGGCTTCCACCGTCGGCACCGTGCGCCTGGGTTATGTGCACGGAATTTCAGGCTTCTGGCTGTGTGCCGCACTGGGTTGCGGGATCATCGCGCTGAACCTGTTCCTGGCCAAGCCGTTGCTCAAGCTGAAAATATTCACCGTGACCCAGGTACTGGAAAAGCGCTACAACCCGATGGCCCGCCAGGCCAGCGCGGTGATCATGCTGGCCTACGCGCTGATGATTGGCGTGACCTCGATTCTGGCCATTGGCACCGTACTGGAAGTCCTGTTCGATCTTCCTTTCTGGATTTCCGTACTGCTGGGCGGCGGCGTGGTGGTGATTTACTCGACCATTGGCGGCATGTGGTCGCTGACCCTGACAGATATCGTGCAATTTGCGATCAAGACCATCGGCCTGATGTTCGTGCTGCTGCCGATCTGCCTGTACCGCGTCGGCGGCTGGGACGAACTGGTCAGCAAGCTGCCCGCATCGAACTTCAGCTTCACCAGCATCGGCTGGGACACGATCATCACTTACTTCATGATCTACTTCTTCGGCATCCTGATCGGCCAGGACATCTGGCAGCGTGTGTTTACCGCCAAAACGGCCCGGGTGGCGAAGTACGCAGGGACATTCGCAGGCCTGTATTGCATCCTCTACGGCCTGACGTGCGCGCTGATCGGCATGGCCGCACACGTGCTGCTACCGGACCTGGACAACGTCAACAACGCTTTCGCCGCCATCGTGAAAGTCTCGCTGCCAGACGGTATTCGCGGCCTGGTGATCGCTGCGGCCCTGGCGGCCATGATGTCGACCGCCAGCGCTGGCTTGCTGGCAGCCTCCACAGTGCTGACCGAGGATCTGCTGCCAAGGCTGCGTGGCGGCAAGCAATCGAGCCTCAATATCAACCGCTTGTTTACCTTGCTGACAGGCTTTGCCGTACTGGGCATCGCCCTGGTGGTCTCTGATGTCATCAGCGCCCTCACCCTGGCTTACAACCTGCTGGTCGGCGGCATGCTGGTGCCATTGATCGGGGCGATTTTCTGGAAGCGGGCCACCACTGCGGGCGCCATCACCAGCATGAGCCTGGGGTTTGTCACGGCACTGGGGTTCATGCTCAAGGATGGCCTGGAAGCCAACACGCCCATTTATTACAGCCTGGGCGTGGCGCTGATCAGCTTTGTTGTGGTTAGCCTGATGGATCGACGCCCTGCTTCGGTGGTGAGCGCCGCCTGATAAACCCTTTGTTCGACGGGTACGACGTGACAGGTCGTACCCGTTTTCCTCTTTCATACACCCCCGAATACCAATACCCCGCCCATACATCGCCTTATCTCTGCCAGCCCATCAATGAGTCCAACTACGCTTGAAAAGCGGCCACATGGGATGTCGCCGCACACCTTCAAGCAACGTGCAACTCACTAAATGGACTTAACACATGACCCACTCAAACAACTCTCTGGCCACCGCTGTCATGGCTTGCACCCTGGCGCTAACCGGCGTCAACGCTCAAGCCGACGTCACCACATTGACATTCGAAGTCGTCAATAACACTTCGGGAGCACTCAAGCTCAACCGTTCAAGCTGGGAGCTTTCACTGGCCGCCCCCGGCTTCTTTGATGTGGACCCGTATGGCGAGCATTCCTTTGAAGCGAACTATCAGACCAACTTCGGGTACCCGCGAAAAACCCCTGCAACACTGCGCGAAGTCATTTCATATGCCAATGGCAATCGGGAATGCACCTTTACCACGGCGCTGAGAGTTACCCAGTCATTCGGCGTATTCAAGCCGACACTGAGCGCTACGCGGTCAGCCAGCGCAACCTCTACAGGCATGGACGATGTGAAATGTGAAGCGCGGGTAACGGAGAAAACAGACGAAGCGCCGCTCAATTACAGCGTGCGCTTCACCATGGGCTGAAAAACCCTGGAGGGAGGGGGCAGCTCACACTGCCCTTTTGTTTTTGCAGCACACAACCCTTTCGCCGATCAAGGACCGAAAGAAACACGACCAGCGCGCTGGCCTAACGTGCAATCAGGCCTTAGCGGCGACGTTGTGGACGGCGACGCGTGTCATCGACAGGAATCGGCACAGGCTGCAGTGGCGGCTCGATCAGGCCAAGCGCAACACCAACGTCATGAAGCCAAGTTTGCAGTTTGTCTTTCATATATCCCCCTTGGGGTCACTCTGGCGACGGGAATTCTGTGGTCGCTTCACACAGATAATAGTCCTAAGTCCTACTCAATGCTTGCCTAAGGTCAATGAACTTTAGGCTAATTTCCTACATATCTGACTCAAGGCAGCACCTTGAGTTGCGGCGACACAGCCCCATTTGGCAACGGCGCCGTCTGCTGCAGCTCAATCCACGCATTCAAGTTGGCGCCCATCATGCCTTTTCGCCACATCAACCATGTTGTGGCGCTGGCAAAAGGTTGTTTCAAGGGATGTATCCTGACATTTTCTCGCCCCGGCAAGCTGGCCAGCATCGACGCCGGCATCAGCGCCACCCCTGAACCCGCCGCCACACACGCCAGCATCCCTTGATAGGACTCGATCTCCATCACCCGCCCCAAGGAGGCACGGTCGCTGGCGTACCAGGCTTCAAGCCGGGCGCGATATGAACAGCCCTGACGAAAGGTAAAGACTTCCCTGCCTTGTACGTCCCGGGCACGGCCAATCGGTGGATGGTCCAGATCGCTGATAAGCACCAGGCTCTCTTCACAGAACTCCACACCGTCCAGCCCGGCCAACTCCAGCGGGCCATCCACCAGCGCGGCATCCAGACGCCCCGTCAACAGCCCTTCGAGTAACTCGCCGCTGGGGCCCGACTGAACGTGCAAACTCACTGCCGGATACGTGCGGTGATAGTGCGCCAGCAGACCCGGCAAGTGGATCGCCGCCGTGCTGTACATCGTCCCCAGCGTGAACTTGCCCGAAGGCACGCCCCCCTGAACGGCGCTCAGGGCTTCATCGTGAAGGGCAAATAGCCGTGCCGTGTAGTCCAGCAACACTTGCCCCGCAGGAGACAACTGCAGGCGCTGGCGCTCACGTACGAACAGCTCGACGCCCATCTGTTCCTCAAGCTGCTTGAGCCGAGTCGACAGATTTGAAGGCACTCGATGCAGGCGCTCAGCCGCACGAGTGATCGATCCTTCCTGGGCCACAGCCTGAAAAATCCGTAGCTGGCTGAATTCCACACCATTCTCCAAAACTGAATAAGTCACTCACTATTATTCATTTTTAAGGAAAGTCAAACAGCACTAGCCTGACGGTCATTGCCTTTACCCAGGAACCTGCAGCATGTCGCCCCTGATCCGCTTACTCGCCAGCTTTATCGCGCTCATGATGGCCATGGGCATTGGACGCTTCTCCCTGACCCCGCAACTGCCTCACTTGATTGGCGAAGGGCAGATCGACCTGACCGGCGCCGGGCTGATTGCTGCCGCCAACTACCTTGGCTATCTGCTCGGAGCACTGGATGCCATGCGCGCCCGGCGTCCGGAGCAGGTGCGCGGCCGTTTGCACACTGGCCTGTGGCTGTGCGTCCTGCTGACTCTGGTTTCGTACTGGGCCTACGGTTTTTGGCCGCACCTGCTCTTGCGGTTTGGTTCCGGTATCGCCAGTGCCTGGGTGATGGTCATGATTACCGCGCTTAGTCAGCACATAGCTCTCACTGAGAATCGGCCACGCCTGGGCGCCCTGGTGTTTGCCGGGCCCGGTCTTGGCGTGATGCTTACCGGCTTGTTGGCACTGGCAGCCAATGTAACCGGGCAAAACTCGGCCACCCTCTGGATGATCTATGCCGTGGCGGCGCTGCTGATGCTGCTGGTGATTTGGCCCGCCCTGCCACAACCGGCTTCGACTGCCGCACAAACCCACACCTCAGCACCTGACAGCCGCCAACCCGGAATCGCACGACTGGGGGCGATTTATGGGCTGTATGGCCTGGGGTACATCATTCCTGCGACGTTTTTGTCACAGATGGCAAACGCACGGTTTCACGGCCAATGGCAAGCCGATCTGTTCTGGCCTGCCTTCGGGCTATGCGCCGCGATTGGCGTGGTACTGATCAGTTTTCGTCGTCATCGCCCTGCCACCACCCGTTATTGGCTGATGGGCGCGCTGTGGGTTCAGGCCTTTGGCGTACTTGCGTGCCTGATACCGAGCAGCGCAGGCCTGGCCCTGGGTGTGATCCTGTGCGGCACGCCGTTTCTGGCCTGCATGTCGCTGGTCATGCAGCGCTCACGGGATCTGGCGCCCCGCGCCACCGCCCGAAACGCAGCCCTGTTGACCGCCTGCTTTGCCGTGGGCCAGCTGTCCGGGCCATTGCTGGCAGCCCTCAGCAGCCATTTCAGCGGTGGACTGCAACCGGCGCTGATCATTGCCGCCAGCGGGCTGTTGCTTGCTGGCGTGCTTGCCTGGAAGTCGATCAGTGCCCCAGCAGAGCGCGCACTTTGCGGCGCACCCACTGCTCAGCGCTGACAAACGTGATGCCGCACAGCACCAGAATCGCACCCACCACAAAGTTGACGCTCAGGGGCTCGTGAAGCACCAGCACACCGAAGGTCACGCCAAACAGGGGCGTCATGAATGAGAACACCGCCAGATTGGAAGCCATATAGCGCTTGAGCAGCCAGAACCACACCAGGTAGCTGAAGAACGACACAACCAAACCCTGAAACAGCACGCTGGCCACCGCGACGGTGGTCAGGCTGACATGGGTGATCTGGCCGCTGGCCGCTGCAATTACCAACAATCCGAAAAAACCTACGACAAGCTGGTAGAACAGGGTCAGGGTGACTGGCGCTTCCGACAACCGGGAGCCGCGCACCACCACCGTGGTCGCCCCCCAGGCCATGCCTGCCAGAATCCCGTAGACATCGCCCAGCAGCATGTTGCGGTCCATGTCGGCAAACGAAATCCCCCCGGCAAAAGAAAAGGCTATCCCGGCAAACGCGAGAATGATCCCCAGCCATTGCAACGGTCGTAAACGCTCGCTGGGCAACAGCCAGTTGATTCCGAGGGCGGTAAAAATGGGCGCGGTATAGAGGAATACCGACATATGCGCAGCACTGGTCAGTTGCAGCCCTTCGGCAATGAAGAAGAACTCAAGGCCGAAGAGGCTACCGGCCAGCAAGCCGCCACGCCAGGTGGCGGGCACCTGGCTCCAGCCACCCTTCCAGCAGATCAACAGGCCCACCAGCAGCGCTGAAATACCTGAGCGCAAGGCCGCTTGCATCACGGGGGCGATGTCGGGTGCGGCAATTTTGATGATGACCTGCTGCACGCCCCAGATCAGGCATAAGCCCAGCATGACCTGCAGTGCGAATGCATCCGTTGCACGCCGCGTAACACTCATAGTCCACCCGAAAAAAAGCCACGTCCGCACAAATGCAGAACAGCACAGTGTTTAACGTGCAAGAAAATAGAGTCAGGACGCCAGCTTGCGGGCCGTCCAGTAACCCGACAATGAAGCAAGACAGGTCAACAACCCGCCCCACGCCATGTCCATCAAAGCCAACTGGGCAGACCAGCCTTGCAGCGTAGCCCAGTTGGTCATGTCGTAAGTGCCATAGGCGACCAGCCCGAAGAACGCGCCGGCCAATGCAGCTCTGCGCGCACTGGCCCGGGCAAGGGCCGGCAGCACGACAAAGAACACCACGCCCAGCACGTACATCAGATAGAACACGATGGCCGGGCCCCACTTGGGCTGCGCCAGCATCAACGAGCCCAGCAGCTCTTTATAGGTAGAGCTCATGAGCACGCCGAGCCACAGGCCGTCGAGCACCAGAAAAGCCAGTAACGCACCGATATACGCCCACACTGCCTTGCTCATCTCGCCAGCCTCCCTGCGTCAGTTCAGATCAATTCGATGCGGTCCGGGTGGATCGCAATCTTGCCTTCCTTGTACAGCGCGCCAATGGCTTTTTTGAAGTTGCCCTTGCTGACGCCAAAATGGTTGCTGATCACTTCAGGAGCACTTTTGTCGCTGACTGCCAGCACGCCGTTATTGTCGCGCAACTTGCTGAGGATCTTTGAGTTCAGGCTGCTGGCTGCTTCCTGGCCGACCGGTTGCAGGCTCAGGCTGATTTTGCCGTCAGCGCGGATTTCCTTGATGAAACCTTTCTCTTGCTTGCCCGCACGCATGAACTTGAAGATTTCATTTTTGTGGATCAAACCCCAGTGCTTGTTGTTGATCACGGCTTTGAAACCCATGTCCGTGGCCTCGGCCACCAACAGATCAACTTCCTGGCCTACCTGATAGTTGGCCGGGGTTTTGTCCAGATAACGGTCCAGACGGGCAGTCGCGGTGATACGGCGTGTGTGCTTGTCGAGGTAGACGTGCACCACGACATATTCGCCGGCGGTCATCTGGCGTTTTTCTTCGGAATACGGCAGCAGCAAATCTTTTGGCAGCCCCCAATCGAGGAATACACCAATGCTGTTAACTTCAACCACTTTAAGACTGGCGAACTCACCGACCTGAACTTTTGGTTTTTCAGTGGTGGCAATTAACTTGTCAGCGCTGTCCAAATAAACAAATACGTTGAGCCAGTCTTCATCTTCACTGGGAATATCTTTGGGAATATAACGATTCGGCAACAGGATTTCGCCGTCTGCCCCGCCATCGAGATACAAACCAAAACTTGTATGTTTAACCACTTGCAAACTGTTGTAGCGACCGATTAAAGCCATGTCCAATACCCTCATTACGTAGGCGGCATTCTACCCGAGTTTAGGGGGGCAAATTGGAGCGCCGCGACCCGGTATTCAAAAAATCTGTGAAAGGTTTGATTTATCAGGATTTTCTAACGCTGTCAGGCTGCCACTCGTCAGCCTGCAGGAGGCCACCCTCCCGTCCGGCAGCACCTGAACATGTTTAAAATCCCTCCACTGTTATGAATTAAAACAGCGAGTTAGCAGGCAATTAGACACTTGCTTATGTCTTCACCGACACCACCTCTATTATTTTACGAAGATATTTAACAAGCAATTGTCAAGTATTTCTGGTACTATCGCTGGCCAAGTTATTTTCTAAAGGTCAATAGCCGCCATGCGCGTTAAAGCATCTGCCAGCAAAGCAAAGCCAGCTCCCGCTGTAGAAACCAGTGATTCCATCAATGCTCAAATCGAAGCATTCTTGAAATCCGGCGGCGAGATCCAGCAAATCAACAAAGGCGTCAGCGGCCAAACTTTTGGCCCGTCCAAGCAAATCACGCTCGGCAAGAAGTAATACCCCCCTCGCGTCATCTGGTCCTCTTGCGCTTTGCCTTCCAAGGCGCTAGGACTATCGATTTATCCCACCCTTGCGCCACATCCCTGATTCGAATCGATAAATCGACGAACGGCACTTTATTGCCGATATTCCTGCGTATGCTCCAAAGGCTCTGAATCAAGCCTTTGAGCCCATATAGGGAGCCGATTATGCTCACACGGGCGGTACTGCTGACCGGCACGTTGCTGGCCAGCACGATTGTAGATGCACAGGTCTTTTCCCGCGAACTGGGCAACTTCGACCTCAAACTGGCCACACAGCCCAGCCGCAGCATGGCTCAGGGCCTGGTCAAGCCTACAAGCCCCGGCTCGACCTTTCATGGCGGCCTGGACCTGACCCATGACAGTGGCTGGTACGCTGGCCAATGGGCACCCACCATGGGCATCAAGCCTGGCAGCAATCTGGAAGTTGATTCCTACCTGGGCTACAAACACCCCTTCGACCAAACCCTGAGCTACGAGCTGGGGGTAATCCACTACAGCTACCCTAAACTCGACTCACTGGACAGTCAGCAGATTTTTGCCGGCCTGACCGTGCTGGGTACGCGCTTTGGCGCCGCTTTCAGCAACGACCCGGACCGACGCGACAGCACACTGTTTGCCGACCTGGGGGTCAACCAGCCCTTCGGTATCGGAGTGAGCATGAAATACACCACCCACCAATTGGGCTCCCCCGTATCCATTGCCGATGGTGGCCGCGTGAGCGCTTTCAATGACTGGTCGATAAAATTTTCCCGCCCCTGGATGGGCATCGACCTGGATCTGATCTACAGCGACTCCAGCCTGGACGGCACAGACTGTTCAGCGTATTCGGGGCAAAACGCCCAGTGTGATGGCTTGCTGACATTCAAGGCCGAGCGAACTTTTTACTGAGCCCTGATTTATTGTGGGAGCGGGCTTTCCCACGACGTCGATCTACCTGACAAACAGCAACGCCTACAGCCTTTTCAGACAACAAAAAACCCGGCACAGGCCGGGTTTTTTGTAGGTTACACCTGCGCTTTATTCAGCAGCCGGTGCTTCTGGCTTGCGGCGCTTGAGCGGAGCCATGCCGTCCTTGCTGACCAGCGACAGTGCATCAGTCTTCGGGCGGTTGGCAATTTTGCGCTTGGTCGGAGCCTTGGCGCCCGACTTCTTCTTGACACCCTTGGCGTCGGTTTTTTTCTTCTTCACACCAACAGCTTTGCCCGAGGCCTTGACGTTTTTCGGACCGCCGTAAACGCCTTTGACTTCCTTGATGGTGCGGCGCTCGAAGCTCTGCTTCAGGTAGCGCTCGACGCTGGACATCAGGTTCCAGTCGCCGTGGCAGATCAACGAGATGGCCAGGCCATCGTTACCCGCACGACCCGTACGACCAATACGGTGCACGTATTCGTCGCCGCTGCGTGGCATATCGAAGTTGATCACCAGATCCAGGCCTTCAACGTCCAGGCCACGGGCCGCCACGTCGGTGGCTACCAAAATCTTGACGCCGCCCTGCTTCAGGCGGTCGATGGCCAGCTTGCGGTCCTTCTGGTCTTTTTCACCGTGCAAGACAAACGCTTTGTAGTCCTGAGCCACCAGACGACCGTAGATACGGTCAGCCATAGCGCGGGTATTGGTGAAAACGATCGCTTTTTGGTACGTCTCGTTTGCCAGCAGCCAGTTAACAATCTGCTCTTTGTGCTGGTTGTGGTCAGCGGTGATGATTTGCTGACGCGTGGTAGCGTTCAGCTGGCTGACCTGATTGAGCTGCAAGTGCTCGGCATTGTTCAACACCTTGCCGATCATCTCGCGCAGACCCGAACCACCGGTGGTGGCCGAGAACAGCATGGTCTGCTGGCGATTAGGGCACTCGTCGACCAGACGCTGGACGTCTTCGGAGAAGCCCATGTCGAGCATGCGGTCGGCTTCGTCGAGTACCAGCACTTCAACTTCTTTCAAGTCGAGGTTGCCGGCATTCAGTTGCTCCAGCAAACGACCCGGGGTGCCGATCAGGATATCCGGCACCTTGCGCAGCATGGCGGCCTGGACCTTGAAGTCTTCACCGCCGGTGATCAGGCCGGACTTGATGAACGTGAACTGCGAAAAACGCTCAACTTCCTTGAGCGTTTGTTGTGCCAGCTCGCGGGTCGGCAGCAGAATCAACGCTTTGATACTTACACGGATTTTGGCTGGACCAATCAGACGATTCAGAATCGGCAGTACGAAAGCGGCAGTTTTACCACTCCCGGTTTGAGCTGTAACCCGCAGGTCACGCCCTTCGAGCGCGAGCGGGATGGCCGCTGCTTGCACAGGCGTAGGCTCGACAAATTTAAGCTCGGCCACAGCTTTAAGCAGGCGTTCGTGCAGGGCGAAATCGGAAAACACGGGTGCTACCTCGAAGAAATACAAAAAATCAGCGGCATAGAGTAACGGTTTCGAGCGCCAAGGCCGAGTTACTTTGCACGAACGGCATGAAACAAATGGTTTTTTAGGGTCTTTAGTCCAACCTGAGCCCATAAATTGCTCTGAAGTGCTCTAATCCCATGGCCATTTATTACTGGGATATCGTTTTAGCTTATGGAAACTCAACCACTCTGGACCCAAATCCGGACCCTTTGGGCAAACCTGGATCAACATCCCTGGGTCAGTGCCATGCTGGGTCTGATCGTTCTGGTGGGCATTGCCCTGCTGGCCGGTCACATTGCACGCATCCTGGTGTTGCGCGTGACCAAAATCCTGGGCCGTCAGCCGGCCCTGCACTGGATCAACGATTTACGCGAACACAAGGTGTTCCATCGCCTGGCGCAATTGACCCCCTCCCTGATGGTGCAGTTCGGACGCAACCTGGTGCCGGACATGAGCGACAACGGTCGCCACTTCCTTGGCAACCTGGCGCTGGCCATAACCATTTTTGTGCTCACGCGTGTGATCAGCTCACTGCTGGATGCCTTGCTCGATATCTATTCGCGCACCAATTACGCAAAGACCCGGCCGATCAAGGGCTACATTCAGCTGACTAAAATGCTGCTGTATGTGTTCTCCGCAATCATCATTGTCGCAACCCTGATCGACCGCTCGCCAATGCTGCTGCTCTCCGGCCTTGGCGCAATGTCTGCTGTCATTCTGCTGGTCTACAAGGACACGCTGTTGTCGTTTGTGGCCAGCGTGCAGTTGACCAGCAATGATTTGCTGCGCGTAGGCGACTGGATCGAGATGCCGCAGGTCGGTGCCGATGGCGATGTAATCGACATCACCCTGCACACCGTCAAAGTACAGAACTTCGACAAAACCATTGTCTCGATTCCGACCTGGCGTTTGATGTCCGAATCGTTCAAAAACTGGCGTGGCATGCAGCAGTCCGGCGGACGCCGGATCAAGCGCAGCCTGTATATTGACGCCGCCGACATTGCTTTTTTGACCGATGAGCAGGAGCAGCGCCTGGAACAGGTACGCCTGTTGAGCGATTACCTGCATCGCAAGAAAGCAGAGCTCAAAAGCTGGAACGAAGCCCAGGGCAATGTCGCAGCCATGTCTGCCAACCGTCGGCGCATGACCAACATAGGCACTTTCCGCGCCTATGCCCTGGCCTACCTGAAAAGCCATACCGACATTCAGCCGAACATGACCTGCATGGTCCGCCAGATGCAAGCCACGCCACAGGGTGTACCCCTTGAGGTGTATTGCTTTACCCGGACCACGGTGTGGAGCGAATACGAGCAAATCCAGGGCGATATTTTCGACTACCTGTTGTCAGTGCTGCCCGAATTCGGGCTCAGCATGTATCAGCAACCGAGCGGCAATGACCTGCGCAAAGGATTGCTGAGCAAGCTGAATACTCCGCTGGAGCTGTCCAAAGACGATTGAACCCTGTGGGAGCGGGCTTGCTCGCGATTCGGGTGATGCCATCGCGTGCAAGCCCGCTCCCACAGTTCCATCACCCATAATGCGCTCAGGCTTGCTTGAACTGTGGATCGCCTGTGAGCTTGAACAACAACTCGATCCCTTGGGGCCAGTTGCCATAGCCCCCCTCACCATTGATGTGCCCGGCATTTTCCAGCCATACCAGTTCGCTGCCCCAGGCATCGCTGAATGCGCTGGCCCGCTCCTGGGTGACATAGGGGTCGTTGGTACTGGCGACGGTAATTGCGTCAAAAGGCAGGGTATTGAGCGGCATCGGGCTGAAACCCGTTGTGCCTGGCGGATAACTGTCGGCTTCGGTATCGCTGGGCGCGACCAGCAGTGCCCCACGCACACGCCGCGCCTCTTTGGGGTGCTGCTGCGCCCAACGGGCAATCAGCGTGCAGGCAAGGCTGTGGCCCACCAGCACCACAGGACGCTCGCTCTTGGTGATCTTTTTCTGCAGGTTCTGCACCCAATCCGTACAAACGGGGGTTTCCCAGTTCTCCTGCTTGACCCGGTGCAGCCCGCTGTAGCGCTGTTCCCAGTGAGATTGCCAATGCTCTGTTCCCGAATTGAACAGGCCCGGCAAGATCAACACCCTGACTGTCATTCCGACTCTCCCTTTAGGCGATAGATGGACTGTGGTTGACCTTAGACCGTCACAGCCCTGCGGTCTAGCCGGCTGATCCACACGGCAAATGCAATCACCAGCCCGCCGATGAACAGTCGCCCCAGCGGCTCGTGCTGGTTCCAGATCAGCAAACTGATCAACAGGCCGACCGGCACATGCAAAATGTTCATCACAGCCAACGTGCCAACCCTGACCATGCACGCGCCTTTGTTCCACCAGTACAGGCCCAGGGCCGTAGAAATCAGCCCCAGAAATACCAGAACACCCCACTGCAAGGGAGCCTCAGGCAGGAAGTTGGCCTTGCCAAATAGCAGGAAGGCCGGCAACACCACTGCCAAAGCCCCCAGATAAAAGAAACCAAACCGCTGGTAATGCGGCACGTCGCTCGGGTAACGCGCCACCAGGCGCTTGTACAACACCTGCCCGGCGGCATAGGTGAAATTGCCCAATTGCAGCAACAGGAAGCCTCCAAAGAAGTCCGGGCTGATGCTGTCAAAGCGAATGACCGCCGCCCCCGCTACAGCTACAAGTGCCGCCACCAGCGCCCACGGGTTGAAACGGCGATTAAGGGCATCTTCGATCAGGGTCACATGCAGCGGAGTGAGGATGGTGAACAACAGCACCTCCGGCACTGTAAGCACCCGAAAACTCAAGTACAGACAGACGTAAGTGATGCCGAACTGCAGGGCACCGATCAGCAGCATGCCACGCATAAAGCCAGGCTCTACCTGACGCCAGCGCGTCAGGGGGATGAATACCAGCCCCGCCAGCACCACACGCACCAGCACCGCAAAGTAGCTGTCGACATGTCCAGCCAGATACTCGCCAATCAGGCTGAAGGAGAATGCTTGAATCAAGGTGACAATTAACAGATAGCCCATGAATCTCTCGCCCAGGAAATCGAAACGGCTCTCCGGCAAAAACACCCGCGAGCGCATCAGAAGGTCCGCGACCTTAGCGGTTTTCCATCAACCTTTACCATCACCCTGCAAAACCCGGACAAAAAAAACCCGATCCGGCGCTATGGCTGATCGGGTACGAGCACTCAAAAAAGTGCAAAGGGAGGTTCGATGCGCGAACCGCATGCTTGAAGGAGCAATGAAGCGATTAAGCCATTCAGCGATTATCTGTCGATTAACAGCCTATGAGATTGCAGACAGCCTGGCCTTGGCCTGGTTTAAACCTTTTTCCTGGAAGTCACCGCCCAGGTTCATGCCTTCGGCATGGATAAAGGTCACATCGTGAATTCCGATAAAGGCCATGACCTGACGCAAATAGGGTTCCTGATGGTCCGAGGTGCTACCCGCGTACAGCCCGCCGCGCGCAGTTAAAACGTATGCTTTCTTGCCGACCAGCAGTCCTTGCGGACCGGTTTCGGTGTACTTGAACGTCACGCCAGCCCGCAATACGTGGTCAAGCCAGGCCTTGAGAGTGCTCGGAATCGCAAAGTTGTACATCGGGGCCGCGAGCACCAGTACATCCGCTGCCAGCAGCTCATCGGTGAGCTCATTGGAGCGCTGCAGGGAAACATGCTCGTCAGCGCTGCGTTGTGCTTCGGGCTTCATCCAGCCACCCAACAGGTTGGCATCAAGATGCGGCACCGGGTTCAGGGCCAGGTCACGAACGGTCACTTGATCAGCTGGATGTGCCGCTTGCCACTGGCTGACGAACTGCCGGGTCAACTGTCGGGAGAATGAGTCCTGCTGGCGTGCGCTGCTTTCAATGATCAGAACGTTGGACATGGCGGATAAGCTCCATCTGTAAATACGGTAAGGCGATGGCGCAGAGAATAGAGAGCATTGGTTCGATTAAAAAGCGCATTTATTTGCTACAACCTATCTATAAACCTGTTTATTTAGCGGTATCCTGTCAGCACTCCCATTCAGAGGTAATCATCGTGAAAGCGCCCCGCGTGACCCTTGATCAATGGCGCACCCTGCAAGCGGTGGTCGATCACGGCGGCTTTGCTCAAGCCGCCGAAGTCCTCCATCGCTCGCAGTCGTCTGTCAGCTACACCGTGGCACGCATGCAGGATCAACTCGGCGTGCCGCTGCTGCGGATCGACGGACGCAAGGCGGTGCTCACCGAGGCGGGCGGCGTGCTGCTGCGCCGCTCCCGGCAACTGGTCAAGCAGGCCAGCCAGCTCGAAGACCTCGCCCATCACATGGAGCAAGGCTGGGAAGCCGAGGTCCGCCTGGTGGTCGACGCGGCCTACCCCAATGCACGGCTGGTGCGTGCCCTGACCGCCTTCATGCCGCAAAGCCGTGGTTGCCGCGTGCGCCTGCGCGAAGAGGTGCTGTCCGGCGTCGAAGAAGTCCTGCTCGAAGGCGTGGCTGACCTGGCCATCAGCAGCTTCAATATTCCCGGTTACTTGGGCACCGAGTTGAGCACCGTGGAATTTGTTGCCGTGGCTCACCCCGACCACCCCCTGCATCGCCTGCAACGGGAACTGCATTTCCAGGATCTGGAAAGCCAGCTGCAAGTCGTGATTCGTGACTCCGGGCGCCAACAGCCCCGTGACGTGGGCTGGCTCGGCTCCGAACAGCGCTGGACCGTCGGCAGCCTGGCCACGGCGGCCGCCTTCGTGGGCAGCGGGCTGGGCTTTGCCTGGTTGCCGCGGCACATGATCGAGCGCGAACTCAAGGAAGGTGTGCTCAAACCGTTGCCGCTCAATCAGGGCGGCAAGCGTCACCCGGTATTTTTCCTGTACGCCAACAAGGACAAGCCTCTGGGCCCTGCCACACAAATCCTGGTTGAACTGCTGCAAACTTTTGACACGGCCCCGCTGGATGCGCCGTTTGCAGCACCGCAGCAAGCGTGAAGATCAGTGGGCAGGAACCCGATTCGAGAATATCCTGTCCAACACCCGCCGCCCGTGAACATCTGCCATTACCGGATGTAGCACGGGCATTGGTTCAAACCACAGGGCGCCACTGCCTGCGTGGCATTGAACAGTCACCCCACTTTCCAGGATCACTGAACCATGCTTAAAAAAATTGCACTTGCCGCTGGCGCCATGCTGTTTGCTGCCAACCTGATGGCTGCCGATACATCCAAGACACCTCATGTCGTTCTGGATACCAGCTTCGGCAAGATCGAAATCGAACTGGATCCGGTCAAGGCTCCGATCAGCACTGACAACTTTCTCAAGTATGTGGACAGCGGCTTCTACAACAACACCATTTTTCACCGTGTGATCCCGGGCTTTATGGTGCAGGGCGGAGGTTTCACCTCGCAGATGGCGCAAAAGCCGACCCGCGACCCGATCAAGAACGAAGCCAGCAACGGCCTGCATAACGTGCGCGGCACCCTGTCGATGGCTCGCACCTCCAACCCGAACTCTGCCACCAGCCAGTTCTTCATCAACGTGGCAGACAACGCGTTCCTGGATCCGGGCCGTGACGCCGGGTACGCCGTATTTGCCAAGGTTGTGAATGGCATGGATGTGGTTGATCAGATCGTCAACTCGCAAACCACCACCAAACAAGGCATGCAGAATGTGCCGATCGACCCGGTGCTGATCAAGTCGGCCAAGCGTATCGACTGACAGGCTGCACACAGCAGGGAGCTTTGACCTGTGCCCCGTAGCAGCTGCCGAAGGAACGAGGCTGCGTTACTGCTACGGGATGGGTAACGTCAACTAAAGGAGAGCCCGCGCTGCGGGCGTCAGTGCCCATGCTTTATCGCCGTTTCGAACAACTGATCGATATCTTCCGCGAAGCCCCTACCGCAGCCCCTCCCAGCACTGTCTGGGCGTTTTATCTCTACTACCTGCGCCAGGTCTGGCCCATGTTTGTCGCCTTGCTGGTGATCGGGCTGATAGCGGCACTGATCGAAGTCTCGCTGTTCAGCTACCTGAGCACGCTGATCGATCTGACCCAGGGCACGCCCAATACCGAATTCTTCAAGGTCCATAGCAGCGAACTGATCTGGATGGCCGTGGTGGCACTGATCATCCGCCCGGTGTTCTTCGGCCTGCATGACCTGCTGGTACACCAGACCCTGAGCCCGAGCATGACCAGCATGATCCGCTGGCAAAACCACAGCTATGTGCTCAAGCAAAGCCTCAACTTCTTCCAGAACGACTTTGCCGGCCGCATTGCCCAGCGCATCATGCAAACCGGCAACTCGCTGCGTGACTCAGCCGTTCAGGCGGTCGACGCCCTGTGGCACGTGCTGATCTACGCCATCAGCTCACTGGTATTGTTTGCCGAAGCCGACTGGCGCCTGATGATTCCACTGCTGATCTGGATCGCATGCTACATCGGCGCCCTGTACTACTTCGTCCCCCGGGTCAAAGAGCGCTCCGTGGTGTCCTCCGATGCGCGCTCAAAACTGATGGGGCGTATCGTCGACGGCTACACCAACATCACCACCCTGAAGCTGTTTGCCCATACCAATTTCGAGCAACAGTACGCTCGCGAAGCCATTATCGAGCAAACCGAAAAAACCCGGCTGGCCAGCCGCGTGGTCACCAGCATGGACGTCACGATCACCACCATGAACGGCTTGTTGATCGTCAGCACAAGCGGCCTGGCGCTGTGGCTGTGGAGCCAGTCGCTGATCAGCGTCGGTGCCATCGCCCTGGCCACCGGCCTGGTGATCCGCATCGTCAACATGTCCGGCTGGATCATGTGGGTGGTCAACGGTATTTTTGAAAACATCGGCATGGTGCAGGACGGTCTGCAAACCATTGCACAACCCATTGCCGTCACTGACCGTGAACAGGCACCACGCCTTAATGTCAGCCGCGGTGAAGTGCGCTTTGAGCACGTCGACTTCCATTACGGCAAACGCAGCGGCATCATCAGCGACCTCAACCTGGTGATAAAACCCGGCGAAAAAATCGGCCTGATCGGACCTTCCGGCGCGGGCAAGTCGACCCTGGTCAACCTCTTGCTGCGCCTGTACGACCTGCAAGGCGGTCGCATCCTTATCGACGATCAGAACATCGCCGAAGTAACCCAGGAAAGCCTGCGCGAACAGATCGGCATGATTACCCAGGACACTTCGCTGTTGCACCGCTCGATTCGTGACAACTTGCTGTACGGCAAACCTGACGCTACCGACGAAGAACTGTGGGCAGCCGTGCGAAAAGCCCGGGCCGATGAGTTTATCCCGCTTCTGTCCGACGCTCAGGGCCGCACCGGTTTTGACGCCCACGTGGGCGAGCGCGGCGTCAAGCTGTCCGGCGGTCAACGCCAGCGGATTGCCATTGCACGGGTACTGCTCAAGAACGCACCGATCCTGATCATGGACGAAGCCACCTCGGCACTGGACTCCGAAGTCGAGTCCGCGATCCAGGAAAGCCTCGAAACCCTGATGCAGGGCAAAACCGTCATTGCCATCGCCCACCGCCTTTCAACCATCGCCCGCATGGACCGTCTGGTGGTGCTGGAAAACGGCCATATCGCACAAACCGGAACCCACAGTGAACTGCTCGCACGGGGAGGTCTGTACTCACGGCTTTGGCAACATCAAACGGGTGGTTTTGTAGGCATCGACTGAGACCGTAAACACGCAACTGTAAAGCCCGTGAAACACCACGCCAGCGCCCGGTTTCAAAGGGCTCTGGCGTTTTTTATGGCACTGGAAAAAACCCGGGCGAGTGCTGTACTTAAACCAGGATTCGGGAGAGTTCTGTAGTTAACCGCAGGACGCGACGCAGCTTCAATTGCTCGATAGATTTATCTATCCGGGACCTTCAAATGACCTTGCTCAAACGTTCGGCAACTGAGTTGGTAGGCACTTTCTGGTTGGTTCTTGGCGGCTGTGGCAGCGCAGTACTCGCTGCAGCCTTCCCCAACGTGGGTATCGGGCTGCTAGGGGTCGCACTGGCTTTTGGCCTTACCGTACTGACCATGGCATTCGCTATCGGGCATATTTCAGGCTGTCATCTGAACCCCGCCGTATCCTTCGGGCTGTGGGTGGGTGGCCGGTTCCCTGCAAAAGAGCTACCCGCTTACATCGTGGCCCAGGTTCTGGGAGGCATCATCGCCGCCGCACTGCTGTACTTCATTGCCAGCGGCAAACCCGGGTTTGATCTGGCTGCAAGCGGGCTGGCAGCCAATGGCTATGGCGACCATTCTCCCGGTGGCTACTCGATGATCTCGGGACTGGTATGCGAAGTGGTGATGACGGCCATGTTCATCCTCATCATCATGGGTGCCACTGACACGCGAGTCCCTGCAGGCTTCGCTCCGATCGCCATAGGGTTGGCGCTGACGCTGATCCACCTGATCTCGATCCCGGTCACCAACACCTCGGTCAACCCGGCACGCAGCACAGGCCCGGCCTTGATCGTGGGCGGCTGGGCGCTTCAACAACTGTGGATGTTCTGGCTGGCGCCACTGGTGGGCGCAGCGATTGGCGCACTGACCTATCGATGGCTGGGCAAACAGGACAGCTGAGCATTGAGGCGGCGAGGTTCAGGCCTGCCGGTAGGGCAGCGCCGACCTCGCCTCTTCTGCATACGCCAGCACCCCTGCCCGCTCACGCTGCAGAAAGTCACTGACAGCCGATTTCAGCCCCTGATGACGCAGGTAATGCCATGAGTGAGTGATCACCGGCTCAAAGCCGCGGATCAGCTTGTGCTCGCCTTGGGCACCGGCATCAAAACGCTTGATACCCTGAGCAATGGCGTAATCCATACCCTGGTAGAAACATGTCTCGAAATGCAGGCGATCAAACTCGGCCAGGCACCCCCAGTAACGACCATACAAACTGTCACCACCGATCAGGCTGAACGCCATCGCTACCGGGGTCGAGCCCTGCCTGGCCAGCACAACGCGAATGGATTCGGGCATACGCTCGGCCAGCAGACTGAAAAACGCCCGCGTCAGGTAAGGTGTTTGTCGCCGTACTGCGTAGGTATTGGCGTAACAGGCGTAGACAAAATCCCATTGCGCCTCACTGACCTGTTGACCCTCCAGCCATTCGAACTCGAACCCCTGAGCGGCCACTTGCTCGCGCTCTTTGCGCATCTGCTTGCGCTTGCGGGAGCTCAGGGCATCAAGAAAGTCCTGAAAATCGCGGTACTCGCGGTTCTGCCAATGAAACTGGCAACCGAGCCGCTGCATCCAGCCGGGCTGTTGCGCCAGGGCTGTATCGGCCAGCGTATCGGTGAAATTGATATGGGCACTCGAAAGCCCCTCAATCTCAAGATAACCGGGCAAAGCCGCCAGCAACTCCATCCCGTCCTCGGCGCTGGCGGCCAACAATCGAGGACCACTGACCGGGCTGAACGGTATGGCCGTCAACAGCTTGGGGTAGTACTCGATGCCCGCCCGCTCGCAGGCCTGCGCCCATTCGTGATCGAACACATATTCGCCGTAGGAGTGCCACTTGCGGTAGCTGGGTAACGCTGCTTGCAACTGCCCGTTTTCGTAGTGCAGCAAGTGCTCGGGCTGCCAGCCGGAATGCGGACCCAGGCAGCCGCTGTCTTCAAGCGTGCTGAGAAAGGCGTGCCGCAAGAACGGCTGCTCCACCGGCACCAGCCCATCCCATTCCTGAGCGGTGATGGCGGACAGGCTGTCCAGTCGTTGTAACGGCATTGAGAATCCCCGGGCGCGACATGTGAGCCGCGATGGTAGCACCGCAACCGAGGTGGGCGCTGATGTCACGCAGTGATGCCTGCGCGGGCAAGCTCGGCTCCTGCAGGTTTGGCGTCCGCCGCGAGTGTCACTGACTTGCTATCAGACTGCCACTTTTCTGTCATATCCAGCCGCGATACTGGCGCCGCTTCTTAGATCACGAGGTTATGAGTGACTTGTTTGCCAACACGCTCATGACACACCCAAGCCTCGTTAACGTGAGCCCGTATAGGGCCGATTTTTCTTGAGGTGGCCAAGGCCACCTCTGCACTGGGAGATTCACAATGCGTCTTGTTTCTACACGGGTTGCGGCTGGACTGTGTGGTGGCCTGGTACTGGCCATGAGCGTTCCGGCCAGCGCAGCAGTCGATGCCAGACTGCTCGAAATGCTGAAAGCCAACGGTTCCATTTCGCCAGCTCAGTACTCCGAGCTGCAAACTGAACTCGCCAGTGAGAATCAAGCCAAGCAAGAAGCTGCGGCCAATCAGGTCAAAAAATCCGACCTCACCGCCTTCGAACAAAAAGTCGCCTGGGCAGCTAAAACCGAACTCAAGGGGGATGTCCGGGTTCGTCACGAAAACATCAAGATTGATGGCGAGTCCGATGGCAAGAACAAGGATCGTCAGCGCATTCGTGCCCGTCTGGGTGCCTACACCGAAATCAACCCGCAAGTGAACACCGGTATTCGTATCGCCACTGGCGGCGGCGACGATGCGCGCTCCACCAACCAGGATCTGGATAACTACTTCGACAAGAAGCAGTTGTGGCTGGACATGGCGTTCATCGACTATCACCCGACTGCCGTCAAGGACCTGCACCTGATCGCCGGCAAGATGGCTCAGCCCTGGGTCAGCATGGGTGATGTGATTTGGGATAGCGATATCAACCCCGAAGGCCTGGCGGCCACTTACAAGCACAACCTGGGGAACAGCGGCGTCGAGATGTTCGGTAGCGCCGGTTACTACACCCTCAAGGACAACGTCGACGGCGACGGCGTGCAATTCCGTCATGACTTGCGTCTGTACGCAGGTCAGCTGGGTGCAAAATTCGCCCCCACGGACAGCCTGAAAGTGACCTTGGGCGGTAGCGTTTACAGCTACGACAATGACAAGGACAGTGCCTGCCCTACCACCGGGACCAAGACAACCCCTTGCGCCCTGGCCGTTAACGGCAACAGCACCAGCGAGTTCCGCCTGTACGAAGGCTTCGGCCAGGTCGATATCGCCAACCTGCCGCTGCCTCTGTCCCTTTACGGCCAGTACGTACACAACGCCGCCACCGACAGCGATCAGGACGACGCCTGGCTGGTGGGTTTCAAAAGCAAGCTCAATGCCTTCAGCCTGGACTACAACTACCGCGACATTCAGCGTAACGCCGTGGTCGGCGCCTTCACCGACTCCGACTTTGCCAACGGTACTACCGGTTCACGCGGTCACAAGTTCAAAGTGGGTTACGAAATCGACAAGAACTTTGGTGTTGGCCTGACGTACTTCCTGACCAAGGCTGACTACGTAACGTCCACCCAGAAAGATGCCAAGGCCAACACCTTGCAACTGGACCTGGAAGCCAAGTTCTAAAAGCGTCCCGTCATCAACAAAACCCCGAACCCGTTCGGCGTTTTGTGTCAGAACAGCAGAGCGAGGCTGGCGTCGGCCCCCCCATAACATCCACCGACGACACCCTCGCCCATGCTTCTTCTTTAGCGCGATTGCTCGCGCATCATTCGCTCAACCGTTTGCTCAAGGTCCGGGGGCAACGGTTCGGGAAGTCTTTTCAACGTGGCGCTCATCAAACGCATTTGCTTGATGAAACGTCGGCAGTTAGGACAAAACATCAGATGATGGCGCACCAGCAACCGCTCACGAACGCTCAGCTGGCCATCCAGATAGTCGCTTGAGCGCGCTACTTGCTGTTTGCAGCTCAACATTCGCCGGTTTCCTCGAAGTGTTCCACAGTCGCAAAGACTTTTAGTCGGGCTCGATGCACCAGCACCCGCACATTAGAGAGCGACAGTTCGAGAATATTACAGATCTCTTCAAGTTCAAGTCCCTGACGCTCGCGCAACACCAGCACACTGCTCTGCAGCTGCGGCAGGCTGAGAAGAGTTTGCTCAAGGCATTCGCGCAACTCGTCTTCCGTGAGCAAGGCTTCGGGGGTGTCCTGGTGCCAGGCAAACGGGGCCAGCAACCAGTGGCCATCACTGCTGAACCGGTCATCGTCTATGGTGCCGTGAGGCGAAGGCAAATCGTCGAGCAGCACTTCACGGCGATTTTGCTTGTAGCGGTTTTTTGCGGAATTGGCCGTGATGGTCAATAGCCAGGTTTTCAGGCTGGAACGGCCCTCAAACCCGGACAGATTGCGCACTACGGACAGCCATGCGTCTTGTACCACCTCGTCGGCATGTCGATTGCCGACGATCGCATAGGCCACGGCACGCATCGCGCTTTGATAGGTGCTAACCAGATCGCGAAAAGCCCGCTGCTCACCACTCAACAGCCGTTTGAGCAGTTCTGAGTCATCAGCAGCGGTCATGGATACCTCGTCTGATCGAGCACTGCGCGATTAACGTTTACGTAAAATCACACTGCCAATCGAATAACCGGCGCCGAACGAACTCAATACCGCCAATGCACCGCTTGGCAGATCGTCCTGATACGTATGGAAGGCAATGACCGAACCGGCCGAACTGGTGTTGGCGTAGGTATCGAGAATGACCGGTGCTTCTTCGATGGAAGCTTCGCGCCCCAACAATTTGCGCACGATCAGGTGGTTCATGCTCAGGTTGGCCTGGTGCAGCCAGAAGCGCTTCACCTGCTCAACGTCCAGCTGGTTCTCTTGCAGATGCTGACCGATCAGCTCAGCCACCATCGGGCATACGTCACGGAACACCTTGCGGCCTTCTTGTACGAACAGTTTGTCCGGGCTGTCAGCAAGCTCGTCAGAAGCACGGTTAAGGAAGCCGAAGTTGTTGCGGATATTGTTCGAGAACGTGGTCAGCAATTTGGTGCTGACGATATCGAACTGATGCTCGGACGTTGCCAGGTCTGCACGCTCGACAACCACCGCCGTCGCCGCATCACCAAAGATAAAGTGGCTGTCACGGTCACGGAAGTTCAAGTGGCCGGTGCACACTTCAGGGCTGATCAGCAGCACTGCGCGGGCCTGCCCCAACTGGACGCTGTTGCTGGCGGTCTGAATGCCGAAGGTCGCCGAAGAACAGGCCACGTTCATGTCAAAACCAAAACCCTGAATGCCCAGCGCGTGTTGCACCTCGATGGCAATCGCAGGATACGGGCGTTGCAGGTTGGAGCACGCCACAATCACGCCGTCGATATCGGCAGCTGTTTTGCCCGCTCGTTCCAGCGCCTGTTTGGCGGCGCCAACGGCCATTTCGCAGAGCACCGACATTTCGTCATTGCTACGGGCCGGCAAGTGCGGGCGCATGCGTTGCGGGTCAAGAATGCCGTCCTTGTCCATCACAAAGCGGCTTTTGATGCCCGATGCCTTTTCGATAAATGCAGCGCTCGATTCGGCCAGAGGCTGGACATCACCGGCCTCGATAGCCTCGGCGTTGTCCGCGTTGAACTGTTGCACATAGGTATTGAAAGACTGCACCAGCTCTTCGTTGGAGATGCTGTTGGCCGGGGTATACAGGCCGGTGCCGCTAATGACGACGTTATGCACGGTCGTTCCTCTATATGTATTCAGCTGTCGATAGCCGCGAAGTTTGCCATAAATGCCAGCATTTGGCGTTATTTGCGGATGTTACGGTCAATGTCCCGTGGGAGCGGGCTGGCTCGCGATTGCATCGAGAGCCAGCCGCTCCCACAGGTCACAGGGGTTCAAGCGTCCACCGCACTCCATTGCTTGCCCAGGCGCTTGTCCGAAATCGGCACCTTGGTACCCAGTTGCTGGCCGAACAACGACACGCGGTATTCCTCCAGCCACCAGCGGTACAACTCAAGCTGCGGGTCGCGCTTGCCTTCCTGGGCGTGCTTGGTGGCACGCGCTTGATACTGCGCCCAAAGCCCGCTCAGCTCACCGCTCCAGACCCGGTCTTTTTGAACCTGCCCCGGCAGTTTCTCAAGACGCATTTCTATCGCCTTGAGGTAACGCGGCAGCTCCTTGAGCCATATGGCCGGGGTTTCGCGGACAAAACCTGGATACACCAGATGACTCAACTGCTGCTTGATGTCATTCAGGGCAACCGCCTGGGCCAGATCGATCTTGCCTTTGAAGCGTTTTTGCAGACCGTGCCAGAGCTTGAGAATATCCAGCGTCAGCCTGGCCAGCTTTTCGGCATGCTCGGTCCAGGCTCCGCGCTTGCGCTCGGCCAGTGAGGCCAGCCCGGCACCATCACGAGGCAATACCGCTTCGCCTTCAAGGATGCAGCTGTCGAGGCTTGCCAGCAGAATGTCTTCGACCAGACTTTCGACCCGGCCAAGCTCACGGTACAACAAGCCCAGTTCGGTCAGCCCCGGCAGCTTGCCGCGCAAGAACTTCGCGGGCTCCGCCAGTTGTTGCATCAACAAGCGCTGCAAGGCTCGGCGATGCTGGTATTCAGCCTCGGCCGGAGTCGAGAAACGCCCCTCCTTGACCGTATTGCCCTCTTCCACCAACGCCGGGTAAACCGTCATCGACAGGCCCGCGATCTTTTGCTGGGTCTTCTCGGCAACCGGGGCGAACACCTTGGCCTCCACCGGCTGCTGATTTTTCGCCGTTTGCGGTACGGCCAGTGCCGCCTGGCTGGCCTGGGCGAAACGCGCCGTCAACTCGGCCAGATCACGTCCCTCACCCAGGAACTTGCCATCAGCGTCGACCACCTCGATGTTCATCTTCAGATGATTTTCGACCTGCTGCGCGGCCTCTGCCCACGCCTCGTCACTTACCCGTGCACCGGTCATGCGCAGCAGTTCGCGGCCCAGGGTCTGTGGCAGTGAACCTTGGGCAAACTCCATGCGCTCCAATGCCGCCTTGATGAAGTCAGGCACCGGTACAAAGTTTTTGCGCAACGCCTTGGGCAAACTGCGCACCAGAGCGATGCACTTGGCTTCGATCATGCCGGGCACCAGCCATTCCAGCCGCTCAGGCGGCAATACCGGCAGCAACGGCGCAGGCACCTTGACCGTCACACCATCACGGGGGTGGTTGGGTTCAAAGTGATAACTCAGCTCAAGGGTCAGATCACCCAAGTGCAGCGTGTCCGGGTAATGCCGGGCGGTGATTTCGGTGGCTTCACGGGCCAGCACGTCTTCTTCGCGCATGATCAACAGCTGCGGGTCTTTCTGGCTGTTGACCCGGTACCAGCTGTCAAAGGTCGCGGTCTGATGAATCTCGGCGGGCAGGCGGGCGTCATAGAACGCATACAGGGTTTCTTCGTCGGCCAGGATGTCCCGGCGCCGGGCCTTGGCTTCCAGCTCGTCGAGCTGCTCCAGCAGCTGCGCATTGGCGGTCAGGCACTTGGCACGGGACTGAATCTCGCCACGCACCAGCCCTTCACGGATAAACAACTCACGGGACAGTACCGGGTCAATCGGCCCGTAGTGCACGGCACGGCGACCGACCACGATCAGGCCGAACAAGGTGATTTGCTCGTAAGCCACCACTTGCCCGCGCTTCTTCTCCCAATGGGGTTCGAAATAGTTCTTTTTGATCAAATGCCCGGCCAGCGGTTCGATCCAGTCCGGCTCGATCTTGGCCACCATGCGCGCATACAGCTTGGTGGTCTCTACCAGTTCGGCGGTCATCAACCACTGCGGGCGCTTTTTGCCCAGACCCGACGAGGGATGAATCCAGAACCGGCGCTGACGCGCGCCCAGGTAATCGCCGTCTTCGGTTTTTTGACCGATCTGGCTCAGCAAACCGGACAGCACCGCCTTGTGCAATTTCGGGTAATCGGCGGGCTCTTGATTGACCGTGAGCTGCATATCGCGACAGATCAGGCTCAATTGCCGATGGGAATCACGCCACTCGCGCAACCGCAGGTAGTTGAGGAAGTTTTTGCGGCACCAGTTACGCAACGGGCTGGCCGTCAACGCCTGGCGCTGCTCTTCAAAGCCGCGCCATACGTTGATCAGACCGGCGAAGTCAGAGTCGACATCTTTCCATTGAGCGTGGGCCTGATCCGCCGCTTGTTGACGCTCCGGCGGTCGCTCACGCGGGTCTTGCACCGACATCGCACTGGCGACAATCAATACTTCCTGCAAGCTGCCGAGCTTGGCGGCTTCGAGCAACATACGGCCCATGCGCGGGTCCACCGGCAAACGTGCCAACTGGCGCCCCAGCGGCGTGAGCTGATTCTCGCGGTTAACCGCCGACAACTCTTGCAGCAGGTTGAAACCGTCGGTGATCGCCTTGCCATCCGGCGGCTCAATAAACGGAAATGCGGTAATTTCGCCCAGACGCAGGTGCAGCATCTGCAGGATTACTGCCGCAAGGTTGGTACGCAAAATCTCGGGATCGGTAAACTCCGGGCGGCCGTTAAAGTCTTCTTCGGCATACAGCCGCACACAGATACCCGGTTCGACCCGGCCGCAACGCCCCTTGCGCTGGTTGGCGCTGGCCTGGGAAATCGCCTCGATCGGCAGACGCTGTACCTTGGCCCGGTAGCTGTAACGACTGATACGGGCCGTACCACTGTCGATCACATAGCGAATGCCCGGAACCGTGAGCGAAGTCTCCGCCACGTTGGTCGCCAGTACCACACGACGGCCCGGGTGCGACTGGAAAATCCGCTGCTGTTCGGCAGGCGACAGCCGCGCGTACAACGGCAAAATTTCAGTGTGCTTGAGCTGCGCCTTGCGCAACATGTCGGCGGCATCGCGAATTTCGCGTTCACCGGGCAAAAACACCAGCACGTCGCCAGGGCTTTTGCGCTCACTGCGCTCGAAGGCCGCAATTTCGTCCAGCGTGGCAATGATGGCCTGATCGACACTCAGGTCTTCTTCGACATTGTTGCCCTCTTCGTCCTGCTCGGAGGTCAACGGGCGATACCAGGTCTCGACCGGGAAGGTACGGCCCGACACCTCGACAATTGGCGCGTCATTGAAGTGCTTGGAGAAGCGCTCCAGATCGATGGTCGCCGACGTGATGATGACTTTCAGGTCCGGACGGCGCGGCAGCAGAATCTTCAGATAACCCAGCAGGAAATCGATGTTCAGACTGCGTTCGTGAGCTTCATCGACGATGATCGTGTCATAGCGCTCGAGATAGCGGTCGTGCTGGGTTTCGGCCAGCAGGATGCCATCGGTCATCAACTTGACCAGGGTATTGGAATCGCTCTGATCTTCAAACCGCACCTGATAGCCGACCAATGCGCCCAGTGGCGTGCCCAGCTCTTCGGCTACCCGGCTGGCAACGCTGCGCGCAGCGATCCGGCGCGGCTGAGTGTGGCCAATCAGACCGTGTTGTCCACGGCCGATTTCAAGGCAGATTTTCGGCAATTGGGTGGTTTTGCCCGAGCCGGTCTCACCCGCCAGAATCAACACCTGATGCTTGAGCAGCGCCGCCTTGATCTCATCGCGCTTGGCGGCAATCGGCAGATTTTCGTCATAGCGAATCAACGGCACACTGGCCGCCCGTGCTGTCACCTGCGCACAGGATGCCTGGACCCGCTCGGCCCAGACGGCCAGCTTGGCCTCGTCAGGCTTTTTGCGCAGCTCATGCAGTTGCCGACGCAGCTTGTGGCGATCGGCGATCATGGCTTGATCAAGGTTTTTCAACAGTTGGTCGATAGCAGGCGATTCGTCAGTCATCAGGTGCGCAAAATCTTCGTAAATGCAGGGGGCGGATTGTCGCAGATTTAGGCGCTCATGCACGAATCTGTAGGAATTAGCGCGTTGTCTTGTCCGCTGCATCCCCTACACTGCCTGCCTTGAAACCTGTAAGGAAAATCCCGTGAGACTTGTCGATTTGGTGCGCATGCTGTCGTTAGCAGGCATTTGGGGGGCCAGCTTTCTGTTTATGCGGATCATCGCACCAGTGCTTGGGACCATTCCTACTGCATTCTTCCGGGTATCCATCGCCGCTACGGGCCTGGTGGTGATCTTGGCGCTGATGCGCGTGCGCTGGGATTTCGGCGGCAAGCTCAAGGTCATTTTGATTCTGGGGGTCATCAACTCCGGCGTTCCGGCCACACTGTATTCGGTGGCGGCCCAGGTATTGCCTGCCGGTTACTCATCCATTTTCAACGCCACCACCCCGTTGATGGGCGTGTTGATTGGCGGTCTGTTTTTCAGCGAAAAACTGACCCTGACCAAAATGGCCGGGGTGTTTCTGGGATTACTCGGTGTAGGGATCTTGACCCGGGCCGGGCCGGTTGCTTTCAATCTGGACTTGCTGATGGGCGCCCTCGCCTGCCTGCTGGCCACCACCTTTTATGGCTTTGCCGGCTTTCTGGCCCGCCGCTGGCTGGACCAGCAAGGCGGTCTTGACCCACGGCTTTCGGCCTTGGGCAGCATGCTTGGGGCAACCCTGTTCCTGTTGCCTCTGTTTGGCCTGAGTGTGATTAATCAGCCACCCGTGAGCTGGGGTGGAATGAGTGTGTGGTTATCGTTGCTGGGACTGGGGCTGGTGTGCACGGCATTTGCCTACATCCTGTACTTCCGCTTACTGACAAGCATTGGACCGGTCAAATCCATGACCGTAACGTTCATGATCCCGCCGTTTGGCGTGCTGTGGGGCGCGCTGTTTCTGGGTGAGCCGCTGTCAATGGCGCACCTGTATGGCGGGCTGCTGATCGCCGTGGCGCTGTGGCTGGTGCTCAAGCCCGGAGCGTTGGCCAAAACCTGAATCTGTAGCCGCTGCCGCAGCGGCTACACAAACACAAGCAGTATCCTCAGGTGGTCTTACGGAACACAAACATCAACCCGATGATAATCATGGCCATCCCGAGCACACTCAACGCTGCCAGCTTGTTGCCGAAAATCAGGTAGTCCATGAACGCAGTCACGGCGGGCACCAGATAGAACAGGCTGGTGACGTTGACCAGGTTGCCTCGGGCAATCATCCGGTACAGCAGCAAGGTTGCCATCACCGAAACCACCAGCCCCATCCACAAAACCGGCACCACAAAGCCCGCGCCGTGCTCGAAGTGAAATGGCTGGAACGGCACACACACCGCGCACACCAGCAGACCTGCAAGGTATTGCAACGGCAGTGTGCCGAGAGGATTCCGGGTGATGCGTTTTTGCATCAAGGTCCCTGCCGTCATGCTGGCAAGGGCCAACAGGGCAAACAACATCCCGGCCCACGACAAACCCGCCAGACCGATGTTCTGGTACACCACCAGAACCAGCCCGGCCAGCCCCAGCAGCAACCCGAGGGAACGGCTCAAGGAGTGTTTACGCTCCATGATCACGGCAGTGAGAATCGGCTGCACACCCATCACCGTGGCCATGACGCCGGGCGTCACTTTCAGCTCCAGTGCCAACAGATAAAAAATCTGATACGCCGCCAGCAACACCACACCCGTTGCCATCGCATAACTGATCGCCCTGGCGCCACGGGGCATCTGAAACTTCATCAACGGGATGATCAGCACCAAAGCCATCAAGGCAATAGCAAAACGGATCAACAAAAAGGCAAACGGCGAGGCGTGAGCCAGCCCCCATTTGGAGAAAATCGCACCGCTGCTCCACAGCAGTACAAACAGGCACGTGGAAGCAGCCGCCAGCGCGGACTCTTTAGTCATATAAAACATGGATAACACCTGTCATCAGGCAAAAAAGCCGACTCAGCCGAAACTGAAGTTCAATGGTTTTTTAGACGGGTACGGGCAGCCGAGCGATCAGCTCAGCCCGCAACAACACCCGGTGGCGATACGACGACGTACACCACAGTGCGACTGACAGGAGGTGGGTAGTGACTGATCTGCGCAGGCTGCTGGTTTGCACACGGCACGACGCCAGCAGTGACTGCTGAAACGACAACGCTATGTGGAAAGGAAACCGGCATGGGCTGATCTTTTTGAAGAGAGGATATCGAGCGTCGACTATAACCAGCGCCCGACATTAAATGCAACGACTCAACTGATTAAGAATGGGCGAGAGTCGAGTAAAACGAAGAGCTACACATTCGCTCAGACAGCTCTATGCCAAAACCCAGAACCCGGCTCAAGCACCAGCTTTTTAAATCACAGGCCAGGACAGCAGCTTGCTCAATACTGGCCAACGCACTGCCAACACAGTCCGGTGAAGCCATAGTGTTCAGACCCATCGACGCCCTGGCACTTGACGCATTCAATGGGTGGGGGGATGGCGTTCACTTTTCATGGGAAGAAGTACCCCTCTGGAAGGCCAGGGAACCCTGGTCATTCGACTTATCCATCTGGTGCGGCTCAGAGCTTTGCGGACTGTGTTTCGCCAACCCCAACCAGAGCCGGTTGCGAACCAAAATTATCCGACTGGAAGGCAACCCCGACATCCGACATCCGCTGAAAAATCGCGTAGCTGCGGTGGCAATGCTTGCCGTGGAGCACTATGCGCAAAAGGTGGGAAGTCGGTGGCTGGAAATTCAAGAACCGGCCCAGGAAGCCATGAAGGTCTATCAGGAACTGGGGTTTAAATTTGATGCATTCGGACGGCTTGTTATAGACCTGAAGAAGGTCGAGCATCATTTGCGCTGTACAATAAACAACCAAAATGGTGGCGATATGCCGGTCACGACCCCAACACCCGCCTCACCAAAGACCAAGCCC
The DNA here is from genome assembly GCF_037055275.1 of Pseudomonas sp. ML2-2023-3. Taxonomy (NCBI): domain Bacteria; kingdom Pseudomonadati; phylum Pseudomonadota; class Gammaproteobacteria; order Pseudomonadales; family Pseudomonadaceae; genus Pseudomonas; species Pseudomonas sp. ML2-2023-3. The sequence goes on from NZ_CP146343.1 coordinate 4,362,347, forward strand.
CACAGTGAGAGTAAACCCCGAGGTGCGACCACTTCAGCCACTCAGCAGCGTTTTTTACGCGTTGCAGTCAATGGCAGCAAAGCAGATGAACCTTCAGGTGTTTTAGCAGGCAGCCCGCTTTAATAATCCAAAAAAAACCGCTCACTCATGAGCGGTTCTTTTATGTTGTGAAATCAGCCAAACAACCAACGCCACAGCAGTACCAGCACCAGCACTGCCAATATCGGGCGGGCTATGCGATACAACTTGGGATTGCGGCGCTTCCATTGCTTGACCACGCCGCTGAAGCGATCGCTGAAGGTTTTGCTCCAGGCGTACGCCTTGTTGATGCCGCCTACGCGCTCATCATCGAGGTTCTGCGGCGCAGTGGCTTTACCCAGTTGCGCGCTGACCCAGCGGTTGATACGGGTCATGAAGGGACTGGTAAGCGGGCGTTCGATATCGCAAAACAGGATGACGCGAGTCATGTCGGTCTCATTCTTGACCCAATGCACGTAGGTCTCGTCGAACATCACGTCTTCACCATCACGCCACGCGTATTCCTCACCATCTACGAAGATACGGCAGGCATCGGAGTTGGGGGTCGACAGCCCCAGGTGATATCGCAGCGATCCGGCAAACGGATCACGGTGCGGGTTGAGGTGGCTACCGCCCGGCAGCAAGGCAAACATCGCGCCTTTAACATTGGGGATGCTGTTGACCAGCTCAACGGTTTTCGGGCACAGCAACTCGGCCGATGGCAACGCCTTGTCGTACCACTTGAGGTAAAAACGCTTCCAGCCTTTTTTGAAAAACGAGCCAAAGCCGGCGTCGTTATTTTTTTCTGCGGCGCGAATGTAGCCCTCGTCGAACAGGTGCATGGCTTCTTCGCGGATCGCTTGCCAGTTGTCCTTGAGGACATCCAGCTCAGGGAACTTGCTGCGGTCCAGGTACGGTTTGGACGGTACGCCGGAGAACAAGTACATCAGGGCGTTGTAGGGCGCAAAGAACGCTGAGTGATTGACGAACTGGCGTAACACCGGCAGCCGTGCCTTACCGCGAAAATGCACGTAAAGGATGCTGCCGACAAACAGCAGTATGAGCCCTGCCTTGATGGCGAAGGATAAGGTCATGCAACAACTCCTCGAAAATACCGTGCGGCACCAATAGCCCGACGTGGCAGCCGGCCATGATAAACACTAGCGACGTAGGACAAAACCCATCGAAACCAATATTCGGAGCAATGTACTACGCGAAGGGTAATGATTATGCATGTTGAGGAGCAAATCGCTTTGACGTGGGTCAGCAACAACCGTAGCCGCTGGCGCAGGCTGCGCCGGCGGCTACAGGCCCGTGTTTACTGGTGCAGCTCCTGCTCACTGAACATGTCGCTGAACAGGAAGCTCGACAGGTAGCGCTCACCCGAATCCGGAAGGATCACGACAATGGTCTTGCCTTGCATTTCCGGGGTTTCTGCCAGGCGCACCGCCACGGCCATCGCAGCCCCGCAGGAGATCCCGCACAAGATGCCTTCTTCCTGCATCAGGCGCAGGGCCATGGCCTTGGATTCGTCATCGCTGACCAGCTCGACCTTGTCGACAATCGACAGATCAAGGTTTTTCGGTACGAAACCGGCGCCGATACCCTGGATCTTGTGCGGTGATGGCTTGATTTCCTCCCCCGCCAGCGCCTGGGTAATCACCGGCGAAGTGATGGGCTCAACTGCCACCGACAAAATCGGCTTGCCCTGGGTGTGCTTGATATAGCGCGAAACCCCGGTAATCGTACCGCCGGTACCGACGCCAGAAACCAGCACGTCAACGCCGCCATCGGTGTCGTTCCAGATTTCCGGACCCGTGGTTTTTTCATGAATCGCCGGGTTGGCCGGATTTTCAAACTGCTGCGGCATGAAGTACCGCGCCGGGTCGCTGGCCTGGATTTCTGCGGCCTTGTCGATAGCGCCCTTCATGCCCTTGGCCGGCTCGGTCAACACCAGCTCGGCCCCCAGCGCCTTTAGCACCTTGCGCCGTTCTATGCTCATCGATGACGGCATGGTCAACGTCAATTTATAACCGCGCGCTGCTGCGACAAACGCCAGGCCGATCCCCGTGTTCCCCGACGTAGGCTCGATGATGGTCATGCCCGGCTTGAGCACGCCGCGGCTTTCGGCATCCCAGATCATGTTGGCGCCAATTCGGCATTTGACCGAATAACCGGGGTTACGGCCTTCGATCTTGGCCAGGATTGTCACGCCACGGGGTGCAATGCTGTTGATCTGCACTAAAGGCGTGTTGCCGATGGATTGGGCGTTGTCTGCAAAAATGCGGCTCATGGCGGGGTCCTTGTGCACCTTTTGGGAAGATCCCAAGGGTAGGCCTCACGCCGACATGCGTCCAGTCATGACGTGACGCTTCATTCAGAGACTGAATGGTGCGTCTGCGTTCATGTTCGTCGGGCGGCGCGTTATAGTCGGACATACTTTTAGTTCCCCCGCCCTGCCCCATGCAGGGCCCGGGTCATGGTTTGAGGAATAACAGATGAAGTTCGAAGGCACTCGCGCCTATGTGGCCACCGATGACCTGAAGCTGGCGGTCAACGCAGCAATCACCCTGGAGCGCCCGCTGTTGGTCAAGGGCGAGCCCGGCACCGGCAAGACCATGCTGGCCGAGCAACTGGCCGAGTCCTTTGGCTGCAAGCTGATCACCTGGCATATCAAGTCCACGACCAAGGCCCACCAGGGCCTGTACGAGTACGACGCCGTCAGCCGCCTGCGTGACTCGCAACTGGGTGTCGACAAGGTGCACGATGTTCGCAACTACCTGAAAAAGGGCAAGTTGTGGGAAGCCTTCGAGGCTGAAGAACGGATCATCCTGCTGATCGACGAAATCGACAAGGCCGACATCGAGTTCCCCAACGACCTGTTGCAAGAACTCGACAAGATGGAGTTCTACGTTTACGAGACCGATGAGACGATCAAGGCCAAGGTTCGCCCGATCATCATCATTACCTCCAATAACGAGAAAGAGTTGCCGGACGCCTTCCTGCGCCGCTGCTTCTTCCACTACATCAGTTTCCCGGACCGCACCACGCTGCAGAAAATCGTTGATGTTCACTTCCCGAACATCAAGAAAGAGCTGGTCAGCGAAGCCCTTGACGTCTTTTTCGACGTGCGCAAAGTGCCTGGCCTGAAGAAAAAACCTTCGACCTCCGAGCTGGTGGATTGGCTCAAGCTACTGATGGCCGACAATATCGGCGAAGCGGTATTGCGCGAACGCGATCCGACCAAGGCTATCCCGCCACTGGCCGGTGCGCTGGTGAAAAACGAGCAGGACGTGCAATTGCTTGAGCGCCTGGCGTTTATGAGCCGTCGCCCCAATCGCTGATTTTTCAAGAAGGCGATAAGCATGCTGCTTAATCTGTTCAATGAAATGCGTGCGGCCAAGGTGCCGGTTTCAGTGCGTGAACTGCTGGACCTGATCAACGCCCTGAAACACCGCGTGACCTTCGCCGACATGGACGAATTTTATTACCTGGCGCGCACGATTCTGGTGAAGGACGAACGTCATTTCGACAAGTTCGACCGTGCCTTTGGCGCCTACTTCAATGGCTTGCAAAACCTCAACGAACACCTTGAGGCCCTAATTCCCGAAGACTGGCTGCGCAAGGAATTCGAGCGTTCCCTGAGCGACGAGGATCGTGCGCAACTCCAGTCCCTGGGCGGTCTGGACAAGCTGATCGAGGCATTCAAGCAACGTCTTGAGGAGCAAAAGGAGCGCCATGCCGGTGGCAACAAATGGATCGGCACGGGCGGCACCAGCCCGTTCGGCTCGGGTGGCTATCACCCCGAAGGCATTCGTGTAGGCGATGCGGGCGCGCGCCAGGGCAAGGCTGCCAAGGTCTGGGAGCAGCGCGAGTACAAAAATCTCGACGACCAGGTCGAACTGGGTACGCGCAATATCAAGGTCGCATTACGCCGCCTGCGCAAATTCGCCCGCCAGGGAGCGGCGGATGAGCTGGATATTGACGGCACCATCGATCACACCGCCCGCGATGCCGGCCTGCTGAACATTCAGATGCGTCCCGAACGGCGCAATAACATCAAGCTGCTGTTGCTGTTCGACATCGGCGGTTCGATGGACTCCCATGTGAAAACCTGCGAGGAATTGTTTTCGGCCTGCAAGACCGAGTTCAAGCATCTGGAGTACTACTACTTTCACAACTTCATCTATGAATCGGTGTGGAAGAACAACCAGCGCCGCCAGGTTGAGCGCATTTCAACCCAGGACCTGCTGAACAAGTACGGAGCCGATTACAAAGTGATTTTTATCGGCGACGCGGCGATGGGGCCGTATGAAATCACCCATGCGGGGGGGAGTGTCGAACACTGGAACGAAGAGCCGGGTTACAAGTGGATGCAGCGCTTTATGGAGAAGTACAAAAAGCTCATCTGGATTAACCCGTACCCCAAGGACACCTGGAACTACACGGCGTCCATCGGGATCGTGCGCGATCTGATCGAAGACCGCATGTACCCGCTGAACCTTGAGGGGCTGGAAGAAGGGATGCGGTTTTTGGCCAAGTAGTACCGCGCTTACCGTGTGGGAGCGGGCTTGCTCGCGATGGCATCAACGCGACATGCCTGATGCACCGGGTTGACTGAAATCGCGAGCAACCCCGCTCCTGCAAGATTTACTGCACGAACCGCTGCATGAACCCGACCATCTGACGCTGCGCAGTCTCTTGCGTGGTCGGGCGCATAGTCACCCCCTCCCCTGGCAAGCACTGGGCCAGTCGCGCCAGTGCCAATGGCGTCAATGCCCCCAGTCGCGGGTAGCCACCGATGGTTTGACGGTCATTGAGCAGCACGATCGGCTGACCATCGGGCGGTACCTGAATCGCCCCCAACGGTATCCCTTCTGAAATCATCGGTGCGCCCTGATAGACCAGAGCCGGCCCCAGTAAACGGATGCCCATTCGATCGGCACGGGTGTCCAGGGTCCAAGGGCTGTTGAAGGCATCGAACGTGCTTTGGCCGCTGAAGGCACCTATTTGTGCACCTAATACCACGTCCAGCGCGGGGTTGGAGCTGAACACGGGTTGCAGCTCACGGGCCAGTTCGCGCAACGGCTGCCCATGCCCGGCATACTTCAGTTCAGCGCCTGCCGCCAGCCCGCGTCCAAAACCATCCGGCCCGCCCAGTTGTTCGCGGGCCACGGTGGCGCAACTGCCCAATACTTGGGGCGCCTCAAATCCCCCAGGAGCGGCCAGGTAAGCCCGAGCACCGAGCAGCGGCTGGGCAAGGGTCAGGGTCTGGCCTTTTTTCAGGGCAAAACTGCGCCAAGGCTTGAGTACCTGCCCGTCCACTGCGCCAGCAAGGTCAGCGCCCGCCAGTGCCAGGGTGCAATCGTCTTGCGCAACCAGGGTCAAGCCGCCAAGGGTGATTTCGATAACAACCGCATCCGGCGAATTACCCAATAACCAATTTGCCCACGCCATCGACAACCAGTCCGCTGCCCCGCCCTGGGTCACGCCCAGATGCCGCACGCCAAAGCGCCCGCGGTCTTGCAACAGGCACAATGGGGTGCTGGCCTGAATCAATAAACGGCTCATGCCAGTGCCTCCTGAGGAGTATCGTCGCCACCCAGACGGATGAATTCGGCGCGGGAAACAGGTTCGAACCGAACCGTATCGCCGGGTTGCATCAGGCTGTAGCCATCCCGTTCACGGTCGAACAGCGCGCTCGGTGTACGCCCGACAAGGTTCCAGCCGCCGGGTGATTGCGCCGGGTAAGCAGCGGTCTGGCGCTCGGCGATGCCGACGCTTCCGCTGGCCACGCGTTTTCGCGGAGTCGCCAGGCGCGGTGCGGCCAGGGCTTCTTCCACCAGCCCCATAAAGGCAAAACCGGGGGCAAACCCCAAGGCAAACACCTGATACTCATGGTCGCTGTGACGGCGAATAACCTCACTGACCGGGCAACTTGCGCGCTGGGCCAGCAACGTAAGCTCCGGGCCAACGCTCACGTCGTACCACACCGGCAGAACATGGCATTGCCCAAGGTTTTGGGTCTCAGGGCGCAGGTCAGTCAGCGCCAGGGCAATCAACTCACGGGCCTGGGCCGGGCTCAGCGCCAAGCCATCGTAATGCACCATCATGGTGGTGTAAGACGGCACCAGATCGATCAGGTACCCGGCAAAGCTGGCTCGCAGCCGCTCGCTGAGCGCCAGCATCCAGGGCATGTTGGTTTCGGCAATCTCATCGAACAAACGCAGCATCAGGCAATCGATAGCCACCACTTCGATACGCGGCTTCATGCCTGCGCCTGCTGATTCAGGGCATCGCGAATCTGCTGCACTGCAGCCACTGAACTGGCGTTATCGCCATGCACACACAGGGTATTGGCGTGCAGATGCAAGGCGCTGCCATCACTGGCAATCAGCGCCTTGCCCGCTGCGATGGTCAGGGCCTGTTGCACGATGACATCCGCCTCGTGATGCACGGCACCCGGCAACTGTCGGGAGACCAGGCGCCCGGCACTGTCGTAAGCGCGGTCGGCAAAGGCTTCGAACCACAGGGTCACGCCGAACTCATCACCAATGGCCTGCGCAGCGCTGTTGTCACGTGTGGCCATCAGCATCAGCGGCAGGCTTGAATCATAAGCGGCCAGGGCCTGGATCACTGCCCGCAGTTGCGCGGGATTGGCCATCATGTCGTTGTACATCGCGCCGTGAGGCTTGACGTAGCTGACCCGTGTGCCCTGGGCGCGGCAAATACCGTCCAGCGCACCGATCTGATAATGCAGCAGGTCTTGCAGCTCTTGCGCCGAGTAGGCCATCGAGCGGCGACCGAAGCCCGCCAGGTCCTGATACGCCGGATGGGCACCGATTGTCACGTCATGCGCCACGGCCAGTGCCACGGTTTTGCGCATGATGCCCGGGTCTCCCGCGTGGAAGCCGCAGGCGATGTTGGCGCAATCGATAAACGCCATGACGTCGGCATCCAGGCCCATGGTCCAGCTGCCGAAACTCTCACCCATGTCGCAATTCAATAACAGGCGGCTCACGATGATGCTCCTGTGGTCTTTTTATAGTTTAAGTGCGGGCCATTTTTCGACAGGTGCACGCCGTTCGTCCAACTAATAAAAGCCGGACTCGGACATAAGAAAAATTTGATTGCTTAACACGCTCTGCCCCTGGAACAGGGTGAGCTTAGTAACTGCGCTCGCGACGGGCCAGGCGTTCACGCTGGCGCTTGCCGCCCAGCACGACCCAATCCACCAGCCGCAAGAATCCTTCAATGACGAAGGAGAACAGCAAGGCCCCCGCCATCGCCCAGCCGATTGCCCCCGGCGACAGCAACACCTGGTAGGTGTAGGCGTTCAGGGTTTCTTCGCGGATGGCCGGGTCGGCCGCATAGGCCACTTGCAGGGCGCGCATGTACCACGGGCCCTGCATGGCCTGGAACTGATCATCGAGCAGGCGCTGACGGTTCAGCAAGGTGCCCAGGCTTGTGGCATCACTGCGAAACACCGGGTCGTCGCTGGCCTGGTAATGCGCCACCAACGCTTGCAGGTCGCCCTTGAAAAACTGGTTGGCGGTGTTCTGGAAACCCGCCAGCCCGGTCTGGGCTTCGATCAGATGAGCTTCGACGCGATTGGCATAATCATTGATGAACCCTGGCACTTGCACACCCATCAACAAACCAATGGTAAACAACACCAACCGCAGGTAGCTCAAGAACATGTCCGCCCATCCTTATTCGGTTGTGCCCTGGCTGACGCATTCGCCGCGTCGCCACAGGCTCCATTGGCCCGGTTCATAGCGCGTCCAGGTTTCGTTTTCGGTCAAAGGCTCGGTGGCGATCACGGTGACCACATCGTTGGGCGTTGTTTCGGCCTGAAAATCGACGATCACGTCGACATCTTTCAGGCGCGCCGGACCAAACGGGGCGCGGCGGGTAATTTGCGCCAGTTTGGTCGAGCAGTAGCAGAACAACCAGTCTCCGTCGCTGAGCAGGCAGTTGAACACGCCTTTGCTGCGAAACTCGGCGCAGGCCTCTACCAGCACCGGCAGGATGCTTTCGACGTCAACCGGCTCGGGGAATTTCTCGCGCACCCGATTGAGCAAGTCACAAAACGCCGCTTCGCTGTCGGTGTCGCCAATGGGGCGGTAAAAGCGGGTGCTCGGCGACAAATCGGCCAATTGGCCATTGTGCGCAAAACACCAGTTGCGCCCCCACAGTTCACGAACAAACGGATGCGTGTTCGACAGGCATACCTTGCCCACGTTGGCCTGTCGGATGTGCCCGATGACCACTTCGCTCTTGATCGGGTAACGCTGAACCAGCAACGCGACTTCGGAGTCGCAACTGGCGGCCGGGTCCTGGAACAGGCGCAGACCACGCCCCTCATAAAAGGCAATACCCCAGCCATCACGGTGCGGGCCGGTACGCCCGCCACGCTGCATCAGGCCGGTGAAACTGAACACAATATCGGTCGGGACGTTGGCGCTCATGCCCAATAATTCACACACGCTCGCACACTCGCATTCAGGCTCGACGAAATAGGATTACAACCGCGGCTCGACCCGGGACGGGGCCGATGCACGCGACGCGCCAGGTGGCACATAACGATCATTGCCAGCCGAGCCAAAAGGCTGGTCGTCTTCAGGATCGTGTTTAGCCGCTTGTGCCGACGCGTCGGCCTGTGCCTTGCGAGCCTTGCTGGCGCGCTCGATGGGCCAGCGGATCAACGCAAATACGGCGTACACACAAAACGCGATAATGGTGTACATCAGCAAGTCAGAGACGGCGCGCCAAACGTTGTTGCCGACTTTGAAGGCCAGGTCCAGGGCGGTGATCGCCACTGCCGGTGCAAACTGCTCCTTGACCGGGTCAATGATGGTCGGGCTAAACAGCAACACAGCCATTAACACACGCAGCGGCTCGCGCAACCAGCGCCACATGAAGCGGGTCATTCGGCACCATACGAGCAGGCAGCCCGCAGCAGCAAAGGCGTAAAGGCCCCATGCGATCAGATAGTCGTTCTCGGTCATGGTATCCATGGTCGGCAGGCAATGAGACGCTATGATAACGGCTTTTAGACAGTGCGGCTGCAACGCCGTCAGCTCCACTTCTTTTCATGCAGGTTTCAGAGAACACTCAATGACCGAATCAGCCTACGCAAATAGCGCCCCTATCGCACATAAAGTCGAGGGTTCAGACCCCTACTCGTGGTTACAAAATCGCGATAGCGATGAGGTTCTGGACTACCTGAAAGCCGAAAACAGCTATCAGGAGGAGCAACTGGCCGACCAGGCCCAATTGCGTGAGACGCTGTTTCAAGAGATCAAGGGCCGAATTCGCGAGACCGATCTGTCGCTGCCCTCGCCCTGGGGGCCGTATCTGTATTACACGCGCACCAACGCCGGTGATGAGTATGCTCGCCATTACCGCTGCCCGCGCCCGGCCGATGACAGCCAGCAGGTCGACGAAAACGCAGAGCACTTGCTGCTGGACCCGAACGCCTTGGCCGCGGGCGGCTTTATTTCTCTGGGCGCCTTCAGCATCAGCCCGGATCACCAGCGCCTTGCCTATAGCCTGGACACCAGCGGCGAAGAGGTCTATCGCCTGTTTGTCAAAGAGCTGAGCACCGGCGCAGTCACCGAGCTGCCGTTTGAAGAGTGTGATGGCAGCATGACGTGGGCCAATGACAGCCAGACGCTGTTTTTTGCCGAACTGGACGACACCCATCGCCCACACAAACTATTGCGTCATACCTTGGGCGAGACAGACGCCCACGAGGTATTTCATGAGCCGGACGGACGCTTTTTCCTGCATTGCTATCGTTCGAGTTCCGAGCGCCAGCTGATTCTGCTGCTCAACAGCAAAACCACCAGTGAAAGCTGGGTGCTGGACGCCAATCAGCCGCACCAGGCCTTTAGCTGCCTAGCGGCACGGGTTGAAGGGCACGACTACAGCGTCGATCACGGCCTGCACGAGGGGCAATGGGCGTGGTTTATCCGCACCAACCAGGACGGGATCAACTTTGCGCTGTATTACGCCTTTGGCGAGGTGCCGACACGCTGTGACTGGCAGCTTCTGATCGCCCATCACGACAGCGTAATGCTGGAAGGCTTGAGCCTGAACGCCCAAGCCTTGTGCCTGAGCCTGCGCGAAGGTGGGTTGCCGATCATCGAAGTCCGCCCCAACGGTTTGCCGTCGTATCGCGTGCAATTACCGGACGCCGCCTACAGCTTGTATGTTCAGGACAGCCTGGAATTTGATAGCGCACACATCCGCCTGCGCTATGAGGCGCTGAATCGCCCTGCGCAAGTACGGCAACTGACGCTCAATACCGGCGAACAAGTCGTACTCAAGGAAACACCGGTGCTGGGACCCTTCAATGCCGATGATTATGTAAGCCATCGCCTGTGGGCCACCGCTCCAGACGGCACCCAGGTGCCGATCAGCCTGGTGGTCAAGCGCGACGTGGTGGGCCAGCCTGTGCCGCTCTACCTGTATGGCTACGGCGCCTACGGCGAGAGTCTCGACCCGTGGTTTTCCCACGCCCGCCTGAGCCTGCTGGATCGCGGCGTAGCCTTTGCCATTGCCCACGTGCGCGGGGGCGGCGAACTGGGTGAGGCCTGGTACCGCGCAGGCAAGCAGGAACACAAGCACAACACGTTCAGCGACTTCATCGCCTGTGCCGAACACCTGATCGATCAGGGCCTGACCCGAAGCGAACAGTTGGTCATCAGTGGTGGCAGTGCGGGCGGCCTGCTGATTGGCGCAGTGCTCAATCAACGCCCCGAGCTGTTCAAGGCGGCGATTGCCGAAGTGCCATTTGTGGACGTGCTCAACACCATGCTCGACCCGGACTTGCCGCTGACCGTCACCGAGTATGACGAATGGGGCAACCCGCAAGAGCCTGAGGTATACGACCGGATCAAAGCCTACGCACCGTACGAAAACATCACGGCACAAGCGTATCCGGCGATGCTGGTGATTGCCGGGTACAACGACAGCCGCGTCCAGTATTGGGAAGCGGCCAAGTGGGTGGCCAAGCTTCGCGCCACCAAGACTGACGACAATCTGCTTGTGCTCAAGACCGAACTTGAAGCAGGACACGGCGGGATGAGCGGTCGCTATCAGGGTTTGCGCGACGTGGCACTGGAATACGCATTTGTGTTCAAGGTGCTCGGGATTAGCTGAGCACACCTGTAGCCGCTTCGCTCGTCAGCGGCTACAGGCTTTTGTCAGCGGTCAGTCTTGCAGTGCCTTACCCTTCCCGTCCTTGAGTTCAAGCCCCGGCAGCGGCTGGTCTTTGGGCGGTTGCGGCAGATCAATCGGGGGCAGCGGGATCAGGCTGCCACTCCCGGCAACCGGCTTGGGCACGGCGCGCGGGGTGACTTGCGGGTACGGGGTTGGCGTGGCAGTGCCCGGTGAACCCGGCGCGGCGGTCACGGGGGCACTCGGGACAGTCGTCAATTCCGTTGCCTGGACTGCACTTATCAAGAGCGCGCTCCCTGCAATGGCCGTTAGAATAGTGCGTTTCATCAATCACTCCGTTGCCAGACCGGCTTGTCTGCCCTCAGGCTACTCGTAACCTGAGGTTTTTGCCCCCCTCAATGAGATTTCCATGAAACGTTTTGTTTTGCTCGACACCACTCCGATCCCCGAAAACGGCGGCGCCTTGTGCCTGTTCGAGTATGGCGAAGACTTCGTGATCAAGATTCAGGGCGGCGACGGCGGCCAACTGATGAACACGCGCATGCACGGCTCCGAAGACGCGCTGGCCGAGATCCCTTGCCGCAAAGTCGCTGGCCGCCCGCAGTCGCGGGTACTGATCGGCGGTCTGGGCATGGGGTTCACTTTGGCTTCGGCACTCAAGCATTTGGGCAAGACTGCCGAAGTGGTGGTCGCCGAACTCGTGCCAGGCGTAGTGGAGTGGAATCGCGGACCGTTGGGCGAAAAATCGGGCAACCCCCTGCAAGACCCGCGTACCGTGATCCGCATGGAAGACGTGGCCAAGGTGCTGCAAGCCGAGCCCAACGGGTTTGATGCGATCATGCTCGACGTCGACAACGGCCCCGAAGGCCTGACTCAAAAAGCCAATAGCTGGCTGTATTCGGCGGGTGGCCTGAGTGCTTGCGCCAAGGCCTTGCGCCCAAAAGGCGTCCTGGCGGTATGGTCTGCCAGTGCCGACAAACAGTTTTCGGACAAGCTGCGCAAAGCCGGATTCAAGGCTGAAGAAGTCCAGGTGTTTGCCCACGGCAACAAGGGCACCCGACACACCATCTGGATTGCAGAAAAAATCAAAGGCTGATCAACAGCTAAACTTAACGACATAACCGTCATTTGTCTTACAAGGTGAACCCATGAGTTCGGTGAATCCACCCTCCCACACCGCCAAGCTGGACCGCATTCTGGCTGATGCCCAGCGTGACCGTGAAATGGGCTATCGCGACAAGGCCCTGAAAATGTACCCCCACGTGTGCGGCCGTTGCACCCGTGAATTTGCCGGCAAGCGCTTGAGCGAGCTGACCGTTCACCACCGCGACCACAACCACGACAATAACCCGCAAGACGGCTCCAACTGGGAGTTGCTGTGCCTGTACTGCCATGACAACGAGCACTCGCGCTACACCGACCAGCAGTACTTTGCGGAAGGCTCCACCAGCAGCCCGAAAATTGCCAAGGCCACCCACAACCCGTTCGCCGCACTGGCCGGTTTGATGAAGAAAGACGAGTAAAGCGTTGTTTAAGTAGTCGCTGCCGCAGGCTGCGAAGGGTTGCGGAGCAACCCGTTTTCTTGGAGTCCCCACAGATCCCTTCGCAGCCTGGGGCAGCGACTACAGATAGCAGCCCACCCCGTACCAATGCCGTATACTCGCGTCTTTTTTTCGCAAGGGCTCGGGCAAGTGGCAAACAAACGGTACAGCTGCATTGGTTTGTATAACCCCAAATCGCCAGAAAACGTCGGCTCGGTGATGCGTGCGGCTGGTTGCTACAGCGTTGCCTCGGTGTTTTACACCGGCAAGCGTTACGAACGTGCTCGCGACTTTGTCACCGATACCAAGAAAATCCATCAGGACATCCCGCTGATCGGCATCGACGACCTGAAAAAGATCATCCCGCTGGGCTGCATTCCGGTCGCGGTAGAAATGGTCGAGGGCGCACGTTCCTTGCCTGAATACACCCATCCGGACCGGGCGATCTATATTTTCGGCCCCGAGGACGGCTCACTGGGCAAAGACGTGCTGGAATGGTGCGAAGACGTGATTTACATCCCGACCACTGGCTGCATGAACCTCGCAGCCACGGTCAATGTGGTGCTTTACGACCGACTGGCCAAGGGCAACAACACCCGTTCCGGACCCAAGTTCGGCTAGACCTTGCCTTTGTTCTGCTGGCTGGAGCTCCAGTCCACCAGCAGGCTGTAGGCAATGGCAAGCAAGGTCGGACCGATAAACAAGCCGATAAAGCCGAAGGCTATCAACCCGCCAAACACACCGAGCAGTACGATCACCAGCGGCAGGTTGCCGCCGCGACTGATCAGGTAAGGCTTGAGCACGTTGTCGACACCACTGATGATCACGGTGCCCCAGATACCGAGGAAGACCGCCATCCCGTACTCGCCTTTCCAGGCAAGCCAGGCTGTGGCGGGAACCCAGATCAGCGGCGGCCCCATCGGGATCAGGCTGAGCAGGAACGTTGCCAGCCCCAGCACCAGTGCGCCGGGGACGCCCGCGATCAGGAAGCCGATCAGCGCCAGCAACGCCTGGGCTGCAGCGGTACCAATCACACCATTGACCACACGCTGTACGGTGCCCGCCACCAGTTCCTGGTAGTAGTCGGCACGGTCGCCAATCAGTCGCTCAAGCAGACCATGGACGAAGCTCGCCAGCCGCGGCCCGTCACGGTAGAAAAAGAACACAAAGACAATGCTCAACGTCAGCTCAAGAATGCCGCCGCCAATCTGTGCACTTCGGGCCAGGAACCAGTTGCCCACCTGCCCCAGGTAAGGTTTGACTGCCAGGAGCAGCGCAGCGCCCTGCTCGTCAATGGTGTTCCAGATGCCGACCAGGCGCTCGCCCACGATGGGAATACCGCCCAGCCAGCTCGGAGCGTCGGGCAAGCCTTCGAGCTGAACATCCTTGACGAAGGTTGTGGCATCGCGCACATGGTCTGCCAGGTTAAGCCCCAGCCACACCAGCGGCGCGGCCACCAACAACATCCAGCCCAGGGTCAGGATGCCCGCAGCCAGCGACTCGCGCCCTCCGAGCAAACGTGTCAGCAGGCGCATCAGGGGCCAGCTGGCAAACGCCAGCACCGCGCCCCAGAACAAGGCCGACCAGAATGGCGCCATCACCCACAGGCTGGCACCGAACAACACCAGGAGCAGAATCTGCACCAGCAGGCGATCGTTATTGAGCATGTGTGTTCCACAGAAAATTCAGAAATCAAAGAAGGACGACGACTACCCAGAGTGTAGCCGTCGTTTACAAGGGTCTAGCGCAGTAACTCGATACGCAGCCCTTTGGCATCGCTGTCGCCAAGCTCCATTCGGGCAGCCCGTACATCGTTGTTGATCAACGCATCGCGCCAGGCGGAAGCCTTGGCACCGGTCAAACTGACTCGGGAAGTTGAATCAAGGTTCAATGCCCTGGAGATTAATGTCAGCCACTGTGCATCCGGCTCGCCTGCAAGCTTGGGAAAGTCCAGCTCACCCGTGCTTTTCAACTGGCGCTGCAAGGTAGCCGAAGTAGGCAACAGTTCACCCAGATCGGCGCTCGCCTGAAGTTGCTCCACATGCAGGTAGCCTTTGCGACTGCCGCGATTGATCCCGTACAAGGCAACCAGCTGGTTCTGCTGGGGAGCTGCGCGACGTAACAACAAGTAGGATTGCTGCTCATCGGAACCGACCAGTTTGGAGTTACCGAAAACCTCATTGGCCCACAAGCTGCTTTCGCCACAGTCACGGGCCTGGCACCAGAACAACAGTTCGGCGCCCTGTTCCTGCAACGCCTCACGGGCAGCGGTAAAGGCTTCAGTGGCCGAGTGCTCTGCAGGCAGCTCGTAGGTGATGGCCGTGGTCAGGCCACGGGTATTGACCTGCCCCTCAAAACGCAGGCGACCGCTGATCTTGCGGATCGAGCCCATCGGGTAAATGCGTTCGATGTCAGGCTTGACGGAATAATCGACAATTTGTGCATCCGCGAGACGCGGTACGTCAGGCAAATCCTGGCTACCGGGCACATCGCTGGCCCAGAGTAACGGGCTCAGACAACTCAGGCTCAAGGCCAGGATAAAACGATTGGGTATTTTCATCGGCATACTTCACCGAGAGCTAGCGTGTGGCTCAGCATCCTCACGATAGAGACCGGATGGCCTTTCGGGGTCGCAGCGGTGTAGAGATCTATCATGGTCGTCTCCCATTTCAACCCGCCAAGCCTCGACAGTTGGTAGCCGCAAGTCAAGGAACGGCGAAGAACCGATTGAAACAGTCTGCAACAAGGATCGCCCCCGCTTCGTCATTCAGGTGCAAATGATGGCCACCCGGCAACCGTTCCAGGTTGAAGGGTAGTCGATCCAGCAGCTCGGAATGGCTGGCCAGCATGCCCTGCTCGGCCACCACCAGCATCGCCGGGCAACTCACACGCCGAATAAAGGACATGGCCTGTTCGTCATTCATGCGCAATGGTGTGGGCAATGTCAGGCGGCTGTCGCTACGCCAGCTATAACCTCCGGGGACCGGCATCAAACCGCGCTGGGCCAGCAACTCTGCAGCTTCCCGGCTGACGGCGACCAGGCCTTTCATCCGCGCTTCAACGGCGCGATCGAGGGTCGGGTGCACCGACTTGCGCTTGTGCTCCAGGCCGAGTTGCGCCTGCAGCGCCTGACCCATTCGCTCAGCCACGTCCCCTTCGGGGCCACTGCGCGCCACAATGCCATCAATCAGCGCCAGTCGGGTCACGCGCTGCGGAAACGATCCGGCGAAAACCACCGAGACAATCGCCCCCAGCGAATGCCCCAGCAGTGCAAATCGCTCCCAGCCTAATTGCTCGGCCACACACAGCACATCAAAGGCGTAGTCCGCCAACCCATACCCTGCCCCGCGCGGGCGATGATCCGAATGGCCATGCCCGGCAAGATCCAGCGCCACGATGCGCAGGCCCGAAAGCTTTGGCGCCAGTCGGGCGAAGCTATTGGCGTTGTCCAGCCAACCGTGCAGGGCAATCACGGGCACGCCATCCTCGGGGCCAAAAATGTGCGCAGCCAACTCGATATGCGGCAGGCTCAGACGAATTTCTTCAACCACAGGACTCATGCAAAGTGCTCTTCAAAGGCCGGAATGACGAAGTTCCCAGCGGGCAAAAATCTGTTTGAGCAGGCGGGCGGTGTCCTGCGGTTGCTCCAGCGGAAACATGTGTCCGCCCGGTACGCTTAGCGACTCGCCATTGGGCATGCGCGAAACGGCTTTGGCATGATGATTCATGACCACTCGACTGTCGCGCCCTCGCACCACCGTCAGCGGGACCTGCAACTGAAAGGCCCTGCCGGGACTGGTGTCAGGGACGCTGCGATAGATATCGATTTCGGTCGCCGGGTCGAAGCTCAACCGCAAGCGGTCATCAACAGGTTGCAACCCGTGCTCCAGGTAAGCCTCGAAGCAGTCCGGGTCAAAGCTGCGGAACAGTGACTTGCCCGCAAAGTAGGCTCGCGCCGTCTCACGGTCGGCAAACTCTTCGCGCCGCCCCAGAGTGCGGCCGGCAGGGGTCAGGCGATCGATCAGGCCAAAACGCTTGGCCGCACGAATCACCCACTGATCGGTGCGCGTCAGCACGGGCGAATCCAGCATGACCACGCCCTTGTACAGATGCGGGCAACGGATAGCGGCATGCAAGTGCAGCATACCGCCCAGAGAATGACCCACACCCAGCACGGGTTCTGCTTGTTGTTGCAGGTGGTAAATCAGTTCATCGACGAGGTTGTGCCAATTGTTGTCCACCGGATAACGCGGGTCATGCCCGTGCTGTGACAGGTGAACCACGCTGAAATCCGGCGCAAGGGCACTGAACAACTTGCCATACGTGGCCGAAGGGAAGCCGTTGGCATGGGCGAAAAAAATCTGCCGAGACATACAAGGCGTCCAAATGTAGGAAGTACGCCTTATTGTCTGTAGGAAAATTCTTCATATCAATGACCGTATGCGCCATGAGTGACGACAATACGGCCATTATCTGGCCGTTTGATCACCGCGCGGGCGGGTTTTCACCCAGGGGTACAACGGCGATGGTCAGGCGGGAAATGCAACTGAGTTTGCCGCTGTCGTCGCTCAGGCGGATGTCCCAGACGTGGGTTGTGCGGCCCATGTGTACCGGACGTGCGACTGCGCTCACCCGGCCGCTGCGCACGCCACGCAGGTGATTGGCGTTGACCTCAAGGCCCACGCAATAGAATTTCTGGGTATCGATACACATAAAACTGGCCATCGAACCCAGGGTTTCCGCCAGAACCACCGATGCGCCGCCATGCAACAGGCCAAAAGGTTGGTGAGTTCGGTGATCGACCACCATGCTTGCAGTGATGGAGTCGTCGTCGAAGGCATCGAAGGTGATGTCCAGCACGTCGCAAATGGTGTTTTTGCGCAATTCATTAAGGCGCGCCAGGTCAGGCGGAGTCGTCCACGAAATCATGCAGTCATTCCTTGGTCAGTGAGTAGGGGCGGCGGCGTGATTGACGCTCAACACAGCCACCAAAATGCCATTCATCCGCCCCAACTATCTTTCACTACGACCAAAATGTGCAACCGCTGCAATGATCAGGGGTGATGAACACCGATCAAGGTCATGCTGCCAGCCAGCGGCCATTCACCCTCAAGCTCCACCAGGCTGGCCGTCTGCATCGGCTGGGGCTGACGCAAATGACCATGCAGCAACAGGCTGATCAAGTCGCCCACAAATGGCTGATGACTGACCAGCAGTACATTGCCACTGTCCGGCAGCTTGCTGACCGCAAACTTGGGCTCACTTTCGGGTGTCAGCCACGGCACGGTGATGAGGTCGCAGGTAAAACCAAGGGCCTTGCGCACCAACTCAGCGGTTTGCTGCGCCCGCACATAAGGGCTGACCAGGATGCTGTCCAGTGGCTGGCCAATCAGCAAGGCTGCACTGTGCAGCACCTGTTCACGACCATGGGCCGTGAGTTCGCGTTCGGCATCGCGCCGGGCGTGAGGCTCGGCTTCGCCGTGACGCAAGATCCAGATCTTCATGGCTTGGTCTCTTCGCCCTTGGCGGCCTGCGCGTAAGGTGCTTCACCTTCCGGGGCACGAGGGGCTGGCCAATCGGCAAAAGGCCAAGGTTTTTGCTCGGTGTGAAAGCTGCCAAACCGACCAATCTGCGCAAGATAAAGGCTCAGGCTGTCGCCAAAATTCATCAGGCCGCCGTTGGGTGCGCCGTAGATCAGACGGTAAATCAGCTGCACCAGCACCAGCCCGCCAAGCACCAGTTGCGCGACTTGCCAGACCAGCAAAAAAACCAGCATCCAGAGCACGCGCAAAACGAGTGACTCGTATTTGGGTGCGTTTTTAGTGTCGTTCATGTGCTGCTCCCTTGGTGCTTAGTTGAAACCGCTGGTGGAGATAAAATCGACATCCGTCTTGGGTTCGCCGCGCATCAACTGCCCGATGACCTGATCCAGGGTGTAACCCTCGAACAGAATCGCGTGCAGGCCAGCAACCAAGGGCATGTAGACGTTCAGTTCCTGTGCCTTGACCTTGAGCACCTTGAGGGTATTCACCCCTTCGGCCACTTCGCCCAGTCGAGTGACGGCATCTTCCAGGCTGAGGCCCTGACCCAGGGCAAACCCGACCTGATAATTGCGGCTCTTGGGGGATGAGCAGGTGACGATCAAATCGCCTACACCCGCCAAGCCGAGGAAAGTCATGGGATTGGCACCCTGGCTAACGGCAAATCGGGTCATCTCGGCCAAGGCACGGGTAATCAGCATGCTCTTGGTGTTCTCCCCCATACCCAGCGCCACGGCCATGCCGGCGATGATTGCGTAAACGTTTTTCAACGCCCCGCCCAACTCCACCCCAAAACGGTCGGCACTGGCATAGACGCGAAATGTTCGGCCATGCAATGCCGCCTGCACGCGGTTGCACAGGTCTTCATCGGCACTGGCGACCACGGTGGCAGTCAACGCATGCTCGGCAACTTCACGGGCAAGATTGGGCCCGGACAGAACGCCGATACGTGCCTGCGGGGCGATTTCTTCAAGGATCTCGCTCATCAGTTTGAAACTGTGCGCTTCAATGCCCTTGGTCAGGCTGACCAGCATTTTTCCGCTCAAACGCTCTGCGTGTTCGGCCAGCACACTGCGCAAGGCGCTGGACGGCAAGGCCACAAAACACAGCTCGCAGGCATCGAGCGTCGCCTTGAGATCAGTAACCGGCTCCACCCCGGGATGGATCTTGATGCCCTTGAGGTAACGCGGGTTTTCGCGATTCAGGCGAATGGCCTCGGCCTGCTCCGGATCGCGCATCCACTGATACACACGATGACCGTTTTCTGCCAGCAAGTTGCCCACGGCGGTGCCAAAGCTTCCGCCTCCCAAGACCGCAATAGCGTGCTGTTCAGTCATATGCAATCCCGTTTTCCATCTAGCGTGGCAATGGCGGCATTATACGGAGCACATGCCCCGCGACCAGCCCCATAGCATATAGATGGCTTTGACTGAAAAAGTGCAAGACCTCGGTTAACATGCCGCTCAGGTACTCACCTTCAAGAGGCAGCTTTGCTGCACTTCAACATGAACGACTGCAGGTCAAGGACGACAACGTATATGGGAGAGGTATTTGCTGGCTGCAAGGTGACTGTCGGAGACACCCTGCCATGATGGCTCGCAGTCGGTGGGATATTCACACCCGCACGCAGATGATGAGCCTGGGCCCGGCGTTGTTATTGACCTTGTTGTTGATCAGTTTTTTTACGTTCGTACGAATCCAGGATTTGCGCCAGGAGCTCAAGCACACAGGCCAGTTGATCGCCAACCAATTGGCGCCTGCCACCGAGTACGGGCTCATGACGGGGAACACCCACGTTCTGGAAACCCTGATCAACGCTTCGTTGAACATCCCCCACGTACAGTTTGTGCAGGTACAGAACCGTACAAACGAGGTGCTGGCACAGGCAGAGCACTCCCCGCCCGGCGCTGATCAAGGCTCGCAGGTAGAAGTGTTCCAGGCGTCAGTGCGATTACAGAAGAGCCCTTCGGGCGAATATTTTTTGCTCAGTCATAACCAGACACCAGCACCGGTAGAAGACTATCTGGGCCGGGTGCTGGTTGGCATGTCCGGGGAGGCGTTCAGCACCCGTCAACAAGAAATCCTGCTCAAGGCCGTGATCCTTGCCTTGTTTGCCCTGGGCTTCACCTACCTGTTGGCCAGGCGCCTGGCGTCCAACCTGTCCAAGCCCATCAGTGACATGAGCAAAGCGGTCAAGGCCATCCAGCAGGGCGACTACTCCACGCCCTTGCCAGTCGTCGACGATGGCGAACTGGGCAGTCTGGCCCAGCACATCAACAATCTGGCCGATGGGCTTGAGCAAGCCAGCCGAGAGCAACATGCCGCCATTGCTCAGCTGATTCAGACCCGCGAAGAAGCCGAACGGGCCAACCGGGCCAAAACCGACTTTTTGGCCATGATGAGCCACGAGCTTCGCACGCCGATGAATGGCGTACTGGGAATGCTGCAACTGCTGGAAACCACGCAGATGACAGAGGAACAGGCTGAATATGCCGCCCTGGCGTCTGAGTCCACCGAGCACTTGCTCAAGGTCATTAACGACATCCTCGACTTCTCACGAATCGAACGGTCAGCGCTTGAACTGGAGCGCATCCCCTTCAACCTCGCAGAACTGGTCAGCAATTGCGCTCAGGCTTTCCAGCACAGCGCCGCACAGCGCGGCCTGCACTTGCAGCTGACCCTCTCAGAAGGCTTGCAGGATTTGCACGTACTGGGGGATCCGACGCGGATCAGGCAAATCCTGGTCAACCTCATCGGCAATGCGCTGAAATTTACCGAACACGGGCAGATCAGTATCGAACCGCTTTGGCAGCGTCTGGATCACGAATTGATCTGGTTTACCTGTGTCGTACGCGACAGCGGTATTGGCATCAACAGCGAAAAACTGGACTCCATGTTCACCGCTTTCCAGCAGGCCGACAGCTCGATTTCGCGGCGCTATGGTGGCACAGGGCTGGGCCTGCCCATCGCCCGCACGTTGGCTGAACGCATGGGTGGCACGCTGCACGCCACCAGTGAAGAGACCCGCGGCTCAGTGTTCACCCTGGAAATCCCGCTGGAGTTGCACCAGCCTGTAGAACACAGCCAAAGGCCTGAACTTGAGCCGGAAGCGACGTGTGCGCCCGGGCGTAAAATCTTGCTGGTGGAAGATAACCAGGTCAATCAGACCGTCATTGAAGCCATGCTGAGCAGCCTGGGATACGAAGTGAGCATGGTCAGTGATGGCGCGCAGGCCATTCATTTCGCCAACACCGAGCGCTTTGCCGCGATCCTGATGGACTGTCGCCTGCCGATCATCAATGGCTACGAAGCTACCCGGCAAATCCGCCAACTGCCCGGGTGCATGACCCTGCCCATCATTGCCCTGACCGCCAATGCCTTGCAGGGTGATCGGGAAACCTGCCTGCAGGCCGGAATGAACGATTACCTTGCCAAGCCGTTCAAACGAGCTGATCTGGAGCAAATTCTGCTGCGCTGGGTCCAGTAACTTATGGCTAAAAGGCCACCTGCGACTGGCGTTAAACACAAAAGTGCGGCAGTCTTAG
This sequence comes from Pseudomonas sp. ML2-2023-3, assembly GCF_037055275.1. Classification (NCBI taxonomy): domain Bacteria; kingdom Pseudomonadati; phylum Pseudomonadota; class Gammaproteobacteria; order Pseudomonadales; family Pseudomonadaceae; genus Pseudomonas; species Pseudomonas sp. ML2-2023-3. The sequence goes on from NZ_CP146343.1 coordinate 4,384,178, forward strand.
GCACCCGAATGGGCCACTGAACCGGCCCGATTTAAATTTTCAGTGCACAAGTGTACATTCTTGCCCTTTGCGCTGTGACTTTCACTACAACGCAATAGTCTATGTGTAGGCTGGCGAACTGGAACTCGTATGTTTCAGTTGGTCGGGAAGATTTGCCCCACCCTGCCGCATGGGATTATTGAGGAGCTCGCATGACCAAACAAAACGCCTTTACTCGGGAAGATTTGCTGCGCTGTAGCCGCGGCGAGCTATTCGGCCCAGGTAACGCGCAACTGCCCGCCCCTAACATGCTGATGGTGGATCGCATCACCCATATCAGCGAAGAGGGTGGCAAGTACGGCAAAGGTGAATTGGTCGCCGAGCTGGATATCACCCCGGACCTGTGGTTTTTCGCCTGCCATTTCGAAGGCGATCCGGTGATGCCAGGTTGCCTGGGGCTCGACGCCATGTGGCAGTTGGTCGGCTTCTATCTGGGCTGGCAAGGTCTGCCGGGCCGCGGGCGTGCCCTGGGTTCGGGCGAAGTGAAGTTCTTCGGCCAGGTCTTGCCGACCGCCAAGAAAGTCACCTATAACATTCAAATCAAGCGCGTCCTCAAGGGCAAGCTGAACCTGGCCATTGCCGATGGTTCGGTCACTGTCGACGGTCGCGAGATTTATACTGCCGAAGGCCTTCGGGTCGGCGTATTTACTTCCACTGACAACTTTTAAGGGTTATCCGCATGCGCCGCGTCGTTATCACTGGTCTGGGCATCGTTTCGTGCCTGGGCAATGACAAAGAGACCGTCTCCGCTAACCTGCGTGCAAGTCGCCCTGGCATCCGATTCAACCCGGAATATGCCGAAATGGGTCTGCGTAGCCAGGTTTCCGGCTCCATTGACCTGCCTCTCGAAGAGCTGATCGATCGCAAGATCTATCGCTTCGTCGGCCACGCAGCGGCTTACGCCTACCTGGCCATGAAAGACGCCATCACTGATTCGGGCCTGACCGAGGAGCAAGTCTCCAACCCGCGTACCGGCCTTATCGCCGGCTCGGGTGGCGCGTCGACCCTGAACCAGATGGAGGCGCTGGACATCCTGCGCGAAAAAGGCGTCAAGCGCGTTGGCCCGTACCGCGTTACGCGGACCATGGGCAGCACCGTTTCTGCCTGCCTGGCCACTCCCTTCAAGATCAAGGGCGTGAACTACTCGATCTCCTCTGCCTGCGCCACCAGTGCTCATTGCATCGGTACTGCGGTTGAGCAGATCCAGCTGGGCAAGCAGGACATCGTTTTCGCGGGCGGTGGCGAAGAAGAACACTGGAGCCAATCGTTCCTGTTCGACGCCATGGGCGCGCTGTCCACTCAATACAACGACACGCCTGAAAAAGCGTCCCGTGCCTACGACAAAAACCGTGATGGCTTCGTCATCGCCGGTGGTGGTGGCATGGTTGTTGTTGAAGAACTGGAACACGCCCTGGCGCGTGGTGCCAAGATCTACGCCGAAATCGTCGGCTACGGCGCGACATCCGACGGCTACGACATGGTTGCCCCAAGCGGCGAAGGCGCCATCCGCTGCATGCAGATGGCCATGTCTACCGTTGACGGCCCGATCGACTACCTCAACACCCACGGCACTTCTACTCCGGTAGGCGACGTCAAGGAAATGGAAGGTGTTCGCGCGGTATTCGGCGACAAGGCTCCGGCCATCAGCTCGACCAAAAGCCTGTCGGGTCACTCACTGGGCGCCGCAGGCGTTCACGAAGCGATCTACTGCTTGCTGATGATGGAAGGCAACTTCATCGCCGGCTCTGCAAACATCGAGGAACTGGACCCGACTGTCGCTGACATGCCGATCCTGACCAAGACCCGCGAGAACGTCACGTTGAACAATGTGATGAGCAACAGCTTCGGCTTCGGTGGCACAAACGCCACTCTGGTACTGAAGCGCTGGGCTGGCAAATAAGCCCTCCCCTCGCGAAATAAAAATGCCCCGGCTGGTTTTCCAGTCCGGGGCATTTTTTTGCATGATGGAACGCATGGCTCCCGGGATGCTCTATAAAGATCAGGACCGTTATCTCTGCCACTACGAGGTTTGCCATGACTGTTACCGTTAATACCGTATCCCACGAGGGTTTTCGTCACAGCATCAAAATCGACGATCACGAAGTCTTCACCGATTTGCCCACGTCCCTGGGCGGCGACGGTTCTGCTCCCTCTCCCCATGATTACTTCGATGCCGCCCTCGGTGCGTGCAAGGCGCTGACACTCAAGCTCTATGCGCAAAAAAAGGAGATCCCGCTGACCGGGGTCACGGTCGAAGTCAAACACGACGCCAGCGAAGAACAGAAAGGGAAATACGCCCTGCACGTCAAACTGACGCTAAAAGGCGTGTTGACCGATGCCCAGCGCGATGAGTTGCACAACGTGGCCGACAAGTGCCCGGTGCATAAATTGATGACTACCGCCGAGATCACCATCGAGACCCATCTATCTGAAGGTGCTTTCAGCCAGTAACGCACAGGTTCTACCTGCAGGCCCGGGAAGCGTTGGGTTATGCTCAACGCTTCTCCCCCGCTGGCACCTTCAAATGCACACATTGACCATAATTCGGCCACAGGCCGAAGATGTCGAAGGCCAACCGATCTTGCGCCCTCTGCCCTCGGCCAAGTGCCGCAGCGTCGGGCCTTTTGTATTCTTCGACCACATGCTGCCTACCCACTATCCACCCGGCCACGGGATGAATATCCGACAGCATCCGCACATCGGCCTGTCCACTTTGACCTATCTGTTTGAAGGCCAACTGCAGCATAAGGACAGCCTGGGCTCCGACCAGCAGGTTGGCCCCGGCGAAGTCAGCTGGATGACCGCGGGCGCGGCCATTGCTCACGTTGAACGAACACCCGCCTCAATACTGGCGCAAGGCTCAAGCCTGCATGGGCTGCAAGTGTGGCTGGCTTCTCCCAGGGAACACGAACAAGGCGCAAGCCACTACAGCCATCATGATGCCAATAGCTTGCCCGTCAGTGAGACCCTGGGAGTAATGATTCGCCTGATTGCAGGCACCGGGTTTTGCTTGAGCTCGCCGGTGCCGGTGCTCTCACCGACCCTGTACGCCGAAGTGCAGATGCAAACGGCCACAACGCTGCTTGTTCCGGCGGAACACCCGGAGCGTGCGCTGTACGTGCTGGAAGGTGAAGTGCAGCTGGAGGGCCAGACCATCGAGCCACGCTGCCTGGTGCTACTGCCTGCCGGAGAAGCCATGACCCTGTGCGCGATGAGTGACAGCCATATGGTGTTGATCGGCGGAGCGGCCCTCGATGGTCCGCGCCGCATGAACTGGAACTTCGTCGCCAGCGATCCAGCCCTCATCGAACAGGCTAGAACCCGCTGGGCCACAGGGCATTGGCCGACAGTACCCGGTGAAACCGGCCGCATCGAACTGCCTTGAAGCCCGGCCCGCAGAGGCCTTACAAAACCATTGCCGCCACCCAGCCAAAGGCCAGCAGCGGCAAATTGTAATGCAGGAAAGTAGGCACTACGGTGTCCCAGATATGGTGATGCTGGCCGTCAATATTCAAGCCGGAAGTGGGCCCAAGGGTGGAGTCCGATGCCGGAGAACCTGCATCGCCCAAGGCGCCCGCTGTGCCGACGATGCAAACAATGGCCATTGGACTGAAACCCAGCTGAACGCACAGCGGCACAAAAATAGCCGCCAGGATCGGCACAGTGGAAAATGACGAACCGATACCCATTGTGACCAGCAATCCAACCAGCAACATCAGCAGAGCACCCACGCCCTTGCTGTTATTGATCCAGCCGGCAGAAGCTTCAACCAGTGATTTGACCTCGCCGGTGGCTTTCAGGACTTCGGCAAAACCCGAGGCTGCGATCATGATGAAGCCAATCATGGCCATCATCTTCATGCCTTCGGTAAACAAATCATCCGTCTCGCGCCAACGCACGATCCCCGAAGCCGAAAAAATCAGAAAACCCGCCAGCGCGCCAATAATCATGGAGCCCAGCCACAGCTGAATGATAAACGCCGCCGCAATGGCCGCACCTGCCACCAGCAAGGTGCGCGGGTTATAGCTGACGGCAACCTGTTCAACCTGTTCGATTTTGGCCAGGTCATATTCGCGTTTTTTGCGGTAACTGATGAAAACCGCCACCAACAACCCAAACAACATCCCTAAAGCCGGGATTGCCATCGCATGGGTGACATTGACCCCGCTGATATCAACGCCACTTTTGCTGACGTTGGCGAGCAAAATCTGATTGAGAAAGATATTGCCAAACCCCACCGGCAAGAACATGTACGGCGTGATCAAGCCAAAGGTCATGACACAGGCAATCAATCGGCGGTCAATGTTCAGCTTGGTCAGTACATACAACAGGGGCGGAACCAGCAAAGGAATGAACGCGATATGGATCGGCAGAATATTCTGGGAAGAAACAGCCACTACCAGCAGCAAGCCAATCAACAGCCATTTGACGCGATTGCCACCGGCCGCATGCTGCCTGTTGACCATCATCAGCGCTTTGTCTGCCAGGGCATGGGCCATGCCCGACTTGGCTATCGCCACTGCAAAAGCACCCAGCATGGCATAGGACAACGCCACCTGAGCACCACCGCCCAACCCGCCATTGAAAGCATTGAGTGTTGCCTCGATACCCAGCCCGCCTACGAGACCGCCAACAACGGCACCCACAATCAGTGCGATGACCACGTGCACACGGGACAAACTGAGCACCAGCATGATGCCGACCGCGGCAATTACTGCATTCATTATTACAACCTCATAGCGCGCACCACGATAAAACACCGTAAAGCGGAAAATTTCGGGCAAAAGACGACTGTTCCAATCGCCGGATCTGGAAGGGTGGACCTTTTTGGGGGCGCACACTTTGCAGCACCTCCAGCGCCTTGTCAAAGCGCAGGCCAAAGGCATCCGGCCAATCCATCCCGACAGGCCTTAACCCTAGTATTTAAAGGGCTAAATCGCTGTTTTCAAGACCGGGTAAAACGCTAATAAGTCAGGTTTTTGCGTAAAGAAAAACATCCCGCGGCCGCTAACAGTGAAAGCCTCTTTTTAGGATGCATCCATGTCGCTCAGACAGCTTTCCATCCAATGGAAAATCACCCTCCTCGCCGGACTCAGCCTGATCGGCGTAGTCACCCTGCTGGTGGGACTTTCTCTCTATCGCATGGATCACACTGCCGATCTGGTAGAGGCCTCAAGTTCAAGGATGCTGAACGAGTCTGCGCAAGCCCGTATCGAGGCTCAAGGTGAAGCCCAGGCACTGGCAATCAGTCGCCAGTTTATGGATGCCTACCAGTACGGTAATGGATTCGCCCGACAAGTCCTTTTCTTGCGTGAGCAATCTGAAAAGCGCTTTCTGGATGCCTTTGACTTGCGTGAAGACCTGACGCGCCAGGTTAAAGCGGCCTTGCAGGCCAATCCGGACTTGCTGGGGCTGTCGCTGGTATTTGAAGCCAACGCGCTGGATGGCAAGGACTCACTGTTCGACCATCAAAAAGAACTGGGCAGCAATGACAAAGGACGCTTTGCCCTTTACTGGTCGCAACCGACACCGGGCAAGCTGAGCTCGATGGCGCTGCCCGAATCAGACATGGTCGATACCAGCACCGGGCCCAGCGGCCAGGCCAACAACACATGGTTCACCTGCCCGCGCACTACGCGCAAACCGTGCATCATCGAGCCCTATTTCTATGAGATCGACGGGCAAAACGTATTACTGACCAGCATCGTTTTCCCCCTGATTGTTGACGGAAAAGTCATTGCTTCACTGTCGGTTGATATCAATCTCAACAGCTTGCAAGCCATTAGCCTGCAAGCCAGCCAAAAACTGTACGACGGCGAAACCCGCGTTGGCATTATCAGCTCGGCCGGGATACTCGCCGGCTTCAGTGCTGATGCCAGCAAACTTGCCCAGCGTCTCGATCAGGTAGACACCAGTGATGGCGCTGAATTGATCCGCATGATGGCCAAAGGTGATCAGGTACAAAGCATTCGCAGCGAGCAACGCCTGAAAGTCCTGACTCCCTTCCTGCCGATCCCGGGCAGCAAATCCTGGGGCGTATTGCTCTACGTGCCTGAAGCTGTCCTGGTCGGACCGGCACAGGCCCTGCAAGCAGAACTGGACGAGCGCAACAGGGCCGGAGCCTTGACCGAGCTGGCGTGGGGGTCTCTGGCAGCCATCATCGGGCTTCTGCTGGTGTGGTTGCTGGCCCGTAGCGTCACACGTCCGATCCTTGGCGTGGCCAACATGCTTGAAGACATTGCGAGCGGAGAAGGCGACCTGACCCGGCGCTTGGCATACGACAAAAAAGACGAACTTGGACAGCTCGCCAGCTGGTTCAACCGCTTCCTCGACAAACTGCAACCGACCATTGCCGAAGTTAAACGCTCGGTACAGGACGCGCGCAGCACCGCCGATCAGTCGGCGGCCATTGCCACCCAGACCAGCGCTGGTATGGAGCAGCAGTACCGTCAGGTCGACCAGGCGGCCACGGCCTCCCATGAAATGAGCGCAACGGCGCAGGATGTCGCACGCAGCGCTGCACAGGCGGCTCAGGCCGCTCGTGATGCCGATCAGGCGACCAGACAAGGGCTGACGATCATTGACCGCACCACGACCAGCATCGACCATCTGGCTGCAGATATGAGCGTGGCCATGACGCAAGTTGAAGGGCTGGCTGCCAATAGTGAAAAAATCGGTTCAGTACTGGAGGTCATTCGCGCCATTGCCGAACAGACCAACCTCCTCGCCTTGAATGCTGCCATTGAAGCGGCGCGGGCAGGCGAAGCCGGGCGCGGATTTGCCGTGGTGGCCGACGAGGTCCGCAACCTGGCACGCCGGACTCAGGAATCCGTTGAGGAAACCCGGCAGGTCATCGAACAACTGCAAGCCGGGACTCAGGAAGTAGTGAGTTCCATGAATAACAGCCATCGCCAGGCTCAGGGCAGTGTGGAGCAGGTAGGACAGGCGGTGACGGCCTTGCAGCAAATCGGTGATGCCGTCACCGTGATTACCGACATGAACTTGCAGATTGCCAGCGCGGCTGAAGAACAGAGTGCCGTTGCAGAGGAAATCAACAACAACGTTTCCACTATTCGGGATGTAACGGAGTCTTTGTCTGAACAGGCCAATGAGTCGGCCCGGGTCAGTCAGGCGCTGAACTCACTGGCCAACCAGCAGCAAAAATTGATGGATCAATTTCGCGTCTGATCCGTCGTGCGATGACGGTTTTAAGCCGTCGTCGCCTTTTTCGTTCGTCTTGGGAGCTTGATTCTAACCATCAGGCCGCCCATCTCAGCTGTCTCAAGCTGCATAACTCCCCCCCACGCTTCAACGATGTCCCGAACGATTCCAAGGCCCAGACCGTGACCACTGGCTTGCTCGTCAAGCCGCGTACCGCGACTGAACACCTGATCACGTTCGGCCTCAGGAATGCCCGGCCCATCATCCTGGACTTCAATCACAAACCCGTCCACGGTCTGGCCAATACTCAGTTCGACTTGGGCGTCCGCCCATTTGCAGGCGTTATCCAATAGATTACCGAGCAATTCGAGCATGTTTTCACGATCCCAAGGCAAATGCAGCCCCGGCGCAACCTTGTGCGTCAATTGCAGATGCTCGCCGTGAATCATGCCAAGGGTCGACAGGAGCCCTGGCAACTCCGTATCAGCATCAAATTGCGCACCCGGCAAGGCATCGCCCGCAAGACGCGCACGGTTGAGCTCGCGGCTCATGCGCTGCTGTATCTGGTCCAACTGCTCTCGCAATGTAGTTTGTATCTGCGGATAAGCTGCAAGCCGCGGATCGTTGGCCAGGCTGATCAATACCGCCAATGGGGTTTTAAGTGCATGGCCCAGGTTGCCCAACGCATTGCGCGAGCGCTTGAGGTTGTCTTCGGTATGGGCCAGCAAGTGGTTTATTTGCGTGACCAGGGGTTCAAGCTCAAGGGGGACCCGCGAATCAAGCTGCGAGCGCTGACCTGACTGCAACTGAGCGATTTGTTTACGTGCAGTTTCCAATGGCCGTAGAGCGCGGCGAACGGTAATACGCTGCAACAGCAAAATAACAATCAGGGCCATGACGCCCACCCCCAGACCGATCCGCTGAACCTGCCTGAAACTTTCACGTATGGGTGTGTAGTCCTGGGCAACGCTGATGGAGACCGCCAGGCCAAGGCGCTGGTAATCACTGCGCATGACCAGCAGCATCTGCCCCTCTGGGCCGGGCTGTAACTCGCTGCTCAGCCCAGGCTCACTGGGACGCGGTAGTTGAGCGTCCCAAAGCGAACGCGAGCGCCAGTGAGTATCACCGAACTCGATACTGAAATAGTGTCCAGAAAATGGCCGCTGATAAGCAGATGACAACCGTCGTTCATCCAACTGCAAGCCTTGGGGGCCACGGCTCAAAGCTATCAGCAGGTTCTCACTGTCGTTCTTCAGGCCTGACTCCAGATAACGCTGGAGGCCACTTTCAAATAGCCAGAGACTGACTTGACCTACGACCAGACCTGCAACCAGCAGAACGCTGACCAACCCCAGGCTCAAAGGCCTCTGAATGGACTTCACTGGCCGACAGCACCGAAAATATAGCCTTGGCCACGACGGGTTTCGACCACTTCACGCCCGAGCTTGCGACGTAAATGGTTCACGTGGACCTCTAAAACATTGGAATCACGTTCAGTCTCACCATCGTAGAGATGCTCGGCCAAGTGGCTTTTAGAGAGGATCTGTTGCGGATGCAACATGAAATACCGCAGAAGACGGAACTCGGCAGCGGTCAATTGCACCTCGGCCCCATCTTTGAGTACGCATTGACGCGCCTCATCCAACTGCAGCCCTGCGGATTTCAATAACGGCTGATTCGGTTGACCGTGAGAGCGGCGCAAGAGTGCCTGCACCCGCAGTTGCAGCTCTTCAGGATGAAAAGGTTTGGTTACATAATCATCGGCACCGGCTTTAAGGCCATCAATGCGCTCGGACCAGGAGCTGCGCGCCGTCAAAATCAGAACAGGCGTGGCCAGCCCTTGTGTACGCCACTGCTTGAGCACATCAATGCCGGACATCCCCGGTAAACCCAGATCAAGAATAATCAGGTCATAGGGTTCACTCTGCCCTTGATAAAGAGCATCACGCCCATCGGCCAGCCAATCAACTGCATAGCCAAGGCGAGTTAACCCGGCCATCAGTTCGTCAGCCAATGGAACGTGATCTTCTACCAGCAGCAACCGCATTAATCATCTACCTCGTCTTTGAGCAATTGACCATTACTGGCGTTCAGTTTGATCTCGCGCACAACGCCACTGGTCGTAAGCAACTCGACCTCGTAAACATAAACGTCGTCATCCTCCTCCAGCTCTACCTCCAGCAATTTTGCACCCGGGTGGCGCTCAAGGGCTTTTTGAAGCAGTAGCTCTAGCGGCTGGATCAGGCCTTGCTCACGTAAACGCAGCGCCTCGTCCTGCCCCAGGTCCCGCGCAATGGCCAAAGAACAGAACGCAGAGAACACCAACACGATAAATCCGCCAACTCGTAGGTTCACTGTCATCACTCGCCTCTGCGGCCTCCGTTCAATGTCATTTGTGCGATATCAAAAACATGGAGCATAAATGTATTGGCTTAATTGAAGCTGAATCAACTGCCCCCCCCCCGGATTGCGGGAGGTATGCACCTGCGCTGGGCGTTAACTGCTAAACTGCCGCCCTGTATTCATCGCTCAGGCGATAGTCACCTTTCAAGAGCTATAAATATTGTGGAAATTTTCAAAGAGTTTACCTTCGAATCTGCGCATCGCTTGCCTTACGTGCCTGAAGGCCACAAATGCGGCCGCTTGCATGGTCACTCATTCAAGGTGGCAATCCATTTAAGCGGTGATATCGATCCGGCCACCGGCTGGATTCGCGATTTCTCAGAGATCAAAGCGATTTTCAAACCACTTTATGAGCTGCTTGATCACAACTACCTGAACGATATTCCGGGTCTGGAAAATCCAACGAGCGAAGTGCTGGCAAAGTGGATCTGGCAACAGCTCAAGCCTTTGCTACCAGAATTATCTGCGATACGAATTCATGAAACCTGCACCAGTGGTTGCATCTACTACGGTGATTGAATAAATCGCTCCAAAAAAACCACCTCTCAAGGTGGTTTTTTTGCTTTTACAGAAGGTAAAAGCGTGCTGATCACTGTTTAAAACTTACCACCACTTTTCTCGGCCCAAAAACAAACCCCCTGTCTGCGTTAGCAGACAGGGGGTTTGGAATTTAATCTTGACGATGACCTACTCTCACATGGGGAAACCCCACACTACCATCGGCGATGCATCGTTTCACTTCTGAGTTCGGGATGGGATCAGGTGGTTCCAATGCTCTATGGTCGTCAAGAAATTCGGTAGCCAGGTCGTTCACCTTTCGGTTTACGCTCCAGCGAATGGGTATGTAATAGTCTGGTGTTTTGTGAGTCGCAAACTTTCGGTTTGTATCGTCTTCACACACCGCAATCTGGTCTCTTCGACTCAAATTGCTTGGGTGTTATATGGTCAAGCCTCACGGGCAATTAGTATTGGTTAGCTCAACGCCTCACAGCGCTTACACACCCAACCTATCAACGTCGTAGTCTTCGACGGCCCTTTAGGGAACTCAAGGTTCCAGTGAGATCTCATCTTGAGGCAAGTTTCCCGCTTAGATGCTTTCAGCGGTTATCTTTCCCGAACATAGCTACCCGGCAATGCCACTGGCGTGACAACCGGAACACCAGAGGTTCGTCCACTCCGGTCCTCTCGTACTAGGAGCAGCCCCTCTCAAATCTCAAACG